>CAADHD010000001.1 GCA_900696575.1 uncultured Bacteroidota bacterium
CTCACACCCGAACTGTTACACAACTGCACCTGGGGTTGGAGCGCAGTAAATGCAACAGGTATCAAACAATATTACAAATGTAAAAACAAACGAAATATAAAAAGCAAGGGTTGTTGAAAAGTTAAATTGGAATTGAAGCGAAATACGATGAATGTATTACATGACACCTTTTCTGTTTGCCCATGCAGGAATAACCCTTCGTAAATAAAGCAGGTTTCTTTAACCTGTTGTCTTCCCAATGATGGTTTATGACTACATTACAAGCCATCAATTGTTTTTATTACAATCATGTCCCTCTGTACGCACTCCTGCTTCTCTTTCAAATACGGTATCCTTACTCCGGAGGAACTGCTCCAAATGGCTGCGGCCAAAGGCATACGCTCCTTAGCGCTTACCGACATCAACAACACCTCAGGCATTGCTGATTTCTTCCGGCTGGCTCCGAGACATAACATTCATCCCGTGGCAGGAGTGAATGTAACACCACTCCCCAACCCTCCCCTCAAGGGAGGGAGTTTGCCCGCACACAAGCCTGTACCGGAGTTAGCAAAATATTCACTCCCCTCTCCTCAGGAGAGGGGTAAGGGGAGAGGTTTTATCTGCCTTGCCAAAAACCCCGAAGGCTTTCACGAACTGAATCAATTTCTTTCGCATCATCTGAAATCGGGTGAACCTTTTCCGCAGTGCGCTCCCAACTTTCATCATGCCTTTGTCATCTACCCATTCACTCATGCTCTGCCTGATTTCCGCGATAACGAATTTATCGGCATTAAACCTTCCGAAATTTTTCAACTGAATTTTTCGCAATGGAAAAATCGTCCTGACAAATTAGTCGCTTTAACTCCCGTTACTTTCCGCAACAAAACCGATTTCAATACCCACCGTCTGCTGCGCGCCATTCATCATAACACGCTGCTCAGCAAACTGCCGCCATCGGCACAGGCGCAGCCCGATGAAGTGATGTATTCGCATGAGGAACTGAAAGATATTTACTGCGAGTATCCTCAGCTTCTCAGCAATGCCGAAAAAATTTTGGAGCAATGCCATATTGATTTTGAATTCGGAAAAAATAAAAACAAGAAATTTTTTCTCGGCAGCGCCAGGCAGGATCATCACCGCCTGATGAGTCTTTGCTACGAAGGGTTGTATTACCGCTATCCCAATCCCGATGATGCCATTATTGACCGGTTCGAAAAAGAAATCCGCATGATTGGCGAACTGGGATATTCCTCTTACTTCCTCATCAACCACGACATTGTGCGCTATGCACAGAGCAAAAATTATTTTTATGTAGGCCGCGGCAGCGGAGCCAACAGCATGGTGGCTTACCTGCTGCGCATTACCGATGTGGATCCTGTTGACCTCGATCTGTACTTCGAGCGGTTTATCAATCCGCAACGTACCAGCCCGCCTGATTTTGATATTGACTTCAGTTGGAACGAGCGCGATGATGTGATTGATTACATCTTTCACCGCAGCACGTATGGCCGGGAGCATGTAGCCCTGTTAGCTGCTTACAGCACCTTTCAGCAGGATGCAGCCATCCGCGAATTAGGCAAAGTATTCGGCCTGCCTAAAGCGGAGATTGATTCGTTCTTCGAAAACGGAAATGAAAAGAAAGATCCCATCAGCCGTTTGATACTTCAGTATGCCAAACGCATTATTGATTTGCCTTCGCACCTGAGCATTCATGCAGGCGGCATTCTCATCTCCGAAAAACCCATGACGTATTACACCGCTCTCGACCATCCGCCCAAAGGTTTTCCGCTTACGCAGTTCAGCATGCTCGAAGCCGAAGATCTGGGGCTGTATAAATTCGACATTCTCTCGCAGCGCGGACTGGGAAAAATAAAAGATGCCGTGGAAATCATTCAGCGTAATCAAAACATCAGAGTAGATATTCATGATGTAAAACGTTTTAAAGAAGATGAAAACGTAAGCCGCAACCTGCAGGAAGCAAACCTGATGGGATGCTTTTATGTGGAAAGCCCGGCCATGCGTATGCTGCTGAAAAAACTAAGAGCGAAAAACTATCTCGATTTGGTAGCAGCCAGTTCCATTATTCGTCCGGGTGTGGCGCAAAGCGGCATGATGCGCGAATACATCCTGCGCTTTCATGACGAAAGCCGCAGAACCTATATCCATCCGCTGATGAAAGAACTGATGAGCGAAACGTTTGGCGTAATGGTGTATCAGGAAGATGTGATTAAAGTGGCGCACTACTTTGCCGGACTAACGCTCACCGAAGCCGACATGCTGCGCAGAGGCATGAGCGGCAAGTACCGCGGCCGTGCCGAATTCGAAAAAGTGAAAGACACATTTTTCAATAACTGCAGAGAGAAAGGTTATCCCGATGAAATAACGCGCGAAGTGTGGCGGCAGATTGAATCGTTTGCCGGCTATGCGTTCAGCAAAGGGCATTCGGCTTCGTATGCTGTGGAGAGTTACCAGTGCATGTTTCTGAAAACCTACTATCCGCTCGAATACATGGTGGCCTGCATTAATAACGGTGGCGGATTTTATTCCACCGAATTTTATGTACACGAAGCGCGTATGTGCGGTGGCAACATTCAGGCACCTGATGTGAATATGAGTTTTTATGAAACTACCATTTACGGCAAAGACATTTACCTCGGCTTTCACTTAGTGCATGAACTGGAAGTAAAAACAGCGGAACATATTTTAAAAGCACGCGCTGTTGAGGGGCATTTTACATCTCTTGCAGACTTTATGCGCAGGGTTGAAATTTCATTAGAGCAACTGCGGCTGCTCATCCGTGTAAATGCTTTGCGCTTTACAGGACGCACCAAGCAGCAACTGTTGTGGGACATTCACGAAATACTCGGCCATGAAAAGAAAACACGTACGGAGAAATTACTGTTCGAAGCCGAGCATAAACAGGTTGCACTGCCGCCCTTGCATTACCATAAAACTGACAATGCCTGGGATGAGATGGAACTGCTGGGGTTTCCGTTGTGTTCGCCTTTTGAAATGATAGCCGCTCCTATCCTGCCGGTGAGCCGCACCAGAGAACACCTTCCCATTATTACCTGTGGCGCAGAAATGAAAAACCACATCGGAAAATTGGTTTCTATCACCGGTTATTTTGTTACGCGCAAACCTACACGCACAAAGTATGGCGAGCCAATGGCTTTCGGAACGTTTTTAGATCCGGCCGGGCAGTGGATTGACACTACGCATTTTCCGAATGTGGTAAAACAATATCCTTTCCGCGGACGCGGCTGCTATCGCATCACCGGCAAGGTAGTCGAAGAATTTGGCTTTTACAGTTTAGACGTAACGGAGATGGAAAGGGTGGAGTTTCTGCCGAGGTTTTCTGATACATTACAAACTCAAGCAGCGAAACAGAACGCATCTTGAAATGAATGATTACAAATTCCTTCCAATCACCATCTTTGGCAAAACTTTTCTCTATTGACATGATTGCCTTACCGAATGCAAAAATTAACATAGGGCTGAATGTGAAATTCAAACGAACTGATGGGTTTCATGAGATTGAAACCATCATGTATCCCGTTTCCTGGTGTGATGTGCTGGAAATGATGAAAGGCAATGAAGTTGCCCCCGTTGATACTTTACTTACAACAGGCTTGTCATTACCCATTGAAAAAGAACAGAACCTCATTGAAAAAGCCCAGCAGCTTTTTATGAGTGTTCATGAAACGGAAAGACGGTATGTGCATCTGCATAAACAAATTCCGCATGGAGCCGGATTAGGAGGAGGCTCCAGCGATGCTGCTTCTGCTTTGAAGTTACTCGCAGCGCTCAGCGGTAAAAACATACCGTTGCACCGGCTGCGCGAAATGGCCGCTAACCTTGGCAGCGACTGCGCTTTTTTTATTGACAACATGCCGGCTTTAGCCACCGGCAGAGGCGAGCAGCTTGCTCCCGTTGAGCAAAAACTCAAAGGCCATCATATTGTCATCCTTATACCCTGTATCAGCATCTCTACGCCATGGGCTTACAGTAAAGTTATCCCGAAAAATCCGCTTGTACCTCTTACAAAGTTCTACTCCTTCCCTGTTCATCAGTGGCGGAATGTCATTTTCAATGATTTTGAAGAGCCAGTGTTTAAAGAGTTCCCAGTTATTGGCGAAATGAAACAGTACCTCTACAAATCGGGAGCAGTGTATGCAGCCATGAGCGGCAGCGGCTCTGCTGTGTTTGGAATTTTTGAAAAAGAAGTATCGGTAAAAAAATACAGGCCGGAAGATATGCTCTGGTCAGGGCTTATCAGTTAGCTGCACGTTTGTAAAGCAGAATTGCAATCACGGCAAAAATCAGGTTGGGAATCCATACTGCCATAAGCGGAGAAAAACTGGATTTGATGGCAAACGTGGTAGAAATCTGCATAAACATAATGTAGGTAAAACTCAGCACAATGCCAATGCCTAACTGCATACCGGTACCGCCTCTCACTTTACGTGATGAAACACTTAACCCGATGACGGTTAGAATAAACGTGGCAAACGGAAAAGAAGTTCTGCGGTGTTGTTCCACTTCCATGTAAGAAGTAAATTCCACTCCTCTTGCCCGTTCGTCTTTAATAAACTGCCTGAGCCTGGCCGTTTGCATGGTTTCTATGTTGCTTTCTCTTCTTCTGAAATCATTGACTTCAAAAGCATAACTCGTATCCAGGGCCAATCCCTGCCTTATAGTTTCATCCGTTCCGTTTATTCTGCGCTCAAAATAATTCTCAAGTCGCCACCGGTGGTTTACCGAATCCCAGATGCAGCGGTCGGCTGTCATTTTATAAAGAAGGTTATTGTCAGTTATTTTTTCATGAGCAAAACGGTAACCGGCTTTATCTGATGCACTGAAACTTTCAAAATAAATATACTCGCCCGGTGCAATCATTCGATGGATGTTGCGGTGTTTATAGACAAAGGGATTGCGGATGTATTTCTCCTCAAAATCAAGTCGCTTTTTATTGGCAGCCGGTATTACGTAATGATTAAGGTAAAGCGAAAGAGAGGCAATTACCGTGGCAGCCGCCAGGTAAGGAAGCAACAATCTTTTAAAACTGATACCCGAAGCAAACATGGCAATGATTTCGGTTTTGCCGGCCATTCGTGAGGTAAAAAAAATGACGGAAATGAAAACAAAAAGCGGTGAAAACAGATTGGCGAAGTAAGGAACAAAGCCGCTGTAATAATCAAAAAAAATGGTTTTCAGCGGGGCCTGTTTATCTATGAAATCATCTATCTTTTCTGAAATATCAAATACTACGGCAATGGAAATAATGAGCAGGATGGAAAAGAAAAAAGTGCTCAGAAATTTTCTGATGATGTAAGCATCCAGAATTTTCACTTTCATAACTGCGGAATGGCGGCAATGCGTTTCAATCCCAACTGCGGCAGTTCATACCCGGGTCTGAGTTGCAGCGATTTTTCATAATCCGATTTGGCAGCGCCCAGGTTGCCTACCGCTTCATAACACAACCCGCGGCTGTAATAGGCTTCGGCATAATCCGGATCGGAAGCAATGGCATCATCATAATGTTTGATGGCCTGATTGTAAACCTTCAGATAAGTGTAATGAATGTAACCGAGGTTGTAATGGGCATTCTTGTTGCGCGGATTGATTTTCAGAATCTGCGTGTAGTCCTGTATGGCCCGATCGTAATCTCCGCTTTCCTGAAGGTACATGGCGCGGCCGTAAAGCGCTTCTTCGCTATCGGGTTTTATGCGCAGGGCATTGCTGAAGTATTCCAGGCAAACCGGGTTGTTTTTCAATTGAAATAAAATACCTGCTTGCATGTAAGCATTGTAATAATCGCGGTCATTCTCAATGGCTGATTGAAAAGCTGATATTGCACGGTTAGTATCTCCTGTTTCCTTGTAACACATTCCGCGGATGAAATAAGCCAGCGCATTACCCTGTGAAATTTTCAACATTTCAGCCGTTTGCTCCAGCGATTCATTATACGTTTTCAACAGAAAATAAACTTCGGCCAGTTTGCTGTGTGCTTTTAAATTCTGCGGATCAAGCTCAGCAGCTTTAACCAGTGCATTTCGCGCATACATAATGCGGTTGCCTGCAAAGTAGATATCAGACAAGGCGAGGAAATAGGATGCTTTCGTGCTGTCAATGGCTACCGCTTTCTGCATATCCCGATGTGCTTCTTCAAACCGTTTCATCCCCATCAGCAGCAAGGCCCGCTGATAAAGCAATGAATCATTATCAGCATTGCCGGCAATCATCTGATCAAGTTCCGACAACTTTACTCCTGCTGCCGAAGTATCTTTTTTTTCCTCATCCTTCGTCTCTTCTTTTACGGGTTTACAGGAAATAAAGAGCGAAAAAAGAAAGGCATAAAATATCCTGGTTTTCATTCTGCATTATTTAACGGGGTGAAATTAGCGGAATTGTTTCAACCCCTTCGCCCTTGTTATCTTTGCCTCTCATTTAATACTGTATGAATAAAGCTGATACAGGAAGCAAGACTTCCTTTTTTATTGAACGCGAAGAGAAATACGGAGCGCATAATTACCATCCGCTGCCGGTAGTATTAAGCCGCGGTGATGGTGTTTTCGTTTGGGATGTGGAAGGTAAACAGTATTTCGATTTTCTGTCGGCTTACTCATCCGTCAATCAGGGGCATTGTCATCCTAAAATCGTGGCAGCACTTTTTGAGCAATCTACCCGGCTCACGTTAACCAGCCGCGCTTTTCATAACGACAAATTAGGAGAGTATGAGGAGATGATGTGCCGGCTGTTTGGCTATGATAAACTGCTGCCGATGAACACCGGTGTTGAAGCCGTTGAAACAGCCATTAAACTTGCACGAAGATGGGGTTACGATAAAAAAGGCATTCCTGACGGCAAAGCAAAAATCATAGTGTGTGAAGGCAACTTTCATGGCCGAACCATCAATGTTATTTCCTTCAGCACCGACCCCGACTCGAATCAGCGTTTCGGACCTTACAATACCGGTTATCTAATCATTCCTTACAACAACACAGAAGCATTAAGCAATGCCCTGAAAGATGAGCATGTTGTTGGTTTCTTGGTTGAGCCTGTACAGGGCGAAGCCGGAGTAGTGATTCCGGATGAGGGTTATCTTAAAACAGCTTATGAATTATGCCGCAAACACAACGTATTGTTTATAGCAGACGAAATTCAAACCGGATTGGGAAGAACCGGAACATTATTAGCCTGCGACCATGAAAAGATAAAACCTGATGTTCTGATTCTCGGTAAAGCATTGTCAGGCGGAGTGTTACCTGTTTCTGCTGTGCTGGCCAATGATGATGTAATGCTCTGCATTAAACCCGGTGAACATGGAAGCACCTATGGGGGAAACCCGCTTGCCTGTGCCGTAGCCATAACTGCCATGAAAGTGCTAATCAATGAACGGTTGATTGAAAATGCAAAACTGCTTGGCATTCTGCTTGGCAATTTTCTGAATGATATGAAGTCAAAATTCAGTTTCATCACCACTGTAAGAGGCAAAGGGCTCTTTCATGCCATGGTGATAAAACCCGTAGAAAAACGAAATGCATGGGAATTTTGTCTTAAACTGATGAAAAACGGATTGTTAGCCAAACCTACTCACAGCGACATCATCCGTCTGGCTCCTCCGCTGGTCATTTCTGAACCACAGCTGAAAGAGTGCATGTCAATTATTGAAATGACATTGAATGATTTTTAATCAGCATTTGCTTTAAAGTTTCTTTTTTTTCAGTCATGAACAAATTTTCGGTTGGCGATAAAGTCAGCTTCAAGAATGAGCCGCAGTCAGGTATCATCACAGGATTCCGGAAAAAGGATATGGTGATGGTGGAGGTGGACGGATTTGAAATTCCTGTTCATGCTTCCGAATTAATTCTGATTGAAAAGGTGCCAACGCCTGAAATTCCATCAGTACTTCCTGAAACAGAAAAAGCAGTTAAAAAAGAAAATGTATTTTCATGGTTGCAACACGATGCATTGTTTCTGCTGGCTGCCCCTTCCGAAAAGTTGCAGGTATTTACAGGGGCTGTGAATTACTTTTTAGTCAATCATACCTCATTTCATTTGCTGTTTACAGTTTCATTCATGAAAGATGAGGAATACATCACATTGGCAAGAGGAACAGTGAATGCCGGTGATAACCTTTTGCTTTTCAGAAAAACAAGAGAGGAATTGAGCGAATGGAAAAAAATGAATGTTCAGTTGATTTACTTCAGCGAAAATCTTTTTGAATTGAAGAAGCCCCAGTCACATGATATTTCTGTTCTGATGCCCGACCTGAAAGAAGAAACTACCGGGGCGGAAGGATTGTTTAATTATGCCAAAGTGGTAATGCTGTCTGATTTTTCTGAAAAAGAAATGGCAGTGGAAAAACTAAAAGAGCATTTTAAATCAGGGCCTTCTTCAAAAAAAATTAAAGCGGAAAGAAAGGCTGTTCTGAAAAACGATGATGTGATTGACCTTCACATTGAAAAAATTACGGATGATTACCGCAGCCTTGATACCGCTGCCATTCTGCGCATGCAATTGGAAGTATTCAGACGCGAACTGGAGGTTGCCATCCGCAATCATTATTACCGTATTATTTTCATTCACGGAATTGGGGAGGGCATACTCAGGCAAGCACTGATTGACGAACTGAAATTTTATCACGGCCTCACCGCCAAACCGGCATCCCATCAGAAATTCGGCAATGGTGCCATTGAAATTCAATTACGCTGAAACATTCAACAAAGCGTTGTTGATTTTTAGTATTGCTTCATCCGATTTTTAGTTTTTGCAGCGTTTAAGCAGAAGTAATTTTGTTTCATGGAAAAATACGGCCACACCTTACTGCTTTTTATTATTGTTTTATCCTCTTCTGCATTTTCTCAACCTGCCAAACAGCGGATGAGTAAGGAAGATTACATCCAGCGTTTTCAGCAGGATGCTTTGGAAGACATGAAACGTACCGGAGTTCCGGCCAGCATTAAATTAGCACAGGGTATTCTGGAATCGGACTGCGGAAACAGCCGCCTTGCTGTTGAGGCCAATAATCATTTCGGCATCAAATGCCATAAAGAATGGAATGGCGATACCTTTTATCAGGATGATGATGAAAAAAATGAATGCTTCCGCAAATACAACACCGTGCTTGAATCGTATGACGACCATTCTTACTTTCTCCGCTCGCGCGACCGGTATGCTTCTCTTTTCGACCTTGACATTACAGACTACAAAGCATGGGCGCATGGCTTAAAAAAAGCAGGCTATGCCACCAACCCGAACTATGCCCATCAGCTTATTAAAATTATTGAAGACTATGATCTGAATTCGTTGGATAAAACCGGCAAGAAAATTCCCGTAACAAACGTGTCAGCAAAACCTGCAACTCCGAAACCGGTTACTGCTTCAAAGAACTTTGCATTACCGCCTTCGGCATCCAATAATATCAACAACACACCTTACATAGTTGCGCGCAAAGGCGATTCGTATTACAGCATTGCAGCAGCCAATAACATGGCTTTATGGCAGGTGCTTAAATACAACGATGCCGATAAAGAGGATGTTCCCGCTGAAGGCGAAGTAGTTTTTATTAAACCTAAAAGAAACAAAGCACAGCAAGAATTTCACACCGTTGCTTATGGTGAAACGCTCAGAGGCATTTCACAGCTTTATGGTGTCAGGCTGAAAAAAATTTACAAGTACAACAACCTTTCAGCCTCAAGTAAAATTCAGCCGGGAGTCAGAATAAAACTACGTTAACTGCTTTACTCCAGTTTGTACCGGATCTCTTTTACAAAGCCCTGTTCATCGCCCGTAATTTCAAAATCATCATCCTTCATTCCGCTTTTGGGTGAGCGTATTTTTATTCTATAACTGTTGGGAGGCAATGACAATGCAACCATTCCGGTAGCAGTGTTAAAGTTAAAGGAGCCTATCATTTCACCTGTTGCCCTTACGGTAACAATACAGATACCGTCACGCGGTGGCAAACCTGCTGCATTATGAGCAAAAATTTTCGTTAGAATAGGCTGCGGAGTTACTAAGGAGTTTTTAGAAGTGATGCGGTAAATATCAAGTTCTCCTGCTCCATCATTCCGAAGTGCGGCAATGTAAGCCGTATGCCCGGTGCCATTCATGCTGATGCTTTCATCATCAAAAACAGTGTTGATGGGAAATCCGAGATTCTCAGCTTTGCTCCATCCCTGCCGGGGGTCAGGCATAGAACTTCTGAAAAGGTCATAGCCGCCCATGCTGTTATGCCCTTCGGATGCGAAGAAAATGGTTTTGCCATCGTAAAACATCCATGGATTGATGTCATTGTATTTGGTGTTCACATTATCGCCCAGATTGATGGGTTGTCCCCACTTGCCGGAAGTAGTGTCTTTCTCAATTTTCCAAATGTCTTTGCCGCCTTTTCCGCCTTTCAATTCTGCTGAGATATAAAGTGTTTTGCCATCCTGAGTAATGCAGGCACCGCTGATTCCGCTCTTGGCATTAATGCCTAAATCATTGGCTAAGGGTGCAGGCTTTGGCCATTGTTTTCCTTTTAGTTCGGAGTAGGCAATCTCGGTGCTTCCGGCTGTGCCACCTTCGTTATACACCAGCATCTTATCACCATTCATGGTGAGGTAAAGCACTTCATTGTATCCGTCATTGTTAAGATTAGTTCCTGCATTTTTTGCTTTGCCCCAGTCGGCTTCATTAACGGGTGTAACATAAATATCGGTAACAAATTCTCCAAAACCATCTACCTGCCCTCCAAAGTTTCCTTTTCTGTTAGAAGAAAAATAAACCACAGAATCATTGGCGCTGCAAACCGGTCGGAAATCATTGTAAATGGAATTAACCAATTTGCCCGGATTAAAAAATTTTACATCCACCGGATTTTTCATAAGCTCCATGGCATTCTGACACCATTCGGCATGACGGTCAACCATCATTGCCGGATTGGTTTTTCCTTTCTGTTGTTCGCGGTAGCGTTCAAATGCATCAATAGCATCCACAAACTCATGATTGTACATTAAGGCAATGCCAAGAAAGTAATAAGTGTCTTTGGGCGCTTCTTTTTTTCCGATCACTTCCTTAAGATGCTCAGCTGCTTTCTTCTTGTTGATGTCGGTTTTGATATAACAAACACCGAGGCGGTACTGCGATTCAATATCCGTCTTGTCATAATCCACCAGTGCTTCGTAGTATTTCAGCGCCTGCTTATAATTTTCATTTTTAAATGCTTCTGCCCCTTCCGATCTGGCTTGCTTTACCTGGTCTTTGGTTAGTGGTTGCTTTTTTTGTTGAGCAAAAGCAAAATGGCAGCACGTCAAAACTATGGTGATAAGTAAAATCTTTTTCATGGTTCGGAAAAATCAGATGGTTCGGTTGATGTCAAAATTTTCGAGATAATCAGCTACACGTCTTACAAAACTTCCGCCCAGGGCACCGTCAACAACACGATGGTCGTAACTGTGGCTCAGGAACATCATGTGCCGTATGCCGATGGCATCGCCCTGCGGAGTTTCAATAACTGCCGGTTTTTTACGGATAGCCCCTGTAGCCATAATAGCCACCTGCGGCTGATTGATAACCGGAGTTCCCATTACATTTCCGAAGGTGCCAACATTAGTCAAGGTATAAGTGCCGCCCTGTATTTCATCAGGTGTAAGTTTATTGGCACGTGCGCGGCCGGCAAGGTCATTAACCGCTTTGGTAATTCCTATAAGATTCATCCTGTCTGCATTTTTAATTACCGGAACAATCAGGTTTCCGCTCGGAAGTGCAGCCGCCATCCCAATGTTGATTTCTTTACGGATGATGATGCGAGTGCCATCTACCGAAATGTTAATCATCGGAAAGTCTTTAATGGCTTTTACAATGGCTTCGATAAACAGCGGAGTGAATGTAAGCTTTTCACCTTCGCGCTTTTCAAATTCTTTTTTCACTTTATCGCGCCAGATGACAAGGTTCGTAACATCGGCTTCTACATACGAAGTTACATGAGCCGAAGTGCGTTTGCTCATTACCATGTGTTCGGCAATGAGTTTGCGCATGCGGTCCATTTCAATAATCTCCACATTTCCTGTAACCGAAACAGCAGGAGCATGAACAGTCTCAACAGCAGGTTTCGAAACAACCGGTTCAGTAAACGGAGAAGCAGGAATTGAAACACTTCCTGATTTTTTCTTTTCTAGATACGCCAGAATATCGCGTTTGGTAACACGTCCTTCCGCGCCTGTGCCGCTGATTGCATCCAATTCAACCACTGAAATGTTTTCTTCTTTGGCTATGGTTTTTACCAAAGGAGAATAAAACCGTGAAGAGCCATTGGAAGCTGCTTTAACTTCGGCAACCGTTTTAGCAACAGGTGCAGCTGGGGCAATTGCAGCAGCAGCCACCGTTTGAACAGCAGGAGCAGCAGGAGCAGAAACAGCATCACCGGCATCGCCAATCAAGGCAATGGTTTGTCCTACTTTCACTACATCGCCTTCGTTAAACATCTTTTTAATAAGCACACCGGCAATGGTTGACGGAACTTCCGAATCCACCTTATCGGTGGCAATTTCAAGAACAGGCTCATCGGCCTCAATGCGGTCGCCTTCGTTTTTCAGCCATTTGATGATAGTGGCTTCTGCCACACTTTCGCCCATCTTGGGCATCTTTAATTCCACTTGTGCCATTAATCAAAAACTTAACAGGACAAAAGTAGGAAGATTGGAAAATTGCAACTATCACTTCACCGCCTTCACCACCAATCCTGTTCCCGAGTTGTGTTTCATCTGTACATCAAAATAGTTAAGCACAAGGCAGAACGGAAAAAATAGTAGATACCAGAACGGAAGCACTATGAAAAATAATTTGCTTTTACCAAGCATCAGGATAGGGTATTTCATGCTAAGCTGCCAAGAAATTTTTCCCGGTGTTCCGTAAGAGTAATTTACCTCCACATGACTGAATCCGGCTATGCGCAGTTTGTTTTCAATATCTCCGGCATTGTAACCATCGCGTACATGCTCTTCTATAAACGATGATTCACCTTCTTCTTTCACATCACTTCCTCCCCGGTCGCTGGGCGTACTTATTAATAGCCATCCTCCCGGCTTTAATGCTCTGCACATGTTTGAAAATACTTTCTCATCTTCTTCAATATGCTCCATCACGTCAACACACAAAACCAGTTCAAACTCTTCGGTTTTATTCAACTGTGTCAAATCTCCGGTTTCAAATCTCACTTTGTTATTGCCATGCTCTTTAAAAAAGCGGTTGCAGTCATCAACCTGTTCCTGTTTTAAATCAACAGCCAGAATTTCTGCATTCGGAAACAACCGGCTCATACGGTAAGTATATTGCCCGAAACCGCTGCCGGCATCAAGAATTTTTACCGGACTGTAAATTTTCGAGTATAATCTCAACTGCTTTCTGATATGCCAGGCGCGGAGCAACAGCCAATCGAGCAGCCGGTAAAACAGTTTCCTTAAAAAAACGGAACGGTTAAAAACATTGCCAAGCGATTTCTTGATAGGGTCGTACTGCATAGAAAGAGGGCAAATAAACAGAACTGCGGACAGATAGCTTCAATGGCAAGATACTTTCCCTCCCCGACAAACATTTACCTTTTACATTTGCCCCGCTATGAGTACAGTAAAAACATTAACGGGCGAAGAGCATTTTAAAGCCGTAATATCACATGCCAAGGAATACGGATTTATTTTTCAATCAAGCGAAATATATGACGGCCTCAGCGCTGTTTATGATTACGGCCAGTGTGGCGCTCCTTTAAAAAACAACATCCGTGAATACTGGTGGCGCGCTATGGTGCAGATGAACGAAAACATTGCCGGTATTGATGCCGCCATCTTTATGCACCCCACAGTCTGGAAAGCTTCAGGCCATGTGGATGCTTTTAACGACCCGTTGATTGATAACAAAGACAGCAAAAAACGTTACCGTGCCGATGTATTGATTGAAGATCACATTGCCAAAATTGAAGCTAAGATTGAAAAGGAAGTAACCAAAGCAAAACAACGTTTTGGAGAAAGCTTTGATGAGGCCATGTTCCGCTCTACTAATCCGCGTGTGGTTGAAAACCAGAAGAAGATTGACGAAATAAACCAGCGCCTGAAAGACTGCCTTGAGCGTAACGACCTTGAAGGCGTCCGTCAGCTTATTCTCGATCTGGAAATCGTTTGCCCCGTAAGCGGCACACGTAACTGGACTGAAGTGCGCCAGTTCAACCTCATGTTTGCCACGCAGATGGGCTCCGTCAGCGAAGAGGCCTCAACTATTTACCTCCGTCCCGAAACAGCACAGGGAATATTCGTCAACTTCCTTAATGTTTATAAAACCGGCCGCATGAAAATTCCTTTCGGCATAGCGCAGACCGGTAAAGCCTTCCGCAACGAGATTGTAGCCCGCCAGTTTATCTTCCGCATGCGCGAATTCGAACAGATGGAAATGCAGTACTTCGTAAGGCCGGGTACAGAAATGCAGTGGTACGAACACTGGAAACAGGCGCGTATGCAGTGGCACCTGACGCTTGGCATCTCCTCAACCAAATACCGCTTTCACGACCATATCAAGTTAGCTCACTATGCCAATGCCGCCTGCGATATCGAATTCGAATTCCCCTTCGGATTCAAAGAACTTGAAGGCATCCATTCGCGCACCGACTTCGATCTTAAAAGCCACGAACAGCACTCCGGCAAAAAACTCCAGTACTTCGACCCCGAACTGAACGAAAGCTATGTGCCTTATGTAGTCGAAACTTCCATCGGCCTAGACCGCATGTTTCTTGCTGTGCTTTCTGCTACTTACAAAGAAGAAACGCTTGAAGACGGAAGCGATCGCACCGTACTGAGCATTCCCCCTGCCCTGGCGCCTGTAAAATGTGCCGTTCTTCCGCTCGTCAACAAAGACAATCTGCCCGAAAAAGCAAGAGAAATAATGGACCAAATCAAGTTCGGTTTCGATTGTATGTTTGATGCCAAAGATTCTATCGGAAAGCGCTACCGCAGGCAGGATGCCATCGGCACCCCCTACTGTATTACCATAGACCATCAAACGCTGCAGGACAACACCGTTACCATACGCGAACGCGACACCATGCAACAGGAACGCATACACACTTCAGAAGTAAGCCGTATTGTCGAAGAACGCGTAAGCATGAAAGCGCTGCTTAGTAAAGTGAGTTAATCAAGCTCCGTCTTCTTAACCGTTACTGCGATCCGCTATAGGCAGCGAAACAGTCTCCTCACGATGAGCGTCAATGTGAGTGAGTGTGGCAGGTCTGAGCAATGGCAGCGAAGCAGTCTAATGGAATTTAATACGGAACCTCTTCGAAAAATTGCTTCACCAGTCATCCGTTACCACTCCTGACTGATTCGCAATGACGTGTGGGTGTGAATGGAGTAATGAACAATAAAAAATTCCGCAGATATAACAGCGGGGCTTTTACAGCAACCTTTATGTTGGGTCAGTCTGTCATTATGTTGGCTCTGTCTGTCTTTATGTAGGAATAGTCTGTCATTCTGTAGGATCAGTCTGTTTTTATCAGGATTAAAACTGTCTGTAGGAAGGATGATCAAGCAAATTTCAACAATAGAAAAGCAAAACACATTCAACATCAACCAATTCCGAAAATAAAAAAATAAACAAGGAAGAGGCCAAAGATTTAATGATACTGAGGCAGGGGCGGTTAACCTCAGTGCATCTAAACCTGCTGAAGTTGCAGCCTTGCGAAGCGCTTATTATTTAGAAAGGGGTTGACCGGCTTACCAAAAACCCGCCTTATGATATCATCAGCAAAGTAGCCAAACAACAAAACTGGCACTTTACCTACTGCCGCACGGCTGATGGTACAGGCAGGATAGTGAAAAGAGAAGAATGATCCATAATTCGCAATTGGGGAAGGATGGGTAGATTTGAAGGATGAAAAGCGAAATGGAAAAGTACGCAAAGCCGGCATGTGTTGGTACAAAAAGCGAAGTTTTTGGTAAATTTGGTTCGCATATTTAAACGTCAGGCTGTGAAAATACCCTCTTAAACGCAACATGGATTGCGGATAAAGCTAAAGGAAGCATTCAGAAGCCATATAAGGGATGATTTATTAAAGAAAATTATGCGGCTAACTTCTGAAGTGA
>CAADHD010000002.1 GCA_900696575.1 uncultured Bacteroidota bacterium
ATTCTATTATTCAATGTGGCATCATGATTATTTTAAAAATGATGATGTAAAGATGACAAAGAATAATTTAATTCCAAATACGAAAAACGGATGTTTTTTTTACAATGGTATCAATGTGAAAAGGGGGGTGGTAGGATAACGGAATTTGAATGTTTTGCAAGTAATCATCAGTTCTTAGGATCTTATCAAACCGTTAATGTCATAATTGACCGGCCAACACTCATTTAATATTCTATATTTGCGACCCTTTTACAGAAAGCTATCTAAACATATCTAAATAAAATAAACAACATACATCTCTAACTATTTAAAAATCAACAATCAACAAAATGACATCTGAAAATCAAAACAAACCCGTATTCATTACTCCAACCGAAGAATTCGATTGGGATAATACAGGTAAAGGCAACGATGCCTACAAACCCGAAGAAAAGAAAAAATTAGAAGAGCTTTATAGTACCGACATTAACCCAATAGCCGACCATCAGGTTATCATGGGTACCATTATCGGTTTTACGGGAAAGGAAGCCATCATTAACATTGGCTATAAAAGTGACGGATTGGTGCCGCTTACCGAATTGCGTTACAACCCCGATTTTAAAGTAGGCGACCAGATTGAAGTTTTTGTAGAAGCTACCGAAGATAAAACCGGACAGTTAGTACTATCTCATAAACGTGCCCGTGCTCTTAAGTCGTGGGAGCGTGTAAACGAAGCGCTGGAGAAAGATGAAATCATCAAAGGCTTTGTAAAATGCCGTACCAAAGGCGGATTGATTGTGGATATTTTCGGCATTGAAGCATTCCTTCCCGGTTCTCAGATTGATGTTAAGCCTATCCGCGATTTTGATGTGTTTGTAGGTAAAACCATGGAATTCAAAGTAGTTAAAATCAATAATGATTTTAAGAATGTAGTGGTTTCGCATAAAGTACTGATTGAAGAAGAACTTGAATCGCAGAAGACAGAAATCATGTCCAAACTTGAAAAAGGACAGGTTCTCGAAGCAACCGTAAAGAATATAACGTCTTATGGTGTGTTTATGGATTTAGGCGGAGTGGACGGTCTGCTGCACATTACCGATATTTCCTGGGGACGTATTTCGCATCCCGAAGAAGTGCTTCAACTCGATCAGAAACTCAATGTAGTTATTCTTGATTTTGACGAAGAGAAGAAACGTATTGCTCTTGGCTTAAAACAGCTTACTCCGCAACCATGGGATTCGCTTGATGCAAACCTCAAAGCCGGTGATAAGGTGAAAGGCAAAGTGGTGGTGATTGCAGATTACGGAGCGTTTATTGAAGTGATTCCCGGAGTGGAAGGGTTAATACACGTTTCGGAAATGTCATGGTCGCAGCACCTGCGCAGCCCTCAGGATTTTTTGAAAGTAGGAGATGAAATTGAAACCGTAGTATTGAATATAGACCGCGAAGAGCGCAAAATTTCTCTCGGCCTCAAGCAGCTTAAACCCGATCCCTGGGCTACTATTCTTGAAAAATATCCGGTGGGCAGCAAGCACAAAGGCAAAGTGCGCAACTTTACTCACTTCGGTATTTTTGTTGAACTGGAAGAAGGAATTGACGGATTGCTTCACATTTCCGATTTGTCATGGACCAAGAAGTTCAAACATCCCAGCGAGTTTGCCAAAGCTAACGATGAGATTGATGTTGTAGTACTTGAAGTTGACAGCGAAAACCGCAAACTCAGCCTCGGCCATAAGCAGTTGCAGGAAAATCCCTGGGATACTTACGAAACCATCTTTAAGCCCGATGCCATTATTGAAGGCGTTGTTGGCAAAGTAACCGACAAAGGTGCTTCGGTTATGTTTCCGCAGTATGGCATTGAAGGATTTGCCCCTTACCGCCATTTGCTTAAGGAAAACGGAGCTACTGCCCGTCAGGATGAAAAACTTGCTTTCAAAGTGATTGAGTTTTCTAAAGACACACAGAAAATTATGCTCTCTCATACCCGCACCTTCCAGGATATGGCGTATGAAAAGAAAGCCTCTGAAGCCAGCGAGAAGGAGAAAGAAGCAGAATCAACCCGCAGTTCGCTCAAAAAGATTAAAGACAACATTGAGAAAACCACCCTGGGCGATCTGGGTGCCCTTTCCTCATTGAAATCTGATCTCGAAAGAAAAGAAGGCGAAAACAAGTAATTGAGTTTTTGAGTTTGATAAAACGCAGGCCTCATTGCCTGCGTTTTTATTTTTACAGGGTGTTAAATCTTTATTTCGTTGCATTGGTTATTCCTCCACCGTTTCAGCAATGGATGGATGAAATCAGAATGGAAATGGCAGATAAGTTTAACTGCCGCCATGCACTTAAAACCGTTCCGCACATTACGCTGCAGCCTCCGTTTAAAAGCGAATCAGCCGGTACAGAAATTCTGAACTGCCTGAAACCATTGTCAGAAATGAATCATCCGCTTTGCGTTTCAACTACAGGCTTTGATTCATTTGATAACCGGGTGGCTTTTATTGATGTGAAGGTAACCGATGAGCTGAAGAATACTCAACGGTACACCCATCAGTTACTGGCCGAAAGGAAAATTGTTCCGTTGAATTGCCGTCCGTTCCATCCTCATATTACCCTTGCTCACCGCGATTTGAATCCTGTGTTTCTTCCTGAGATAAAACATCTGGTTGAACAAAAGGAAATTAAATGGATGTTTGAAGTGAATGCAGTTACATTACTCATTCATCAAAACGGAAAATGGCAGAGCACAGGGGAAGTAAGTTTGGTTGAAAGCTGAATGCAAAACAGAAAATCCCATTTCCCCTAAATTCGCACACAAACTTTTTATAATGCAGGTAAAAACAATGGCAGAATTTGCTGCTTCGGGTCAGCAGCCGGAAGTGTTGTTCTGGGTTGGATGTGCTGGCAGTTTTGACGAGCGTGCGCAGAAAATAACGCGCGATGTATGTTTTCTGCTCGAAAAGGCCGGTGTGAGTTTTGCCGTGCTGGGTACTGAAGAATCTTGCACAGGCGATCCTGCCAAACGTGCCGGCAATGAATTTCTTTTTCAGATGCAGGCCATGTCCAACATTCAGGTGCTGAATGGATATGAGATTAAAAAAATAGTTACCGCCTGTCCGCATTGTTTTAACACCTTGAAGAACGAATACCCTGAACTCGGTGGCAATTACGAAGTGATGCATCACAGCATGCTGCTTCAGCAGTTGATTAACGATGGACGATTGAAAATTGAAGGCGGGAAATTTCTCGGAAAAAAAATTGTTTACCACGATCCGTGTTATCTCGGCCGGGCCAATGATGTTTTTGAAGCGCCACGCCAGTTGATGATGAAACTCGATGCTGAACTTACCGAAATGAAACGCAGCCGTCAGCATGGTTTATGCTGCGGTGCCGGTGGCGCTCAAATGTTTAAAGAACCCGAAAAAGGAAACAAGGACATAAACATTGAAAGAACCGAAGAAGCGCTATCCCTCAATCCCGGTTTCATTGCTGTGGCCTGTCCCTTCTGCATGACCATGATGACTGACGGGGTTAAGCATTTCAACAAAGAATCCGAAGTAAAAGTGATGGATGTGGCAGAACTGCTGGCAAGAAATTTTAACCAATGAGGGTTATTTGTAAACTCAGTATCAGGCAATGATTAGAAAACGGATCCTTGTACTTTCATTTCTAGTTTCAGCATTCCCTTCTTTTTCGCAAAGTGCAGTCGAAGTAATTCAGAAATGCATTTCGGCAAATACTCAAATTCAAAACGGAGTTTATACAGCCGTTGCGGGAGTTAAGTTTATTACTCGCACGGATACAGCAATTATTTCAGGTCAGGTACGATTCGAAAAAAGCATACGCGATTCTGCTCTGGGATATTTATTCGACATTTCTGCCGGCAACGAAAGGTATCTGTATGACGGCCGGTTTCTTACCTCGGCTTATCTTAAAGACTCTTTGAAGGTGATTCAAGACCGGTGGATTTATCCTCCTGATATGAAAGGCAAAATGCAGTACCGGCTCATCAGCGATTACTGGATGGGAAAAACAGCATTCCTCAAAGAAATTCTCGATAGTTATTCCACCAAAAAAGAATTGAGAAAAGACACTTTGATTGGAAATACGATCTGCTTTGCCATTGAGGTTAGCCCTCCCGAAAACGAGAATGCCCAAAACCGGTTGCAGCGATTGTTTATTTCGAAAAACGATTTTTTTCTGATGGGCCAAACGCTTTCGTATGATTACCTCAACAAAACGCATTATCAGTTTCTTTTTATTCGGGATGTGGAAATGAACCTTGCCCGTCCCGATAAAAATTATTCGCATGATAAAATTCAGAAATCATTTTTCACAAAGAGGTATGCGCCCGAAGAAGTCGAAAGGTTATTGCCTGCGGGAACCGATATGCCCCCTTTTACATTAACAGATACCGAAGGAAAATTTTTTTACAGCACAGAGGCCTCCGGAAAAATAGTTGTGCTTTACTTCTGGCACATGTTTTCGCCTGAATCAAGAAATTTTCTTTCGGTGATGGAAAGATTGTGTAAAGACCATGATGGAATGGGGGTGATGTTTCTGGGTATGAATGTGAAGGAGCCCAATCCCGAAGGCTTGAAACGGATATTGAAACGGAGAAACATCACTTTCCGCCAGTTGCTTAATGCACGCATAACGGCCATGAAGTATAATGTGAATGATTATCCGGCATTTTATGTCATTGGAAGAAACGGAAAAGTGATTGAAAGTTTTTATGATTTTAAGAATGCCGAAAGCCGAATTACTCTTGCCATCAAAAAAAACCTTAACTGATATGCTTATACCATTTGAACAACTGCCCGGCACTTCACGCATCTGGATTTTTCAATCGGATAAAAAACTGGAACATAAAACCATTGACCTCATTCTGCAGAAAGCCGGTTTATTTCTCGAAAACTGGACCGCCCACAATAATGAACTTCATGCAGGAGCCGCTGTATTGCATCATCATTTTCTGATCCTTGCCGTAGATGAAAATAAAAACGATGCAAGCGGATGCAGTATTGATAAAGCCTTCCGTTTTATTCAGTCTTTGGAGAAGGAACTGAACATTTCTCTGCTTAACAGGTTGAAAGTTGCCGTGATGAATGACGGAGAAATCTCTGTTGTGAATGTTTCAGACCTAAGAAGTCAACTTGAAAAAGGCGGGTTCAGCGAAGCTGGAATTTTCAATAACCTGATTCATCGAAAATCCGAACTGGATAATAACTGGGTGATACCGGTAAAAAACAGTTGGTTAGCCACGGCATAGCATACGGGTTTGCAGTTCAATGTAAAATTCTACTTTAGCTGCTCAAACAAAAAGCCCAACGCTATGAAAAATCTCTTTACGCTCATTGCAGTTTTATGCTATTCCCAACTTCAGGCTTCTTCCGGTTGCTCGGTGGCCGGAACCGCATCAGCCACGGCTGATTCCATTTGTGAAAATTCTTCCACCACTTTAATTCTGACCGGCTATGTCGGCTCTATTCAATGGCAGGGTTTTGATGGATCAACCTGGATCAATGAAACCGGTACCGGCTCTACCACAGACAGCTATACGGTTACGCTTCCGGCCAGTAAATCTTTCCGGGCTATTGTTACCGATGGCGCTTGTCCGCCTGATACTTCAAACATCATTTCAATTACTGTGGGTATTCTTCCCAATCCTTCCGTTACCGGTGCAACGCGCTGCGGATACGGACAGGTTACTTTAAGCGCCAGTGGTGTAGGTTTGCAACGCTGGTTTGATGTACCCACCGGTGGCAATCCTCTCTTTGTCGGAAATAATTTCACCACCAATGTTGCACAAACAACCACCTTTTATGTAGAAAGCAGCAGCAGTGCCGGTGGTGGCGCTGCCGTAATTCCACAACCGGCACAGGTAAGTTCTTTCAATCCATGGGTGAGGGGTTTCTCCTTTACTGCTCCGGTTGATTTTACCATTACTCAGTTGTTTGTAACGGGTACAGGCAACCAGAGCATTGCCGTTGTTAAATTTATTCCACCGCAACCTCCGCCTGCTTATCCTGCTACTACCAATGCTTTTGTTACACTTTTTGTAACGCAAAATAATCCGTCAACTACTCCCATTCCGGTCAATATTCAGATTGCAGCCGGTGAGGTGATTGCCGTGATGGGCCAACGCGGTGGCACAGTTCCTTATGGTCCTGCCGGGCAGTATGTTTCTTCCATTGCCGGCCAGCCTGTAACGCTTACGCGCATGGGAATGCAGTATCCGCTTGATACAACCCTTCCTAAGGAGTTATGGGAAGAAGTGGGAGGAAGCATGCCGTTGATTCAGGTAACTTATGAAGAAGGTTGTACCAGTGCCCGTGTACCGGTTGTAGCTACTGTTACACCTGCCCCTGCCGTTACCATTAATGCAGGAGCCAATGCTCTTTGTCTTGGTCAATCAACTACCTTGACAGCAAACAGCAGCAACCCGAATTACACGTATCAATGGTCACCTTCAACCGGATTAAGCGGAACAACCGGAGCCACCGTTACGGCTCAGCCAACTACAACGGTCACTTACACCGTAGTGGGAACTGACGGAGCCTGTGCCAACATAGACAGCATCACCATCAGCGTAGGCCCGGCATCGCAATCAGGAACAGCCGCTATTTCATCAGACACTATTTGTTCAGGAACTCCTCTTATTGTTTCATTGACCGGTGCAGTCGGTACCATTCAATGGCAAAGCAACACCGGCAGCGGCTGGATTAATGAAACAGGGCCGGGAAGCAATTCACCTTCTTATACAGTTAATCCAACCATCAGTACCAGCTATCAGGCTGTTGTTACCAGCGGAGGCTGCGCACCCTCAACCAGTGCAACGGTATCTGTATTTGTAATTATTGTTCCTGATCCTGTTACCGTGAATGATACATTGTGCGGACCCGGCATCGCAAATCTGATTGCTAACGGAACAGGAACTATCAACTGGTACACATCGCAATCCGGGGGAACACCCATTGCTACCGGGGGAACTTACAATCCTAATGTTACTGCAACTACAACCTATTATGTGGAAGCAATTTCCGGTGGAGGAACTTTCAGCGTTCCGCCAGCTAATCCCGGAATGGGAACACAAAACTTAAATTCTTCTTTCGATTACGGACTTTCCTTTGATTGTATTCAACAAGCTACGCTTGAAAAAGTAACTATAGAACCGGCACAAACAGGTAATGTAACCATTAACCTCAGGCAGATACAAGGCGGGCCAATACTCAATACACTGACTGTTCAGGTAACTGCCTTTCAGCAAAACGTAATCAACCTTGGTTTTATCATCAATCCCGGAACAGGTTACAGGCTTGAAATGGCAAGCGGAAGTGTTCAGTGTTATTACAACAGCACCGGTGCGGTTTATCCTTATACCGCTCCGAACTGCCCCATCACCATTACCGGTTATCTCAATCCGGCACCAACTACAGGACCCATTTATTATTATTTCTACAACTGGCAGGTTTCGCAGGGTTGCCGCAGCAACATTGTTCCTGTTACCGCTGTAGTTCATCCTGCCGTACCGACTCCTACCATTAATCAGAATGGGAACCAGCTTACCTCCTCATCACCGGTCAACAATCAATGGTATCTGAATGGCAATCCTATTCCCGGTGCAACCGGACAAACGCATAATGTAACTCAGGCAGGAACTTACACTGTTGTGGTTACCGATCCTGTAACAGGTTGTTCGGCTACATCGGCTCCTGTTATCATGACAGGCATTGGTACTGAACCTTTACCTGCTTCCATCGCATTGTTCCCTAATCCTGCTAAAGACAAATTCTTTGTTTCAACCGATGGATTGATTTCAGGAAAGGCAACTTTGAATGTGAAAGATGTGGCCGGAAGAATTTTACAAACGCAGGAACTGAATCTTGTAACCGGAAAATCAACAGAGGTAAACATGCCATATTCTTCAGGAGTTTATTTTATTGAAATCATTACTGCTGAAAAATCATACCTCACTAAACTTGTAAAGGAGTAATTTCATTCTTAATCTAATCTTACGGGCATGAAAAAACTGCTGATTACCGCATTCGTTATCCTTAATTTTCATTTTGCTAACGCTCAATGCACCATTGATTATAGTCAGACCGATCCGGGCGTTTATCCCGATACGCTTTCAACGGCAACGGTTAATCAGCCTTACTCACAGGATATCACCTTCGTGCTGATTACTGATACGCTTGGATTAACCATTAACAATTTTCAGATTGCATCTATCACCGGTTTACCGGTTGGCATCACCTGGCAATGCAACAACTTTGCAAACGGTTGCAATTACAATCCGGCTGTTTCGGTGTATGGTTGCATCGGATTAAGCGGCACTCCGCTTATTGCCGGCACCTACAATCCTGTGGTTACGGTTATTGCCAATGTTCAGATTGTAGGTAACCAAACCATCACTTACAGTTTGCCATTAGTGGTACTTCCCGATTCTTCAAGTAATCCCGGTTTCAGTATGAGTGCCAGCACAGGCTGCGAACCGCTTACGGTTACTTTTACTAACAACAATCCCGGACAGGCAGCTTATCAGTGGGATTTTGGTGATGGACTACAGAGCAATCTCGAAAATCCTCCGCCTCATACTTACACAACTGCCGGCACATACGTGGTTACACAAACAGTAACACCCAATGGCAGTCCGCAATATTTTCTTACCGGCATCACCGTAACAAGTATTCCTGATAATTACGGAGCGCCTATTGATGTGCCCGATATGTACTTTTATATTTATGACCCGCAGGGAAACCAGATTTACGATTCGCATCCTGCCGTACTGAATACCAATCCTCCTCATTTCTGGCCTTTGCCCAACATTCCGCTGTCAAACGGCAACTACACCATATATGTATGGGATGAAGACGGTGGCCTGTTTGGCGCTGATGACGACCTCGGCTCTGTTACCTTTCCCGGTTGGAGCAGCAGCGGAACAGCAACAGGAACCATTCCCGGAGTTTCAGGATCGCTCAATATTAATTATGATATCCTCATTATTCCTGTTGTTCCTTTAACAGCTACTGATACCATTACAGTTTATCCCACACCGGCTCAGCCTGTAATTACTGCCAGCGGACCGCTTGTGTTCTGTGAAAACGATTCTGTCATTCTCAGTTATACCGATACGCTGAATATTCAATGGTACAAAGACGGAGTAATTCTTACCGGTGCCACCCAACCTGATTTGACTGTTAGCCAAACCGGTGATTATTCTGCCATTGTTACCAACGCATTCGGATGTACGGCTGCTTCACAGATTTTTTCTGTTACCGTAAATCCTAATCCGCCCAAACCAAACTTCTTTATCATCGGAAATACCTTTAACTGTACGTTGACAGGTTATATGCTGCAATGGTATCTGAACGGAGCTGCGCTGCCGGGCGAAACCAACATCACCTATACAGCGCTTGTGGCAGGAAATTATTTTGTAACAGCAACTGATAGCGTAACCGGTTGTATGAATGTTTCAGATACCTTGTTCTTTGTTCCGGTTTCCGTTTCAGAAGTTGAATTCCTCCATGATGTACATGTTTTCCCGAATCCATCGGAAGGGAATTTTAATATTGAAATGTACAGCACAGGCGATGTTGAGGGAACGCTTACCGTTACCGACCTTGCCGGAAGAATGGTTCATTCGCAAACCATCGGAATTAAAAACCGGATGAACCGTTTTGAAATAAATCTCCCTGCTAATTCAGAAGGAGTTTTCCTGATGTGCATCAAAACGGGAATACAGACGGTGATGAAAAGACTGGTGGTGGAGTAGTGCTTTGTATGTGACAAAAAGGAAACACCCGTAATGACAAACAGGTCAGGAGCAGAAAGTGAGTTTCTAATGGTTTAAAAAATCAAATATCATGGAAATTAAAAACAATCCTGTCGGCTGGTTTGAGTTGTATGTGGATGATATGAACCGCGCACGGAAATTTTACAGTGATGTGTTCGGTTATGAAATGCAGCAAGCGGAAGTGCCTGCCGGCATGAATGAAACGGAAATGGTATTCTTTCCATTCAACCATACAGCTACGGGCTGTCAGGGAGCATTGGTAAGAATGGAAGGTGTTAAACCCGGAGGTGGCGGCATCATGATTTATTTCAGTTGCGAAGACTGTGCGGCAGAAGAATCGCGTGTTGAAAAGGCAGGTGGAAAGGTAATACGCAGCAAGTTTGCTATTGGCGATTACGGATTCTGCTCCTTAATTACCGATTCGGAAGGCAATACGGTTGGCCTGCACTCCATGAAGTAAACTATTTGAAGCTGTTCAATGAATAACCAACCCAATTACCGCTCTTCGTTAGCGGTGTTAATCACCTTGTTTTTCATGTGGGGATTTATCACCTGCCTGAATGACATTCTGATTCCCTACCTCAAAAGTGTTTTTGATTTGATGCACTGGCAGGCTATGCTGGTGCAGTTTGCTTTTTTCGGGGCATACTTTATCGGCTCTTTGATTTACTTCATTATTTCTGCCGTGCATGGCGACCCTATCAACCGCATGGGTTACAAAAAAGGAATCATAGCCGGCTTATTTGTTTCGGCATCGGGAACGGCTTTGTTTTTTCCGGCTGCACAGTTTCAGAGTTATGCATTTTTTCTTTCGGCATTATTCATCCTCGGATTAGGATTTACGCTTCTGCAGATTGCAGCCAATCCCTATGTAGCCATTCTCGGAAGTCCTGAAACGGCATCGGGACGGTTAAATCTGGCGCAGGCATTCAATTCATTCGGAACTTTCATCGCCCCGCTCGTTGGCGGATTTTTGATTTATGAGTTCTTCGGCAACAGCCCCGATGCAAGCTCCGTACGCTATCCATACCTGTTTTTTTCATTGCTCTTTCTGCTCATTGCATTACTCATCTTCAAATCAAAACTTCCGCGTTTCGAAAATCTGGAAACGATTGAGAAAGGAATGGGGGCTTTGAAATTTCCGCAGCTTTGGCTCGGCATCATTGCCATCTTTATGTATGTAGGTGCAGAGGTTTCCATCGGCAGCATCATGACTGCTTTTCTCGGCCTGCCCGAAATAGCAGGATTAACACATGAAGAAGCTCCGGTATTCATTTCGCTTTACTGGGGCGGTTTGATGATTGGCCGCTTCACTGGCTCCTTTGCACTCGGCAATCTCAATCAGCGCCTGCGCTACATTTTGATTTTACTTATTCCGGTTATTGCCTTTCTGTTTATCGCTCTGGTTTTTCACCTGCGCGGATTTGACATCAGTCAGTTGAAATACTATGTGCTGCCGTTAATCATCTGCATTCTCGCTTTTTACAACGGCCGTACAAAACCTGCATTTACACTGATGTTGTTTGCACTCATTGCCGTTGCCATGCTCATCACAGCCTTAATAACTGACGGGTTAACAGCAATGTTTGCCGTAATCGGTATCGGCCTTTTTAACAGCATCATGTGGTCGAACATTTTTTCGCTTTCCATTCATGGTTTGGGAAAATACACTTCGCAGGGGTCATCGCTTCTCGTGATGGCCATACTTGGCGGAGCGTTAGTTCCTCCTCTGCAAGGTTATGCTGCCGACCTTCACGGTGTGCATCAGTCGTTTATCATTCCGCTGGTTTGTTATGCCTATCTGATTTTTTACGGATGGAGGATGAACAGAAGGAGGGTGTAATCCGGATGTTTTTAAATGAAACCTGCTTCCGGTTGATGTTTATTTGCCATCCTTTAAAATAACCACACTATCTTAATAGAATTACCTTTGCCGCCTGAAAAGTTATTTCCCATGGCATTCGATATTGAAATGATTAAAAACGTGTATGCCGGCATGGCATCGCGTATTGAAATAGCAAGGAAGGTGGTTAACCGTCCGCTTACGTTATCCGAAAAAATTCTGTTTGCTCATCTGCATCCCCATCAGGAGATGAAGGATTTTGAGCGCGGCAAATCGTATGTTGAATTTGCTCCTGACCGTGTAGCCATGCAGGATGCTACTGCACAGATGGCGCTGCTGCAGTTTATGCAGGCCGGACGGCCCAGGGTAGCTGTACCCAGCACTGTTCACTGCGACCATTTAATTGTTGCCAAATCAGGAGCGAAAGAAGACCTTGAAACTGCCATTAACGAAAGCCGCGAAGTGTTTGATTTTCTTTCTTCGGTTTCCAACAAATACGGAATCGGTTTCTGGAAACCCGGAGCAGGCATTATTCACCAGATTGTATTGGAGAATTATGCCTTTCCGGGTGGAATGATGATAGGTACTGATTCGCATACCGTTAATGCAGGCGGATTGGGAATGATAGCCATCGGAGTAGGCGGTGCCGATGCATGTGATGTAATGGCCGGTTTGCCCTGGGAATTGAAATGGCCTAAACTCATTGGTATAAAACTTACCGGCAGGCTTAGCGGGTGGACTTCGCCCAAGGATGTCATCAACAAAGTAGCCGGCATCCTTACCGTTAAAGGCGGCACCGGTTGTATTGTCGAATACTTTGGCGAGGGGGCAGTAACCATGAGTTGTACCGGCAAGGGAACCATCTGCAACATGGGTGCAGAAATTGGTGCAACTACCTCCACATTCGGTTATGATGATGCTATGGAACGTTACCTGCGTGCCACTGAAAGGGCTGAGGTGGCAGCGTTGGCCAACAGCATTCGTCAGCATTTAACAGGCGATAAAGAAGTGTATGCCAATCCTGAAAAGTATTTTGATCAGGTTATCGAAATCAATCTTTCTGAATTAGAGCCGCATATAAACGGTCCATTCTCTCCTGATGTGGCTACTCCGGTTTCGAAAATGAAAGAAACGGCTGATAATAACGGATGGCCGCGCAAAGTCGAAGTAGGGTTGATAGGTTCCTGTACCAATTCTTCTTATGAAGACATTTCGCGTGCTGCATCACTGGCTAAACAGGCAGCCGAAAAGCATCTTATTCCTAAGGCAGAATTTACCATTACCCCCGGCTCGGAACAAATCCGCTACACCATAGAGCGTGACGGCCTGATTGATACCTTCAATAAAATAGGAGCCAAGGTTTTTGCCAATGCCTGCGGACCATGCATAGGCATGTGGTCGCGTATGGGCGCTGAGAAGAAAGAAAAGAATACCATTATCCATTCGTTTAACCGCAACTTTCAATCAAGAAATGACGGTAACCCCAATACGTATGCATTTGTAGCTTCGCCCGAAATTGTAACAGCAATTGCTATTGCCGGAGATCTGGGCTTTAATCCGATAACCGATACCCTTACCAACAGTAAAGGCGAGCAGGTCAGATTAGATGAACCCTCAGGCGATGAACTCCCTAACAGAGGTTTTGATGTGGCTGATGCCGGCTATCAGGCTCCGGCTGCTGACGGCAGTTCGGTGAAAGTCGAAGTATCGCCAACCTCAAACCGCCTGCAGTTGCTCGAGCCATTTGCTGCCTGGGAAGGAACCGATTTGAAAGGCCTGCGCCTGCTCATTAAAGCCAAAGGCAAATGCACTACAGACCATATCAGCATGGCAGGGCCATGGCTTCGCTTCAGAGGGCATCTGGATAACATTTCCAACAATCTGCTGATTGGCGCTACCAATTTTTTCAACGGCAAAACCAATTCGGTCAAAAATCAGCTTACCGGTGAGTATGATGAAGTGCCCAAGGTGCAGCGTGCCTACAAAGCTGCAGGCATTGGCAGTATTGTGGTAGGTGATGAAAATTATGGCGAAGGTTCTTCGCGCGAACATGCCGCTATGGAACCGCGTTTTCTGGGCGTACGCGCTATTCTGGTAAAATCATTTGCACGCATACACGAAACCAATCTTAAAAAACAGGGTATGCTCGCCCTGACCTTTGCCAATAAAAACGATTACGATAAAATTCAGGAAGATGATGTGTTTGATATTACCGGGCTTATCTCCTTTACTCCCGGAACTCCTTTAAAATTGGTTATCCATCACAGCAACGGTACTTCCGAAATAATTACCGTTAACCACTCCTACAATGAAAACCAGATTGAATGGTTCAAGGCAGGAGCAGCTTTGAATATCATCAGAAGGGAATTGGCGTAATGAGCTGCTAAAATGTATTCTTTAAATGAAGAATCGTTTGTGAAAACAAAAACGATGGCGGAAAAAACTACCGCTACGAAGAGGAAAAATAAACCCCTGCGAAGCTGAATTTAGCGCAAATCAACATCGGTATAAAAACTACTTTTTAGCGGAAGTGTATTTTATTACTTCCGCCTTTTCAATGGTTATCAATCCACCTGAATTGGCGGTTTCAAAAAGTTGTTCAACGGTTTTTACAAACTCGCGGATTTTCTCTTCTGTATCTACTATTTCAACCACCACAGGCAGGTCTGACGAGAGTTCAAAAAGCTTGGCGGTATGAATTTTTGAATTGGCTCCAAATCCCATAATGCCCCGTGTAACGGTAGCTCCCGAAAGGCCGGCTTTCTTAGCTTCAAAAACTAATTTCTCATAAAGGGTTTCCTGCCCGGTCTTGTCCGATTCTTCGATGAAAATCCTGAGCAGTTTGGCATTGGGATTATTTATCATAATCAGATAAGTTTTAACAACGAATACCCTGTAAAGGTGGCTGCCAGTCCGGTTACAATACTGATAACCACATAAGTTCCGGCATAAATCCATTGTCCATCGCGCATTAGTGACAGCGTTTCGTTTGAGAAGGCCGAAAACGTAGTAAAGCCTCCGCAGATGCCGGTAGCCAGAAACATGCGCCAGTCGGCATTCAATCCGCCACGCTCGCTCCATGAAAGGATGATTCCGATTAACAGGCAGCCTATTATGTTAACCGATAATGTGCCATACGGAAATACGGTTTCAAATTTTTCCTGAACCGATCTGGCAATGAGATAACGGAAAATACTTCCTATAAACCCGCCTGTTCCGATAATCAGTAATGTTCTCATTTACTTTTAAACTTAGCGATGGCATTGCGGGTGAAATCAGAAAGAACCAGATGGCCGCTCATGCCGGCACGCTCTTTCAGCAATTCATCCCAGTGATTGGTTCCTTCCCAGAAAACTTTTTTAAGCATGGCCATAGCTTCGGGATTGCAAGCAGCCAAAGTGAAAGCAAGTTTATTCACGGCTTCTTCCAGTGATTCGAAGCTGTTATGCAGTTCGGCAAACAAACCGTTTTGATATGCCCATTCGGCACTTCGCCATGATGAAGCATCAATGGTCATTGCTGTAAATGCCGCTTTCCCCATTTTGCGTTCAACAGCGGGGCCAACTACAAAAGGGCCGATGCCAACGGCCAGTTCACTCAGTTTTACCGAAGCCGATTCATGAGCAATGGCATAATCGGCAGCAGCGGCAAGGCCTACACCTCCGCCAACGCATTTTCCCTGTATGCGGGCAATAACAAAAACCTGTGCTTTGCGCATGGCATTGATTACCGAAGCAAACCCGCTGAAGAATTGCAGGCCTTCTTCTTTGTTTTTAATGGAAACCAGTTCATCAAAAGAAGCGCCAGCGCAAAAAGCTTTTTCGCCCCGGCTTTGAAGGATGATAACTTTTACGGTATCGTTGTTAGAAGCCTGTTCAATTTCGGAGGCTAATTTCCGGAGCAATTCACCGGGAAGCGAGTTGCTTTGCGGATGGAAAAAAGTGATGCGGGCTATTCCGTTTTCTATGTGTGTTTCTGCAGTTTCCCGGCTCATTATCCTAACACCTGTTGTTTCTGAAAATTAAATTCTTCTTCGGTAAGTATTCCTTTTTCGCGCAGCTTGCTCAGCCTTTCCAGTTGTTCTAATTTCGATTCCACATTTCGGATGCCTGATGGTGAAGCAGCGGTTTTGCTGCCGGAAGGAGCAGCTTCAAAATTGCTTTTTGATTTTTTCTTGCCGAGGTTTCTTACAAACCAAACCAGAGTAACCAGTAGCAGAAAACCAACAATCGAATTGAAAATAATCAGAATGCGGTTGCTTTGATCGAGTTTAAGGTTTTGGCCGCGATAGGTTTCTAATTCTTTGGTCAGTTCGGCAATTTCTGCTTTCTGTTTGTTTGCCAAAGAATCGAGGGCTGTAATGGTAACATCTCTGTTTTCAATCTTTTTATTCAAGGCGGTAATTTGTGTTTGCTGGCTAATCGTTACTAAGGTGAGGCTGTCAGTTTCGCTTTGCGCTTTTTTCAGTTGGTTTAATGGCACATAACCCGGGGGGCGTTGTTGTGCCATAACATTTACTGCCATAATCATGGCAAGCACCATGCAGCTTAAAATAATTTTGATTTTGTGGCTGGTCATATTGTTGGTTTAATGAATCTCAAATTTAACGGGAAGCACGGTTTGTGCTCCGCTTGACGGAACATAACACTTCAACAGTTTGATATATTCTTTTTCTTCTTTACTGAATCCTGAAAAGAATAAGGATGCTTCCGTTTTCATGCTTTCCAGCATTTCCTGAAACGGGTCTTTCTGTTCGGGGAGTTGGGTAATTTTATATTCGGATAAACCGGCCATGCGTTTGGCGCATTCAATGGCTTCATATAATCCGCCTTGTTTATCAATCAGCCCGATTCGAGCTGCATCAATGCCGCTCCATACTCTTCCCTGTCCGATGCTGTCAACTTCATGCTGTTCCATTTTTCTTCCATCGGCAACCTTTTTTGTAAAGTCGTCATAGATAAATTCAATCAGGTTTTGTAAAACTCTGCGTTCGGTGTCAGTCATTTTATGATTGGCATATCCGAGGTTAGCTAAATGTGCGGTTTTGTAACCGTCCATGGTAATACCCAATTTGTTTTTCAGAAAATTCTCAAAATTCATAATCAACCCGATTACGCCAATAGAACCGGTAATCGTATTCGGCATACAGAAAATACTGTCAGAAGCACAACTGATGTAATAACCGCCTGATGCCGCTACATCGCCCATGCTTACTACCACGGGCTTTTTTTCTCTCGTCAGTTTTATTTCGCGCCAGATAACATCAGAAGCCAAGGCGCTGCCGCCTCCTGAATTCACACGGAATACAATGGCCTTTATTTTTTCATCCAACCTCGCTTTGCGGATGGCAGCAGCTGTTGTTTCAGAGCCGATTTTTTCATCATCGCCTTCGCCCACATCAATACCTCCGGTGGCAAAAATTACGGCTATGCGGTTTTTTACATATTTCAAATCCTTTGGAGGAATTTTATAATACTTGCCAATGGAAATCAAAGCCGGTTCTTCTGTTTCTTTCTTTCCGGTTTCGCGTTTTAAGATGTCGAGTACTTCATCTTCAAAAACCAGCCGGTCGGCCAGGCCTGAAGCAAGAGCAGTTTTCGGATTCAAACCTGCAGCGCTGTCGGCAATTTGCTGAATAGCTTCAGCATTCAGATTTCTTGAAGAAGCCAGGTTGCTTTTCGCATGAACCCAGAAACCATCCAGCATTTCTTTCCATTGCAGTTTGTTTTCAGGGCTCATTTTAAACTCGGTAAACGATTCGGCTGCGCTTTTAAACTTGCCATGTCTGATAAGCTGAGGTTCGATTTCAAGTTTATCAAGCGTACCGCGGAAAAACATCAGTTCGGCCAGGTAACCGCGCAGGTCTATCAATCCCTGAGGATGTAAAAACAGGGTATCGGCAACCGTAGCTAAATAATAAGCACCCTGATCATAAGCATCGGCATAACTGATGATAAATTTTCCGGATGATTTGAAGCGGAGCAAGGCATTCCTGATTTCTTCAATAGATGCTAATCCACCGTTAAGCGATGTATTGTGAAGATAAATTCCCTTGATGTTTTCATCGCTGGCCGCCTTATCAATTCCGGTTATAATGTCATACAGGCCGGGTTGGCTGGATGATTTTAGCGTAACCGGATCCAGATTCTGAAAAGGATTTTTCGAAGTGCGTTCTTTAATTTCATCATTCAGTTTAATTTCCAGAATATGGGCAGTCTTAAGCGGTGCTGCGGTTTCGGAACCGAAGGAATTGGCTATTACTGATAAAATTCCGATCAGAATAAAGAACAGCAGAATACTGCCGGCTATTACTCCCAGAACGGAAGCGAAAAAGAATTTGAAGAATTGTTTCATAAAGTATGAATAGATGAAGAAAGGGGATGGATATAAATTTCCTTTGCAAACTTATCAAAATAACGAATGGAACGGGCTAGGTACTTTTGTCCTGTGAAAAAATTACATCATCAGGTTGTTTTGTCGGTGGGTTGCAATATGGGCGATTGCAGTAAAACATTTCTGAGAGCAACATCAGCTATAGAAAAGGAAGGCATAATGATAACCTGTAAATCATCGTTGTACATAACCCAGGCATGGGGCAATACGGAGCAAAACGATTTTTTGAATCAGGTCTGGGTTGCTGAAACAACCTTGAAACCTTTGGAGGTGTTATCAAAATTAAAATCAGTTGAAAAACTTTCGGGAAGATGGACACATGAAAAATGGCAACCCCGCCCGCTGGATATGGATATTCTGTTTTATGACGATTTGGTTTTTAATGATCAAGAACTTAAAGTTCCTCACCCTTATTTAGCTGAGCGGAAATTTGTGTTGGTTCCGCTGGCCGAAATACTTCCCGGAATGATTCATCCTCAAAACCAAAAAACGGTGATTCAAATACTGCGCGAATGCAGGGATAATTCAACCATAACACTCCTTACAAGCCATGCAGAATCCGATTAAACCGGGAAGTTATATCGTTATTGAAGGAAACATCGGGGCCGGAAAAACCAGCCTTGCTCAGATGATGTCGGTAAAATTTAATACTGAACTGATTCTTGAATCGTTTGCAGAAAACACATTTCTTCCTCAGTTTTATAAACAGCCTGATCGGTTTGCTTTTCCATTGGAGATGTCATTCATGGCCGAGCGTTACCGTCAGCTTACAGAATTGTTCAGTAATAGAAAGCCGGAAAGAAGTATTATTTCCGATTATTATTTCGGCAAATGTCTTTTGTTTTCAAAAGTCAATTTAAAGAGTGATGAGTTTAAACTGTATAGCGAGTTTTTTGAATTACTCGAAAGCCGTATTCCAAAGCCTGATTTAGTGGTTTTTTTGAAAAAGGAAGTGGATGTACTTCAGTCAAACATTGCAAAAAGAGGCAGATCTTTCGAAAGAGGCATTGCCCGCACCTACCTACAGGCTCTCAATACAGCTTATGAAGGCCTGATGGATGACTTATCACGCAATTCTATACTTACTTTAACCATTGATACCAGCCGCCTCGATTTTGTAAATGATCCCCTTGCTTACAATCGCTTACTGACCTTGATTGGAAATCAACTTAATTCGTGTTGATAATTCATATTGAGGCAACTAAAATTTTTTTTTTATCCGAAGGACATTAATTATACTTGCACCCATTAAAACCAAAACATTTACACATGAAATTAAAAATTGCACTGTTTTCATTAATCACGCTTCTGCTTTCTGAGAGCGCTTTTGCACAAAGCAGTTCCTCATCACGTTATGGATTGCCCAACCGAAAAGACTTCGACAAGTGGTCGGTAGGCGTACATGTTGGTCCTAATTATTTTCAGGCTGACGTTGAAAAAAATTCTCAGAATAACAACAGCCTTAAAGATTTACCATTCGATCTGATGTATGGTGCACATGTAGCCTATCAGTTTACTCACACCACTGCCATAAGACTGGGAGGTTCGTTAGGTAAATTTTCGGCCGAAAGCGAGGAAGCAATTCGTTCCGGAGCCAAAGAATATCTATATCAATACGAAAGCCCTATTCGTGAAGTGTTTCTTGATTTTGTATTCACTTCAGGAAATATCAGTTTCCTGAAAAGAAATAAGAAATTCCATTTGTTAGGATCTGTAGGAGTAGGGGTATTCAATTTTGACGGAGAATTAAAAAACATTGATCCCAAAGTAGGGGCTTCGCCAAGCAACCCGTTTGTACAGGTTAAAACCGGCAATGTGGCTGAGGGTATGATGACTTTAGGCCTTGGTTTTAAATACCGTTTGGGAAAACGCTTTGATGCAGGGGTAACTTATGATTTTCGTAAAACATTTACCGATAAAGTAGATGGAATCAATAAACCAACCACCGAGTCTGACAATTATTCTATTATAAATCTGAACATCAACTACACCTTCGGCAAAAAGAATCAACAGCTTGAATGGGTTAATCCGGTTGAAATTGTTTACAACGATATGGCAGAGTTGAAAGACAAGATGGATCTTTTATCAGGTGATAAAGACAAGGACGGTGTTGCCGATATTTTTGATAAGGACAATTCGACCCCCGAAGGAGCTAAAGTTTATGGAGACGGCACATCAGTAGATACGGATGGTGATGGTATTCCTGACCATTTAGATTCTGATCCGTACAGTACTAAGGGCGCTAAAGTAGATGCCAATGGTGCCGAAATTGATTCGGACGGTGACGGAGTTCCTGACAGCCGCGATCTTGAACCCAATACTCCGAAAGGATCATTGGTTAACTTCCAGGGAATCAACATTGGAGAGAACTTAGGTGCAGGTTCATCAGCTTCAGCAACCGGCTGGATGCCTTCCATATTTTTCGATACTGATAAAGCTTCCATCCGTGCAAACCAGCAGGATAGAATACTGGTAGTTGCCCGTATGCTTAAGAAGAATGATAAATTAAAATTGAATGTGGTTGGACACACTGATACTGATGCAGGGGAATCTTACAACGACAAGCTTGGTCAACGCAGAGCAGATGCCGTTAAAGATCATCTGGTTAAAGTTTACGGTATTGATGGTTCACGTTTAACAACAGAATCGCGTGGTAAAAAAGAACAATTTGCCAAAGGAGTTAAGTCTATGAATCGCAGGGTTGATTTTGAAGTAGTGAAGTAAACATTCAGCGAAGGCTTCAATAAAAAAATCCCTCCCGGTTAAGGAGGGATTTTTTTTACAGGTATTTTTCAGCTAACAAGTATCAGATTTTTTCCTGCGAAGCTAACCAGCGTTCTGCATCAATGGCGGCCATGCAGCCTGTTCCGGCTGCTGTTACTGCCTGCCTGTAAATATGATCCTGCACATCGCCAGCAGCAAAAACACCGGGTATGCCGGTATAAGTAGAACCGGGTTTGGTTTTAATGTATCCGTTTTCGTCTAACTCAAGCCAATCTTTAAAAATAGCAGTGTTGGGAGAATGACCGATGGCAACAAAAAATCCTGTAACATGTAAAACTTTAGTTTCTCCGGTTTGAACATTTTTAATCTTCACCCCTGAAACGGTTTTTTCACCAATCACTTCAACAGTTTCGCTGTTCCAGTGTATTTCAATGTTGGGAGTATTCATAACGCGATGCTGCATAGCTTTAGAAGCCCGCATTTCACTGCGTCTTACAATCATATAAACCTTGTTGCAGAGTTTGGCGAGGTATGTGGCTTCTTCCGCAGCCGTATCACCGGCTCCTACAATTGCCACATCCTGTTTGCGGAAGAAATATCCATCACAAGTTGCGCAGGCAGAAACTCCGAATCCATTTAAGCGTTGTTCCGATTCCAAACCAAGCCATTTGGCAGAAGCACCTGTGGCAATAATTACAGCCTCGGCTTCTATTGTTTTTTCACCGTCAATAACCACTTTATGTATTGGCCCCGTAAAATCAACGGCAGTAGCATATCCAAAGCGAATATCAGTTCCGAACCGTTCTGCCTGTTTGCGGAAATCTTCCATCATTTCAGGCCCCATGGTTCCTTCGGGATAACCGGGGTAATTTTCTACTTCTGTAGTAATGGTAAGTTGACCTCCCGGTTGTAATCCCTGGTATAACACAGGCTTTAAATCAGCACGGGCAGCATATATTGCAGCCGTATAGCCGGCAGGGCCGCTGCCAATAATCAGTACTTTTACTTTCTCTGTTGAATGGCTCATTCTCTTATGGTAAAGGAGCGCAAATATAGGGATGCCTGTTTCTCACTAATTCAAAATGCAGAATCAAAAGGCAGGAATAACAAATGCAACAGAGGGTTAATTTTCAATTTGAAAAACATGCATTAATTGTTCGCCTCTGGCAGATTAACTAGTTGCTCAGTCTTTGCTGGCCACGATAGTCAAAAAGCTTGGAGTGTATGCTTCAAAAATTCCTATACCTCCGTTGATATTGGAAGGAATATAATTCACTGCAGAAAACGGATTTCCGTTAGAAGATTGCTGGTCTTCGGCAGCACGCCAGAAATCGTAAGTTGCCTGTCCGGCTGTACAGAATTTAATAACGATGGTATCGCCTACTTTAAAATATCCTTCTTCTTCGTTGTTGTCATCATCTGCCGTAGAGTTGGGGTACTTGCCGCGGTTGTATGCAAATTCAAAACTGGTGCCGTTTATAAACCGGTCAGTGAATACAGAGCCGATGGGGGCAATGAAATCCTGGTCTTTACCCAGCCGTTTGGCAAACCATCGGTAAAAATTTCCAAGGGTGTCCGGTTCGGTAAGGCGGGCCCATGCCCAACCGAGCGAATCTTTGCCGGGTTGAACTTTAAACCAGGCACTGTCTAACGCAACGGGAGGATAACAATAGGTGGTGGATGTAAGCTCGCGGCCTTCTTCGGTTTTGATGTAAAGAGAATAGGTTCTGCCAATTGTACCGGTTAGGTTTTGAGAAATATAAATGTAGCCGATAGATGCAGCAGGAGCAAAGAGCGTATCGCAGGTAAAGCCATCGCAAATTACCACCACAGCATTTTTTACGGCATACTGGGTTACCGAAGCCGAATCGAAAGGAGCGAAATAGCCGGTGCTTTTTGAAATCAATACGTACGGATTTCGGCCTTCTTCAATGTATCCTTCTACCACAATTTTTTCTTCCCCTTCCGGTAAATCAACGGAAATGTCTTTTTCGCAGGAAGTCAAAAGGAAAGCAAAAAAAAGTAAGCCTGTTGTTCTCATGCGGGGCAAAAGTATTTCCGGAAAATTAATAGTCAAGATCATGGGTTATTTAAATCCGGAAATGACCCCAAACAATCCATCATTACCGCTGAGAAAAATAGCATTTCCTTTTATGGCTTTTCTTACCGTATGGAATCCGGTATCAGAAACTTTTTTCCAGTTATTACCTCCGTCACGCGACCATTCTGTTCCGTTTGGGCCGGTGATAATCATTGAAGTTTGTGAAATGTACTCTATACACGAGCGGTAACCCCCCGGCAAACTTAAAGGCGCTTTCCAGCTTCGGCCGGCATTAAAGGTCAGAAAGCAATTATCAGTGCTGTCATTTTCTGCCTGATAATCGCCACCGGTAATTACCCCGGTACGCGAATCTTTAAATGCGATGGAAAAAATACCACTGCTTGCTTTTCCTCTTTTAATAGGAGCAGAATTTTTTTTCCATGATTTTCCGTAGTCGGATGAAGTAAATAAATGCGCGGAGCGGCCACCGGAAGCAATAAAAGCATATCCATCTTTTACACAGCGTATGGAAGTTCCGCTGGCAGCAAAACCGTTTTCTCCTTCCTGTGCAATGGGTAAGTCTTTAAAGCCTACCTCTTTCCACGAACGGCCGCCATCTTCGGTTCTTATCACAACGAGTTTTCCATCTATGGCATCACCAAAGGCAAGGCCGCGCTTCTCATCCCAGAAATCCATACCGTTAAAAAAAGCGTTCTTATGCTCATTTTTATAAACCAGCTTCCATCGCTGGCCACCATCACTGGTACGCAGAAAAATAGCGGGCGAGCCAACTGCCATTACCACTGCATTTCGGTCATCAAATGCTTCAATGTCTCTGAAATCCTTATCATGAAATCCGGGAATCCGGAGTGTATCAAATGTTTGCCCTCCATCAAGCGACCGGCATACATAACCGTTGTTTCCGCTAAGCCAGATGATCTGGTCATTCACTACACTCAGTCCACGCAATGATGAGTTAATTTTTATACGGAAAGTATCTAAAGCAAGGTCTTTTTGAGAGTAAGCGTCTGTTGTTACAACAAGAAGAGCAGCTAAAAGCAAACGGTGCATAAAGCAAAAATAATTGCCAATGTCAAATGTAGCATGAAGTTGTAACTGCGGAATTTGGTCATAAGGGCGAGATCAATGAGGCAGATGGCCGGTTACATTTGTTTTGCTTTGACCTTTATGCTCTTTATGCGGCTCATGCGGATGCCATCCTAAAGCGAGAATTAAGACAGCAAACCCAATGACATAGCCGATGATAACGTGCCAGCCATTCTTTAACCATGCGGAAACTGACTTAGCCTGAGGAAAAATTCCTGAAATAGCAACACCGGCTGATGAACCAAACCAGATCATACTGCCGCCATAACCAACAGCATAAGCAAGCACACCCCAATCATAGCCTCCCTGATCAAGCGCAAGTTTGGTTAGCGGGATATTGTCAAAAACAGAAGATACAAACCCGAGTACCAAAGTAGATTGCCATGAAGCAACAGGCAATTCACTTACCGGCATCATAGAAGCGCTAAGCACCAATGAAAGGAGGAATAAACTTCCTGAAATGGCATGAGGCAAATCGTTCCAGTTGGTTTTGCGAATGAACATACCGATAAGAATGGCAGCCCAAACGCCTATGGCAGGAAAGTCAAGTAAAACATTGGTTGCAATGGTGCCTGCCAGTATTAAACAAACAATTAAAATTCTTCCCCAGTCAATTTGTTTCAGCACACTGTCTTCTTTCATTATTGGCTGAAGTTTCTGCTGTTGCATAGCCCCGAAGAAGCTGAAGAAGGCGAATGCACCAAAAGAGCCGGCAAAGGCATGAAGTACATCCAGCGGACTAACACCGTCAATCCACATCATGGTGGTAGTAGTATCACCCAAAACAGAACCGGCCCCGCCAGCATTACTTGCCGCTACGATAGCTGCCAGAAATCCAACATGCACCTTTCCTTTGTAAATTACATGAGCTAATGATGCTCCGATTATGGCCGCGGCTATATTGTCTAAAAAGGAAGAGAAGAAAAAAACAATCAGAAGCAGTACCCAGCCACCCCGCCATCCGGATGGCAGTATTCCGGGTAAGTGTTCAGGCAAATGCGAATCTTCAAAATGCCGGGCAAGAATAGCAAAACCGGTTAGCAAGCCGAACAGGTTTAGAATTACATGCCATTCGCCCTGATGGGTATTATCGCCCAGGATATGGTGAAGTACATCAAATTGGCAAAAAACAATTTTGTAAAAGAGTATGACCATTAACCCTCCAAGCGCGATTTTTAAAGTATGATGATGAAATAATGCGACCCCAATGAGCGTAATACCGAAAAGAAAAAATTCAAGAGCAATTCCGTAAATATGAATGCCCGATGCGGCATCGAGCATTACAGAGACGAGAGGCATACCAATATGTTTAAGGGGCGAATTTATTATTTCTGAAGTACTGTAACGCTGATGCCGTAATGTTCTTGAAAGGTTTGTTCCATCAATCGTTAAGTAAGCGTGATTAAAAAATCGTGTGATTCAGATTACTTCGATTCCCTGATAAGGTTCAATTGCTGCCGCAGGCGCAATAACTCTCCTTTTGCTTTACTGATTTTATCCTCAAAGTCTTTTTTAATCTGATCGGCATTTTTCGATTTGGCAAAAAATCCAAGGTTATTTTCCAGGGTATTCAGTTCATTATTGATGTGAGAAATTTTGTTGCTAAGCACACGCTCTTCCTCCCGCATTTTCTGCTTTCCGTCTGGCGAAGTTTTTAAATGATCAAGGCGGTCTTTAAATCGGAGTTCTGCGCGTTCCATTTCGCTGAGCCTCATTTTATCAAACAATGCATCAATGGCATTTTTGTAGCGGTTATAGATATCGTTCTTTTTTGCAAAAGGAACCAGACCGGTATCAGACCATTCATGCTGAAAATTTTTGAGGGCTTCAAAATCAGCTTTCCGTTCTCCGGATAACTGAAAATTTTCAATTCTGGAAATCAGGTCAAGCTTTTTCTCAAGATTTGCATCGAGTTCCTTATCTGTTTCGGCAAAATGGTTTTGGCGCATTTCAAAAACGGCCTGATTGGCTTTACGGAACCGGTCCCATACTTTATCAGCTAATTTACCGGGAACAAACCCTACCTTTTTCCACTCTTCATTCAACTTCCGCATTTCGGCTGCTGCCGATTTCCAGTCTAAGGAATTAACCAGAGCTTCAGCACGGCTGCAGATGTCATTTTTCTTCTGCAGGTTGGTTTGAAATTCTTTTTTACGCTGATCGAAGAATGCCTTACGTTTTTTGAAAATAACATCGTTTGCTTTCCGGAAGCGTTGCCATAATTCTTCGTTTATATTCTTTTCTGCTCTGCCCGATTTTTTCCATCGTTCCCAAAGCTGATCAACCGTCTCACTTATTTTTTTCCAGTCATTGAAAGAAACCTTTTCGGGAATTTCGATTTTTTCAACCTCTTCGCAAATGGCTGTTTTCAGTTTTGCATTTTGTTCCTGCTGCTCCTTGAGTTTTTCAATCTGTTCTTTTCGTCTGGAATAAACTGCCTCAGCAGCTTTTTTAAAGCGTTCAATTATTTCGGTACGATGATCGCGGTGAACCGGTCCGGTTTCATGCCACTTGGATTGAAGCATGGCTAATTTATCAAGCGCAGATTTAACTGAAGTTGCAAACATCAGCGCTTCGGCCTCTTCGCATAATCCTATTTTCAGTTCCAGATTTTTTTTCCAGTCTAAATCCTGAAGCTCGCGGTTAATTTTTATGTACTCGTAAAATCTATCGGTGAAATGGCGGTAATTCAACTGCAGGTCTTTGGCTTCGTTAAAGGGAACAATGCCCGTGTTTCGCCATTTTTCCTGTATATCATGAAATGCATTGAATGCCCGCTGAAGGTTTTCTTCATTCTGTATAATGTGTTTCAGCTTTTCAATTAACTCGCGCTTAATGGTCAGGTTTGCTTCTTTCTGTTGCTCCTGTGCTATGGTAAAATCATGTTTTTTCTTTTTGATGATTTTTTGCGCTGCATAAAACCGGTCAGTCAGGGCATCGGTTTTTTTCTCCCGTATTTCGTTATCCTCCTCTGTTGCGGCTTCATTATCGGCCTGCGCTTTTTCATCCTGAACAATTTGATGAAATGCCGCTTCAACAGCATTAATACGCTCGCGCACAGACATGACTTCCTCGCTGCCGGCCAATAATTCGTATTCTTCAACTAACTGTTGCTTGCTAAGCTGCTTGTAATTTTCAAGATGTTCTGCTTCTTCATCATGGTGGCTTGCTTCCAATACATGGGTTTCGTGATGAGGCAATAATTCATCCTGATGATTACTCAAGTCTTCGCTGTTCTGATTCATGCAAAAAGGGTTTCAATTCAAAAATAAAATTTTAAAGGGAATTCGGGTTAATGCAGCAAAAATATAACACGCAAAATAAGTTTGTCAAGCCAAAAAATTAGTCTTTTGATAACAATCCCTTTTCCTACTATTGAACACAAAATCAGGTATGGAAATTATTAAATACTGGCGAACCGGCATAATTCTCCTGTTTCTCTCTTTTGTGTTTTATGGCCGGTCGTTAAACTATGATTTTGTTTGGGATGATGAGCGTGCCCACCTTACCCGGCATGAAAACTTTATGTCAGGAAACCTGAAAGCCATCTGGAGTTCAAAGGGATTTTTGTATATCCCGTTCAGTTACACTGCATGGTATGCCATAAAGAAAATCGCTGAGGATAAGAACGGAAACATCAAACCCTTCCCTTTTCGTTTTACAAACCTTTTGCTTCATGGAATGAACGCATGGCTGGTTTTTTTGATATTGCTGACAGTAATGAAGAACGGTTCATCATCTTTTTTCGGAAGCTTGGTTTTTTTAATCCATCCATTGCAGGTAGAAAGTGTAGTCTGGATATCAGAGTTTCGTGGATTGTTAGCATCATTCCTTGCATATTCATCGCTGGTAATTTTTATGAATGAGATCGAAAAAAATGATAGTGCCCGAAAAATCAGAAACTCAACCGGTTATCTTGTTTCAACATTGTTGTTTCTGCTTTCTGTTTTAAGCAAGCCATCTGTTATTGTTCTGCCTATGGCAATTGCAGCGCTTGTATGGTTTTTCTATCGCGATAGAATGAAAGCATGCATTCGTTCGCTTGTATTATGGCTGCTTATTTTAATTCCTCTGGCGCTGATTACCGGAGCAACACCGGCTCCTGAGTTAAAATTTGTTTCTGTTTCGACATGGTTCAATCCTCTTATCGCTGCCTACAGCACAGGTTTTTATTTTTTGAAAATTGTATTTCCGTTTGGTTTATCGCCTTGTTATGGAGTTACCCCCGTTGATTTGATGAATACGGCATGGCCTTTCATTGCCCTTGCCTTGTGTATCGTTTCAGCATTTTTAATTTTTAAGAATCGGAATAAACAATCGGTCATAATAGCCGGAATTATTTTTCTGCTGATTGCCCTGCTTCCGGTTTCAGGGCTGCGGAGTTTCGATTATCAGCGGTTTTCTGTTGTGGCCGACCGTTATGTTTATTTCGGAATGTTAGGTGTTGCCATGGTGGTTACTAAGTTGTGGTTTACAGGAAACCGGGTTATTTGGATGAAGTACTTATTGACAGGTTTTTTACTTTTTTTCATGGTGCAGAATTTCCGCCAGGTTCCTGTTTGGAAAAACGAATTCGCTTTATGGCAGGCAGCTCACCAAAGCAACCCGAAACAGTGGACAGCCAACTACAATCTCGGAGTTCATTACATGAATCAGAACCAGCCGGGGAAAGCCGTAGCATATTACTCAGCCGCCATAGCAGCCAATCCTTATGAAAAAACTGTTCTGACGAACCGTGCCAATTCCCTGGCCCGGCTAAAAAGATTTAATGAGGCTCTGGCTGATTATGATGCTGCCATTGCTCTGGATGAAAAAGACGGCAGCATTTTTTACAACCGTGCATTAACCTATTACAACATGGGCGAACTTTTAAAATGTCTTGATGACCTTGAGGCAGCTAAAAAAAGAAGTTTTCCTTTTGATGAAAGCATTCTCCGTTCTGTCAGAAACGAATTACATAAAAAACAGAGTGCCGAATAATTATTTAATAACCACTCCGGGCTGATTCATAACCGGTACAGTAGTCAGGTATTCATCGCTGATGGTTTCAGGGAGAAAAAGGAATTTGCGCTCGAAAATCTGACTGCCGATATAAAAACTTACCCAGTACTCATTGTTCAAGCCGAAAACAGTTTCAATGATGGGTTCTATTTTTTCATATCCCTGAGGTGGAATAACCTCTATAAAATGACGCAGGGTTGAAGTTTTTACTTCTTCTCCTTCATGCCTGCCATAACCTTTACTGGTAATCAGAACATTTTCAATCGCCACGTCTTTTAAATTGATGATATAAACCCCCCATTCGCGTTCTCCTATTTCGTTTTCAGAAGGCAGAATGGCAATAGCGATGTTCTCTACTAAATACTCAGGAATGTCTTTCAGCATGATAGCGCAAATTTCAAATTCTTTTAATAAATGAAAGATTAATTCTTTACAGGTTAATCATCTTTAATGTTTCACGGATGTAAACCGGAACATCACGAAGGTTGCCCTCATCATCTTTATCACGCTGATGACCAAGCCTCACAATGATCATTTTTTCTTTGGGCAGTACAAGGAGGTACTGGCCTAAAATGCCACGTGCATAAAAAACTTTGCGACCTGAGAATTCTCCAATCCACCATTGATAGCCGTATTCTTTATTTGGCTGCCCTTTGTCTGATAGAGCGGCAGGTGAAATGGAATTAAGCACATATTTTTCCGAAACAATCTGCTGTCCACTCCATCTTCCGGAATCAAGATAAAGTTTTCCGATACGCGCAAAATCTCTTGCATTGCTGTAAATGCAACAGTAAGCTTTTTCAATGCCATTGCTATGATCAAGGCTCCAACGGGCTTCTCTTTCGGCACCGATTGGTTTCCATAATTTTTCTGAAGCATAATCAGAAAGTTTTTTACCGGTTGCCTGCTCAATGACCATGGCAAGCAGTTGCGTACAGGAACTTTGGTAGTTAAAATTCGCTCCGGGCGTTCCAACAGTTTTTAGTCTGAGGATTTGCTTACGAAGGTTTTTTCCATAATAAGCTTCCGTAGTTTCGGAGGTAAGGCTGCTGTAGCTTTCATCCCAGTTCAGTTCAGCGCTCATGGTAAGCAGATGATAAATGGTTAACTGATTATTGGGCGGATTTCGGAATTCATGTATAAAATCTCCTACGGGCTGATCAAGGTTTTTAATTTTTCCCTCATCCAGAGCAATGCCGGTTAATATTCCTACCACACTTTTAGCCATGCTGAATGAATTGGAAAAGGATTGGGCTGAATAATTTTCCCAATAATGTTCCGTCAGAATGGAATCATCTTTTATTACCAGAAAGGCTACTGTTTTAAAATCTTCCAATTCTTTTCTCAGCGAACCGGTGAGAGGAATTTTATTATAGGATGATGACAGCGGCCAGGGCTGAGGCCGACCTGCTTCTATGGTGCGATAAGGGAAAAGTTCAAGGTCATCAATGTTTACATAGTTATAAAAGATGGCTTTCCAGTAGTAAAATTTACCGGCTGCAAGCAGACCTGCATTAAGAGCAATAAAAAAAATAAAGAACCACCTGATAAATTTTTTCATCGGGATGAATTTACGTTTTCCGTCATCAGGAGTTTTGCATCAAACACCTTTTCAAAATTTTGGCAGATGGAAAGTTCCACATCCTTCATGTTTAACGTGCAACCAAGTTCTTTTTCCATGCTTGTTACCTGTTTATCCTGTATTCCGCAGGGTACAATCATATGGAAGTAGTTCAGATCGGTATTTACATTGAGCGCAAAGCCATGCATGGTAACCCAGCGTGAACAACGTACACCGAAAGCGCATATTTTTTTTGCTTTATATGGATGGTTTTCGTCTATCCACACACCGGTTTGTCCTTCAATTCTGCCGGCTTTTAAGTTAAAATCTGCCAGTGTCTGAATAATTACCTCTTCCAGCGAACGCATGTACCGGTGAATATCATGGTAGAAAAAATCAAGATCAAGAATAGGATAGCCTACCCATTGTTCCGGCCCGTGAAACGTAATATCGCCACCGCGGTTAATGCGGAAAAATTCAATTCCTTTCTTTTTTAAAATTTCGGCAGAAGCCAGCAGATGATTTTCTTTTCCGCTTTTGCCCAGTGTAAAAACAGGCGGATGCTGGCAAAGCAGGAAATGATGAACAGGTTCTGCCGGACTGATACCCGCTTTTTTTCTGTCTGCTATTTCAGCTAACAGCGCCTCCTGCAACTGCCATGCTTCACTGAACGCTATGACACCTAAATTTCTGAAGTTAATTTGCTGCACGGAGCAAAGGTACTCCAGCATTTATCTTTTTAATTGGTTCAGAACATCATCCTTCCAAAGAGCTTGATATTATTTTAATAAAGCAAGAATTACCCCAGTACATCACTCGTTTTGTGCGCTCCGTCACAAAATGGCTTGTTTTTCGATAATCCGCAACGGCAAAGAGCAATGTTTCCTTCCTTTACAGATTCGTTACCCTGTTCATCCACAAAAAGGAATTTTCCTTTAACAAGGTATGGGCCTTTATTGGCCACCTGAATTCGGGTTTCAGTAACTGAAGTTTGTTTCTGGTTTTCCATTTGATATGATAATGCTCCGAAGGGCATTTTTTTATTTGTTCAATAATAATCTCTGTATCTGCATTTTCAGGTTTTATCCACGGTCTTTTCTTCGGATTGAATACGGCCGGCAGTCCTTTTGCACAAATTCCTGAATGGATGCAAAGAGAGGGCTTCCAGATAAATTTAAGCCCTCCCTTGTAATAATTTTTGGTTATTTCCCTCAGAAAAATCAGTTAGGAACTGCAGTTAAGTCAACACTCAAGGTGAAATCATCATAAATCAGTTTATCACCTAAGTTGTCAAAGAATTTTCCGCTTCCGTAACGAACGTCAAACTCGGAGCGGTCAATTTTGATATCGGCTTTTGCGGTAATCATTCGATCTGTAACAGTCATAACTGCAGGAAATGAAATTTCTTTTGTAATTCCTTTGATGGTGAGATCACCTTTAATAGTGTAATTAGCCTCCCCGGCTCTTGATCCTGCTACCGGAGTAAAAGATTTTATTTTCAATGTTGCTTCCGGATATTTGGCGACACTGAAAAAATCATCAGACTTCAGGTGACCTACTAACTTGGCATTATAACCGGCATCTTTTAAATCGGTACAGGTAATGCTGGTCATGTCAATCACAAATTCACCGCGAGAAGGAGCATGATGATCAACTAATATGCTGCCTGATTTTATTTTAACATTACCCATGTGTTCGCCTGTTACTTTTTTGGCATGCCAGCCTACAGTTGATTTTTCAAGATCAGGACGGTAAGTCATGGTTCCATGGGGTTTGAATGAGAAGAATAAAATGCTTGCTAAGGCGGTGATAAGAAGAAGTGTTTTTTTCATTTTGTTTTTTGATTTGATGGTTAACAACTGCGTACGAAAATAGTTTTTGAAAAATTAAGATTCACTGTAGTGATAAAGAGAACACGTAAGTCTGCCTAATTTCGCCCACCGTGATGAAAGCAAAAGAGGCAAGATTGTTTTTTATTTTTCTGCTTGCAATTGTTGCGGCATATCTTGCTGTTCCGACCGTTACCGTTACCGAATTGGTTTATCCCATACGGAAGGATTCCGTTTTCTTAAGAAACCAACAGGTTTTGCTCGAATCAAAGAATACTTCGGATGAAGAGGCTGTAAAAAAATTTTTGTACAACCCCGGCCAGCTTGGATTGGCATACCGCGATATTACCACGGCTGCTTCTGATGGGGATTCTTTACGGTGGTGGGTAATTAATGACTCTGTTTTTACGACCGGCTATCATTTGCTTGTTATACCCGATATGAATGAAAGCCGCCTTGATTATATTGAGTTTGCCGATGAAGCAACCGGCCGCGGATTAACGGTTTCTGTAGCTGATATGCGCGGACAGGGATCAAGCGGAGGAAAAAAATATATTCCCGGCAGGGAGGCAGTTTCTGATATAAGTCTGATTATTGATTCGCTAAAATCGTTTTTTTCATTGGAAGAAATTGCTGTATTTGGTACAGGGACAGGAGCAGCCATTGCTATTCAGGCCGCTCAGCGCGATAAACGCATTGGCGCTGTTGTTCTTGAAAATCCATTCATCAGTATTAACCGGTTTTTAAATGAATACACCCGCAAAAAATACAGATGGGCTTCTTTCCTGTTTCAAAAACGCATGAAAAAAGAATATTTCAGGGAAACAGGAATTCATCCCGATTCATTGGATATTGAAAAAATGATTTCTCAATATGAACAGCCTGTCATGTTCATCAGCCGCATTTCTGAAAAGAATCTCGATTACAAAACGGAACAGCGTTTATTCAGAGTTTCGCCATCAAAAGGAAAAAGATGGATGGCGTTGCTCACCTTTGATGAAACTCCTGACCGTGAGGCGGCTCTTAAAAAGTATTTCGACCGGTTGGCTACTTTTGTAAATGTTAGTCTGCCTAAGCCGGTTAAAACAAAACCCCGTTACAAGCGCGTTGCCTGATGATTTCGAAAGATACCATTGACCGTATTATTGAGACTGCCCGCATTGAGGAGGTAGTGGGCGATTTTATTACACTTAAAAAACGAGGATCTAATTTGCTCGGACTTTGTCCGTTTCACAATGAAAAAACGCCCTCGTTCAATGTTTCTCCGTCAAGAAACATTTACAAATGTTTCGGCTGCGGTAAAGCCGGTAATGCAGTTTCATTTGTTATGGAGCATGAGCATTACAGCTTTCCTGAAGCGCTGAAATTCCTTGCGGCCAAATACGGAATTGAGGTGGAAGAAACTCAGGAGGATCAACCGGACAAGCAGGCAGAACTTGAGCGCGAAAGCCTCTTTATCGTAAATCAGTTTGCCCAGCAGTTTTATTCGGATTACCTTTTTAATTCTGAAGAAGGCCGGGCAATAGGACTTGCCTATTTTACCGAACGCAGATTTGATGAGGCAACCATCCGAAAATTTCAGCTTGGATTTGCTCCTGAAAATTGGGATGCCTTATTGAATGCAGCCCTTGCTAAAGGATACAGCCGTGAAGTACTTCTCAAAGCCGGATTAATATCCGAAAAGCAAAATGAAAATTTAGGTGAGAACAAAGCCTATGATCGTTTCCGTAACCGCGTTATTTTTCCTATTCACAACCTTACCGGAAAAGTAATTGCGTTCGGAGCGCGCATTCTTAAACCCGACCCGAAAGCGCCCAAGTATCTTAACTCTCCCGAAACAGAAATCTATCATAAAAGCAAAATTCTTTACGGAATTTTTATCGCTAAAAAATCCATCATTGAAAAAGACGAGTGTTTTCTAACCGAAGGTTATACCGATGTTATAGCGTTGAACCGTGAAGGAATTGAAAATGTGGTAGCCTCTTCAGGCACTGCGCTTACGGTGGAACAGATCAGGCTAATTGCCCGTTACACTAAAAATATCACTATCCTTTATGATGGCGATGCTGCAGGAATTAAAGCTTCACTTCGCGGAATTGACCTTATTCTTGAACAAGGATTAAATGTCCGTGTGGTATTATTTCCCGATGGTGAAGACCCCGATTCGTATGCACGTAAGCACAGCCGCAACGAAATTCAGGAGTTTATCCGTTCCGGCAGAAAAGATTTCATCACGTTCAAAACCGGATTGCTGATTAAAGAAGCAGATAATGATCCGATATCTCGGGCATCATTAATTCGTGAAATTGTAGAAAGCATTTCCAAAGTGCCTGATACCATATCACGCGAAATGTATGTAAGACAATGTTCGGCCTTGCTGAACGTAACAGAGCAGACCTTGATTTTTGAAATAAATAAAATCAAAAGAAAGCAGATTGAGAAAACGCTGGAACGGGATGTGAAACAGGAAGCAGAAATTATCATTCCTGAAGAATTTAATGCAGAACAGGAGATTGCCGACAGCAATAGCGCTGTTTGGCAAGAGGCGGAAATCATCAGGCTGCTGGTGAACTATTTTGATGAACAGATTTCTGTTTCTCAATCTACTGATGAAGGGTATAAAGAATACAAATTCAGAGCCGGTGAGTTTATATTAACTCAACTGCAGGCTGATGAAATTGAGTTCGAAAACGGATTATACAACCAAATGTTCGAAATAATCTGCAGTTATGGCGCAGGATTTCAGGCTTCCGTTTTTGTTTCGCATGAGGATCAGCAAATCCGCGAAGCAGCTACCAACATGATGACTGACCGTTATGGTCTTGCCAAATGGAAAGAATGGACAAATATTGAAGTGAAAACGGAAAAGGAAGTATTGAGCAGGCAGGTTCTGAGTGCTGTTTATATGTTAAAAACCAGAAAACTTATCTCCCTCATCCGTGAAAATAATCTTAAAATAAAAGATGCTGCCGAATCAGAAGTAGAAGAATTGATAAAAGAGAGAATGGAACTGGAAGAAATGAAAAAAGAATTGGCAGGCCTGCTTGGAATTGTAGTGCTGAAATAAATTTCCGACTCAGTCATTAATGAACCTTGCACTTCTGTTTGATTATCTGCATTACTTAACCGTTTCTGTAACTGAACATGGAATTCATTCTCCTTTTGTTTTTAAACTGACAACAGAAGCAATCCGTACTGAAATTCCGGTAAGCAGGCAGCAGGTAATAGAAGCCTGCCGCAGAAAACAACTCCAAAGCAAATCATCCATCGAAGTAACCGACCTTGGAACTGCATATGGCGGAAAGCGTCATTACACACGCAGCATAGCTTCTATTGCCAAACATTCTTCCAAACCTTTAAAATATGCCGAATTGCTGTTCAGGCTTTCTTCTTTTTTAAAACCCGGTTGCATACTCGAACTCGGAACTTCTTTCGGTTACAGTACTATGTACCTTTCGGCCGGACAAGCCTTAGCCAAAGTCATCACCATTGAAGGCTGCCCGAATACAGCCGCCATTGCCCGAAAGAATTTTTCGGAATGCGGTTTTACACAGATTGATTCGCGCATCGGAAACTTTGATGACCTGCTTCCCGAAATTTTAAAAAGCATCAAACCCGGACTGGTTTACCTTGACGGCAATCATCAGTACGAAGCTACCCTTCGTTACTTCAGCACTTTCCTCAGCCATGCCGATGAAAATACGGTGCTCATATTTGATGACATTTACTGGAGTGAAGGAATGAAAAAAGCATGGATGGAAATTCAAATGCATCCTCAGGTCAGTGCATCCGTTGATGTATTCATGTTCGGATTGGTTTTCTTCAGAAAGGGAATGTCAAAGCAGCATTTTAAAGTGAGGTATTAAACCATCAGCATAAAATCATCCGTCTTACCCGCCTTTGATTACATTTGCGCTCCTTTCAAAAAAAACCACTGCGGGTGTGGCGAAATTGGCAGACGCACCAGACTTAGGATCTGGCGCTTAACGGCATGGGGGTTCGAGTCCCTCCACCCGCACAGAAAACACTGATCAATGAACATTACCAAAGAAGTTATTGCCGATAATAACGAACTGCTTCGCATTCAATTAAAGCCTGAAGATTACAACCCTGTTATCAATAAAGAAATAAAAAAAACAGCTAAAACGGTTCAAATCCCCGGCTTCCGTCCCGGCCATGTACCTGAACAATTAGTCAGAAGCCGTTACGGTAAGGCTATTCTGGTTGATGAAGTAAACCGCATGGTGATTGATGCTCTTTACAAGTATTTTGAAGATAACAAGATGGATGTAATCGGGCAACCCTTGCCGGTTCACTCCGAAAATGGAAAGAATAGTTTTGATAATCCCGGTGATTTTGAGTTTACCTTTGAAATCGGGTTAAAACCCAAATTTGAAATCCCATTGCCACCCAAAAAAGCTGTTGATTTCTTTGTGATTAAAGTAAACGAGAATGAGGTTGATAAGGAAATGGAAAGGCTTCGGGAAAGGTATGGAGAAGTTACCAATCCTGAAACGGCCGATGAGCAATGCTACCTGCAGTTTGCCTTTACTTCTTCGGATGAGAATGGAAATGCAGAAGAGAATCCGGTTCAGTCAACAGCATGGATAAAAGCTGATGCCATAAAAGATAATACCATCCGTAATAAAATTCTTGCCCTTAAAAAAGGAGAAAGTATTACCGTTAATCTGCTTCAAGCTGCCGGTTCTTTTGCAGAAGTATCAGCTCTTATCAATAAAAAAATGGAAGAAATAGAAAACCGCAGTCCGTTTTACCATGCCGAATTAAAAGTGATTGAGAAAACCAAACCGGCTGAATTAAACCAGGAGTTGTTCGATAAAATTTACGGCAAAGATGTGGTTACCAATGTGGAATCGCTTCGTGAAAAAATTTCGGAAGCCATAGCCCGCGAATACCGTTCGGAGTCGGAACATAAATTTCATCATGACATAAAAGATGTTTTGGTTGAGGAGTGCAATATCACCCTGCCCGATTCCTTTCTGAAAAAATGGATTGCCGGAAATTCTGAAAAACCTGTTTCGCCCGATGACATTGAAAAGCATTACCGCCATTATGCTTACGACATGAAGTGGATGCTTATCCGCAATGAATTGACAGCCACAAACAATATCACCGTAACAGAAGAAGAGCTGAAAAACTATGCGCGCCATTATGTAATGCGCATGTTCATGCAATACGGCCTTACCAGTTTCGATAATGTTAATCTTGAACCCATGGCTGATCGTTATTTGCAGGATGAGAAAAACCGGAATGATGCCGAAAACAACCTCATAGAAAGAAAAGTATTTGAACTGCTGGCTCAGAAAGTTAATAAAAATGAGAAGCAGGTAACGCTTGATGAATTCCTTGAAATAGTAAAAAATCATCATCACTGAGAAATAACTCATTAACAACGGTCTGCTTAGAAGTCGGTTCCGTTCCTTTGGTTCAGCATGTTTATTTTTGCTGATATTCGTCCGCACTTATCAGAAACGAAACAACTTATGAATACAGAAAAAGACTTTTTGCGCTATGCCGTAAAAGACCGCGGCATCAGCAGCATGACACTTCACCGGGTGATGAGCGCAGTAAATGCCAACTACATTTCGCCTACCATTATTGAAGAGCGGCAATTGAATGTTGCCAGCATGGATGTGTTTTCACGCCTGATGATGGACCGCATAATTTTTCTCGGTGTCCCTATTAATGATTATGTAGCCAATGTCATTCAGGCGCAACTGCTCTACCTCGAATCGGCCGATGCCAAAAAGGATATTCAGATATACATCAACTCCCCCGGAGGCTCAGTGTATGCAGGCCTGGGTATTTATGATACCATGCAGTATATCAATCCCGATGTTTCGACCATCTGCACGGGCATGGCTGCTTCTATGGCTGCTGTGCTGCTGTGTGCCGGTACTAAAGGAAAGCGAACCGGATTGCCTCATGCACGCGTGATGATCCATCAGCCAATGGGCGGAGCCGAAGGGCAGGCTTCCGATATTGAAATCACAGCCCGCGAAATCGTGAAACTTAAAAAAGAATTGTATGAAATCATTGCCAAGCATACAAGCAAGGATTACAATACTATTTACAAAGATTCAGACCGCGATTACTGGATGATAGCTCAGGAAGCCAAAGATTATGGCATGATTGACGAAGTGCTGGAACGTAACAAACCGGCACGTTAATCGTTTTACATAAACCATGAAAACCAAAAACGAAATACGCTGCTCCTTTTGCGGAAAAGATAAAAGCGCCACGCAGGTGCTGGTAGCCGGTATTAATGCCCACATCTGCGATGCCTGCATCCGTCAGGCACAATCCATAGTGGATGAAGAGCTTTCCGATCAGTTCAGAAAGTCGTTGTCAAAAAACCTCAGCCTTCTTCGTCCGCCCGAAATCAAAGCCTTTCTTGATCAGTATGTAATAGGACAGGATGATGCCAAAAAAGTAATGTCGGTCGCTGTGTATAATCATTACAAGCGGTTAGTGCATCAAACCAAAAATGATGAAGAAATTGAAATTGAAAAATCAAACATCATTATGGTTGGCCAGACAGGAACCGGCAAAACATTATTGGCCAGAACCATTGCTAAAATGCTGAATGTTCCCTTCTGCATTGCCGATGCCACGGTACTTACCGAAGCCGGTTATGTGGGCGAGGATGTGGAAAGTGTTCTCACCCGTTTATTGCAGGCAGCCAATTACGATGTAGCGGCTGCAGAGCGCGGTATTGTGTATATTGATGAGATTGATAAAATTGCCCGTAAAGGAGATAATCCTTCCATTACCCGCGATGTATCGGGCGAAGGCGTACAACAAGGGCTTCTTAAAATGCTGGAGAATACCATTGTGAATGTACCTCCGCAAGGCGGAAGAAAACATCCGGAGCAGAAGATGATTGCCGTTAATACGCAGAACATCCTGTTCATCTGCGGTGGAGCTTTTGATGGTATTGAAAAAATAATTGCCCGCAGAGTGCAGAAACAAACCATAGGGTATTCGGCCAAGTCGGATAATATTGACAAGGAAAACCTGATGCAATACATAGCACCTGCCGATTTAAAATCGTTTGGTTTGATTCCTGAATTAATCGGAAGGTTGCCTGTTATTACCCATCTTGACCCGCTGGACCGTGATGCCCTTCGCAGAATTTTAACTGAACCTAAGAACGCACTGGTACTCCAGTATCAGAAACTGTTTGAAATGGAAGGCATCAAACTTACTTTCGAACCGGCTGTGCTCGATTTTATTGTTGACAAAGCCATTGAATTTAAACTGGGCGCACGCGGCCTACGCTCCATCTGCGAAGCCATCATGCTTGATCTGATGTACTCCATCCCGGCCGATAAAAAGCATAAACAGATAGAAGTTACCTTGGAGTATGCTACCGGTCAGCTTGATAAATCTAAAGTTAACAGACTGAGGGTAGCTTAATTTCACTTTACACGCACATAATCCACAAACGCATACCGGTAAGGATTTTTTTCATCAGGATTGTGCATTTCGGTCTTTTCAATTTTCCATTCGCGTTCATCAATCTCCGGAAAAAAAGCATCGCCTTCAAACGAATGATAAATGCGGGTGAGGAAAATTCTGTCAGCTAACCTCAGGCTTTGCGCATAAATCTCAGCTCCGCCAATTATAAAAACATCATGGCCTGCAAATTTTTTCAGCGCTTCTTCCAGTGAACCGACAGTGATAACTCCGGCTGCCCTGAAACCGGAATTTCTTGTAATCACCACATTCTCTCTGCCGGGTAACGGCCTGCCGATAGACTCAAACGTTTTCCTTCCCATGATGACCGGATGCCCCATAGTAAGCACTTTAAACCGTTTTAAATCGGCCGAAAGATGCCATAGCAGTTTATTGCTGCCACCTATAAGATTGTTGTCGGCAACGGCAACGATGATGGAAATCATGGGGCGAACGTAATGAAGTTTCGTTTGAAAACTTTACCTGTTCATCACACAATTTAAACCATATCCCATTATTTTTGTTCACAGTTAAAATCTATTCCATGAACCGCATTTTACTGATTGCCGCCTCCATTTTGATATTCACCTCCTGTAAAAAGGAAAAGCCCGGTTTGGGAGGCAATGTTTCAATTATTCTTAAACCCCAGCATCACGGCAAACCAATTTACAATCAAACCGACTACCGCGATTCGGTGTTCATTAAGTTCGGACAGGCTGAATTTCCGGGCGATAATGCTTCGCTATATGATTACATCAAAGCCGGTGTACCGGGCGATGATTTTGTGAGAGTTGATGGATTAAAGAAAGGCCAGTATTACATATTCATGGCCGGATTTGATACCTCTATTTTTCAGCGCGCAGCAGGCGGCATTCCTTACAAAATCACACAGGATGCCGGTGAAATACAGTTGGTTGTTCCGATTACCGAAGTTCACTGAAGTGCCTGAATAAAAGTAAACCTGATTTTATCTGCCATCGCGTACCCGTTACCCTGAAGGATTCCGGCAGTCAATGCTGTCTGTGGCGGATTTGAGATGAGCATAAATAACCATTCATGGAAATGTAGATTGATCAAGATAGTATATGCTGAAAAAATAGAAGTGAGAAGGCACCCTTCATGGATACGTAGTCGCTTGGGATGAAAAGAATAAATTATTTCAGGCTGATTACTTCCTTTATTTTTTCCATCACCTCATGCACTTCAATCAGGTTTATGCAGGGATGATCGGGTTGCACACAATGTACCTGATCGCAGGGATTGCATTTTAACTGATGATGAATGTAGGTTGCTTTTTTTCCAAATGGAGAGAAGGTGTGCGGTTCGCCAGGCCCGAATAACCCTACTACCGGAATTTTCATGGCAGCAGCAATGTGCATAGGCCCGCTTTCATTGCCCACAAAACAATCTGCTTTTGAAGCCAGCGCTGCAAAATCGGTAAGTGAATAACCGGTAAACGAAAATGTTTTAAACGGAATGAGCGATTGCAGCTTTTCTATCTCGGGCAATTCTTCACTAGTTCCGGCAATCACCGTATCCCAACCGTATTTTTCTTTGAGCAAAGAGGCAAGCATGGAAAATTTTTTTGACGGCCATTGCCTTAATTTTTTGCGCGCCCCCGTATGAAGCAAAACGAAATCGGAAATGCTGTTTGACAACAAATACTCATCAGCCTTCCTGTAGTTCTCTTCGTTCAGGTAAAGATTCAATTCAGGTTCCTGCGGAATTTGACCAATGACAGGCATTATGATTTGAAGATTGGCGAGCACTTCATGCGGATGCTGCGGCAACGCAAATTTATTTTTGAAACGTACGGTTCCGCGGTCGAGCCGGTAATACGGACCATGCTTAAGTGCATAGCCGATGGTCTCAAAATTTCCGCGCAGGTCAACTATCAAATCGTATTTTCTTTTCAGCTCGCTTTTCGAAACGGCAATATGACTTATGGCAGGATGGTTTTCGATTAACGGTTTGGTTAGCGGATAGCACCATACCGAAATTTGTGATTCCGGAAATTTTTTCATCAACGCATCAAAAACAGGGAGCGCAGTTATCATGTCGCCTATTTCGTCATGCCTGATGACAAGGATGTTTCTGAAGTTTTTTCCTGAAGGATTTTTAAAACGGTTAATCAGCAGGGAGGCAAGCCATGAAAAAAAATAAATGACTTTCCAGCGGTACATTGGGCAAAGCTAAACATAGCCCATAAAGCAGGGGGAAGTCCATCCGGTAAGAATTTGCATGGTTAGCCCTCTGAGTTCAAAAAATCGTGTAGGTTTACCCGAAAATTTTCTGACATGAAACGAATCCTGTTTTTACTGCCCGCTTTCTTAATCCTGATTTTAATGAATGGCTGTTTCTTCTGCGAAGAAGGCAGCGGCCCATTTCAGACCGAACAGCGTAAGCATAATGAGTTCAGAAGTATTGATGTAAGCCTTAATGCCGATGTAACCATTCGCAGCGGAAAAGACTATTCAATATCAGTTTCTGCTGAAGAAAACCTGCTGGAACGAATCCGATCGAGGGTAAGAGGAAAAAAATTGGTGATTGAATCAAAAGGATGCCTGAAACCGAATAAGGATATTAAAATTGAAATTGTTGTTCCTGAACTGGAAGAAATTCAGCTCAGTGGTTCAGGTAATGTTTTCATTCCCGATACCATGCATTTTAAAAACCTGCTTTTAAAGGTGAACGGCTCCGGTGATATGGATGTAAAACTGACGGCTGCATCGCTCACCAGTTCCATTAATGGTTCAGGTAATATCATTTTGCAGGGCTCAGCCAACAGTCATGATATTAAAATTAACGGCTCCGGTGATGTAGATGCCCGTGAAATGCCCTGCAACCAGTCAACCGTAAGAGTAAATGGCAGTGGCAATGTAAAAGTGTATGTAATACGGCAAATGAATGTGCATGTAAACGGAAGCGGCAGCGTTTATTACAAGGGCAAGCCAAAACTCAGCACACGCATAAATGGTTCAGGAAAGGTGGTGGATGAGAACTGATGCCCCTTTTGATTTCAGAAAAATTAGTTACCTGGTATCTGCAGGCACACCGTAATCTGCCCTGGCGTAAAACAAAAGACCCATATAAAATCTGGATTTCGGAAGTAATCCTTCAGCAAACGCGCGTTGAACAGGGTTTGCCATACTACCATTCATTCATTAAAAAATATCCGAACGTAAAATCGCTTGCTACCGCACCACTGCAGAAAGTATTGAAACAATGGCAGGGACTGGGATATTATTCAAGAGCGCGAAACCTGCATCAGGCTGCCAAACAGATTGTAGAAGAGAATAAAGGAAAATTTCCCACAGAGTTTGATGACTTGCTTAAACTGAAAGGTATCGGGCAATACACGGCTGCGGCCATAGCTTCCTTTGCCTTTGATAAACCTCAGGCTGTGGTTGACGGCAATGTAATGCGTGTATTGTCGCGTTTGTTTGCTGTTTCATTACCGGTTAATTCAACAGCCGGAATAAATTTTTTCAGGAAGAAAGCGGATGCTGTTCTTGATATGACCAAACCTTCGCTTCACAATCAGGCCATGATGGAACTCGGGGCACTTATCTGCAAACCGGTAAATCCTCTTTGTGTTGAATGCGTGTTGAACAAAGACTGCAAAGCATTTCAGACAGGTAAAGTTAGCCGCTTTCCGGTGAAAGAAAAAAAATCACCGCCTGAAGTCATCAGCCTGCATTTTCTCATCATAACCAAAAGCGATGAACTGATGATTTATCAGCGAAACGGAAAAGGAATATGGAAAGGGCTTTTTGAATTTCCATCGCTTGAAAAAAAGGGGAAAGTAAAATGGAAGGCGGCAGAAGCCAGGTCAAAACTGCTGGAAATCGGAATTTCCAAATTCAGCATTAAAACAAATCATGATGAAATTAACCATCTGCTCTCGCACCGTACAATCTGGGCTTCCTTTTCTTTCGTTAATGCTTCACAAGTAAATTTGAAGAAAGCAGAATCAGCAGGATATAAACTGATCAGAAAAAAAGATTTGAAAAAATATCCCATACACAGGTTGATGGAAAAAATAGTCAGCCTTGCAGGTATAGAAATTAATTAAACGGCTACCGGAGCTTTAATAGCCGGATGGCATTGATAGTTTGTTAATTCAAAATCTTGGTACCTAAAACCGAAAATATCTTTTGCCTCAGGGTTGAGTTTCATCACCGGAAGAGGGTAGGGGCTGCGGGTTAACTGCAACTGTGCCTGCTCAACATGATTGGAATAAATATGCACATCGCCAAAAGTGTGAATGAATTCATACGGATGCAGATCGCAAACCTGAGCTACCATCATCAGAAGCAGGCTGTACGAAGCAATGTTAAACGGCACACCAAGAAACAAATCAGCGCTGCGCTGGTAAAGCTGGCAGGAGAGGTTTCCTTTTATTCTATTTTGTTTTTGTTCGTCAGATGGCGGAGTAACATAAAATTGAAACAATACATGGCAGGGCGGAAGTTTCATGCGGTCAATATCGGCCACATTCCATGCACTTACAATCAATCTCCGCGAATCGGGTTTAGTTTTAATCTGATGAATCAGGTTGGAAATCTGGTCAATGGTTTTTCCGTTGCCTGCAGGCCATGAACGCCATTGATGGCCGTAAACCGGGCCGAGGTTTCCGTTTTCATCCGCCCATTCATCCCAAATGGAAACTCCGTTTTCTTTCAGGTAAGCAATGTTGGTATCGCCCTTCAGAAACCACAGCAATTCATGAATGATGGAACGAACATGCAGTTTTTTGGTTGTAACCAGCGGAAAACCATCATTCAGATTAAAGCGCATCTGATAACCAAATACAGAGTGCGTACCGGTTCCTGTGCGGTCGCTTTTATCCGTTCCGTTATCAAGAACATGTTTAAGAAGGTCGAGATATGCTTTCATAAGCGCAAAGTAAACGGCTGGAAGGTTTATCGGGCGGCAATTACTGAAGTCATGGAAATACTGCCCATCGTAACACTGTCGTTGTAAAACCGGAATGAATCTTTGGTATCCGTCAATCCAAGGGTATAAATAAGCGGGTAATAATGATCGGGAGTGGGGATGGCCAGTTTCCATGATGGGCCGTTTATTTCATAATCAAACAGCGATTGGAAGTTACGCTGGTCTATCAGTTTCTTAAATGTGTGATTCATTTCTGCAGCCCAGTCAAAAGCAAAGCCTTCCGGTTTATTCCAGGCAATCTTTCCCAGATTGTGCACCATGTTGCCGCTTCCTATAATCAGAATGTTTTTCTTTCGGAGCAATTTTAGTTCTATGGCCAGCGCAAAATGCCATGCAGCCGGTTTTGCATAATCAATGCTTAGTTGCAATACAGGAATGTTTGCATCAGGATACATGTGCCTGAGGATCGTCCAGCATCCATGGTCAAGACCCCAGTCGTGATCCAATCCAACCGAAGTTTTGGCAATGTTGTTTTTTATTTCTGCCGCAAGTTTCGGATTTCCGTATGCCGGATATTGAACTTTGAAGAGCTCATCAGGAAAGCCCCCGAAATCATGAATTGTTTTCGGTTTGTCCATTGCAGTTACATAGGTTCCGCTTGTTAACCAGTGAGCCGAAATACAAACAACAGCATCAGGCTGAGGAATTATTTTACTCCATTCCTTCCACGTACGGCTGTAAGCATTATCCTGAATGCCGTTCATGGGCGAACCATGGCCAACAAAAATCACAGGCATTATTTTATCATTAACAGGAAATGCTTCTGCGAATTTTTTCAGTGAGCCAAGGGTTTCCATTCCTGATATGATAATTCCGGCATTCCGTAAAAACTTCCTGCGGTTCATTTGGCAAAGATACACGGCATGATGAAGCCCGGAAGCAGAGTAATTAAATTCAGGTTACTCATAAATCAGACAATTGCCCTTATTTCTGAAGTATTTGATATCTATCTTTGCCTTTAAGAAGCTACCGGAATCAATAAGAATGCAGTAACCCGTGCTTAACAATTTCATAACATAGTGCCGGTAGTTTTGGCATCAACAAAATTTGAATGAGTAAGAAGATTAAAATACTTTTAGTTGATGATGAGCCGGATATCCTTGAGTTCATGGAGTATAACCTTATTAAGGAAGGTTATGATGTAATTCTGGGCAAGAACGGTAAAGAAGCTGTTGATCTCGCAAGGCTTGAAAAACCTGATTTGATTATTCTGGATATTATGATGCCGGTAATGGATGGAATTGAGGCTTGCCGTCAAATCAGAAATACCCCCGGATTAAAAGATGTGCTTATTGCATTTCTGACAGCCCGCAATGAAGATTATTCGCAGATTGCAGGATTTGATGTTGGCGCTGATGATTATATCGGCAAACCCATCAAACCGCGTGTTATGCTCAGTCGTATTAAAGCGCTGCTCCGAAGACTAAACGGTGTGCATTCAGAAGTTACCACCAAAATAGGAGGTATTGAAATTGACCGTGAAAAATATCTTGCTTTCCGTGATGGGAATGCCATCTCCTTTCCGCGCAAGGAATTTGAATTGCTTGCCCTGCTTACTTCCAAACCCGGTAAAGTTTTTACCCGCGATGACATTTTAGCACGCGTTTGGGGCAATGATGTAGTGGTTGGCGACCGTACTATTGATGTACACATCCGCAAAATCCGTGAAAAGTTAGGTGATGAATCTATAAAAACAGTTAAAGGTATTGGCTACAAGTTCGATATCTGACCTGATAGGTTCTGATTGGTTTTCTTTGCTGCTGATTAGCATGAACCATGAAAGATGCCGGAAAACTTATTTATAAATCCGGGTTTGCTTTTTCAATTTCATTATTTGTAGTTCTGCTATTATTATCATTCCGGTTTTTCACTCATATCCCGATCAGCCTATTACATATTTTCATCTCCTCGGTTTCTGTTTTTCTGATAACTTTTATGCTTCAGGACTTTTTTACAAAAAAAATTCACCGCGAACTCAAAACGGTTTATCAGAATATTTTGAGAATTACCTCCCACCAATCCATCGGTAAAAAAATAAGGGATGAGGAAATTATTCCTGAAATAAACCGCATGCTCGAAGAGTGGGAAAAAAACAAAGAGGATGAAATTGTACAACTGAAAAAATTAGAAACCTTCCGCAAAGAATTTTTAAGCAATGTTTCGCACGAATTGAAAACACCCATCTTCAGCGTGCAGGGTTATATTCATACATTGATTGACGGAGGCATTGACGACCCGGACGTAAACATCCATTACCTGAACAAAGCATCGCGCAGCCTCGACCGCCTTATAGCCATTGTTGAAGATCTTGAATCCATTTCAAAGTTTGAGTCAGGAAATCTGAATCTTGAAGTGAGAATTTTTGACATTTGCGATTTATGCCGCGATGTAATGGACTCGCTCGAACTGAAAGCTCAGGAAAGAAAAATTACCTTTCAAACAAGCCCCGGCCTGAATAAGCAGGTTTATGTTAATGCCGATAAAGAGCGTATCAGGCAGGTGCTTGTTAACCTCGCGGTTAATTCCATTAAATATGGAAAAGAAGGAGGTAAGACCATCATTTCTGTTGATGACAGCGCTGACCCGGTAATTGTACATGTTGAAGATGATGGCATAGGCATAGGCAAAGAACATCTTCCCAGATTGTTCGAGCGATTTTATAGAGTTGACAAATCACGTTCCCGCGAGCAGGGAGGAACCGGACTCGGGCTGGCCATCGTTAAGCATATTATGGAAGCCCATAACCAAAAAGTAAGTGTTACCAGCGAGCCGGGCAAAGGCAGCATCTTTTCCTTTACGCTGGCAAAAGGCTAAACACTGAAGTTTTACTTGCGTTACTTTTACCGCCTCAAATTATGCTTCAGGAAATTGGTACAACCGGTCAGGGCGATCTTATCATCAATGTAGGGCCGCAGCACCCTTCAACACATGGAGTGTTGCATCTGGTAATAACTCTGAATGGCGAAACCGTAAAAAAAGTAGAACCGCACTTAGGATATATCCATCGCTCAATCGAAAAGATGTGTGAAAGTTTAACCTACCGGCAATTCATCTATTCAACCAGCCGGATGGATTACCTTTCTTCTCATATAAATAATCATGGATGCGCATTGTGTGTGGAGAAAGGTTTGCAACTCGAAATTCCGGAGCGCGCAAAAGTGATTCGTGTACTGATGGATGAACTTACGCGAATGGCATCGCACTGCCTGTGGTGGGGTGCTTTGGCAATGGATGTTGGCGCTATCACTCCTTTCTTTCATGCATTCCGCGAACGCGAAATGCTCAACGACCTGATGGAAGAAACCTGCGGAGCAAGACTTACCATGAATTACATGGTTCCGGGCGGAGTCATGTTCGATTTACATCCCAATTTTCAGAAACGTGTGCATGAATTCATCAAACTATTTAAATCAAAGATTGATGAGTACGATGAACTGGTAACCTTTAATCCCATATTTATTCAGCGGATGAAAGGTATTGGCTTCCTTTCAAAAGAAGAGGCCATTTCTTATGGTTGCAGCGGCCCGACTGCCAGAGCAAGCGGAGTGCAATGTGACATCCGCAAACTCTATCCTTACGAAGTGTATGACAAAGTTCAGTTTGATGAAATTATTGAGACCGATGGCGATTGTTATGCCCGTTATCTTGTGCGCATGAAAGAACTGAAGCAGTCGCTTAGCATTGTTGAACAGTTGATTGACAATATACCCGAAGGCGATTTTCAGGCAAAAACCAAAGCTGTACTCAAATTACCCAAAGGTGAGTTTTACACCCGCGTGGAAACAGCACGTGGCGAATTCGGGGTTTACATTGTGAGCGAAGGCGGGACCACTCCTTACAGAATCAAATTCCGTTCACCGGGATTTTCCAATCTCTCCGCCCTGGATCACATGACCCGTGGGCAGAAAATTGGTGACCTCGTTGCCATAATGGGTACACTCGACCTTGTGATTCCCGACATTGACCGCTGATCGCTTAACAATTTGTTAATCTGCCAGTAATTCCAGCGAAACCTTCTGTCGGCATACTTGCAAAAATCTTATCAGGTATGGCAGAGTCGAAGCGTTTTAAAGTTCTGGTTGTTGATGATGAACCTGAAATACTTGAACTGCTTCAATACAATTTCAACAAGAAAGGCCTCGAAGTAGCTGTTGCCCGCAATGGCCAGGAAGGTCTCGAAATGATTGAGCAGGATCCGCCTCAGATTATTGTCCTTGACATTATGATGCCTGTAATGAACGGTATTGAAATGTGCAGGCAATTACGGCAGCATGAACAGTTCAGAAGTATCCCCATTCTTTTTCTTAGTGCAACCAATGATGATATGCTGATTCTTTCAGCCATGAGCGCTGGTGGAAATCATTTCGTTTCGAAACCCATCCGCTTAAATTTGCTTTTCGAATTGGTGAGCAACCTTTACAATGAATTTAAAAACCGCGGAGCAGCCTGATGAATAAACTTTATTTGGTACGTCATGCTAAATCTTCAAAATCAATTCCTGAATTAAAGGACATTGACCGCCCGCTTACCGAAAGGGGTTATCATGATGCCCGTAATACCGCAAAGCAACTGGCACAGAAAAAAATCAAACCCGATTTGATGATATCAAGCCCTGCCGTACGTGCCATTACTACTTCGCTCATCTTCGCTCAGGAATTAAAGTATCCTTATGCCGAAATCAGGTTGAATGAAGATTTATACAGTGATGACTTTAAGAAAATTATCAAAGTCATTGAATCCATCAAACCGGAGTATAAAAACGTTTTCATATTTGGCCATAATCCGGCTTTTGAAAACTTGGCTAAACATATCTCATCAATAAAAATTGCTGAAATTAAAACTTCCGATGTTTTATGTTTTGAATTGGGCGATCAAATCAAGCTGTCTAAAAAGAAGCATAAACTTATAGCTTCCTTTTCAGCCGAAAAATCTGCTGCCAAAATGAAAAAATAAATTTCAGGTTTTTACTGTTACGGAATGCATCCTGCTATCAGTCGCGCTATTTCCGGAAAACAGTTTTTCATAATTTCAGCAGCGTTATTGCTGTCTGAGGGAAATGTGGACATAGCATAACTTCCTGCTAATTGTTTTCCTTTGTAATCATATACCGAAAAATGAATCATCAGCTCGCGCTGATATACTTTATTGGCTATATCAAGGCAGTTTTTATAATTCGTTTTAATTTCAAACTGATTTAAAAAAACAAATATATCTGTTCCGTAGGTTGAAAACAGCCTCTCTAAAATTTCCGGCTTGTTGATTACCGCATTCATATACCTTGCATCGGGTGGTACAACATGATAATTATGTGCAGTTCTCGAATCGGTATTCTCTTTACTTAACTTTTTCAATGCTTTGTTAACCGAATCAGCACGCTCTTTCTGAACCGGCAGCGGCATGGCTTTTTCATATCGGTAACCTGTTTTACTGTAAGCCATCATCAGCGCTTCTTTTAATTCAGGCAATGAATCGGCATCATTCAACAAAGAAATACACGACCTGAATGAACCTATAGCATGTTGAACATACAAATCAACCGTTTTGCGAAACGACTCTCGCACCTTCTGAGGTTCTTGCCGTGTGGCTTCCATGATGTCATGATCAGCGTCCGACAAATAAAACTGCGGATCATACGGAATTATCATGATGCGATGTGTTAGGCCGCTGTCCGGTGGCGCTGAAAAACAAGTTGCCGCAACCGGCATACTGAAAGTTAATGTTAAAGCAAAGAATGAAAAAATTCTCATTTTACAAAGGTATTTTTATACAAAGGGTATTCAGATGCTTTGATTCAGCAGATTATCAACAATTCATTGATTGATACTTTTCAGTTTGGCAATAAAACAAAACCCCCTCCCGATTTTCCGGGAGGGGGTTTTGTTTTAAATTATTGACCGTAGATTACTCTACAATCAGCTTCTGTACTTCTGTTCCTGAATTGGAGCGAAGCTCAATCAGGTACATGCCTTTGGCAAGGTCGTTCAGGTTTACATCCATCTGATGTACGCCTGACCGGGCTGTTGTTACCATGC
>CAADHD010000003.1 GCA_900696575.1 uncultured Bacteroidota bacterium
AGGCAGCCGGAAACACTGTTGTTTTGAATTGGCGATGGAAAATTATTCGCTGCCGGTGTAATAAAAAATCCCGTTTCGTTAAAAAAGAAACGAGACAGGATTTTATTTTTTTCGGTTTGGGTTTTTAGCGTGTCATCACACACACACTACAACAATCGTGCAGCGGGAGATTTGTGTTTTCGGGCCGGGTCATCATCAAATCGGAAATACAAATGTAAATCAATATTGGAAAATCAAAATGGGGGAGAGAAAATTCCGGCTGCTGTATGCGGTTAGTGTATCATCATCACCCCGAAAATATTCCGGTTGGTGAAATAACACCAACCGGTGGCAAAACGCCAATTCATCAACTAATTCAATACATAGAAATAAAGAAAGCCATCAGAAGAGGCGGTAACCAATTGCGTTCTGCCATCGCTGTTCATATCAGCAATAAAACCTGACAAGCCTCCCCTGACCGGAGATTTGGGATAATGCCCTGTTTTCTTTTCAAATACCCAGGTTAGATTTTGCTCCTGCGAATGGCACAGCACATAAACTTTCTGCCCTGCTGCGAATGATGACATTTGATCAGGAATTTTTTCTTTTTTGAAATCGTAACTGAAAATTTTTCTGCCCTGCTGCGAGTATGCAACAACCTGTGAAGTTGTAAGAAAGAGAAAGTCGGCTTTCCTGTCTCTGTCAAAATCATCCATTAAAAAATCGTTCACCGTTTCATTCAGGAAGGCTTTGCTTTCTGTTTTTCCATCTTCATTGATTTTATTTACCGTTCCGTTTTCGGTACAGAATACAAACTGATTGTTAACGGTATCAGTAAAAAGTTTTTTATTTACTCCTGCCAGCGCATAAGATGCTGAACTCTGCCAGAGCATGCTTCCATTGGCTGCCGTGATGATAATTTTTCCTGAGACAGTATGCATGGCTAAATAATCACGCTGCGAAAACATACCATGAGTAATCAGTTCTACGGGTTCAACGTAGGTAAAACTCCATGCACCGTAAATTCTACCATTGGGCTGATAAGCATAAATGCGGCCATTGGCTGAAGGAATAAGCAATGCCTCGCGCGTACCCTGATTGAACGGAACCTTTAACAGCGGACCGGTAGCCGAAGCAGGAAGTATAATGGGAAAGTTGGAAATAAAATCGCCATCGGTATCTATGGCAATTAATTGTTCGGCAGTATTGAAAATTATCTGCTGCCTGCTGTTACGGTAAATGTCGGCAGCATAAAAAGGAGAAATGATTTTACCGGGCATAAGATTTTTCCATACTAACGAGCCGCTGCTGTTGAATTTGTAAAGCTGCCCTTCATCATCCTGCAGCAAAGCAAACGATTCGGTTGAAGTGTTTACCGGTAAAATGCCTGAAGAAACTGTAGTATCTGTTTTCTCAGAAGCTATCAGTTCAATAGAGGGAAGTTTATTCTGCGGTTCGTAAAACAAAGCAAAGCGTGTTTCGCAGGAAACATTGCTGCCTGTCATCTGCCACGCCATTGCATTCCACTGCTGAATAAAGTTGCTGTTCTTCTCAAAGAAGCTTTCATACTTCTCGTTTAATAATGCCTTTAAGTAATAATTGCTTTCTGCCATGCGGTAATAGAAAAGCAGATTGTTCTGTTCTCTTAAAAAACCACGATGCTCTGTAAATGATTTCTGTTTAACAAGTAACTGATTCGATTGATACTCATCAATAAAAGTGCGCATGGCCGAAGCACTGGAAGCCATCACCAGATAATTTCCTTTCACCATGTAATAAGTAGCGGATGCCGCTTTCGCCCAACTGCCTGTCAATGCTTCGGAGAAAAAGCGCAGTTTCACTTGTTTAATCTTCGACTGATTATACATTTCGACAGGAGCAGCAGACTCTGCCCTGCGGTTTAACTTATCAAGCAATGCTTCTGCTTTTGCCGGTTCTTTTAATTTGAGTATTGTTAACCTGTTGCTCTCAAATTTAACAGAAGCCGGTCTTAATAAGAGTGATATAAATTCTCCTGTAAGATAATGAAACAAAGTATCGGAAGGAATTAAACCTGTTTGCTTTTTAACTTTTTCATTTGCTTTGATGAATACCTCATCAGCAGAAAAAAATCTTTTCAAAATCTGTGAATTTTCAAAACCCACCCAACGGAACCAGGCTGTAGAAGCAGGAAGTGCTTCAATAGCTGACGGCTTAACAGGTTTTTGCATGGCAATGAAAGCAGCTAATTGAGTTGAGTCTTCTGATGCAGTATAACCGGTCATTAAAAAATGATTGGCCTGGTCTTCAACTTTAAATTCAGCAACAGATCCCATCAATGCCGAATTGGCTTTGGCAGCAAACTCCTTATTCAGAAATACCTGTGCAAGCCCTCCGGCCGATTCAAGGTGCAGGTGAACAGTTGAAGTCGGTTTTTTTTCCTTTTTCATGAAAGCATCCGTGAGCAGACTGAGTTTAAAGAGTCTTCCGGTTGCTGCTTTCTGCTGGCGGATAGCATCTTCAACTAAAAAAGGAGTACTGCTTCCGATGAAAACATTTTTAGAAATACCGAAGGTGAATGCAAAATCAGTTCCTAAACATTCATAAATTGTAACCCCTTCGTATTGCCTTTTTGATGTTTTAAGATTTCCGGATGACCAGAGTTCAAGTATTTTCAATGCTGTTTCTCTTCTGCTGCTGACCGGCATGCCGCTGAGTAACAGCAAATCAAACCTGTCGGCCGAAACAGGATGAACGGAAATATAAAACTGATTGTCGGTTTCCGGAATAATACTTTCATTCTTCAACAACGAATCCAAACGGGCAAATGCCTGTTCTGCGCGGTTATCAATTAATAACTGCACAAGCTTCCAAACAGGTTGCTTTGTAATAGCAGACATTTTTCCTTGTTTTATTTCCGATTTCAGATAAAAACCTGCGCTGGCAGGCATGGCATTAAGAGCATTGCCTGTTAAACCTGATGAATATTTATTGTAGAAATAAATGGTGGCTACAATGGAAGCCAATACCAGAATGATGATTAAGGAATAGTTTACAGCACGCGTCATAAATTGCCCAAAACTATTCTTGTTTTAATGCTGTTGGTGAAAAAGTGAGATTACTTTTAACGCATGCTGATGTTAATATCAGCAATAGCTAATGTGATCTTTTGTGAGGATACAAATGATGGTGTAATAAGGCACTCATTAAAAACGAGCGCCAGAGTTATATGCGCGTGTCAGAAAGGGTTGCTTGAAACTTTAAATATCATAAAAACTCGAGCCTTGTCTGCCGTTTAATATGAAATGTTTTGCGGTGTAAAGGTGTTAACCCATACCTGGCAATAGCATCCGTATGAATAGCGGTAGGGTAACCTTTGTTTTTATTCCATCCGTATTGGGGATGTTCTTGATGTACCTTCAACATGTAGTCATCGCGGTAAGTCTTGGCAAGAATGGAAGCGGCAGCGATGGATAAAAACTTGCCATCGCCTTTTATAATGCATTGATGCTTTATCTCTCTCCATGAACTGAAACGGTTTCCATCTACCAGAATAAACTCCGGTTGTACCTTGAGTTGGTTCAAGGCACGGTGCATGGCTTCGAACGAGGCACGAAGTATATTCAGTTCGTCAATTTCCTGCGGACTGCATGATGCCACTGCAAAGTCAACAGCCGATGTTTCAATTTCAAATCTCAGTCTTACCCTGTCTTTTTCATTAAGCTTTTTAGAATCGTTCAGGTATTTATTCCTGTATTCTTTCGGAAGAATAACAGCAGCAGCAAACACAGGTCCGGCTAAACAGCCTCGCCCGGCTTCATCACAACCTGCTTCGATCAATCCTGTTAAAGACGACTGAAGCATACACTCAGCTTAAAACTTAAAGGAAACCCCGAGTGATAAGTAGGAGATGCCGTAACCGGCTTCGAGATAACCACCAATGTTGTCGGTAAACATATACCGGCCACCGGCATAAAGCGACAGACTTAGTCCGCTGTTGTAAGTACCTGCTCCCGGATAGTCGTAGGATGGATCATTATCTTCGTACTTATAACTCAAATTATTAAAAGACAACATGGCTCCGCCATACAGGTCAATTTTTTCTTCGCCAAGTCCGTTGTAATGGTAAGCGCTGCGCGCACCTATAATCAGATAGCTCCATTTCTGACTGTAAGAATAGATGCCTCCTAGATACGGATACGTTGAACTGTACTTGAAACTTTTATAACCCAGGTAACCGCCAAGACTAATTACTCCGGGTCCTCCTACTTTCCACATTCCATGTTCAAAACTGGCGCTTAGGGCCGGAGTCTGTGAAGTGTAGCCAAAGCCGCCAAGGCTGCTTCCCAAACCAATGCCGGCATTGATCATGTTGGTTCCGAGATCGAAAGGCTGAGAAAAAGAGTTAAACGAAAAGGTAAAAGCAGTAAAAAGTAAAATGATTTTCTTCATGATGATTGATTTATTTGTACTGTGCGAAACAAGTGAATGTACGAGTGGATGCAGCTTCAATCTGTGATAAATTATTCACAGTTCCTCCATATAACTTTTCATTTCGATCCAAGCAGTACCATCGAGTGAAGGAGTCCATTTCTTATCATATTTTCCGGCAAGGCTGAGAAACCTGGCAGCGCGGTCCCTGGAATCAGGATGGGTGCTTACCCATTCAAAACCATCCGGCATATCTGTTTGTCCGGCAATGCGGAAGAGGAAGTTGGCGAATGGCCTGGGATCTATGCCGGCATTCACCAGATAATGCAACGCAGCTTCATCAGCTTCGCTTTCAAGATTCCGGTCATATGCACGTGATGAAAGCAAACGGGCCATTTCAAGAATAATTTCCGGGCCGGCACTGCCGCCTACTAAAGTAGCTAACATGGCTAATCCTGCTTCCTTAATCAGTTTCAATTTTACATGTTGTTTTTCAATGTGTGCAATTTCATGAGCAAGCACACCGGCCAATTCATCGGGCGAGTTGCAGTATTTCACCAAGCCTGAAAATATTATTACCCTTCGGCCCGGTAAGGCAAAAGCATTTGCATCGCCTTTGAGAATTACATGAATGCTGATGGGATCCGATGAATCTGATTCCTTTGTTTCAACTTTTAATCTTTCGAGCACCTGCTGAACAGGCCGGGTAACTTTTTCATTTCGGATTTCTTTTTCTGATTTTTTGATGGCATCCCAGATCAGCTGACCAATTTTCTTCTCATTGTAACTGCCGATGCGGTCGGTATGCCAGCGTTCGGTAAAGTTAATCCGGCTAAGCAGTAACCATGTTCCGAAAAATAAAATCACAATAACAAGAAACTGTAAAACTGCTTTCATGACATCCGCACAAGAAGGTTGGTTAATGTTCCGTAAAACCACCATTGCACATGTATTCCTTTACGCACTTTGACGGCTGTGTAGATTGTGGCAATAAATTCTGTCAGGTTAAAAATAAAAACAGTAATGAGATAGGCCATGTAACGGTTGGTAATTTCTTCGTCATAAAAGAAAACGGATACAGTCCACCAGAAAGCAGCGCTGTTCATCAACAATAACGAAAGCTGTGATAATAATGCCTGTGTACAATGCCATTTTACAAACGGTTTACTTTTTCTGTTACCGAGAAAAAAGAAAAGGGTTGCCAGCAGATTTATAATTGGAATCGGCATTCCGGCCATTAATGCCACTAACGACATGACATAACTGAACGAAGCTTTTTCGCGCTCTTCGTCATCAGGTACATAATAAAACGGGGTTAGTGAAATCATAAACCATTATGAATGTTCCATCCCCAAAGAAGAAGAAAAAACAAAACCAGTACCGGAACCACCTTCCGGTTACAGATGATCTCTTCGCTTTTCGTAATCAAACGGAGCAATAATGTTTTTCGCATTATGGCATCATAAAGAAATACGAAAGGCAAAGCAATTAAAAGAAAAAATGCAAAGTAACCTAACGGATTCAGGAATAATGCATCATAAAGATTACCGTGTAAAATAAGCATTACAGATCTTGTTGTTCCGCATGAAGGGCAGGGAAAACCGGTTGCTGTTTTTATGAGACAAGGGTTAATTCCATAATGGGCTTGAAAAAAGCCACTGTTGAAAAAGCAAAAAACCACCCATGCATAGGCTGCAAGGGTGAGCATCACCATAAGTCGGTAACGATTTAAAAGATTCATTGATCAATTACATCATTACTTGATGCATTTTCTCCAAGTTTTTCTGTCGGGTTACACCCATTATCATAAACCAGTCAACAATGGTCCAGATGCCGAGTCCACCGCAGGTAAGTAATTTGCCAACTCCAAGACCGGTATCGCCAACCATAAAACGGTCAATACCTAACCCACCGCCAAGCAAGGAAATTATAAGCATGGTAGTAGGGTCTTTCAGTTGAACGGATTGAATCATTGCCCATTTGGAATCGTCAAGATTTAAAAGACGTTCACGAATCATTTGCACCTGATGGCTTTCGAAAAATTTGGCATTCGTCATCAGAAACAAGTCCACTTTTTGTGAGTCCATAGTATAGAGTTTTTGTTTTGCTAACTGCCTACTCATTGGCTTTTCGGCATCCGCCTCCGCTGTTATCCTGTTGCGCGGATCAGGTTAAGTAAGCTCAAAAGTAAAAATAATCCGTAAGGAAAAGTAATTTATCAAAATAAGTAAAATGATTTAAAAAAATCAATACAACTTTTTTTAGATTTCTATGCAGCCCCAGACGGGACTCGAACCCGTCTCGTCATTCCTGACGAGATGACAGGCATGTATGCTAACCTTTAGCTCGTCTTATTAAATCCTCTATCGAACTGCGGTTTAATCGCTTTATCCGTCTCTACTCTATCAATGCTTCGCGCTTCGTTTCATACTCTTTTTCATAAACCAAAATCCAATCATTGAATTTTGACGTGTATCGCGACATGCCTTTTTTATGTTCATTCAATCGCTTGTCAATGTTACTGCTGATGCCTTTGTAATACACATCACCAGATTCTGAGTATAGTATGTAAACTGTCCATTTTATAAAAAAAGCCACTTCATGATGAAATGGCTTTGCGGTCTGGACGGGACTCGAACCCGCGACCCCATGCGTGACAGGCATGTATTCTAACCAACTGAACTACCAGACCTTTCTTATTTCAATCTTTTCTCGAACCCGTCTCGTCACTCCTGACGAGATGACAGGCATGTATTCTAACCAACTGAACTACCAGACCTTTCTTATTTCAATCTTTTCTCGAACCCGTCTCGTCACTCTTGACGAGATGACAGGCATGTATGCTAACCAACTGAACTACCAGACCTTTTTATTCGAGGCGCAAATGTATGTAATGTACCTTCAACTTCTGAGTTTGTTTTAAACTTCATAGTAAAGAACTATTTATACTTGTGATCCCGACTGGACTCGAACCAGTAACCCTCAGCTTAGAAGGCTGATGCTCTATCCAGTTGAGCTACGGGACCGTTCCGGGTGTAGATCAGAGTAAAAAAGAATGTGGTTTTCTGTTTGAATTGTCGGGGTGGTCCCGCTTTATGCGGGAAACCTGCGACCTCCCCGATTCCCATCGGGACGCATTGAACCGGAATTTATAACACTCTTGTTGTCGGGGTGGCTGGATTCGAACCTGCGACCTCCCCGATTCCCATCGGGACGCATTGAACCGGAATTTATAACACTCTTGTTGTCGGGGTGGCAGGATTCGAACCTGCGACCTCCCCGATTCCCATCGGGACGCATTGAA
>CAADHD010000004.1 GCA_900696575.1 uncultured Bacteroidota bacterium
ACAACCTTTGCGGATCGAGCGGATTACGTACATTGTACTATGTACCGGGCTGCCGCTTAGCCGAAGAAGATGCAGCCGGCATCAGTTCGCTGACAGTATATCCGAACCCAGCGCATACACAGGCAACAGTAGCCTTTAAAGCAGCAGAGCAAGGAAGCTATATGCTCATTATGACCGATGTAACAGGCCGCACGGTACGCAGCATGGTAACAACAGCACAGGCAGGCGTACATCAGACGGATATAAACCTGAACGACCTTGCCAAAGGCATGTACCTCATTGAGCTTCGCTCCAATTCAGGAACAGAAGTTCAGAAGTTGATTGTAGAGTAAACGCTCTTCAATAACTGAGACAAAACCCTCTCCTCTCGTCAAATATTTGACGAGAGGAGAGGGTTTTTGTTTTGTAAAATGTCAAACTGACAAAAGAGGGCTGTGTTTTCACCCAAAAAACCGGATGATTTGCTTTTTAGAAACATACATTGCCTTGAGCGATATACAAGCCGCATATTTTTTTAAATAAAAAATCTAAAAAAGCAACAATATGAGCAATAAGTTACAATTCAGGATCGTGTGCATGGGAATACTCATTCTCTTGTTCATCAAAGGGGAGTTATCAGCACAGACAACGCAAACATTTACAAGCAGTGGTACATTTACCGTTCCTGCCGGTGTAACCTCCGTTCAGGTGGAAGCCTGGGGCGGAGGAGGAGCCGGTGGAGGAGTGAATGCCTCCTTTTTAGCTACAAGAGCAGGCGGAGGAGGAGCCGGTGGAGCGTATGTAAATAACACAGCCGTAACAGTAACTCCCGGAGCAAATATAACGGTAACTGTAGGAGCCGGAGGTACCGGTGTTTCTGCTGCCAATGGCGGTAATGGTGGAACTTCATCATTCGGTTCATTAGTAACAGCTAATGGCGGTGCAGGAGGAAAGGTTGGAAACAGCTCAACTCCTAATGGAGCAGGCGGTGCAGTAACAACCGGAACTTTTAACGGTGGATCAGGTGCTGCTGCTGCAAGCGGAAATTCAGGCGGTGGAGGTGGTGGCGCTGGTTCAACCGGAAACGGAGGCAATGCTTCAGGTACTACAGGAGGTGCAGCCGGTGCCGGTGGCGGTGGTGCAGGAGCGGCCGGACGAACAAATAACGGTGATGGAAATGATGCTACAGCGCTTTCAGGTGGTGGTGGCGGTGGACGCAGTTCCAATAGTACCAACAGATCGGGTGGAGATGGTTTCAGAGGCCAGGTTAGGGTAACATGGACTTGTCCGGGGTATTCGCTTACTTCAACCAACGGAGTATCGCCTATTTGTAATTCGGCAGCAACATCACTGATAACACTAACAGGAGATGCAGCTGATTTGCCAGTTGGTACATACACAGTAACCTACAACAGAAGTTTACCCTCAGCAACAGGGTTAACGGCAACCATGACAGTTGCTACTGCAGGTACCGGTACATTTACGGCAACCGGTCTTACCACGGCAGGGTCATCAATCATTACTATAACAAATCTCTCTTCCGGAGCAACAGGCGGTGTGTGCAGCAGTACTATTTCTGCTAACAATACCAAAGAAATTACAGTAACAAGCGTTCCGTCAGTACCCGGAGTTATTACCGGCCCTGCTACAGTTTGTCAAAACGGAACATTCAGTTACAATATAGCTTCCGTATCAGGAGCAGAAAGCTATACATGGTCAGTACCGGCAGGATGGAGCATTAATTCCGGGCAGGGAACGAATGCAATTACAGTTATAGCAGGAAATTTCGGACAGGATGGAAGTATTTCCGTAATAGCTTCTAACTTTTGCGGAGCAAGCGCCAATCCTTCTTCCCCTGTGCTTTCTGAAGCCATTAATCCGGTAATTTCAACTCATAACACCGGTTATACATCTTCCTCTACAAAGACCAGTGGTGATATCAATTGCAACTCAGGAACTTTAAGAGGGTATGCAAAATTTCCGCTTTCTGATTTAAACCTTGAGGGGATTACGGTAACAGGGGTTACCCTTACTGTAGTAAATAACGGCAGCATTACACCAAGTTCTGCAATCAACGACATTCGGGGTTTAGCTAACAATGATCCTGTATCAACCGGAGCATCTGCTCTGTACAGCGCCATTGGCTCAGGCACAGTTTATAATTCTTCAACATGGAGCAATACCGGAACGCTTAACCTTGCTTTTAATGCAGCCGGGATTTCAGATGTTCAAAACCGGATTTCAAGCCCGGCCTATCTGGCGGTTGGCTTTTTGAGAAACGGATCAGCTACCTATATTTTTCACGGAATGAATGGTGGAGCCAATGCCCCTAAACTGCAGGTAAATTATACGCTTCCCCGGTTTTTGAGTGTTAGTGTTGAACAGAATCCTTCAGCCAATGCCGGACCGGATGCCAGCGCCTGCATTACAGGGTATGAACTGAATGGCGTTATAGGCGGCAGCGCAACAGGTGTTGTATGGACAACGGCAGGCGATGGAACCTTTGATAATGCCGGTTTACTTAATGCAGAATATACAGCCGGAACTAACGATCTGTTAAACGGCAGTGTTACTTTAACAATGACAACAACCGGTTCGGCATCATGCGCAGCCGTTTCTGATAACGTAGTGCTGAATGTATTCGGAGCCGCGCCTGCATCGCCAACGGTAAATACTGCGCCAGCTTCTGTATGTCCTCCTGTTACCGGTGTTGCACTTGCGGTAAATGCAGTAGCGAATGCAGAAAGCTATTCATGGGTTTCCAATTCGGGATCTGCAATCACATTTACCGGCCCCACCAACAGCACAACTACAACAGTAGATCTGGCGGTTACAGCCAACTCTACCTATTCTGTTCATGTATATGCAATGAATGCATGCGGATCAAGCGCCTATACAGGGATAGGCATCAGAAGGTCGGTTTCAACACCTTCGGCAATCAGCGGAGCACTAATAGCCTGTGATAATAGTAATGAGAACTATTCGGTTAATCCGGTAGGCGGAGCCGAAACCTATACTTGGTCAGGTCCGGCAGGAGCATTGATTAACGGACAGCCTACGCCCCAAACCATAGCCGACCCGTTTGCAACCATCACTTTCCCGTCAGGTTATGGAACCGGAACAGTTTCGGTAACTGCCAATGTAGCCTGTTTTGTAAGTCCGGCCAGAAGTTTAACCGTGAAGAGTACCCCGTCAGCGCCTGTAAACCTCTTTGGTGTAAATAAAATTTGTCCGGGTAGTACATATACCTACAATGTTCCAGCGGTATCTGGTGCAGTTTCGTACAACTGGACAGTACCTGCAGGAGTAGTGATATCCGATCCGGCATCACCGCCTTATGGAAGCACTACAGAAATCACCTTTCCGGCAGGATATAATTTAACAGGTACGGCAGGAAACATTTGTGTTACCGCGGTAAGTCAATGTGCAACCGAGAGTGCCCCTCGTTGCAGAAGTATAGTAAGCGTAGTACCGGTAATCACCACTGCTATTACCGCCAATCCATCAGCAACGGGATTGTGTAATACCACAGCCAATTTTTCGGTAGCAGCCAATGCCAATGCCGATGAGTTTATATGGACATTGCCTTCGGGAGTAACATTTAACACAGCATCCAATCTGAATGCTGTAGGAGTACAGATACCGGCAGGATTTACCGGAGGAACAATTCAGGTAACGGCAAAAAATGCAACATGTCCGTTAACCGGAAATGTAAGAACATTAAACATTTCAGGTACTCCGCAAACACCGGGAGCTATTACTGCATTTCCGGGAGCTATTTGCTATAACAGCCCGGCTATGTTCAGTATTAATGCCGTAAACGGTGCGACCTCATACCAATGGAATGTAACCGGAACAGGCAATACCATTTCGGGTCAGTCGAACACTCCGCCATTTCCTTTTATAGATGTAAACTGGGGTAATGGTAACGGAGTAGTTCAGGTGCGTGCGGTTAACAGTTGCGGAACGAGCGCCTACAGAATGTTAGCGGTTAATCCTTCGTGCCGGGAAATAGCGGAGTCTGTAGCTGCGCCAGAGAACATTTCTGTTTTCCCGAATCCTTCAAGCGGAATTTTCAATCTTGTTTTTGAAGGTAAACCGGATGAGCTACAAGTATTACAGATTGCCGATCTTTCAGGAAGAATCATTTTCACACATCAGTTCAGCAACCTGAATGATGGCATTAATAGTTTTGAAGTAGTGTTGCCGGCAACAGCCAAAGGTTTATTTATTGCCGAATTGCGTTCCCTGTCCAAATCGGAAAGAATCAAATTGATGGTAGAGTAATTATCATCAGGTTGATTTTTTCTATTGCTTTTCCCCGGGAAAACTCTCCCGGGGATTTTTTTATGGCTTAACCAATACTATTTTCTTTATGAGTGCTGTGCCATCAGGATATCGCAGCCGGCAGAAAAAAATTCCTGCCGCATATTGGCGCAGATCCAGTTCAACAACGTTTTGATCGGTGATATGCGCAGAGGTCTTATTTCCGTTATAAAGCAATTCTGCAACTATTTTTTCCCGTTTTGTATTTTCAAAATACAGGCTGCATCTTTCTATACATGGGTTGGGAAAAATCAATGTTCCGTCTGCATACGGTTTGGTAAAGTAAACGGAAATAACCGGTGAATAACCTAATTGTTTCATGTCAAGCCTGTAAAAATTTTTTCGGTTGGGAAGCGGTTCTGGATCAGTAAAAGTAAAGGGCACATCAAAGTCAGGATTGCCGCAAATGCCTTCAATATCGCCAATTACGGAAAAGCTGAGAGAGTCATCACTTCGCTCAATGTTTATTCCATTGCAGGAAAAACCTCCGCGCATGGTGAATGAAATCAATACTCCGTCATTGAAGGAAGCTGCTGCATAAGCAATCAACGGATTCTGCGCTTTGCCATTTTGAAAAATTAGCAGCGTAGCTAAGCAGAGTAAAATTGCACGAATCATGATTACGGAATGCTGTCTCTGTTAACGGAAGTTTCTTTAAGGTTATTATTTGTTATTCGTGTTCTCAGCGAATACAAATGCATCATCAGCAGGGTAACAAACAAAGCCGACAACAAGACCAGCATGTTTCCGCCCTCTTCAACACCCAATTGATCAGGATTAAATCCTTCCTGATGATTAAAAACATACCATGCAGAAATTACGGCAGCAGCATTGTTGAAGAAGTGTACAATAACCGGCAGCCACATACTTCCGCTCCAGTGAAGCATATAACCGAAACAAACGCCCAGCATCATGCGCGGTACAAAACCGAAGAACTGAACATGAATAGCGCTGAAAACAGCAGCCGAAATCCATATACCGGCATGGGCATTACGGAACCATTCTGTAAGAATACGCTGAACTACTCCGCGGAATAATAATTCTTCTCCCATAGCAGGCAATACGGCAATCACCAGCAGGTTTATCAATACATCCTGCACAGCCGTTACATTCACAAACGCTTTGGTAATGCGCTCTGCTTCCTGCTCGCTGCTGCGCATCCAGGTTTCAACCGGGGCTAAAAATTCAGGAAATGACAAATGGCTGTTCCACTCAACCATTATATTAATTAATGGTACACCGGTAATCATGATCAGCAATACCGTGATTAATTGCAAAAAGCGGAAACGTCCGTTCAGCTTGAGATATTCAGTTATTTTTTTTCCGAAAAGAAAAGCGGCCACCAGGGAGGTAATAATGAAGGTGCCCAGTCCTGCGCCCAAAGCCTGAACCAGCTTCATGGCTTTAATGGAATCCGAATTTTCTAAATTGCGGAAAGCAAGGGGATCAAAAAAATTGATTCCGAAAAAAACATTTGCCAGCAATCCGCCTGCAAAAGAAAAAAGCATAGTAAAAATTAACGCCAATCCGGCTACTACAATCAGTTTTCGCCAGGGAGGCAATGAAGCAAGCACAGGCCCTTCCATTCCGTAATTTTGCAACGAAGTTAGGAACTACAGCGCTAATCATCATGATTCGTATCGGCAACCTTGAATTGGGAGGCTTCCCATTGCTGCTTGCTCCCATGGAGGATGTAAGCGATCCGCCTTTCCGTATGGTATGCAAGCAAAAGGGCGCTGATCTGATGTACACTGAGTTTATTTCATCCGAAGGATTGATACGCCATGCCGCCAAAAGCAAAAAGAAACTTGACATTTTTGAATACGAACGCCCCATCGGCATTCAGATTTTCGGAAGTGAAAAAGATTCCATGCGGCAGGCAGCTGTCATGGCAGCAGAGGCCAATCCAGATTTGATTGATATTAACTACGGTTGCCCGGTTAAAAATGTAGCCTGCAAAGGAGCCGGGGCCGCTTTGCTTCAGGATGTTCCCAAAATGGTAAGTATTACCAAATCCATTGTTGATGCTGTGCAAATTCCGGTTACTGTAAAAACCCGGTTGGGATGGGACGATAAGTCGAAGAATATTATTGATGTAGCCGAACGTTTGCAGGACATCGGAATACAGGCGATTACCATTCATGGCCGTACGCGTTCACAGATGTATAAGGGCGCTGCCGACTGGAACCTGATTGCTGAAGTAAAAAACAATCAGCGTATGAAAATACCGGTTTTCGGAAACGGAGATATTGATACTCCGCAAAAAGCAATGGATTATCGTAATCGTTTCGGAGTGGACGGTATTATGATTGGTCGTGCGGCCATCGGCAATCCATGGATTTTCAAAAACATCAAACATTTTTTCAGCACCGGCTCATTACTCCCCGACATTTCATTGGCCGAACGGGCAGAGGTATGCCGTCAGCATCTTGATTTTTCAATACGATGGAAAGGAGAGAAACTCGGCATTCTCGAAATGCGAAGGCATTATGCCAATTACTTTAAAGGAGTTCCTCATGTTAAAGAATTGCGAATGAAACTTGTTACCGAATATGCTTATCAGGCAATTATTCAATTGCTCGATGAGGCAGCAGGCCTGCCGGTTATTGCCTGATGTAATACCAGGCTGACCAACATCAGACTTCACTTCGGCAGTTTTGAATAATTTTGTGTTCCCAAAAAAGAATTAACATGGAAGTATCAGCAAAATCTGAAATTAAAAACAAGACACAGGAAGATTTTCTTCCTATCAATGGTACCGATCATATTGAGTTTTACTGCGGCAATGCCAAGCAAAGTGCCTATTACTATCAATCGGCATGGGGATATGAGTTGGTGGCGTATGCCGGTCCCGAAACCGGAGTGCGCGACCGCGCATCGTATGTGCTTCAGCAAAATAAAATCAGATTGGTACTTACGTCTGCTTTGCATCCTGAGCATGAAATTTCTAAACATCATCTGCAGCATGGCGATGGCGTTAAGGTTTTAGCCTTATGGGTGGATGATGCCCGGAAATCTTTTGACGAAACCGTTAAACGTGGCGCTGTGCCTGTTATGGAACCGCAGATTTTGAATGATCAGGATGGCGAAGCAGTAATTGCCGCCATACAAACGTATGGGCAAACCATTCACAAATTTGTGGAAAGAAAAAATTACCGCGGACCATTTTTACCGGGTTTCCAGATGCGTAAGAGTTCAGTACCAGTTAAGCCTGTCGGTTTGCAATATGTAGATCATTGTGTAGGCAATGTGGAACTCGGACAGATGAACCGCTGGGTAAAATTTTACGAGGATGTAATGGGCTTCAAATTGTTGCTCACTTTTGATGATAAAGACATCTCGACTGAATATTCTGCCTTGATGAGTAAAGTGGTCTCTAACGGAAGCGGCTATATTAAATTTCCTATCAATGAACCGGCAGCCGGAAGAAAAAAATCGCAGATTGAAGAGTACATAGAATTTTACAAAGGAGCCGGATGCCAGCATATTGCCGTATTAACACATGACATCATCAGCACGGTAAGCGAACTTCGCGCACGCGGGGTGGAGTTTCTTTATGTGCCTGACAATTACTACGATGATGTCTGGCAGCGTGTCGGTAAAATCAATGAAGATATGGAAGCCATCCGCAAACTGAACATCCTGGTTGACCGCGATGACGAAGGTTACCTTCTTCAGTTATTTACCAAACCGGTACAAGACCGCCCAACCGTTTTTTATGAAATCATTCAGCGCTGCGGAGCAAAAAGCTTCGGCAAAGGAAATTTTAAAGCATTGTTCGAATCTATTGAACGCGAACAGGAGTTGAGAGGTAATTTATAACCTCCTCAGTCCAAAAAATAAAAGCGGAGTGAATTGCTCCGCTTTTTTATTTGTTAAATCAAATGCTGTTTATCTCACCATTAAGGGAATGCTTACGGTCTTTTCATCCGTAATTACTCTGATGAAATAAACTCCGGGCGCTGCCGGTGCCGTGTTGATGAATAATTTATTTTCTCCCGCTTTCAGCTTTCCATTAAAAAACTCTGCCATCACGCGTCCAGTAATATCAGTCAGTTGAGCTACAGCTTGTACATTGGCTGAGGAAGTAACCGGTATGCAAGTGATTCCTTTTGATGGATTCGGGAATGGAAGATCAACAGTAAAATCAAAATTTTCAGTCATGCTGATTCCTGTTGTGCCAAGCACATCAAAATACCAGTAACCGGCCGGGGCCGGCATCGGGCGTACCTGCGACTTTCCTGAAAAGGCATTGCCCTGCACGTAATAATAGATACGTGTACCCACAGGCTGAGCAGGAATATCTGCCAACCAGTAAGCAGGATTAAAACCCTGAACCATAGGAACGGGAGTGTAAGGCTGCAAGGTGTCAGTTCTGTAATACAAGGTGGCTGTCTGTATTCCGCTGCGGTGTTTCATCAATGCCTGAACGGTGTATGGATTCACATCATCATACGTATCGGGCAATGGCTGATGGGAAATAAGCAGCGGGTCATCGGTGCCGATTTCTTTCGTAATGCAGTGTAATGCCCCTGAAGCGCCAATGCTTGACAAGGAATTGATGCCGACAACTTTATAGCCGGGCAATGCATCGCGGTAAATGCGCAGCGCTGTGGTATCGGAGGGGATATTGTAAGTAGGGACAATAATCGTTTTGTTGATAAATGATGAATTGGTATAGGTAAAATACCGTCCTCCGTTGTTGGGATACAAACCACCGTCAGCCGGCATAGGTATGCGAATGACTTTGTATGGCGTTCCATAAACCGAATTAAAGTTATTGAGAATATACTGCAGGTTGGCTTCAATCTGCGGGCCGTCTGCCACTCCTTGCGGATATTGCCCCACAAGCAGCGTTTCCTCATCCAACAGTTTCATGTGCATATCAATATGATGAATGCCGTCATAAGGAAGTACCGTCATTTTAATATATCGGTTAATGCCCATGAAACGGTTCATGATGGTATCAATTTCGGCAGCAGTGTGTGTTACATTAAATCCTCCGGCAGGCGAGTTGTCGGTTAAAATCAGGTTAGAAGAAAAACCGGTTCCGAATCCATCGGTCATAAAATTTCCGCCTGTGTGAACCAGATCCCACGGAGAAGCGGTAGTTTCATAGAATGGGGTGTTCAGCAGATTGGCAAATACAGAAGGGATTACATTATCAAGAGGCCGCGGGCGGTTGTAAATCCAGTCAATGGTTATTAGTGTATCCACCTCATGGGTATAAGCGCTCCACAAACCGTAATCGCGACACCACACAGAGTTGAAGGGAGCTATTACGAACTGCACATTTTGCGTATCAACAGCTGGGGGTTGGTTCAGGTAGTTGATTACGGTGGTTGGGTTGGAGGTTACAATGTAAACCTTGGTTTCCTGTTTGGCATGACGGACAATTTCCTTCAGCATGCTCTGGTACGAAGTCCAGGTTAGTTGCAGTCCCTGAAGTTCTTCCCATTCGCCAATGGTTCTGACAGGGGAAGCCGGAGGTGTTGTAAATAAAGGATTGGCCGGCTGACCGTTGCGTTCGGCATTGTACTGCGGCAGCAGGCTTCTTTCCTGTTCGGTCATGCGGTGAGGCAGGTCCTGCGCCTGAACACTGCCGGTACACAGAAGTAAAATTAGGAAAGCGTAAAGTTTTTTCATAGAATTTTTTTGGGCTTTAAAAGTATGAAAGTCATGTTAACTGGGTGGGCATGCTTTCGGTCAGCATTTATCGCACCCTTTGTCTTTTTTTGTCATTCGTCTGAACAGGAAATAAACCGCCAGTGCCAATAAACCGGCAACAAATATTTTTTCAATCCATTCTAACGACATCGGAAGGTAAAAGGCACATCAAAAGTAATGTCCACAAAAGTATCAGCCTGTTAAGGCATGTTGAGAGCAGGGTACTTCAATACTTCCACAGATCGTAAAGTGCTGTTGTAAGTGGCATTAATTGCATTGATGAAAAAATTGGTAATGATGGCATAACCTTGAGCAGTAGGCGTAAATCCATCGGAAGAATAAGTTCTTCCGGTAATGTATTTATTGGTAAACTTTACTCCGCTTACTATAATTCCTGAATTTAATTGTCTGAACAAACCATATAAATCAACATAAGCCAGATTATTGGCAATAGCAATTTGTCTTAGTTTATCATTAAATGAATTTATTCTGCCCCTGATGAAATTAAGTTCAGCCTCATCAAGCACGTGGCGGTCGCGGAATCCTTTAACCACATTATTCACAAAATCAAATGATCCGTAGCCATTGCAAATAGAATCGTAAGAAGCCGAAAGCAGAACATACTCAGTTTCTTTAAGCATGCGTACTCCCGAAACAGCGGTTGTATCGCGCAAAAGATAAGGGTTTCTGCCTTCCTGAAAGTTGATATTCGGATCAAGTGCAAAAAAGGCATTCAGTTGTGTCGCCTGGGCAGCGGTGAGCACAAGCCCGTCATAAGGAATGGTAGTGAAGTAGGGAATATCGGCAGGGTCAGGAATGTTGGCAATGGCTCCTTTGGCCCCGGTGGTTACCAGGGTGTTTACAATCACATCAACATTGGAATTAAAATAACTGATAGTGGTGATAGAATCGAAATTGGTTTCGCTGCCTCCGCCCAGGGCATAGTCATAAATATCTTCCTGACCAATAAGCAGGGTAAAAAAAGTAGGGTTTACAGAAACCGCTTCGCTTAAAAGAGTAGAGGTACCCGGAATTTTTGCAAAGCGTGCATAGAATGGGTTTCCAAGGGTGGTATTGCCGTAGAACTGATCATTGAAATGAAAGGATTTGGTGCCGGGCACTCCAAGATTATTGAATGGTCCAAGTGAAGAAACATTATCTGTAAAAATGGAAGCATCTCCGGTACTTGCTTCGTATCGTGTAAAAAAATCTTTTCCACCGGTACATAGAGTTTCGTAAAAGAGTTTTAATTTCGAATTCCCGTCAAGGTTTATCCCGATGGTTGAGTTTACGGTAGGTTGTTTAAATGTTCCGCCACCGGCATCAGCAAAACTGGCGGAAAGAATAACCGGAAATGAGTTGGCCTGGCCTGATGTAAACAACGCGCCATCGGTAACACCGGCTGTAAACGAGCTTCCCAGAGCAACATATCTTGAAAAATCGGCATTGCCTGATGAAGGGGCGGCAATTTCGATATCTGTTTTGCATGCGCTTAATGCAAACGTTGTAACAATGAGAATCAGAATTTTTTTCATGACCGGTTTTTTTCAGAAATGATAATTAATGCCTGCGCCAAAAAAGTATCGGGTTGAATTGTAGCTTCCGTAAAAATAATTATCGGCATCCACTCCTTTTCTTTCGAAAACATTTTCAAGCCCTGCGGCAACATCCACAGAAAATTGCGGCTTCGGTTTAAATTCTGCACCTAAGGCAAAACTCACCTTGTTGGCATCAGGATAACTTGGAATTACATGATCAGAATTATAGGGAGAAACTTCGTACGTCACTCCGCCTTTCATAATGAACTCTTCCACAAAAGCATATTGAACTCCCAGTCGTCCCGAGAGGGAATTGTTTAACCGCAGATAAACAGGACCGCCATCAGCTACCGGAGATGAAAAGTAAAGCGAATCCAACCGTTTCCATCCTGAGTAACTTAATTCGGCTGTGGTTATAAGGTCTTCGTTAAAAGTAATGCTGGCCCCGGCAGTAACGCAATAAGGAAGCCTAATGGTAATATCAAATGCATCTACAACAGGGTATAAATCCTGCCAGGATGAAGGAATGCGGCTGTAGGCAAGCGTTGAATTTTTAAGGTTCAGATTACCGTTCCATTTAATGGTTAACCCTGCCGAAAGACTTTCGTTGTACTTCAGAAATGAGCCAAGCATAAATCCCATACCCGAACCTTTGCCGTTTAAGGAAGCCTCGCCTTCGTTATTACCGGTTGCAAGCGCTTTGCGGTGATCATAATTTCCGTTGTGTATCAAAGCAGAAGCAGATACGGCAAACATTTCTGCAAACGTAAAACTGACGGAAGGCTGAATGGTCTTAATTCCAAGTTTCGATTCAATGGTTACAAACCTGCCCGGCCAGTTGTCTTCCCAACGGTGATGATACCCGAATGAGGAATAATAGGCGAGGCCGGCTCCTATTCTTTCATTTATCTGAAAGGTTGCACTGACGGAAGGCAGAAACCTTGAAGGATGAGCAGAGTGGTAATTCTCTGTTCCGGTTTCGAAATAAGAGGTCTTTGAAATGAGACCCGATATACCGGCACTGAACATCATTTTCTTGGGCAGAAAACCGATGGCTGCCGGATTATAAACAGCAGACGAAGACGATTGCGGAACGGCAACCTGTGCACCGGCCATTCCTGTTACCGAAACGGTTTTGGTGTTGGTCTCAAACCCACCGCCTGATAGTTTTGATGTAGCGATGAGAAGAAATAATAGTGTAGCTGAAGCAATTTTTTTCACAAGGCAAATGTACTGGCTGACTGATTAGAGCATAAGGGCAGGGGTTTACTTAACAACCATCTTTTTAACATAAGCATGTTAAGTGAATTGAGGCATAAACTTTAATGATTGTTCGGGGTTTAAGTGTGCGCAATATACAGCAAAAGACCTTCGGGTCAAGCCTGACTTTATATTTGCAGCTTAATAAAATAATGCAGCCCGGTTCGGTTTATGACATTGTGATTGTTGGCGGTGGATGCGTGGGGTTATCGGCTGCATATAAAATTTCTGCTGTCTATCCTGAAAAAAAACTTCTTGTTGTTGAAAAAGAAAATCAATTGGCAGTTCACCAGACAGGCCGCAACAGCGGAGTAATCCACTCAGGACTTTATTACAAGCCCGGCTCATACAAAGCCAAAAACTGTGTGGAAGGCAGGCGAGAACTGGTGACTTTTTCAAAGCAGCATCATATACCACATGATGTATGCGGAAAGGTTATTGTGGCTACACATATATCGGAGATTCCTCACATGAACCGCGTTTTCGATAACGGATTGAAAAACGGAGTGGAAGGAATTGAAAAAATTTCAGCAGATAAAATCCGTGAAATCGAACCATACTGTACAGGCATTGAAGGCATCTGGGTTCCATGCACTGGTATTGTTGATTACGTTGCCTTGTCAAACAAACTGGCCGAACTCATCCGTGCCAAGGGCAGCGAGGTAAAAACCGGCATTAAGGTTACCGGTTTTCATCGTAACGGGAGAGAAACAACAGTCATTACTTCACAGGGAAAAATAAAGACAAGGTATCTGATTAACTGCTCAGGATTGTTTACCGACCGCATTGCAAAACTGCAAGGGGCAAAGCCCGATATGCAGATTGTCGGTTTCAGGGGCGACTATTATGACCTCACTGAAAAAGGAATGAGTAAGGTTCGCAACCTCATTTATCCTGTCCCCAATCCGCAGTTTCCTTTTCTGGGGGTGCATTTTACACGCATGATTCATGGCGGAGTGGAATGCGGACCCAATGCAGTCTTTACTTTCAAACGCGAAGGCTATGGTAAAACCGATTTTAATTTTAAAGATGCTGCTCAGGCCTTGACTTATCAGGGTACCTGGAAATTGTTTTTCAAACACTGGCAATTCGGGCTGGATGAATACCGCAGGGCATTCTCCAAAAAATTATTTCTTGAACGATTGCGCAGATTGATTCCTTCGCTGCAAATGGATGAGATCACTCCGGGCAGGGCAGGAGTAAGAGCTATGGCATTGGATAAAAACGGAAACATGATTGACGATTTTAAAATTGAATATCACGAACGTGCCCTGCATGTGCTCAATGCCCCCTCACCGGCTGCCACCGCCTGCCTTGCTATTGGCACTGCTATTAAAGAAATGGCTGATTTGCATTTTAAAAACTACTGAACCAATCCTTCTATCTTAGCGCAACTTTTTTCATGAGCAATCCTGTTATCAAATTAGTCAACATCTCACGCATTTACCATGTAGGCGCTGAAGAAATCCGTGCTTTGCAATCCATCACAACAGAAATAAACCGGAATGAATACGTAGCAATGATGGGCTCATCAGGTTCAGGCAAATCAACACTGATGAACATTATCGGCTGTCTGGATACCCCATCAGGTGGCGAATACTTTTTGAATGGTATTGCCGTAGCCAACATGAGCGACAACGAACTGGCTGAAATCCGAAACAAACAAATAGGTTTTATTTTTCAGACTTTTAATCTGCTGCCGAGAAACACTGCGTTGGAAAATGTTGCCCTGCCTTTGATTTATACGGGCATGAAAAAAGAAGAGCGCGATGAGCGTGCATTCAAAGCTTTGAGTGATGTTGGCCTGGCCGACAGGGTAACGCATAAACCCAACGAACTTTCGGGCGGTCAAAGACAAAGAGTAGCCATTGCCCGTGCATTGATAAACAAACCTTCCATCATCTTAGCCGATGAGCCTACCGGTAACCTTGATTCCAAAACCTCTTACGAAATCATGGAACTGTTTGCCGAAATCCATCAGCGCGGAAATACCATCATTGTGGTTACACACGAAGAAGACATTGCCCGCAGGGCACACCGCATCATTCGCCTTCGCGATGGTTTGATTGAATCGGACCAGCCGAATGCCGAAATGATGGCTCATCATTAATGTTTTGGCTATGAAAATTTATACTAAGAAAGGCGATAAGGGAACTACTTCTCTCATTGGCGGAACAAGGGTAAGCAAAGCGCACATTCGTATTGAAGCCTACGGAACCGTGGATGAACTCAATTCATGGATAGGCCTTGTAGCCGATACTTTTAAAGCGGGAAAAGAAAAAAAGCTGCTGCGTAAAATTCAGGAGGAACTGTTTGTAATAGGCAGCCACCTTGCTGCTGATCCTGCCAAATCAAAAATGAAACTTCCCGACATCAGTATTGAAGATGTGGCAATGCTTGAACAGGAAATTGACCGCATGAATGATAAACTTCCTGCACTTACCTCTTTCATTCTTCCCGGAGGTAATGCACGGGTTTCTTATTGCCACATAGCCCGCTGCGTATGCCGCAGGGCTGAACGCAAAACGGTTTTGCTTAGTACGAAAAGCAAAGTAGAACTCATCATCATTACTTACCTGAACCGCCTTTCCGATTACCTGTTTGTGCTGGCCCGTTATGCTGCCTATCAATCAGGAACGGAGGAGATAAAATGGTTGCCCCGCGGCTAATTCTCCTCCGAAAAGAGGCTTATCCCCCCTTTGTTTTATAGAAAAGTCTTTTTATACATTTGCCCCCCTTTTAAAATGGGCAGGCAAAATTTTAAGACTGAAACTTTTTAACGAACAAACAGTAATCTGAAATAATAAAAAACTGAATTATGTACTGGACACTTGAATTAGCGCAGTATCTTGAAGATGCTCCCTGGCCGGCCACCAAAGATGAGTTGATTGACTTTGCCATGCGCTCGGGCGCACCCATGGAGGTAATTGAAAACCTGCAGGAACTCGAGGATGAAGGCGAAGCTTACGACAGCATTGAGGACATCTGGCCCGATTATCCTACCAAGGATGATTTCTTCTTTAACGAAGACGAGTATTGATACTGCACAACAGAAAAGCCTGCTTCACCTAAATGAGGCAGGCTTTTTTGTTTTGCCTCCGGCTGATGTTCTTTCATCAACCGGTTTTGCACGCCATCGTTTATCTCACTCCCATTTTCAAATTCCAAATTAACTCCCTCTTCCTCACTATCCTTGCAATCCATTTAAAGAAGTTTTGAGCCACGACCCGTTTTCATCGCTGCGGTTTAAAGAATACCGGTATTTTATCGGGGCAAGGCTTACGCTTACTATCGGGTTTCAGATACAGGCCATCGTCATTAACTGGATGGCTTATGAACATACCCGCGACCCGTGGACTCTTGGACTGATGGGCTTGATAGAGGCTATTCCGATTATTCTTGTTTCGCTTTTCGGAGGGCATTATGCCGATAAGCTGAACCGCAGGAACATCATTCTTGCCTGCATAGGCGCGCTGATGGCGGGCTCGGCTTTTCTCACCTGGTTTGCGTATGATAAAACCGCCCATCTTCAAATGCTGGGTATATGGCCGCTGTTTGGTGTTATTTTTCTGATTGGCGTAGCCCGCGGATTTCTTGCACCGGCCGTGAATGCATTTGCCGCCCAATTAGTGCCTAAAGAAATTTTTGCCAATGCTGCCACGTGGAACAGCAGTGTATGGCAATTAGGCGCGGTAGCCGGTCCTGCTGCCGGTGGTTTGTTTTATGCATGGTTCGGGCCTGATATAACAGCTTTTATTTCTTTTCTGATGATGATGATGGCTGCTATGTTTTACCTGCTTATTAAACCGAAACCGTTTATGCCAGCCAATACGCATGAAAGCATCTGGCAAAGCCTCAGGACAGGAATCCGTTTTGTCATGAAAAATCAGGTGATTGTTTCGGCCATTACCCTCGATATGTTTGCCGTGCTGTTTGGCGGAGCCGTGGCCATGCTTCCGGTTTTTGCCGATCAGGTGCTGCATACAGGCCCGGATGGGTTAGGATACCTGAGAGCGGCACCGGCATTAGGCGCTGTTATCATGGCCATTATTCTGGCTTTTTATCCTCCGGTAAAAAACTCGGGAAAGCTGTTGTTGATGAATGTAGCATTATTCGGGGTCTGCATGATTGCTTTTGCGCTTTCAAAAAATTTTTATCTGTCGTTTGCGCTGCTGCTGCTCAGCGGCATGTTTGATAATGTAAGCGTAGTGATACGCCATACCATCATACAGGCATTTACACCGAATGAAATGCGCGGCAGGGTTTCATCGGTCAATTCCATTTTTATTGGCGCTTCCAATGAAATAGGAGCATTCGAATCAGGTCTTGCAGCAAGGCTGATGGGATTGATACCTTCGGTTATTTTCGGAGGAGCCATGACACTGGCTGTAGTGGCAGGTGCTGTAAGGTTTGCTCCATCCCTGCGTAAGCTGCATTTAAAGAATGTGTTAAACGGATAAGAAAAAGCCCCGCGCAAGGCGGGGCACAACTCAGAAAAACTATGAAGCCTAAAATTTTAATGTTTTATCAGTTTGAGTGTTTTCGGGTTCTGGTTGGAATCGGTCAGCTTTAAAAAATAAGCTCCGGGGGCAAGCGGTGATAAATTCAATTTAACAAAATCAGCCCCGGTTTGATAGTTGTAATTTCCTGCTTCACGTCCGGCCATATCCATAAGGATAAACTGCTGTGTAGGAAAATCAAAACCATTTAGCTGAACCGTAACTTCTTCAACGGCAGGTACAGGATAAGCAGTTATATCATATTGATTAACCGAAGGAAGAGAAACAGATAGCGGCAAGATGCAGGAGTAATGATAATATCCATCGGAATTATTTTCCCATGCGGAAAGCGATGCATCCCATGTTTGAATAAGGTAATAATTGATGCTCCCATCCTGATTGTACTGGTATTCCGATTTAAGATTGTTTAACCATGATTGGGAAGCGGCATCCCATGCTTCTGTCATAACCAAAACCAGGTTGCCCGAAGCATCATACGTATAGATATTGCGCGAAGTGTTTATCCAGACAGAAGAATTTAAATCCCAGATTTCGGTAAGCGATTCGGTAAGCTGATTTTGTGCATTGTAGGTGTTGCTTACCAAAAGATTATTGTTCCATACGGAATTAGCTTGCTGCCATGTTTCGTAAAGAATGCTCAACGGCAAACCGGAACTGTTGTTGGTGTAAGTGCGTCTGGATAAGTTTATCCAGGCTGAAGTTAGAATACTCCAGGATTCACTAAGCGAACTGATGAGAAAATCGTTGGCATCATAAGCCAAAGTGTTTTTTAATTGATTAACCCATGTTTGCGAGTTAGCGTCCCAGCTTTCGGTAAGAATAAGAGCAGGCCTTCCCGATGCAGAATAAGAATAGTTGATGCGGTTCAGGTTGGTAAAACTGCTTCCGCTCCAGCTTTGCGTCAGTTGAATGGTAAGCTGCTGGCTAACATTGTAAGAGTAAGATATTAAAGCTGCTAAAGACCAGTTGCCAAAATTGTTATCCCAATTGTAAATATGAGTAGTCTGACGATAACAATTAGCATCATAGCTGTTTACATGAAGCGAAACATTGTTCCATAGCTGTGTGCTGCTGTCCCATGCTCTAAAGAAAGCAGTATCAGCCTGAGGTTGTGCATCAGAGCGGGCAATCATGAGTATGCTGAAGAACAGCATCAGGCAGGATTTTTTCAGTGCGTTCATAGATTAAATACAGTTTGATTGGTTTGGTGAAAAATTAAACGATATAAGTTACAGGATGGATGGGGGCGAAAAATGGCTTCCCTTGTGGCGTATCCGTAAAAACACGTAGGTTTTTCCGTAAAATTACGGATAGAACTATTTTTTAAATTTCAACAAAAGTAAAGTTTTTTCCGCTGAATAAACCTTTGTCAGACAGCTTCAAATCTGGTATTACAAGCAAGGCCATAAAAGATAAAGTCATAAAGGGTGAGCGGAGAGTGCAACCGGCTGCTTTTACCTTTTTATCAATTATTGAGTAGGCCTGCCCTGTTTCTTCCCCGCTTGATGGGCTCATCAATCCGGCAACAGGCAATGGAATTACCATTTCGTCATTCCCGTTTACAAATGCCAATCCTCCTTTATGTTTTATCAGAAGATTAACTGCTCTGCAAAGGGACTCATCATCTGCTCCGGCAGCAATGATGTTATGCGAATCATGGGCAACAGTTGATGCAATGGCTCCGGTTTTTAATCCAAAGTTTTTAATGAATGCAACTGCAGGATTGGTGTCTTCATAGCGATTTACCACTGTTAATTTCAGAATGTCATTTTCCGGGTCGGAAACTGCAAAACCGCTTTCTGTCTTCACGTGAGCAACAATATCATTGGTGATGAGTTGTCCGTCAAGAGCTTCAATAACGCGAATGGGATTGCTTTTTGTTTTCAACTTAAAATCATCAGGCGTTTTTTCATTACAGTTGAATTGGTTGATGATGGAATGTGTTTTAAGCGGTAAAAAGGATCGTCCATTCTCCGCCACTAATTCGCCATTAATGAAAGTTTGTAAAACATTAAACTCCTTCAGATTGTTCACCACAATAAAATCGGCAGTATCGCCTTCGCGCAGTAACCCGACACTCAGGTTGTAGTGCAAAACAGGATTAACGCAGGCGACTTGCAAAACATTCATGGCATCATGTCCTTTGGCAACTGCTCTTGCAGCAAGCCGGTTGATATGGCCAAGCAGTAAATCATCAGGGTGTTTATCATCACTGCAGAGCATGACCTGTTCAGGAAATTCTGAAATCAACTCATGCAGCACTTCAAAATTTTTAGCTGCTGATCCTTCGCGGATGATGATTTTCATTCCGTGTTTCAGTTTATCCAGTGCTTCTTCTTTGGTAAAGCATTCATGGTCGGTAGTTATGCCTGTTTTGATGTACATTTCTGCCTCTCTGCCTCTTAGTCCGGGAGCATGACCATCAACAGGTTTCCCAAGTTTTTTGGCATAAGAGATTTTCCGGAGAACTTCCTTATCACTATTCAAAACCCCCGGATAGTTCATCATTTCGGAGAGATAAAAAATATCAGGACGTTTCAATAGCTCGTTTACAGCTTTTGAGTCCAGGATGGCCCCGGCAGTTTCAAAGGAAGTGGCAGGAACGCATGATGGTGCCCCGAAATGGAATTTCAGTTTAGCTTCCTGTGCATTTTCAAGCATATAATTGACACCGTCTATTCCGCATACATTGGCAATCTCATGCGGGTCGCTCACCGTAGCAACCGTACCATGCCGCAAAGCAACCCTTGCAAACTCATACGGCACCAGCATGGAACTTTCAATATGTATGTGCGAATCAATAAATCCGGGAAGGATGTATTGCTCAGGAACATCATTAGCGTCTTCAATTCTTACAATTCTGCCTGCCTCAAAAAGCATGTTTCCTTTGTAAATTCTGCGTGTTAACGGATCGGCAATGATTCCTTTTATGGAATGACTCATAAAATAAATTTTAAGAAAAGTATTGACAGGCCCAAAGTAAATCATACTTTTGGCCCATTAACATTTATAATTAATTTAATGAAAACAGGTAAAGTAAAGTTTTACAACGCCTCTAAAGGCTATGGTTTTATTGTTGACGATGAAACCAAACAGGAAGTTTTTGTACATCAGACCGGCTTGGCAGACCGTATCCGCCAGGACGATATGGTAACTTTCGAAGTTACTGATGGCAAAAAAGGTCCAAATGCAGTGAACGTAAAAAAGATGCAGTAATAAATACGCATTAGAAAGTTTACTTATAAGGTCGGATGTACATCCGGCCTTTTGTTTTGCCCGGATATTAACCATCCAACTGGATTTTCTGCTTAATTTCAACAATAATTTTCTCCGTCAACAGGAAACTCTTTGCCTCTGATGTTGTTAAATTGTAGCTTTGCAAAAATTTCATAAAATGAGCACAACAATAGATAAGTACATCAAGTTCAAGGTAAAAGACATCAGTTTGGCCGAGTGGGGTCGAAAGGAAATTAAATTAGCTGAGCAGGAAATGCCCGGTTTGATGGCCCTCAGAGATGAATTCGGGAAACAGAAACCTTTAAAAGGAGCCCGCATTGCAGGGTGCCTTCACATGACCATTCAAACTGCCGTTTTAATTGAAACACTGGTCGAGTTAGGGGCAGAGGTAACCTGGTCATCATGCAACATATTCAGTACACAGGATCATGCTGCCGCTGCCATTGCTGCTGCAGGCATCTCTGTTTATGCATGGAAAGGCATGAATAATGAGGAATTCGATTGGTGCATTGAGCAAACTCTTTTCTTCGGAGAAGACCGTAAACCATTAAACATGATTCTTGATGATGGTGGCGACCTTACAAACATGGTGTTCGATAAATATCCTGAATTGATAAAAGGAATTAAAGGCCTGAGCGAAGAAACCACTACCGGAGTTCACCGCCTTTATGAGCGGATGAAAAACGGGACACTTCCGATGCCTGCCATCAATGTGAATGACTCGGTTACCAAGTCTAAATTTGATAATAAATACGGATGCCGCGAATCGCTTGTAGATGCCATCCGCAGGGCAACCGATTTAATGCTTGCCGGAAAAGTTGCCGTAGTTGCCGGATTTGGCGATGTGGGCAAAGGCTCTGCTGAATCGCTGAAAGAAGCTAAAGTCAGGGTAATTGTTACTGAAATAGATCCCATCTGTGCTTTACAAGCAGCTATGGAAGGGTATGAAGTGAAAAAAATTGATGATGCGGTTAAAGAAGCCGACATCATTGTTACCGCCACCGGCAATTGTGATATCATCACGGAACGGCACTTCAAGGCCATGAAGCATAATGCCATAGTTTGCAACATAGGTCACTTCGATAATGAAATTGACATGGCTTGGCTTAACGAAAAATATGGTCACACCAAAGACATTATCAAACCACAGGTTGACAAATACACAGTTGATGGAAAGGATATTATTGTTCTGGCTGAAGGCCGGCTTGTAAATCTTGGTTGTGCCATGGGGCATCCTTCCTTTGTGATGAGCAATTCATTTACCAATCAAACACTGGCTCAATTGGAATTATGGACCAACAGCAGCCATTACGAAAACAAGGTTTACACCCTGCCTAAACACCTTGATGAAAAGGTAGCAAGGCTGCACCTGAAGAAAATTGGAGTTGAGATTGACACGTTGAATGATAAGCAGGCTGCTTATATCGGTGTAAAAAAAGAAGGTCCTTATAAACCGGATTATTACCGTTATTAATCACCAAAAGTAACATTGAAACGGGCGTAAATGCCCGTTTTTTTTTGGGGGGGGAGTATTTTCAGTTATTAAAAATCTGTTACCTTAGCAGCACAATTAAGACGATACTTATGAAAACAATTGTATTAGCAACATTTTCAATTGGATTACTCTTCTCTGTAAATCCGCTTCAAGGACAATCTACTATTACGCTTCAGCCCGGAACTGCCGGAAAAGACGCTGAAATTTTCAGTTGTGTTCCCTGTGGATATTCTACCAGGAACTTCGGAAACATTGGTGACCTTTGTGCTGTTTCATGGACTAATAACGGCAACTCTTCCAAAATCCGTGGTTTAATTCAGTTTGATCTAAGCAGCATACCTGCAGGATCAACCATTAATGATGCCCGGCTGAGCTTGTACTACAATCCCAATACGGATGAAGGAAAACATTTTAAATACTTCGGAAATAACAGCGCTTTACTTCAGCGAATTACACAAAACTGGAATGAATCAACCGTAACATGGAATAATCAACCCGCTACCACTACTCAAAATCAGGTGGTGATTCCAAGCAGCACATCCTCTACTCAGGATTATCCCAACATCAATGTTACCAATCTTATCCGCGACATGGTAAACAATCCTGCTGCAAGTTTTGGCATGATGTTAAAACTTCAGTATGAATCACATTTCCGTAAACTGATTTTCGCTTCCGGTGATTATTCCGTTGCATCAAAGCGCCCCAAACTCACAGTTACCTATACTCCGCCATTGCGCACTATGCCCGAAACCCTTGAGTTAACGGCTAAGCCTTCGCAAAGGAGAGTTTTTCTTGAACCCAACCCGGCCGTTAATGAAACAAAACTCAGTGTGATTTCAGAAAAGAGTGGAGCAGCAAGCATCCAGCTTTTTAATTTAACCGGACAGTTAGTTTTTGAAAAAACTCTGGCTGTTACAGCCGGAAATAACAGCACGACTTTAGCCGTTAACTCTCTGCCAAAGGGAATTTACATTGCAAAAATTTTCACCGAAACAATATCTGAAACACAACGGCTTGTCATCGAATAAATATTTTTAACGGCTTTTAGTTACTCTTAAACCGTTCATCCATTCAGGTGAGCGGTTTTTGTTTTTCTTTAACCTTGTCTTTGATTATTTTCATTAACACGAGAATTTCAAAAAGAGTATAGCACAGGTACAGAACAAAGTAGGTTATGATAAATGAAACGGCTGTTTCGCGATGAGTAAACGACCAAAAAAATATGATAACCATGTGCAGCAAAAACCGCATGGTTATGGTAGTCATGAAAGCCCGTATAAAACTCTTCTCATCACTGCTGCCTGTCTTCAAAAGAATAATATGCACAGTCGCTGTCAGCAGAAAAAAATAGGCTATCAGCACATGGGTGTAATCATAGTTAAGCAAAGAGGGAATAAACTTTTGAGAGATGGAATAAACGGCAAACAATGAAACCGAAAAAAAGGTCAAACCGAGAATAAACCTTCCGGATTTTCCTGTCATGGCGGTTATTGCTTTTTAATGTTGTTAAGATTACGAATAACAAAATAAAGTGCTGAACCGATGCCTAAAAAACTGCTGATTACTGTAAAAACCGGAAACTGAAATTTTAGGTATTGATCTAATTTTTGACCTCCCCACAAAAACAGGAAAATAATAATTCCCATTTGTAAGCCCATCGCTGAAAAACGGGCGTACTCGTTAAGCTGATTTTTCTTTGAGTGTTGTGGCGGGTTGTTTATCGGCATTCTTTATATCCTTGACCAAGGGTCCCATGTTGCAATTGCCTGTAAAAGCAGCACCTACTTCAACCACTAATTTGCCGGTATGAATATCGCCATTAACCATTGCTGTTGATTTTAAATGCAACATTTCCGTTACCTGTACTTTTCCGTTCAATGTTCCTGAAATATCGGCATTCTGGCATTGAATATCTCCTTCGATCTTCCCGGTAGATCCAATAACAATTTTAGCTTTAGAATTAACCGATCCGGTTACTATGCCATCTATACGAATATCGCCAGCCGATTTAACTTCTCCGTCAATCACAGTTCCGGAACTGATCAGGTTGATAGAAGTAGCCGGAGAATCTGAATTCCGGCTACTCTCTCCGTTTTTTTTATTCTGGTTGAACATGGTTTTAAAATTTTAAGGCGCACAAAGGTAAATATCATACTGATAAAATAAATCGGTCCTAACCTTTAATGACAATAATTCGTATTGATGCCTGCAAAACTATGTCTATGAACTTAAATCGTTACCGGCTTAAGCCTAAAGCAATAGCTAAAATTTCTCTACAAAAGGCAGCCATAGTCTTCTCGGTAGCTTCGGTATTTTCAGCCGTGCTGATAGTTTTATTTCAGACCGGTCCTAAGCAGGAAGCAGTTGCCGGCTCCGGAACAGCTACCATTCCATCCGGTTCTTTTATTGTCAATATGGGAATTACTCCTCAAACTGTTGCCAATGGATTAAAGCCTTATGGTATGATTTACGATCTGATAATGAACTATAATGTGCCGGTTATATGGAGTATAAATCCTTCAAAAGCCAAAGACGGAAATGATTTTGTGTATAACAGCGTGGGTTATAAAGGCGGACCTTTTATTGTTTCAGCCCCTTATATAAACTCTGCCGTTGCTTCACGTATTACTTACTGGCAAGGGCAAGGAGTTCAGGGTATTTATACTACCAGCGAAGCAACTATTCCGGTGTATGATACTATTACCGCCTTCCCCCTTCTGATCATTGATAACCTGTCAAGCAATCAGGGAATCATTATGACTTATTTCAGCAATGCTTCCATTCCATCGTCAGCATACAGTATTGGACAGCCGGCTTCGCTGACCATCTGTCATGACATGTGGGTTAACCCTCATGGCGATCCTACATGGGCAACACATAGTTATCTGTACAACTTTGTAACTGCTCAGAAATCATACATCTGGTCGCAATGCCATGCAGTAAGCATGATGGAAGGGTGTTTCAACCCATCGTCTCCGAGCCAGCAATTAAACTATCTTTCCTCTAACGGTCTGAAGTGCTGGAAAAGCAGCAGCTGCGGAAGTTTAATTACCGAAACGCATGCAAAATCGGCAACGACACCATTTTCTCATTTTTATCACAGCGAACCTGTAATGCAGTTTATGGGAAGCATGGGCGGAGCTACCACAGATGGCTCAGAACAATGGTATCAACCTGTTTCATCAGGCGCTGGATGGCGTACTACTTCCAAAAGAGGAGTTACAACAGCTACAGGGACATCTCCGAAAGAAGGATCGGTTTTGGTTTATGGGCCAGCCTATGGAAATTCTTCAAATGGATGGGTAATGTATGAAGGCGGGCATAACTTAAATTCATCAGGAACAACTCCGGAAAAGGTTGCGGCTCAACGCGCATTTTTTAATTTTTGCCTTTTAGCAGGAAAAGCAAAAACCGTTTCGTTTACAAGCTTTAATATTCCGACAAGTTTTCAGGCTTCACAGGCATTACCGGTTTCGGTAAATGTTACTTCAGGTACACCCGCTTATACTTACCAGTGGACATCAAGCGTTCCCGGAGGTTATTTCGGAAATGCCAATGCTGCTTCTACCTTTTATATGTCGCCTCCGGTACTGTCAACCACATACGGAGTGCTTACTTGTTTAGTAACCGATCAGTGCGGAAGAAGAAACTTTGTTTCTGTTCCGATTATCATCAACCCAAGCCCACTACCGGTAATGCTGCTCTATTTTAAGCATGAGGTTAATTCAAAAAACGAAGTCATTCTGACCTGGTCAACCGCCAGCGAGAAAAACAATGATTACTTTTCGATAGAACGTTCTGCTGATAACCATAGCTTTAAAGAAATTGGCAGAGTGAAAGGATCAGGTACAACATCTCAAACCAAAATTTATACATTGGTTGATAAGCAGCCTTTGTACGGAACTTCATTTTACCGTTTAAAACAAACCGACATAAACGGCAGTTATGAAGTATTTGCTTCTATTGAGGTTAAGGTTAGCCGGAACGACCAAGCACGATTAAGTGTGTTCCCGAATCCTTTTTCAAATGATTTTACCGTTTCATTTGAAGCAGAACAATCAGGTATTTATCAGGTGCAGATTCTTGCTCAGGATGGACGATTACTTAAAAATCAACAAGCAGAAGCCGAAGAAGGAACAAATAATATCAGTGTAGAAAACCTCAATCTGCCGTCAGGAAAATACATCGTCCGTGTTTTAGGTGAAGAAAAACCTGCGGGAAGCACTCTGGTTGTTTGTAAAAGATAAACCTTATTCCTGCTTATTCTGCTTTACAGCGATTATCCTGTACACTTTCAGATTATTATCTGTTAGCAATGTTTCATATTCGAAACATTCTGTAATGTGTAGATCTGTTGCCGGTTGCGTAACAATTACGTTGTCCCCTTTTTTCAGTTCAGGATTTTCTTTAATGGTGATATCAATTCCTTTCTCAGCCAGTAAGTATTTATAAAAAAGAAGATGAGCATGATAGCCTTTGAAAAAGAGAATATACCCGTCAATATCATGTTTCCCTGCAATAGTCTCTTCTAAAAAATAACAGATTCGGTAGGTATCAATATCCCAGCCTGATTCTTTCGGGAAGTACACTTTATCAATAGTTGCTTGGTACGGATGATAAAACAGAATAAATAGAAAAATATAGGGCAGTACATTGCGGACATAGATGCCCGAAACAAGATTCGATTTTTTTAAAAGAATAAATATCTGATAAACAAACAAAGCAATCAAAATGGCCATGAATGGAAACATAGGCGCCTCATACCATTCAAGTTTTGTTTTTGAAAGAGAAATTATAAGTCCATAAGAAACTATAATGATAAAACTGAACCAGGTAATTTTCCGGATGACTGTCTCGCGGCTGAAAACTCCTGCAATCAAACCGCAGGGCAGCAGCCAGAACCAGTAGGTATAATGATGCTTGCTGAGCATATCATAATAATACCAGATATCGCCCTTATTGTTTTCTCGAACTTCAAAATATCTTCCCATGATTTCATTATGCCAGACAGCATTAAGGTATCCGGGATTCCATTGTTCACGGATGGCATAATAACCTGCTGCAAGCAGAATGACCCCCGAAATAGTCAGTAGAAAATTTCGGTTGAACAAATGAGATTTTACTTTCTTCTGAACGATTGCCAGGATAAACAGTCCCGGCAAAAACAATAAGCCATGCACGCCTTTGTTCATGATTCCAAGCCAGAGAAACAAACCGGAAAGAAGCAGTTGTTTTCTTGATGGTGATTCAAGATAATTGTAAAAGCTGAAAGCGCCTGCTGTCAGAAACAGTACCAGCAACGAATCGTAATCACCCGTTCGGGTTACATGTACATTTACATAACCAAAAGAAGTTATGAGTATGAGTGATGCAATAAAGCCCGGCCAAAAACTGTTAAGCCATCTTCGTATAAACAGCATCAGAAGCATTATTGAAAGAAATCCTGCTAAGGCAGACGGCAATCGTAATCCCAATTTGCTAACGCCAAATATTTTCATGCAGACTACCTGCAGCCAAATCATCAGCGGAGGTTTGGTGTTCCACAGGTCGGGAGTACCTTCAAAAGTGGTTACCAGCCAGTTGCCGTTATGATACATTTCATAAGCATTGATGGCAAGGCGCGATTCGTCCCATGTTCGTATAGGTAGCTTTTCAAGATGAATAAACAACGGAATGCTGACCAGAATAAAAAACAATATGGCCTTAGAATATTTTCTGAACCAATCAGAACTAACTTTTTCAGATAATAAAAATGAATCCTCTTTTAATGATCCCATGCCTTACTTTTTTAAACAAAAAAAGAAAGTATAAATTCAGAAGTGTGAGGCTGGCAGTCCATATTTGATACGGAGGATGTAACCCGACAAAAAAACAAAATTTGCGAACTTCTAATATCTGCTGACGACAATTTTTTTTAGTTGCTGAAAACTCTTCTGTTGTTATTGTCATTATATAAATACCGTTGCTCAGAGCGTTGACCGGCATAGAGAAAGATTGAGCCTTCGCCCGTGTTCTATAACAAATACGTCCATCCGTATTTTCAATCTGTAATTTACATTCATAATTATCATCACACCTGATGCTTAAATAAATGAAACAGGAGAAGGAAAAAAGCAACCCCATGATTTGCAATTACAGCAAATAATGCATCACCATTAACAGTAAGTACAGCATAATCGAATCGCTTTGTTTTGCTAAGCATAAATAGCTGTAAAAATTTGAGTAGCCATCCAGCTGGTCAGGCATGATGATAACCAACATGAAATTTTTCAGGATTCAATTTCAAGTTGAGGATTGACGAACAAATTCCCCCTCCCTACCTTTACCCCATGAAATACCGGCATCATATTTTTATCTGTATCAATGAGCGTAAAAATTCAGAGCGTAAAAGCTGTGGCGAAGCATGCGGAATGGAATTGGTCAGCGAGTTTAAAAAGCAAATAAAAGAAGCAGGGCTGAATACGGTAATACGCGCACAGCGGGCCGGTTGCCTTGATGCCTGCGACTACGGGCCTTCGGCAGTGATTTATCCCGAAGGTATTTTTTATGGAGGGCTTACTACGGCTGATGTTACTGAGATTGTACAGCAGCACCTTATTAAAGGGAAACCGGTAGAGAGACTTATCATCCGTTTTGATAAAACATCTGCCTCCTGAATGGAAATTGAAAAGTACCGACACGATCTGGAAGTAATCCGTAACACTGCCCGGCAGGTGGCAAAAGATTTTGAAGCCCATGGTATAGAAATAACGCTGCCTGTTGATGAATTCAGTACGTATGAAGTTTTGAAATCGCAACTTATACCAGTCGTTGAAAAACTCATACGTAAAAATCCCGAACAGCTAAGCCAGTTGCTTTACCGTATTGATATTAGCGAAAAACAAAGTATGGCAGCCGCCAATTCTACTGAGCTTGCTCACTTTATTCTTGAAAGAGAGTTTATTAAAGTAATTACCCGCAAGCTGCTGAGCGAACGTTAATTATGTGTGATTAGCTCCCTTCAGCGCAACAGGTAGGCATAGGGTTGCTTTCATCTACTTTTGTCCCTTCCAAACAATAATTACCTCTGGCTGTTATTCCCGGATATGAACCGTTTTTCAATAAAAGATGTAGAAGCACTTACCGGCATTAAGTCGCATACCCTCCGCATCTGGGAACAGCGCTACAACATTACCAAACCAAAACGCACGGCTACCAACATCCGTTTTTATGATGATGAGGATGTTAAAATGCTGCTTAATGTAGCCATCCTTAACCGTAACGGTTTGAAAATTTCAAAAATCAATAAGCTGCCGAAACCTGAAATGGATAAGCTGGTGATGGAGGTAGCCTCTAAAAGCGAGTGCATCAACTCTCAGGTTGAAATGCTGGTCAATGCCATGCTCGACCTGGATGAAATGGCGTTTGAAAAATGTTTATCTCATAACATCATCCGGGTGGGCTTCGAGCAAACAATGTATGAAATTGTTTTTCCTTTTTTGAGAAGAGTTGGAGTGTTATGGCAGGTGGGAAATATCAACCCTTCGTTCGAGCATTTTTTGTCTAACCTGATCAGGCGCAAAATCATAGTAGCTATTGATGCGCTGCCAATACCAACTGATCCGAAAGCCAAAAAATTCCTGCTGTTTCTTCCGCAGAATGAGTTGCATGAATTAAGTCTGTTGTTCGGCAAATACCTTATCCGTAAAGCCGGATTTAAAACAACATATCTTGGCCAGAATCTTCCTTTGAAACATGCACAGTCAGTTTACCAGTCAAATCATCCCGACTATGTGCTAACCGTACTCACAACCCCCATCAGTGGCACTGCACAGAATATGGTGAATGAGCTTGGAAGAATTTTTTCGAATGCCCGCGTTTTTGTAAGCGGATACCAGGTGGTTCATCAGCATGTAAGCAAACCGGCTAACGTTACTGTGCTTCGAGAAATGACGGATCTTACGCAATTGCTTCCTGCATTAAAATAATTTAGCCGTAAACTTTTTTTCACAAAGTATGTTTAGTAATCATGCTTCAGGCAGAGAATACCCTTTATTGGTTCACGCCATTTTTCAAACGCAACGATTTTATCCCATTCGTTAATTACAGCCGTCAGAAAAATTGTAAAGCCTTTTTCTGCTATGATGTTATCAGGAATCAGGTGTGCATGGATGAATTGCAGTTTTTGAAAAATGAACTTGCCAAACACGGAGTAATGCTAATTATGATTGAAGGGAGAATAGAAAAGACCGTCCCTTCGGTGGCAAGGGTGCTGAAAGCCGGAAAGGTTGTTTATTCCAGACCCGAAAATTATCATGAGGTTGAAGCGGTGATGAAAAAAATAGGTAAGGAACTGGAGTTGCATTCCATAACATTTTGTGATCATCCTTCGCATCCTTATTCATTTTACAATGGAGGACAGCAACCCGGCATCAGACCTGCTGTCTGAAAAAAGAAAGGCAGCTTTCGCTGCCACGTACCATGAAAAAATCAATTTTTTTATCCGAGATAGGTTCTCAGAATTTTACTGCGTGACGCATGTTTAAGTCTGCGGATTGCTTTCTCTTTTATCTGCCTGACACGCTCGCGTGTTAAGTCAATACGTTCACCTATTTCTTCCAGGGTTAGTGGCGCATGGCCGGAATCCAATCCGAAATAGAGTTTTACTACCTCAGCTTCGCGCGGTGTTAAAGTTCCAAGTGCACGTTCAATTTCTCTGCGAAGCGAATCAGACATCATCTGCCTTTCGGGTGACGATTCATCCTCGCAAGGAATAAAGTCAAGCAGGCATCCTTCTTCATTGGTGCCCATTGGGGCATCTACTGAAACAGGGCGAAGAGATGAATTCATGGTATCTCTTATATCAGCCGTACTGATTTCAAGAATCTGCGCAAGTTCTTCATTGGTAGGTTCACGCTCAAAATCCTGTTCCAGCTGGCTGAAAGCTTTATTAATTTTGTTGATGTATCCGATTTTATTAAGCGGTAATCTTACTATGCGTGCCTGTTCGGCCAATGCCTGAAGGATGGACTGCCGGATCCACCATACGGCATAGGAAATGAATTTGAATCCGCGGGTTTCATCAAAACGCTGAGCGGCTTTAATCAATCCTAAATTTCCTTCGTTAATTAAATCGCCAAGTGTCAAGCCCTGGTTCTGGTATTGTTTGGCAACGGAAACAACAAAACGAAGATTAGCGCTGGCAAGTTTTTCCAAGGCCAGTTGGTCACCCTGCCTTATTTGCTGGGCAAGACTGGCTTCTTCTTCCGGAGTAATCAATTTAAGCTTCCCGATTTCGCTGAGGTATTTGTCAAGCGAAGCGGTGTCGCGGTTAGTTACTTGTTTGGTGATCCGTAATTGTCGCATAATTGTCCTGAAGATTATTTAATAATTGAAACGAGAGCGCACCTACAGGGTTTCCTGTAATTGCAATAATGAAGTCTTTTTGTAAGGAATGATTGTATTTTGATTAAGAATTATCCATACAGCAGAATCCATGCTGCTAATGTAAATAAATCCTAATAGAAATAAGTTAATAAATAATCCGGAATCAGTTCGGTTGCATTTCTTTTTCAGCGTAAGCTTCGGCAGGCAGGCAGGTGCAAATAAGATGACGGTCGCCATAAGCATTGTCAATCCGTTTTACAGAAGGCCAGAATTTATTTTGTTTCAGAAACTCAAGCGGATAAACAGCTTTTGCACGACTGTAGGGGTATGGCCATTGATCAGCAGCTAATTCTATGGCCGTATGCGGAGAATTAACAAGCACATTATTTTCCCTTAAGGCTGTTCCATTTTCAATTTCAGCAATTTCTTTACGTATAGAAATCATCACATCGCAAAAGCGGTCAAGCTCTTCTTTGGGTTCGCTTTCCGTAGGTTCTACCATTAAAGTTCCGGCAACGGGGAATGCTACAGTCGGTGCATGGTAACCATAGTCCATTAATCGTTTGGCAATATCTGTTACTTCAATTCCGGCTGTTTGTTTAAAATGCCTGCAGTCAAGAATAAGTTCATGAGCTACCCTGCCGTTCTTGCTTTTGTAAAGCACAGGATAATAATTTTCGAGGCGCGACTTAATGTAGTTCGCATTGAGTATGGCTAATTCGCTGGCTCTCTTCAGTCCGTGTTTACCCATCATGCGGATATAGCCATAAGAAATAAGCAGAATGCTGGCGCTGCCATAAGGTGCAGCGGAAAGAGCCGATATGCCTTTTTCTCCTCCGGTTTTCACAATAGGATGAGTAGGGAGATAAGGAGCAAGATGTTTGGCAACTCCGATGGGCCCCATTCCCGGTCCTCCGCCACCGTGAGGAATAGCAAAGGTTTTATGCAGATTCAGATGACATACATCAGCTCCTATAGTTGCCGGGTTGGTAAGACCAACCTGTGCGTTCATGTTTGCTCCATCCATATAAACCTGACCGCCAAATTGATGAACAATGCTTGTGATGTCTTTGATAGATTCTTCATACACTCCATGGGTAGAAGGGTAAGTAACCATTAAAACGGCAAGAGAATCTTTGTTGGCTTCTGCCTTTTGCTTTAGATCGTTCACATCTATGTTGCCTGATTCATCGCATTTAACTAAAACGATTTTCATGCCGGCCATCACTGCGCTTGCAGGATTTGTACCGTGTGCCGAAACCGGAATCAAAGCCACGTTGCGATGCTTCTCATTCCTGTCTTCAAAATATTTACTTATTACCATCAGGCCGGCATATTCTCCCTGTGCTCCTGAATTGGGTTGAAGTGAAACCGCATGAAATCCTGTAATGGCAGCAAGATACGCTTCCAGTTCACGGATGATTTGCTGATAGCCCTGCACCTGATCTAAAGGTTGAAAAGGATGCATGCGCGCAAAGTGATTCCAGCTTAACGGAACCATCTCTGATGTAGCATTCAATTTCATGGTACACGAGCCTAGCGGAATCATGCTGTGATTCAGGGATAAATCTTTTTTCTCAAGAGAAGCAATGTATCGAAGCATTTCGGTTTCGGAATGGTGCATATTGAAAACCGGATGTGTCAAAAACGCAGAATTCCTGTTAAGAAGCAAATGATCGTTCGATACCGAAACTCCGTTGCTTCCTGATTTCTTATTCAATACCGTTTCGAATACTGATACAATATCGTTTACATCTTCGTCAATATCGGCTTCATCGAGCGAAATCATCACAGCATTTTTTTCATAGCGGAAGTTCATGCGTTTTGCCAGCGCTTCTTTTCTGATTTTTTCAATCTGTGCCTCGTCTGATTCAATGGTAATCGTATCAAAGAAGTGATGATGTTTCAGATTTAAGCCGAGAGTTTTCAGACGTGAAGCAAGCTGTGCTGTGCGCTGATGAATAATAGTAGCAATTCTTTTTAAACCCTCTGGACCATGATAAACGGCATACATGGATGCCATTACAGCAAGAAGAACCTGGGCAGTGCAGATGTTGGATGTTGCTTTTTCACGTTTAATGTGTTGTTCGCGGGTTTGCAAAGCCATTCGCAAAGCAGGATTTCCGCTGGCATCAACCGACACACCAATGATGCGGCCGGGAATATCTCTTTTATATTTCTCAAGCGTGGCGAAATAAGCAGCATGCGGTCCGCCATAACCCATCGGAACGCCAAACCGCTGTGTGCTGCCTACTACAGCTTCAGCACCCCACTCGCCCGGTGGCGTAAGCAATAAGAGGCTCATTATGTCGGCAGCAGCAACAGTCCTGATGTTTTTTTCTCTCCACTTTTTTACTATGGGTTCATAGTTGATAATCTCTCCGTCTGCAGCGGGATACTGTAAAACCGCTCCAAAGAAAGTTTCATCAGGAGTATATGTTTTGCAATCATCTATTACAAGTTCAATTCCTAATGGTGCAGATCTTGTTTTTAATACGGCAATGGTTTGTGGGAAGCAGCGTACATCCACAAAAAATTTATTGGTATTGCTTTTTTCCTGTTCGCGGTGGCGTGTATGAAAGAACATGGCCATGGCTTCGGCAACAGCGGTGGATTCATCAAGCAAAGAGGCATTGGCTAATGGCAAACCGGTAAGATCGGTTACCATGGTCTGAAAATTAAGTAAAGCCTCCATTCTTCCCTGCGATATTTCTGCCTGATAGGGAGTATAGGCAGTGTACCATCCGGGATTTTCAAGAATGTTTCTTTGAATCACACCTGGAATGTTGGTGTTGTAATAGCCAATTCCTATGTAATTTCTATGAATGATATTTTTATTGGCAACAGAGCGCAAGTGTCTCAGGTATTCTGATTCTGTAAGAGCCTCTGGCAACTCGAATTGCTCACTGCTTATACGGATATGGGCAGGAACGGCATTCCCGATAAACTCATCAATGGTGCTGCAGCCAACAGCCTGCAGCATTTCTTTTACCTGTTGTTCATCCGGCCCGTTATGCCGTGATTCAAAGGTTTGAGGTTTCATAAGATGTATGGATAAAAGGATGGCAAAGGTAATGGAATCAGTTGTGCGGGCAAGGGAGAAACCCTCTCCCAAAAACTATAAAGAACCGGTCCGTCCGCCATCTACCGGCAGGTTGATACCGGTAATGTAACCTGCTGCAGGAGTAGCCAAAAAAGCGACTGCATTGGCTATTTCTTCGGCTTCGCCAAAACGATTGGCAGGTATTTCGTTAATCATTTCACGGGCTGCTTCATTAAATGATTTGCCCGATTTGCGGGCCTTGTCTTCTATGATTTGGGTAAGGCGTGCCGTATTGGTGGCTCCGGGCAAAACGTTGTTTACAGTTATCCCAAAGCGTGCCGTTTCTCCGGCCAATGTTTTAGCCCAGTTGGCTACTGCTGCTCGAATGGTGTTTGATACCCCCAGGCCTTTTAACGGTTGTTTTACAGAAGTAGAAATGATATTGATGATTCTTCCATAATGTGATGTCTTCATTCCTTCAAGGCATGCTATTGTAATTAAGTGATTGCATACCAGATGAACCTCAAATGCAGATCGGAACTCATCTACCTGAGCATTCAGAATTGGTCCGGCTTTCGGGCCGCCTGTATTGTTTACAAGAATATGAATAGTTCCTCTTAGTGAAATTTCTTTTTTAACCTTTTCACTTACCTCATCAGGTTTATTGAAATCGGCACAGATCCAGGAATGTTTTTGCTTTCCGTCATTGTACAATTCTTTAACAACCTGTTGCAAAACCATTTCATCTCGGGCTAATAAAATTACATCAGCCCCCAAAATCGCCAATTGACGGGCTACAGCACGGCCTATGCCCTGTGTGCTGCCACATACCAACGCACGTTTGCTTTGAAGATCAAGATTCATAGTAAACCTGTGCAAAGCAATAATTTTCTACTTTTGAAACTGTATTTAAAACAGAAAACTTATTAATAATTATGAATGAATTAGTCAAAGAAATCAGCCTGAAAGCAGGCATTACAGAAGAACAGGCAGCCAAAGCTGCCCTAACAGTTTCTGATTATTTGAAAGCCCGAACACCACATTTGATGCATGAGCAGCTGGAAGTAATTCTCAATGGAGGCACCTTAAGCGATGCATTTAAAAAGAAATTGGAAACCCTGCGCGAAGATGTGGAAGATGCAGCGCGCAACTTTGGAAAGAAGGCAGAAGAGTTCGCTTCGGATATTAAAAAGAAATTTCAAAAACAATAATTCCTATGGCTATAGCTGCCCCTTTTAACCTAAAAAAATGGATTGACGAAAACCGTCATTTACTCAAACCTCCTGTGGGCAATCAGCAGGTTTACAAAGCCAATGACGATTACATTGTGATGATTGTCGGAGGCCCGAATGCTCGCAAGGATTATCATTTTGAAGACGGGGAAGAATTGTTTTATCAATTGGAAGGCGACATAACCGTGCGCATTCAGGAAGACGGAAAGCCGCGCGATATTCTTGTGCGCGAAGGAGAAATGTTTCTGTTACCTCCGCGTGTACCTCATTCTCCGCAACGCCCTGCCAATACCATCGGATTAGTGATTGAAAGATACCGGAAGCCCGAAGAAAAAGATGCCTGCCTGTGGTTTTGCGAAACATGCAATAACAAAATGCATGAAGTAAAATTTGACCTTAAAGATATTGTTAACCAATTACCGAAAGTTCTCAGCGATTTTTACTCAGACATCAAAAAACGAACTTGCAATAAATGCGGAGCAGTAATGGAGCCCCCGGAGCAGCCGAAATAACCTGTAACATCAAGATATGACATGCCGGCAATGTAGCCGGCATGTCTGTTTTCATTCAATGTTTAAACTACTGAGAATATTTTTTATCAATCTTGCATCGATTATATTTTATGAAAAGCTCTTTAATTGCAGGTTTACTTTTTTTCCTGATAACTGAATCGGATGCACAGCGGCCGGGAGGAAATTTTTCACAAGGCGGACAAATGCCTACAGGCCGTTTTTACGGTAAGATTGTTGATGGAAAAACAAACAAAGGAATTGAATTCGCAGCCGTTCAGTTGATGAAAATGGCTTTTGATACCCTTTCGAAAACCCGCAAAGAATCATTAGTGGGAGGTCAACTGACCAAATCCAATGGAGAGTTCAGTATTGAAAATGTTCCGCTTTTTGGTGAGTACACACTTAAAGCATCAGCCATCGGGTATAAGATGGAAGAGCTGAAAGTTTCTTTCGGAATAAAGCCCGGGCAGGGAATGCAGAATGCAGCCCGCGAAAAAGATTTGGGCAATATCAAATTGGGAGAACTTAATTTCAGTTTGGGCGAAGTGGTGATTGACGGCAGTGCTCCGCCACTTGAACTGAAACCTGACAAAAAGGTTTATTCCGTTGATAAAAACACAGTGGCTGCCGGAGGCACGGCGGAAGATGTTTTGAAAAATGTTCCATCCGTTAATGTGGATATTGACGGTAATGTAACAGTACGCAATGCTTCTCCGCAAATTTTTGTTGACGGCAGACCCACAACGCTTTCTATTGATCAGATACCGGCTGATGCCATTCAGGAAATTGAAATTATTACCAACCCTTCGGCAAAATACGATGCCAGCGGTGGCGAAGGAGGTATTCTGAATATCAACCTTAAAAGGGACAGAAAAATTGGTTACAACGGAACCGTGCGTGTTGGAGGCGACAGCCGCGGAAGAATTAATGCAGGGGTTGATCTTAATCTGCGCGAAGGAAAAGTAAACTGGTTTGTATCCGGAAATCTGAATCAGCGCTCTTCCAAAGGAACAGGAACAACCCAACGCTTTAATTTCAAAAGCATGCCGCAAACTAAAATTTTTCAGGAAAGCGAATCAGAAAGCAAAGGTTTTTTCGGTAGGGTAAGAACCGGATTCGATTTGTTTCTTACCAATCGCAGCACATTAACCCTGGCCGGCTCTTTTAACCGCGGGCAGTTTAAACCGGAAGACAGGCTGCATACACAAACAGACACACTTTACAACGGCTATGTCTTAAGCAGTTTTAACGATCGCACAACCAACACAGAAAGGAATATGCGAAATTACGGTGCACAGGTGGCCTTCAAGCACCTGTTTCCCAAAGAAGGTAGAGAGCTTTCTGCCGATGTTAATTATAATGGCATCCGTTTTTCATGGAACTCTGAATACACCACAAAATACTTTGATGCTTTTCATGCCGCTTTATCGCCTGACCTTTTGCAGCGTCAATACAATAAAGGACAAAATGATTTTGTGACCGCACAGGTTGATTTTACCGATAAGATAGGCGAGAAAATAAAAATAGAGTCGGGAATAAGAGCTGCTATCAGAAATTATGAAAGTCTGAATAACAATTTTATCTTTAACACAGCACTTGATGAATATGTTTTTCTGCCGGCCTCAAGTAACAATTACGAATTTATAGATCAGGTGTATGCCGGCTATGCAGTAATTTCTGATCAGCTTAACAGCAAGTTAGGATTTCAGGCCGGACTTCGAATGGAAAGCTCCTTCTATGAAGGAGAACTGATTGAATCGGAAAAAAAGTTTGATAATAAATTTCCGTTCAGTCTTTTCCCCAGCGGAGCAGTAAGCTACAAGCTCAATGACAAGGTTAATCTTCAGGCTAACTATTCTAGAAGGATAAACCGCCCATCCTTTTTTCAACTGATTCCTTATACCGATTATTCCGATTCGCTTAACCTGAGCCGGGGCAACGCTGATCTTGAACCGGAGTTTTCTAATTCCGTTGAGTTGTCATTTCAAAGGTCATTTAACCGCAGAAGCAGTTTTCTGGCCACAGCATACTGGCGGAATACCAGCGGCTTAATCAGCCGTTACATTCAGTTTGAATTTGATTCTTTGTTTCAGAAAGAGATGCTTATTAGTACCTATGTAAATGCCAGTTCAAGTCATGCTTACGGAGCGGAGTTTACTTTGCAATATGCATTTACCAACTGGTTTGATGCAAGCGCTAACCTTAATCTTTATCAATCGGTGATTAACAGCAGCAATGTGGAAAGTAATCTGAAAACAGAACGTTTTTCATGGACTGCCAAATCAACCATGAACTTTAAACTGCCTAAAAACTTCAGTTTTCAGCTAAGTGGAGATTATCAGTCTAAAGCATCCCTTGTACAAGGCAGCAGCAACCGGCAGGGGCCACCATGGATGTGGGGGCCGCAATCAACGGTTCAGGGATATGTAAACCCTTCTTACAGTGTTGATGCAGCTTTGAAGTATGAGTTTATGAAAGACAATGCGGCTTCACTCTCGCTTTCGGTTTCTGATATTTTCAAAACCAGAACCAATGATGTTCACAGCGAAACGGCTTTTTACATTCAGAACAGCGTTCGCAAACGCGATGCACAGATTTTCCGCCTGAATTTCAGTTACCGTTTCGGAAAATTTGATACATCCATCTTCAGAAGGAAGAACAACCGAAATCAGATGCAGGATATGGATATGGGCATGTAACCGCTTCCTTAAACAAGCCCCTGAGCAAGCATGGCATCAGCCACTTTTACAAAGCCGCCAATGTTCGCTCCTTTAACGTAGTTAATGGCTCCGTTTTCGCGACCGAACTGAGTACAGGTTTCATGTATGCGCTTCATGATTTCATGCAGCTTACTGTCAACTTCCTGCCGTGTCCATGACAGACGCATGGAATTCTGACTCATCTCCAATCCTGATACAGCCACACCGCCTGCATTGCTCGCTTTGCCCGGGGCAAACAACACTTTGCTTTTCAGAAATACTTCAACAGCCTCAGGGGTACATGGCATGTTGGCGCCTTCGGCAACAGCCTGGCATCCGTTTTTTACCAACGCTTTTGCATCAGCCCCTGTAACTTCGTTTTGCGTAGCGCAGGGTATGGCCACATGGCATGGAACATTCCATGGCGTTTTACCTTCATGATATTCGGCATTAAACCGCTTGGCATACTCGCTGATTCGACCGCGCTTTTCGTTTTTCAATTCAAAAATCCAGGCAAGTTTCCGGCCATCAATTCCGTTTTTATCATAGATAAATCCACCGGAATCGGACATGGTAACAACACGGCCTCCTAACTGCATCACCTTTTCGGCAGCATATTGAGCAACATTACCGGAACCAGAGATGGAAACAATTTTGGCTTCGAGCGAATCATTTTTTGTGCTGAGCATTTCCTGCAGAAAATAAACACAGCCATATCCTGTTGCTTCCGGACGGATAAGACTGCCGCCAAAAGGCAATCCTTTACCGGTTAGCACTCCGGTAAACTCATTGGAAAGGCGCTTGTATTGGCCAAACAGATAACCGATTTCTCTTCCGCCCACGCCAATATCGCCTGCCGGCACATCTGTATCAGCATCAATATGTCTGTATAATTCTGTCATAAAACTCTGGCAGAAACGCATCACTTCATTATCTGATTTTCCTTTCGGATCAAAATCACTTCCGCCTTTGCCACCACCCATGGGTAACGTGGTAAGGCTGTTCTTAAAAACCTGCTCGAAAGCAAGAAACTTCAAAATGCCGAGATATACGGAAGGATGAAAGCGAAGCCCGCCTTTGTAAGGGCCCAATGCACTGTTCATCTGAACACGAAATCCCCGATTAATCTGAAAGTTGCCTTTGTCATCCATCCACGGAACACGGAAAATAAGCACGCGCTCAGGCTCGGCTATGCGCTCAAGAATTTTGGCATCCTTGTACTTTTTGTTTTCCTCAAGAAAAGGAATAACGCTTTCGGCTACTTCCTGAACCGCCTGATGAAATTCAGGTTCTCCGGGATTGCGGGAAATAACTACCTGCATGAAATCTTTCAATTGCTTTTCGTGTTGTTTGCTCATACCTGTGTTTTAAGTTGACGGGCGAAAATAGATATATTTTTGACCCGACAAACAGGATGGAATTAAGGATTAAAACTATGCGTTACAGCTTGATGTTTAAGACACCATTCCGTATTGCTCATGGAGAAAGGGATTCAACACCTTGTATTTTTGTTTCTGTTAGTGATGGAAATTTTTCGGGATATGGAGAAGCAACTCTGCCTCCTTATCTGGATGTCAGTCAGCAAATGATTGAGGATTATGTAGCAAAAATTAACCCCGAAGTTTTAAAATCCGGTTCTGCGGAGCAGTTGCACAATGCATTAAAAAGATTTTCACCAGTCTGTTATCCGGCTTTGGCTGCAGTGGATATGGCATGGCACGATCTGATTGCGAAGAAGCATAAAATGCCATTATACAAATGGCTTGGCCTGAGCAAAGAATTTACCGCGAAAGGAATGTTTACCATCGGTATCAGCAGTGAAGAGGAACTCATTGATAAGTTGCCGGAAACAGAGATAATGCCAATTTTGAAAATCAAAACCTCAAACAGGAATGAGAAAAAAGTAATCAGTCTGATCAGAAAGTTTACGGATAAACCGGTGGTCATTGATGCCAATCAGAGTTGGGAGCCGGCAGAAGATAAACTTGAACTTTTACATTGGTTGAAGGCAATGAACGTAAAGCTGGTGGAGCAGCCATTTGAAAAAGGAGTAATAGTTCCGGAAAAGATTTTTAAAAACAGCCCGGTTCCTCTTATTGCCGATGAATCATTTCAAACCCTCGATGACCTTGAGAAGATTACAGGAAGCTATCATGGCATCAATATCAAATTGATGAAATGCGGTGGAGCTTATCCGGCACTTCAGATTATCAAGGAGGCACGGAATAGAAATCTGAAAATTATGATAGGCTGTATGAGTGAAAGTTCATGCGGATGCAGCGCTGCGGCTCAATTAATTTCGTTGGCCGATTGGTATGATCTGGATGGTCCATTACTCATAAAAAACGATCCGTTTGACGGGCTGATGTATCAGAATGGAAAAATTGTTATTTCTGAAAACCCCGGATCTGGAATCAGACCAACTCAAGATCTTGCAGGAATACTTTAAAGCGTTTTGTTAAAAAACACTTTTTCCATGAGATGTACATTCAGGAATTTACCGAACTTGTAACCCACCTGAGTCATTACACCAACATGCCTGAATCCGTATTGAGCATGCAAATGCAAACTGGCTTCATTGCCTTCGGTTATTCTGGCAAGTAAGTAATGCATCCCTGTTTTTTCGGCCTGAAAAACCAACTGTTCCAATAATCGTTTTCCGATGCCTATACCTCGATAGCCGGGTGATACATAAACAGAAACTTCGCTGGTCAATTGATAAGCGCAACGGTCGCTCCAGGGAGAAAGCGAAGCAAAGCCTACTACCTGATTATCTGTTTCAGCACATAACACAGGGTGCTTTGAGTCATGTGCCTTAAACCAACTCATTCTGTCTTCAATGCTTTTTTCTTCGGTATCAAAGGTTGCTGTAGTGTTTAAAATAGCTTCATTGTAAATAGCCGTGATGTGCTTTACATCGTCAAGGGTTGCGGGCCTGATGAGCAGCATAAATTATTATTCGGCAATGTTATCTCTTTTTTGCTGACAAGGCAATTTGCTGTTTCTCTATATTATCAAGCAAACTCAGCCACAGCATATCGTAAGGAATAATCTCCATAGTGTCAAGAACCTGCTGGCCGGTAGCCGATTCGGCATTGATAAATTCAAGATATTTTGCGGATGCCGTTCTGCACTTTTTTACATTAAAATCGCTTTTAATAAGCATCAGCATCAACTTGATAAAATAATAACTGCGCGGGTTTTCCTTCAAAGTGATGTAACGCTTCAGATAGCTTCTCAGGGAATCAAATTTATCCATCACCCGGTCAAATTCACCTCTTTTTACAAGCAAGCATATCTGAGCGATTATAATGGAAAGATTAAATCCTGCTTTATCATGACTTAGAATTGGAACTTCGTTAAGAAACTTGTGAATATGAAACTTACGTAGTTTCCCATCAGGAGAAATATAATTGAGCATCGCTTCAAAAATCCGCCATCGCTCAATGCGCTCTTCAGGGTATTTTTTAAAAGATGAATCACCGGTTACTTCCTGAAAAACTTTTATTGCTTCTTCTGTTTGACCGGTATGCAGGCAGAGCAGAAAATAGTATTGCTGATAGATGAGACGATTATAATTACCTCTTCTATAAAGTGAATCGCATTGGATTGCACTTAGTTTGCCGGTTTTAAAATCCCTTAGAAAAATACATGTATCTAATTTTTGTAATGCCACTTCGGCAACCAGCGCCATATCGGTAAACTTTTGCCCGCGCAGCAGGTAATGTTCAAATTGAAGACACTGTTTTAAAACGCTTTTGTGGTCTTTTTTTAAATGGTAATAATAAATGTGTGCCCGGTGATAGGCAGCATACATGCGGTGGCTTTTGATTTTGGATTTTTCAAAAATGCTTTTTGCAGTTTTAATCTGAGATTCGGGATCGAATTTTGAAGTTCCCGCCTTTCCCAGAATTCCCCGCACCATAATTCGGAATTGAAAATCTATACCATCGAGCAGGATTTCATTACTGTTTATTTCCGTTAAATTTAAAAGTTCAGTGGAAGTTTTTTCAAAGTCCTTCATGTTGCCCATGTATCCATGCAATTCGCGCAATTGTTGAAGTGCTATTATCCGTAAAGATGTAAACTGGTATTTAGCGGCAACGGCTTCGGCAGATTTAAGCAAATCAAAGGTGAGAGAGATTTTTCCTAATACAAATAGCTGGTTGGCGGCAAATAACAGACGATAACATTTTATCAGCTCCCGGTAATACGCGGTTTTTATTTTAGAGGTAATGTCCAGGGTAAAAATTAAATCTAGCAGGCGTTTCCGAATTCTGCTTTTCAGCATCTGATATCGCTTATCATCTGCCTTTGCCTGATAAAGTTCTGCAGATGCCGATTCGTCAGTTTTCCACCGGTGCTGAAGCAACCCGTCCAGAAAAAGCATGCTTTTTTGGTCGGCTCCCTTATCCCGGAACAACATTTTTAAAGCATCCCATGTAATAAAACCTGTTACTAGTTCAGATATTTCAATCAGATTTTTCATTGCATAATATTGATAAGTAATTGATAATCAGTGTTCAATATAAAATAGGCAATCCAAAGGTATAGATTTTATGATGTTACTGTGATGTAAGTTTTGACCCCATTTTGTCTGAACCCGGCCTCTATCATTGCGTTCAATTCCATCAGAAAATAAAACACACATAACAACATGATGGAATTAATTATCGCGATCCTGATAGCGTTAGGATCAATCGCAACACCAGATCAGTTTTCAGCTGATTTTGAATTTGAAAATCCGGATGCTTACAACGAAGCAAAAAGCATCTACGAATCCGGAAATTACACCATTGAGAGAACGGAAACTGGCGGTGTAGTTGTAGTAACCGGAGTCGGAGTATAAAAAATTGAAGAGGGGGGAGAATAGGCGGAAGCGTCCGCTGAAATAAGGGAATGTTCTCCCCCACATACTTCAACAAACTATTTGGGGTTAGTTTACAGGCCTGCGCCCGCAGGCCTTTTTTTTTGCCCATACTTTTGCCCGCATGATCCACCTTGAAAAATTTACCTTCAATCCGTTTGCCGAGAATACTTATGTTTTATCTGACGAAACAAGTGAGTGTATCATTATTGATGCGGGATGTTACGATCAAAAAGAGCAGCAGATTTTGAAGGATTACATAAAATCACAAAACCTTAAGCCGCTAAAACTCATCAATACACACTGTCATATAGACCATGTTCTGGGAAATGCTTTTGTTGCAAGAGAATGGAAGCTGCAGCTTGAATTAAATTTTCTGGAGATACCACTTTTAAGAGCAGTAGCAGATTATGGTCCTTCGTATGGAATTTATTGCGAACCATCTCCTGAGCCCTTTGCTTATCTGAACGAAGGGGAAGTAGTGAAATTTGGAAATTCAATTCTTAAAATAATTCACGCTCCGGGACATAGTCCGGGAAGTTTGTGTTTTGTAAGTGATGAGCAGCAATTTGTTATTGCCGGGGATGTGCTTTTTCAGATGAGCATTGGCAGAACCGATTTGCCCGGTGGCAATTATGATACATTAATTCAAAGTATTTCTCAAAAACTCTACAGGTTGCCTGACAATTACAAAGTTTTTCCGGGACATGGACCTCCTACAAGTATAGGTTTTGAGAAAAAGAATAATCCATTTGTAGCCGGGTAAAAAAACAGAGCAGGAAGCAACCCGTATATTTGCCATCCATCCAATGGAAATCAGTTTTAAGAACATAGTAACCGTAAGCATGATTTTGTTTGCCGTGATTGATATTGTGGGAAGCATACCTGTGGTAATAGAGATACGGAGAAGAGCTGGAAGCATTCATCCCGAAAAGGCAACCTTAACTTCTCTTTTAATCATGTTACTTTTTCTGTTTCTGGGAGAAAGCATTTTAAAACTCATCGGGCTTGACATCAGCTCCTTTGCCATTGCCGGTGCATTTATTTTGTTTTTCATTTCGCTTGAAATGATTCTCGGTATTAAGATTCACAAAAACGAATTGCCCGAAACCGCTTCTATTGTTCCCATTGCTTTTCCGCTGATTGCCGGAGCCGGAACCATGACAACGCTGCTTTCTCTGCGCAGCGAATACGAAACAATGGAAATAATCATAGGCATTGTTTTAAACCTTATTATTGTCTATTTGTGTTTGAAGAATCTTAGGTTTCTTGAAAAACTGCTTGGCCCTACCGGAATAGGCGTAGTGCAGAAAGTGTTTGGTTTTATATTGCTTGCTATAGCAGTTAAACTGTTCAGAACAAATGTTGGCATCTAAGAAAAATTGAGCGGGATTGTAATTTATACTGACGGTTCTTCACGCGGAAATCCCGGCCCCGGAGGTTTTGGGGCTATATTGATTTCAGGCAGCCACCGTAAAGAAATTTCGCAGGGTTACCGTTTAACCACCAACAACAGAATGGAACTGATGAGCGTCATTGCTGCTCTGGAACTTTTAAAAAAACCGGAACAGACGGTTACCATCTATTCCGATTCGCAGTATGTTGTTAAAGCCATTGAGGAAGGATGGCTGAATAACTGGCTTAAAACCGGTTTCAAAGGAAAAAAAAACAAAGACCTTTGGCTTCGTTATTTAAAAGCCGCCAATGGCCATTTTATAAAATTTAAATGGATAAAAGGACATAATAATCATCCCCTAAACGAACGATGCGATGAGCTGGCTGTTGAAGCCGCACAATCAAACTATTTAATGATTGATGAAGGATTTGAAAGCGAAAAAGAGTAAGTTTTAAAAATAACCTGAATTTGGATTAATCTAATTTGTTCATGGTGCACCATTGACCAATGTTAAGAAATTGTAAATTAGCGACCCTTAATTTAAAACTTTTTGAACCGATTAATTCTTCAATTATGAAAAAACCTATTACACTGTTTATCAGTTTTTGCTGCTTTATGGCTACCATCAAAGCACAGGTAGTCATTAACGAATTTTCTGCCTCCAATCTTAGTCAGTTTGTTGACAATCACAGCGATTATGAAGACTGGATTGAGCTGTACAATACCGGCACATCAGCATTTACGCTTGACGGCTATTACCTTAGTGACGATTCGCTTAACAATATGAAATGGTCATTTCCTCAGGGAACAACCATTGCAGGTAATGGATTCTTAAGAATTTGGGCATCCGGCAGAAATGAAGTGGCGCCTCCTCATTACCATACCAACTTCAAGTTGAAGCAAACAAAAAACACTCAGGAGTTTGTAGTCTTTTCCAATCCTTCAGGTACTATTGTGGACTACAAAAAACTAAAGAAAACACAATTAGGCCACTCCTATGGCCGGACGCAAAACGGCTTATCGTCCTGGAGCATCTTTACAAGTCCTACTCCCAATGCTTCCAACAATACTGCCACCCCCTATGATGATTATGCGAAAAAACCAAGCTTCAGCTTAGCCGCTGGATTTTACCCCGGCAGTGTAACCGTTGCCATTTCTACCAACGAAACAAATGCCGACATCAGATATACACTTGACGGTACCTTGCCGACTACCACTTCTCCTATTTATACAACGCCTATCAGCATTACATCCACCAAGGTTTTAAAAGCCAGGGTTTTTACCACCAATGCAGGAATACTTCCCAGCTTTATTGATTTTGCCACTTACTTTATCAATGTGTCTCACACTGTTCCTGTTGTTTCCATTGCTGCTAATCAATTGACAACTCTTGCTAACGGGAGCGGTAGCTTAGAACCACACGGTACGTTCGAATATTTTGATTTAACCGGAACCAGAAAGGCCAGTACCTACGGAGAATTTAACCGTCATGGGCAGGACTCATGGGCTAATGCACACCGTAGTCTTGATTTTGTATCGCGCGATGAGATGGGCTACAACCACTCCGTAGAACATCAGCTTTTTCAAACCTCAACCCGCGATAATTATCAACGTGTAATGTTGCGGGCTGCAGGGGATGATAATTATCCGACCAATACCAATTGGACCGGAAGTGCTGCCCACATGCGCGATGCCTTTCTGCATAATCTTGCCTTGTCAGGTAATATGCACTTAGATGTTCGCAGAGGCGCTAAATGCGTAGCTTATATTAACGGAACCTACTGGGGGGTTTACGACCTGCGCGACAACCCTGATGATCATGATAACACGGAGTTTTATTACGGACAGGATAAATTCCATCTTTATTTTCTGGAAACATGGGGCAATACATGGGCAGAATATGGCGGACAGGCGGCTTTTAATGATTTTGATAATCTTTACAATTACATTATGTCTAACAATTTGGCTAACCCCGCCAACTACCAGTATGTTTACGACCGCTTGGAAGTCGAAAGCCTTGTGGATTATGTTTTGGTAAATATGTTTTCGGTGTGTAAAGACTGGCTGAACTGGAATACGGGTTGGTGGAGAGGTCTGGACAGTACGGGCACGCACCTGAAATGGGGATATATTTTATGGGATAATGATGCTACCTGGGGGCACTATATCAATTATACCGGAATACCCAATACAACCGCTGCAGCCGCACCTTGCGATGTGGAAACTCTCGTAAACTTCGGAAATGTTTATAAAGATTCACACATTAAGATGCTGAATAAACTTCGCACTAACCCCGGTTTCAACCAATACTACATCACCCGTCAGCATGATTTGTGGAATACCACCTTCAGTTGTGATAACATGCTGGCTCAGCTCGACAGCACCGCCAATCTAATTGCCCCTGAAATGACCGGTCAGGTTCAGCGGTGGGGTGGAAGTTACAGCCAGTGGTGGAATAATTATCAATCACTTCGTACCTTCATTACCAACCGTTGCAGTTTATTAGTTAACGGATGGATTAACTGTTATCAGCTTAATGGCCCGCATGAAATTACTCTATTGACCGATCCTGCCGGTGCCGCTGATTTAAAATTAAACTCGCTTACCTTAAACTCTACCCAGCTTCCCTTCACCGGTCAGTATTTCGGTGGCATTGAAACCAAACTGGATGTAATGGCTTATCCGAATTTTCAATTCGTTTCGTGGAGCGCTAATTCACAATCCTTCCTGCCCAACAATACTACCTCAAATGCTCAGGTAATGCTGAATGCTTCCGATACTTTGATTGCTCATTTTCTTACCCTTTCTGCTGACCCGATACCCGGAATAACTGCGCCAACAGTTTCAGTATATCCGACACTGATGACACATGAAACACTGATTGATTATTATTTACCAAAGGCTTCTGCCGTAAGCATGACTTTATTCTCCGTTACAGGTCAAAAAATGATGGAAGTAACTCCTCCACTGGAAATGATGCAGCCGGGCAATCATACAGTAAGTATGGATATTTCAAAGACATCATTAGCAGCCGGTGTTTACATGCTTTCATTCAAAGCCGGAGATTTTCAAAAATCAATCCGGCTTGTTTATGCTCCGCAACATTAATTCAACATTAAACCAAATTTGAATTTAAACATCTTTGCAACCACAACCTTTTATGGTTGTGGTTTTTTAATGACCCCAAACCTTTAAGCTTATAACAATGAAATCAATCATCCCCGTTTTGCTGTTTACAATCCTGATGGCAACTTCCTGCCGTAAGGGACCGGGCGAAGGCGGCAACTCGTCCATCACCGGGTATGTTCATGTGCAGGATTACAATGCCTCACAGGTGGTACTTCTAGGCGAATACCCCGGTGCCGATGAATGGGTTTACGTCATTTACGGAGATGACATCAGCTATGGCGACCGCACGCGTGCTAATTATGAAGGACGTTTTGAATTCAAATACCTGCGTAAAGGCGATTACAAAGTTTATGTCTATTCAGACGATACCACTCTGGCAGGAACCAAAGCAGTTATTAAAAACATTACCATCAGTAAAAACAAGGAAACGGTTGATGCCGGTACATTTACTATCATCAAATAAAGGATTCATGCGTCTGCCTTTTCTTTTCCTGTTTCTGTTCCTTGCTGCGCAATTATCTGCTCAGAGCAAAAAGGATATTAAAAAGTATAACATCAAATCCTTAACCATAGAGAATATTGAAATGATAAACGGACAGGAGAAAAAAATTACCGACTCCTTCGAGCGTTACGACAGCAACGGCAATGTCATTGAAAAAAAAGAATTCGGCAAAGACGGAAGTTTTAAATTGCATGAAAGTTTTAAGCTGAATAAAAACGGATTGCCTGTCGAAACCGTTATTTACAATGAAAAGGGTTCTGTAGTCAGCAAAACGATTACGGTTTATGATGAGGAAAACAACAAAAGGGAAGAAACCCTTTACTCTGCGGGCGGGCAAGTCATGGAACGTACAAAATTTATCCGTAACTCCAGAGGAGAAAAAACCAGTGAATTGACTTACAGTGCCGAGGGAAAACTTCTCCGCAAAGTCATCTTTACATACGATAAAAACGGAATGAGGACTGAGCGTAAAACGTATGACGGCAGCGATAAACTGATTTCATCCAAAAAATACCTCTACACGTATTGAATGGAAAATATGAATGAAATTCTTCAGTCGTTTAAAAGCATTTCACTTGCCGAAATGGACAATGTGTCGCTCATGGATCGTTATGATCGTAAATACACATTCCATACGGCCTGGCTTCCTGAATTATTTCATCAGCTCAAAAATGATTACAGCATTCTGGAGGTAAATCATAAAAGAATCTGCCAGTATGATTCACTTTATTTTGATACCCCCGATTTGCAGCTTTATCACCGCCACCAGTATGGGCGGGGCAATCGCTTTAAAATACGCTTCAGAAAGTATGTTGAAAGTAATCTTACCTTCTTCGAAGTGAAAGTTAAAACTAACCGTGAACGGACGGTCAAATACCGTATTAAACAGCCCGACATTGCTTATTCTCTTCAGGGTGAGCCAGCCGCTTTTCTCGAAAAACAAATGCCCGTAAAATCATCGGATTTTGTTCCGCAATTAATGATATCTTTTAATCGAATCACACTTGTTCACCAATCCTTGCCTGAAAGAGCAACCATTGATGTAGGACTTGTTTCGGAGCGAAATGGGAACAGATACGAATCGAACAATTTGGTAATTGCCGAGATAAAACAAAACAGAACTCACCGTTCTTCTTTTGCTGCGTTGTTAAAACAAAGCCATTTGCTCGAAGGAGCCGTCAGTAAATACTGTATCGGTATGATTAATACCGTATCGGGTATCAGACAGAATAACTTTAAACCCCGCTTACTTCAAATAAGAAAAATAGAACATGATACTGCTTCAAGACCTGCCCGTTGAAGAAGTTGAAAAATCATTTCAGCTCTTCGATAAATTATCCATTAAGTTTTTTCAGCGTTTAGCGGTTGACCTTATTGCCGTGTTTGTGCTGATCCGGTTCATTTATTTCCCCATCTACCGCAGTCGTGAAAATGTATTTACCTTTTTCATCTTTAATATCATCATCTTTTTCATCACTTATTTTCTGAATAAGGTGGAAATGAGTATGGGAGCAGCTTTCGGATTATTTGCAGTGTTTGCCATGCTGCGTTACCGTACCGAAGACATCAGCATTAAAGACATGACTTACATGTTCCTGTGTATTGCCATGGGATTAATTAACTCTGTTACCAAAGGCAGCTGGGATGATTTAGCATTACTTAGTTTAATCATCATCGCAATTACTTATCTGCTTGAAAGCAAACTTCTGATGAAAAAGGAGGTTTCGAGAATAGTGATGTACGAAAACATTGAATTGATTAAACCTGAAAAAAGAAATGAGTTGATTGCCGATCTTGAAAAACGGCTGGGGATCAAAGTGAATCATGTTACCATCGGAAGAATTGATTTTTTAAGAGATGCCGCCCAGATTCATGTCTTTTATTATGAAGAATAGCATCATCCTGATTATTTTTCTGATGGTAAAGCCGCCTGCCGTCAGCGCTCAGCAGAAAGATGCCGGTTTATGGCTTAGCGCAGCGGTTGAAAAGCGGTTCAATAAAAAATTTTCGGCAACCCTTGCACAGGAAGTACGGTTAAATGAGAATTTAAGCGAAGCCGGTACTGTTTTTACCGAAGCCGGGGTTGATTACCGTTTTGCCAAACGGTGGAGTGCAGGAGTAAGCTACCGTTTTATTAATAGAAAAAGAACGGATAATTTTTACAGCATTCGGCACCGGTACATGGCCGATGTGAGCTACCGTCTCCGGATTAAAAAAATATCCATCACACCCCGCTTGAGGTATCAGGTGCAATACCGCGATATAAATACCAGCGAAAACGGAAAAATTCCTTCAAAATATATCCGCAGTAAGGTAACAGCCCGCTATAGCCTCGAAAAAAGATACACGCCTTTTATCAGCGCTGAAATTTTTTATCAGCTTGGCATCAAAGAAAAATTTGTTGATAACCTTCGCTATATGGCCGGGTTCGATTACGAACTCAGCAAGTTTCACAGCCTGAATGTTTTTTATATGATCAACAAGGAAGTTCAGGTGAACGATCCGGTTACCGAATACAATTTTGGATTGGGATACAAATACAACTTTTAGTTATGCGGCTAAAGCTTACTGATTACAGAGGAAACTTTTCTTAGGTAACTTTTGCGTTTTTTATCACTTACAAACGGAACCGCCCAGAACTGAAAAATCCGGCATCGGAAAAGGTAAAAGCTGAAACTCAGAAAACCCAGCAGAAAACGGTATTTCACGGCATTAAAATAAATAGTCTTCACGGGCAATGCCGGAGCGCCATGTGTAATGAATGCCCGTACTGTTTTATCGCGCAGCATGGGTAGCGGAATGCCATAAATTCCGATAATTTTTTTGAAACGGTAAGCAAAACCGGGAGTGAATACCTTATCGCAAAATCCTTCAAGAATGGCCGGGGCCCGAAACCACCATACCGGAAAAATAAAGATGATGGATGTGGATTTTTTTATGAGTTGCTGATAGTGCTTTGTTTCCTCGCTCAGCGCACCTTTTACTTCCTTAGCGCTCATTACCGGATTAAAATTTACGGCATAAAGATCAACTACCTGAAATGATTTTCCGTTTGTCCTTAATAAGGATGTTGTAGTTTCTAATATAGCATGATTGAAGCTCTGCGGATCAGGATGGGCATAAATGATAAGTACCATTGCTTAAAGAATATCAAGTACCTTTCCGGCCGGCCGGCCCAGAATGGCTTTTCTTCCTTTAATAACAATCGGTCGCTCAATCAGGATGGGATTTCTATGAAGGATTTTAATCCACTGCTCATCCGAAATTTTTTTTCCTTCAAATTTTTCTTTGAATAACTTTTCTTTTTTTCTGACTAATTGCTCTGCTTTTACACCCAGCATTTTCAGCAGGCTGCGGATATCATCTTCTGAAGGAACTTCGATGAGATATTCCAGAATCTCAATTTTTTCATTCGTATTGTTCTTCAGCAAAGCCAAGGCAGTGCGGCAGGTAGAACAGGTTGGCTTGTAAAACATACGTATCATAAGGTGGCAATTACTTTCAGTTCGATGGCTATTGGTGTGGGCAGGCAGTTGATTTCAATCGTGGTGCGGCAGGGAGGATTGTCTTTGAAATACTCTGCCCACAGTTTGTTGTAAACAGGAAAATCGTCTTTCATGTTGGTGAGAAATACGGTTACATCCACTATTTTATTCCAGCTACTGCCGGCATCTTCAAGGATGGCGCGAACATTTTTAAAAACAGAATGACACTGCGCTTCTATATCATAGCTCATAATGTTGCCCTGCGCATCCAGTTCAACTCCGGGAATTTTTTCAGAACCTCTCTCTCGCGGGCCTACACCGGAAAGAAAGAGGAGATTGCCAACGCGTTTGGCATGTGGATAAAGGCCTACTGGCTCAGGCGCTTTCTGCGAATGGATGGATTCTTCAGTCATGGTTATTCAGGAATTTCAATTTTATCTCCAAGAAATTTCGGTTTTGTTTTCAGGATGTAAATATCGAGGAATACCTTGGTGCGGGCAAACACTTCGCGCAACTGTGTTTTAAATCCATGGGCAGCACTAACATCTTCCGCATTAAACCCGATGGCATCAATGCCGAAGTGTTTGGCAATAAAAACAGCTCTCATGTTGTGAAACGGCTGGGTGATGATGGTGATTTTTGTTTGTCCGAAAATTTCTTTGGCGCGGATAACCGAATCAAAGGTCCGGAAACCGGCATAATCCGAATAGATTACACTATCCGGAACACCTTCGGCCACCAGCGCTCTGCGCATTTCGCGCGGCTCGTTGTAACTTACATGACGGTTATCTCCGCTGATAATAAGGTAACGAATTTTATCTGAATGAAATAAAGCAGAAGCCGCTTTCACTCGGGCAATGAAATAAGGATTCGGTTTGCCTTTAGCAATATACTTACTTGTGCCCAGCATCAATCCGCATTTATTTTCAGGAATGGATTCCATGCGGCTATACAATTTGTCGCTGGCAAACCGGCTGATGATGATATTGCAGGCTGTTATGATAAACAGCACCGGTAACAGAATAAGCAACAGGAAACGGATAACTTTCTTTCTATTCATTTAAATTCAGGCTTCCAGGTAGTTTCTACATCCCAGTTGGCACGGATGGTAACAGGCTCTTTGAAATATGTTACTCTTTCGGGCTTCTGTTTTTTCAGGTAATCTCCAGTATCCCATCTTCCGTTTTGATGGCAGTCTTCCACGGCTTTCAGTTTATACACTCCTGCCGGCAGGTAGCTGAAAAAAACAGCAGGGGTGCTTCCTGTAAGAACGGTATCGCGTATGCTTTGTTCTTTATCATTCACTAATGAAATCAATAATGGATGGGGGTACACATTGTTTAGCTGAATGAAAAGCGAACCGGTTTCTTTTTCGCTCAGCACTTTGACAGGAACTTTCAGTGTGTCGTTAGTCCTGCCATAAATATCTTTCATTGCTCCGGGCAGCAGTAATAGTTCGTATTTTTTTTCAGTCATAACCATAAAGTCAGAAACGCAGTATGTTTCTGATTCGGTTTTCAGATTCTGCAAATGATTTTCTGCAGAATCAGTTATAATTTTAATGAGTTGAGGATTTGTTTCCTGCAGCGGATGGGATGCAGTGAAACTTATTTTTTCTCCGGGCCGAAATGCTTTTACGGAAACCGTAAACGGCAGCATTGTTGATTTCTGTTGTTTGATGGATGCAGGTTTTTTCAAAGCCAAAGAAACCAAATCAAAAAGCTGATTGTTTTCATACAGGTAAACATTTAAAGAATCATTCAGGGTATCAGCCATCCATACAGTAATGGAATCGCCTGTTTGGTTAAATGAGTAGGAATGCCATGAAGCAACTCCGCTTTTTGCTTTCAGTTCCACATTCGCTTTTTTGTTGAATGCCAGTATTGCCTTTCCCGGTTCTGCGGCAATGACATTAAGCAACTTAGTCTTTTTGGGTAATTCTTTAATGAGGAGTAACGCATGCAGAACAGAATCACCTGCTTTTACAGGTTCATCAGCCCAGGCAATTGTTTCCTCATGATGATCGTAGAGGTAATTGTTGTTTTTGTCTTTCAGGGCAAAAAGTTTGAATGTGGACGCGCTTAAGTTTTCAAATTTGAAATTTCCGGCTGCATCAGAAACAGTGATGTAAGCAGGGCGGGAGTGATAGGGCAATGAATCATCATTGTTGTTGTACAGCATAACGGTAACATCACCAGCGGGCTGAAGGGTAAAAGCATCGGCAATGATTCCGGCAATGGAAAGCGAATCCACAAAACTTCCGGTTGAAAAAACAAAACGAAAACCGGTCAGGGCATTTGATTCATGTATGTCGGCAACGGCATTCCCGAAGCTGATGGTATAAGTGGTGTTTGCGTGTAACGGTTTTTTGAATTTTACCTTCAGTGTTTTTTTACTTGCTGTAATCTCCGGCTTTTCATCCGTCAATGGTGAAACAATGATTTGCTTCTCGGCATCAAGCAATTGAATATATTCATCAAACTGAAGTGTGATTTCGCTTCCCTGAAAAGAATGAGAAAAATTTTCAGGCTGTGAGGAAATGAGTTTTGGAGGGGCTGAGTCTTTAGCTCCTCCCTCAGGGGCCACCCTGTTGGCACAGGAAGAAAGCATCGTCATTAAAAAAAGAAGTGCACGTTGCCTGAATAACATTTTCTATAAAATTTTGCTGATGAGTTCTGCTAACTGGCGAAGATACTTTTCATCAGTGGTATCAAACCGGTTGAATTGATCGCTGTCAATATCAAGCACCATCATCACTATTTCGTTTTTTAAAACAGGGACTACAATTTCTGATTTCGAAAGCGGGCTGCAGGCTATATGACCGGGAAACCGATTCACATCATCCACCCTTAAAATTTTTTTCTCTTTCCATGCCGTTCCGCAAACTCCTTTTCCGTAGCCAATCCGGGTGCAGGCAACCGGCCCCTGAAACGGGCCCAGCACCAATTCGGGCTTGCCTTCTTTTTCTTTCACTAAATAAAAACCAGTCCAGTGAAACCGGAAAATTTCCTGAATCAAAGCCGAAAGATTGGCAAGGTTGGCTGTTAAATCCATCTCGCCTTCAGTTAAAGCTGCTGCCTGCTGAAGCAGCAAACGGTATTTTTCTTCTTTGGATATACCCTCCGTGCTGAATGCTTGTGTACTCATTTTTTACAGGCGGCTAATTTCGGAACTCTCATTGGCGAATGAATAATTAGCTTTGTGCGCGGAAAGAAACAGAACGAATCCCGAACACTTATGAGCTTACTTGTTGTTGGAACCGTAGCGTTTGATGCTATAGAAACACCTTTTGGAAAAACAGACCGTATTATTGGTGGAGCAGCCACTTATGCTTCCCTGGCAGCTTCTTACTTCACCAAAAAAATAAATCTTGTATCGGTGGTGGGCGATGATTTTCCGCCATATGCTATTCGCCAGTTGCATGACCATGGCATCAATACTGAAGGGTTGCAGATTAAAACCGGGCAAAAATCTTTTTTCTGGAGCGGACGTTATCATGCCGATATGAACAGCCGCGATACGCTGGATACACAGTTAAACGTGTTGGCTGATTTCAATCCTGAAATTCCTGACAGCTATCAGGATTGTGAATTTCTGATGCTGGGTAACCTGATGCCACGCATACAGATGCAGGTGATGGACAGGCTGGAAGAAAGACCCAAACTAGTGGTAATGGACACCATGAATTTCTGGATGGAAACTGCATGGGATGATTTGATGAAAGCCATTGCCCGTGTGGATGTGCTTACCATTAACGATGCCGAAGCCCGTCAGCTTGCCAATGAATACAGCCTGGTAAAGGCTGCACAGAAAATTCTGAAAATGGGACCGCGTTACCTCGTTATTAAAAAAGGCGAACATGGGGCATTGCTGTTCCATAATGAACAGGTGTTTTTTGCTCCGGCTCTTCCGCTCGAAGATGTGTTTGACCCCACCGGAGCAGGCGATACGTTTGCCGGAGGATTTATCGGCTACCTGGCCCGAACCAAAGACATTTCGTTTGACAATATGAAACGCGGAATCATTTACGGCTCAGCCATGGCCAGTTTCTGTGTAGAAAAATTCGGAACGGAGCGCATGCTTAATCTGAAACAGGAAGAGGTGGACGACCGCGTGCAGGAGTTCATTGACCTGGTGCAGTTTGATATTACGCTGGTAGATTGAGGAATCAGCAGGTTGAGAAACAAATTTCTCTTACCTTTTGCAGACGGGAAGTTAGTGTAACACTTGCTTTCCCGGCTGAAATAATCTTTCAACTTAAAACGGATTATGTTGGATAAAAAAACTTATTGCTTGACAAAACGCACGCATTTGTTCATCGTGCCTGAAGTAATCTTTAACTGGTAAACCCCGCTTTGCAAAGCCGAAACATCCACAGCAAATTCACGGTTGCTATAAATTATCCCTGAATAAATATGTATGCCCATGAGGTTGTAAATATGCACTTCAGCAGTCTCGTCTGATAAATCGGATGATCTCACTTTCAGTATATCATGCACAGGGTTCGGATAGACCTGAAAGTCGTAAGCGGCCTGTGCATTCTGCGAATCATCGGCCAATCGGCAGCTTAATGTGTTGAAAGACTGCACAGGCGAAAAAGCCGAAATAATATCAGGACCCACCGTATCGCATAACGTCCTTATTTTCCATTTGTATTGCCTGCCGCATTCAAGGTTGTTGAGTACCGTAAAACTTTTGCTTCCGTTGATGTATTTTTTGGTCCAGGTGGTTTCATTGGATTTCTTGTAGAAAACATGATAGCGAATCACTCCGGGAATGGCTGTCCAGTTAACACGGGCTGAGGTTGCTGTAATGTTGCTAACGGATAAATTAACGGGAAGATTGCAGGAAACAGGAGGCGAAGGCTGAACCAGTTTAGCAGTTGCCCCTCCGGTAACATAAACATGATTGTCGGTACCTAAAGTAAAGGCCTGCGAATACCCTGTTCCGAAAACAATTGCCCACGCATTGGTTCCGTTGCTGTTTACTTTACACATGCCCATATTGGTCATAATACCGGCTGCCAGGTAAATGTTATTCTGAGCATCTGTTCTCATCATGGCATGCGAAAGGAAATTGTAAATACTGTCGGCATCGGCATTAAACCATAGCTGATTTCCGTTAGGGTCGGTTTTCAGAAAGGCAGCCCCGCCAGAGCCTGGCACAGGATACCCGCTCATAACAGGATTGTTATCGCTGCCGGTTTCTACCCGGAAAGCCAAAAGGTTTGTAAAATCTTTTGACCATAACAAAGCTCCGTTCGGAGAGAGCTTTTTCAGTGTACTTCCGGTTACTCCGCTTTGGTAAATACCATGAACTAAAAAAGTATTGCCCAAAGCATCGCCCGAAATATCTCCGGCCGTAAGGCTGTTTACTCCTGCAAAACTCCAGATGTTGTTCCCGTTACGATCTATTTTGGCATAACCATTAATGCTTCCGAAGATGGATCTGGAAACAATCACCAAATTGCTGTCAGGTGTGAATTTAAAATTTTGGGCAGCCCCTATTCCGGCATTATCAAAGTAGTTCCATAGGCTGTTACCATTAGAGTCAAACTTTTTCACTTTGGTAACGAATCCTCCGGGCCCCGAACCCATGCCGAGTACATAGATATTATTGGCTTTGTCAATCAGGCACTTTTGAGTCTATGATCCATCAAATGAATTTTCATAAACCACCCTCCACAGCAAGGTTCCGGCCGGTGAAAACTTCATCACTATGCTGGCCGCGTTCACCGGATTGGAATATCCTGACATCAGCGTGCCGCTTACAATGATATTGCCTTGCTGGTCACTCTGCACCCAGGTGGCTTTCTCCCATTTGCTGTTATCGGTCTGGTCGTATTTTGCTGTCCATTGTCCTACACCGGCAGAGTTTCTTTTGGTAAGATAAATATCGCCTGCCGGATTGTAATCATAGTAGGCAGTATAAACATTGTTGCTGTTGTCTGTGGCTATGCCTATGCCCTGTGAATAATCTACCCATTCAACAGTTACCTGTGCGGTTGCTAAAACAGGAATCAGAATTATCGCTGCAGCGAATGTTTTAATAGTTTTAAATTTCATCGGATATTACTTTTTACTCTGCAAAAGTCCTTTTTCTGAAAACAGGCATTTAGTGACAGGAGTCACCGGTAAAAAATGATTTCAGTCAAACAGCGGCAGGTTATCTTTCTTCATTCTTTGTTCCATTACAAATAATTTTTTCAGTGCTTCAGAATTCAACACAGTTAAAACCTGTTCACCTCTGCCTTCGCTCCACCCGCCTTATTAAATTCCTCCGTTAATTACTCGTACAAATGTATTATCCGGGGTAAACAACTTATGTTACTTTTGGGTTTTAATTTTCAGAATGAAAACAAAGGATGCACTAAAACGTATCATAGTCCGTTTTGCAGAGATAAAAAACCGAATAATGTCCCGACCATTTCTTTCACTGCTGTTTATTGTCTTTCCGTTTTTGCTTAACGCACAAACCAGCACACCGAAATACAGTAATGAATTTCTTTCCATTGGTGTAGGCGCCCGTGCGCTTTCCATGGGCGGAGCACAGACTGCCAGTGTAAACGATGCTACGGCTGCCTATTGGAATCCGGCCGGGCTTTGCCTTTCACAAGGCGATTTGCAGATTGCGCTGATGCACAACGAATACTTTGCCGGCATTGCCAAGTTTGATTATGCCACACTGGCTGCTCCGCTCGATGCCACCCGTACGGTTGCCGGCAGCATTATGCGCTTTGCCGTTGATGATATTATTGATTCAACCGATTTGATTGATGCCAGCGGGCAGGTCAATTACGATAAACTGAAATCGTTCTCTGCTGCCGATTATGCTTTCTTGTTTTCCTATTCAAAAAAGACAGGAATTGAAGGACTTCGCTATGGTGGCAATTTTAAAATTGTACACCGTAAAGCCGGTAGGTTTGCCAGCGCATGGGGTTTTGGTTTGGATGCCGGTATTCAATACGACCGCGCCAACTGGAAGCTCGGAGCAATGGGAAAAGATATCACTTCCACCTTTAATGCCTGGAGTTTTAATACCGAAGAATTGGAAGATGTTTTCCTGCAAACCGGCAATGAAATTCCGCAGAACGGACTGGAAGTAACCTTGCCTAAACTCATTCTCGGTGCAGGCCGTGTATTTAATGTCGGTACTAAGGTTACCCTCCAGCCCGAATTGAATCTTGACATAACGTTTGACGGCAAAAGAAATGTGCTTCTCAAAAGCGACCCTGTCAGCGCTGACCCTCGCCTCGGTTTAGAGGCCGGTTACAACGATTTTATTTTTCTGCGTGCCGGGGTAAGCAACATACAGGAAACCATTGATTTTGACGGCAGCAAATCAACCATCCTTCAACCTTCCATGGGAATCGGGTTAAAGCTTAAAAACCTCACCATTGATTATGCATTGACAAATATCGGAAGCAGCGGAGGCATACTTTATTCAAATGTATTTTCTGTAAAGCTGAATATCTTCAAACAAGAACGGGCAAGCCCGTGATATGAATCTGATTTTTAAAACCATGTCATGCCAATAAAAAAACGTTACACATTACTACTCTGCTTTATTCCTTTTCTTCTTTCGGCACAGCCTTACCGCAATGAGTGGATTGCTTTTACCGTAGTACAGCCTTATTCTGTTCAGCAGTATGTAAAAATAAAAGTATGGCAAACAGGCATTCACCGTATCAGCTACAATGACCTTTCGCAGGCATTGCCCGGTATAACCATTGAACCAAAGCGCCTTCAACTGTTTCACAAAGGGGTAGAGCAGTTTATTTATGTGGAAGGCGAAGCAGATAATGTGTTTGACCCGGCTGATTTCATTGAATTTTACGGAGAAAGAAATGACGGCTCCTTCGATACGCAGCTTTACGATACAGCCGAATGGCAACTGAATCCTTATTACAGTTTATTCAGCGATACGGCTGCTTATTTTCTTACCATCAACATCAACCCCAATCATCAGGGAAAAAGGATGATTGTGGAAACGGCTAATGATTTTCAGAATTACAATCCTTCGGATTATTTTATGAAGGAGGTGTTTCAGTTTTATAAAAATGAATACTACTGCGGGTTTAAAAAAGGATTCCAGTCTTATGCTTCGGCTTACGGCACCAGCTTATACTCTCCCTATAACGAAGCCGAAGGTTTTACCAAAGGCCGCTCGGGCGATTTACAGTTTACTGAAGTATTGAACACCCCCAACCCTGAAACCTCAGCAGGTCTTTTTGCCACAGCATCAACGGCTTTCCTTGGCGGCAATTCGCATATCAGCCTGTGGAATATCTCTGTAAACGGAGTGTTGATTGGCGTTGCCGATAACAAAGGGCCTACCTTTACTCTTTTCTCTCAGCCGGTTGCTGCGGCAGCTCTTTCATCGGGAACAGCAACTTTTAATTTTAATGCTACTTATACCACAGGAACACAATACAATTCTTATCCCTACATAAAAATTACCTACCCGCATACATGGTCTTTTGCCGGAGAAACGGAAGAAAATCAACACATGACTATTGTGGCTGATCTGACTGCTGCAAAAACCAGGGTTGATTTTACCAATCACCTTTCAGGAAATTCCTCTCCAAGATGGATTTATGTTTTCAGCGGAGATACCATCCGCAAAATTCAGGTCTATCAGAATGGCGGAACGTATCAGGCTTTAATACCAACTTTTCTTGCGGATAAAAAAGCCATGCTCACTACCGATGCCGCAACCCGTACTTCAGCATCAGGGTTTTTATTGGCTCCCGTTTCAACCGATCCTGCCCGCTATGCAAGATTCACCAACTTCGGGTATCAGAATTTACTGAACAGTGATTACCTTATCATTTCTCATCCCCGAATCTGGACTAAAGCTGATGAGTATAAATCTTACCGAAGCAGCACAGCAGGCGGAAGCTTTAATGTGCTGTTGGCCGATGTGGAAGAACTTTATGATCAGTTTGCCTGCGGAATCCGAAAAAATCCGTTAGCCATCCGCAATTTCGCTGACTTTACTATTGACAAATTTAACCAGCCACCCGCATATCTTTTTCTGCTTGGCAAATCCATCCGCAGCGATTATTCACGCGAACTAACATGGCTTGAAGACATAAATCTTGTGCCTACTTATGGCGATCCACCCAGTGACCAGATGCTTGTTTCCCGCTTAAACACGAATGAATTTAAACCCGAAATTGCCGTTGGCCGCTTAGCTGCCAGAAGCAATGATGATGTGGATATGTACCTTGAAAAAGTGTTGGTTCATGATGCTGCCCAGTATGACAACCTGAATGAGTGGACCAAGCAGGTTATTCATTTTGGTGGTGGAACCAATACCACAGAGCAGCAACAAATTAAAGATGCCCTTACCAATTATGAAGCAATTATTGAAGACACACTCTTTGGCGGAAATGTTACCACGGTTCTTAAAAACACCTCTGATCCCATTCAGGTAAATCAAAGCGTTTTCCTTCAGCAGCGCATTAACAACGGAGTTGCGCTGATGACCTTCTTTGCCCATGCAGCCGGCTCTACTTTTGATATTACTACTGATGAGCCGGAGAATTACCAGAACAAAGACAAGTATCCGGTTATGCTGGCTAACTCCTGCTTTATTGGCGATATGCACGTTGGCGCCAAACAATACAGCGAACGGTTTGTCCTGCTGCGCGAGAAAGGAGCCATTGCCTTTATTGCTTCTCCCAACATTGGGTTCATAAATGAGCAACCACCTTACTCCATTCCTTTCTACAAACAGATAGGCATTTACAGTTACGGTGATGGTATTGGACAGTGTATGAAACGTTGTGTGGATTCGGTTTTTTACAATAGCCCTTTAGTGGAGCAATCTCTCCGTATGGGAATGACCTTGCATGGCGACCCGGCTGTAAGGCTTTTTCCGAAGTCAAAACCTGATCTTTCCGTAGTTCAGCCTGATGTTTCTTTCATCCCCGGTGAAGTTTCATCTGAACTCGCTTCGTTTGATATGCGCATCATCATCCGCAATTACGGCCGGTCAATCAACAAGCCTTACATCGTAAGGATTACACGGAAATATCCTGACGGATTTACCCCGAAAGTTTTTGATGTGGTAAGAACCTCCATGCCTTTTGCCGATACGTTGATTCTGACTGTTCCCATGGATTTTGAACATGCTACCGGATTGAATCTCTTCAACATTGAGGTAGATGCCAACCTGCCGGCTGATATTGATGAAATTACCAAAACCAATAATAACCTTTACAATATTCCGCTGCTGATTAAGTCGAGCGATATTGTTCCGGTATATCCTGCAGAATATGCCATCGTTCCCAATAATTCTATTACCCTGAAAGCAACCACCAGTAATTTGTTTGCTCCATTGAAATCGTACCGTTTCGAAATTGATACCACCGACCGGTTTAACACTCCATTTAAAATTTCCATTGTTCGAAGCAGCACCGGTGGCATTGTTCCCTGGCAGCTTCCTTTTAATCTTACTCCCGACCGTGTGTATTACTGGCGTGTAGCTAATGACAGTATTACCAGCCCTGACACTTCAATTTCTAATCGTTTCAATTGGAATGAAAGTTCATTCATCCACAAGCCCGGCAAAACAGGATGGTCGCAGGCGCATTATTCACAGTTTAAAGAAGACGAGTTTAAAAACATTGAATACAAAAACGAGCCGGGATGGACCGACACTACTTTCACATTCGTAAAAACCCAGACAAGAATTTTAGTGCATAATGCCGTGCTGCCCGATCAGGCTTCCGGAGCTCCGGCTGATTTTTATATCAATAATACTATTGTTGATTATGGCGGATGTTTCAATCAAATCAATGTGGCAGTTCTTGATTCCATTACCCTTGATGCATGGAATACGCGCGACCAGCCCTACTTCGGAAACTGGAATAAATTCGGAACTGTTTTTCCCGGGTATGGATTGAATTGCGGAGGAGGGCAAGGCCGCAACCGCCCCGACTTCTTCTTCGCTTTTAAGACTGACAGCGCCAATGCTCCTACTTATATGGACAGCCTTAATCAGATGCTTACCAGCCCGCTTATTAAAAACGGCATGTATGTCATTCTATATTCCATTGCTACTCCGCAATATAGTTTCTGGCCATTGCCTATCCGTCAAACCCTGGGTAATATGGGTAGCCAGATAGTTACACTTTCTTCTGTTCCCGAAAACTGGAAACCGTTCATCATGATTATGCGAAAGGGATTCCCCAACGAAACAGTGGAAATTCTAGGCGACTCCACCAACATGATTTTTCAATTGGAAAAATTTATTGGTGGCAATTGGGATAAAGGGTTTGTAACCTCCGTGCCCATTGGCCCGGCACAGCAATGGAGCGAATTGCACTGGGGATCTTTCGCTGTAGAACCGCAGGGTCAGGATTCTATTCAGATTTCGGTTGTTGGTGTTGATACAGCCGGAATCGAAACCACATTGATTACCGGCATTGATCCAACACAGCCTGTTGTTTCTCTGTCATCTATCAGCGCATCCGATTATCCTTACCTGAAACTGAAAGCCTACAAACAGGATGAAGTAATCAAAACTCCGCCACAGCTATCGTACTGGCAGATTTATTACACCGAAGTTCCTGAAGGTGCATTGAATCCGCAGAAACATTTTGCCGTGATACCATCATCCACTTCAGTACAGGAAGGAGAGCCTTACCGTTTCGAAATTGCTTTTGAAAACATCAGCAGCACCCCGTTTACAGACAGTGTCCTGGTTGATTTTTTTGCTTTTGGAGGTAATAATCAGCAGGTGGCGGTATCTTCATCACGTTACAAAAAGATAAATCCCGGTGAGCATTTCATTGCATCCGGAACATTCAATACACTGGGCTATGCAGGCAACAATTCGTTGTGGGTAGAAGTTAATCCGCGCAACGACCAGCCTGAGCAGTATCACTTCAACAATCTTGCGGCAGTGTTCTTCAAGGTGAACCCTGATATCACCAACCCGATACTGGATGTAACGTTTGACGGGCAACATATTCTTGACGGAGATATTGTTTCGGCCAAACCGGATATTGTTGTAAAACTGAAAGACGAAAACAAATTCATTGCCCTGAACGATACAAATAAATACCGTGTTTTCCTCACCTGGCCTGACGGGGTGCAGCGCAGGATTCATTTCGAATCAGCGCCCGGCATAAGTACCGACAGAAATAAAATGAAATACACGCCAGCCGTTTTGCCCGACAACAGTTTCACCATTGAGTATGCACCTGAGTTTAACCTTGATGGCGTTTACAAAATTGATGTTCAGGCCAGCGATGAATCGGGCAATCTATCCGGCCAGTACAATTACCGTATTTCGTTTGAAGTAATCAATCAGTCAACCATTACCGAAGTGGTGAATTATCCCAATCCTTTCAGCACATCCACTCGCTTTGTGTTTACGCTTACGGGTTCTGAAACTCCGCAGCAGATGAAAATTCAGATTATGACCGTTACCGGAAAAATTGTGCGCGAAATTTTTCAGAATGAAATCGGGCCGGTTCATATCGGCAGAAACATCACCCAATTTGCATGGGATGGTAAAGATCAGTATGGCGACCAGCTTGCCAACGGTGTTTACCTGTATCGTGTAATTACTTATCTCAACGGTCAATCAATTGAAAAACGTGAAACTGCAGCCGATAAATTTTTCAAAAAAGGATGGGGAAAAATGTATTTACTGCGATAAGGCAGGGGAGAGGTTAGGGAAATCGGATCTAAAGAAAGCAGGCAATTTTTTAAGACTTATCACCTTATTCCACCACACCGATTTTAATAGTGTTGGCCATACCGCGCTCCTTTAAAGGCATGCTCGCTACATGAATGGCCAAATCTCCTTTTTGAAGAATGCCATGGTCAACCAGAATTTGACGCAGGTCGCGTATGGTTACATCTGTGCTTACATATTTGTTGTAATAAAATCCCTGTACACCCCAAACAAGGCTTAATGTATTTAGTATTGGTTTGTTATCCGTAAAGATGAGCACTGAAGCTTTCGGCCTCTGGCTGGATAAACGGAAAGCCGTATAGCCGCTGTGTGTCATGGCTATGATGGCCTGCGCATTAACCTGTTCGGCCATCAGACAGGCATTGTAACACGTGGAATCGGAAATAAAGGTTGGTGAATCTTTTACAGGCTGAAGATGCCGGTGATAAATGGAAGATTCGGTTTCGGAAGCAGCAATTATTTTATGCATGGCTTCAATAACTTTAACGGGATAGGCACCTACGGAAGTTTCAGCACTGAGCATAAGGGCATCTGCACCATCAAATACAGCATTGGCAACATCATTGGCTTCGGCACGGGTCGGCCGGTAGTTGCTTATCATGCTTTCCATCATCTGAGTGGCAATGATGACCGGCTTGGATGCCTGAGTGCATTTACGCACTAACATCTTTTGTATTAAGGGCACTTTTTGTAAGGCTGTTTCCACCCCGAGATCCCCCCGAGCAACCATCAATCCGTCAGTAGCGGCAATAATGCTGTCAATTTCGCGCAGGGCTTCGGGTTTTTCAATCTTGGCAATAACGCGCGTTTCTGATTTTTTATCGCTGATTATTTTTTTTAATTCAATAATATCATCGGCTTTGCGCACAAAGGAAAGCCCGAGCCACTCTACTTTCATTTTTAAGGCAAATTCAAGATCGCTTTTGTCTTTTTCGGTAAGCGAAGGCAGCGAAATTTTAGTGTAAGGAAGATTGACTCCCTTACGCGAGGTAAGCATTCCGCCATGAACCACTTTGGCTGTGAGGTGATCTACTTTTTTCTTCAGAACGGTGAGTTCAAGTTTACCGTCATCAATAAGCACGGTATCTCCCGGAACCACATCGTTAAGCAGTGGCGGATATTTGATGTAAATTTTTTTTTCATCGGAAATGCTCTCCTCAGCAGTCAGTAATACTTCATGCCCTGTTTCAAGAATTACTCCGTTGTTGAGCACTTCGCCAATGCGGATTTTTGGACCCTGCAGGTCGTAAAGAACAGCTACATGGGTATCTAAAGTTTTATTAAGCAGTCGAACCTTTTCTATCAGCTCGCGCTGCATTTCATGCTCGCCATAGGAAGCATTTATACGAAATACATTTACCCCGGCATGAATTAACTGTTGCATTATTTCCGAAGAAGCGGTAGCCGGACCAAGGGTGGCTATTATTTTAGTGCGGTTTAGTACGGGCCTTTGGTTTTTCATGGTATTCAAACATCAGAAAGTTTTCAGCTGATTTCAATTCGGAAGGATCGAGTTCATACACTCCGCCTATGTTATCAATTTCGTTCATTGCCTTAACAATTTTTTCAATGGCATCAAAAGGCTGGTTTTTTATGAGCATAAAGTAATCCACATTTTTCATCTCTGGAATCAATACACCATTACTTCCTTTATTGAGGATTAAGATAATCTCTTCGTGCGTTTTTGAGTTCCGGCAACGGAAGAAGGTATATTCACAGCGGTTATGTCTGGCATCTTTTAATTCAAGGTCAGACTGGCGGATGAATTTCAACTTCATTTTTTTGTTAAGTTCAAAGCAGAGGCGGTAATCTTTAAGGCTGCTGATTACGGCCAGCAGAACAAAGTCAAATTCAACCGGAACATCAAGCTTTATTACTTTTTTGCTCACAGTGCGAAAATAGGCAGGCGGCAAAAAGAAAAGGGATTCGCAATGAATCCCTCTTCCTGCAAGCGGTTATTGGAAATTATTTTTCTCCGAATACGTAGGCAATACGAATACCAAGGTACGAAGTTGTTGAGCCTTCGGTGGCAACCATCTGATAACGTAAACCAAGGTCTATGTTGGCAAGATGGTAACCTACCTGAGGAGCATAACTTAACTTGGTTGAAGATTCAGTGTCACTTGAACCGGGAATCGTTACTCCAAACAAAGTGTAAGAAGGCACTTCTACTTTTGAAGAAATCATGTGAACACCTAACTGAGCACCCAGATAAAGTCCTTCCATTGCTTCACTGAGATAATACTTACCGCCAATCTGGATAGGGATCATAGAAGATTTGCTTTCAATGTCAACAAATCCGTTGCTGAAAGTCTTCCCGCCAAACATCAGGTATCCGGCATTACCGGTAATGCCTAAATTATCGGAAACCGGAAGTTCATAACCTAATGAGGCTCCGAAACCCATACCGGCAGCATCACTAAAATCGCCCATCGGTAATGCAAGTTCAGCACCAACAGAGAAACGTCCCTGAGCATTTGAAGTAAAGTTTGTTGCAACAATCAATGCTGCAAAAGCTAAAATGGTTGTGATAGTTTTTTTCATTGTATTACGTGTTTTGGTTTTTGTTTGTGGAGCAAATATATGTGCATATCATTCACCGTCAAGTGATCAATCTCAGATTTTTAACAACACTTTGTGAATAGCTTTTTAAATACCAACCGGATGCCAGGTGGTTTTAATTTCCTGCAGATCCATGATGAGATAAGGATTCTGAGCTGAACTATCCTTCCAATTGAATTTATTCCAGGTGATGGCACGCTTCACGTTAACGGAAGCTTGCTCTTCCATTTTTTTCAGTTCTTCTTTTTCATGATGGGTGTAAACGATGGCGTTTACATCCATATGAGAAGCAAAATGGCTGAGCAGTTCGTTTTTAAATCCTGTAAGGATACTGATGACTCCGCCCGGAACATCGCTGGCATGAATTACTTCGGCAAAGTCAATGGCTGTAAGCGGATGCTGTTGCGAAACGAGAACAATACAGGTATTTCCTCCGGCAATGCAGGGGGCCATGACGGAAATCAATCCAAGTAACCCGTTATGCTCCGGTGCTACGATGGAAACAACACCGGTAGGTTCAGGAAAAGAGAAATTGAAGTAACTACCCTCGGTAGGGTTTACCGAACTGAATACCTGGTGGTATTTATCGCACCATCCGGCATAATAAACAAGGCGGTCAACCGAGAGGTTGAATTCAGTTTCTGCTTCAGAAGCAGTTGTTCCTTCCTTCATCAGCGATTCGATCAATTGCATTTTTCTTCCTTCAAGCGTTTCGGCTATGCGGTAAAGTATCTGACTGCGGTTATAGGCTGATTTTTTAGCCCATTCACTTAGCGCTTTTCTAGCTGCCGCCACAGCATCACGGAAATCTTTGCGTGATGCACGACAGATGTTGGCTATTACATTACCCTCCTTATCATGCAGTTTGTAATAACGGCCTGATTCGGTTCGCGGAAATTTTCCGTTTATGTAGAGTTTGTAGGTTTTAGGAATAGAAAGGCGGGAAGTCTTTTTTTCAGAATTCATTCCGTTACCTGATTTAATAATTTTCGTTTTTGATTCAATTGTATTCATTTCCTGATGCTTAATTATTTAATTGAGATTAACATAAGGAGAAAGACCGTGCAAACCGCCTTCGCGTCCCATGCCGCTTTCTTTATATCCGCCAAAAGGAGAGGTTGGGTCAAATTTGTTGTAGGTGTTAGCCCAAACTACACCGGCACGAAGTTGAGATGACACTTTGAAAATCTTCGAGCCTTTGTCTGTCCAGACTCCCCCCGATAAGCCATAAGGAATGTTATTGGCTTTTTCAATCACTTCTTCCACCGTGCGGAAGGTTTGGATGGAAAGCACCGGCCCGAAAATTTCTTCCTGTACAATGCGGCTGGCCTGTGTAACATCGGTAAACAATGTAGGCCTGTACCAGAATCCTTTTGAAGGTAATGAACAGGACGGCTGATAACAGGTGCCGCCTTCGTCAATCCCGATTTTGACTAACCGTTTTATTTTTCCAAGCTGATCTTTTGAATTGATGGCACCTATGTCGGTATTTTTATCCAGCGGGTCGCCTATAATGAGCGTTTCAATCCGGTCTTTCAATTTACGGATTACTAAATCGGCCACCGGTTCTTGTACAAACAATCGAGAGCCTGCACAGCATACATGCCCCTGATTGAAGAAAATTCCGTTTACGATTCCTTCTACGGCCTGGTCAATAGTTGCATCGGCAAAAATGATATTAGCTGCTTTGCCGCCTAATTCAAGTGTATATTTCTTTCCGGTTCCTGCCAGTGCTTTCTGAATGATTTTACCTACTTCGGTACTTCCGGTAAATGCCACTTTATCAATACCGGAATGATTAACGATGGCTGCACCCGTAGCACCTGCGCCCGTAACTATGTTAACCACCCCGGGCGGTAAATCGGCATCACGGATAATTTCTGCCAGTTTCAGCGCAGTAAGCGGAGTGGTCTCCGCAGGTTTTAGAACAACGGTATTTCCGGCAGCTAGAGCCGGAGCAACTTTCCAGGCAGCCATAAGCAGCGGAAAATTCCATGGAATGATTTGCCCGGCAACGCCTAATGATTTAACTCCCGGTTTGCCCGGAAAGGCAAACTGAAGTTTATCAGCCCAGCCTGCATAGTAAAAAAAGTGAGCCGCGGCCAAAGGCACATCCAAATCGCGCGATTCGCGGATAGGTTTACCTCCGTTCATGCTTTCTATAACGGCCAGCTCGCGGGCACGTTCCTGCATGATGCGTGCAATGCGGTAAATATATTTTCCTCTTTCAGATGCCGGCATCCCGTACCATACATCATCATATGCCTTTCGCGCGGCTTTAACCGCACGGTCAACATCTGCCTGACCGGCTTCGGCAATATCGGCCAGTTTTGTTTCGCGTGCAGGATTGATGGTTTCGAAGTATTTACCCGAAAGCGGCTCTGTAAATTCGTTATTGATGAACAATCCGTAAGATTTCTTCAGTTCAACATGGTCGGTTGATTCCGGAGCGGGAGCATAACTCCACTTCGAATGAAAATCGAGCGGTTTGGGTTTCTTCGCCATATAATTTTTTCAAAGTTCAAAGGTAAGGAAATGGTCAAAGCTTTTAGTTGAGCTGTTTTTTCTTAAGTAAAAAGAGTTTTGAAAGATTCTGTTGATGATGGGCGAGGACGCCCAATTACGGACAAGGGAAAGAGTTAATGCTGCTCTGTCTGATTTTCAAACACTCCCGATTTCTTTACCGCCATTCTGAAAACAAAGAAAAACGTTAAAGCGCCTGCGCTCCACATCCATGCTTTGGAAGTTTCCTGAAAAATAAAATAGCCGGTGGCAAACAGTACGCTGTAAGTCATCATAGCAGCGCTTATCCAACAGATGAAAAGCGGAATAAGAGAGCCGGTTTTCTGCATATTCAATTTTAAACGTACCGGATTCCAACATCCCTGCGGCTGAACTTTTTTATAAAAGGCATGAAGCGTTTCCTCTTTTTCAGGTTTGGTAAGGAAGGTAATGATAACCCATGCTGCCGTTGTAATGCCGATGGTAAAGAAAAAGCTCTGAGGAAATTCAAGATGCAGCACAAACTTTGAAACGGCATAAGCAGCAAATGGTGTAAGCGTAGCCGTGATTTCGCTCCATGCATTGATACGCCACCAGTACCAGCGGAGAATCAGCACAAGTCCTAATCCTGCACCGCATTCAATCACAAAGCTCCAGACACCGGAAATGGTAGTTATCTGTGTAGTGACAAACAGGCCGATAGCCATCGTCAGAAATGTAACTGTACGCCCGGCAGCAACATAGCTGCGTTGCGCTTTCTCTTCAGACGAAAATTTTTCAGGTGGTTTGATAAAACGTTTGTAAAGGTCGTTGACTAAATAACTGCTGCCCCAGTTAAGTTGTGTGGCAATGGTACTCATATAGGCAGCCAGAAAAGCAACGAGCAATAATCCTTTTAAACCGGCCGGAAGAAAATCTTTCATCGCCATTACATAGCCGAGTTTTTTATCTGTATCACCCAGTTCAGGGTAGAGAATGATGGTACAAAGCCCAACGATAATCCAGGGCCAGGGACGCAGGCAGTAATGCGCCATCTGAAAAAACAGGGTGGCATAAATGCTTTCTTTCTCGGTGCGTGTGCTCATCATACGCTGCGCCACGTAGCCGCCACCTCCCGGCTCAGCGCCAGGGTACCAGCTGAATGCCCAGATACTGAGATAAGCAAAAAAAGAAGCCACACTCAGGGTAAGCACTGTGCCTGCAGAACTTCCATCGCCAATCACCGGAAAGAAGTCAAGGCTTGAAGCCGGCAGTTGATTTTTCAATCCTGCAATGCCGCCTATTTTATCGCTGTCAAGAACAAGAAAGGCCAGCACTATGCAGCCTGTCATGGCAATGACAAACTGAACGGCATCGGTAACCGTTACGCCCCACAGGCCACTCAGTGCCGAATAAAAAGCGGTTATCAGCATGGCTCCGGCTACATACCATAATGCTTCGCTTTCGGGAATGTTGAAGAACACCCGCAGAATGGTAATCAAGGCTACATTGACCCATCCGATGATGATGCAGTTCATAAATACACCGAGATAAACAGCTTTGAATCCGCGCAGCCATGCAGCAGGTTTGCCGCTGTACCGGAATTCAATCAGTTCCACTTCGGTAAGAATTCCGCTTCGCCTCCATAGCCGCGCAAAGAAGAACGTGGTGAGCATACCACCAAAAAGCATATTCCACCAAAGCCAGTTTCCGGCAACGCCATGCTGCGCCACGAGTTCGTTAACAGCAAGCGGAGTATCGGCAGCGAAGGTGGTAGCTACCATGCTAAGCCCGGCTAAGTACCAGGGCATGGCTCTTCCGCCAAGAAAAAATTCGGAAAGATTTTTTCCCGCACGTTTGCTGAAGTAAAGGCCGATAAAAAGTGATAATAGAAAGTAGGCAACAATGATGAGCCAGTCAATGCTTTGTAACATGAGGAGCAGGTTGGAGGGCTAAAGTAAAAGAGTAGCGGAACAAATGAGCAATAGAATAACAGAACATTTGAACAAATGAATGGAAAGAGAAATGATCCTAGGCAGAGTAACCTCAAGGGTATAATCGTGAGCATTGATTTAATGACAGGAAAATTGCTGAGAGCGAGGCGCTTTGATGAAGATGCTATAATTACTCCTGAAACGGATAAAATGCATCTTCAATATGGCGAAGAGTGAAGGTGTTTTTTTCTTTGATGATGGAAATAATATCGAAGCGCACAGGCATGTTCAGGTTATGATGATTGATGTAATAATCGGCAGCATCGGCTATGAGTTGCTGTTTTTTCAATGTAACCTGTTCTTCCGGTTCGCCAAAGAATGAAGTACTGCGGGTTTTTACTTCAATAAAAATGAGGGTGTTGTTTTTTCGGGCAATGATGTCCACTTCGGCTTTCTGCCACCGCCAGTTAGTCTCGAGAATTTCAAATTGATTTTTTTTCAGAAACTCAATGGCCTCCTGTTCTCCCTGTTTGCCAAGCCGGTTATGCTCTGCCATTTTCAGGATTGATAAAATTTATTTCACAACCCGAAGATTCAATTTTCAGATGCACTTCTGCACTCATGATTAAGGGTGTGTTATTGTCAATATGTCCGGCAGGAAAACCGAAACAGATGGGAAAGTCATATTCATTCACGGCATTGCGTATGATTTCTTCGGCCGTAAATCCGAAAGGAATGGTATTATCTTTCATTTCCGTCATACGGCCAACGACCAGTGCTTTGAGTTTTGAAAGTTTGCCGGCACGTTTCATGGCCATCATCATGCGGTCAACGTGATAGAGGTATTCATCAAGGTCTTCCAGAAAAAGTATTTTACCCTCGGTGTTGATGTCGGAAACAGAGCCGAGCAGCGAATACAGTACTGAAAGATTTCCACCGCAAAGAATTCCCGAAGTAATGCCAGCGCGGTTTTCATTATTCCATTCAAAATTTATCTGATAGTTTTCGCCTCTGAGTGCAGCCCATAGTTTATCCATGGTGTTTTTATCAGCCTTCGGAAAAGTAATAGCCATAGGAGCATGAAGCGTGGGAATCTGAAAATGTTTTGGCACATGCGAATGAATCACTGTAAGGTCGCTGAAGCCAATCATCCATTTCGGATTTTTAAGAAATTCAGTGAAATCAAGTTTGTCAATCAATCGTACCGTACCGTAACCGCCACGCGCAAAAAGGATGGCTGATGTTTCCGTATCATTCAAAGCTGCTTGAAAATCTTCCAGTCTTTGCTCATCCGTTCCTGCCCACTGGTGAAATGAGGCATAAAGATTTTTCCCCTCCTTGATACGATAGCCCTGTGCTGCCAATATCTTAATGGCAGGCTGCATTTCCTCGCGGCTTACTTTCCGCGCAGGAGCTATAAGAGAAATAACTGAGCCGGGTTGAAGCGCTTTTAACATGACTGATTAACGGGGCTAATGTAAATACTGCCCGCTGATCTCATCTCATCTCCGTTACTTTGCTACATTCATGGATCTGATATCACATTTTGTAACAGGCGCTGCTATTGGCGAGTTTATCATGCGTAAGCATGCAGGCAAGCGCGCGCTGTATGCAGGCGGACTGGTGGCCCTGCTGCCGGATATAGATGCAGCGGCAAATTTTTTTTATGACCCGGCTACGGCTGCTTACCTGCACCGCGGCATTACCCATTCATTTCTGTTTGCTATTGTTATCAGCCCTGTACTGGCATTTCTTTTCGCAAAAATGTTCCGCACCGGCCGCGCACCGTTTTTTCATGCCGCTCATTTTTATTTTCTCGTTTTGCTTTCGCACATAGCGCTTGATTTATTTACCACTTACGGCATCGGGCTTTTTGAACCCTTCAGCCATAAGCGATACACAACGAATAACATTTTCGTGGCCGACCCATTTTACACCTTGCCGCTGCTGGGTTCATTCATAGCATTGGCCATCATGAAAAATGAAAATCCATTGCGCAGCCGCATTAACAAAATCGGCTTCGGGCTGGGAATGGCGTACATGGCTTTTACATTCATCAACAAATACCATGTGCATCATGTCATCAAACAAAACCTGCAGGAGCAGAACATCAGCTATAAAAACTTTATGACCACACCCGCCCCTTTGAATAATTTTCTATGGTATGCAGTAGCCAAATCAGACCGCGGATGTTTTACAGCATATTACTCCATTCTTGACCATGAGAAGAAATTACAGTTTGATTATGTGCCGAAAAATGAAATGATACTTACCTTGTTTCAGGATAACGAGCTTATACCGGTTCTGAAAAAATTTTCGAAAGGATATTACTGTTTCACCAAAAAAGGAAAGCAGGTTTACTTTAATGATATCCGTTTCGGTCGGGCAGCCGGCTGGGCGGTGAAAGATTCGCGGTGGGTGTTTTCATACAACATTACCAATAACCCGAAAGGAGTAGAAGTGCTAAACCGCAGAGACATGGAGATTTCATTCGGAGAGGCATTCCGTAGCTTGGTTAAAAGGGCAAAGGGGATTTGATATTATTTCAATATGGTAAACTCCACCCTGCGGTTGTCAGCTCGGCCTTCTTCGGTATCATTGGAAGCAACGGGCTTTGATTCGCCATACCCGGTTGCGGTCATCCTTTCGGGTTTTATGCCGTTGTTCAGCAGGTAATTCATTACGGAATTGATCCTGTTTTGCGAAAGTTTGAGATTGTCTTCATCGCTGCCTACATTGTCGGTATGTCCGGACAGCGCAATCACCATCTGTTGGTTTTCATTCAGCATGTTTACTACACGGTTGAGTTCAGGAAAAGATTCAGGTTTCAGTTCTGATTTCCCGAAATCGAAAAAGATATTATTAAGCCTTACGGTTTCACCGGCAATAGCGGGGACGAGATATAAATCACGTTTTATTTCAGTGAATTCTTTGAGTTCTGTAGCATCAAGATTATCGGAAACAGAAACAAAACCTTTGGCCGAAGCCAGGAATCCATAATTATTTCCATAGGGAAGAATGATTTTATAATCACCGGTTCCGGAAGTGCTGTGAGCAATACCTGCAAGTTGTCCGTTGCTGAGGTATTCATAATTTACGGATGCATTGCCAATGGGTTCATTGGTTTTCTGATTGAACACAGTTCCGTAAACCATCACCACAGGCTGCGGTTTTATTTCTTCTTTTATTCGTATCCGGAAGATGTCGCCATCTTTAACATAGTAGGCATAATCGCCTTTGGCAGGTATAGTGTAATAAGCGTCCCATGAATCGGAATTGAGAGGCGGGCCGAGGTTGAGCGGCTCACTCCAGTTTTGCCAGGTATCGTCAAGCCTTCGCGACATATAGATATCGGAACTGCCAAATCCATTGAAACCATCAGAAGCATAAAAGAGGGTAGCATTGTCGGCAGCCAGAAAAGCACAGCATTCTCTTCCTGATGAATTGATTTGGCTGCCAAGATTTTTTGGTTCGCTCCATGAACCATCCGACTGAAGAAACGAGACATACAGGTCGCTTTCTCCTCGTGTATCTTCCCTGCGAACATTCATAAAAATTTTCATTCCGTCATTACTCATGTAGCAGTTGAAATAGCGGTCGGAATTCACAAAGTTTTTCACCTTAGCATTCTCCGGGAAACTCCACCCTTCAATCGTTTTGCGCGAAAAAGAAAAACCATTGCCCCATGAGTTTGGGTCTTTGAAATACTGGCCGGCAAGCAGCATGGTGTTTCCGTCAGGCGTAATGGCATTTACAGAGTTATGATGATTAGTGTTTAACGGAGCACCCATGTCTTTCAGCAAGGTCCATTCTCCGTTTTCGTCCAGAGTTGAATACCAGATTTCATCATCATCATGATGAGGCGGATAATCTTTACGATTCACAAACAATGTTTTTCCATCAGGAGAAATAAGAGGATGTACTTCCGTGTATTTAGAATTGATGTTCGGGCCGAGAGGTTCCGGTTCAGAGTAAAACAATATTTCAACAACGGTTTTAACTTCGGATTTTGGTTCTTCGTGATGATTGGCAATTCCAATAGCATCAACCTGATTAATGCCAGGAGTTGCCCGGCAGTCAATAGAAATTTTTACGGAAGCTACTTCATATTCTGTTTCTTCAATTTTTATTTGGTTAAAACGGCTGAACAGTTTCAGGGTATCAGCGCTTTTTTTCAGTATTTCATGTTCAGTATTTTTTGTGTCAATCAATATAATTTTCACTACGGCTCCGGGATTGAAATTTTCAGCAATGATGACCTGTTTTATTTTCATTGGTTTCTCAAAACCTACATGAAGAAACTCTCGTCTGTCATCGGTAGCGGCTTCCCATGCCGTAGCGCTGTAACCTTTAGAAGGCATGGAATTAGGTTCACCTAAAACCTGATTGGCCGAGTAGGAGGTATAATCTTTCTGAGAAGAATAGTTAATTACTTTCGATGCCCATTGAATTTCCTGTGCAGAAGCAAAAGTTTGCAACAGGATACAGATTAATGTCAGAACGATTTTCATTTCATCTGAAAATATCAGCGCCTCCGGGCCTGAGCGGTAAAATGAAACGCTAAAGCACAGAGGCGCAAAATGTCTGAATTTTTTATTGAGTGGATAGTTTAGAAATGGTTTTCTTCTCCCAGATGTAAACATACATACCATCTTCCGACAGTTTCGATACAGAACCTTTGCGTGCATTATACATTTTGTACTTGCAGGTTTCAGCATCATAAGCAGCAATATCGTCATTTTCTCTCTGAAAAAGAATGGTATTGCCAAACATGCCGGCAAATTCACCGGATTTCCAACGGCCGCTGTTAAGCAGTTTACCGGTTTCTTTACTGTGACCTGAAACGCCTTTCTCGCCAATTACAATTACACGGTCTTTGTAATCAATAATTTTTTGCGCATCGTTTATGTCGTCAGGCCCAAGAGGAACTTCATAAGCTTCTTTTCCGGTTTTAATATCGAGCGAATACAATGCTTTTCCGCTGCATACAATGAAATGGTTGCCGGAAACAAAACCATTGGTAATTCCTTTCCGGAATCGTTCGGAATCCCATAGTTTAGCGCCATTGGCAGCATCAAATGCCTGCACACCATTAGGTTTTACGTTGCGGTAATAAACCAGCCACCGTTCAATAATGGTATAAGAGCCATCGGCTTCGCGTTTTCTCTCATAGATGTAAGCCTGACATTCAATCATACCTCCGATTTGAAGTATGAGCATTCCGTCAGCGTAATACAAACCGGGCAATGCGCGTGCTTCTTTAATTTCTGGCGAAGTCCATATTAGTTTTCCGGAGTTCAAATCATACTTTTTAATATACTGACTTTTCTTGTCTTTCATGTCTATTACATACACGTCATTGCCAACAATCAGAGGATCGGCCACTACACCGTAGCAACCGAAACGTTTTGCATTAGCAGGCTTGCTTATGACGTTAATGTCGGCATCAAAAGCAGCAGTCCATTGCTGGGCTCCTGTATTGTAATCATACACTTGCAATCCGCGCAGATAAAGAAAAACTTTGCTGCCTTCAATTTTAATTTTTGCAGTGGGTTCTCGGGTGATGACTTTGCGTTCTGTCAAACCGATATAAGTTTGATCCCAGGCTACATCACCATTTTTCATGTTGATTTTTACAATCTGATTTTTAAAACCGGCAAAAAGTGAAGCAAGTCCTGTGGGTTTATAGTTAAGCATTACAATGTGACCATCATTACCAACAGAGTAAGCGCCAACCACTCCTTTAAACTTAGTGGTTGTCCATATTTCTTCACCGGTGCGTGCATTAATCATGGTGAGGGATGCTTTGCCTGAGATAGCGAACGCTTCCAATTCTGGAATATAAATCACCGCTTCATCCGTAACATCCTGATATTTATCTGACATCCACAGGAAATTTCCGGTCTGAATGTCAATGCAGGCAACTTTATCTTTTCCGGCTTTGCGGTCGAAAAGAAAAAGCACATTGGCATCCCACATGGGTATCTGCTCATCTACTTTGTTGAGGCCGGGAGCAATGTCTTTGAAGCGCTTTGTCCACATGATGCTGCCGTCCTGATTTTTACAGACAGTAATTTCTTTTTCGCTGGCACCATACAGAAATCCTTTTTGGTCGCTTACCCCCTGACTTTCGAACCGGTGGTCGCATTTGGTTTCCCAAACGGTTTTCATTTCTTCCTGTGCAAGCAGAGCGGTTGCATAGAGGAAAAAGAACAGAGTAATCAATTGTTTTTTCATATTGAAGTTGTTTTTGTTTTTTAATTATTTGAATTGAAAGGTGTATTGAAATTTGTAAGACTTGTCGCGGGGTACTTTAAAACCGAACACAATGGTCCTTACCAGATCTTTTGCCCGGTTCTGCATCTTGATATCATCAGCATCGGATGAAACCATGAACACACTCAGCACCTGCCCTTTATCATGAACAGTTATATCAAGAATATATTCTCCTTTGATGTTTTGCTTGGCAGCTTGCTGAAGGAATACCGTACCGGGGGCCATCAGCGAATCCAATTCTGCTTTGGCTTGCGAAACCACGTGGTCATATTCCTGCAGCAGTTTCTTTTTCTGGCAGAACGATTTTCCGGGAATGAAAGTAACCAAAGCTGTCAAGGCAATTAGAAACAGGCTTTTGACGGATATTATGGATGAGGAAATCATGAGACAAAACTATTTTGATATGAGGTCGTTGTAAATACCATCTGCAGGGTAAAATGCATCCGTGCCGGTACGGATATTATTCAAGAAATTTCCAGAATACCAATTTGTTGCCATAGCCAATAGCCATTGTTTCGCCATCGGGCAAAAATTCAAAGGATGCTCTGCCGATATGAGTGTTTTCAAGAATGCGGAAATCGTTCTTAAAAATTTTAAGCAAATCGCCAGTTGTGCGGTTATAAACCTGAACGGTATTAATGACGGCAAACCTTTGTTCAACAGAAGCTGCAGCGAAATAATTTCCGAAACGGCTTTCTTTAAAAACCGGTTCGGCAGCATTGGTGGCATAGGTGGTACGGCTAACTTTACCGGTTAATGGATCAGCAACCTGCAGGTAGCCGTTTCGTTTGGCTCCTGAATTTAATCTTAGTCGGATGTTAGGGGCATTAAATAAAAAAAGTGAGCGTTCATCTTCGCTCAATCGCATGGCGAATACAATATCAAAAATATCATCGGCCATAAAAAGAGGTTTAAAGCTTTCTGCATCATAAAACTTAACAACCTGCCGGAATTTAACGGATTCTTTTATTGCCTTCTTGTCGTTACGTATGGAAGGGATGTTTTTCAAATCATCTTCTTTGGCGAACTGAGCCACAGCAATTTTTTTTCCTTCATCGGCAAAAGCAAAAGAAAAAGCAGCATCGGGAGGAGAGAATTTTTTTATTTCATCGCCTGACCTGACATCATAAAAGGTAATGGTTCCTTTATCGAGAACGGCAAGCGAACGGTTGTTGGCGGTAAAGCATGCGGTGTTCACATAGTTTTTTACATAGAGAATGTTTCCTGCACTTACATCCATCACCGCTACTTTGGAAGGGAGGTCTTTGTTCATGGCCCAGTCGGTGTAATATTGTTGAATGAGCAACAGGTAATTTCCGTCTCCCGACCATCGCATGTAGGATCCCCATCGGAAACCCTGTGATTCTGCTTTACGGATGATCCTTTTTGAAGAAATATCATAAAACAGTATTTGATCTTTTGCTGTTGAAATGGCCAGTGTCTTGTGATCGGGCGAGAGTTCAATAGAGCATAGGTAATTTTGATTGCCTTCAAGCGAATCAATGGTGAAATTGTAATTCTGTGCAATTCCATCAAAGCAGATAAGAAAAAGCAAGAAAAATGGGAGATAGTAAAGCCGGCTTTTATGCATCCTTAAAATTTTGGTAAAGATGCTTAGGTATTATAACGGAAATCAATACCGCTCTGCCGGGATTTTAAGTACGTGCCAGCACGTAGGGATGGTTAAATCAGCTTGTGCTCCATCGCATATTTAATCAAGCCGACAATATTCTTCGTATTCGTTTTCCGGAAAATATTTTTACGGTGTGTTTCCACTGTACGTTCGCTGATGAATAGCGATTCGGCAATCATGGCATTGCTGTATTCCTGTGCAATAAGTTTTATGATTTCTTTTTCGCGCGGAGTGAGGTGTGCTTTTTCTTCTTCTTCGCGTAATTTTTTCTGTTGCCGCAAGGCCATCAGCATGGCTGCAGCTGCTTCAGTACTGTAAAACATTTCACCGGAAGAAACTTTTTCCAGCGATTCTTTCAATTCTTTGCGTCCTGTGTTTTTCAATACATAACCCGAAATGCCTGCTGCTGTCATTTCTTCAATCATACCGGCATCACCTGACATAGTGAGGGCAATAATTTTTATGTGCGGATATTTTTTTTTCACTTCAGCAGTGAACTCTATGCCATTCATTCCGGGCATGCTGATGTCGGTAATAATAAAATCAGGTTTCAGGCTATCAATATACTTAATCGCTTCTGCTGCTGAGGTATAAGTTCCGGCTGTTTCAAAGTGATCATCATTTTCAAGCAATGATTGAAGCCCGTCTAATATCATGCGGTGATCATCCACCAAAAAAATCCGCTTCTTTTTCATACCGGCAAAGTAATGGCAGCAACAGTTCCGTTTCTGGTTTTTGAATCCATTTCTATTGCTCCATGAATCAATTTAAGTCGCGAGAGGATGTTATACCAGCCGTTTCCCTTCGAATTTTTCAATTCATCGGTATTAAATCCTTTTCCGTTATCTTCTACCATTAGTGTAAGGATTCTGTTTTCAACATTAGCCGAAATATGCACTTCGGTTGCTTCTGCATATTTGATAATGTTGTTAATGAGTTCCTGAACAATCCGGTAGAGATGAATGGTTGCCTCCATTTTAATTTCGGGAATAGAGGGATCATGATCCAGGCTGAAACGGATACCGCTGGTGCGTTCCAGCCGATGAGTAAGTTCGTTTAATGCCGGAAATAAACCGGACTTTACCAGCAATGCTGGCATCATGTTGTATGAAATATTGCGCAATTCACGGCAACTTTCATCTATAGTTTCAAGCGTAGTTTTAATTTTCTGATGGTGGTTAGCTGAATCTGTTTCAATCGAAGCAAGGTTAATGCGGGCTGCTGAAAGCATGCTTCCCAGTCCGTCATGCAATTCGGCAGCAATTCGTTTCTGTTCTTCTTCCTGAGTATTGATAATGGCTTTTAACCGCAGGCTTTCCTGCTTACGGATTACATCATTCAGCAAACGTTGCTGGCGTAACTTTTTGCGGTTGTAAACAAAGAGCGAACCAAGCAAGGTGATACCTGTAATGCCTGAAATCAGATATATGAGATTCTGTTTACGGGCTATTTCAAGTTCCTTGGTTTCATTTTCTCTTACAAGCTGAAGGTTTTCTCTTTCAGCTTTTTCATTTCTGTATTTCGCTTCCATTTCGGCAATGTTGCGGCTGTTTTCTTCAGTTAAAACGGAATCAGTATAAACGTTATAATATTTTTCAGCTTCAAAAGCATTTTGAAAATCTTTTTTCTTTTCGTAGGCGGCAGCCAATGTTTTGTATGAGTCTGCAATTGTTTTTTTAGCACCTATCTCGCGGCCAATAGAAACACTTTTATACAAAACACCAATTGCTTCGTCTTCGCGCTTCATACTCATCAAGGTGTTTCCCATTTCGTTCAGCGTATGGGCTAGCGCTTCGAGATTGCCGATTCGTTCATGAATTTCCACTGCTCGTTTCAAATAAACCAAAGCAGTGTCTCCTATCTCCTTTTCTGCGTAGTACATACCTAAGCCGGCCAGACAGGCAGCTTTGGTGTTGAGGTTCCCGGTTTCACGGCAAACATTTACTCCTTCTGTGAAATAATAAAATGCTTTCTCCCAATCGCATTTCCTCAGCCAGGCATTCCCAAGGTTGGCAAAAACTTCGGGGACCGAATAAATATTACCCAGCCCTTTATTTACCTCCATGTATTTGTTGAAATACTCAATGGCTTTATCAAATTCCTTCATGCCCATATAGACATCACCAATGTTGACGTAACTCTGTGCAATGTGCTGAGCAGAACCGGAACAGGATTCTTCAATGCGCAGCGACTGGATAAAATAATCCATGGCTTTCTGTAAATTGCCCTGATAAAGATGATTGGCGCCAATGTTATTTAGCACAGCTGCCACACCCAAAGTATCATGCATTTGTTCCCTCACCTTTTTGCATTCAAGGTAGTCTTTTTCTGCCTGATCGAAATTTCCTTGAATGGTATTCATGATTCCGTTTAGAATATATCCTTTGGCAATTCCGAAGAGATAATTCTGCTTGTTTGATGCTTTTAACGCATCATCAGTCAGTTGATGGAATTTTTCAGGATCAGAGTCGCGGTAATGCCAGGCTAAATCATATAGGTATCGGATGCGCAGCGTATCGTGAGGAGCCGATTGTATAAGAGCAGTAAGGCTGTCAACTACTTTCTGGTTCTGTGCCCGAATATCCTTCTCCATAAGGATAGAAAGAATGGCTATCATCCAGATTATTTTAACATTCAATCGTAGCGGAGGCAGCATGTTTTTAAATCAGAAAATCAATGATGATATAAGAATGCAAATGAAGTTAAGAGTATTCACAATTGTTAAGAGCATTTATCGGAAACATGAACAAATCTAAAACTATTTAATAATCTGCTTATCCTGCGCTAAGATTGGGTTAACACTGCAGAGAGTGTTTTGCACCTGTGAAAATCAGTACAGTTGTTATTTTATTTGCTTTAACAGCAGTTTTATCATCATGCCTGAAAGACCGCAGTTTTGCCCCTCCTGAACCTGCCGGGCCGGGGCCGGGTGGCAAAGACAGTATTGTTTACGGCACACTGGTAGTGAACGAGTTTCTTGCCCGTGGATCTACGTTTTACAATGAATTAGTGCCTCCGGGTACGATTGGTGGCGGTGCAGACTGGATTGAAATTTTCAACACCACTTACGATACCATTTTAATGGAAGCCAACCGGTGGTACATTACTGATTCACTTGGCGATAACAAAAAGTATGAGTTGCCCGAATTGGCCATCAACCCGCGAAGCTTTCTGATTGTATGGGCCGATGGTTTTGATACGGTCATCACTCAGATTCATGCCAGTTTCGGCTTAAATAAAGACGGGGAAGACCTTGCATTGTTTTACAAACGGCCTGCTGACGATGTTATTATTCCAATAGACACGCTCACTTTCGGGATGCAGCAAAGCGGAGTTTCATTCGGGCGATTGCCTGACGGAAGTACTAACTGGTCGTTTTTTTCTTCTCCAACACCCGGAAGCGCCAATCAATAAAAATGAAAAAGCACTTGCTGATTTTATTTCTGCTTGCAGGGTTGTTCAGTCAATCTGCAAAATCGCCATTTATCAAACCCTTTAAAACAGTAAGACTGGAACTGGCAGAACCTTCGGAGATTGTAAGTCTTGGCAGAGACCGTTTTATTGTACTTGCCAATAAAGGATTTATTTACGAAATCAACACGGAGGGCAAAGTAATCCGAAAAGCTGAAACAACCGGTTATGATCTGGAGGGAGCCTGCAGTGTAAAAGACAAACTTTATGTTACCGATGAAAGCCTGAGACAGGTTATGATTTTTCAATCGCATGATTTGTCGTTTGTGGAAACGCGGCAGTTGCAGTACCATGGTCCCCGCAACCTCGGGTTTGAAGCCATCACATACAACCCCGAAGCCGGGATATTTCTGCTGGCTACAGAAAAAAATCCTCAACTCATTATTGAGTATTCCAATCATTTCATTCAGGGAAAACAGGTTTCCATAAAGGGCATCAATGAAATAAGCGCTCTTGATTACCTGAAAGGACACCTGTACATTCTGAGCGATGAGCAGAATACCGTTTTTAAAGTTAATCCCAAGAACTACACCATCACTCAGTCATGGAAACTGCCTGTCATAAATCCTGAAGGAATCTGTTTTACGGATGAGGGCGATATGGTGATTGTAAGCGATGATATGGGCAAAATGTTCTTTTTTAAAAATCCTGAATTATGAAGAAGTTTTTCTCATTCATGATTTTATTGCTGACGGCATATCCTTCCTCATCTCAGTTTACGCTTTACCGCGGCAACAGCGTAATGGAGTTTTCGGGGTATGTAACTACCTTTTACAATTACCGCTTTTATTCCGAAGGGGAAACCGATAAAAAGAAAAACCGTTTTGCACTGGATTATGCCGTATTCCGTATAGATGGTGTGCATAAGAAAGTGTGGAATTATCAGTTGCAGATAAACAATGCAGCTTTGTTTGATAAAGAAACCAGCGATGGATTTATCATGCAGGCCGATGTGGCTTATAACACTTTGAACGACCGGCTTTCGATAGATGTGGGCTTTAATAAAGTCCCGTTTTCAAGGTCATCGCTCATTCCGAACGTAGAATCTCCTTTTCTGCAACGTCCGCAAATGGCGCGTGGCGGTGTGTTTAACAGGCGCGATGCCGGGGTTACCCTCCGTTACGCTGTATTCAATAAACTGATTAACCTTTATGCCGGGGCTTATACAGGCATGGGGCCCGAAAGTCTTTCGGGAGAAAATGATGAAAGCGGAAATCTTGAATGGGCAGGCCGTGCCGAATTATCCTATCCTGCCCGTTACAGACATAAGGAAGTTGATTTGACCGATATCCCTCTGCCGGTAATAACGGTTGGCTTCAATGCCCGTCATGCAGAAAAGAAAACCACTTCCGGTATTGATTACCCGTATCAAACATTAAAAGGCAAAAAACTTGGTTATGGCAGTGATGTAAGCGCTATGTGGAGAGGAGTTACGGTTTCAGCAGAAGTGCTGCGGTTTAAGATGACCCCTGAAGAATCCTTGTTGCTTTACGGAAAACCAACAGAGTACTTTATGGCTGGCGGAGTGATGGTGGCTATCAACTATTATTTGAAACCATTGAAGTCAGTTTTAGCAGTTAGGTATGATGAATTTAACCCGCATGACTTATTGAAAGGGGATAAAGAAGCTACGCTTTCTTTCGGATACAATTACCTGTTCGACAGCATGAGGGCTGCCATGAAGGTTCATTACTTCAAACGGTTAAAAGATGAGGATGCCGTTAAAGTATGGAATGAAGATCAGCTACGGATAGCCCTGCAACTTCAATTTTGAAAATTTTAATATGTCAATATGAAAACAACCATTACCATTTTACTTGCTTCTGCAGGGATGATCGCATCTGCCTTCTTCTCCATGGCGCAATCAACCCTGCACACTCAAAATTTTGACGGTGTGGCTACGCCCGCTTTACCCAACGGATGGACTACCACCACCAATTTCGGTACAGGCTGGAGAACAGACAGCAGTAATGCTTCTGCAGGTTATTCCGGTGCTTCGGGGTTAATTAATTGTTTTATCCGAAATTCCGATTCGAGCGGAACCTATTCTTTGCTATCGCCCGTTTTCAACACAGTAGGGTACACGAATCTTTCCATTTTGTTTGCATCCCGTGTTTCTAATAATTTTCCATTGTCAGGCAGCGCAGTGCCGGCTTTGGAATACACTATCAATGGCGGACAAAACTGGTTGAATATTCCTTATCTGGAAAATAACGCCAACAGTACCTGGGCATTGGTGAATGGCGGATTCAGAATTGATTTGCCACCCACAGCCGAAAATCAGCCTGCTTTGCAATTCAGGTGGAGGGTAACCATTGTAAACAATTCGCAGGGGACATACCGTTTAGACGATTTCGATTTTCAGGGAACCAATACCTCCGGCATCAGCGAAATGATTTATGGTAAAGGTTTGAAATTATTTCCGAATCCTGCAGCAGGTGGAATAGTCAGCATCTCTTTTCCTGACTTGTTCAATGGTAACCAGGTTCAGATATCTGATGCAGAAGGAAGAATTATTGAAAATTTCACTACGGATAAAAGAAGTTTCGAATGGAGTATTGATAATATGGAACAAGGCTTTTATCATGTCAAAGCCATTGACAAAAATGGCTATGCATTGGTGAACAAACTCTTAATTCAGTAAGTCAATGACCAGTATTAACATTGAGTTAAAGTTCAAATAACAAAATAGCTTTAGGTTCGCAGCACAGAACCTGTTAAATGCGATTGTTATTTATAGTATGTTTTTCAACACTTTGGCTCAATACATTCGGCCAAAGCGTTGTGATAAACGGCTACATAAACTTTAGCGATTTCCGTGATGAATGGACAGAACTGGTAGTAACCGGTGATAATGTGGATATGCGTAACTGGACTATTCGCGATAATAACGGCTCTCAAACTTCCTGGCAAACTCCGGTACGGTTCAATAACATTGCTTTCTGGCAGCACATGCGCAGAGGTACAGTCATCATGTTGTGGTATCGGCAGTTGTCATCATTGGGTGTTGCTCACCCGACAGATGCCGATGCTTCTGACGGATACATTGAGCTTGATTTACAAAACACGGCTTATTTTAACGGAGGCGATTTCAGTACCAACAATACCATGAACCTGAACGCAACCAGCGACATGGTTCAAGTTAGGAATGCCGGCAATGTGCATATTCATGTATTGGGACATGGAACCACACCCGGTTCAAACTGGACTGCTTTACCTTCTCCAAAACTGAATCATGCTAACTCAACGGCTAATGGCGATGCAATCTATGTTTGTCCCGGCTCGGTGCTGAGCGAATATGACGGCCCGTCAGGAACTACTTTAACCTCACGAAACAATACGACTATCACTTTTGGTTTGCCAAATACCTGTCTTGCCTCCATTGGCGGCAACCGAACTTTCTGGCGTGCTTTGAGGCAACCCGATATGACCGCTCAAACGGTTTTTCCTTCCTCTGTCATTCCAGGCACACCGGGTAGCATTACCTTTAACTGGACTGCTGCTACCGATCCATATCCGGCCGACAATACCATTGGCTATTTGATTTTGAGAAATACGGTTAACAGCTTCCCGACAGTCCCTTTTGACGGGACTTCTTATACCATTGGCAGTGTGCTGGGCGGAGCCACCGTTGTTGGCCAAATTAACAACTCCGCCATTACCTCTTTTACCGACAACTCGGTTATGAACGGCAACAGTTATTATTACAGGGTATATGCTTTCCGGTACGGCATTGATAACTTTAACGGCAACAGTTACGATAACGCCCGCGGCAGAGCTTACAACGAAACCAATTTTGTATTTGTTGACTGGCCTACTCCCGGTTCTCCCTTGCCGGTTCAGCTTTTATCCTTTTCAGCTAAACCCGTTAAAGAAAAAGTATGGCTTACATGGAGTACCCTTTCAGAACTAAACAACAGTCATTTTCTTATTGAGAAAAGTATAAATGGTAAAGAGTTTTCTTTTCTGGCTAAAGTTAACGGAAATGGAACTACTTCGCAGCAGCAATGGTATTTTGCGGAAGACTTAAACCCGTTCAACCCTGTAACTTTTTACCGACTGACACAGATAGATTTTGACGGAACACAGCGGCAATCGAAAATAATTTCGGTTACCCTGCTTTTACCCGAATCCTTTGTGGTTTCTGTTAGTCCTAATCCTGCTCAGGAAGAAGCGTGGCTCTCGGCTGCCAGTGCAGAAGAATCTGCGCTCGAAATCATCATTACTGATATCAGAGGCCGGATTGTTTATTACGAAACAAAATTTCTTCAGAAAGGAATGAATACTTTCAGAATTGACCTGAACGGAATGGATTCCGGAATTTACTTTGTGACTACACGAAATGGATGGATGGTAAAATCCACAAAACTGATTCGTCAGTAGTCTTCTATTTAGCTTTCTCTTAATACCTCAATAAACTTCCTTTAATGGTTCTTTGGGATTGTTGCATTAAGAAAAACTATTTCACTTATGAACAACAACCCTTTTACCTCTTTACTTTATAGCAAGTCGAGATCACTTTACCGTAAAAAATCAGAAACCATTTTAACCATTGCATTCTTTGCTATGGTATTGCTGCTCATCAATCTTTTAACAGCCCATGCTCAGTTTACTTCAGGGCGGATTGTTGTACTGCAGGTAGGTGATGGCAGCGGAGCATTAAGCAATGCTTCGACTGCTTTGTATTTAAAAGAATTTACAACCACAGGGTCCCCGGGCATTCTGGTTTCTATTCCTTCAACAGGATCAACGGCTCTTACCAGCAGCGGAACGGCAACTTCTGAAGGCGGAATTTCCCTTTCAGGGGATGGCGAGTACATAGTGATTCCCGGATACAATGCTGCAGCCGGTATAGCCGGTATTGCCGGGTCTTCTTCAGCCACTAATCCACGGGCTGCCGGCAAGGTAGATTATAATGCTTCCTATAACCTTGCCCATACCACCACCGGATTTAACAACAATAACATTAGAGGAGCAGCCGGCAACGGAACCAATATATGGGCATCCGGAGCCAATGACGGGATCCGCTATTTAGGCAGTGGTGCTCCGGTCATTGTTAGCAGTACCACTACCAACAACCGATATATTCAGGTTATTAATGGTACCCTCTATTATTCAACAGGATCAGGTGCTACCCGCGGTATTTATCAGGTAGGTACCGGACTCCCAACCTCAGCTACCACTGCAACCAATATCATCAATACTGGCGGAGCATCATCCAATTTCGGATTTGCCATCAATTCAGCAGGTACGATTGCTTACATAGCTGATGATGCTTCCGGAATTTCGCGTTACAATTTCAGCGGTGGCATCTGGAGCCTGGCTTATGTGGTTAATGCTACACCTGCCCGCGGTTTATGTGTTGATTTCAGTGGTACAAATCCTGTTCTTTATGCGACCACAACTACCGCTTCGGCTAATTCAATTATAAAAATCACAGATACAGGGGCAGGCTCATCATCATCGGTAATAGCAACAGCTCCTGCCAATACTGTTTTCCGTGGTATTTGTTTTGCACCGTCAGTAACCGGTGGGGTAGCAACCAAACTGGCCGTTACTTCCGTCAATGGCGGCATCTCACCTTCGGTAAACACACCTTTCAGTGTTACAGTTCAGTCTCATGATGCTTCGAACGTTCCGACCAATGTTACTGCCAATACCAATATCTCCTTATCGCTTAACAGCGGATCCGGATCTCTGAGCGGAACTTTAACAGGAACCATTCTTGCCGGAACCAATCAGGTGGTGATTTCAGGTGTTCTTTACGATGTTGCGGAAGGAGGGGTAAGCATTACGGCTACCCGCACCTCGGGCGATGTGCTTACTCCGGGTACTTCGGCCAACTTCAGCGTTCTGGATGCTGCCTCTCAATTGGCATTTGTCGGATTTCCCTCATTTAATTTTACCAATAATATCCTCCCGGCATTTACAGTGGAGGCTAGACGTCCGGACAATACAGTGGATCCTAATTACTCAGGCAATGTAACCCTTACCCTGTTCAGCGGAAGCGGTACGGTGAGCGGTACTTTGACCAAACCCTGTGTTGCAGGAGTGGCCACGTTTAACGACATTTCTTTTACCGCTCCCGGAGTTAAAACACTTCAGGCATCAGGCGGAACCTTATCTTCGGCTGTAAGCAGCAGCATTACTATTAGTACTGCCACTTTAACGGAAACAATTTTCCCACAATATATTCAAGGCATTAATGGAACAAATAACAACCGGGTACCGGTGGCTTATCGTCTTTCAGTGAGCGGTCTTCAGCCATCAACTACTTATCGTTACGTTAATCAGGTTGACACCATTCCAACTGGAACCAACAATGGTGCGGGCAATTGTATCTTTATTCATCCTTTGTTTTTCTACCGTACCACAGGCGCTTCTTTGGCAACGTCAGGAAACTATGGCGAACTCACTACCGATGCATCCGGAAATTACTCAGGATGGTTTATTACGGAACCTACCGGCAATATTCGATTTACGCCCGGCCGCGATTTGTATGTAAAACTTACTTTGAATGATGGTGCCGGAGGCACAACTCCTTTCCTGCGTTTGGCTACCACACAAACCATGAAGGTGGTAAACTTCGGTTCAGGAATCAATGATGGAACCGGATTGCGGGGCAACTCAAATGCCTTGCCCAGAAATTTTGTATTTGCTTATGACAACACAGCAGGAACGGGAAGGCCGATAGCAGGTTCTTATGTAGAGCTGGATGGCAGTGATAATAACAATACTCCTTATGCGCTTTGGTATGATAACCTGGTGAATGATGTGGATGGTGCTTATGGATTTATAATTCCCAACAACCTGCCAAATGGAATAAGAAGAATAGAACAACGCGATTTTACCACCGGAAACATGGTAGGATGTGCTGCTGAAGATGCTGATGGTGTCTGGCCAAGTACTGCCAATACAGTTAATCCTTCTTCCGGTCTGACTCCTGTTGCCATTACTTCAGGTGATGCATCTTTAGATCCTGCTGCAGTTCCGCCTACAGCTGTCATCAGCGGTTCCGGCAACCTTTGCCTTGGAGGAAGCGGCACAGTTACTTTGAACTTTACAGGTGCTTCCCCTTGGAATTATTCCATTTCCGGAAGCGGGGGACCTGTAAACGGAACCACTTCAAACAACCCCGAAAATGTATCGGTTACTCCGTTGGCCGGTGGTATTCAGAATTATACGATGGCCTCTGTGTCGGATGCTAATTGTCCTTCCGGCTCCGGTTCCGGAACGGCTACATTCACTGTTAGTACTGCTCCTCCGGCTTCTACCGTAAGTTCAGTTAACTCCCCTTCGAGTGCCTGCAACGGAACGGTATCGCTGATAACGACCAATGCAGTATCCGGCCAGAATATTCAGTATAGCTGGAACACGGGTACCAGCTCATCAACCGTATTGTTCAGTAATAACATAGGAGGTCCGTTTACGGTAGGTCCGTTTGTAACCAATACCAATCAGGTGTATGCTCAATTCGGTTCATTGGCCACCAGTTCGTCAGGCTATAATATATGTGTTCAGGGGCTTAACGGTTGCGGAACCACCAACAACAAGTGCAACTTTACCAGAGGTACGGTATCCACACCGGTGGGCATTACCGGATCTTCGATACAATGTTCAGGGGCTACCGGCCAGCTTTACAGTGTAAGCGGTCCGCTGCCAGCAGGGGTGGAAACCTTTGTATGGAGTTTTTCGGTAGGCGGAGCAGTGATTACTTCATTAGATCCGCCATTGAACAGCCAGGTAAGTATAGACTTTCCGGCATTCAGTACAGGAACATTGTCAGTACAGGCCGGATTGTTATGTCTTGGTTCATCCTTAAGCCCGGCACGAAATCTATCGCTTAGCAATGCAACACTAACACCAGCTGTACCCA
>CAADHD010000005.1 GCA_900696575.1 uncultured Bacteroidota bacterium
GTAACCTGAAAATTTTTCGCATCCTTTCGGAACGCTACCGTAACCGCAGAAACCGTTTTGAATTACGAATCAATTTAATCTCAGCTATTTATAACTATGAATTACAATGATTTATGCAAGAGGTCTATTGAGAAGTTTATTTCTTTTACTAATTCTTTTCTATCTTATTGTTGGTTCAACAACTGGACAACCAAACACATTTTTTAAAGTCTATTATTCAACACCAACACTTGGGGCGGCTTCAAGTGTAATTGAAGCTGACAATGGAAATTATATCATAACTATGCCCGGACGAAGTACCCCGTTGATTAATGAGAAATTGTTTTTAACAGACAGTATCGGGGACACAATTTTAACAAAGACATATTGCAGCGGTGGAGCAACCAGTATTTTTAAGGCAGCGGATGGTAATTATTTATATATCACTACCACCACCCCACCTTGTATTAATGTTACAACCATGGCAGATTTCAAAGTAGTGTAGGTTACACCCGCACTCGACACTGTCTGGACACGAGTTTATCCATCACCATCCAACAGCACTGAATTAGGAGGATTTATTCGACAATTGAAAGACGGAAATTACTTGATAGGAGGTTATCAGGATTTTTCCGACAATCTTTATAAGATAGACACAGCCGGCAATGTAATCTGGCAGCGGTTTATTGTGATGGATATAATCTATTCCGTAATTGAAGATTATGACGGCAGCTTAGTGATGGCAGGAGAGATATACGGGCCGCTGAATTCGTGGTCGGTCATAAAAACCGATTCATCAGGTCAGAATGTTTTATGGGCGAAGTAATACGGTAACACAGGCGGCAATGGCGATGCCGGTTTTCATGATATTGTTCTGTTGCCGGACAGTAATTATTTGCTGGGGGGTGATTCTTATACAGCATCAGGATTTAAGTTCATGAAAATCAACAAAAGCACAGGCGATTCGATTTGGTCAGATAAAAGTGTTGGGACAATTTCATCATTTGATTTTACTGCTGATGGAAAAATTATAGCAGCAGGAGGCGGTAGAATGTATTTATTAAATGATACAGGAGGGGTAATATGGTATCAATACATCTTCAATACAGTAATCAATTGCATCCGCTCCACCTTTGATGGTGATTTTATTGCAGCGGGGTATTATTATCAAGGCTTATCACAACAGCAATTGCCTATGCTCCTTAAAACCGATAGCCTCGGCAACTTTACTGCCGGCATTGAAGACTTTAATATTCAGGTGCAGGACTACAGCATCATACCAAACCCTGTAACGGAGCAAAGCCAGTTACTCTTTGGCAATGCAAGAGGCGATGAGCATGAGTTTATGCTGTTTGATTTAACAGGAAGAGTAGTAGAGAAACAGCGAACGCATGGCAACAACATAACGCTTACCAGATCAAACCACACGGCAGGGATGTATATTTTTCAATTACAAAATACTGTAACCGGAGAAGTGATAAACGGGAAGGTGGTGATGCTTGCCTACCGGTAGGTGGTGAGTGATGTATATGCGAATTGCGAATCCACCGTAGGCGAACAGGTCTGTACGAATTTACGAATAGAAAAAGCTCAATAATTCTATTGTTCGAATGCTCTATTATTCAACTTCTCTGCCGGTTGTATAAACTTCAAAAAGTCTCTGTTTACAAATATCAATACCACTTGCACTATGACAAGTAATTAAGTAACGGATCAAAGAAATTATAAATAACAGTGTCTCCTTAAATTTGTGTAACTAAGCACAATCAGGAGATACATTTTAATAACTCTATTTAATTCAGAGCTTCTCCATCCTTCCAAAACCTTATTTTCGTCCCCGAAATTATTCAACTGTGAAACTTTCCAATGAAGTAAAAACCGGTATCGTTGTCAGTATTGCTATAGCTTCTGCCATCTGGGGATTTAATTTCCTTAAAGGAACTGACCTATTTACCACTAACAAAACCTGTTACGCTGTTTACAATAACATTGATGGTCTTGCCGCCTCGAATCGTGTTGTCATGAACGGGTATGCGGTTGGCCTGGTGAAGAAAATCCGTTTTGCCGAAGACCGTTCAGGAAAAATGGTCGTAACTATGCAGGTGAAGAACGATATTTTTATACCCGATAATTCCGTAGCGCAGATTGTAAGCTCTGATTTTTTTGGTGGTAAAGCCATTGAAATTATCATGGGCAACAGCCCCAATTCCATTAATAATAAAGACACGCTTCGCAGCGATTTGAAAAGTGGAATTGAACAGCAACTCGGCCCCATAAAAGACAAAACAGAGCGATTGATTGTATCTCTTGATTCTTTGTCGCAATCACTTAACCTGCTGCTTGATGACAAGAACCGTAAAAATCTCACTGCTTCTTTTGAAAATCTCAGCCATCTCACTGCAAACCTTGAACGCACTACCGCTTCGCTTGACAGGATGATAACTCAACCCGATGGAAAGCTGAATCGTACCATCAGCAACACCGAAGCTGTTTCGTCAACCTTAAAAGACAATCAGAAAAAAATAGGTGAAATCATTTCCCAGACCGAACAATTAACTGATTCATTGGCCAATGCTAACCTGACTTCATCCATCAACAATCTGAACGCTTCGCTTGCAGAACTGAATGAAATCCTGAAAAAAATAAATCAGGGTGATGGCTCAGCAGGGCTTCTGGTGAATGACAAACAATTATATCAGAAACTGACATCGGCCACCGATAATCTTGATAAGCTCTTAGCTGATATGAAAGCCAATCCCAAACGATATGTCCATTTTTCCTTATTCGGTAAAAAGCAGAAATGATGGATGAGGATGTTTTCTAACTTATTGCCTTGCGTTGAACCATGATAGCCTCTGTCATTTTTGTTTTGCTGCTCGCTGCCGGAATTTATTTTTTCAGCCGGAGTATTCGTAAAGTAATCAGAAATATCCGGCTCGGTAAACCAATGCCTCCTGTCAGCCATAAGAAAGCCCGCTGGATGCAAATGGTTAAAGTTGCCTTAGGACAATCGAAAATGGTAACACGGCCTGTTGCCGGTATCATGCACATTTTTATTTACGTTGGGTTCATCATTATCAATATTGAAGTGCTTGAAATTATTGTGGATGGAATCTTCGGTACTCACCGAGTATTTGCCCCGCTAGGTTTGTTTTATGATTTTCTGATTGGCAGTTTTGAAATGCTTGCTGCCCTGGTGCTTGTTGCCTGTATTGTTTTTCTTGTTAGAAGAAATGTGTTAAAGCTTAAGCGGTTTCATCAGCGCGAAATGACATCATGGCCACGCAGCGATGCCAACATCATCCTCATCACAGAAATTATTCTGATGAGTTTGTTCCTCACCATGAATGCTGCTGATTTTTTACTGCAAGGGCGCGAAGTTGAACATTACAACCGTGCCGGCAGTTTTCCCGTGAGCAGTCTGCTGGCCGGTATGTTCAATGGATTTTCGGACAGCCAGTTGATTTTTACAGAACGTTTCTGCTGGTGGTTTCACATCATCGGCATTCTCGCTTTTTTGAATTACGTTCCGTTTTCAAAACACTTTCACATTTTTATTTCCTTTCCCAATACATGGTATGCATCTTTTGATGCTAAAGGAAAATTCAGCAATATGGAGCAGGTAACAAACGAAGTAAAACTGATGCTCGATCCTTCGGCCCCTGTTTCTCAGCCTTCTGCTGAACCTCAGCGATTCGGAGCCAAAGATGTTTTTGACCTTTCGCAGAAACAATTGATGGATGCCTATTCCTGCACCGAATGCGGCCGCTGCACCTCGCAATGTCCGGCAAACATGACAGGTAAACTTCTTTCTCCCAGAAAAATTATGATGGATACGCGCGACAGGCTGGAAGAGGTGGGGAAAAACATAGATGCTAATGGTGAGTTTAAAGTTGATGGAAAATCACTGTTGAATGACTACATCACTCCTGAAGAACTCTGGGCATGTACCACTTGCAATGCCTGTGTCGAAGCCTGTCCCGTGCTTATTAATCCGCTCAGCATTATTATTGACATGCGCAGGTATCTGGTGATGGAAGAAAGTGCAGCGCCTGCCGAACTCAACGGCATGTTTACACGGCTCGAAAACAATGGTGCGCCCTGGCAATTCTCTCCGGCTGACCGCTTAAAGTGGAGCGAACAGAATTTCTAAAACGAACTATTCAGTTTTCAATTGCTCATAGAAGGCAATTATTTCGTTGCTGAACCGGCTCCATGATAAATCGTTTTTCAATTGTACAAAGCCGCTTTTAAACGCATCTGTGTTTTCCTGAGAAAAAAACTGAACAATGCATTTAGCAACGGAATCGGCAGTAAAATCATCAGCCACCAATCCGACTTTGTACTTCTCCACCTGCTCATACAATCCTCCTGCACGTGTTACAATTAAGGGCACTTCATAATGCATGGCAATAGCAGCTACTCCGCTTTGCGTGGCATGAAGGTAGGTGAGGGTACAAGCATCGGCTGCCGAGAATAACAGTCTGGTTTCTTCACTGCCAATGTACCGGTTAAGTAATGTAACTCTGTTCTGATACGGCTTAATCTTCTCTTCAAATGCTGATGAATTTTCATACCATTCACCGGCAAGAATCAGGTGAAAACTTTGGTCAAGTTTTGAAAAAGAATCAAACAATAAGTCAAGCCCTTTATATTTTCTCACAAAGCCATAGTATAGCAAGATTTTTTTCTTTTCATCAATGCCGAGCAAACGGCAGGCTTCTGCCCGTGGAATTTTCTTTTCAAAATGATCGTAAAGCGGGTGAGGGCAGAGGATGAAACGGGCTGAGGGTTTTAATTTTTTTAAATCGTCAGCAACCTGCCGGCTCATCACTACAAATCCGTCATGTTTATTTAGAAAATATTTTGTGAAAGGCACATCAAAAAATCGTTTTTCATGAGGTACTACATTATCAAGTACCGCTGTTTTTACGATTGAGTTATTCATACAGCCTGCCACATACCCGAATGCCGGCCCGAAAAAAGGCATCCATAGCCGTGAAAGAAACAAGTCAGGTTGAAACGCTGAAATTTTTTTAGCTGTTTTGTACCATGTTAATGGATTGACAGAGTCAAGCGTTTGCTCATTTGGAATCGGGTCAGCATGATCATCAGCCGTTACCAATTGAGTTTTACCCGGAAATAAAAAGCCGGGATATTGCCGTGAAAAATTAAATGCCTTTACTTCCTGCTGCTTCTCTAACTCGCGGAATAATCTTCCGCTGAACTGTGCAATTCCACCGCGGTACGGATGGAATACCGAAAGCATGGCAATTTTCATAGGAGCGTCTGTTTACGCTTCCGCTACTTTTGTTACAGATACAGCTTTGCCCGGATAAACTTTTAAAGCTTCCTCAAGGCACTTCATGGCATTTTTCAAATCATCAAGATTTAATACATAAGCAAGCCGCACTTGTTGTTTGCCCGGTTCGGGATGACTGTAAAACCCGGTTGCCGGTGCTAACATGACGGTTTGCTTCTGATAACTGAATTTTTCGAGCAGCCATTGGCAGAAATTATCCGAATCATCAATAGGCAATTGAGCAATGCAATAGAAAGCACCGCTGGGTTTTGGGCAGAAAACGCCTTCCATTTTATTAAGCGCATCCACCAGAAAATTTCTTCGGGCAGTGTATTCGGCTTTTACATTTTCGAAATAAGAGTCAGGAGTATCAATGGCCGCTTCGGCAGCTACCTGTCCGAAAGTCGGAGGGCTTAAACGAGCCTGAGCAAACCGCAGCGCATGATCCATCACTTCTTTGTTTTTTGAAATCAATGCTCCTATACGCGCCCCGCATGCGCTGTATCGTTTTGAAATACTGTCGAGCAGTACAACATTCTGTTCAATGCCTTTCAGATGCATGATGGAAACATATTCTTTTCCATCGTAACAAAACTCACGGTAAACTTCATCGGCAAACAGCCATAAATCATATTTCAAAGCAAGCTCCTTCAATAGTTCCAGTTCATCTCTTGAATAAAGATAACCGGTAGGGTTACTTGGATTGCAAATCATAATTCCTCGTGTTTTAGGGGTAATCACTTTTTTAAATTCACTTACATCGGGAAGTGCAAAACCATTTTCTATGGAAGATAGTACCGGAACTACTTTGATTCCTGCCTGTGTAGAAAATCCATTGTAATTCGCATAAAACGGTTCAGGAATGATGATTTCTTCTCCTTCATTCATACAGGTCATCATGGCAATTTCAATGGCTTCACTTCCACCGGTGGTAACCATGATTTCGGAATAATCAAGATTGATGTTATACTTATTGTAATAGCTGCACAGTTTTTTGCGGTATGATTCAATACCTGCAGAGTGACTGTATTCTATCACATTCATCGGAAAGTGATGAATGGCATTGAGCATGGTTTGAGGAGTTTCAATATCGGGCTGGCCGATATTCAGATGATACACTTTGATTCCACTCTTTTTAGCCGTTTCGGCATAAGGAACTAATTTACGGATTGGCGAAGGGGGCATTTCCCTTCCTTTGTTTGAAATTTCTGGCATAGGCTTTAAATAAGTATCCCCCTGCATTTGGCAGAGGGATACAAAACTATGGATATTGAGTTAATTGGTTTTTAGGCCTTCGGAAGGTGCCGGAGGAACTTCAACATTTCCTTTAATGTGAAGCACTACAGGATTAGTTGATGCATTTGAATTAATCGTTACAGTTTTATCTTGCATGCCTTGTTTGCCTGCCGAGTTGAAGGTAACTTTTATTTTTCCTTTTTCACCTTTCTTGATGGGTTCTTTCGGCCATTCAGGAACAGTGCAACCGCACGAGCCGTTAGCACTTGAAATAATCAAGGGTTCTTTACCTATATTAGTAAAAACAAATTCGTAATCAACCTTATCACCTTGTTTTATGGTTCCGTAGTTAAACTCCATCTGTTCAAATTTGAACTCAGCTTTGTTACCATCAGAGGCTGCAGACCTGGTGTCCTGCGCATTTACTGTCCATGCAAATCCTGTTGCCAATATGGCAATGATGATTTTTTTCATGTTCTGCTTTCTTAATTTACCTTTTTAAGTGGTGAGGGAGCGTTTTCTACAGGAGCACCTGATTTATCAGACTTTTTAAGGGGCATCTGATTTTCAGTTTCTTCCTGCGACATCACAGTGCCTTTAATGGTCAACACTTTTGAGGGGGTTTTTGCATTTGAGTTTACTGTAACAGTTTTTGTAAAAGCGCCAACCCTTTTTGTATCGTAACTCACTTTAATCACAGCACTTTCTCCTCTGCGGATAGGCTCTTTCGGATGGCTCGGTACGGTACAACCGCATGAACCTGTGGCACTGGAAATTATCAGCGGGCTTTTGCCGGTGTTGGTGAATTTGAATTCTACATTTCCATTGCCGCCATATTCCATGGTGCCGAAATCGTGAACTTCTTTTTCAAACGTAATTTCCGGAGCATTGGGATCAACTGTTTCTGCTCCGGTAGTTGTTTTGGCATCTTGTGCATTCAGCGCCAAAATGCTTAGGAAAAATGCTGTGGTAAAAAGTGCTTTTCTCATAATTAGTTTTTTTGTTGTTTACGGTGTTTGTTTAATCTCGTTGCCAAAACTATCCGTCCTGCTATGAAATTCATGTGAATCAAAAAGAAAATACTAACCTGTACAAAAGAATAATGAAATTCTACATTCGCCCTTAATGCAGTTTATGCGGATTCCATGGCAAATAAAAAAAATCGTGTAGGTTTGAACGGTGAAATTTGATATGAAAAGAGAGATAGATAAAATCTATTCGCCATCCGGTACAGAAAGTAAGTGGTATGCGTTCTGGATGAAACAGGGATACTTTAATTCTACACCTGATGAGAGGGAGCCTTATACTATTGTTATTCCGCCACCCAATGTAACCGGTGTGCTTCACATGGGGCACATGCTGAACAACACCATTCAGGATGTACTGATACGCAGGGCAAGAATGCTCGGAAAAAATGCCTGCTGGGTTCCGGGTACCGATCATGCCAGTATTGCTACCGAGGCAAGGGTGGTAGCCATGCTCCGCGAAAAGGGGATAAAAAAAAGCGACCTGTCGCGTGATGATTTTCTGAAACATGCCTGGGAGTGGAAAGAAAAATATGGAGGCATCATTCTCGAACAATTAAAAAAGCTCGGAGCAAGCTGCGACTGGAAGCGTACCCGTTTTACAATGGATGAGCAGTATTACGATGATGTGGTTTCTGTTTTTATTGACCTGCATAAAAAAGGCTGTATCTATCGCGGCTTACGGATGGTAAACTGGGATCCTGTGGCTAAAACTGCCGTAAGCGATGAGGAGGTAATTTTTAAAGAAGTAAACAGTAAGTTGGTCTATGTGAAATATAAGTATGAAAAGGGTGATGGTTATCTGACAGTGGCTACTGTAAGGCCCGAAACAATAATGGGCGATGTAGCAGTGGCTGTACATCCTGATGATGAACGATACAAACATCTGCACGGAAAAAATGTCATTGTTCCTTTGGTTAACCGGCCTGTTCCTGTAGTTGCGGATGAAGCTATTGATAAAGAATTCGGAACCGGTTGTCTTAAAGTTACGCCAGCTCATGATACCGTGGATTATGAAATCGGTTTGCGCCATAATCTGCCTGTGATTGATACTTTAAACGAAGACGGAACCATTTCAGAAGCCGGACAGGTATTTGTCGGTATGGATCGCTTTGTTGCAAGAAAAGCTGCATTGAAAAAGTTAGAAGAAGATGGATTAATAGAAAAAACGGAGGAATACAGAAATCAGGTTGGCCACAGCGAAAGAACCAATGCGGTAATAGAGCCAAGGCTGAGTATGCAATGGTTTTTACGTATGAAAGACATCAGTCAGCCTGCATTGGAAGCTGTCATGAATGGGGAAGTGAATCTGATTCCCGGAAAGTTTGTAAACACCTACCGCCACTGGATGGAAAATGTAAAAGACTGGTGTCTCTCACGGCAATTATGGTGGGGACATCGCATCCCGGCATGGTACGATTGTAAAGGAAACATTGCTGTTTGCAAAACGAAAGAAGAGGCCCTTGCAATTCTGAAGAAAGAAAATAAGGAGGTTACTATTGATGAAATAAAACAGGATGAAGATGTACTGGATACCTGGGCATCGTCATGGTTATGGCCCATCAGTGTTTTCAATGGTTATTCCGAACCGGATAATAAAGACATACGGTATTACTATCCTACCAATGATTTGGTAACTGCTCCCGAGATTTTATTCTTCTGGGTGGCAAGGATGATCATTGCCGGATATGAATACAGAAAAGAGAAACCATTTACTAATGTTTATCTCACCGGAATAGTTCGTGATAAGCAGGGTAGGAAAATGTCAAAGTCGTTGGGTAATTCGCCTGAACCTCTTGAATTAATTGAAAAGTATGGTGCTGATGGTGTAAGGGTAGGGATGCTGCTATGCTCCCCGGCAGGAAATGATTTGCTGTTTGATGAAAGTTATTGTGAACAGGGAAGAAATTTTGCCAATAAAATCTGGAATGCATTCCGGTTGATTTATGGATGGAAGGTGGAAGAGAAGCAAACACCGGAGCGTAATAAAACGGCCATGAATTGGTTTCAGGCAAAGCTTCAGGCCGAACTCCGCGAGATAAATGATCAATTTTCAAAATACAGAATTTCGGAAGCGCTGATGTCCGTTTACAAATTGATTTGGGACGATTTCTGCTCATGGTATCTCGAAATGGTGAAACCTGATTTTGTGAATGGCGAAGTATCGTCAGCAGACAAAATGACCTACGACACGACAGTTGAGTTTTTCAATCAATTATTAATAATACTTCATCCTTTTATGCCTTTCATTACCGAAGAAATATGGCAAACCTTGAATCATAAAGATGAACTTGATTCAATCATGGTACAGCCATGGCCGGTTTTAAAGGAATCGGATCAATCGTTTCTTTCAGGTTTTGATACGGCTTCGGGGTTAATCATGCAGATAAGGAATATCCGGAAACAGAAAAACATACCGTTCAAAAAGGAATTGCCACTGGTATTGATGAATGTTCAGAAACAAACCGATAACAGGTTTAATGAAATCATCAAAAGGCTAGGTAATATCTCCTCCATCAGCTTTTCAGACTCGAAGCCTGAAAACTCAATAGGGTTTATTTCTAAGGATATTCAGTCTTTTCTGATTGTTGAACAGGAAATTGACAGCGATGAAGAGCGGAAACGGATTTTATCGGAGCTTGATTACCAGAAAGGTTTCCTTCAATCTGTCCTGAAAAAACTGAACAATCCTTCTTTTGTATCCAAAGCAAAGCCTGAAGTAATTGCATCAGAGGAAAAGAAAAAATCAGATGCAGAAAGCAAGATCAATGCGTTGCAGGAGCAATTAGACAGCCTGCACTGACAGCGGTTAATAAGCTCTTGAAAAAATTACGCGCTCTTTTGAAGGTTTGCCGGTAAGAATGCATTGGCCTTCTTCCTTAGGATTGTTCAGCGGAATACAACGTATGGTGGCTTTGGTTATCTCTTTAATTTTTGCTTCGGTTTCGGCTGTGCCATCCCAATGGGCATACACAAATCCACCGGTGTTGTCTAAAATGGAAATAAGTTTTTCTATGCTGTCGGCATGCCAGGTATTGCTTTCACGGAAACTCAAGGCTTTGCTGTAAATGTTCTGCTGAATGTTATCTAATAAGTGCTCGATCTTTAAATCAAGATCGGTAAACTGATAAACGGCTTTTTCTTTTGTATCCCGTCTTGCTACTTCAACGGTTTTGTTTTCAAGATCGCGCGGTCCTATGGCAATGCGTACCGGCACGCCTTTCAATTCGTATTCGGCAAATTTGAAACCGGGTTTCTGTGTATCGCGGCTGTCATACTTAACTGAAATGCCTTTTTTCTCTATCATGTTTTTAATACTCGCTGCATATTCAGAGATTGCATGAAGTTGATCCTCGTTTTTATAAATAGGAACTATCACCACTTGAATCGGAGCTAATTTTGGAGGAAGCACTAAGCCATCATCGTCTGCATGAGCCATAACCAAAGCGCCCATCAGCCGTGTGCTTACCCCCCAGGAGGTAGCCCAAACAAGATCCTGATTTCCTGCTTTGGTAGTAAATTTTACATCAAACGCTTTTGCAAAATTCTGTCCTAAGAAATGAGAAGTTCCGGCCTGAAGCGCTTTACCATCCTGCATCAGGGCTTCAATGCAATATGTATCTACTGCACCGGCAAACCTTTCGCTTTCGGTTTTTACTCCTTTTATAACCGGTAAAGCCAGAAATTCAACCGCAAATTTTTCATAAACGTCAAGCATTCTGCGGGTTTCTTCAACGGCTTCTTCACTGGTTGCATGTGCCGTATGTCCTTCCTGCCAGAGAAATTCTGCGGTACGCAGAAATAACCGGGTACGCATCTCCCACCTGACGACATTTGCCCATTGATTAACCAGAATAGGCAAATCGCGGTAGCTTTGAATCCAACCACGATATGTATTCCAGATGATGGTTTCGGAAGTAGGACGGACAATCAGTTCTTCTTCCAGCCGCGCTTCATCATCCACTACAATCCCTTTTCCATCCGGTGAATTTTTCAAACGGTAATGAGTAACTACTGCACACTCTTTGGCAAACCCTTCAATGTGTGCAGCTTCTTTGCTGAAAAAAGATTTAGGAATGAATAACGGGAAGTAGGCATTCACATGGCCGGTATCTTTAAACATTTTATCAAGCGCCTGCTGCATTTTTTCCCAGATGGCATAGCCGTACGGTTTGATGACCATGCATCCGCGCACTGCAGATGTTTCTGCCAGATCTGCTTTAATTACCAAATCCTGATACCACTGTGCATAATCCTGCGATCGCGGTGTTATTTCTTTTGCCATAATGAAGATGAAGAGAGTTGTTTAAATGTTGCTGGCATCATTCACTCTAATTTCACTGCATGTTCAGCCGGTGGTATTAAGTTTGACTGCCATAACGGAGGCAAATATAGACTTCATACAAATCGTAAGTAAACCAATGAGAAAATCTTCTGTCCAAAAAATAAAATTAAGCGTTATGAAAAACTCCATCGCCATATCACTGCTGCTAATAACAGCGTTTGCTATTTCTTCCTGCTCCTCGTCTCAACCGGCAAGCAATGCCTCTTATGATGATGTTTATTTTTCATCCACTCCTAAACAACAGGCTCCGGCTGTGAATACTTCGCAGAACCAGACGCAATCAAAACCTGCAGATTATTCTTCTGCTCAAAGCAATGAAAAGCCATCACGTTTTGATTATACCGAAAATCAACCGGCTTCTTCAACCACCAAAACAGATCAGGATGGAAATACCTACATCACTAATAATTACTATTACGATCCGGATGATTATTATGACTATGCATACACGGCAAGGCTGAGAAGGTTTTATCGTCCTTTTCAAGGATGGGGTTATTATGACAGTTATTACACCAATAGTTACTGGTACGATTACAACCCTGCCTCATGGGGTGTAAGTATTTACATGGGATATAACTGGTGGGCACCATCTTATTATTATGGAAGCCCGTTCAGTTGGGGATTCAGCATTTCGTACGGCTGGCCCAGTTATCATTGCTGGGGTCAACCTTACTGGTATTGGAACTATCCGTATTATTACCACTCACCTTATCACGCTTATTGGAGCGGATATAATCAGGGTTACTGGAATGGCTATTGGAATGGTTACTACAGCGGGCTTTACAACAACCCTTATTATTATAACAGCTATGATTACAACAGCTACAATAATTATTATTACGGCCCGCGCAGAACAAGGACTGGAGGTGGCTCATCAGTTCCACGCGCCTCCTTGGCATCGTTATATCAGAAGAGTGTTGACAATGACCGCCCGCGCACACCGGTTATCAGCACTGTCAGTTCCGAACCAAGGCCTATGGCGCCTGCATCGGTTACTCCGGTTAAACCCGGCAAAAACAATGCTTCTGAGAATGCTCCTGCAATCATTGACAATGCTGTTAAGCCCGGTAAGAACCCGGTAGTCTCCGAGCCGCGCCCTGCTGTAAATCCGGCTGTGGAATCTGCACCGGTCAAACCAGGCAAGGATAACACCACACGTCCTGATGATTACACTCCTGCACCTGCCATTAAGAATCCGCCTGCCCATTCTGACCCGCGTCCGAATTACAATCAACAGATGGATAACAATGATAATCCTCCTCAGCCTTCGGTAAAACCGGGAAGGGATGATAACTATAACAATCCGCCTCCGCGGCCAAAGCAGGAATATCAGTGGGAAAGTAATCCTCACCCCAATCAGCAGTATCAGTACGAGAATAATCCACGGCCGCAGAAACCATTGGAATACGAGAGTGCGCCAAAACCGAAGATTGAATACCAGCCGGAGCCGCGTCCTTCTTATCAGCAACCTAAGTATGACAGGCCTAAGATGGAATCCCGTCCGCAGCAAAGTAATCCGAGGCCAGGTTATACTCCTTCAGAGCCCAGAAGCAATCCGGCACCGGCAAGCCAGCCTCAGCAAAGGGATAATTCTTCGAAAGAGAATAAAAGGAGATAATGTTAATTCCTGATTAAGAATTCACATCTCACGATTGGCAATACTGCGTAACGCCTGATTAACTAAGAGGATTGGTTTGAATAAATAAATCAATCAATCCTCTTTTCTTTGATAAGATAAATTTAAAAAAGCAATTCAGAAAAACAGTTATGAAACAATTCCTCATCAGCACTGCAATATTGGCAGGCATGTTGGCCTCAACCGCTGTAAATGCGCAATCCGATATGGATGCCATCCGGTTTAGTCATTTTAATCCTTCCTCAACTGCACGCTCATTGAGCATGGGCGGAGCTTTTGGCGCTTTAGGCGCAGATTTTTCTGCATTGAGCGGTAATCCAGCAGGGTTGGGTTTATTCAGGAAATCGGAATTTACGTTCACTCCTTCTTTTGGCAGCAATGTAACGGATGCTGCATATCTCGGAAAATCATCAAGCGATACCAAGTTTAATTTCAGCATGGGTAACCTTGGGTTGGTCTATGCTTATCCGAAAGAGGACGAAAGCTCTTCATGGAAAGGATGGGCTTTTGCCATTGGCTATAACCGCCTGAATAATTATCATTCAAGAAGTATTTATGAAGGAGTAAATCCTAATTCTTCACTGTTGAATTCCTATGTAGAAACTGCCAACGGAACCAATTATAATAGTTTGAATGAGTTTTATGAAAATCTTGCTTTTCAGACTTATCTGATAGATACACTTCCGTTTACTTCTTCACAGTACTTCAACGCTGTTCCCGAAGGTGGAGCTTTGCAGCGGGGCATAAATGAAACCAGAGGCTCGCTGGGCGATATTTCCTTTGCTTTCGGAGGTAATTATGAAAACAGAATTTTCTGGGGCTTTGCCGTTGGTATTCCTTACCTGCGTTACTCCGAAGATTTTCTTTACGAAGAGATTGATGAGAAGAATACCATCTTTCAAACTACACCGGGAATAGACTCTGTTTATGCCGCTACTTACAATTTCAAATCATTTTCGCTAACTCAAAATCTGAGGACAACCGGAACCGGAGTGAATGTAAAATTCGGTTTGATTTTCCGACCGAATGACATGCTGCGATTCGGTGCAGCTATTCATTCTCCTACGTATTATTCCATGCACGATGAATATGCTTCGAGCATGAGCGCTAAATTTGAATCAGGGCAGTTGCCGCTTGCCGAATCTCCGATCGGTATTTATGATTACAACTTAACCACCCCGTTCCGTGCTATTTTCAGCGCTGCAGCTTTAATTCAGCAACAGGGAATTTTGAGTTTTGACTATGAAATTACAGATTACTCATCAGCACGTCTCAGTGCAGATGATTATGGATTTACACAAGAGAATGCAATAACACGTTCTACTTACACACAGGCTCATTTTTTACGGGCAGGTGCCGAATGGAAATACGGAATTTTTGCTTTTCGTGGCGGTTTAGGTTACCGTACCGGTATTTTTAAAGCAGGTTTGGCCGACAGTAAGTCTGATCAGCATCAGATAACTTATTCCGGTGGTTTCGGAATACGTGAAGAAAATTATTTCGTTGATTTTGGTTATTCATTAGCCAATGGAAATTACTTCTACCGTCCGTATGAAGTAGCAAGTACACCGGAAAGCGAACCGGGTGTATTTTTCAAAACACGTGAGCATAAGCTGCTCGTAACGGTTGGTTTCAGGTTTTAATCAACAGTTGAATTGCTCATTTCCGACTTAAATTTCTCCACAAATTCATTTGTTGATTTTCTTCGGTACTGCATAATCCATCGCGGATGGGGTAGCGGAGTGATTTTATTAAACCATTGATATTGCTCATTCAGTTTATTCAGAAAAGAAAAATTTTTTCCTTCACCCCAACAATAACACACTTGCTTATTCACTCCGAAGCAGAGTTGTTTTTGAATGGATTCAATCATAATTGGAGTCATCAATTGTTCTAATCTTTTATCATCATAATAATTCAGGTTTTTGTTTTCGCGGATAAATCCCAACGGGCAAACAGCCGTGATGTAAAAATTACGATAGAATCTTTTAACTCCGCCTAAAGAATCAATCAGGCGATAAACAAACAGTGATGACAATTCATGCTGTTGCGAAATGTTATTTTTAATTCCGCATTTGACATGAAGGTTGACGGGATCAGTAAACGGAATTCCCGTAACGCCTGCTCCGAAACGTCCGGGATTTATTCCGAAAATAAACGTTCGCTGGTTCGGATCACTGTAGTATTTTCGGTAAAAAGTTTCTGTTAGTTGAAGGATACTTTGGTTATTGTAAGGCTGCAGTAACTCAATACCTTTAGGTAATTCGAATGCCGAAGGCAATTGAATAATAAAACGGATAACCTGCTCTCCAAACGTTAGCATTCAGCAAATAAAATCAATCCTGCTCCGTTCCATTGCTTCTATTGATAGTTTTGCATGATGAAATTGAATACAGGATTGCTGACGGCCTTTTTAATCTTACCGGTTTTTATTGTTTCTGCTCAGGAGAAAGTACTGACTGCTGGCGTGCAGGTGCGCCCGTTTTTTTCTAATAAGTTTTTCAAGACCGGCCCCCAGTTAAAAGACAGCAGCAATGTTTCCTTCATGGTTACTCCGAAAGGTGGTTACAGTGCTGGAGGAATAATCCGTTATGGAATCAACAATACATTATCATTTGAAACCGGAATCAATTTTATTAAACGGCCGCATGATTTAACCCTGAATAAGACGACAGATGGCAGCATCGTAAACACGGTGAATACCGATTTTTCGGCCATTAGCTATGAAATGCCGGCAAACATGCTGGTGTTTATTCAGCTGGGCGAAAAGCTTTTTATGGATGTTGCCCTGGGAGTTTCTCTTGATTTTTATCCTTCCAATCTGAATACACGCGGTGAGTATTTTAATCATTACAGCATCCGTAAAAACTGGATGTTTCCGGCCGTGAATGCCAGCATTGGTTATGAATGGCGTACCGAGAAAAGCGGATACTTTTATTTAGGTTCATCCTATCACAATCCGTTAAATGATATTTACATCACTACCATTGGCTATTACGAAGATGGCCGCTATCAGACAGGGCAGCAGTTTCTGCTTTCAGGAAATTATCTTTCTGTTGACTTTCGTTATTTTTTCCATCAGTATCCGCTTAAAAAGCAGAAAGAAAAGAAGAACTGATGTGTGGAATTGGGATGAAAACAGCATCTAAGAGCTGAACTTAAGTATGTTTTTCAAGCCACGCAAGCAATCACAGCAGTTTGAGGATGCAGAAATCATTCGTCTTTACAAAGAGACCTGCGATAACATGTATGTTGGAATTCTGTTCGAGCGGTATTCGCATCTGGCCTTTGCGGTTTGCCTTAAATACCTGAAGAATGAAGAAGCCAGCCGCGATGCCGTAATTAAAATTTTTGAAGACCTGATTCATGATTTACTGAAGTTCAATGTGAAAAATTTTCCTGCATGGCTTCACAGCGTGGCTAAGAATCACTGCCTCATGATTTTAAGAAAGAAAAGGCTTGAGTATAATGATGAATATGGAATTACACAGGCTGAATCTACCCTTGCAATTACTCCTGAAGACATGCTTTTTATAAGGGAAGATTTGACAGATAAACATCTGGATCATCTGGACGAAGCAATTAACCTTCTTGGTATGGAACAGCAGGTATGCATCCGATTATTTTTTCTGAAGGATAAAAGCTATCAGGAAATATCGGAAGAAACCGGGTATGAGATTAACATGGTTAAAAGTTACATACAGAATGGAAAAAGAAACCTGAAAAATTATTTGCTAAAAAAAATTGCCGATGGATAATAACATCAACAAAATATTTAAAAAGCGTACCTGCCTTTCGGAAACCGAGCTGGAAGGCTATGTACGTAATACACTGAAAGCGCGTGAACGTAATCAGGTAGAACGTCATTTGCTCGATTGCGAATTGTGCAGCGAAGCGCTGGATGGATTTGTCGAATCAGGAAAAGAAATCAACCTGGTACGGGTGAAATCAGCGCTGGCACACCGTTTTATTTCTGAAAATTCATTGGGTAGAAGCGGAGTTAGAAAGAACAATGGTTGGATTTGGGCGGCAGCCGCTGTAGTTTGTTTAGCCTTGGTTTCGGGATTAGTGTGGAAGTTTAATCAGAAACAGAATAATGATCTGGCCGTAATGCAGGTGAAAGACAGTATTCAGGAAGAAGTAGAATCTATGTCTCCGGTAAAGGAAGAATCTGATGTTTCCGCAAAATCATCCACCCTGGTTTCAGAACCTGAAGTTATTGAGCCTAATAAACGAATAGAAAGTCAAAAATCAGAAAGCCTTTCTGATGCAGCAAAAATTTCTGTTTACGGTGAAGAACGATCACATAATGTACGGGAAGATAAAACTGTTTATGAGACGACTGATGACTTAAAAGCCGATGACAAACAAGCCGAATCACAGCCTGTTGCTCCTGAAATATATGACAATGCATACAAACCCTCATCAGACGATAATAATGTTACTGTATTAACTCAGGCTGCCTTAAAAAAGAAAAGTGAAGCAGCCAGCAGAATGACCGGTAACAAAGAGTTGTCAATTTCATGGAACGAAATTTTCAAACTTGCTGAGCATGGACAATATCAAAGGGCGTTGCTTTCTGTGGAACAATTGCAACATGAAAAAGACGAATTGAAAAAATCATATTACAAGGGCTTTTATCTGTATAAACTGGAACGTTACACGGAAGCGATTTTGCAGTTTGAAAAACTGAGAAAGGAAATTTCGCACTCCAATTACCACGATGCTCAGTTTTACCGTGCCATGTCGCTTATCAGCACCGGAAAAAACAAAGAAGGAAAGGAAATTTTAACACGTATTGCTAAGGAGAAATTACCGCATTATGAGCATGCGGTTGAAACGCTCAGGTTTCTAGACTGATTTTCAGTTTTTCCAGATCGGATTTTAACTGATCCATCGCTGTTTGCAATTCACGTATAAACTGATTTACAGTTTCAGGTAAGTTTGCCACATCTGTCAATTCATCGGCATGTTCTTCAATTTCCGAAACTCTTTTCAGGAGATTGGAATTCCCAAAGAGGCCAACGGTAGATTTCAGTTTATGAGCATGTTCAGCCAAAACTTTCCATTTTTCCTGCTGTGCTGCTTTTTCAAGTTTGGTGCAAAGCATGGGTGTTTGTTTCAAAATCATTTCTGCCAGTTCAATCACATCCTTTATACTGCCTCCCATGCGCTGATTTAGCGAAGCAAGAATGCCTTGCATCTCAAATTTTTCTGTTTTGATATTCTTCCGGATAACAGCCAGCAGTTCGGAAGGGTTGTATGGCTTGGTCAGGTAATCGTTCATTCCTGCACGAAAAGCATTTTCCATCTCATGTTCCGAAGCATAGGCGGTAAGTGCAATAACAGGAATCGAATTAAGAGGTGCAGACAATTCAGTCCGTATTAGCCGTGTAAGCTCATAACCGTTCATACCGGGCAACTGGACATCCATTAATACCAGATCAAATTTTTGCGTATTAATTTTTTTCAATGCTTCTTCGGCATCTCCGGCCAAAGTTACCTTGCAATTGAGTTTGCTGAGCAATTGTTTGCCGAGAAATTGATTCACTTTATTATCTTCTACAAGCAGAATTTCAAGTTGTTTTTCTTTCTTGGGAATAGAAGCGGCAGCACTTTTTTGTTTTTTTGTTTCAGCTTCCTGAAAATAATCATACTGCATTTCCATTTTTACCACTGTTCCCAGTTCGGGCATACTGTTTATGGAAATAGATCCTCCTTGTTTTTCTACCAAACTTTTTACAATGGAAAGACCAAGACCGGCACCTGATTGAGGATGAGTCAGCAATTCGGGATAAGCATAGCTTTCAAAAACAAAAGGAATTAACTCCGGCTTAATGCCGCAGCCGGTGTCACTAACAGAAAAAAGTAACTGAGCACGACTTTCATTTTTATTCAACAGTTTGACTTCTAAAATTACGCTTCCTTTATCGGTAAACTTAATTCCGTTTACAATAAGATTATTCAGAATTTGTGAGAGGCGCTGTGCATCACCTGAAACCGTTAATGGCAGATCATCATCCAATTTAAGAAGAAGATTAATTTTTTTATCGGAGGCGCGAGAAATGTTTTCGGAAACGATTTCAGCAATTTTATCTTTAAGCCTGAAGGTAACCGTATTCAATGCAAACTGTCCCTGATTGATTTGCGAATAATCAATCAGGTCGTTGATGATGGTGAGCAGGTTGGAAGATGAAAAACGGATAGTCTTTACATATTCGGCTTGCTCAGGGGTGAGCTGCGTTTGCGCGAGTAACTCAATCATTCCGAAAATACCATTCAAAGGAGTACGCAGTTCATGACTGATGCCGGAGATGAACCGGTCTTTTATTTTTATTGATTTTTCGGCAATCTCTTTTTCCTGTTTTACCTTGTTGATTTCAGAACGTAATTCAAGCTCGGTAATCTTCAATGCAATCTGTTCATTATTGATTTTCCGGCACAAGTCAAGGTATTGTTTGTGATGGATGAGTGCATTTTCAAAATCACCAACCTTTTCATAGGCTTCGGAAAGAAAACCATGAATCAGGTTGATGGGATAAATGGTTCCCAGTTCATTGCCAAGTTCCAGAGCATTCTGAAGCACATCGATGGCACGGTCGTACTGTCCGAGATCAATGTAAAGTTTTCCGAAACTTTTTTTCAGATTAACCCGAAGGTCGATATCGTTAAAAATTTTAGCCAATCCAATGCTTTGATGAAAATAATCAACAGCTTTTACATAATCTTTTTTCTTATTCAGTAATATGGCTAAGCTTCCTAATGGATGGGCTCTGAGTTTGGGGTCACCGCTTTGCTCTGCTAACTCAAGAGCATTTTGCAGGTGCATTTCAGCAAGCTCGAGTTCATTGATCCAGTTACAGCAGTTGCCTATAAAAAAATGAGTGCGGCTAAGCTGTTTCAGATTGTTCTGCTTTTCAAAAATTTCCAATGCTTTGCGGTGATGCTCAAGTGCCTTGCTGTAGTTTGTATGAAACTTATACAGTTCGCCAAGTTTATTGTGCGCTTCGGCAATAATGTTCTCATCCTTAAGAGAAACAGCCGTTTCTAAAATAATGCTGCGGTGTTCAATGGCAATTTCATAGTTACCCGTCAGGAAGTGAACATTTGCAAAAGAATCATGCACCTGCATTTTCTGTTCTGAACTTCCATTATGATCACTTATACGGTTCAGTTCGTTAATGAGGAGTAAGGCTCTTTTAAATTCTTTGAGATGAATAAAGTAATTGGAAATTTCTACTAAGACCGCAAAAAGGTTTTCATCATCAAATTCAACTTTAGCCAATTCAACCGCTTTATCGAAAAACTCAATGGCCTTGCCGGAATCTTTATTTATTAAACTGACAGCTTTATCTATCAGCTTACCGGCTTCGTATTTTTTGCTTTCTGAAATCCGCTTTTTCACTACAGAGTGATTAGATCAAAAATTAAGTTGCCAAATATAGGTTGACTGCAAGCCCTGTTACAATGAAATTGATAAGAATATCTTACCTTATCAACACGATGCTGCCGGATATTTTCCGGTTTCGCAGCTTACCTTCTTCATCAATGTAAGTATAGGAAGTTTGATGGATATACATTCCTTCCGGTATATTTTTACCATCCCACGGATTGCTTTGTGATTCGAAAATCAAGGCACCCCAGCGGTTAAAAATCCTGATGGTGTAACTTTCAATCCCTGTTGCCTCAACCATCAATCGGTCATTAATTCCATCACCATTGGGGGTAAAAGCTTTCGGTACATACACCACAGGCTCACAAACTTCTTTTATCTCCACTTCGGCTGTGCGGGTGCAGCCATTGGCATATTCTTTAATCACAGAATAGACGCCTCCATTTGTAATTGCTATTGAAGAGGTAGTTTGATTGCCCGGCATCCATTGATATAACGTACCGTCATTCCCTGCGTCAAGGGTTATGGTCTGATAGATAAGCGGACATAAAATCATTCCTTCCTGAAAGGTTACTTCGGGCGCATTCAGAACTGTGAGATAAAATGTATCGCGGTTGGCGCAACCGCCATTATGAACGGCAACCATATAAATACCCGTTGTATTTACCGTGATGGATGAGGTAGTTGCTCCTGTTGTCCATTGATAGGTTGAGTTTGGATTATAAGCATCAAGCGTAATGGAATTGCCTTCACATATCGTGGCATTGTGTCCTAAGTTAATTACTGGCGGATCAATTACTTCGATAGTGATGGATGCCTGTGTAAGCATTCCGTTGAAATAATAAGTAGTTGTTGTTTGCGGGCTAACCGTAAGCAGTGCCAGATTTGAAATAGGTGTTTGCGGATTTGCTTGTGTTGACCACCATCCTGTGGTATTGGTAATCCCTGTAAGCGTAACAGGAACTCCGGGGCAGGTAACCTGTGGCCCGGTAATGGATAATGTTTCTGTAATTTTTACAACGCTTACATCATCAATATAATAGTAAGCGCCTTGAATGGTACACGGATTTCCCGAGCTTCCAATCAGCACAGACCCGGATGTATTATCATCCCTGAAATTTCCTATGGTGATATTGTTTTCTCCACCGGTGGCAAGGATAAATCCTTCCAGAATAACCCATTGATTGCTTACATTAAGCACTCCCTGGTTTTCGACCTGCGCTGGAAAACCAAGTGGCAAAGTTCCGGTTTGTGTTAAAGCACCTGATGATAATGTCATGCCTATGGAAGCAACAGCATGAGTACAGTTTGATGCTTTGCGAAGCCAGGCAGTTACTTTATAAATTTCTCCTGATTGTAAAGGCTGAATTAACGGAGCCTGCATGTATTCTCGGTAATTGCTGTTCGAAGCTGAATAAGCCGTGAATCCTGCATAGCTGTTTCCATTATGTGCTGAAACGCTTCCGGCAAAATTTTCAGGAACATTAACCGATTGACAATTACCAATTGAACCTGCACATGAACTGAACAAATCTGCCGAAGCATTTAAGGTATCCCAGGGGGAGGCAAGATAGAGTTGTCCCGGCTGATTCGGACATGTGGCGGTGGACTCAAATCCTCCGTTTGGAACTAAGTTCTGAGCCATTAAATTTCCACTTACAGCAACCAGCAATGCGGTTTGGATAAGGCATTTCATGGTAGCAGCTCTTACGTAATTAATCTCTGGAAGGTTTTATTCCGAAAAGGTTAATCAACAATTTGAATTGGTGTGGAGGGCAAGCACCCTTTAGGGCCACGGGTGCGCGCAGGCATTCATGATTTTAAATCGGGATTATTTATCAAAATTTATAGCCACAATGCACGAATGTATTCATGTTTTTAAGCTTGCCTCAGCAAGATTAATGTTGTTAAAAACAGATCTGAAACAACCTTCTTTTGATGATGCTAATCCTTATTTTCGCACCGCTTAACCTTTAAGAAACACCATTTTTTCATGAAAGTTCTAGTTTGTATCAGCAGTGTGCCCGACACTACTACCAAAATCAATTTTACCCCCGACAATAAAAGTTTCGTAACCCAAGGCGTTCAGTTCATCATCAATCCTTATGATGAAATTGCATTAACCCGCGCATTGGAGCTTACCGAAAAAGATGGAGGAACTGTTACCGTAATCAATGTAGGCGATGCCACTACAGAGCCGGTCATACGTAAAGCACTGGCTGTTGGAGCTACAGATGCTGTAAGGGTAAATGCTGGTCCTCGCGATGCATTTTTTGTTGCCAGGCAAATTGCCGGTTATGCCTCAAATCAGAACTTTGATCTTATATTGTGTGGCCGCGAATCCATTGATTACAATGGCGCTCAGGTACCGGCTATGATTGCCGAATTGCTTGGCATTCCATCAGTAAGTGTCTGTAAAAAATTAGAAATTGCAGGAAAGACCGCTATTGCCGAACGCGAAATTGAAGGCGGAAAAGAAATAGTGGAATGCCCGTTGCCAATGGTTGTCAGCGCCAGCGAAGGAATGGCAGAGCCTCGCATTCCTAACATGCGCGGTATCATGAGCGCACGTACTAAGCCGCTTGCTGTAGTTGAGCCGGTTGACACACCTAAAAACATTGAGGTAATTATTTACGATAAGCCAAAACCCCGCAGTGAAGTAAAACTGATTGCTCCTGATAAAGTGGAGGAATTGGTTGACTTGCTGCATACTCAGGCAAGGGTAATATAATAGAGTCAATTCATATCAAATAAAAACTATTTACAATGTCGGTACTTGTATTTATAGAGCATGCAGGAGGTAAGATTAAAAAATCTTCTTTAGAAGCCCTTACTTATGGAAATGACCTTGCCGGTTTATTGGGAATGCCATGCATTGCCGTTGCCGGAGGTAAGATAACAAACGATGCATTGGAGGAATCTGCCGCTTATGGCGCTTCCAAAATCATACATCTGAATAATGAAAAGCTGCATACATTCAATGTACAGGCTTATACAAGTGCTCTTGCCGCTGTTGCCGGTGAGCAGAATGCAAAAGCGATTGTTATGTCTGCATCCTTTTCAGCCAAAGGAATGGCCCCGCGCCTTGCTGTTAAACTTAATGCCGCCTTGGCTGATGGCGTTATTTCACTGCCCGATGTCAGTTCAGGATTCAAAGTACGCAAAGGCGCTTTCAGCGGAAAAGCTTTTGCCGATTTGTCATTAAGCAGCGATGTAAAAGTGCTTACCCTTTCTCCCAATTCTTATAAAATTGTAAAGAAGGATGGTAAGGCTTCGGTTGAGGTAAATAATTATTCACCATCTGATTCCGATTTAAAAATAACCGTTAAGGAAATTATTCAGGCAACAGATAAAGTTTCATTACCCGAAGCTGAATTGGTTGTTTCTGCCGGGCGTGGAATGAAAGGACCTGAAAACTGGGGAATGATAGAAGAATTAGCCAATGTACTCGGAGCAGCCACTGCCTGCAGCAAACCGGTTTCTGATGCGGGCTGGAGACCTCACAACGAGCACGTTGGCCAGACGGGAATTGCCATCAGTCCGAATTTATACATAGCTGTCGGAATTTCAGGAGCAATTCAACATTTAGCCGGGGTGAGTTCTTCAAAAACTATTGTAGTGATAAACAAAGATGCCGAAGCTCCTTTTTTCAAAGCTGCCGATTACGGAATTGTGGGCGATGCTTTTGAAGTTATTCCAAAACTTACCGAAGCCATAAAGAAGTTCAAAGCTGCGCATTGATTCAACTTTTAAAATAATTTTACCTTTACCCGACCTATGAAAAAGAAAAGGCTCGAATTGCTTAACCTCACCTTAAGCCAGTCGCAGTCGGGCGCATACACCCTTGTACTTGGAGAAGCAGACGGAAAACGCAGGCTGCCAATCATCATCGGAAATTTTGAAGCCCAGGCCATCATCATTGAGCTGGAGAACATGACTCCAAACCGCCCGCTAACACATGACCTTTTTAAAAACTTCGCCATGTCTTTTGAAATAAACATTGATGAAGTGGTGATTTACAAACTGCATGAAGGAATTTTCTTTTCCAAACTGATTTGCAGTAATCAGGAAAAGCAAATAGAGATTGATGCACGCACCTCTGATGCCGTGGCTATGGCCGTACGATTCAATTGCCCTATTTACACATACGAAGCCATTCTTGCTCAGGCAGGAGTTTTGTTTGAAGAAGAGAGCGCTCCCTCAGAGTCAAAACCTGTCAAAGAAAAAAAGGCAGGCACAAGACAATCGAAAGATAAGGACATTACCTCCCTCTCAACAGATGAATTGCAGGAGTTGCTTCAACGGGCTATCGAAGATGAGGCGTATGAAAAAGCTTCGCAGATCAGGGATGAACTGAACAAACGAAAAAAATCTTCCTGAGCATTTTTTATGATGGCAAAGAGAATCATCAGGCTAATTCTTTTGCTGTTCATATTAGCTTCCTGTTCTAAAAAGCAGGATTTGCCTCTTTCAGAAAGAATAGTCCGTAACTGGAAGTATGTTTCTGTAAATAATACTGACGGGCAGGTTTTCAGAAAGGTTGGCAACGATGATTTTCTGATTCTGGAAAAATCCAATCTTGGCAACCGGTTTAAGTATGATTTGAAACTCGAAGGAATTCATGCTTCCGGCAATTGGGAACTGAATGACTCTATTCTTCAACTGACTTACGATGCTGAGCCTTTTACCGCTACTGCCGATTCGTCTGTTATTGAAGTGGACGACAACAATGCGGTTCTGGCAATTTACAAAGACGGAAAAAGAACGGCTGAGTACCGAAACAATCAACTGTTGCCCGAAAGAAAGAAGCGTGCATTTCAAATAGCGGAGTGTACGGATAATCGTCTTGTTTTTACAGAACAAGGAATTAATTTCACTTTCAGTTACACACAACCTGTTATTGAAGGAAGTATTTCATTTCATTCCGTTTTTCGCGGCTTGCTTGGCCTTGCATCCTTGATTTTAATTCTGTTGCTTTTAAGTTCACACCGCAGCAAAGTAAACTGGAAACTGGTTTTTTCCGGTATAGTTATGCAAATTGTATTTGCATTCCTGATCCTTAAGGTGGAGGTTGTAAAAAATGTGTTTGAAGCCATGGGTAATTTTTTTGTGTTGATACTTGATTTTACCAAGGCCGGTTCCTCTTTCGTTTTCGGAAATCTTGTAAGTAATCCTCAATCACTCGGATTTGTTTTTGCTTTTCAGATTCTTCCAACTATTCTGTTCTTCTCAGCACTTACCAGTTTACTATTTTATCTTGGTGTGTTGCAAAAAGTTGTTTATGCATTTGCATGGCTGATGAGTAAAACCATGCGCATGTCTGGCGCAGAAAGTTTATCGGCTGCCGGAAATATCTTTTTAGGACAAACAGAATCGCCTTTGCTTATCCGGCCATACTTAGACAGAATGAGTCGTTCCGAAATGCTTTGCATCATGTGCGGAGGCATGGCAACTATTGCCGGTGGTGTAATGGCAGCCTACATCGGATTCCTTGGAGGCGATGACCCTGTTATGCGTTTGTTTTATGCAAAGCACCTGCTGGCAGCTTCTATCATGTCAGCCCCTGCTGCCATTGTAGCCGCAAAAATTCTTCTGCCGCAAACCGAAGCAATTGATCGCACCCTGCATGTAAGCAAAGAGAGATTAGGAGGGAACTTCCTTGAAGCATTGGCCAACGGAACAACCGATGGATTACGCCTTGCTGTTAATGTTGGTGCTATGCTTATTGTGTTTATTGCCATGATTGCCATGGTTAATTTTATATTGAATGACTGGATTGGTTCATGGACAGGATTGAATGCTGCCATTGCTGCTATGACGCATGGAAGGTATGAAGTATTTTCACTTCAGTTTATCTTGGGATATATCGGAGCGCCCTTAGCCTGGCTTATGGGAACCTGTAAAGAAGATATGGTATTGGTAGGACAGCTGCTTGGCGAAAAAACTATCCTTAATGAATTTGTAGCGTACACTACCTTGGGAAGTTTAAAAACAGCCGGTGCATTTACCGAGCAGAAATCAGTCATTATAGCCACCTATATTCTTTGCGGCTTCGCCAACTTTGCTTCCATCGGAATACAGATTGGGGGTATTGGCGCACTGGCTCCTGAACAGAAACCGGTACTTGCCAAACTTGGTTTTAAAGCCTTAATTGGCGGAACGGCTGCTTCACTTTTTACCGCAGTAATTGTTGGGGCTATTATTTAAAAGCTTTTTTGGAATTACAAAAGCACCGAGCTTCCGAACAGCGAATCAACAAATTCCTTTTTATCAAAAAGCTGAAGGTCTTCTTTCTTTTCACCAACTCCGATATACTTAACCGGAATCTGAAACTGGTCAGATAATCCTATCACCACTCCTCCTTTGGCTGTTCCATCAAGTTTGGTTAGGGCAAGTGCATTTACTTCGGTAACGGCAGTAAATTGTTTTGCCTGCTCAATAGCATTTTGTCCGGTAGTAGCATCAAGAACCAGCAATACTTCATGAGGCGCATCAGGAATTACTTTCTGCATTACTCTTTTAATTTTTGATAATTCATTCATCAGGTTTACCTTATTGTGAAGGCGGCCGGCTGTGTCAATAATGATGACATCTGCACCCTGGGCTACACCGGATTTAACAGTATCAAAAGCAACGGAAGCAGGGTCTGCGCCCATTCCTTGCGAAATCAAGGGAACATCAGCTCTCTGGCTCCACACGGTAAGCTGGTCAACGGCAGCAGCACGAAAAGTATCAGCTGCTCCAAGTAACACTTTTTTACCGGCTTGTTTTAATTGATAGGAAAGTTTACCGATAGTGGTTGTCTTTCCAACTCCATTTACGCCTACCACCATAATTACATAAGGTTTTACCGAAGTATCAAACGGATTTTGAAGCTTGCCTGTTGATTCCTGTCCTGCCATCAGGTTCATCACTTCTTCTTTAAGCAGGCTTTGAAGCCCTTCCATACCGAAGTATTTATCTTTTGAAACACGTTTTTGAAGCCGGTCAATAATTTTAAGTGTAGTACTTACCCCTACATCAGAGCTCAGCAATACTTCTTCGAGGTTATCCAACACCTCATCATCTACAGAAGATTTTCCTGCAATGGCTTTTGCCAATCGCGAAAAAAAACCGGTGCGTGTCTTTTCAAGTCCTTTATCAAGACTTTCTTTTTTTTCTTTTGAGAACAGTCCGAAAAATGCCATAGTTCATATCGTTAAAAACAAAAGAGCCTCCTTCCGTAAGGGAAAGAAGCTCAATTGGTATGGAAAACGCAATTATTTCTGGTTGAGATAATCTTTGATATGATCGTTATGAACCACTTCTTCCTTGAAAGAGTAGGAACCTGTAGCTTCATTTTTAACCATTTTAATGACCTTGGAAAACTCTTTACCTTTTCCTGTTTTTAAAGTTGCAACTACCTTTTTTGCCATGATTCAGCGTGTTTAAATGGTTATTTAATTTCTTTATGAACCGTCATTTTCTTCAGGATAGGATTGTACTTTTTTAATTCCAGCCTGTCGGTTGTATTCTTTTTGTTTTTGGTGGTGATGTACCTTGATGTACCCGGCATGCCACTGGCTTTATGCTCAGTACATTCAAGGATTACCTGCACCCTGTTACCTTTCTTAGCCATGATTTTTAGAAATTTTTGAAAACGGAGCGCAAATATAGTTTTAAGGCTCAAAAAAGCAACCTGCCGGCCTGCTTAATTTTTATGAAGCTCATTAAAAAGACTTTCCTGAGCCATTAAAGCTTCAATTTCTTCTGTAGTCTTGGGTATGCAGGCAGAGAGGTTTATCGGATCACTTTCAGTAATCAGTATATCATCTTCAATTCTGATTCCTATGTCCCACCATTTAGGGTCGCATGGTGAGCCTTTCTTAATGTAGATTCCCGGCTCAACGGTAATGACGCTGTTAGGCTGAAGCGGGCCGTAAGTACCCGGGTCATGAACATCAAGTCCGAGGTAATGCGAAGTGCCGTGCATGAAGTACTTGCGTACTTGGTCTTCTTTTTTGATGATTCCCAGTTTAATCAAACCATCAGCAATTATTTTAGTAGCAACCTTATGCGGTTCATTGAATGGAGTGCCTGGTTTACAAACAGAAATTCCGGCCTCCTGAGCTTTAAGTACTAAATCATAAAGCAGTTTCTGTTCCTTCGAAAACTTACCATTTATGGGGAAGGAGCGTGTTACATCAGCCGTGTAGCCATGGTATTCAGCACCCATGTCCATAACCACAAAATCGCCATCAACAAGTTTTTTTCTGTTCTTTTCGTAATGTAATACGCAGGCGTTATGGCCTCCTCCAACTATGGATGGATAACCGGCATATTCAGCACCTCCATAATACCAGAAATACTCATTGATGGTTTGAAGCTGTTGCTCGGTCATGCCCGGTTTTGCTGCTTTAATAACTTCAATAAAGCCTCTGCAAGTCAAGTCAATAGCCTTTTTCATTAAGTCAATTTCTTCTGAAGTTTTTACCTCTCGAAGCAAGGAATTTATTTTAAGCATACCGGCCCTGTCAACCTTTTCAGAGATGCCGGAAGTTTGTTCTTTAAACTTTGCAGCCATCCAGCCTGTACTGCCTTTCTCAATAGTATTGTAATTAAGATTGACTGCTGTTTTAAGGTAAATTTTTTCAAACTGGTTCCAGTTAATTCCGGCACTATCGAAGCCGGTGTTGATGGCCACAGATCTAATTCCTGAGGAATTACGAACATCTTCAGCCGAAGGGACTTTACCTGTCCATGTTTCCATCATTTCATCGTTTTCCTGTATAAAAATAAACTCATTGGCTGTTTGGCCATTGATGGTTACAGGTTCTTTTAAAATAAGGAGTAAGGCATCGGGATGACGGTAGCCTGTGTAGTAGTAAAAATCAGGATTCTGATGGTATTTATAATCTACATCATTGGAGCGGTTTCGAACGGGTGCGGCAATGAATACGGCTGCAGCATGATCAGCCATTTTCTCCCTGAAAAGCTTTCTTCTTTCTGTATGAAAGGATGCCGGTAGCAGGTCGGTATCGTACAGGTTTTCAGAATTGTCAATTTGCTTTTTCTGAATATTTTCCTGAGAATAAAGAAAACCGGGGAGCAGGATGAGCAAAAAAAAGATCCCGGCAAGAAATAACTTTCGTGCCGGGAGGATATGAGTGTATTGATTCTTCAAATCAGATGTTACCTTTTTTGATGGCATCAATAATGGTTTTGGTGATGCCTTTTTTATTGATGGTACGAATGGCTGAGGTTGAAACTTTAAGGGTAACCCATTCACCTGTTTCGGGCAGGTAGAATTTCTTTTTCTGAAGATTCGGATGGAATCTGCGCTTTGTCTTCTTGTTGGAAAAGGAAACATTGTGGCCAACCATTGATTTCTTTCCGGTGATATCGCAAATGCGTGACATGTGAGTAAGTTTTAAATTGTGGTAAAAAGGGGCGCAAATATGAAATTTTCATTTCTTAAAGCAAAATAATCAGAGAAAATGTAACCCCAACTAGCTTTTAACAGTATTTAACCGGCAAACCATTGACATGAAACGCAAACATTTCCGTACTTTTCAAAGACAAAGTCAGCGCGTACGGTTTCGATTAAATCGTACTGCTGTTGCTTTAAGTTTAATTATCGTTTTTGGCGGTGGCACATTGTTTTTTTACCTCAATACAGGCAATGTGCAAACCTCTAAAGCAGCCGAGGCAGATGTTGTAATTGTTTCAGATCCGCAAGCCGAAACCGGTCTTGAGGTTTCCGGTTTACAACGCATTTCTGCCTCTGATCGGTATGCTAGCCGGTCTTCTCAGAATAATGATAACTCTGTATTTGTTCGAAGCCTAAAATAAATCTATGCGAACACTTTTCAAATTTTACCATGATAAAACCTTTAAAAGTAGTAAACTTTGCTGCTTATGTTATTGTATCATTTTCGATTAACACCCATGCAGCTACTAAAACTTCAATAACATCAGGCAACTGGGGTACCGCTTCAGTATGGTCGCCTTCCGGGGTTCCTGTTGCCGGTGATAATGTAATTATTGCTTCGGGGCATAGTATTAATTTAAACAACAACTATTCAATAACCAATGTTACGGTAAATACCGGAGGTAAGCTCCAATTTACTTCAGGCCGTACTTTAACCATGTCTGGACATCTGACGGTTAACGGAACGGTAACCATGTCAAATGGAAATATCTCTTTTGCTTCAGGTAAAAATTTTGTGATTGGCAGTTCAGGTAAATTTACCTGGGAGCCGGGCACCAATACTGCCGCATGGGCAACGTTATTTACCAATGGTGTGGAGAGTTTTGATGCAACATCAACTTTAATAATTAAGAAGTGGTATAGTTTCACAGTGCCGATAGGCTCAGTGGTAAGCAGTAACTTCGGAAATCTTGAGCTGAACTCTTTTAATTCGCCATTTATCTACGAATGGAATCAGAATAACTGGTTTCAAACCAGGCAAATTCTGGGTGAACTTACCATTGACCAGGGCTGGATTGTGCTCGATAAATCGTCTTCCATTACGGCAACCACCATCGGAAAAATCAGATTGAAAAGTGCCAATTCGTATCTCGATTTTCACGGAGGATCACATACTTCCTCCTTTCAGGTTACCACTACCTCAATAAACATTGCAGGCGGTATGATGAACGGTATTTATAATGGCAATGGCAATGTAACGCTTTATGTAACCAGCGATTTTAATAACAGCGCTACTTTTTATGGTATTTACAATTCGGGTGCTGCAGGAGTGGGTAATGGAAATTTTACGATGACTGTAAACGGAAACTTTAATCAAACAGCCGGAGATTTCAGGGGAAATTATAATCTCACTACTTACATGGCCGGAACCACTTATATCCGAATCGGCAGTTTGAATTTCTCGGGTGGAATCTGGATGGGACAGTATGGATGCCATCCCGGAGGACAAACCTGTACAATCATTATTGACGGTGACCTGAATATCAATTTTAGTTCTTCTTCAAATATTTTCAGGGGCGTAGGTCTTTCATTACTGGGGTCAACCTACAACACCCCCGCCTTTGCTTTTAGTGTGGGGGGCAAGCTTACCATTTCGGGAAATGCGTCTGCACAATGGATTTCCAATGCTGCCACCGGAACCGAAACCACTACCATTGCAGGGACTACGTCCATTTCGGGTGGTACAAACAATTTTAATTATGGTTCCAATGGTATTGACCATCAGACTAACATTACCTTTTCAGGCAATGTAACCGTTAGTGGAGGTACTACGAATCTGTCTGCATTCGGAAATTCTTCTTTTGCCGATTTACAGCAAAATCTGAATGTGAGTAATGGTACTCTTATTCTTAAAGGGGGTAATGGTCTTATGTCAACCACCATTGCAGGCAATTATGTTCAAAGCGGTGGTAGTCTGATTCTTTACAGCAATGCTGTTACACATAACACTCAGTCGGTAGTCATGCAGGTTAACAGCAATTTTGAACAAAGCGGTGGTACTATTAACTTTAATACAAACACCAATGCCGCCTCGGCTACACACATGATCAACCTTAATGGAAGTAATTACACGATTTCAGGTAACGGGCAAATGACGCATGCAGGTGCCGGCACAGGATCCGTTTTCGGAATGCTTAACTTTAACCGAAACGGTACTATCAGTTTTTCGCGTTCCGGATCACATAATATACAGCAGGTGAAACAGAATGTAAAAAACGGATGCACCTTGCTGGTGAACTCCGGCAACATTCAGATAGCTTCTCATTCTTCCTCAGCACATCAGAATCTTTTCAGAATTGAAAATGGCGGCATGGTGAATCTTTACCTGAACCAGATGTACAGCAATGCTCTGCAAGCAAATTCTTCAGTTTATAATGAAAACAATGGTACACTCATTCTTGCGCGAACTCAGGGTTTGTATGATGCAACGGCCAATGGTGCTATTGCTTCAACCGGCAACATGACTTTTTACCTTGAACCAAATTCTGTTGTTGAATACAACGGATCCGATAATCAGGTTATTACAGGAACAGGAATCGGAACGGCAACAACCAATAATCAGAAATATGGAATGCTGCGTGTAAATTTTAACGGAACCCCCGATGCTGAGTATGTTTATCCGGTAGCCAACAATGTCTTTGTCAGAACACAACTTAACCTTGAGCAAGGTGAGTTTTATTTAAACAATTATAAGCTCACCATAGAGTCAGGCTTGCCAACAGCCGTTGTTCGTACCCTAGGATATATTAAAAGCGAAACCATGGCGGCAGTGAATAATGGCATTGTAAGATGGGAAAATATGGGTACAGATATTTATACATTTCCCTTCAGTTTTAATTCTTCCACTTATCTGCCTGTAATTTTTTCTTCTGCTTCTTATGGATGGATGGAGGTTTCTACGCGCAGAACCACCATGACCAACAATACCCCCTGGACAGGATTAAGCCATGTTGCTCCGGTAACCAACATGTATCAGGATTATGTAGATGTTTCCGTTCCAAATGTAATTGACCGTTGGTGGGTAATCTATGCTCCGGGCATGACAGGCTCATTAAAATTAACTTATGACGGTGATGAGAATACTACCGATGCTTCTCTAAGAACTGGTTTGTTTTCTATTCAGGCATGGAACGGAGTACAATGGTTGCCTCCGCAGGGAAGCGGTACAGGCGTAACTTCAGGAACCGGAACGGTATCTGCTTCTTCGTTCAGCGATTTTCTGCCTATGGTACTGGTGTCAACTCCAAGTCCTTTGCCTGTGCAACTGATAAGTTTTAATGCAAAAAAACTGAATTATGTAGTAGATACCGAATGGGTAACGGCCTCTGAGAAGAACAACAGCCACTTTCTTGTAGAGCGCTCAGCCGATGGAAAGAAATTCGAAACCCTTGGCCGCGTTAACGGAGCCGGCAATTCAACCGTAATGAATCAATACCGTTTTACGGATGATAAACCCTTGCCGGGAACATCTTATTACCGCCTTAAACAGTTTGATTTTGACGGTAAGTTCAGCTTTTCAAAAATTGAAAAGGTAGAATTTGAAGGCAGTTCCGGAATGAACGAAATTGAAGTACTCTCTTTAGAACCTAATCCGTTTAATGAAACCCTGAATGCAGTTTATAATCTGCCGGCTGACGGTGAAACCTTGGTGCGCATAATGGATGCAAAAGGTAAAACCGTGTATTCCGAAAATGAATTCCGGAATTCAGGTGCCAATCAATTTTCTTACTTGGATGGAAGTAAACTTAAAAGCGGCATTTATTTTCTGCTGATCAATCAAGGCAATTACCGTACTTCCAAACGCATTGTGAAGCAGTAAGCTATTCCAGCCGGACAATTTTCTGATGATACACTTCTCCGGCACTTTCGGCTTTTAAAAGATAAATTCCATTAGTCAGCCCGGGTACTTCCATATTTATGATTCCACTTTCCGACACATGCGGTTTGCTTTCATAAATTGTTTTTGCATGCAAATCAATTATAGAAATCTTAACCGGACCCACTGCAGATTCAGGCAGAATAAAATTTAATGCATGGCTGAAAGGGTTGGGGAAAATTGAAAATATTTTTTCAGTTAAATTTTCATTGACATCAACTGATGAAAGACAAACTGATACATCATCGAGAAAATTTCCAACACTTGGCAAACCCAATGCTGCGAATATCGAATTAAAACGTAATGAATAATAATTACCCATATTAGGAACCGTTAAGTAAACAGTATAATATCCCCAAGCAGTGGAATCGGCATAAACACCCAGTAGATTATACGGCCTGCCTACCGGACCGAACGTAACGCTCATGGTGTCTATTCCGGCTCTGCCTCTGTGTGCAAAGCTTATAGCTAAATCGGTTCCGGGATTTACGTAAAAATCCTGATAAACTGTAGAAACAAAGTTTGCATTTAATTCAAGATGCTGATTTCCTGAATAAGAAAATACACCCCAATAGCCACTGGACCATAATTCTACTAATCCATCAGGAGCAGTTGTTTACCAGCATTGAGTACTTGCATACGGAATAAGACCAATGGAGGGTGATACATTTGGTGTCTCGAAACTCTCATTGCAAATAAAACTACAATGTTGAGCTGAAACTGACACCAGTTTCAAAAATAATCCGACAGTTAAAACTATTCCCATTTTTTTCAAAAGTATGAACTATTATTGAAACTTAATCTTCCTTGCAGCAAACAGGCACATGCGTAGCAAAATCAATCCGTGTTTAAAGCGTGAGATGTTGGTGCTGCCATAAGTGCGGTCGCGGTAGCGAATGGGAAGTTCAACAATTTTCAGGTTGAGTTTGTATGCTCCGAAAATCAGATCATAATCGCCAAACGGATCAAACTCTCCGAAAAATTTCCGGTTGGTAACTAATTTCTCATAATCACTGCGTAATATCACTTTGGTTCCGCACAGGGTGTCTTTAAACGGCTGTTCAAGCAACCAGGAGAAGGCACGGCTGAAAAATTTATTTCCGAGCATATTGAGAAAACGCATGGCCTGCTTTTCCATCGGATAAACTAACCGTGAGCCATTGATAAAATCGCCTTTTCCGGAAGCTATGGCATGGTAAAATTTCGGCAGGTCTTCAGGCGGTACGGTCAGGTCGGCATCCAGAATCATCAGTACATCACCTTCAGCTATGGAGAATCCTTTTCTTACGGCATCCGCTTTTCCTTTGCCATCCTGCTTTGCAATTTTAATGCGATAACTGCCGGTATATTTTTCTTTTACCTGCCTGATTTTTTCCCAGGTATCATCTGTTGAATTGCCTTCCACAAAAATTATTTCCTGCCATTTACCGAATTCCGGAATTCGAAGTAAACCGTTTTCAATGTTGCCGCTTTCGTTGCGTGCCGGTATTACAATGCTTACGGAGTGCTTATTAGTGGTATTTTCTTCTAAGGCTGCACTAAACGGGCGTGCAAAGGCATAACCGGTTATGGCGAAGTATTTAAAAAACGGCAGCTTGCCAATAAATTTATTCAGAAAAGGGGAGAGCAGAGGTATGTTGACAGGGAAAATCATTCTCCCTGTTTGCCGGTAGCAATCAAATCCGGCTAACATGAGCAGATTTTTCATGTCGTCTTTTGTAAGCCAGTTCTGAACAGGTGATTTGGTCTTTAATCCTGCCCGTTCGGCCATTTTTAAAACAGGTTCCCACACATGATTGTGATAAGTTATTATAATTTTAGTCCGCTCATGACAAACTTTGTGAAGCTGTTCTAAAACTATCTGAATGTCGCTTACATAACCAATCAGGTTCGAAAGAATAATAAGGTCGTATTGCTGCTCCAGCCTGATATCTTCGGCAGCCATTACCCTTAAATCAAGATTCGGGAATTGTTTTCCGGCCTGCTCAATCATTGCCGGGCTGAAATCAATGCCTGTCTTTACACGGCCTTTGATTTCATTAAGCAATTCGCCTGTTCCGCAACCTACTTCAAGAACGGATAGTGTTTCGTGCGAAAAATAATTGCAGAAGTAAGTTATGTCATTCCAATAGTATGCATGCTTTTTACGGATGCGAATACGCCCGGGTGCCAGCTTTTCAAAATACTCAAGGTACTGCACAGAATTATTTTTCAGCGTAAATTATTACTGATCCTGCAATTTCGCGCAGCAGAGGAACTTTTTCAATCATGCGGCCAATACCATCAACGGCCGGAATTAAAAATTTCGGAGTAACCGGATGCAGGAAGTCGTAAGGGAATATGCTCACATTGGTAAAACCGGTTTGCTCCAGAAGCTTTTTGTATTTCCATCTTACAATGGCTGTTTCATCAGGCGAATCGCCCATCCATTTTTTGATGAAAGGGATATTTTTCTGAATGAAAATCTGCGGATTGAGCATGTTGGGTTCGGCAAAAACCATTCGGCCTCCGGGTTTCAATACGCGGTAAATTTCTTCGGCTGATTTTTTAAGACTAAGGTGATGCAGAATGGAACTTCCGATAACCACATCAAAAGATTCATTGCCGAATTGCATATTCATGGCATCGTCTCTGATAAAATTTCCGGCAGGAAATTTCTCACGTGCTTCTTCCAGCAAATCTTCCGATAAATCGGTAGCTGTAATTTTGGCCTTTGTTTTCTGATAAACCAAGCGGGTAAATAAGCCGGTACCGCAGCCTATTTCAAGAACAGAATCTGTAGCAGAAATTTTTCCTGTTATTGATAAAAGGTCAGCTCTTTTGTCTGCTCTTATTTTCCCGGCAGGAGTTGACCAATTCCAGATTACTTCCGCCCCTTCCCTCCTCAGTTTTTTTCCATGACTAATTTCATGGTCAATACGCGATTCCATTTCAGTAATTGAATTTATATAGGTAAGCAGGTTCTGATTCCCCGATTTGTTTAACAAATGAGACCTTATCAGGATATTTCTGAACAACCGGTTGCAGCAGGCGATGCATGGTATTAATTATGTATCCATCTTGTTTTTTTGGATTTCTGCGTAGGCTTGCAAGTATGATGTGTGTAACTTGATCCTTCTTAAAAGTATTTAAAATTGAATCCGGATCAGTACTGAATACATGATAAACAGGATAAAATGATTTACCGTTTGCATAAATGAATGACATAGGGGCCTTGCGTGATGCCACATAACTTTCAGCAGGTAAACTATCAGCACACCATTTACTCATCTTTAAAAAATTTTGCCAATCGGTAGTATATCCGTAATATCGGTCGCCTTTCAGGTTCTCTTTTACAATGGGGTAATTTGCAATGGATTTCTTTGTGCTTGAAATGAAACTACTCAATAAAATTATGGAACATGGAATAAGAACAGCAAATATAAATCCTGTAGAATTTCTTTTCGATACGGAGTACAATCCATAAAAAATAACCATCAAAATAAAAGGAACGCATACCAAAACGAAACGAGGTTGATCCCATCGGGTTTGAAGAACAAAGAAGGTTAGTCCGCAGAAAATCAAAGAGTATAAACCCGCAAAAAGTAAAGTTTGGTTATTTTTCCTGAAGGTAATAAATAAGCCAAGGCAGAATAATATGATGACCAAAACACTTAAGCTTGTTTTAGTAATAATAGAGTCATCAGAAGTAAATCCCAGAATCTGGAAAAACCGCTTTGAAAGGTATAAATCCGTATTGGTCGTTAACCTTCCAAGAAAACCTGACAAATCGTCAATTCCCTTTGAAGCATCATATGGATCTTTCTGTCTTAAAATATCTATCTGGCTTGCAAACTGTGAATTCCCTCCCCAAACGGCTTTACGTAAAAACTCAAATCCGATTCTGAAAATTCCGAAAGAGGAAATAGCAAAAAGCATTGCTTTAAAATTTTTCTGAAACAAAAAGAACAGTAAAACAGCCGGTAAAGCCGCTATTGCAATGTTTCTTGTCAGGGTTAACAGAAACAACAGAAATCCGAAAAGCAGCCAGTTCTTAATTTCTGATTTTCCCGTAGAAAAGTTTTTTTCGTAAAGTTGGCGAAAGAAATAGAAAAACAGAGCAAGCAGAAATAGAAAAAACGATTCAGAATATGTTTGACTTGCGAAATATTGAAAATAATCATTGACTGATATAAACAGCAAGGTGAAAAACAGAATGAGGTTTGGAATAAGCTTTCTGAATGCAGCATAAAGAAAAATAATTTGCAGTAATTGAAAGATTACAGACAGTGATTTCAGTATCGGAATTTTAATGCCAAAAAATTTTACAGGAACACTTAGTATGATAGGGTAGAGAGGGGCTTTGCTGTTAAAATAGCTTTCAGCGTTTCGGGCAAATTTGTAAGCGCCTTCAATATATTCAGAGTCATCATTGCCTTCGCTCATTTTTATATCAAACATGAGAAAGGAAAAAATCAAGCTGATGCCTAAGGTTATTATGAGTAACGATTTACTCCTTTTCTCCAACCAACTCTCCAGCTTTTCAGCCAGCGTTTTATTCTGAACACCGGCCTGGGCAGCTTTTTTAGGCGGAGGTCCTGCAGTTTTTTTAATTTTCATAAACTGAAATTACTTCTTTGCGTCAGCAAGAAATTTTTCAAGGCCAATGTCGGTAAGCGGATGCTTCAGCAAATCAAGAATGGCGCTCAGCGGACAGGTGGCAACATCAGCGCCAAGGCGGGCGCAGTCAATAATGTGCATGGCATGACGGATGGATGCAGCCAGTATCTGCGTTTCAAATCCGTAGTTGTCATAAATCAGGCGCATGTCGGCAATCAGTTGTATGCCATCGCTGCTTACATCATCAATCCTTCCTATAAATGGAGAAACATACGTTGCTCCGGCTTTGGCAGCCAGCAATGCCTGGCCGGGCGAGAATACTAATGTGCAATTGGTGCGAATGCCTTTATCAGTAAAATACCGCAGCGCTTTTACACCGTCTTTGATCATCGGTACTTTTACTACAATGTTTTCATGTAAGGAAGCAAGCATTTCGCCTTCTTCAACTATGCCTTTAAAATCGGTGGCAATAACTTCTGCACTTACATCGCCATCCACTATGTGGCAGATATCAACATAATGTTTCAGGATGTTGTCTTTTCCTTTTATGCCTTCTTTGGCCATCAGCGAAGGATTGGTAGTTACGCCATCAAGTACGCCAAGGTCGGCAGCTTCTTTTATTTGAGCGAGATTGGCTGTGTCAATAAAGAATTTCATGAGGGATTGTTCTGGTTTTCGGGGAGCAAAGGTGGCAAACGGTAGTGCAATTTAAAAATGCCGATACTTCTTTGACTGCCTTTTCGGTCTCCTGTATAGCAACAAAAAACGGGTAAGCCCCTTGCATCGCACCGCTACAACCATTTATCCTTGCTGCCTTCCGGCCCTGGGGAGGTTCACGGGAGCTGGTCGTACAAGACTTACCCGGGGCGAAAATAGGAAATCGGATGAAAGATGAATCAACATAGGGAAAACCCTACCTGCATTTTATAGGGAAAACACGGTAGCGGAATAACAATTTGTTATTGAATTTTGTCTTCATAAAAAATAATCATTATGGCTAAAATCAAAATTGCATCTTTCAACTGCGAAAACCTTTTTATCAGGTACAAATTCAGCAGCAAACTTTCTGACAAGAAAAAAGAAGAAGCCGTTAAAAACGGTTTTATTATTGATACTTTTATGTTTGAGAGGATCACCGATAAGGAAAAGGCGATTACGGCTAAAGCCATTAAAGAAACCAAGGCAGACATCATTGGTCTGATTGAAGTAGAAAACATGGATACCCTGAAAAATTTCTGCACTCAGTATCTTAAGGAATACAAATACAAGGCATTAATTGATGGCAATGATCCGCGGTTGATTGATGTGGCATTGATCAGCAAAATTCCTTTTGATAACATTGTTACCCACCAAACCATGAAACTTGAGGGTCAAAGCAAGCCTGTTTTTTCACGCGATTGTCTTGAAGTTAATTTTACCATTTCCGGTAAACCGTTTACCGTTTTTGTAAACCATTTTAAATCCATGCTCGACAAGAAAGCAAAAACTTCTGCAGAGGGACGTGCCAATACAGCACCGAAAAGAAAAAGCCAGTGCAAAGCCATGCTTAAGATATTGAAGGATAAGTACAGCGGCAGCCCGGGCAATCATCCATGGATTGTGCTGGGCGATTTAAATGATTACAACGATGCAAAAACTTCACTCAGTGCATTGTATCAGTCTCCCTGGATGGTTAATCTTCTTGAAAAAGAATTACCGGCAGTCGAAAACTGGACACATTACTGGGATTCAGCCAAAGTACCGGTTGCAGAACGCTACAAACAGATTGATTACTTATTCCCTTCTAAAAGTTTATACAAAAAATTGATTGGCAAACCGGAGATTGTCAGAAAAGGGATTATTACAAAAGCCACAAAATACCAAGGGCCGCGATTTCCAGATGTAACTGACAAGATAGGAGCCTCTGACCATTGTCCGATTTCAGCTGTTTTTAATCTTTAACATAAATCAATATGGAAATCATCTTAAAACGAACAAACCGTAAACCTGAATTTACCATTGGAGAATTAAAGGTAGATGGAAACTTTCACTCCTATATTCTTGAAGATGCAGACAGGGCATTGCATTCCGGAATGTCGCTCTAAGAAATTGCTTCTATTAAAATACCTGCAGCAACAGCTATCCCTTCAGGACGTTACGAGATAGTGATGAATTTCAGCAAACGCTTTCAGAAACAGTTGCCATTACTGCTTGATGTTCCCGGGTTTGCCGGTGTCAGAATTCATTCGGGAAATACAACTGCACATACCGAAGGCTGCCTGCTTCCCGGCAATAAAAGAAACCTTTCAAAAGGTGAAGTTTACGAAAGCCGCGATGCAACCAACAGGTTGATAAGTTTAATTAAGGCGGCTGTAAAAAAGGAAAAGGTGTTTATCACTATTAGTTAAGGATTGGCGAATTATTAAGAATGCCACTATCCGGCATAATCTGCAAACTCTTTGGCTTTTTCAAAATCATCGGGCCTTCCTAATGCAATCAGAATATCACCGGCATGAACAACATATTCTGCCGAAGGATTGTAAATGACAGTATCGCCATGTTCTACTGCTATGACATTAATGCCGAATTCTTTTCTCAGGTTAATGTCTTTCAGGCTATTGTCATTCCACGAGGTGCCCGGCTTTACTTTTAACTTGATAACTTCAAGCTGCGATATAAATGGCTGCTCGCCTTGGCTGCGAGGCATCCGCATAGAACGGAACATGCGGTAATTCTCACTTCTTATTTCTTCAATAAAAGAATTGATATCATCTTCGGGAACAAGATAATGTTTCATCACGCGTGAAAAAATTTCAATTGAAGTTTCAAACTCTTCAGGGATTACCTCATCTGCACCTAATTTCATCAGCACTTCGGTTTCGTGCAGAAAGCGTGTTCGTACAATAATGCGGACCTGATGGCATTGTTTGCGAATTGCCGAAACAATCATTTCGGTTGCAATGGGGTCGTGTGTAGCCACTACTGCCAAACGCGCATTTTTTGCTGAAGCTCTTTCTAATGTTTCGGCATTGGAACCATCGCCATAAATAAAATGTTCCCGGTGTTTGGTTTCCTTCCGGTAGGTTTCAGGATTGTAATCAATAATCACATGCGGAATTCCTGCTTTTTGTGCCGCCCGCGCTACATTTCTTCCGTTTATTCCGAATCCTACAATCAGCAAATGGTCTTTCAGCTTTATTTTAGTTTTTTCTGCCGAACTTCCTGACCTGCTGATTTTCTCCGCGCCACGGGTAAATCTTAAAATTAAACCGGCAATGCGGGGCGAGGCATGAATGATAAACGGGGATATACCCATGGTGATGACGGAAACTGCTAAAAACATTTGCGCTACATGAGCATCCATTAAGCTGTGTTGAGCGCCCTGTTGCGAAAGAATAAATGCAAACTCGCCTACCTGGCAAAGGGCTAATGCGGAAATCCATAAGGCCCTGCGCGGCATCCGCATAAGCCAGCCTGCCAGAACAACCACAAAAATTTTAATGGCCAGTACAAGCAAAACCAATCCAAGTACTTCGAATGGATTTCTGAAAACATCCATAAAATTCAACAACATCCCGATGGAGATAAAGAAAATACTGGTGAATACTTTCTTAAGCGGCAGGATACTGCTCATGGCTTCGAGGCTGTATTCCGATTCGGAAATAATCAACCCCGCAAGAAAAGCGCCTAAGGCTAATGATAAACCAATCTGATGGGTCAGCAGTGCCGTTAAGAAACAAACGGTAATGATGAATAACAGAAACAATTCGCGGTTGCGGGTGTGTACAATGTGTTCAATTAAGCGCGGCATATACTTGCGAGATACCACAAGTATGAAAGCTACCAAGGCTATACCTGCACTCAGCCTGATAATGTCGGTTGAAGCAAACTGCTCCCCCGCAATCCAGGGAAGAATCAAAATAAGCGGTACTATGGCTATGTCCTGAAAAATGAGGATGGAAAGCGACACTCTTCCATGATAGGATTCTATCTGATTTGTTTCCTGAAATAACTGAAGTACGATAGCAGTGCTGCTCAGCGAAAACAGAAATCCGGTAAACAGCGCCTTATTCCATTCCATACCGGCCAGGTAATGCGATATGAAAGTAAAGGCAATAATGGTAAATACCATCTGCAGCGAACCTCCCAGAAAAATATACCGCTTGGAGCTGATAAGTTTTTCAAGCGAAAATTCAATACCGATGGTAAACAACAGCAGCAAAACTCCCACCTCGGCCAGCTTTTCTACGTTTTCCACATCCGAAACCAATCCGAAACCATGCGGCCCGGCTATCATTCCGGCTATAAGAAAAGCTACAATAGCAGGTATTTTAATTTTAAGGCAGAGGTATAATGCAACTGCCGAAATGGCCAGCACAATGGTGATATCAACGAGTATATTCATACTTTAACGGCATAAAAGTAAAAAGGCAAGGCCGCTCATCAGGGTAAGGGTGCCGGATGTTTTAAAGTTCCTCCGTTGAAAAAAACTGTATGTTTTTACATTTCCTTCAGGTAGCACACATGCAATGGCCCATATTTTTGAGCATTACTGTAAACAGAATTTTATGATCAGAAAAATTGTTAGTGCTCTTGCCATCTTTATCGGCCTGCTCCTTCTCTCCGCCATTTTAATCCCTCTGTTATTTAAAGGAAAGATAACTGCGCTTGTTAAAGAAGAAATAAATAAGAATCTGGAAGCTACGGTTGACTTCAGCAGCGTAAACCTCAGCTTTTTTAAAAAGTTTCCATCGCTCAGCTTAACCATCAATGATCTTTCTGTTGCCGGTAAAGAAGAATTTGAAAAGGATACGCTTGCCGCGTTAAAAGAAATTACTGTTGGCGTGAACTTCTGGACGGTGATTACCGGAAATCAAATCAGTATCAATTCTATTTTTATTGATAAGCCACGCATCAGCATTATTGTACTCGAAAACGGAAAAGCCAACTACCTGATTACAAAAGAAGACACATCGGCAACAGGTACAGAAGAACCGGCTGCATTTAAAATAAATCTGAAAGAGTATTCCGTAAAAGACGGATGGCTCAGTTATGACGACCGCTCCCTTAGTTTTAAAATGAAACTTGAAAACCTTCAGCATAAAGGCAGCGGAGATTTTACGGCTGATTTTTTTACACTTAATACCAGCACCGCCTCCATTACTGATTTATGGTACACCGGAATTAAATACCTCTCATCTGTCAAAACCGATATTAAAGCCAACCTTGATATGGACATGAAGAACATGCGGTTTACTTTCAGGCAAAATGAAATCAAACTCAATGAGCTCGTTTTCGGGTTAGACGGATGGCTTTCCATGCCCGAAGAACCCATCAATATGGATTTGAAATACGAAGCCCGCAAAAGCGAATTCGCTCATTTCATCTCACTGATTCCCGGTATGTACACCGATAACTTTAAAGACCTTAAATCATCAGGCACGCTTGAAGCCAAAGGTTTTGTAAAAGGCATTTACAGCGAAAACTCCATGCCCGGTTTCGGGGTGGATTTGAAAATTAACAATGGCATGTTTCAGTATCCTTCACTCCCTGAAACAGTGAAGAGCGTTAATGTAGATCTGTCTATTGTTAATTCAACCGGCCATCCTGACAACACAGAAATTAATCTCCGTAAACTGTATGCTGAAATCGGCCCGCATCCGGTGGAGGCAGTGCTGACAGTTAAAAACCCTGTAAGCGATGCCGCTTTTAATATGATGCTGAAAGGCAAAGTGGATTTTGCCGCCATCACACGCATTGTGCCGCTTGAAAAGGGAACGGAACTTTCAGGTTTGCTCATTGCCGATTTTAAAACAGCAGGACGCATGAGTGCTGTTGAGCAGAAAAAATTTGAACAGGTGCAGGCTGACGGCAATTTATCCCTTAGTAATTTCAGATTTAAAAATGCCGGACTGAAAGAAGCTGTCATGATTAACGATTGCCGGGTAACGCTGTCGCCTAAGAACATTTCACTTCTTGCTTTTGACATGAAAACAGGAGGTACGGATGTCAATGCTACCGGTACCATCGAAAACCCTGCCGGTTATTTTTTCAGAAACGATCTGCTTAAAGGAAGTTTCAATGTACAATCCAATCAGATTGACTTAAGGCCTTACATGACAGAAGCCACATCAACTGCTTCGCCAACCGAAACGGCTGCACTTGACATTCCGGCCAACATTGATTTCACCATGGTATTCAATGCCGGTCAAGTGTTGTACGATAACCTCATGCTTGCTTCGCTGAAAGGCAATGTTTCCGTTCGTGAAAAGACAGCCGGACTAAACAACCTTTCTTTTGGTTTGCTTGACGGAACTGTACTGATGAACGGATTGTATTCTTCAAAAGACATATCGAAACCCTCCATCAGTTTTGATCTTGATATTCAGAAGATGGACATTAAGCGCACGTTTGAACATTTCAATTCCGTTCAGAAACTTGCCCCAATAGCCGGCAAAATGAGCGGACGGTTTTCAACCACCTTCGGCATCAAAGGAAACCTGAATGAAAAAATGGAACCTGATTACCATTCGCTGAATGGCGAAGGCCGCCTGCAAACACATAATGCATCGGTTGACAATTTTGAACCGCTTGTTAAAGTGGCCGATGCGCTTAAACTGGATCAGTTTAAAAAAGCAACCTTGAGCGATGCCAACCTTTCTTTCCGGATTAAGGGCGGACGTGTTTATGTTAAACCTTATGAACAAATTATTGCCGGATATAAAGTAAGAATTGAAGGCAGTAACGGCATAGACCAAACGATTGACTACACCTGGGGCGTTCAGATTCCGACAAAGAATATTCCGGCAGCAGCTACAGGTGCCATCAATTCATTGCTTGCCAAAGCCAACAGTGCAGGGGCAAACCTAAGTATGGGCGAAACGGTTAATGTTAATGTAAAAATAGGAGGAACCGTAACACAGCCGCGAATTGAAACGAGTATGATAGATGCCGTTAAAGGCGCAGCCGATGATTTAAAAACAAAAGCTCAGGAAGAACTCGAACGCAGAAAAAAGGAACTGGAAGATAAAGCAAGATCCGAAGCGGACCGTTTAAAAAAAGAGGCCGAAGACAAAGCGAAAGCCGAAGCCGAACGTCTTAAAAAAGAAGCGGAAGACAAAGCTAAGGCCGAAGCCGAACGTTTAAAGAAAGAAGCAGAAGAAAAAGCAAAGAAAGAAGCCGAAAAGCAGTTGAAGAATCTGTTTAATAGGCCGAAGTAGGAATAAAAAGAATTAATTCAGAATACGCAATTCGTTGAATCTGTTAACCCGATAATTCCTTTTTCAATCTTTGAATTACATCTTCCTTTATTTCATGCTTCCCTTCAAACCGCAAGGGTTTGAAACGGATGTTATGCGAGCGCAGGCGATCCATCTGCTGTTCAAATAATTCTTCTTCAATAAACTCATCTTTATCACTGTAAACATACCGTATATCCGCACGTTCGGAAAATTCGCGCACAAGGTTTTCATCAAGGTCGTTTGGAAATTCGCTGGAATGAACAATAAGATGATCCACTTTTTTATTGGTCATCACCGCCCATCGGGAAGCAGCGGCTCCGCCCTGAGAATAACCCAGAACAATTATTTTTTCAGGATTGCAATTCAAACGGGTTACAACATCCTCATATACCAAATCAAGATAACGGATGTAGTCGTTAATGTCGCTCATACGCTCCACTTTAGTCATCCACGATGCGCCCACATTGCCAAAGTAACCCTTCACATAAAACCGCGAAAGCCCTTCGGGAGCTACCACAAGGTTAGCTGCATCAGAAATACCAATAAACCGTTGAATGAAGTCAGAAGCTAAATGAGAATAGCCATGCAGCACAAACCAGATATTTTTAACAGCAGCATTGGTTGGCCCTGAAATAAAATACCTTGCTGTTTTAGGAACTTCAATGCTGAAGGAATGAATGTTCATAGAAAATGAACATCAGATTTCATCAGGCTTTTTGGCAATGATCTGATACAGAAATTCGCGGGCGCGGAATAACTGTGCTTTCACGGTACCCAGCGGAAGATTCATCATATCGCTGATTTCTTCGTAAGAATACTCCTTGTAATAACGCAGCTCCACCAACTCGCGGTAGCGGGGTTTAAGCTGGTCAACCACTTCGCGCATTATTTGCTCTTTCTGCTGCCTGATGAATACCTCTTCAGGAGTTGGTTTTTCCGATTTTACTTCTATCACAATTTCGCTGCCGTCATTTACGGTGATGGTGCGATCATAGGCTACAAGCATTTTCTTTTTCTTTCGGATAAAGTCAATGCAGTTATTGGTGGCAATTTTAAAAAGCCAGGTACTGAATGCGTAATCAGGGGTGTATTGTTTCAGTTTTTTAAATGCTTTGCCGAAGGCTTCAATGGTAAGATCATCGGCATCATCGCGGTTGTTAATCATTTTAAGCAGCATGTAATAAATGGAATCCTTGTAGCGGTCCATCAGTTCGGCATAAGCGCTCTGGTCGCCTTTTTTAAGCGCGCGCTGTATGAGTTGATAATCATAAGCCGCTTTTTCCGAAGGTTGAGGCTTGGTTTTTTCAGCAGTTTTTTTCGGAGCAGCTTTCTTTTTCACTTCCATGTATGTTTTTTGTTAAACAGGTTGATGATTGCCAAAATAGGGTAGAGGAGGGTTACGAAAATGTCGAAGAACAAAGTAAATATCAACAATCCTTTTTCTTTAAGTTTTGAAAACGCCATAGCCATTACCGGCCATGTAAACATCAGGCGGAAAAGGAAAACAGCAGCCACAAGTCGGTAATCAGTTTTCAACAACAATAAAGCGATGATCGAAGCATAAAACAATATCTGCGATGCGTAAAACCCGCCTAACAGAATCCGGTGAATGAACCGGTAATGCGATGATGCGCTCATGTGCCGCCTTTTCTGTTTAAGCCATCCTGCAAAAGTCTTTTCTGAAATGGAACAGGTAAATGAATCGGGATGCAGTTCAACAACAGTATTTTTTTTATTGGCAACGGCATTGATAAACAAATCATCATCGCCCGAAAGAATATGCTGGTGTTTGGCAAATCCTTTGTTTTTGAAAAACAACTCACGGGAGTATGCTAAATTTCTTCCTGTTCCCATGTAGGGTATTCCTGCCATTGCGTACGACAGGTATTGCATGGCATTGAAGGCTGTATCAAACCGTATCCAGGCATTAAGCAATCCTTTTTCCTTCTGATAGGCACCATAGCCAATCACAATTTCCTTTTTATTCTTCAGGCACGAAGCCATCATGGCTGCCCATTGCGGTGATGCCGGGCGGCAATCGGCATCGGTAAATACAAGTTTATCAAATTCAGCCCCTTTAATACCGATAGCCAGAGCAAACTTTTTTCCGTGACGGTATTTTTCCTGTTCAATCAGTGTAGTGATTTTCAGATGGGGATAAACTCCGGCAAATTCTTCCAGTACTTTCTCAGTGGAGTCCCATGAGCAGTCATTTACCACCACCACCTGGTACTTCGGATGTTTCTGTTCAAGGATGTCTTTAAGAAAATGGCTAAGGTTCTTCGCCTCATTCTTGGCTGCTATAACAATGCTGAACGGATCTTCGCTAATAACAGGCTGCTTCGGTTTATGAAATGCAAGTCTTGAATAAATGAACAGGTAATATAAAACCTGAACAAATGCAGCACCGGCAGCAATCAATAAAACAATCCGTACAAGTGGTTCTTCAGGCAGAAATTCCATCGGGGTAAATACAAATGCCAAAACTATAAGGGAGGCAGTGGGGGTGGCTTCCTACTTTTGGCGAAATATCAACAACACCTTTTTATTAACCATGCACTTTAAAGTTGAAGCGATTGACAGCCATTCAAAAGCGCGCGCCTGCAGTTTATCACTGGCTCATGGCAAGGTACATACTCCGGTTTTTATGCCGGTTGGAACAGCCGGAACAGTAAAAAGTATTGATCAGCAAGATTTGATTCATGACGTAAAAGCACAAATCATACTTGGAAATACTTATCATCTCATGTTGCGACCGGGCACAGAGGTGTTGCAAAAAGCAGGAGGGCTGCATGGTTTTATGAACTGGAATAAACCCATCCTTACCGACAGTGGCGGTTACCAGGTTTTCTCTTTGAGTGAAACCAGAAAGATTACTGAGGATGGCGTAAAATTCAATTCGCATATTGACGGTTCAAAACATATTCTCTCTCCCGAATCAGCCATAGACATTCAGCGGATCATAGGGGCTGACATTATCATGGCTTTTGATGAATGTACTCCGCATCCCTGTACCCATCATCAGGCGCGTAAAAGCATGGAGCTTACACACCGGTGGCTTACCCGTTGCTGCATTCATTTTGACAGTACCGAACCATTGTATGGTTTTGAACAGGTAATGTTCCCCATTGTGCAGGGAAGTGTTTACAGCGACCTTAGAAAGGAATCTGCTCAGTTTATTGCTGATCTGGATCGTGATGGAAATGCCATTGGCGGGCTTTCCGTTGGCGAACCGGCTGAAGCTATGTATGAAATGACGGAATTAGTCTCCAACATTCTTCCTCATGATAAACCCCGTTACCTGATGGGAGTCGGAACGCCCGTAAACATTCTCGAAAGCATTGCACTGGGGGTGGATATGTTTGATTGTGTAATGCCAACCCGCAATGCACGCAACGGAATGCTATTTACCCGCAACGGCATCATCAACATCCGCAACGAAAAATGGAAAGAAGATTTTTCGCCCATTGAAGCAGGAGGCGCTTCCTTTGTGGATGAGTACTACTCCAAAGCCTATCTGCGTCATTTGTTTGTAAGCAAAGAAATGCTGGCTGCCCGTATAGCCACGCTGCATAACCTTGCCTTTTACCTGTGGCTTGTTACCGAAGCGCGGAAACAAATCATTCATGGAACATTTAAGGAATGGAAAGATAAAATAGTTCCTGAATTAGGAAGAAGAATATGACCCCGGTACTGACCAAACTCATAAACCTTCATCCCCGCAAACTGTTTTAACTTTGAGCGCACAAAATCTAAATCACTATGCAGGATACCCTCAGCAAAGAGCAGGCTTTTGAAGATAAAATTGCCCGCGGGCAGGTAATTGAACCCAAAGACTGGATGCCTGAACGTTACCGCAAACAACTCATCCGCATGATGTCGCAGCATGCTCACAGCGAAGTGGTAGGTATGCTGCCCGAAGGAAACTGGATTACACGCGCACCCAGCCTTGAACGTAAACTGGTGCTGCTTGCCAAAGTGCAGGACGAAGCAGGGCATGGCCTTTATATTTACTCTGCAACAGAAACCCTGGGCGCTGACCGCAAAGAATTGATTGATCAACTGCTTGCGGGAAAAGCGAAGTACTCTTCCATTTTTAATTACCCGACAACAAACTGGGCCGACATTGGCGCCATAGGCTGGTTGGTAGATGGTGCTGCCATTGTTAATCAAACGGCATTGGCAAAATGTTCATACGGCCCCTATTCACGTGCCATGCTGCGTATCTGTAAAGAAGAAAATTTTCACAATAAGCAAGGCTATCAAATCATGGCGAGGATGATGCGCGGCACCAAACAACAACAGGAAATGGCTCAGGATGCCATGAACCGCTGGTGGTGGCCTGCTTTGATGATGTTCGGCCCATCCGATAAAAACTCCCCCAACAGCGAAGACCTCATGCGATGGAAAGTGAAACTTTATTCGAATGACGACTTGCGCCAGCGTTTTATTGACCGCACCGTTCCGCAGGCAGAAGCCATCGGATTAACCATTCCTGACAAGGAGTTAAAGTGGAATGATAAAACACGACATTACGAACATGGTGAAATCAATTGGGAAGAGTTTAATGCCGTAATAAGCGGAAATGGTCCTTGTAATAAACAGCGAATGAATCAACGCATTAAAGCGCATGAAGACGGAAAGTGGGTTCGGCAGGCGGCTGAAGCCTATGCTGCCAAACATTATAACTGATCTCCGTCATCTGTAAATTTTACTTCAACCTTATTATTTGCCAGCTATCTATTCATCATGCAAAACAATAACGATACTCAATGGATGCTCTGGGAAGTTTTTACCCAGGAAAAACCGGGAGCTCCTTTTGAACATGCCGGCAGCCTTCGCGCACCGGATAAAGAATTAGCCCTGCTTAATGCACGCGATGTGTATTCGCGCAGAAATGAAGCCATCAACATCTGGGTAGTTCCGGCTGATGCCATCACCGCTTCCACCCCTGATGACGAAGGACCGTTTTTCGATCCTTCCAATGACAAAGCATACCGTCATCCCAATTTTTACAAAACTCCGGCAGGCATTAAACAGATATGACAAAACAACACGCCTTAACCGATTTCTGCCTTCAGCTTGGTGATACTGCACTTATTCACGGCCAGCGGCTGGGCGAACTTTGCGGTCATGCTCCCATTCTTGAAGAAGACATTGCCCTAACCAACATTTCGCTCGACCTCATTGGGCAGGCACGCATCATGCTTGCTTATGCAGGCAAACTGGAAGGGCAAAACCGCGATGAAGACCAACTGGCTTTTCACCGCGATGCATGGCTTTTCAGAAATGTATTGATGGCCGAGCTTCCCAATGGCGATTTCGGGTTTACCATCGGAAAGATTTTCTTCCTCAGTATTTACATGAAACATCTTTACCGATTGCTCAGCCAGGCAAAAGATGAAACCATAAAGGCGTTTGCAGAAAAATCGCTCAAGGAAGTCGTCTATCATGCACGTCATGCTTCCGATTGGGTAATTCGTCTTGGTGACGGCACTGTCGAAAGCCATCAGCGCATGCAGAATACCATGGATGATTTGTCGCTTTACACGGATGATCTTTTTGAAACAACAGATGCTGAAGCGTATCTTGTTAAAGAAAACATCATTCCCGGTTTGGCTGAAATAAAAAAAGCATGGATGGATGATGTGATTTCAGTTTTGAACGAAGCCAAACTTACACTTCCTGCAGCGAATAGTTTCTTACGCAAAGGCGGAAAGCGCGGACTGCATACCGAACATCTCGGTCATATACTGGCCGAAATGCAATTCCTTCCTCGTGCTTATCCCGATGCCAAATGGTAATGCCATGAACGCTGCCGGAATAAAATCTTTTACACCCGAATCAATCCGTACCATCCTTCAGGAAGTAAAAGACCCTGAAGTGCCTGTGCTGAGTATTGAAGAACTTGGTGTTTTGTGTGACGTAAAATTAACTGACGGACAATTTGAAATCATCATTACCCCAACCTATTCGGGATGCCCTGCCATGCATGCCATTATGGAGGACATAAAATCAGTTATGGAAAAGCATGGGATTCATAATTTCCAAATCAAAATGATTTACTCACCGGCATGGACTACCGACCGGATGAGTGAAACAGCCCGCGAAAAACTCCGTGAGTATGGTATTGCCCCTCCATCTCAATCAACAACTTCGCATCTGGAAGTATTACACAGCGGAAAATCAAAACCCGTTACATGCCCGTATTGCGGAAGCACAGAAACCAAACTTACCAGTGCATTCGGCAGCACAGCCTGCAAAGCCCTCCATTACTGCAATCATTGCCGGCAGCCGTTTGAAGAGTTTAAGTGCCATTGAGGTGTTTCATTATTCATATACTTATTTGAATGCCGCACCCGGCATGCCTGCCTTTTCTTTTTTACAGGAAGTAACGAGGCTTTCTCCCTGACGACTATAAAAATCAGTTAATAAAAAAATCCCGTCTCGTTATTCATAACGAGACGGGATTAAGAGGCTGCGATGCCTGCTCAGCGCATGAGGCTTACGGCATCTCCGTTTCGGTTTGGCTTTACGATGCTATAGCCTCTGCAATTTCA
>CAADHD010000006.1 GCA_900696575.1 uncultured Bacteroidota bacterium
ATAAACATGGCATATTTGAAATGTATGATATTACAGGCAAGGTGGTTTTCAGATACACGCTTCCGCCATGGAGTAATTATCAAAATTTTAAGTTGCCGCAATTGAGCGATGGCATTTATCAATGCGTGATAACAAGCGATGGAAAGCGGGCGGTGAAGAAGGTGGCGGTTATAAAAGAATAGAGATGCTATGAGAGCGGCATTGTAGTACATGAAACGATTATCTTTACAGTTCTGCAAGAGCTTACAGCAATAGTAAAGGTTTGGTAAAGATTGAATTCTTATTATCAGTTTGAATTTCTTATGTCAACATTTTCGTCTCTCACGCTTTCGCGACAGACGATACGAGTGGAGTCTTTCTCCGCCTTTACGCCCCCCCCCGGACGCGCAATGATGGAAGAAAAAATGACATCATCCGGAAAAAATTCTTTTACTTTCAGCATTGCTTCGCTGAATATAAGGCATTTATTTGCCGGAGACCGAGATTCATGGAGTAAAAAAAGAGGAAGGTTTGTGAAAGGAAATTAAAAGCCGGAATGCAAAATGCAAATCCCTCAAATTACAATGGAGAATTAGAGAGTTAACCTAAATCATAATCACAGTGTTACTATCTGCCTGCCATTATCAGCCTGAGCGATTTCCTGAAAACCTTCTTCTTAATTGTATATGGCGGATAACTGATAATAATTGTCATGTAAGGGATGAAATCATTCTTCCGAAAGGAACCGCTGAAATTATCTTCAATTTTTCTGATCCGGTCATTTACAGGAATGAAGCTGCCGGTGTTAATGAAAAACTTCCGGTTGTATTTATAAACGGCATAAACACCAGACCTTTTTTACTCCGTAAAAACGGCAGGCAGAATTTTCTGGGAATTCAATTAACCAGCCTTGGTATCCGTTTTCTCTTTGATGTTCCTGCTGAAGAGCTCAATAACGGTGTCGTTGATATAAGCCTCCTTTGCAAACATCTTGGCGCTCTCTCTTCCGAACTATATGCAAAGCCTTTCAGCAACCAGGTTCTTTCCATCCTGAACTGGCTGAATAAAAAAATTTCAACGATACCCGACAACAGACAATTGCTGAGAGCCGAAAGACTGAAATGCCTTACTGCTTACCATAACCGTACGATCGGAATGCTGAGCCGCGAATTAAGCCTCTCCCAACGGCAGATAAGACGTATTTCCCATGAATGGCTGGGCATGTCAACCGAAGAGTTTGTGCAATACCATAAATACCTCGCCTCTCTTCAGCTTCTGCATGATTCCTATCAATCGCTTACCCAAATAGGACTGGAAGCCGGCTACTACGACCAGTCGCATTTTATCCGCGAATTCAAATCGTACACTAATCTCACCCCTTCGCAATACCGCAAGGCAAACAAAGGCATCCCCGGGCATATCTATTTCTGAAATGTCCGATTTATACAATTTCAATTCAACTCATCAGCCAATCTTTGTATGACAAATCTTCGCCATGTCATTAAACAAAAAACTGGCAGGATGGACTACCATCCTTTCCGGCATCATTGCCTTCATCAGTTACACATTGGTAGCTGCTGCCGTCAATTTCAACTTTGAGTTTTTCTCTGATGCCACTCTGATTTTTTCTACCGAAGGAGTGAGCAGCATCCTGCTCCGCTGGAGCATGATTACCGATATTTTCGGTTATTATCTGTTATTGCTTCCTGTATTGTTTTTGATTTATGAATGGATGAAAACAAAAACTGCCTGGGCTGAAGTGTTCACCACCTGCGGAGGCATATATATTATTGCCGGAGCAGCAGGCGCTGCCATACTCGGCTCGGCATGGCCTGCATTGCTCGATAAATACCAGGCTGCTTCACCCGAACAGCAGGAAATCATCCGGCAGAATTTTGAAACACTTGCTCTTGTCATAGTAAATGGAATATGGAATCTGCTGGATGCGCTGATGTTTGGAGTATGGTTCATCGCTTTTGGTTTTCTGCTCAAAAAGCAACACGTATTTCTTGGTTGGTTCACACTGTTTACCGGCCTCTGTTCTGCTTTTGATTTTACCGGAAACATGCTCGGCATAAAAGCCATTGCCGATACTGCGCTCAATCTCTATTTGGTGCTGGCTCCGCTCTGGGCTATTGTTTTTGGAGTTGCGTTGCTGCGCAATCCATCGCTATTGAAAACAAACTGATATGACCGCACAACTGGAAAACCGCATCATGATGGCACTGATTGGAGTTGGATTTGTTTCCAACTTCGCAGTAAGTTTTATCGGATGGCTTTTCCCCCCGCTCAGTTATCCGCAAATGACCTGCTGGCAGATTGCCGACTCTATGGCGGTGATGGCCAGTGTGCTGATGACCCGTTATGCAGGCAGCCGCAGCCAGAATATTGCTGCAGCAGGATTTACCATGCTGGCTATTGCTTATGGCATATCGTTTGGCTCCAGTAATATGAATGCCATCAATGTAGAGAAAATGGCTATGGTGGTGCTGCCATTGGTTCCCGCAACATTCCTAATCAGCTTTTGTCGCCTGTTTCCGCTATGGCTTCGCTATGGTTCATTGCTTATTGTTGTTCCTTTTTTCTTTATGTATAAGCATGTGATAGAAGGAACCTACGCTCATGATGATTTGGCTAATGCCTTTGCCTACATGGGCCTGCAGATATTGGGCCTATTGTGGTTTGTGTTTGCACTTAAAGATTACCGGAGGCAACAAATGACTTCAAATAACTCTTAATTAAATCTGTCTTTATGAAAAAGTTTCTCAAATTTTTGAAATGGGCAGGTGTCATACTCGTTGTAGTTGTTGGTGGCCTGTATTCATTTGTCCAACTCACCTGGGACAAAAAGATTGATGCACCTTTTCCTGACATCAAAGCCACCACCGACAGCGCGGTAATTGCCCGCGGGAAGTACCTGGTAGAAGGACCGGCTCATTGCATCGGCTGCCATGTGCCAAACGAAAAACTGAAGCAGGTTTATACCGGAGAAATCATTCCCTTGTCGGGCGGGGGGGAAGCAACCTTCCCCGGTTTCGGAACTTTCAGAGCGCCTAATCTGACGCCTGACATGGAAACAGGAATCGGCAAAAGGACAGATGCCGAGTTGGCAAGGAGCATACGCTATGGCGTACGTCCGGATGGAACTCCCATGATGCCGTTTATGAATTTTCAGGGCATGAGCGATGATGACCTCACGGCCATCATCTCCTTCCTGCGCTCGCAAACTGCCGTGAAGCATGAAATATTACCCAACGAAATAGGATTTATGGCAAAAGCTGTTTACGCTTTCGGGTTAATGAAAGCAGAAGGACCTAAAAGCACCCCGCCAAAGCATGTAGTTATAGATACTTCTATAGCTTACGGGCAATATGTGGCGAACAATGTGGCGCAGTGCCGAAACTGCCACGTAGAATACGATATGGTTACCGGTGAACAAATCGGTGCTGACTTTGCCGGCAAGGGCCTTTTCCCGGCCAATGATCATACAGACGGTTACTCTTTCATTTCACCCAACATTACACCCCACCCCGAAACCGGCATCATGGCCCATTGGAACGAAGAGGCATTTGTATCCAGATTCAAAGCCGGGCCGGTGCACAATACTTCTCCTATGCCCTGGGCAATGATGGCTCGCATGAATGATGTTGAATTGAAAGCCGTGTATCGTTTCCTTCAATCGCTGGAACCGGTAGAGAATAAAATTGAAAAAACTGTTTATGCTCCGGGAGAAAAACTGCCTGAGCAATGAAACAGTGGTGTTGCATGGCTAAAAATACTTTTTCACCACATAGAAGCAGCATGAGTTGTAGTCGGATAACTGACAGGTTGAGTTGAAAATGATGCAACCAGTCGAATGGAAATTCTCATCAGTAAACTTGTCCGATTTATACAATTTCAAAAAGCACAGTGTAGATCATTTTTGACTCAGCAAAACCTGAGCAATATGATTTACAAATTTTCGCTGATTGAAAAAATTCTTCTTTCAAACGACATCATTCCGTATCCGTTTGCCGATGCATCCTCATCGGTAGGTTTGGGCTTTGCGCTGGGAAGTGCCATTAAATTGAAAAATGAAAAAACTGAATGCTCCTGAGTTTGGAGTAATCATGTGTTATAAATGACCGGCTACACCGTCAATTCCCCTCTTAAATCCTTCTGAAATTGTTCTTTCAGTCGCAGGCCCGCATATTTCCTTCCCATAAGGTACATCAGTTTGGCAAGTGCAGCTTCAGTAGTCATATCAAAACCGCTAACCACACCGGCTGCTTCAAGATGCCTACTGGTTTCGTAGCGCCCTTGCTCTACTCTTCCGCCACCGCATTGAGTAACATTGACCACTACCCTGCCCGACTGAACTGTTTTTGTAACAGCATCAATAAACCAATTGTCGGTAGGAGCATTGCCGGCACCAAAAGTTTCGAGAATAATAGCGCGGATGCCGGGCGCCATCAGCGCAGATTCTGTCCAGCTTTTGCTGATACCCGGAAAAATTTTCAATATGCCTACGCTGCTGTCCAGTTCTGTATGAACGATCAGATTTTTACCGGATGCTTTCATGATGACCTGCTGATTAAATTTAATGTGTACCCCTGCTTCGGCCAGCACAGGGTAATTGACTGACTGAAAGGCTTCAAATTTCTCAGAGTTGTATTTGCTGGTGCGGTTTCCGCGGTACAGGTTGTAATCAAAATAGATGCACACTTCCGGAACGGCCGCTTTGCCTTTTATTTCGCTGGCGGCAATTTCAATTGCGGTAATCAGGTTTTCTTTGGCATCCGTCCTTATCTCTCCAACCGGCAACTGCGAACCGGTAAACACTACAGGTTTCGAAAGATTTTCGAGCATAAAACTGAGCGCAGAGGCGGTGTAGGCCATAGTATCACTGCCATGCAGCACCACGAAACCGTCATACTTTTCGTAATTATTTTCAATGGCTTTGGCTAACTGAATCCAGTGATGCGGCTGCATATTGCTTGAATCCAGTGGCGGATTAAACGACTGCACGGATAAATTCACCTGAATCTTTTTAAGCTCTGGAACCTGGTTGAAAATCTGTTTGAAATCGAAGGGCTGATAGGATTTATTCGATTCATCATACACCATTCCGATGGTGCCGCCTGTATAAATGATTAGTATTTTTTTCATGAAAGAAGATTAAAAATTCTGAGTGCATTGGATGTTGTTTTTTCCGCTACCTCAACGATGCTTACTTGTTTGACCTCAGCTAACTTTTCAGCAATTAAAGAAAGGTATTCGGGAATGTTGCGCTTGCCGCGGTGTGGCGCTGGCGCTAAGTATGGGGCATCGGTCTCGAGTACGCAATTACTAAGCGGAATTTTTTCAATCACCTTATCAAGACCGCTGTTTTTAAACGTAAGCACTCCGCCAATTCCCAGATACATTCCCATCGCTATAATTTCACCGGCCTGATTTTCATCTCCAGAAAAACAATGAAAGATGCCTTTTATGCTGAGGTGTTTCTGCCGCTGAATGATTTCAATTATCCTGTCAACACTTTCGCGCGAGTGAATGACAACGGGCAGGTTCATTTCATGAGCTAAATGCAACTGACGGATAAACACTTCTTCCTGCTCGCGGATAAAAGTTTTGTCCCGGTAAAAATCAAGACCGATTTCGCCCACTGCATAAAATTTTCTTTTGGAGAATTCCGATTCTATCACGTCCATCTCTGCTTTGAAATTTTCCTTAACCGAGCAGGGATGTAAACCCATCATCGGAAAACAATTCGCGGGATGAGCATCGCACAAATCAAACATCGGCTGTATGGAATGGCTGTCAATGTTGGGAAGAAAAAAATTTGAAATGCCTTTGCTGACAGCGTTTTCAATCAAACACTTTCTGTCATCATTAAACTCATCTGCATAAAGATGAATGTGGGTATCAACAAGATGCATGACGGAAAATCAGAATTCGGCATTGCCGGGTGTTCGCGGAAAAGGAATTACATCGCGGATGTTGGTCATGCCGGTTACAAACAATACCAATCTCTCAAATCCCAACCCGAACCCAGCATGAGGTACGGTTCCGTACTTGCGCGTTTCAAGATACCACCACAATCCATCTTCAGGCATTTTCATTTCGCGGATGCGGTTAAGCAGTTTATCGTAATTCTCTTCGCGCTGCGAGCCTCCTATTATCTCTCCAATCCACGGAAAAAGAATATCCATGGCACGTACGGTTTTTCCGTCATTGTTCTGTTTCATGTAAAACGCTTTGATGTCTTTCGGATAATCGGTAATGATAACCGGAGCGTTAAAGTGAGCTACCAACCAGTTCTCATGCTCTTTCTGTAAATCAGTACCCCATGTTACGGGAAATTCAAACTTTTCGCCTGAGTGTTGAAGCAATTCTATTCCTTCGGTATAAGTAATCCGTTTAAACGGAACCGCCACAACAGACTGCAGGCGATCAATCAGTTCCTTGTCATACATCTTATTGAGGAACTGCAAATCGTCCATGCAGTTATCCAGTGCATACTTCACCAGATACTTCAGCATTTCTTCCGCCAAATCCATGTTGTCATGAATATCATAAAATGCCATTTCCGGTTCAATCATCCAGAACTCGGCAAGGTGGCGCGGAGTATTTGAATTTTCGGCACGAAAGGTTGGCCCGAAGGTGTAAATCAATCCGAGAGCAAGAGCAGCTAACTCGCCTTCTAATTGCCCGGAAACCGTAAGGTTGGTTTCGCGCTCAAAAAAATCTTTCTTGAAATCCACCTTCCCTTCCGGAGTACGGGGAACGTTGTGCAGATCCAGTGTGGTAACATGAAACATTTCACCGGCCCCTTCGGCATCCGAGGCTGTGATGATGGGCGTATGGATGTAGTAAAAATTTCTGTCGTTGAAAAATTTATGGATAGCAAAGGCCAGCGCATGACGGATGCGGAAAACAGCGCCAAACGTATTGGTACGCGGACGCAGATGCGCAATTTCGCGCAGGAATTCAAGCGTATGCCCTTTCTTCTGCAACGGATACTTGTCGGCATCGGCTGTTCCATATACTTCCAGTTCCTTTACCTGAATTTCTACCGGCTGCTCCTGCCCTTTCGACTCGGTTAAGGTTCCGTTTACGGATAAGGCCGAACCGGTTGTTATCAGCTTAAGTAAATCTTCACTGAAGTCATTGGGGTTTACCACGCATTGCATGTTGTGAATGGTGCTGCCGTCATTTAAGGCAATAAACTGCACGTTTTTATTTCCTCTTCGCGTGCGAACCCATCCTTTAATGTTCACATCACTTCCCGTTTCAGGCGAAGTAAAAATTTCCCTGATTAGTTTTCTTTTCATGATTTCATTTCTTTTCTCACGCAAATTTTCTTCCTATCAAAGCCGTGAGCGACTGATAAGTTTCTTCTTCTTTGTTCCAGCCTAACCTTGCTGCATATTCTTCTTCCATTAGCCTGAAAGCCTCATCGGAAGAGGTGCAGGCATTCAGCCTTTCGATAAACTGATTGTATTCGGCTGTGCTGCTTTCAAATAATTCGTTGATGAATTTAAACCGCTCATTGATGCCGATGCTTTTTTTTAAATCGCCAACCGGAAGGCTGGAAAATTTGTCGGCAAGGCTTTTCTCTTCTTTCCTTTTGCTGAGTTTTTCAAGCAGGGTTTCTTCCGGCTGCTGCGGCTTATCGCTTACCGTATCAAACAAGGTAACAGGCTGTTCCTGCTTTGCAAATGTTTTGGCGCGGTTGCGTTGCTGTTTTTCGGCTTCAACATTCATAGCAGCCGTTTCCTCAACTTTTACCGGAGCAATTGCCGGAGGCGCATCAATAATTATTTCAGACATTGATTCCTTAACTAAGGGTATTGGTTCAGTTTCGCTCTCCATAGTTACTGACTTCAATTGAACATAGAGTTCCTGCATGATGCGCAAAACGGAATCTTTTTCAATTTCGGGGATGGCCGGTAAATTATTCCATGACTGAATCTGTTCCTGAAGGGTTTTCAGTTCACGGAGAATATTTTTAATCTTTTCTTCTTTCATCATAAAAAATTTAAGGCGGCTAATTTCGGAAATGGGATGAGATTGAAGTGAAACGCCCGGCTTGTCATTAAATTGTCAAATCGGAGGCCGGTTCATTTCAAAACTGACAAAAGCAAACATCAACTGCAAAAGCCGCGGATAGATTTGCGCCCCGTGAGAAAAATCGCATTTCTGTTTTTATGGTTTACCGGTTTTCTTCCGTCTGATGCGCAACCTTTTTTAGTTACCGATTCTTCGGGCCGCGCACTTGAAGGGGCTGTTGTCATTATTAAAGATGCAGGAGGAAAAAACTTTTTTACGGTAACCGGAAAAGACGGAAAAACAGAAACTCTCAACCGGATTTCGTTTCCGGCTGTTGCTGAAATTTCCATGCTGGGTTATCATACGCAAATGATGACTCTGTATGCCAACGAATCACTTTTCAGAATTTCATTACCATCAAAACAGTATCAGTTGCAGGATGTAATGATAACCGGCCAGGCTGCACCGGTTACTGTAAATGAAATCATGCAGGATGCCCTAATCATCAGCAGGGATAAAATGCAACTCCTCACTGCTTCCGGCCTTGAAAGCATCATGCAATACGAATCAACAGCCGCGATCAGCCGCGATCCGGTACTGGGCAGCAACCTCAGCCTGCGCGGACTCTCAGGCAACAACATTAAATACCTTGTGGATGGCGTGCCTGTTACAGGCAGGATGAACGGTTTTGTTGACCTCTCTCAACTGAATATTGAAAACGCACGGCAGGTTGAAATTATCAATGGCCCTATGGCTGTCAATTACGGCAGCGATGCCCATGGCGGAGTGATTAACATCATCACCAACGGAAAAAAAGAAAGCAAGGCAAGCATTTCAGGAATGGCAGAAACATCCGGAAGGTTTAATACAAACGCTATGGCTGATTACACTTCAGGAAAATCATCTTTCGGAATCCATGCAGGCCGCGATTTTTTTGAAGGCTGGAATGCTGCACAGGAAACCCGCTGGAAACTTTGGAAACCTAAAACTCAATACACGGCCGCAATAAATACTTCGCACCGGTTTTCAGGATTAGTGCTTTCTGCTTCGGTTGATCTTCTGGATGAAAAACTTTCCAACAAAGGCGAACCTGTCATTACCCCTTATTATGCTTATGCTTTTGATGAATATTACATCACACGCAGATGGATAAACCGTATTACTGCCGATTACATGATTCATAACGATTCGCGGATTAACACCACTCTGGCGTATTCGCTCTTCGACAGAATTAAAAACCGTTACCGCAAAGACATGGTGTCGCTGCAGGAAACAATGACCGGTCAGGCTGAGCAGGATACTTCATCTCTTAACTCACTTCACTTCAGAACAGATTACAGTTTTAAATCACCCGATAAAAAAATTTCATTCCTTACCGGAACGGAGTATAACCATGAAACGGCAGAAGGAAAACGAACAGGCGGTAAACAAACCGAATACAATGCAGCCGCTTACGGTACTGCCGAATGGCAGGCAATGGTGAACTGGAGAATTATGCCCGGCATCCGATTTAATTATTTAAGTACTGTATCCTTCCGGCTGATTCCCGCCATGAGCATTCGCTATGATATAACGGAAAAATTATTTCTGCGCAGTAATTATTCCATGGGCTTCCGTCAGCCTTCGCTAAAGGAGCGGTTTATGGATTTTCAGGATGTGAATCACCACATCAGCGGAAATGAACACCTGCTTCCCGAAACTTCGCACAACTTTACCCTCTCTGTTAATGCCGAAAAACAAACCGGAAAAATTTTGCTTACTGCCGCTCCGCAGTTTTATTTCACCTCCATCAGCGATATGATTACGCTGGCACAAGTAAATGAAAACAGCAATCTATACTCCTACATTAACATCGGCAAATTTCAGACTCAGGGCGTTACTGTTTCGCTGAGTGCAAGAGCCGGGAAACTGAATGCGAATGCCGGAATGTCAATTAACGGAATCAGAGATGATCTGATGAATAAAACCAATTACTCGCCCGGAGTTAACGGTTCGGTTATGTTCAAGCATGAAAAATCAGGCATAAGCACTGGCATGTTTATCCGCTGGTCGGGCCGCAGTTATGTTTATGCCACCGGTAATGCAGGAATTACCTCACTCAGGCAGGAATCTTTTACGATGGCCGAAACTTCCGTATCAAAAAATTTTTTCAATAACAGAATCACTTTTCAAACTGGAATAAAAAATCTGTTTGATGTAAAACGCATTGAAACTTCAGGAACCGGTGGCATTCATTCCACTAACAGCCTGCTTGCCGGAACGGGTAGAAGCTATTTTGTAAAACTCACTTTAAGCACAGGAAAATGAAACGGCTGATCGGATTCGGATTACTGATTTTACTTTTTGCTTCCTGCGAAAAAGAAGATACGGCTATTACACTTCCTCCGCCTGGCGATTTACAACTGATGACTGCCCGCATGGGGGTGAATTACGACACGATGGTATTCGTAAGCCTGAAAACAGGATTGGCTTTTTCACACTTTAACCGCAGTTATGATTTAGCATTTGAATCAACGGCTGACGGCTGGCGCATTTACCTGAACAGCGCACAATTAATGTTGGCAGGTTCCAAACCGGTGTTTGATTTAACAGCAGCCGATACTGCCGGCATAATCTGGAAACCCGATGATGCTTCCCTGCATGATGATTCGCTGGCCATCGGAAAATGGTGTAACGATGCAGGACAAAACATAAAAGGCGTGGTATTCATTGACCGCGGCAAACCCTTCTTTACAGGTTCTGACCGTTTTCGCAAAATGCTGATTGATGAAGTGTCAGGCAATGAGTACAAAATCCGCTTTTCAAAACTGAATAATACCGGACTGACAGATTTTTTCCTTCCGAAAAATGCTGCTTATTCGCTTGTCTATTTTTCATTTGATAACAACGGTGAAATTAAAACGCTTGCTCCTCCCCGCAATGACTGGGATTTTGTTTTTACACGCTATACGCATACCTATTACGATGAGCCTCTCTCCTCGCCTTTCCGTTATTACTTAGTGAGTGGCGCAGTGCTCAACAAATGGAACGGCAGTCTTAATGAACTGGTAAAAAAAGACAGTACGGCAGGATACATTCCGTTTGAAGAAGCAAGCTATCCGGCCATTCTCGGCATTCCGCTGAATAACCGTGCCGATGCTGTGGGTTTTGACTGGAAATACTTTGACTTCAACAACAACACGTATTACATCCGGCAGAATCAATGGTACCTGCTGAAAAATTTTGAAAGCATTTATTACAAACTGCGCTTTATTGATTTTTATGACGAAGCCGGCAACAAAGGCGCAGCCCGTTTTGAATTTCAACGCTTATAACTCACATACACCTTTAACATTTACACCAATGAAAAAATCAATCGCACTGCTCGCATTTTTTACTCAGGCTGCCCTTGCTCAGCAAAATGAAACCGTAACCATCAATCCGGGCTATACCCATCAGGCTTTTTACAGCATGGGTAATGGAACAGTGGTTACTCCGGTTAATACAGACTGGGATCTGGCTTTTCAGATTTCGGGATTTGAAGCTTCCATACTTGTTAACTCCAAAAACAATGTAAGATTGTTTAATGCCGATCGGGAAGCTTCTGAATGGAATCAGATCACTCCTCTTGATACCATCGGTTATCTCAATTCATCCAATGAACTGTTTAACAGCGATACAAGCTGGAGGCGTGGCGCTTTCAATCAGACCAACAACCCGGCTGACCAGTTTGATCTTGGCTGGGGCAATTATGATTTTGCCACGCATATCGTAACCGGTGATTCGCTTTATTATATCCGCCTTGCTAACGGGCAGGTAAAAAAACTGCAGATTATCAATCTGGCGAATGGCGCATACAACTTCCGCTTTGCCGATACCGATGGCAGCAATGAAGTAACTGCTTCTCTCAGTAAATCTGCTTTTCAGGGAAAGCTGTTCGGCTACTATTCCATCGTAAATCAAACTACGCTTGACCGCGAGCCGCTGAAAAATGATTTTGATTTGGTGTTTACTCAGTACTTGGCTGTGTTTCCGCTTACTTACAAAGTAACCGGTGTGTTGCAGAATGACAGCGTGCCGGCCATTAAAGTTTATCCTGTGGATGTTGCTGCTGCTACCACCAACGGACAGAATTATTCCTATCACATCAATACAATTGGTTACGACTGGAAAGCATTTGACCTTAACAACAACCAGTGGGTAATTGAAGACTCACTGGTGTATTTTTTGAAAGACCGTAGCGGTAATTACTGGAAACTATGGTTTACCGGCTTTGGCGGATCAGCTAATGGAAATTTCCATTTCACCAAGGAGCAGGTTACTCCGCTCAACATATCAGAACCTCAATCGCTGAATATCATTTCTGTTTATCCCAATCCCGCCAATGATTTACTCAACTTGATAGTTGACGGAATGAATGCAGCAGCCATACAATTGATTATTGCTGACATGAGCGGACGCAAGGTGCAGGAGCAAACACTTACGAACCATGCCGGATGGAATCATCATCAGATAAATTTGAAAAAACTTACCGGTGGGATGTATTCCGTGCAATTGATTTCAGAAGGGTACATTACCATGCTTAAGGTGATGAAGGAGTAATTTAATTGTTATTTGTCGATTTGCTTCTGATAATCTGTCTGGGGATGCCTCGCTTCCCGGCTTGTCAAACTCTGTTCTGAATGCAGCTGGTGTGCTTTCACCAGCCTGACTTTTATTTCCTGATTCTTTTCTTCAATTCCTCATTCATGCTGCGGGCTACCGGAACAGTTTCTTGTACTTCATCGAAACATAAACGGTAACCCTGCGAATTGCCTCTGACAGAAACCACTTTATCAACGTTGACAATGTAGCCGCGATGGCAGCGGAAAAATGAAGCATGTGTGTTGCATTGCTCTTGCATTCTTTTCAAAGTGTTGCGAATCATGACCTGCTTCGTACCATGATTTTCAATCGTTACTACTTTGGAATAGTTATCGGCTGATTCGATGTAGAGAATTTCTTCAGGACTAAAAGCATATTCATCCTTTCCGTTCTCCGCAACAAAAAAAAGTTTACCGGGTTCCTTTGGTTTCACTTCAGGAGTTTCAATGGCTGCCTTTATCTGATTCTTTTCATGTTGCAGAAGTTCATGATTCAATTCTGCTGCCCCGGTTTCGTTTTGTTTCAGTAATCGTTTGTAATAAAACATGCTGAATGCTCCGTTAACCAGAAAACCAATGCCTGCCGTGTAGTAAAACCATTTGAACATGGAAGCTGCCGAAAGCGGTACATGGTACAGGTAATGCGCCAGCAACAGGTTACCAATGGTAATCATCAGCATTAACAATGTCCAGAACAGAATGTTCTTGCTGACAGTCCACCTTTCTTCGCTGAAATAATTTCTGAATACAGCCGGAAGCAGCATTTCAAATAATGCCATTGAAACAGATGTTACCGCACCGAACAACAAGAAATTACCAATCATCACAGCGCTTATTCCGGAACGGATTGAAAAAATAAAAATAAGTATTACCGATACGAGCAAACCACTGAAAAGCGTAATCCTCAGCCGGTGATTGAAATCATTGTTACGGGGATAAGGGTTGTGAAGAAACTGAAACATCCGGAATGCTTAAAAATCAAAACTCCACTTCTGCTTCTTTCTCTTCTTCTCCGCGTTTGAATTTTACGATAGCCTTTTCGCCTTTTTTGAATTTGCCGAGCGCCTGCATGTAGCTCATCATGTCATGCACTTTTTGCTCGCCAATGGCAAGAATGATGTCGCCAGCTTTCAGCCCGGCTTTGGCAGCAGGTTTGCCATCGCTTACTCCGTCAATGCGCATGCCTGTGCCGTCATATACATAATCCGGAACAACGCCCAGAGTTACTTTAAAGCGCGGGGTATCGCGGCTGTCGGCATCCTGTGTTTTGGCAAATGCGATTTTGCCTTTGCTGTCTAATCGCGAAATCAGTTCGAGTATTATTTTCAATACGGAAACCTGTCCGTCATAGTTGATTTTGTCTTCATCATCGGATGGTTTGTGATAATCTTCGTGAGTACCCGAGAAGAAATGAATGGCCGGAATACCGGCAAGATAAAATGAAGTATGGTCAGATGGGCCGATACCGCTTTCCGAAGTTTTAATAGTGATGGAATCAATCATCAATCCATCAAATGCCGATTTCCATTCAGGCGAAGTACCGGCACCAAGAACCTGAAGGATTTTTGTATCGGATTTCAGGCGGCCAACCATATCCATGTTGAGCATGTAATTAATGCGCGAAGTATCAATGGTCGGGTTTTTAACAAAGTGAGAAGAGCCGAGCAATCCCATCTCTTCGCCACTGAAAGCAATGAACAGGTAATTATTATTCCTGCCAACAGGCTGGCTGAGCAGACGCGCTAATTCAATCAATGCTGCTGTTCCGCTGGCATTATCATCGGCTCCGTTATGAATGGCGGGTTTGCCGCGGTAGAGAGAGCCATCATGACCGTAACCGAGGTGGTCGTAATGCGCACCAATGACAACAGTATTGCTTGCACCTTTATCAAGCAAGGCAACAACATTATGCCCGGTTTTTTCTTCTTTCATCAATTCGGTTGTGATATCGGCATTCACTACGGTGGCATCAAGTAAGGTTTTTAATGCTTTGCCTGTGGCGAATACTACAGGAATTTTGGAAGGAGCAATTCTGCGCGAGTAAGATGCAGGCGGATTCTCTACCTCTTTTTTTGTGTTGATGAAAATGATACCTGCTGCTCCCTGTTCAATGGCTTTGTCAATTTTGGCGCGCAGGTCAATATGCATGGCAAACTTGCTGTGAGGATTGTTGCCTTCGGGCGAAGAGATTTCAAGCATCACAATTTTTCCTTTCACGTCTTTGCCTTCGTAGTCGTTATGGTTAAGGTCGTGGGCAATAATTCCGTAACCTGCTTTCATCACTTCACCCTTTACTGATGCATTGGCCGAGTAAGCCAACGGATAAAAGTCTTTACCCGGGCTGAATTTTTTTCCATTCAATACCATGCTGTTGTTCTTACCCATCAGAATGCGGGCAGTGAAGGTGAACGGCTGCAGATAATCCTGAGTGCCGGCAGCAAGTAAACCGAGTTTACGGAACTGTTGACTCAAATAGCGGTAAGCTTTTTCTTCACCGGCAGAACCGGTTTCGCGGCCTTCGAGCGAATCGTGAGCCAGAATGGTGATGTGTTTTTTAAGACTGTCTTTTACGGCTGGTACGTTAACAGCAGGCGGCTGTGCCTGCAGGCAAAGGCTTACAATAAAAAGAAAGGAGAATGCGAAAACTTTTTTCATGATGGTTTAAAAAGGATGGGATGGCAAACTTAGGGGATGGGAAGGAGAAACGGAATGCAGAATCTTTCAGGAATCGTTTGTGAGAACACAAACGATTTGTTGATTCTATAAACAGACGGTGAAATTTTTCATGCGGTTTACTGATGACATAATGAAACACGCTTAGGGCCGTTTTAATGTCAGTTTGGTAAAGCATTATCCTCACCCTCCAAACACCTCCTGCAGCACTTCCAATGAACGTATCTGCACGGGCTGCGGAAGATGGTGTGAAAAATACTCGGTAAGTGTTTTAAGAACGGCCGTGCGCTGCCGAGCAGTCATCAGTACCATATCAAAATTTTCAATGTCGCTCTGCTGAAGCAGATAGATAAACTTAGCCGTTTCGGGTGTGGTGGAGTGCATGGCTGATTCATCGGCAAGATGAAATTGTCCTGTGGAAAGATTGAACACACAGCCATCGCTGTAGCCTTTTTTATCAGGATAAAAACCAAGGTAACGCATCAGCCGCAGAAGATAAAAATGATGAAACGTATGATAGCCCTGTGGCATCAAATCGAAATAACGGACAGACTGCGCAGTGAAATCGAATAAATCAAGGTGAGGGTCGCTGTCCTGAAGAGAACGGTAGAGAATTTCAGAAATAAAAATGGCAATGGATGTTTTTGCCGGATTGGTAATTACATCATTCATCGGAAAAACCTGCTGAATTTCTTTGAACCGTTTGAGCGCTGTGGTGTTTTTACGGTACACCACCATCTCCACCATGCTCAAAGGCTGAAATAAAGAACTGCTGAACCGCGGTTTTGATTTACGTACTCCGTTTACCATGTACGACTGCATTCCGTATTGACGCGTAAACACATGCGCCACCATACTGGTTTCGCTGTACGGAACCGTATGCAGCACTATTCCCTGCGTTTTTTCGAGCATGGGGCAAAGGTAGAGGGTGTAGTGGGGAGTTCGTAGTGGAGAGAAAAGGAGTAATTAGCAGAGCGTTTTTAGAGAAAAGACCGGAGACCAGTGAAACTTCCAATCCGAACTCCCTGCCAATTGTTACCAACTGAATTATAAACCTCAATGAGATTCATAACCGCCAATAACTCAATTCATCAACAGCAACTTGGTAATGCACGTATTCTTTCCTTCGGTATCGGAGCTGAAGATGAGATACACTCCGCTTTTTACTTTCTGGCCTTCAAAGTTTTTTCCGTACCAGATGGCTTGCCCGCCCAATGCATTGGATTCGTAAACCAGCGTACCTGATACATCGGTAATTTTAAACCGTCCGTTATTCACCAATCCGGTAATTGCAATCGGCCCTTCATAACCCGGACGAACAGGATTAGGGTAAGCATACGTGTTATCGCAAAACTCTTTTCCAAGCGTAGCATCGCTGCGGTAACTCATCATGCCCTTATCTGTGCCTATGAAAACTTCGCCTGAATTCTGGTTGATGCCAAGCGCTGTAATGTTATTCGATGGCAACGGGCTGTTGCTCATGTTAAAGCGAAGCAGTTCTTCCGTACCGTCAGCCGAAACAAGAAATACACCTGAGTTTTCAGTGCCGAACCATTTGCGGTTGGCGCCATCAATGGCAATGGCTGAGACCACTTCCGTTTCGAGCAGATACTGATACGAGCCATCGGCATAAATCAACACCTGTTGTGCATCAGCGCTTATACCACCCTGCAACACACTGCCCGGTGAATAATATACAGCCACGCCTTTGGCTGTGCCAACCCATAGCTGACCTTGCTGGTCTTCTGCAATGCAGCGTACATCAGCGCTGGGCAATCCTCCTGTACCGGTACCTGCACTCAACAAGCGGTAACGTGTGCTACCTGTTGGTTTTGTATCATCAAAAACAAGGATACCGCTTTCATTGAAATCAGCCCATTTCTGGTTGTAACTGTCAATCAGTAATTCTCCGGCAAAAATATTTCCGGTGATAGCGCCCGGAAAACTGAATGACTGCCATGTACCATCCGTTTTGTAAACCGACAAAGGAGCAGCCGCTGAATTGACAACCCAAAGATTATTGTTGCTGTCAAAAGCCATGTCGCCTATTTCGCATACACCGGGATTGCCCGCGGGAACCTGCAGCGAAGAATTCTGCTCATTGAAAAAGCCTTTTACGTTTCCGTTTTCAAATTCAAGAACTCCCACCACCTTACTGCCTATGAAAAGATGTTCGCTGTTGCGTTTATCAACGGCAATAGACATGGGGTCGAAAAACGTATCGAGGCTGGCTATGGTGGAAGAAACCGATTTGGAATTAAAGGTTGTCCATTGCTCGTCTTTGAATCGTGAGAAGCCGTCTTTTGAATAGGTAGTATTCCATTTTCGGCCGCGCTCGCTGTGACAAACCCACAGTACATCATTCACAACTTCAATTTCTGCCGACATGGCCGACCTCGGTCCGTTAGGAACAATGCCGGTGTACTGCTGCGAATTAACAGCACGAACCAAACCTTTCTCATTGTCGGCAATCCACACCGTAAGATTATCATCCGTCAGTGCATCGCGCATGTTGTTTACTTCATTGGGAATGTTGATCTGCAGAATTTCCTGCAGGCTCTGGTCAATCACTTTTACATCGTAAGTTCCGGTAAAAATCAGTTTACCTGATGACTGGCGAAGCGTTCTTCCATCATAAGAGCCGATACCGGTGTTGTTCCATGCTGATCCGTTGTATTCATATAAGCGGTCATCCGGTCCGCTGCGGTAATTCACCAATAAACGGTTGGAATACCAGATGATATTCTTGTAAACAATTCCCGATTGCGGAGCAAGAATCTGCGACCATGACCCGAGAAAATTAAGATTGGGAGAATTAATGGGCGCTGAATAAACGCCTGAGTCGGTGGCGGCATACAGAAGATTTCCATCGGTGGCCGTTCCGTAAATTTTATTGATGCTGCCGGTAAAAGTCATCTGATAGGTTTCTTTGATTTCGCTTTTTACCATGTCAAGTTTTATCAATCCGAAATCGGCTGACAGGTAGGCAAAGTTTCCGGCAAACAGAATGTCATTTACTTTTTTGGAGCCGATGATATTTTTCCGTTTGATATCGGAAATGTTTACTGTATTGTCTCCGAAAATCAAATCGAGATTTCCGTTTTCGTAGTAAATCACCAGCACACCCATGGAGGCATGGTAACGCATGAAACTGATGCCTACATCCGACAGGGCATTGACTTTTGAAAGAAGTTCCAGACTGTTGTCGGAGGTATTGAAAATAAAAATGCCGTCAGTGGCAGCGCAGATGATTTTATCATTCTGGCGGTCAACAAAGCGGCCTTTGTTTAAGGGAAGATGCGAGCGCCACTGGCCGATGGCCGTTTGTGCAATAGAAATGTTTTGAGCAGAAAGAAAAATCAGAAAGAAAAAAATCCTGAGCAGTTGCATAGGTTGGGAAGATAAAAGTAAAAACTGATTTCGCAGTAAATTATTTTATGGCAAAGGTATTAAAGGCGCTTTGCCATCAGCAGAATTGCTGCAATAACAACAACAATCAAACTGATAAGGCTTACCCAACAGGCAATGACTCCGGCAGGATTTTTTACTTCAAAAGTTATTTCATGCTTCCCCTCCATTACCGGAACGGTCATCATCAGGTAATTTGAAATGAAATAAGAAGCAGGTACATTATCCGCACTAACTTTCCAGTACGGATGAAAATGCTGCATAAGCGTAACAAGCTGTGGAAAGGATGATTGGGTTTCCATCACCATTCTGTCAGGAGAAAAATGAGTGAACCGGATGGAGGCGCTGTTGTCGAATTGAAAAGACGGAATTTTATTTTTAAGGGAATCATGAAAGTACAGATGGTTTTTTTCATCGGTTGAAGAAATACTGCCGCTGTAAAATGAAACAGTAGAAGCATTGAAAGCCACAGGATTTTTTAGCACCTTATTCAACAGTGAATGATTATCGGCAAGGCTGTCGTAATACAACATGCGGAAGGAATTATATCCGTCAAATCCCGGCTGTTTGCGCAGCAATGAAAGATTGCGCCAGAAGGGAGTTTTAAATCCCGTTGAATCAGAAAAAGATTTTGACGGCAGGTTCTCAGGGACGGGAAATCCTTCAGGTAATTCTGCCAATGTTTCATCAAGGTAAGATGTTCTGAATTCGCTGTAAACGGTTTTTGGTGCATTGATTTGTGCAGCAAGAATCATTTCAGTAAAAACAAAAGCAATGAGAATAGTTGACGGGTTCTTCCTCATTAAAATAAAAACGCCCATCAGCATTGACATGGTCATCAGTAAAATTGACTGAAACATCATGGCATCAAAAAATCCCTGCTTCTGAATGAAATCATAAAATCCATTGGCTGACCAGTTTTTCCATTGGATGGTTCCTCCATTCATGGCTGATAAAATCAATCCAATTATGGAAACAGAAAACATCAACAGAAAAACCCACCGGACAAACTTTTTGGCAAGCACTTCATCAGCAAAAATTTTTTTCAGGTACTGTGCTCCTATCAGCAGAAAACAGACAAGGGCAAACAGGCGGAAGATGGATGGAAAGCGGAACAAATCCATCATCGGCACAAAATCATAGAGCCATTTTCTTACCGGTGTGTATTCACCGAAGGAAGCAAGCAGGAAAAAAATTCCGGCTGCAAGCAACAGCCATTCTCTTTTGTTTTTTTTCTGGGTGAATGAAAACAGCAAAGCAGCAAACAATACCAGTCCGCAATGCATGTTGGCCATACTCATGTCGGTAATGAAAAATGAATAGTCGGTGGTGGTAACCAATGGCCATAAAAGCGAAATCAACGACTGAGGCGAAAACGGATTGAACTGCGCCACTTTTAAAGGCAATGCCGAACTTTTCGCAATCAGATTCACATTCTGCCAAAGGCTGACAATAACAAAAGAAGAAAGCAGGCTCAGCATAACGAATGCAAAAAAGTTGATGCGGAAGAACTTCCATAAGTCACTTTTCCTGCTTTTAAAAACTGTGCTGAGTTTATACAGAAACAGAAAAATGAGAATGTAAGCGGTGATGATGGTAAATGCCGGATAACCACCGGCTGTCATTAAAAAAAGAAAAAGCGAAAAAAGCAGTGCCTCGCTCCAACGAAGCCGGTTTGACATTTTCAAAAAAAAATAAATGACCCACGGAAACCATGCTCCGCTGATGATGTAGGTAAGGTGCTGTGCATTGCCGATAAAAAAACCTGAGAGCATATATACCGCTCCGGCTGCCAATGAAGATTTGCGGCAATTGGTAAAATGCCTTGTTAGAAAGTATATACCTGCTCCGCCAATGAAAACATGAATGAAAAATTCAAGCTGGTTAGCATACACGCTGTAGCTGCCAAACAGGGAACACAGCCAAACAAACGGATACCATGCCCCGCTTTGCGGATCGGCAGTAAAAGCATAACCGAAATGCTGGTAAGGATTCCAGAATGGAATGATGATGTTGTGATAACACTCGGCTGCAAACCGCCTCCATGGAAAATACTGGTCAATAACGTCAAACTTGAGTGCATTCTGCATCAGGATAACCTGAGCATAGCCAATGGCACACATTAACAAAAGAACAGTAAGGTCTTTCAGAACATGAGGGCGGCCGGCTGGCATGGCTGACAAAAGTAATGGAGGTAAAACATTCCTTTAATCTTACCTCGTTATCTTCAGCAATCAGCTGCAAACCGGAGGCTAACAATTGAAAAAACTTTGATGACCATTTCCTCACCGTAATTATTCCTCTTGATTTATTCCCTGCCCTATTAAGCTGAAAGAAGTATAAACCGCTGTTGCTGTGGTTAGTTTCCCAAATAATTTTATCTGAAGGCTCTGCTAAAAAGAACTTCAGTTTCCGATGCTGACTGTATTGCCTGATGAAATGTAAAAGTTCTGATGAAGAAAAGGAAACTTAGAAGCAGGTTGGTTTTCATGAGGATTACAAGTGAAAAAATGTTGGTTAATCAGCAAATAACGATTTTCAATCCGACCGTTTCCGAAATTCTACCTTTGCCCTTCTTAAAACCTATGCCTTCCGATACCATTCTCATCATCGGCTCCTCAGGTCAGATTGGCCTTGAACTGACCGATGCCCTGCGTAAAATTTACGGTGATGACCGTGTAATTGCTGCTGATATAAAAAAATCGCCTAACGAAAAAGGGCTGTATGTACATCTCGATGCACTCGACTTTAATGCCATTGCCCGCACCATTGACCGGTATAAAGTAACACAGGTATATCTGCTGGCAGCTCTGCTTTCGGCCACTGCAGAGCAAAAGCCAAAACTCGGATGGAAACTCAACATGGAAAGTCTCTTCCATGTACTTGACCTTGCTGCCGAGAAAAAACTAAAGGTTTACTGGCCGAGTTCTATTGCTGCTTTCGGGCCTACTACGCCCAAAGAGAATACTCCGCAGATGACGATTATGGAACCCGCTTCTGTGTATGGCATCAGCAAGCAGGCAGGCGAGCGCTGGTGCGAATACTATCATGACCGCTACGGAGTAGATGTACGCAGCATCCGTTATCCCGGTTTGATAAGCTACAAATCTCCGCCCGGTGGCGGCACTACCGATTATGCTATTCACATTTTTCACGAAGCCTTGAAACATGGGTCTTATGAATGTTTTTTAAAAGCCGACACCATGCTGCCCATGATGTACATGCCTGATGCCATCCGTGCTACCATTGAACTAATGGAAGCGCCTGCCGATAAAATAAAAATACGCAGCAGTTACAACCTTGCTGCTTTCAGTTTTACTCCGCAAATGCTGGCTGAAGAAATACAAAAACACATGCCTGATTTTAAAATCACTTATGCCCCCGATTTCCGACAGCAGTTAGCCGACTCATGGCCCCGGAGCATTGACGATTCTGCAGCCCGCAAACACTGGGGGTGGAAACATCAGTACGGCCTGAGCGAAATGACAACCGATATGCTGAACAATCTTAAAACCATTGCCGTAAACAACCCCGTTTCTTTTAATCAATGACACAACAACTTTTTCTTACGAACTCATTAACTCGAACAAAGGAACTTTTCACTCCGCTTAATCCACCGCATGTAGGTATGTATGTATGCGGCCCTACGGTTTACGGTCCGGCTCACCTTGGCCATGGAAGACCTTACATCACCTTTGATGTCTTGTTCCGTTACCTGCAGCATCTCGGCTACAAGGTTCGTTATGTACGCAACATTACCGATGTAGGCCATCTGGAAGATGAAGTAGAGGGCATTGGCGAAGACCGCATTCAGAAACGGGCACGGCTTGAAAAATTAGAGCCAATGGAAATTGCCAAACTCTTTACCGATGAGTTTCACCGCTGCATGAGATTGCTCAACAACCTGCCGCCCTCCATTGAACCGCAGGCCAGCGGCCACATCATCGAACAGATTGAAATGATTAAGAAAATCATAGCCAACGGATTTGCTTATGAGAGCAATGGTTCGGTTTATTTTGATGTGATTAAATACTCTCAGGCGCATGACTATGGAAAACTTTCAGGCCGTATCATTGATGAACTGATTGCCGGTGCCGGCAACGAAAGACGCGAACTGGAAGGACAGCTAGAAAAACACCACCCGGCCGATTTTGCCCTCTGGAAAAAAGCTCAGCCCAATCACATTATGCGCTGGCCCTCGCCCTGGAGCGAAGGATTTCCGGGCTGGCATATTGAATGTTCGGCCATGAGCAGAAAATACCTTGGCGAAACTTTTGACATTCACGGTGGAGGAATGGATTTACTTTTTCCACATCATGAAAGTGAAATTGCCCAAAGCAAAGGCTGCTGCGGAAAGCCTCCTGTCCGTTACTGGCTGCACAACAACCTGATTACCATCAACGGTCAGAAGATGGGACGCTCGCTGAATAACTTCATCAACCTCGAACAGTTTTTTACGGGCAATCATCCGCTGCTGCAACAGCCTTATGCCCCTATGACCATCCGCTTTTACATGCTGCAGGCGCACTACCGCAGTACACTCGACTTTTCCAACGAAGCATTGCAGGCAGCCGAAAAAGCTTTGGCCAAACTGATGAACAGCTACAAAGCCATTTCACAGGTAAAACCTACATCATCATCATCGGTGGATATAGCCTCCCTTCAACAAAAATGCTACGATGCCATGAATGATGATTTGAATACTGCCATTGTGCTTTCGCACCTGTTTGAAGCTTCAAGGCTTATCAATTCCTCCGTTGCCGGCACAGAAAAAATGACTGCCAGGGATATGGAAGAAATGAAAAAACTGTTTGATGATTTCTTTTTCGGCATTCTTGGAATGAAAGAAGAAAAAACCGCAGACGATAATTCCGTAGAGGGTTTGATGAATCTGATTCTCGCCATCCGGCAGGAAGCCAAATCAAAAAAAGACTTTGCCGCCAGCGACCGCATACGCGATGAGTTGGTAAAACTCAATTTCGAAATAAAAGACAGCAAAGACGGAGTTACGTGGTGTAAAATGTGATGTATTGACGGGCGGGCCCTTGCATGACAAGGATTATCATTGCTCAGAAGTTGTCATGCCGACCAAAGGAAGGTATCTCCCGGTGTTTTTTTCTTTTTTAAAGGGAGATGCCTCGTTCCTCGGTATGACATAATCAATTATAATGGCATCTTCTCTCACTTATATTTGCCTCCCTCATTTTCATTTTCCTTATGCCCGACATTCAATCTTTTAATTTCAGCAACATACGTGCTTTAATCCGTGTTGATTTTAATGTTCCGCTTGATAAAAAAACATTACAGGTAACCGACAACATGCGCATACGCGCTGCCTTGCCAACCATCAACAAAATTCTGCGAGATGGCGGCTCGGTGGTATTGATGAGCCATCTTGGAAGGCCTCTGAAAAAACTGAAAGAAGACGGAACAGTGGATGTACTGAAACATTCATTGAAAAATATTGTATCCGAACTTTCAAAACTGCTGAACCGAGAAGTAAAATTTGCAGATGACTGCATCAGCGAAGAGGCTTTCAGCCTTTCATCCTGTTTGAAAAGCGGAGAAGTACTGCTCTTAGAAAATCTGCGCTTTTACAAAGAAGAAGAAAAAGGCGATAAGACGTTTGCAGAAAAATTATCGAAACACGGGCAGGTCTATGTAAACGATGCATTCGGCACGGCTCACCGCGCTCATGCCAGCACGGCTGTGATTGCTGAATTTTATCCGAAAGAAAAAAGAATGTTTGGTTACCTGATGGCTGCCGAAATTGAAAATGCCGACCGTGTGATGAAAAACTCGGTAAAACCATTTACAGCCATCATGGGCGGAGCCAAAGTGTCTGATAAAATTCTCATCATCGAACAACTGATGAAAAAAGCAGATCACCTGATCATTGGTGGCGGCATGGCTTATACTTTCTTCCGTGCATTGGGTGGAAAAACCGGAGCCTCCTTGTGCGAAGAAGATAAACTTGATCTGGCAAACGATATTCTGTCAAAGGCAAAAGCTGCCGGAGTAAGCATTCACCTTCCTGATGATTCTGTACTGGGCGATAAGTTTGATGCCGAAGCAAACACTCAGACTACTGACAGTAATACCATTCCTGACGGCTGGATGGGATTGGACATAGGCCCGAAGGCCATTCAGAAGTTTTCAGAAGTCATCCTTCAATCAAAAACTATTTTATGGAATGGCCCGATGGGCGTTTTTGAAATGGAAAAATTTCAAAACGGCACTAAATCTATTGGCGAAGCCGTAGCCAAGGCAACTTCCAATGGTGCTTTTTCATTAATTGGCGGTGGAGATTCGGCTGCGGCTGTCATGAAGTTCAACATGACCGATAAAATGAGTTATGTAAGCACAGGCGGTGGTGCCCTGCTCGAGTACTTTGAAGGAAAAGAACTGCCCGGCATAAAAATGATGCTGGAAAGCTGATGACCAAAAGCAAGAAAGACCCGAATAAAGAAATGTCGTTTCTTGACCATCTCGAAGCATTGAGATGGCATCTGGTACGTACAGCCATTTTTATGGTCGTGATGATGGTGGTTGCTTTTGCCAACAAATCTTTTTTGTTTGATACCGTCATTTTCGGTCCGATGAACAGCAATTTTATTACTTACCGCTGGCTCTGTGAGCTTTCTGAAAAACTCAGTATTGATTTATGCATTACGCAGTTCGGATTTTCGCTTATTGCCGTTGAATTAGCGGCACAGTTTACCACACACATCTGGGTTTCTTTTATAGCAGCGCTGATTGTCGGTTTTCCTTACTTAGCCTGGGAATTGTGGCGTTTTGTAAAACCTGCTCTCACCCATAATGAACTGAAGTACACACGCGGAGTAGTATTCTTTGTTACGCTGCTTTTTGTTTCAGGTGTGTTGTTCGGCTATTACCTGTTAGCTCCGCTTTCCATTAACTTTCTCGGAACGTATCAGGTAAGTGAATCTGTTAAAAATACCATTACCATTAACAGTTACATTTCCATTCTCACTACACTTACGCTTGCATCAGGCCTGGTATTTCAGTTGCCGGTGGTGGTATTCTTTTTATCCAAGGTTGGAATTATTACTCCCAAATTCATGCGCACCTACAGACGCCATGCTATGGTGGTTATTCTCATTATTGCAGCACTCATAACGCCCTCGCCCGATGTAAGCAGCCAATTACTGGTTTCACTCCCGTTGTTTCTGCTTTATGAATTGAGCATTTTTATTTCGGGATATGTTACAAGGAAGCCCGGTGCTGAGAGTTAGGAGTTTTATTCATTTATTCATACAGAATATTATTGTCGGTTGATAACTCAGTACTGTTGCCGTTTTACTTTTTCTTTCAGTTCTCTTTTTTTGTTCCGCTTTCATTTCATGACCATTGAAAAAATCAGAACCGGCCTTGCCAGGTATGTTCCCGAACCGGCACTTGATTACTGTGTTAAATGGATAATGCAATATCGTTTTCATCTGCAGATAACCCGCGGACGGCACAGCAAGTATGGCGATTACCGTCCGCCAAAAAACGGAAAAGGTCATATCATTACTGTTAACCATGATTTAAACAAGTATGCCTTTCTGATTACTTACGTTCATGAAGTGGCTCATCTGGCAACATTTCTCAGAACCAAAACCCTTCGCGACCCGCACGGCCCGGAATGGAAAAAGGAATTTAAAAATCTGATTTTTCCGCTACTCAACACTCATGTTTTTCCCGAAGATTTATTGCCGCATGTTCGCAAGTACATCAGCAATCCGGCTGCTACCAGTTGTACCGATGTGGATATGCTGCGTGCATTAAAAAAATACAATCACGATGCGGGGCAGTGGCAACACCTCGAAGATCTGGAAGAAGGAACCCTGTTTCGCATAAGAACCGGCAGAATGTTTATTAAAAAACATTTAGTGAGAAAAAATTTTCTCTGCATTGACCCCCGCACAAAACATAAATACACCATCAATCCGCTGATGGAAGTGCAGGCATTGGAAGGATAATTTTTTTATCCTTGCATTAAACTTTTAAAACCGGGCTCTGTCTGAATACCTGCTGAATCCAAAAAAAACTTTTGTATGAAATTAAAAATTTTATTTCCGGCCTTTCTGCTGATAGCCGCTGCCGGATATTCTCAAAACCTGCCGGCTGAATGGCGGCTTACACCCGATGGCCGCAAAATCATCCTTGGCGATAAAGCCCATGAAGGCATTTACCGCACAGATACGGTTCGCTCCATTTACCTCACCTTTACCCAACCCAATTACTGGACCTTGCTGCAAAACAATTATGCCAGTAAAACCAATTTAGCTGCCACCATGACCATGGATGGAATAACTTATGACAGCGTAGGCGTACGGTTTAAGGGCCAGACTTCTTACATGAATACTCAAAACTCGCAGAAAAAATCATTCAACATTGAAATAGACTGGATTCATGATAACCAAAGCGTAGAAGGATATAAAACTTTCAACCTTAATAATTGCTATCAGGATGAATCCTTCCTTCGCGAAGTTTTTTACCTTCATTGCATTAAGAATCATATTCCGGCTGCCAAAGCGGCCTTCACCAAACTTTATATCAATGGAGCCAATTGGGGAGTGTATCCTAATGTTCAGCAATTGAACAAAGTCTTTCTGAAAGAATGGTACCTGAGCAATGACGGAACACATTGGCGTTGCGACCGGCCGCCCGGTTCAGGTGGAGGTATGGGGGGAGGCTGGGGCGATGGCACTACGGCCCTTAACTACCTCGGCCCTGATACCAACACTTACAAAACATACTACGACCTAAAGTCAACCGATAAAGTAAATCCATGGACTGATTTGGTAACAACCTGTTTTTATCTGAATCAAACTTCCATTGCCAATCTTCCAAATGTAATTCCCACCTATCTTGATGTAGACCGCACACTTTGGTTCCTTGCTTCTGAAGTGTTGTTTTCTGATGATGACAGTTACATTTACAAAGGCAAAATGGATTATTATGCCCATTGGGAAAAAGAAACCGGGCGTATGGTTCCACACGAATATGACGGCAACAGCACTATGGAAACAAGCCGCCAAAGCTGGAGCCCGTTTTATAATGAAACAAATATTAACTATCCGCTGATGAATAAACTCTTTCAGGTGCCGCAGTACCGCCAGCGTTATCTGGCTCACCTGAGAACTTTAATCAATGAGTATTTTACAGTTGCTTCGGCCAATACCATCATTGACCAGTACAAAGCCTTGATTGATACCATGGTTCAGAATGACCCTAAAAAACTGTATCCCTACACTGCTTTCACTAATGAAATAAATACTTTGAAAAGTTTTATTTCGGGGCGCAGAAATTTTCTGTTAGCCAACAGCGAAGTAGCACAGCCATCACCCGCCATTACGGATGCTGCTTATTGGGTAAACGGAGTTCAGTGGGCACAGCCATCTTCCAATGATGATGTAACCGTAAGAGCTACCGTTAGTTTTACCACCGGTGTTTTTGGTGTTAAACTGTATTATGCCAATGGCCTGGTGGGCAATTTTACAGCCGTTAATATGTTTGATGATGGCGCTCATGATGATGGCGCTGCCGGTGATGGTATTTATGGCGGAACCATTCCTGCCCAACAGGCCGGCTCATGGATTCGTTTTTACATTGAAGCTACAGCCAACAACCCTGCAAAATCTGTTAAATATGAACCCGAAGGCGCTGAACACAATGTGTATGTGTATATCATCAATCCGGTTTCTTCTAATGATAATGATGTTGTCATCAATGAACTGATGGCCTCCAACAGCACCACCATGCAGGATCCCAATGGCGAATATGACGATTGGATTGAGCTATACAACAACAGCAATCAACCAAAAGATATCAGCGGTTTTTTCCTCACCGACAATCCAACAAATCTTGACAAATGGGAGTTCCCGGCCAATACCGTCATCCCTCCGGGAGGATATTTCATTGTGTGGGCAGATGAAGACAGCAGCCAGGGCGCTTATCACTGCAACTTTAAACTGTCTGCTTCGGGCGAACAACTCTGGTTGTTAAATGCTGCTCAGGAAGTTGTTGATTCCGTTTCCTGGGGTCAACAGGTTACCGATATGGGCTATGCCCGCGTACCAAACGGCACAGGGCCTTTCATCATTCAGCAACCTACCTTTAGTTACAATAACAACTTAACAGGTATCACTGAGTTTACTGATGAAATTGAAATGCAACTTTATCCAAATCCTGCCCGCGATTATGTGCGAATAAACCTCAGTCAGGTTCAAAATAATTTACAATTAAAGATTTTCAACATAGCAGGACAATTGGTTTACACAGCCACAGCTAAAAACAAAATGGCCATTAATACAGCTACATGGGATGGAGGTGTTTATTTCATCCGCTATGGAAGCATCAATAAACGGCTGGTGGTAACTCACTAAACCAAAAAATAAAAAATGGAAGCTCCGTCTTATAAAAGGCGGGGCTTTTTTATGGAATTTAGTTACCCTATTTTGAAGTTCATTTCCAAAAGTTTTTACATTTGCTGCCCCAAACAAAGTTCTTTACATAAAAGCGGAAGTAGCTCATTTGGTAGAGCACGACCTTGCCAAGGTCGGGGTGGCCGGTTCGAGCCCGGTCTTCCGCTCAAGAGTCATGATGAGAGTTGGTGTGATGAGTAAAATACTAAAAGACATAAGGTTGATTTGACCTTCAAATCAGCCTTTTTTTATTGAGAAGAAATGAAACATACTGATTGCCCGGGTGGTGGAATTGGTAGACACGCAGGACTTAAAATCCTGTGGCCGTTGAGGCCGTGCGGGTTCAACTCCCGCCTCGGGTACATAGTTTCGTGATGGTGAAGAGAAGATTCCTGCTTCTCAGGAATGACAATGATGGTGCCGGCTTAACCGTGATTGGTTCTTTGGTTGCTTTACTTTGCCGCTGCCGTTGTTCCTTCCTTAGGAAGCAGGCATCTCAAACACCTTCAAATTCATGGTAAATTCCCGGGCAGTGTTACTCTGCCGCTAAAGATTTACAAAAATTCATTTACTCACTGCCTTTATTATTTCTACAGAAGTGCGATTCTCCCGATAATTCGCTCTACATTTATTTTCAGTAAGCAATTAGCGACTATTTAATCATCTCCAAAAACCTGTTCATCCCTTTCCTCATCTCCTCATTCAATTCATAACGGATTATGTTGTTCAGGTAATTTGACTTCACAGCAGGAGAAATTTCAGGAGAATAATTTTCAAGTGATAAACGATTTCTCAATTCAACTCCTGCTTTTAATACCTCATTAAACCGGCTCACAAATTCATTTTCCAATTTACGGTTGCTTACCCAGCAGGCAAACACAAATGGCAAACCTGTCATCTCAAACCATGCAGTAGCCAGATCAAACTGAAAAGGAAATTTATCCTGCATGGCCAATGCACGGTCGCCAATAACCAGGGCGGCCGTTTTTCCTTCCATCATCTTCTCATTCGTCTCTGCCTCTTGAACAAACTGCGGAGAAATTTTCCAATGATATTCAGCAAGCAGTTGAATCAGCATAGCTGATGTGCGCGAATGATGATCGAGCAGGATGGTATTAATTTCTTTTAGCGGGACTCTGCTGTACAGCATAACCGACAGCACCTCTTTAAAAGCGCCTATGCAGTAATCCGAAATGATGTAAGACTCGTTCAACTGCGGAATAACCGCTACCGGGATTAAGCCAATATCGGTTTCACCGGTTAAAAGTTTCCGGGCGCATTCAGACGGAAAATCTTTCGACAGAATGATTTGCTCTGCTTCTGTAAACTTTTCAAGTCCGATAATAAACGGCAAAGAATTTAAATAAGAAACAACGGAGATACGCACCGGTTAATGTAAAATTTTAAATACAAGTTCTTTCATCAACGCGCTGCTTTCTGCGCTTTCATTATTCACGCCTTTACTGCGGAGGTCATATTCTGAAAGCTCATTGAAAATAGTCTTCAGCTTCTCAAAAGGATAATTACGTGCTGCTGTTGTATAGTCTTTCACAAAAAAAGGATTTACACCCAGCAACGAAGCTAAAGCAGCCTGGTCTTTGGCAATAGCTGTATGGCATTTCATTACTTTAACAAAATAGCTGTACAACAATGCTACCACCATAACCATTGGATTGTCCTTTTCATTTGCAGCAAAATAATTGATGATGCGGTTAACCTTCAGTACATTTTTTACTCCAAGCGCGCTCTGTAATTCAAACACATTGTATTCCCTGCTTATGCCTACATACTTTTCAATCATGTCGGCATTAATAATTTTTGTTTTTCCTGCATGAAGCAGAAGTTTGTCAATTTCATTGGCAATACGTGAAAGGTCATTACCTAAATGTTCTGCTAACAGGATACACGACTGCTGGTCAATCTTTACTCCTTCCGAAGCGGCATAATTACTTATCCATCCCGGCAATTGGTTGTCATACAATTTATCCGACTTAAACACCACTCCGTTTTTGGCAAATGCTTTTACCAGTTTGGTACGGCTGTCGGCCGTTTTGTATTTATAGCAAATCACCAAAACGGTTGATTTCTGCGGGGCCATCACATAATCAAGCAATGGATTTTTAGTATCCTCTGTATCATCCGTTTTAAAAAGATTTCTGATTTCCTGCGCTTCGCGTACTATGATTACCTGTCTTTCGGCCATCATCGGATAACGTTTGGCCATGCTGATAAGAGAAAGAACATCCGTGTCCTTTCCGTAAACCACCGTTTGGTTAAACTCTTTTTCATGTTCCTGCAAAACACTTTGTTCCATCTGCTCAGCAATCCGGTCAATAAAAAAAGGCTCTGCGCCATGCAACAGATAAAGAGGCAAGTACTTACCCTTCTTCAAATCAGCAAGAACAGATTCAAAAGTCATGTAATGTCAGAAGCGGAGATGTTTAACAGTAAGTCCGTTATTGATAAGTTCTTTGAGCGAATCTATGCCGATACGCACATGACGTTCAACAAATTTTTTGGTAATCAGTTCATCGCTTTTATCTGTTTTTACCCCTGCAGAAATCATGGGCTGGTCCGAAACAAGCAGCAAGGCACCGGTTGGAATTTCATTTACAAATCCGGTAATGAAAAGCGTAGCTGTTTCCATGTCAATTCCCATAGCGCGTATTTCACGTAAATAATTTTTGAATCCGGAATCGTGTTCCCAAACTCTGCGATTGGTTGTGTAAACAGTGCCAGTCCAGTAATCGCATTTAAAATTTCGGATGGTTGTTGAAACCGCTTTCTGTAAACTGAAGGCAGGAAGGGCAGGAACTTCAGGCGGCAAATAATCATCCGATGTTCCTTCGCCCCGTATGGCCGCAATAGGAAGAATCAGATCACCCAGTTTGTTCTTCTTTTTTAATCCACCGCATTTGCCAAGGAACAAGCAGGCTTTGGGTTCTACGGCATTCAGCAAGTCCATAATGGTAGCGGCATTAGCGCTTCCCATTCCGAAGTTGATAATAGTGATATTCTCTGCTGTGGCATTCGGCATTTGTTTGTCCTGCCCTTTAATTTCTACATTGTGAAACTGTGCAAACAGTTTTACATAATTGGTAAAATTGGTAAGCAGGATGTACTGCCCGAAGTCTTTTAAAGCGGTGCCTGTATATCGCGGCAACCAGTTTTCAATAATTTCTTTTTTACTTTTCATTATTATTGCTCATTGATAAAAAACCGGATGCCATTTTCAGAGTTAAATCTACCGTCATTCGAATTCCGCATCCGCGAGGAGGGACAAAGGAAACAAATTTTTGACAGCCTCCGCAAAAGGTTCGTGGCGCTTACTCCCGAAGAATGGGTACGGCAGCATTTCATTCGCTTTCTGACGGAAGCAAAAAGATATCCGGCTTCACTTATCAATGTGGAAAGGGGTGTTAAAATCATATCTGGAACAAAGCGCACCGACATTGTTGTTCACAACCGGCAGGGAAAGCCCTGGATGATTGTGGAATGCAAGGCCCCTGATATGCCTGTTACTGAAGATGCACTATTGCAGGCAGCCCGTTACAACATGGCACTACAGGCTACTTTTCTTGTGCTAACTAACGGTATGGAACATTACTGCTGCACCTTGCAGAATAAGCAAATTGAGTTTTTAGATGATTTGCCGGAATTTGAAGCGTAACTTAACTGGCACGCGTTTATATAGCGCGACTCCTCTTTATAAAAATTGTCCTTGATCAGGTGTCCTGCGCATTGACTGTCCTTGGTAAGGCGTCCTTGCCCATCAACCTCTAAAAAACGGGATGGGACACCCTTGTCTTACAAGAACAGTGCAACCAGCCTCCAAGGGAATTGAAACATCATGGAGACTGTGATCTCACGGAAACACCTTACGTTTGCCCGACCAAAAAATCAAAACTTATGTTCACCGGAATGCTTCATACACACACGCTAACCGTGATGTTGTTTCTTGTTTTATACCTTATAAAAACCGCTTTACTGGTTTCAGGCATGAACAATGCGCTGGATAAATTCACTGCCAAAACCAAAGTAGCAGAAATGATCATTAGTACATTATTTCTGCTTACAGGTATATACCTTGCTTTTAATTCAGGACAATTAGGAAGCTGGTTTTGGATTAAACTGATTGCCGTATTCACCTCTATACCATTGGCCATCATTGCTTTCAAAAGAAAAAGAAAGCCGCTTGCTTTACTTGCTTTAATTTTTCTGGTATATTCTTATGGTATATCCGAAACCAAAAGCCCGTACTTTAAAAAAGAATTAACAGGAAATTTTGCGGGATTAAGCGGAACGGAATTGGGAAAAAAAGTTTACGAAAGTAATTGCATTGCCTGCCATGGCAGCGATGGTAAATTAGGCTTAAGCGGTGCCAAAGATTTAACAGCTTCTCCAATGTCATTTGATGAGCAATTAGAGACTGTGAGGAATGGCAAGAACAGTATGATGGCATATCAGAAACTGCTTACAGACGAACAGATACAAGCGGTTACCGAATATGTGCATTCGATGAAACAACAATAATTATTAATGAAGCATCAGGTTGATTCAACCCTTTTGAAATCCGAAGAGGCTGTACTGATAAGTGTTGTTAAGAAAGGTGATGATATTTTAAAAGCTGAAGAATATCTTGAAGAACTGGCATTTCTTGCCGAAACGGCCGGTGCGGTAACTTCAAAAAAATTTTTACAGAAACTGGAGCATCCTGATCCGCGCACCTATGTAGGCAAAGGAAAACTTTCTGAAATCGGTGAATACATCAAGACAAACGGTATTAACCTGGCCATTTTTGATGATGAGCTTTCACCTTCGCAAATCAGGAATCTTGAAAAAGAATTAAAAGTCAGAATTGTTGACCGCACCAATCTGATACTCGACATTTTTGCAAAACGTGCACGTACGGCTCAGGCGCGTGTTCAAGTGGAATTAGCGCAGTACCAATACCTCATGCCGCGCCTTACACGCATGTGGACTCACCTTGAAAAACAACAGGGAGGAATTGGTACACGCGGCCCGGGCGAAAAAGAAATTGAAACTGATAAGCGGGTAATCCGCGACCGGCTGGCGAAGCTGAAAATTGAACTTGAAAATATTTCAAAACAGGCAGCTGTTCAGCGTAAGAAAAGAAGCGACATGATAAGAGTAGCTTTGGTGGGTTATACCAATGCCGGCAAAAGCACCTTGATGAATGTTCTGAGCAAGGCCGATGTATTTGCCGAAAACAAACTTTTTGCTACGCTTGATACCACTGTAAGAAAAGTAGTGATGAATGATAAACCATTTCTGCTGGCTGACACCGTTGGTTTTATCCGTAAACTTCCCCATCAGTTGGTCGAATCTTTTAAATCAACGTTGGAGGAAGTGAGAGAAGCCGATTTGCTATTACATGTAGTGGATGTTTCGCATCCCGCATTTGAAGAGCAGATTCAGGTGGTCAATCAAACATTGATTGAAATCGGGGCAGGTGATAAACCGGTTATCCTGGTGATGAATAAATCCGATGCATTTCTGATGAAAGATGAGAATGAGCAGAAAACAAGTACGGATGATTTAAAAAAAACATGGATAAATAAACTGAACCATCAGGTTGTTTTCATTTCGGCATTAAAAAAATTAAACCTTGATGAGCTGCGCGAAATGGTTTACGAAAGGATTGCTGACTTATACGCTCATCGCTATCCCGAAAACAAAAAGTCCGTTTAGTTAAGTAACCTGTCAGCCACTGCTTCCATTTTAGAGCCGCGCGAGCCTTTTATCAATACAGTATAGCCCTCAAGAGAAACGGTGTTAAGGTAAGCGGCTGCTTCGGCAGAAGTCTGAAAGTGATGTCCGTTTAATTTTTTTTCCAAACCTTTAAAATTTTCTCCGATCAGCACAGCTTCAATAGCAGAGGTTTTAAGCAGGGATGAAATAAAGGCATGTTCTTTTTCGGCATGGTTACCCAATTCAAGCATTTCGCCCAGTATGGCCATTTTCCTTCCTGAAAAATTTTCTTTCAGATTTTTAATGGCTGCCTCCATGCTGGTAGGGTTGGCATTGTAATAATCAAGAATAAAAGTAGTTTTGTTTTTTACCAACATTTGCGATCGTTTATTTTCCGGAAAGTAGCTTTCAATTCCATGGCGGATGTTGGCTGCGCTCACTCTGAAATAACAACCAATGCAAACGGCACATAACAGGTTTTCAAAATTGTAAGCGCCAGCCAAATTCGATTGGGCATTGCCTGCATTTCCTTCGGCATTCCATTTCACTATGATTTTATCACCATTCAACTCATACGATCCGCGGCAAAAATTATTATCTGAAATACCGTAGGTAATGAGCTTATCATATTCCCCGCAACGCTCTGTTAACTGTGCATTATCCGAATTGATAAAAATCTGGCGTTGATGTTTTTTCAGAAAATCATACATCTCGCCTTTGCCTTTAATCACTCCTTCAAAACCACCAAATCCTTCCAGATGAGCTTTACCTACATTGGTAACTAGTCCAAAATCCGGTAATGCAATTTCGCAGAGCTGCTCAATTTCTTTCTGATGATTAGCTCCCATTTCAATAATGGCAAATTCATGCTGCTCGTTCACATCAAGCAATGTTAATGGAACTCCGATATGATTATTCAGATTACCCTGAGTGGCTAAAACCCTGTATTGCTGCGACAGGATGCATCTAATCAGTTCTTTGGTTGTTGTTTTTCCGTTGCTACCGGTAAGAGCGATAAACTTTGTGTTTATAAACTGAAGACGGTGATGAGTGGCTAATTGTTGTAAAGCCGTGAGCACATCTTTTACAAGAATCGTTCTTTCATTAAGAACATACTTCTCCTCATCTACCACGCAATAAGAAGCCCCTTTACTCAATGCTTCGGCAGCAAATTCATTTCCGTTAAAGTTAGCTCCTTTCAGGGCGAAAAAAAATCCGCCCACTGCTATTTTTCTTGAATCGGTTGAATGTCTTCTATCGCATTCATTCCACAGTTTGTAAATTTTTTTGATGTCCATTGCCGCTACAAAATAAAACAGCCTCTATGCAAAGGCACAGAGGCTGATCAGTTATTTTCAAACAAATTTATCTCTTCTGTTTTCTTTTTTTGAAATCAAAACCTACAGGGCTGCCAACGCGCGCCATGGCACAACGGAAGCCTATAAAATCAGTGGAAAGGCGTTCGTCCAAATAACGTCTTGACCCCGGAGACATCCAGTAAGCACGGTCTTTCCATGAGCCGCCTTTGTAAACGCGTGCATGGTCATCAACCATTGAGGTCTGACCGTAATTATAAACCACTTCGGGCTCATCGCCATCGAGAAAGTTTCTGTTATCGGCTTTCCGGTAATTTCTGCGGCCTTCGTTTTCCTGTTCGGTTACATCACGGTACATAATCCTGCCAAGACTGTCTTTTTCTGCAATCTGACCTTCTTCATCGGTCAACTGGGTTTTGAAAACGTTTCCGCGATATGAATTGAAATCGTCTTTATCTTCAGGTGAAAGCGGACGGTAAACATCAGCTACCCATTCGGAAACATTGCCTCCCATGTTATACAAGCCATAATCATTGGGAATAAAACTGATGACCGGAGCAGTAATATCAGCATTATCATTCAGAAAACCGGCAGTACCCATATTATCTCCTCTTCCTCGTTTGAAATTGGCAAGCATTTGTCCTTTATATTTTTCAGAAGCATCGCGAACTATGTGTCCATTCCAGGGATATTGTTTACGGCTGGTTACACGCTCATAAACTGTATTTCCGATTTGAGCAAGAGAAGCATATTCCCATTCTGCTTCGGTGGGCAGTCGATAGCGGGGTAAAAGGATACCGTCTTCCATTCTAACTTTACGGGTATCGCGGTTTGGATTGTAATCATGCAGATCGCTTTTTACTAAACCTTCGTATTGAGCGGCAAGGTAGGCATCGGTATTAAAATTATCTTCGTTAACCTGAGCCGGGTTGACGCGAAGAATTCCTTCGCGAATCAGGATGGCTTCGTTTACTCTGTCGGTACGCCAGGCTGCGAAATCATTTGCCTGAAGCCAGTTAACTCCAACAACAGGATACTGTTGATAGGCCGGATGGCGCAGGTAATTCTCAACCAGTGGTTCAAGGTAGGCAAGTTTTGAGCGCCAAACCAGGGTATCTGGCAATGCTTTACGGTAAACTTCAGGATAATCGGTACCGAAAACACGATCGAGCCAATAAAGGTATTCAAGGTAATGGATATTGGCAATTTCAGTTTCGTCCATATAAAAGGATGAAACCGTCATTCTGCGCGGAATGTTATCCCAGTCAATAGTAATATCCTGTTCTGTACGCCCCATGGTAAAAGTTCCTCCTTCAACAAGAATTAACCCCGGACCGGTTTCCTGTTCTGTATAAGGAACCACTTCAAAACCTCCGTTTTTTTCATTGTTATACTCCCAGGCAGTAACAGCAGATTGCTGTTTGGTGCAGGAAGTGGTAATAAGCATGCCTGCTGAGAGTATGGTGCTGAAAATGATGGATTTTTTCATGTTTTAATGATGTTTTTTAAAATGGTCAGCAAATGTATATTTCCTTAATTGATTTACCAAAACTAAAATGCAGGACAGCTTATTGTGCGGAAACGCTTCTTTTTGGGCCTGCATTCGAACTGCATTCCGAAACTGATTTCATGCGAACCGGCTGTGGTATTATTAGTAAGTTTGGAAATGGTGATGTCGTAGCTGTAGCCAAATTTAAATACTCCGCGCTGGAAGCCAATTAAGGCAATAGCTGATTCAGCAGAAAAACCATCAGTCATGTTGCAACGGAACCATAAACCACCTACAACAGGAGAGTGAAGGATATAGGCTCCGAGATTCAGGTAGTTAAAACCTGCTTGCTGCTGAAAAATTGCATTGGGTGATAAATAGGTTCCGTTATCGCGGTTTGAGCTGAATTTGTAACTGCCTGTATTACCTAATGGAAGCATTGCTCCGGCATGAGCGGTAATTTTCATAGGCAGTTCGCTGGTTCCCTGAACAATGAATGCTTCATCAGGTTGAGTAAGGTGATGCACGGCAATGCCTCCGTAAAATGAGCTTGAATAAGCGAGAATTCCGGCAGAGAAATCGGCAAATGAGCGGCTTTCACTCGGGCGGGTTTCCTGAGTGGCATAGATATATCCGTAACGAGGGTCAATCATATCGCCAAAGGTTAGTTTATCCCAGTCTAATTTTTTCTGAACATACGTGGCCTGCAACCCGAAGCGGACTGAAAAATCTCTTGCAATGTTCAACTGGTAAGCATAAACACCGGCTATGTTGGTGGTGGAAATTGTTCCTTCACCGGCTTTATCATTCAGAATGTTAAGAGCTACACCGCCATTAAGCAAATCCACATGCTGATCATAAGAAGCGCTATAGGTAATGTAGGTTTTGGCAAGTGCCGGCCATTGATTGCGGTAGTTCATGTTGATACGCGGGCAACGCACTGAACCGGCAAAGGCAGGGTTAATGTAGATGGGATTGGCATAGAACTGAGTGAAAAGCGGGTCCTGCGCACTTACGCTTGCACTGAGCATAACCATCACGGCAATTAGAATCTTTCTCATGGTAGGTTTCACAATTGAAAACTTATACGCAGTATCTCTGATAGGTTTCAAAAAAAGGGATTTTCTTGCAATAATTTTTTTGGGCAATGCGTTAATCCGGCTGTGGAAATGAATTTTAACTTTCGACAAAAGTAATTGTTACAACTGAAACCACTAAATGATAAACAATTGCTCATTTTTCAGTTACTTAATTTTGACCTGTTATCAACCAGTATGAATCTCAACCCGAAAAGTTTATTTGCAGTGTCTTTACTGTTTACCTCTGTTTATGGCTATTCTCAATCTCAAAAAACAGCAAGTAACCGTGAATTATCGTTTGAACTGCAATGGAAACAACCGTTACGCGTTCAAATTGCAGAAAATGAATGGATAGATGTATTAAGTTTTGACGGAGGCACCTACAATCAACAGAACAATCATCTTCCCTCCTTTTCTTTCTCCTTCTCTTCTCCGGCAGTATTTGATTATGATGAACTGAGCGGCAGTATTGAAAATGCCGTTTACCAGCCTTTGAGCGAAAGCCAGCTGATCAGAAATGCCGAACTGATAAAAAATGATGTGATCCCCGATGTTCAAACAGGCCTTACGCGCAAAGTTGCCTACACCACCATCAGCTTTATTCCCATCAGAAAAACAGCAGGTGGATTTGAAAAGTTGATTTCATTCTCTTTGAAGCTTTATTCAACCGGAAGAAGAATAGCTGAAAAAACCTCTGTAACTCCCTGGGCAGCTCATTCTGTTCTTGCCTCAGGCAAATGGTATAAAGTGGCTGTTAAAGACGATGGCATTTATAAACTTGATTACAACTTTTTCCGTCAGCTTGGATTTGATATGGCTACACTTGACCCGCGTACCATCCGTGTGTTTGGAAATGGAACCGGCATGTTGCCCGAGGCCAACAGCGCATGGCGCCCAGATGATTTGATGGAAAATGCTATTGAAGTAATTGGCGAAGCCGATGGAATATTCAACCCTTCTGATTACGTACTGTTTTTTGGCCGATCGCCTGACCGGTGGACATTCAATCCGTCAACTTCGAGGTACAGCCACAGCAAACATCTGTATCACGATTACAACCATTACTTCATCACGGCTGATTACCGTTCAGGTATTCCGAAACGAGTGCCATCGCAGCCTTCCCTTCAGCCTCAGCCTAATGATTTTAATGTTACTACGGTTGATCATTTAGCCTTTCATCACAACAATCTTAAAAATTTTATCAAGTCAGGCCGTCATGCCTACGGTGAAACCTTCGATATAAATCTGTCTCAGAGTTTCGGGTTCAATGTGCCCTCCGTTTCAACTGCTGAGCAGGTATGGTATAACATCAACTTTATGGCGCGTTCAACTTTACCCAGCAGTTTTACTATTTCGCACACAGGCCAGTTATTATGTACAGCCAGCATGGCGGCCGTTAGTACCGGTACATATGCCGATTATGGAACACTCAAAGACTGCAAAGGAAATTTTAACCCTTCCGGAAATGCCGTTACTTTCGACATCACTTATAATTTCAATCCCTCCGCTCCTTCTTCAGTCGGATATCTTGATTACATTGAAATAAATGCCCGTAAACAATTGGCCGTACAAACCAATGCATACACCTTCCGCGACAAGGCTGCTTTTTTGAATAACGCTTCGCAGGCACGTTATACCATTCAGGGTTACAATAACGCTTATCGGGTTTGGGATGTAACCGATCCTTACAACATCACAGAACAGCAGGTAAATCAGGACGGCTCGTTCATTGCAGATGCAACCGTCTTAAAAGAATTTATTCTCTTCCGCAATCAGAATGCTGTTGCTCCGGTAAACAAAGGACTTGTACCCAATCAGGATTTGCATGGTCTGGATGCAGCAGAAATGATCATCATCAGTCATCCGTTATTTCTTTCACAAGCAAACCGCCTTGCCGATATGCACCGCCAGCATGATGGCCTCAGTATTCATGTAGTTGACATCAACCAGGTTTACAATGAATTTTCATCCGGCACACGCGATGTGCCTTCCCTGCGCGATTTTCTTAAAATGATGTACGACCGCAGCGGTGGGCAGTATCCGAAATATCTATTGCTTTTTGGTGATGGCTCTTATGATAACAAAGGCGAGTATGCTTCCAACACCAATTTTATTCCTACCTATCAGAGCGAAAACAGCATCAGCGTTCTCAGCTCTTACCAGTCGGATGATTTCTTCGGTTTTCTTGATGACAACGAAGGTTTCTGGCCTCCGGGCAATACATCCAACCTGCTTGATTTAGGCATTGGCAGGCTACCGGCAAAATCCGTAGCCGAAGCTACCGCTATGGTTGATAAAATAAGCCGCTACATGACAACAGGAAATCTTGGTAATCCAACAGCATGCAATGAAGCCAATTCAAGCCTTGGTGACTGGAGAAATATAATCTGTCTTGTTGCCGATGATGAAGACAGCGGTGCTTACCTTGATCAGTCTGACACCTTGATGAAAAACCTGAATGCATATACCCTGCGCTTCAACCTTGATAAAATTTATATTGATGCTTATCCGCAAATTTCAACAGCAGGCGGGCAGCGTTATCCTGATGTTAATACCGCTATCAGTAATCGCATAAATAAAGGCGCATTGGTGATTAACTATGTTGGTCATGGAGGTGAGATTGGCTGGGCACATGAAAAAATTCTTGACAACAATATGATTGGTAACTGGCAGAATCCTTATCGTATGCCTTTGTTTGTTACTGCTACCTGCGAATTCAGCCGTTTTGATGATCCGGGAAGGACTTCTTCAGGCGAATATGTTTTACTGAAAGGCGATGGCGGAGGAATAGGCCTTTATACTACAACACGTTTAGTGTATGCCTATCAGAATGCAGTGTTGAACAAGTTTGTGTTCAGGCGGTTATTTGAACCTGTTAATGGAGAAATGCCAAGGCTTGGCGATATATACCGCCTCTCGAAACTCGATTTTATAAATGACAACACCCGTAACTTCTGCATGCTTGGCGATCCTGCTTTGCGCCTGGCTTATCCAAAATATGATATTGTAGCAACCGGCATCAATAATCAGCCATTGAATGGGGTGAATGATACCATCAATGCTCTAAGCAAGGTTACCATTTCGGGCGAAGTAAGAAACAACGGGGTGAAGATGCATGACTTTAACGGGGTGATTTATCCTACAGTGTATGATAAAGCCTCACTCATGAAAAGCCTGAGCAACGACAGCGGCAGCCCGCAACGAACATTCTCCTTACAGAAAAATATTCTCTTTAAAGGAAAAGCGCAGGTTACTAATGGCCATTTCAGTTTTACGTTTATAGTTCCGAAAGATATTGCCTACAACTTCGGCAAAGGAAGGTTGAGTTTTTATGCTCAAAATGGGAAGGAAGATGCATCAGGATTTTATGACGAATTGATTGTCGGGGGAATTAATCCCAATGCTGCTGCCGATGATAAAGGCCCCGAAATAAAACTTTATATGAACGATGAGAAATTCGTTTTTGGCGGAATTACCAATGAGAATCCCGTAATCTATGCCGTAGCTTCCGATGAAAGCGGAATCAATACCGTTGGCAATGGAATAGGCCATGACATTGTTGCCGTGCTTGACAATAAAATAGATCCTGTATATGTGCTGAATGATTTTTACGAAGCTGATATGGATGATTACACAAAAGGAAAAGTCATTTACAGGCTTGAAAACCTTGAGGAAGGAAATCATTCATTAAAACTTAAAATCTGGGACATTTACAATAACTCCAGCGATGCCTATACCGAATTTACAGTAGCCGGCTCTGCTGAAATTGCTTTAAAACATGTTTTGAATTATCCTAATCCGTTCACCACTCATACATCCTTTTTCTTTGAACATAATCAGGCTTGTAACGGAATGGATGTTCAGGTGCAGATTTTTACAGTAAGCGGTAAACTGGTAAAAACGCTGAATCAGCGTATAATCTGCGATGGATTCCGGAGTGATTCCATTTCGTGGAATGGTACTGATGAATATGGCGACCGGATTGGTCGCGGGGTTTATATTTATCGTCTTAAAGTGAGAAATGATAAGGGCGCTACGGCAGATAAATACGAGAAACTCGTGCTACTCAGGTAAGTAAAGCCTGCTATTTATACCGCTTTCTATATTTGCCCCCCGTTTTGCAACAATATCCGCTTTTATCCGTTAATAGCCCCATCTGACTTTACTCTTTAATCTGAATTTTTTACTGATGAATCATATCCATAAAAAAACAGCAGCCGCATTTATGTTCGCTGCTTTGATCTTTTCTCAAACCCAGGCACAGGACAAATCAAACCTTCTTGGCCAGTTAAACACCATTACCACTGCCGTTCCTTTTCTGATGATATCGCCTGATGCCCGTGCAGGCGGAATGGGCGATGCCGGTGTTGCCTCAGAACCTGATGCACATGCCATACATTGGAACCCTGCTAAAATGTCTTTTTATAATGGCAAGGGAATAGGTTCAGTATCATACACACCCTGGCTACGCAGCCTGGTAAACGATATTTATCTTGCTTATGCTACCGGATATATTAAGCCCAGCCCCGATCAGGCCATTGGCGGTTCTATCCGTTACTTCTCACTCGGGCAAATTGATTTTACCGATGTAAATGGCGGCTCGCTAGGCTCTTTTAACCCCAGCGAATTTGCTTTGGATGTTGCCTACTCTCGCAAACTCAGCGAAGATTTTTCAGGTGGAATTGCCTTGCGGTACATCCACTCCAACCTTACCGGTGGTATTCCCGTGCCCGGAGGTATCTCTTCTAAAGCAGGAAATTCTGTTGCCGCTGATATTGCCGTGTATTATCAGAAAGATGTAGAAGTTGGTAAGAAACCCGCTGTGTTTTCATGGGGCTTAGCTATAACTAACATTGGCTCAAAAATTTCTTATACCGAAACCGGTGATAAAGATTTTATTCCTATTAACCTTCGTTTTGGCCCTTCGCTAAAACTGAAACTGAACGATTACAATGAACTTACCATTAACCTTGACTTTAATAAACTGCTGGTACCAACACCCCCGATTTATTCTTCAGACTCAGCAGGTAATAATCTTATTTTATATGGTAAAGATCCGAAAGTGGGAGTTGCTGCCGGCATTTTTCAATCATTCAGTGATGCGCCTGACGGATTTAAAGAAGAGTTGAAAGAAATAAACATTGCAGGCGGCTTAGAATACTGGTACGATAAACAATTTGCATTCCGCACAGGATATTTCTTTGAATCGGCTCAGAAAGGAAACCGTAAATACTTCACCCTGGGTGCCGGTTTACGTTACAGCGTTTTCGGACTTGACTTCTCTTACCTTATTCCGACACAGCAGCGCAATCCGCTTGAAAACACTTTGCGCTTCAGCCTTTCCTTCAAATTCGGAGATACAGGCAAAGAGCGCGAAAGCGGTGAGTAATAATAAATTACCAGATTAACAGTCCATTGGTTAAATACCCAGTGTAAATTTTTTTGTTTTGGTTTTTGGGCAATAAATATATTTTTAACAATGCTTTAAGTCCCATCCAGAAAGATATTCTTGATTCGCTGCACCATTGCTTTGAATCATTTACTGATGATACGTTTTTCAGATAAAGTTCTTTAGAGCCCCGTGAAAAATGCATCAGGCTTAATATCACAATTTTAAGAGTGATTCCAGATAGTTAGGATAACTCAGTTTTGTTTTTTACTCATTACTCGTAACAAGAACTGTTTTATTTTATACATCCGGATTTTCTGAATTTTCCTAATTCATGAGATCTGCCAAAAAAAACCCGGACAAATTTGTCCGGGCGGGAGATTTATGTAAGTTGAATGGAAAGAATAATCAAATTGATGGTATTCCCATCAATACTCTTTTGATTATTCTACGTCAGAAAAGTATAGATAACCCTGCATAAACAGCATGTGTTCTTAGCTTTGTACGATCCAGAACATAATAAGAATTTGTAATAACCGTATTACTTTTATTACTGATGTCAAGCAAACCAAAAACACCCCTGTAACCTAAACCAAGCCGAACTGTACGCGCAGCATTAAGTCCGAAATCAACACCAGCTCCGTATGCAAAGCCCAGATCGCCTTTTTTTACTGACAACACAGGTTGAGGATTATTTATATCTGTTACTCCCGAAACAGTCAAACTACTGCCCAAATTAAAACCAATTTGAGGTCCGGCAACGAGGTTCAAATTGATTACTTTTGACTTGCCTGTATTCACAGAAAATAACAATGGTACATTTACATACTTTAACGTGATTTTACGGTCAGATTGAGCATCTTTTGATTTTTGCGAAAGAGAATTATAAATTACCTCTGTTTGTACTCCGATGTGATTTGAGAAATTAAAGCCGAGCAAGACTCCTAATCCGAAACCTAAAGTAACATCACCGCTTACAGTTCCTCCTTCTGCAGTTTTTAACGTAAGGGAGGTAAATGCCGGCATAAACCGGATTCCGAATTCAGCCTTTTTTTGCATATCTGAATTCTGTGCATGTGTTTGAATGGTGCTCACAAAGAAAGTAAGCGAAGCAGCCACCACAAGTATGGAAGCCTTATTTTTGAATGATTTCATGGTCTTATTTTTAAACTTTTATTTTAAATGTGATAATTACTGTTTGAGTGTGTTAACTGATTCTTTTTCCCCGAATAACTCGAAGTATGATAGTGATTAAAGCGACTACAAGAAGAATGTGAATTAATCCGCCCACGTTCAGAGCAAAGAATCCGATTGCCCAGCCTACAATGAGAATAAGTGCTATGAGATAAAGATGGTTTTCCATAATTTATGTTTTTATTATTTAAGGTTTTTGTTTTAATAAATAAGCAAGGGCTATTAACCCTTGCCATAATCACGACTCAATTAATCAATTTCTGTTTGATTTTTTGTGATAATACTAATCATTTCCTCACGACTTTTGCTTAGTTTGTTTTGAAGTCTTTTAAGCAGTTCTTCGTCTTTACCTGACTCCATTTTAAGATCAGAATCGGTTAATTGAGTGAACTTAGTTTTCAGTTTAGAGGATTGTGTTTTCCAATCTCCCTTGATTTTGAAAGCATCCATGGCTTTGTTTGTTTCAGAATTTGTACTCATAATTTTAATGGTTTTATTATTCACCGCATCTGGCGGAACAGTTTGTGATTTTTTCACATCGCAAAGATGAGCTTGACGTTTTGATAAAGTATTACATAATTAAATAGTTATCTTACAACTTTAACATAAGAAAGTCCATATTTTACAACTCTTTCTTTTTTATACTTACTCTAATACATGAATTTTCCTATGTTTCTTTAATAGCATAAAAATAAATTAGCATTACTAAAGTTAGCATACACTTAAATCATCGAATTAGCTAAAAGTTTTTATCTACCTTTGAAGCATGTATCCAAGTAAGAATAAAATTTATATTAGGCACATGGTCAGTATGCGTTGCAAGCTGTTTGTAGCTGATGTACTGGAGATGCTTTCCATTCCCTACCTTGCTATTAACCTTGGTGAAGTAATTCTTGCCAGAAAACTTGCTAAACAGGAAAGCGAGAAGCTAAATTTAGAGCTTAAACGAAGGGGACTTGAGCTTATGGACAAAAAGAAATCCATACTCATTGAAAAAATCAAGACAGTAGTTATCGAGATGGTACATTACTCCGATGATCCTCCCAAGGTGAACTTTTCTGATTATTTGAGCGAAAAGATTAAATTAAATTATGCATATCTGGCAAATCTGTTTTCAGAAACTGAAGGCATTACAATTGAGCATTTTATCATCCTTCATAAAATTGAGCGGGTCAAGGAATTAATAATTTATGATGAACTGAACTTGTCGGAAATAGCCTGGAAAATGCATTACAGCAGTGCGGCTCATCTGTCAAGCCAGTTTAAAAAGGTAACTGGCCTCACTCCTACCTACTTCAAATCGCTGAAGAATAAAAGACGAAAACTTCTGGAAGATGTATGAATCATATAACTTTTTAATAGAGTTATGTAATGATTTATCCTTATAACAGTTCCACCTTTGCGGTGTAATAAAATTATTACGACTGTGCCGCCAGATGCGGAAATTAAATTATACCAAAATAAAATGAATAAAACAGAATTAAAAGGAAACTGGAATGAGCAAAAAGGCAAACTCAAACAAAAATTTGCAACCTTAACAGACAATGACCTTATGTATGAAGAAGGAAAACGAGAAGAAATGCTGGGCAAATTACAGGTAAAGCTAGGCAAGACTAAAGAAGAATTGCTCGACATCATTTCAGCGCTTTAATGACTTCTAAGCCGAACAAATAAATAGAAGACTTAACGGCAAGCTGCCGAAGGTTACTTGAAGAACATTTATTAATTAAAAAAACAATTAAAACACAACAACAATGAAACAAACAAAATTATTACTGACATCATTATTAATCGCTGCAACAGCCCTCTTCTCAACAAGCTGTAACTCGCAGGAAACAAAAGTTAAAGCAGAAGAAGAAAATCTGAAACAAGCAAAAACCAATTTAACTGCCGCTGAAAACGAATTTGCAGTCGAAGTCGCAAAGTTTAAAGCAGAAACAAATGATAAGATTAAGGCAAACGAAAACAGCATTCACGCCATCAAAGAAAAAATGAAAGGCGAAGGGGGCGAAGTGAAAGCGGACTTTAAACAACAAGTGGAAACCCTTGAGAACCGGAATAATGATTTAAGGAAAAGATTGGATGCGTACAAGCCGGTGAAAATGAATGATTGGCAGTCTTTCAAAAGCGAATTCAGTCATGATCTCAGTGACCTCGGAACATCTATAAAAGACTTTTTTGTTGACAGTAAGAAGTAAATTTCTCTCTGTGAAATGGCGGTATGAAACTCCGCCATTTTTATTAATGAACGATCGTTACTTTATGCATAAAATAAAAAAGAATGGACACTGCGGAACTTGAAAAATCCAAAGCCTACATCACAGTAGAGATAATTGAATATCTACCCAATTCCGTTGTTATAAAAACAATACTTAAGAAATCAACCGGAAATATCAGTGTGATGTCATTTGATGTGGGAGAAGGATTAACCGAGAAGATTTCACCCTTCGACACATTTGTTCAGATAATTGAAGGAGAAGCTGAACTATTTATTGATGGGAACTCTTTTCTTCTTTCAATAGGAGAATCCATTATTATTCCTGCGCATCGTTCGCATCGAATCAGCCCCAACGGGCGCTTCAAAATGATTATGACCGTTATAAAAAGCGGATATGAATAAAATAAACTAAAATAACCCATTGATAAGTTGAACCCTTAATGCTATTTTAAAATCTGAACGGATTTTAATTAGCCACATACAAAGCAATATGACAGCATTAATCCGAGTCAAGGTAAATTTAGAAAAAAAATTGTGCAGGATAGTGGGGCACACCTGGCGTTATAAGGAATATACCCATTGGATCAAAGAGACCGGTGAAAAATATGAATTTAAAGCCTCTCGCTATTGTCTCCGATGCAAACAGTCGGAATATTTCTATGAAAACTGGATAGTTGAAAATAAAAGTTCCTTTTATGATGTAGCTAGTGATTCTGAATCAACAAGAAAAGCCCCTATATTTATACCGAAGTGATTGATTGTTTTAAGGGCTTCAAAAATTCTTTTTTCAGATCATAAAAAGTTAAACCCTTTTTATTTTATTTTCTCCGCAGCAGTTCCGGTTTGCTATTTTTATCGAGTGAAAAAAATCTTCCAACTGAAAATTGCTTTTCTGCTGTGCTGCTTGTTTTCTGTTCCGCTTTCTGTTTCCGGACAATACAGCCATCATCCTGCACTTACTGAAACATATTTCACATACCGCGAACGGCTGAAATCTCAATTCATGCTGTGCACCGGAAGCGGACCGGGATGCAGCTTACCGGCTTCCATCCGAAATACCTATGATGAAAACTACAGCGGGCGAGAAACCATCAAGTGGGGTGATGGCACTATTGATCTCGGCATTTATATCAGCGTACTGGCTACTGAATTTAAATTGTTGCATGATGAAAATAAAAACACGAAAGAAACATTAACCGAACTTTATGATGCACTCGAAGCTTTTAACCGACTTGATTATTATGGCGATACCTGCTTCGGAATGCCGCCATCATTGAATGGCTTTTTCATACGCAGTGATGCAGGTGCCGGTATTTTTAATAACCTGCAGAAAAAACAAGAAACATTAAACAGGCTTAACCAAACCGGAAACGATGTGAACAACATAAGTTCCGAATTTTTAAATTATCTGAAAGGCGATATCCGGCTATTCGCCATGAGTAAAGACCAGGTGTTTGTATTGCTGATGGCCATGAAACTTATCACACATTACATTCCGGGGTATATACATTCATCAACCGGAAAATTTATGGATGGCGAAACTTCCTTTTCAAAAGAAGCAAAAAACATTTCCAACCGGATGATTGAATGGATTCATCCGGCAGATCAATCAAACTTTTTTACCAACTGGAAAATCCGCACACCCTCAGGAGGAAAAGTAAAAGCCGGCAGTAATGCATGGACGTATGCGCCTTTACTCAGCGAAACATTGAAAAATATCTCCGGAAGCGAGAACCCACAGCAAAAAGGATTTTCATGGATGATGGCAAAAGGGATACGTGAGTTTTCATGGCTTGCTTACAAACCCATTTTCTTTTTTAACCGCTCCGAAAGTTTTAAAACCCTGCTGATGGAAACGCTTGCCGGAAAAAAGAAAAACAAACATGTTAAATTTTTCAGACGCTCTCATGCCTTCTCTCCCTACCACTGGTATTTGATTCCGTTGCTTTACGGATGTCTGAATAATTCCCGGCCTGTAGATTTTGATTGGAAGTTTTATGAATCGCTTTTACGGAATGCGCCACCGGAAGGGCCGCATTATTTTACTGAAGAAGGATATGCAAGCCGGCAATGGTCATCCACATCGCTCATAATTCATCCAAGAAGAACCACACATGATGTTCCGCATTTTCCGGGCAGCTACAATGGACTGGATTATATGCTGCTATACAATTTGTTTCTGATTGGCGACTGTATGGCTGAGTAAAAAACTTAATTCTCCACCGGGCTGCGCTTCACCAGCGTTTTCAATTCCTTTTCAATGATGATACAGCGGGGCAGTAATACCGATTCTTCAAGGCTGCCATGCACGGCAAGGTCATTTCTGAAATTCAGAATCTGCTGTTGAAACACATTGTAGAGTGAGCGGTTGGTCGAAGAGGGTTCGTAATGCTTTAAAGCGAGCAGTACTTTCTCAAATTCCAGTTCATGGTCATCGTCATGATGATTCATGTAATGTTTCAGGTTAACCGGATTTCGGTATTCGATAAAATCCATGAGCCGAGATTTTTTTTCATTCACATGATTCAGCATTTTCAAATATGGAAAAAGAATCTCTTCCTCTTCCCGAATATGCAGCAGCAGAGATTGCGAAAAACGGGCAAAGAAATTGGGCAGCAGGTAAAGCAACGGATGGTCATCATCCCAGTCTTGTTTCATCTGCTCTATGGTTTGCTCAATACGGGCCAGACGGTTAAAACGGTAATAATGATGTGTGCATTCAAGATAACGGAATATGATAACCAAAGGCACATTATTGAATTCATCCTTACGGACAGAGCGGAAACTGCGGTAACAATCGCACATGTCAATAACAAAATTCAATTCCGCCTCATTGAGCCACGGCCGGTTTTTCCTGCCGAAAAGAAGCTCATAACGCTCGAGGATAATATCAAAAAAATCATCATTCATGGTACAAACAAAACGAATCTAAAAATAAAACGGAGGATGTGTGAAAAATTATTTCTGAATCGTCATGTACGCCCAAACGCCAAGGGCAATCCAAACCAGTCCTTTAATAAGAAAGAAAAGGAATGCCGCTACTCCCATTTTGCGAAGCATGGGCTTCTTCATCCATTCGGCAAACTTCTTTTTCATAACGGAGGCAAGTATAGAAAAAAGCCATTAAAATTATTTGAAAAGCCCCTTAAGCTACAGAATTAAAATTGACGGCAAATTCACCGAAAAACTTTAGGTTTGGCTCAACTTTCCTTTATGCTCCGAAAACTGCTCCTTTTCTGCCTGCTTGTTACTTTTCATTATCCATTGTTTTCGCAAAACATTATTTCCGGAACCGTGCGCGATTACAATAATGGTGAATTGCTTTTTGGCGCTAACGTTTTAATTAAAGGTACAACCACAGGTGCAGTAACCGATATGGATGGCAAATTCAGTATTAACGCAGCAGATGATGTTCCGATTACGCTCGTAGCTTCTTACATTGGTTATGTAAAGCAGGAAATAGTTATTCGCAATTATACTCCGGTTATCATCCGTCTTAAACCGGATAAAGTAATGCTTAGCAGTGTGGAAATAACCGGTAGCCGCATTTCGGAAAAACAAAAAGAAGCACCTCTTACGGTTGAAGCCATGGATTTAATAGCTATTAAAGAAACACCGGCTACGGGTTTTTACGAAGGGCTTGGCCAATTGAAAGGAGTTGATCTTACCTCGGCAAGTTTCGGATTTAAAATCATCAACACGCGCGGGTTTAACAGCAGTTCGCCTGTTCGTTCTTTGCAGATTATTGACGGGGTGGATAATCAATCGCCCGGTTTGAATTTTTCGCTTGGTAATTTTCTTGGCGCTCCTGAACTGGATGTGCAGAAAGTGGAAATCATTCAGGGAGCAAGCTCTGCTTTTTACGGGCCTAACGCTTTTAATGGGGTGATAAGCATGACCACGCGCAGCCCGTTTGTTAATCCCGGACTTGAAGTGAGTTTTAAAGTTGGAGAACGCGACCTGACAGAAGTATCTTTTCGCTGGGCGGAATATTTCAAAAATAAGAGAGGTGAGCCGAAGTTTGGTTACAAGCTGAACATGTATTTTCTTCAGGCGCGCGACTGGGAAGCCAATAATCTTTCCGCTACTCCTCAATCGCGTTCATCCGAAACCAACCCTGGCGGATACGATGCCGTAAATATCTATGGCGATGAATACAAAAACGGATACGACCAGAATGCAGTGGCCAAAGATTATCCCGGTCTTGGCATCTGGGCGCGCAGAGGTTACTACGAAAAAGATTTGGTGGATTACGACACGAAAAACGGAAAGATTGGCACAGCCTTTCATTACAGAATTACAAAAGATATGGAAGCCATTGCAGCCACCAACTTCGGAACCGGCACTACCATATATCAGGGTGATAATCGTTACAGCCTTAAAGACATTTTATTTTTACAGAACCGTTTGGAGATAAAACGAGATGACCGCTGGTTCGTTCGCGGATATGCCACACATGAAGATGCCGGAAAATCATACGATGCATTTTTCACGGCATTGCTTCTGCAGGAATCAGCCAAACCTGAAAGCAAATGGTATCAGGACTATGTGAACTACTGGTACACCACACCGCGACCTGCACTTACTTCATTGCCCGGTTATCCTCAACCTCCTGTTCCTCCTTTTACTCCTGAACAATTCACTGCTTATGTAAACTCCATCAATCCATGGTTGCTTGCCAATTATTACGATACATTGGTTTACTTCCATAATCAGGCGCAAATATTTGCCAATGGAATCGGCAATCCATTAAATGCAGCAAATCCTTTTTTCGAGCCGGGCAGCTATCAGTTCGATACTGCTTTTGCAGGAATCACCTCGCGAAAAACATTCGGGCAAGGCGGCAGCCGTTTTTTCGACCGCTCTGCTTTGTATCATGTTCATGGAGAATACAAGTTCACTCCCAAGTGGGCAGAGATTACGGTAGGAGCAAATCACCGCTGGTATAAGCCCTATTCGCAAGGTACCATCTTCAGCGATACTTCTTATGTTCAGTTCCGTGTTGAAGGAAATGACACCATCAGCAAAGACACGGTTTACCGAAAAATCACCAACAATGAATTCGGTATTTATGCAGGCATTGAAAAGCGCGTGATGGATGACAAACTACGGTTCAATGTTACCTGCAGAATGGATAAAAATCAGAATTTCGATTACCTGTTTTCACCGGCTGCATCGGTGGTTTTTATACCGAATAAAAACCAAATGGTGCGAACTTCTTTTTCATCCGCCATCCGTAATCCTACGCTTACCGACCAGTATCTGTATTATCAGGTAGGAAGAGCTATTCTTATCGGTAATAAAGACGGCTACGAAAAATTAGTTACCATTCCATCACTCATCAGCTTTTTCAATTACAACAAAAGTTTTGATTCACTTTCTTTCTTCAATGTAAAAGCCGTCCGTCCCGAAGAAGTAAAAACGGTTGAGCTTGGCTACCGCGCCACGCTTTTCAAAAATCTATATCTCGACATTGGCGGGTATCACAGTTGGTATAAATACTTCATCGGTTTTAAATTTGGTGCTGATGTAGATACCTTTTCCATCACCAACATTTTCGGAACGTACAAAGACCTGCTGTTTAACAACGTGCTTCGTGTGGCTACCAATTCGGAAGACGAAGTAGTTACAATGGGCTTCAATGCCGGATTGAATTATTACTACGGCCATTACCTGTCGTTAACAGGAAATTATTCCTGGAACAAACTCGACCGCAAAGGCTCGGAAGACCCGCTCATACCGGCTTTTAATACACCGGAGCACAAATTCAACATCGGAATGACCGTGCGCGATTTTAAAAACTGGGGATTCAGCATCAATTATAAATGGATTGACGGATTCCTGTTTGAAGGCTCGCCTCAATTCAGCGGATACATTGATGCTTACAATATGGTGGATGTACAGATTAGCCGTTATTTGCCTGAAATGTTCACTACGCTGAAACTTGGTGCATCAAATATTCTTGACAACAAGCATTATGAAATTTATGGCGGACCTTTGGTTGGCCGCGTGGCTTACTTCAGTATCATAGTGGAACTGAGCGAAAGAAAAATTTCTAAATAAAATTCTTCAAAAGTTATTTCGTGCCTAAGCAACCTTAGGAGTTACGGGTGAGCGGGAACTGATGAATTCACTTCTTCAGTAATCCTGTTTCAGTACCGAACTGAGTAGCCATGGCTCTCAGTTTATCGGCTGCTTCTTTATCGTTAGTGGCATTCTGATACGTGTTGGCCATGCTCTGCATGGTTTCATAGATGAATTGCTGCATTTCATCCACACGCATTTCTTTAGTCCATAAATCAATTCGAAGAGTGCCGCTGTCAGCTTTATCAAAAATGGAAAGCATAATGCTTTTGCATGGATTCATTCCCTGCATGCCGGAGCCTTCGGCCTGCCATTGAATTTTTTCAGGATGATTCCTTTCATCCAATTCTACGCTGATAACGATGTCTGATTTTTTCATTCGGATGTTTATGATTGTCTGAATACAGAAAACTATTTCATGTTTTCTGCTGAAGGTTTGAATTTGTAACGCATAGCAAAGCGCAACAGTGAATTAAACTGGTCGCGGTCGAGACGGTAAATTTCAGTTCCATCATTTTTTCTTACAGGCAGAACAGAATTTTCCATTCCAAACTGCAATTGAAAATTTTCAAAGAGCATGTAATTAAAACTTAAACCGGCAGTCCACTCCCATTTACTGAATTCTTTACGGTTTAGAATTTTGCCATACTCATCTTCCTCTTCCTGAGAAAGCAGAGCGGCAATTCCGGTAAAAGTGTCAAAAGATATTTTTTTTGAGAACTTATACTCAAGAACAAAAGGAACCTGAATGTAATTGAGCCTTGAGCGGTAAAAGGTAAAATCACCAATGTCGGGGTTTGAAGTTTTGCGACTGCCTTTCTGAATGTAGGAAATCTGAAAACCGGCATTGAATTTTTCGTTTAATGAAGTGGCAACAAAGCCGCCTGCTTCAAAACCCGGCTTATCATAGCCGGCAGCCCGGTCGCCCGAAAGCTGGCTGGCAATGGCACCAACAGTAATTCCTGCTTCAAAGCGTTGGGCAGAGGCGAACTGGAAAAAAATCAGGAAAGTAATTAATAGTCTTACGCGTACCCGTGACCCTGAAGGGTTCCTGCGCAGAATTAATCTCATCGAAATAAATTTGGTGTAAAAAAATTAGTAATGTTTAATGGTAAAATAAACCGATGTATGAGCCATGCATTATTTTATTTTAACCTCTTCGGCCTGCACAATTTCTTTGGTTGTGGTGTTGTAAACAAAGGCAACAACGGAGCAGTTGTTTTCATTCCAGGCAGATGGTATTCCGTAGCTGTATGATTTCGAGGCGGTGAATCCAACATCGGCATTTCCGGCAATGATTTGTTCGCCAAATCCGTTTACTCCGTTTATCGCTCCTCTGAAAACATGCCGGTGATTAAAGTTTGGATTATTCTGATAATTCGGAGGAACAGATGGCAGAATTTTATAATCCAATTGCCAGTCAATAATGTTGTCTTCGCTAATGCCGAGAACGATGTTATAATTGCCTGTCATGGTTTTTACGGTTTTTATTTCTGCCGTAACATCAAGCTGTCGTGTAGCTGTGTTGTAAGATGGATTGAGTTTGATACCCAGTTCAGGTTCCTGTTGCATAATCAGATTAACACGCGTTGCCCAATTGCCGGGAGCAATGGCAAAGGAACTTCCCACCTTAACACGGTTCACCATTCCATTAGGACTTAACTGAATGTTGAAATCGTTAAACCATTGCGTACCGGCCGGAGTGTTAAAATCAGTTGAATAAGCAGGGAAAGAAGAATTACTCGGGTACGTGTGAGGAGGACAAGGCTCTGCAAAATATCCTGCATGGATTCCAAGTACAATCAGCCTGTCGCCAAACAAAGGTTTTATGGTGTCATTAAGATTACGTGCAGCAGCCGGACAGTTGCCACAGGTATGACCCGTGTAATCTTCAACCAATACTTTTTTTACAACATTATCACCTGAGGGCGGTGGGGTAACGATGGGTTGCCGTGTAGGTCCGCTGATTTCATCGCATCCGGCCACCATCAGCATGGTAATAGCCAGCAAGGAATAAATACTGTTTTTCATTTATTTATACTTGAATGGCAAATGTAAGACAAGCAGTCTTTATTCTCACCGGCTGCATTTGCCTACTTTCGGGCAATCATTTTTTTAAAATTGACGGAAGGAAAAAGAAAAGCATTTAAGAGCCTGTTACTGCCTTTGTTGTTTGTTTCCGTTCTATGGATTGTGAAAGCAGCGGAGGAATGGATGCACCTTCCTTTAGATGGATGGGGCGTTTATCCGCGAACACTGAGCGGACTGAAAGGCATCTTCACATCGCCTTTTATCCATGGCGACTGGCAGCACTTGTTTTCCAATTCCATTCCAATGATAGTATTGGGGGCCTTACTCATTTACTTTTATGAGGAGGTTTGGCTCCGTGCCTTTCTGTGGATCTATCTGTTGAGCGGATTCTGGCTTTGGCTCAGCGGACGAGAAGCCTATCACATAGGTGCCAGCGGAATTGTTTACGGTCTTACGGCTTTTCTCTTTTTCAGCGGAATCATTCGCAGGCATACCGGGCTGATGGCAGTTTCGCTTGTAGTGGTTTTTCTTTATGGCGGTTTGGTTTGGGGCATTCTTCCGTTATTTGTCAAGATGAGTTGGGAAGCGCACCTTGCAGGCCTGATGGCCGGAACGCTGATGGCATTTTATTTTCGCAAAGAAGGAACTCAACGTAAAGTATATGAATGGGATGACGAAGATGAAAACAGTGATGACCCAAATCAAAACGTTACCGGTGAACCTCATGAAACCGTAATCCGTTATCTGTATAAACCCGAAGAAAAAAATGACGATGAAAAAAATTGAGCATCTCGGAATTGCCGTAAAGAATCTCGCCCAATCCATTAACCTGTATGAGAAATTATTAGGAGTTCCCTGCTACAAAACCGAAACGGTAGAAAGCGAAGGAGTAACAACGGCCTTTTTCAAAACAGGGGAAAATAAAATTGAATTGCTTGAAGCTGCACACACTGAAAGCCCCATTGCAAAATTCATTGATAAAAAAGGAGAAGGCATACATCATGTTGCTTTCGATGTGGATGACATTTATGCTGAAATGAAACGTCTTAAAAATTCAGGATTTCAATTACTGAATGAGGAGCCTAAACGCGGAGCCGATAATAAGCTTGTATGTTTCATTCATCCCAAATCAGCAGGAGGAGTGCTGGTAGAGCTGTGTCAGGAAATAAGGTAATCGTTGGCTTCGGGTAACAATACTCAGGAAATAAACTCTTTGCTTTGAAATCCTCTCTGTTTTTATGACTTTTGAGCACTTAAATAAGAATAAGAAGCTATGATAAGGAAATTTACTTTGTTTTTACTAACTGTTTTCACTGCGGGCGAAACCATCGCTCAGCCTTTTAATTATCAATGGGCAAATTCTTTTGGTGGCCGGTCTTCCTATTCAGGAAGAATTCAATCAGTTTACAGCGACTTCGGACTATTATATACCATTGGCGACTTTCAGAACTCGCAAACATTCGGCTCTACCACACTTACCATGACCGGTTATAATGATGCATACCTGGCTATTTACGATACAGCCGGCCAGTTTGTATTTGCCCGCAAATGGGGAGCGCCATTTTCTTATGTGTATGCGAGTTCTATCTGTATTGATAATGCCAGCTTTATTTATGTAGCCGGTTATTTTCTCAATCAATGCATTATTGACGGACAAACAGTAACCTCGGCCGGACAAAATGATATTTATCTTGCCAAACTCGACCAGCTTGGCAATCTGGTTTGGTTAGTACGTGCCGGTGGTAACAGCTTTGACGAACCATCTTCCATCTGTTATTACAACAACACCATCTACATGACCGGAGCCTTTACCGGCAGCGCCACTTTTGGTACAGTAAACCTTTCATCCTCCGGGGTAGGTGATAAAGATATTTTTATTGCTTCTTACAACATCAATAACGGCAGTTGCAACTGGGCTGTAAAAGCCGGAGGCAGCGGTGAAGACCGCGGCCAGTGCATACGGGTTGACAATGCCGGCAGTCTGGTGGTGAGCGGATATTTCAACAATATCGGTTTTTTCGGCCCTAATTCGGTAACGAGCGTATTGGCGGCCGATGCATTCCTTGCGAAATACAGCCTATCAGGCGTCAATCAGTGGGTGCGCTCAGGCGGCAGCCGGGGTAATGATATAGCCGAGGCGTTTGGTTTTGACCAGAACAACAACTATTATATTACAGGTAACATTGCCGACACGGCCACTTTCGGTCCTTTTACACTTCCTGACAATGGTTACGGCAGTGCATTCATTGCTAAATACAATTCTGCCGGAACCATACAATGGTTCAAAGCAGGAGGCAGCACTTCCAACGATGGCGCTTACGATATTGCTGTTTATCCAACCGGACATAGCTACATCACCGGTTATATGAATGGCACTTCCAACTTTTCGGGAACTATCATTCCTACCATCGGAGCAAATGATGTCTTTGTTGTTCATTATAACAGCAGCGGGGGCGTTATTTTCGGAACTGCCGTAGGCGGGCCAAGTTTTGACCAGGGCAAATCCATCCTTTGTAATGAAGGCGGAGGCATAGTTTATTTAATGGGTGAATATTCGCTAAATGTTAACTTCAGCGGAACAACACTCACCGCCCCGCTTGCCACCTGGCGCCAATTCCTCACCAAACTGAGCAGCGGAACACTGGAAGTAATCGAAAACAATCTTTCCTTACTGCAGCTTTATTTCGATGCCGGAAACAATTTGCTTAACATCACCATGCCTGATAATGTAAAAGGCAACAGTGTATTGAAAGTAATTGACCTGCAGGGACGAACGGTTTATGGAAAAGAAATGTATCATTTTACTTCAGGTGAACAAATAATTATTCCTATGCCTGAATATCAGAAAGGAATTTACCGTGTTGTGCTTTACAATGCTAAAGGAAATTTCTCTTCTGCCTTTCTGAAAAACTGATTGATGCATGACTGCCTTATCAGTCATCATTCCTATTTATAATGAAGAAGGAAACATACCGGCCCTTTACGAAAGGCTGAAAAAAGTTGTTTCTGCCATTACTCCTGAGCATGAATTGTTATTTGTAAACGATGGCAGCCGCGACCGCTCCATTCAACTCATCAAAGAATTTACTGCAAAAGATTCGACTGTACGCTACATAGATTTCAGTCGCAACTTCGGTCATCAGATTGCTGTAACCGCAGGACTTGATCATGCAAAAGGTGATGCTGTAGTGATTATTGATGCTGATCTTCAGGACCCGCCTGAGCTGATTGCGGAGATGTATAAAAAGATGAAACAGGGGTACGAAGTGGTTTATGCCCGAAGACGGAACCGCAAAGGCGAAGGATGGTTGAAAAAAACTACGGCCAAATATTTTTACCGGATACTTGCTTCCATCACTTCCATTGATATTCCGCTTGATACCGGAGATTTCCGCATCATGCACCGCAGCATTGTTGATGTATTAAAACAAATGCCCGAGCAGCAAAAGTTTTTACGCGGACAAATTTCATGGGCGGGTTTCAACCAGACTTTTATAGAATATGACCGCGATGAACGCCATGCCGGTAAAACAGGATATACTTACAAGAAAATGATCCGCTTTGCATTGGATGGTATTACTTCCTTTTCTACCCTTCCCTTAAAATTTGCCTCAGCACTTGGATTCATTGTTTCCATTGCAGCCTTTGTAACAAGTCTTTATGTATTGTTTTCAAAATTTGTTATGCACGATGCCGTTCCCGGCTGGGCATCTTTAATGTTGGTAGTTCTGTTTCTTGGCGGTGTTCAGTTAATCTGCATTGGCATCATTGGAGAATACATCAGCCGAATGAGCGCCAACGTGAGAAACAGGCCGTTGTATGTGGTAAGGGAGATGAAATGAACTTCAGGCTTGTTTCCGAAAAAACTCTCTTTCTGCTCGTTGCAGGAATCCATCTGATACCGTTATTAAATAACCGGGTCTTTTTCACCATTGACGGGCCTGCACATATCTATAATGCAAAACTTATTTATCATTTGCTTTTTTCCGAAGGCATTTTTAATACAGCTTTCTGGATTAATCCCGAATCGGTTCCAAACTGGACGGGGCACCTATTCCTTGTAATTCTCAATTTTATATTTAAGCCATTAGTATCTGAAAAACTGCTTCAAATCATTCTGGTAGCCGGCATTCCGTTGGCTTTCAGGTTTGCTGTGTCAAGAATTCACTTCCATGGAAGCTTGTGGAGCTATTTTATATTTCCCTTTTCTTACTCCTTTGTATTTATTAACGGATTTTACAATTTCTGTTTTTCGCTGCTTTTTTTCTTTCTTGCCATTGGTGTAATAAGTTCCTTTTTTAATAAGTCATTCTCTTTTAAAAAGTCATTTTTACTTTTTTTGTTGTTTCTGCTTACTTACTTCAGCCATCCGTTTACCTTCTTGTTTCTGGTTATGGCGGCCGGATTATTTTATATGATTAGTTATCCGGTTGATTCTCCATTATCAGACCTGGTTTTTATCAAAAAAAAAAGAAAAACTTATTTATTTAAAGGTTTGATATTAATACTTGTTTCAGCCATACCCATTTATCTTTTGTATTCTTTTTTGAGTGTCCGGGAGCACACCGAGGAATCCTTCCGGTATTCTTATACTGAACTTGTAAAATGGATATGGCAACTGAGGCCACTGATTCTATTCTCATGGGATGAAGTAAAGTACACACAACCACTATTCTTTATCTTAATTTTTGGGTTTCTCGGGGTATTATTTGAGAGATGCCGGATTGGTTTCCGAACCGGATGTAAAGTTGTAAAGAAATTAATGGCTGCAAGACTGTTAACCCCCGCCACTGTTTTTCTGATTCTAATGATCGTAAGTTTATGCTTATACTTTACTCTTCCGGATACCGACCGTAATGCCAGCTTTATTTCCGTCAGGCTTTGCATGATGTTTTTTTTATTTTTTATCATATGGCTTTCTCAAACTCAGATTAAGCGATGGATCATGGTAAGTATGATTTATATTGTATTGTCCATCAGCTTCATAAGATTAAATCATATCAACCGTATAGCAGCGAATTTAAACAGGGATGTTGCTTCTTTAATTTACCTGGACCGTTTCATTCTGCCTGAAAAAGTTATTATTCCTTTAGATATTTCGGGTAATTGGCTATATGGTCATTTGATAAACTATATTGCCATTCATAAACCTGTTTTACTATTGGAAAATTATGAGGCTTCTAAAAAATACTTTCCAGTCTTGTGGAAAGAAAAGTTATTACCTGATTATACTTTAGGAAAGCTGTCTCAAAGCAACCTTCCTTGTCTTTACTGGAAAACCAATCCGGATGGCCTCAAGCTGCCTGCAGATTATGTGCTTGTAAATGGCCATATTGCACGTTCAACCGATGATTGTATAGCTAAAGCTTATCAGGAAATTCTTTCGAGTTATGAATGGGTAACTAATTCAGAACCTTTTACCCTTTACCGATTAAAAGAACAATAATATGCAGCTAAAAATAAAACGTTTCATAAACAGCACGCTTAATGCATTGACCAATGTCATTAAACTCTTGTTTGTATTAATCATATCGAATCACTTCATAGCATGCACCGGCTATAAAAGAAAACCGGGATTTACGATTATGGATTTCACCATGTTGTCTAACTGGCAGCCCGGTCAGCTTGAGAAAAAAATTTCACTTGACTACCTTGATGCCATAGACAGCGGGTTTATTATTCCAACTCACCGGCAGGTTCCTGAGGGTTATTTTGACTTTACCTTTAAGTTTAATCCGCATAATAAAAAGGGAAACTTTTACTACAAAATCTACTATCAGAATGAAACGTATAAGTATCCTGAAGACCAAGGGATGGGTTTAGTGAATCCGCTGTGCGAAGAAAATTTTTACGGGAGCTGGGAAGATACGGAAACAGGGTTTAAAAAAATTCCCGAGAACTCCAGTGGCGACAAGGAATATCTTGTAAAAGACTACTTCCGGATTGCAGGTAACCCCAGAAGTGAAGAACGTTATTTTGGAAAAGTAAATGATGACAAGGCCATTACTGAAGATGAGATTTTAGTTATGTCTCAGGGAATTTATAATGACAAAACTTGGTATGAAGATGTAATCCGCAAAGCAAAAGACAATAAAATTTCTGTTGAAGAACAAATCCGGCTGGATGCCATTTGGGTGATACGGGAAAACCGAAAGAAAAACCGATTGAACCAGCGCTGGAAGCGAAATCCAAGGGTGGGGCAATATTCTTTTCTGTTGGTAGTTACCCTAGAGGATGACCTGAACCGGATACCAACATCAGTAAAAATGATAGGAGAAAAATGGAACGGCCATTATTTAAATCCATACTGGTATTTTTTATACGGACCCGGGCAGGAACTTAAAAATACGGCAATTCTGATAAGTACAACCAAACTTTCGGTATCGGCACACCCCAGTACCGGGGCTGGGATTTACATCAATGAAAGGCATCTGCAAAATAACGGTTTCAGTTATACCGATTCCTCCTTTAGAGAAGATTGCGGCAGTAGCACGTCTCTTTATTCTCAGGCACATTTTGAACAATATTTTCACTTTTTGCATAGCTCAATGAGTATTAAAAACATTCCGGTAATCGGTAAACTGCAGGATTCTTATTTTACACGAAAAATGTACGATTCCTACCTTAAAAACTATCATCCTGATAATATGGTAAATGCCGGTATTGCCAATTCCTATTGCCCATGTCAGGATGTGAAATCAGACCGAAATAAAAATCAAATTGAATTACAGAATCCACCGCCACGCAAGGGACATTACGAAAAGGTGAATGTCGGAATAATTTCCCGGCATGGATTTACTTATGGTAAGTTTACGGCAAAAATCAAATTTCCCGAATTATTAAATGAGGAGCAGATGTGGAACGGAATTACCAACGCTTTCTGGATGTTAAACCAATCCAATGATGACTGGAACCGGTTAAGGGAGTGTAGAATTAAAGGTTTTATTCCAAAAGACCAGTCCGGTGAAAATGCCATACGGGTACCGTTTACCAGTTATTCAGAAATAGACATTGAGATTCGTAAGGCCAGTCCGGTGTGGCCTCATACCTCGTATAATCCGCCCCATGAAAGGCCGGCCTATTATGGCGATGATTATAAAGATGTGATCGTAACCTGCACCAATTGGGACCTGGCCTGCCAGAGTCCATTACGTTTTACTTCGGGCACCCAATACTCCAGACATAATGGAAAAGAATACCTGTTACACCGATGGAATCCATGGTATCAAGCCATCACTCTAAAGCATTCTGCAAAGGATGACTATTTATTTAAAAGAGATTACTTTTACTACCAGATAGAATGGAAACCCGATACTTTAATCTGGAGAATAGGTCCTGAAAAAAATCAGCTTACGGAAATATGTTTTATGAATTCAAAAGTAACCACGATACCCGATAATCAAATGTTAATGGTGGTAACACAGGAATACCATCCGTCTGTTTGGTGGCCGGAATCGCCCCAAATGCTGGAATATATTCCCTTTACAGAAACGCCCATTAAAGGTTATGTGCTGGAATTTGAGATTGAATAATACATTCCTGATTGGGTGCATTCTTTTTTTTCAGGATAGTGAATTATACGGGCAAAAAATACTTCACTTTACAGCAACATCCGGTTACGATCATCAGACAAGGCTTGTATCATACCAGATGTTTGATTCTATTGGCCAGCTTTCAGGAATTCAGGTAGATAATGATTCCACCGGATTAACTTTTAATTCCTTGATTGGTCTGTTGCAATATGATGCAATTGTTTTTTCTAATACCTCCGGCAATGCCATTCTGACACCACAGGCCATGCAGCATTTCGAATGGTATATACAATCGGGGGGTAACCTGTTAGGCATTCATTCGGCCAGCGATACATACCGCCATTCCACTGCTAATGGGAACAATACGGGAACCTGGGATTTTTTTCCCGAAGTTCTTGGCGCCAGCGTTCAGCAATTCCCCAGTCATGTTGCAGGCATTCCCTTGTACCGCATTGATCAATCACAACCTCATCCGGTATTAAATTTTTTACCTGATCCCTGGTTTAAAGAGGAAGAGTATTATTACTGGGAACAAGGTTATTTCGATTCGTCAGTAAACGTGCTTCAAAAGGTTGAGGCAACCGTTGGGCCAAATGGACTGGTGAACAGTTATGACTCCAGTCGTGCTGTAACCTGGGTACGATTTACCCAGGCCGGTGGCAAAATTTTTTACACTTCTCTTGGACATTCACCAACAAATTTTACTTCTGATAGCTCCTTTATCCGGCTAATCAGAAATGCAGTAGGCTGGTTAACCGGCACTTTATCTTTTCCATTTACACATTATACTCCCTGTAAAACTGCTTTACATAAAGTTTCAGTTCAAGCCTTATCCGTTGCGGAGTGCTATGATGATTATAAGTTTCTGTTATTGTTTTCAGCCGAAGGAAAACTGGTGTATTCCGGTAAACAAGAAAATAATATCTTTTTGCTCAGCAGTCCATATCCCCGTCCGGGAATTTATTTTTTCAGGCTTTTGCATGAAAATAAAGAGGCTGTAAATGGAAAAATCATTCTATATGGCGATTAGATTCAGCTATTTCACAACGGCTGAAGAATAAACGGTCGGGGTGCTTATTACTGATCCATTAAACTTTATCTGAAAATGGAGTACTTGGCAATACACCACAACGCCCTTACTCCGTCTTTCCATCCGATTTTTTTTCCTTCCTCATAGGTACGGCCGTAATAAGAAATGCCAACTTCGTAAATCCTGATTTTAGGTATGCGTGAAATCTTGGCCGTTACTTCCGGTTCAAAACCAAAGCGTCTTTCTTTTAGCTTGATGGCCTGAATCATTTTAGTGTTAAACAGTTTGTAGCATGTTTCCATGTCCGTTAAATTAAGGTTGGTAAACATGTTGCTCAAAAACGTAAGGAATTTGTTTCCTATGGTGTGCCAGAAAAATAAAATGCGGTGAGGGTTTCCGCCTATAAAACGCGAACCATATACCACATCTGCATAACCATCCATTACCGGTTTAAGCAGCAGGTTGTATTCCTGCGGGTCGTATTCCAGATCGGCATCCTGTATGATAAGGTATTCTCCGGTAGCCAGTTCAATGCCTTTATGAAGTGCAGCTCCTTTGCCCATGTTCTCAGGCTGATTGAACAGACGCATGTTGACTTCGCGATGGGAAGCTATGTAGGCTTCAACCACTTGCTGAGTATTGTCTTTTGAGCAGTCGTTAATTATGATAATTTCCTTTTCAATGCTGCACATTAACTTAACGGCAAGCACCTTATCCAGAATAAGATGAATGGTTTGCGCTTCGTTGTAAGCCGGTATGACGATGGAAAGTTTTTTTATTTCTACCATTATAGAATTCTAAATTTTTATTTCCTCTCCTTTCGCATTAAAGAAATGAAATTCGCTGAAATGATATGAACTTACGGCTTCCGTTTTAATCCAGCGTTTATACTTTCTGTACCATTTCCAGCGTAAGGATTTGAACAATCCGCCTTTCGTAATGAAGGCTTCAATAAACGGGTGCACTTTCAAATGCAGGTTGCGTTCATTCTGTTCCTGCACGAAGTAGCGGATGTTGTTTTCAATATCATCCAACAGTAAAATAGCAGGTTTCAACTGGCCGGTGCCGTCACACGAAGGACATTTCTCCGTGGTTTCCACTTTCACTTCAGGCCTAACTCTTTCGCGGGTCATTTGTACCAATCCGAATTTACTGGGAGGCAAAATAGTATGACGGGCACGGTCTCGTTTCATTTCCGTTTTCAAACAAGCAAAAAGTTCTCTTCGGTTTTCAGGCGAGTGAAGATCAATAAAATCAATTATGATGATGCCGCCCATATCGCGTAACCGCAATTGCCGGGCAATTTCTTTGGCAGCAGCCATGTTTACTGCCAAGGCAGAGTTTTCCTGATTTTCGCCCGAACGGTTGCGGCCTCCGCTGTTTACATCAATTACATGCATGGCCTCGGTATGTTCAATAACCAGATAAGCGCCATTGGGCAATCCAACTGTTTTACCGAATACGGATTTTATCTGCTTGTCAACTCCGAAATGTTCAAAAATGGATTGCTTGCCTTTGTAAAGTTTAATGATGTCTTTCTGCTCGGGGGCAATGGTTGAGAGGTACTGTTTTATCTCATCAGCCAATGCGGCATCGTTTACATGAATGGAATTAAACTGCGGATTGAGCATATCACGCAGAATAACGCTGGTGCGGTCAATCTCGCCCAGCAATTTACAAGGCGGTTTTGACGATTTAAGTTTCTGAAAACATTCGTTCCACTTACCCAGTAAATCCTGAATGTCGCGTTCAATCTCTTCGGCTTTTTTTCCTTCGGCCACGGTTCGGATAATCAACCCGAAGTTAGCCGGGCGGATGGCCTGCACAATACGTTTTAACCGAGTGCGCTCTTCTGCACTTTTAATTTTGGAGGAAACAGAAACAGCATCTGAAAAAGGAACTAAAACCAAAAACCTTCCGGGTATGGAAAGCTCGGAAGTAATTCGCGGGCCTTTGCTGCTGATGGGCTCTTTGGCAATCTGAACCATAAGCCATTGGCCGGCTGTCATTACCTGAGTTATTTTTCCTGTTTTATCAATATCGGGTTCGCGCGTAAAGTTTTTAAGTTCGGAATCATGCTGCCTTCCTCCCAGAGCACCTTTAATGTATTTATTGAGCGATTGAAATTGCGGCCCCAGATCGAGGTAATGCAGAAAGGCATCTTTCTCGTAACCTACTTCTACAAAAGCAGCATTAAGCCCGGGCATAAGTTTACGTACCCTGCCGAGGTATATATCGCCTACCGAAAAGTTGTTATCCTTTTTTTCTTTGTTCAGTTCTACCAGCCGTTTGTCTTCGAGCAAAGCAATCTGAACATCACCGGCAGCCGAATCAATAATCAGTTCGTTGTTCAACCTGATAATGTTTATTATTGAATGTATAGCAGCAGCATTAAAGCCGTGCTTCCGTTTCTACAACCGGTTATTTCTTCTTGTGCCTGTTCTTACGCAAACGCTTTTTGCGTTTGTGAGTGGCCATTTTATGTCTCTTTCTTTTTTTTCCGCTGGGCATAATATTTTGGTTTTAAGTTATTGTCAATCAGTATAGGTTATGGATTCAGGCTTTTGACGGCCCTAAGTTCTTCAATAAGTTTCACGGCTTCGGCAACCATTTCTTTGCTGTCAGAAGAAGCGATGAACAGTTCAAGTTCTGCAATGGCTTTATCGTTCTGATTCAATTGCTGGTACGTCTGCGCTTTGTAAATATGCATATCAATTCGGGCGGGATTGATGGAAAGGACTTTGTCAAACCGCTCAATGGCTTTTTCATATTGATTCGATTTAAAGGAAAGGAAGCCAAGGTTCATTTGCGCCATTTCATGATCAGGATTTTCTGCAACCACTTCGCGAAGAAGCGTAATTCCTTTCATCGGTTCATTGGTTCCTTCAGCATACAAAACTCCTAAATCTGATTTTGCATTCAGATTTCCCGGATTTAATTCAAGCACTTTATTGTAAGCATGTATGGCTTTCTGAGTCATCATGTTTTTTACAGAGGTATCTACAGCCTGCTTCATGGCATCAAAATAACGATAAGCCGCATTGAGATATGTTTTTTCACTTTGATCCACGGTGGCCTTTTGCTCAAAATAATATGCAGATAAGGCAAAGAGTTTCATTTCATCCCAAACAGAAGCTATAGAATCGAAATAAACCTGATTGCCGCTGCTTTTTTCCTTGGTCAGTTTTTTCCATTGAGTCAGTGCCGTTTTTTTTTCTTCACTCAGATTGGCGGTCTGTCTTTTCTCAAGCTCGGTGAAATAACCGCTTCCTGAGGCCGGATGGTCTTCAGTACCGGCTCTCTTTACGGTAGATTCCGTTTTAGGAAGTGTGTAAATGATAATGGTTAATAAACATGCGGCAAGTATCAGGGTTGCCTTAATAACATTCCCTTTCATTCAGTCATAAAAATTATTCATCTCCTACATCGTCTTTTCCTGATGACTTCAGTTCCTTAACATTTTCCTTTACACGGTCAATAAATTCCTGAGCCGGACGGAAGGTAGGGAAATAGTGTTCAGGAATAATCACGGTTTGACCCGTAGAAATTACCCTGCCGGTTTTCTGTGCTCTCTTTTTACAAACAAAACTTCCGAAACCACGCATAAAAATACTGTGGCCATCGCTTAATTTATCTTTTACTTCTGTCATCATTGATTCCAGAACTGTTTGAACAATCATTCGCTCTATGCCGGTTTTGCTGGAAATACTATCCACCAAGTCAGATTTTGTCATAACGATTTAGGTTTATTTGGTTGATATTTAAATAGTTCGATGGCAAAGATAGTTTCTGAAAGCGAATTTCAAAAAATTGATGTTCAGGGGAGTACTTACAGTTTTGAACAGACTTCGGTTGATTAGCATGTACCATAAAACGATTTCAGGTTATTATTGCAGTGCCGACAACGCTTCATGACATTAGAAACTATCCTGTTAAAAACACTTCTTGTGGATGATCATGAACTTATAAGGCTTGGGGTTGAGCTGAAACTTAAGGAGACAGGATTATTCAAGCTGATTCACCATGCGTCTAATGGCAAAGATGCTGTGGAGAGATCGCGAAACCATGAATACGATTTGATTTTTATGGACATAGCTATGCCAATGATGGATGGCATAAAAGCCACCAGACTGATTTATACCCTGAATAAGGATATCAAGATTTTGGCCCTTTCGTCTATTAGCGATAAAAAGTACATCTGCGAAATGGTGGAAGCCGGAGCTTATGGCTACCTTTCTAAAGAAGCTGATGCGGAGGAGATTTCTGAAGCAGTAACCACCGTTTGCAATGGCCAGAAGTATTTCTCAAAAAGAGTAGCGGTTTATCTGCTCGAAGACCAGCCTGATGTAGGGGCTAATACCCGGCAACAATGGCCGGTTATTGAATTAGCTCCCCGCGAAATAGATGTACTTAAACTGATTTGTCAGGAATTTACCACTAAGGAAATTTCCGCGTTTTTATGTGTCAGCAACAAAACCATTGAAAAGTACCGCGAACGGTTGCTTGAAAAAACAGGAGCTAAAAATTTAGCCGGGCTGGTCATGTTTGCTGTTTCAAGAGGAATTGTAACTGTTTAACAAATTAGCTGATTCAGTACTTACATGATTTTTGAGTTTCTTTTTTTTCTGTCGTCCGGTGCCGTAGTTTATTCTTATGCTCTCTATCCCTGGCTTCTCCGTTATCTGGCCCAAGGCAAAACCGAGAATGTTGAAGTGTGGAATCCTGACGATAAACTGCCAATTGTTTTTGTAGTCGTATCGGCTTACAATGAAGAGAAAGTTATTCACGGAAAAATAGAAAGTGTATTTAACAGCACATATCCGGCAGATAAAATCAGGCTGGTGATTGGATCAGACAACAGCAGTGACATGACGGATGCCATCATCAGCAAAAGTGCTGCAGAAAATAACAGAATCACATTCAAACCTTTTTCCGGACGAAACGGAAAGTCTATGGTAATGAATACGCTCATTGAAGAATTGCGCAACTCAGTACCTGAATGGAACGATTCAATACTAGTAATGACTGATGCCAATGTTTTTTTTACGGAAGAGACCTTGTTTCAATTGACCAAGCACTTTAAAAACAAATCGATTGGCCAGGTAGCAGCCAATATTCTGAACAAAGGAATGAGGAATGATGGAATTTCTTTTCAGGAGCAGGCATACATACAACGCGAGAACAAAATCAAATACCATGAAGGTATTTTATGGGGAAGTATGATGGGGGCTTTCGGGGCATGTTATGCCATACGAACTCCATGCTGGAAAACCATACCGCGCGGATACCTGATGGAAGATTTTTACCTGAGTATGAATGTGCTTTCAATGGGATTTAAAGCTATTAAGGAAATGAAAGCCGTCTGTTACGAAGATGTATCCAACGAGATGAGCGAAGAACTTAAACGCAAAACGCGTATTCAAGCCGGTAATTTTCAGAACTTAAGCTCGTATTGGAAACTGCTGTTCCGTTTTAATGCCGTTTCCTTTTGCTTTCTGTCTCACAAAGTAATCCGCTGGTTCGGGCCGGTACTGATTCTTGCTTCATTGATTTCAAACTTTTTTCTGATTGATAAACACTGGTTTTATTTCCTTACCTTCTGGCTTCAATGTATTCTTCTGCTTAGCCCTTTAGTTGATTTTATTCTGAAAAGTACAGGCATTCATATAAGGCTGCTCAGGTACATTTCATACTTCTATGCCATGAACTATGCATTGATTAAAGGAATGCTGATGTTTATTAAGGGGGTGAAGAGCAATGTTTGGAGCCCAACGCAACGTAACATCTCGTAAATGAAAATGCCGCTCACAAGGAGCGGCACTTCAAACCCGAATTAACCCTAAACTCTTTATCTTACAACAACTACCAATTGTTTTGATTCACTCCAGAATTTCTCTGCATCGGTAATCACAATCTCACTCACCTTGCTTCCTTCATGTTCAATTTTATATGAATCTGCCGGATGTGAAGTGATGATTTTGGCATCCTTGGCATTTACAGGAACTGCAGGAGTTTTGCTGATGTCAATTTTGTTATAGGCTGTCTGTGTGCCCGGAATTACTTTGGTACTGCGGCCAATGCCAAGTAATCCACCGCTTTTGGTAATCACTTTTTTCTGCTTCAGTTCTGAATATGTACCTACAGCTACATAGGCCGTGTTCAGCTTTGTAGTCTGATTTTCGATTACCTTGGTTTTTGTTTCGTTCTGAACAATGGCTTCGCTCAAAGAACTTTCCAACTGGGTAACCGAAGCCGTAAGCTTGGTAACCTGTTCATTAAGCATGCTTATTTGATTATCCTTCTGTGCAATCTGCTCGTTTAAAGAAGCCACCATCTTTTCAAATTTTTCCAGCTTAATGTTTGAACTTTTAAGCCTTGCAGAAAGATCGCTGATCTTCTTTTTGCTTTCATCCATCAGATTACGGATGTCTGAAATCTGAGATTTAATAACCTCTTTTGAAGTACGCACCATTTCATGCTGCGAAGAGGCACTCAATGAAATGGTATTTTCCTTTTCGGTAATCTGCGCCAGGTTGTCCTGAATTTCAGAGATGGAACCCAGAAAATCATTAATAGTCTGGTCTTTCTCATAAATGGCTGCCGTGATAGAATCGCGCTCGGTTGTTAGGCGTGCAATTTCCTGTTTTTCCTTCTGGTTACAGGATGTCATGATGGTTGATGCCGCAACGGCCATGATTAAAATACTCTTTTTCATATCGTTTATTTTTTAGTATGTATAACAGGAAATGGCATTTTTGTGCCACAGGAAAATTTAAACCATTTTTCACCCCGGCAAATCCTGTTAACAACTAATCAAAGCGCCTGTAATTGAGCAGACTGTAATTGCTCATAAATCAGCGAAAACAATTTCGGCAGAGGTAAGAATGTGTTCAAGTATTTTCCAATTTTGGGAATTAAATTCCAATTTTGAATATAAAAAATCGTTTGTTTTGAAATGAGCCGGTTTACCTATCTGAAAATCATACTCCTTATTACAGGCGCAGCCATATTGCTTGGATCTGCTTTTTATTTATTCTCGAAAAACAATGAGTTACTTCTTTCTAAAGTGGATGAAGTAACCCGTCCGGATGAATTGATGAATAACCTTAAACTGCTCAACCGCCAATTAACCATTGCAGAGAAACATGTACGGGCATTTACCTTATCACAAACTGAAGATTACATCCGTCAATACACCGAAATAAAAGAAAGTATTCATCAGAATATCGAAACCATTGCAAATACACGTTCCGCTACGCTGGAAGTCCAAACCGATTCTCTTTCATGGATAGTAAACAGGCAACTGAAAATTTATGATGAGTTATTAAGTATTTCCTATTCCAAGATTCTTGACAGCGCATTAACAGATATCCGCGAGATTTCCCTTACCGATTCCAGCGAGTTGGAAGATTCAGCATCGTCAGCCAATCTTGCTCAGTTGCTCAGAAACAGCGAGAAGAAAAAAAGTTTTTTCTCTGACCTTTTTTCCAATAAAAAGAAGCAGCGCGAACTTCAGGAACTGATTAAAAAAGCGCAGCACGATATGGATAAAAAACAACAAGCCATACAACGCGCTGCTGAAACAAAAAAACAAATGGCCGAAACTGCCGAAAAGCAGCGCCAGCAAATTCAGGAACTTAATGAGCGTGAATTGAAATTGCTGGGAGAAGAAAAGCTGTTGAATGCAAAATTTGAAACAGTGCTAACGACCATTGAAGAAAACAGGCAGGAGCAAAACGAAAAAGATATTAAAGAAGCCAAACAGGCGGTAGCCCATTCATCACTTATGATGAAGTGGCTGATGACAGCCGGAAGTGCTGTTATACTGATGCTGACGTTTTTTTTAGTTATTGATATTGTTAAATCAGACCGAAGGCGTAAAGAACTTTTTGAAGCCAAAAAGAAAGCAGAAAATTTAGCTGCAGCCCGGCAACAGTTTCTCAGCATGATGAGCCATGAAATTCGTACTCCGCTTACAGGTATTTCAGGATATACTGAGTTGCTTTCAAAAGCAGATTTAAGCCGGCAGCAATCTGTTTACCTTAATAACATTGCCGCTTCTGCCGACCATCTGCTTAAGTTAGTTGATGATATTCTTGAATTATCCCGTTTGGATGCAGGCCGTTTGCCGCTTGAAAAAAACGTTTTTAGTCCGGCAAGAATTACAGAAGAAGTATGTGACCTGCTGCGTGTAAAAGCCAATGCAAAAAATATAATCCTATCCTGTAATATAAAAGAAACCGAAGGCCTTTATGCCGAAGGCGATTCACATAAACTCACTCAGATTCTATACAACCTTGTTGGCAACGCTGTTAAGTTTACCGAGAAAGGTTCTGTATCGGTTGAATGCAAAAAAGAAAATATCAGTGAAAACCGGATGATGATAAAATTTATTGTACGCGATACAGGCATTGGCATTCCTGATGATAAAATCAATTTGCTTTTTAATGAATACACTCAGGCTGATATTACCATTCCTAAACGATTCGGGGGGTCGGGTCTTGGATTGAGTATCTCTAAGAAGTTAGTTGCCTTGCAAAACGGAACCATCCATGTAAAGAGTATTGAGGGAACGGGCTCTGAATTTACGTTTACCCTTCCTTATACCAAAGCAGAAAATCCTGCAGAACAAATTGCAGAAAAGAGAGTGCTGAAAGAAAAAACCATATCGCTGAGCGGTATCAAAATACTTATTGCCGATGACACTGACATAAACCTGATGCTGCAAAAAGAAATTCTTCAAAGTTCAGGTGCCGAAACTTCCACTGCATCTTCAGGAACCGAGGCGGTTCAACTTATCAAACATAATCCCGGTGATTTTGACATAGCGCTGATTGACCTTCAAATGCCTGATATGAATGGTGAAGAGACTTTGAGGATTATCCGCCATGAATTAAAATCTTCTATTCCTGTAATTGCTACCACAGCAAACCCCGTAACGGCAAACCGCGATAAGTTGCTGAACAACGGATTCAATGAAATTCTAATAAAACCTTTTGATCAGTTAACCCTTGCGCGAACCATCCTTGCTTTGGTTCCCGAAAAAGCAATGCAGGAAAAGCCGGTTGCTCGTCTCTATGATGTGCGCGAGCTGGAACTGACTTCACGTGGCAACACCGATTTTGTACACCGCATGATGAAAGTATTTCTGTTCAGTGCTGAAAGCCTGATTAAAAAACTGAAAACGGCTGCTGCTGAAAACGATTTTGACCTTATGGCTGCCTCTGCTCATAAACTAATACCCTCCTGCCGCCAATTAGCTATTGACTACATGGCCGACAGACTGAAATGGATAGAAGAACACAACCAAACAAATTGTAAAAGCGAACTCCATAAAAAAATAGAGGAGATAAGTCGGCATTTTGATCAAGTAAAAAGCAGCATGGAAGAACAATTTGCTCAAACTTCATAACCTTGAATAGTATGAAAATTTTTGTAGTAGAAGATGACCCCTGGTTCCGCGAATACATTGCCTATACCTTGGGATTGAATGAGGATAATGAAGTAAAAGCTTATGAAAATGGTAATCAAGTGCTGGCTCATCTCAAAGAAAAGCCGGATGCCATGACCATTGACTTTCGTTTGCCCGATATGGATGGAGCCGAACTGTTGAAAAAAATTAAAGACTTCAATCCAGCCATCGAAGTAGTGGTTGTTTCTGAACAGGATAAAATTGATACAGCAGTAAGCCTGCTCAGAACGGGAGCCTATGATTACCTGGTGAAATCAAAAGACATGCGTGAGCGCCTGCTAAATACATTCCATCACCTGCAAAACAAAGTGGCTATGCATCACCGCATTGAGTATTTAGAAAGCGAGGTAAAAAAAAGGTATGATTTCAGAAAAAATCTGGTTGGCGGCAGCGAAGCCTTCACTTCCGTTTTTAATTTGATTGAAAAAGCGGCACAAACCAATATCCATGTAATGCTGACGGGCGAAACCGGAACCGGTAAGGAAGAAATTGCAAAAGCCATTCACCATCATTCCCGATTCAGTAAAGGCAAGTTTGTGGCTGTGAACATGGGGGCCATTCCTGCAGAGTTGGCAGAAAGTGAATTGTTCGGACATGAAAAAGGAGCTTTTACGGGAGCCATGGCAGCACGTGCAGGAAAATTTGAAGAAGCCGATGGCGGAACCCTGTTCCTTGATGAAATAGCCGAAATGCCTCTGCCTTTGCAGGTTAAACTGCTGCGCGCTCTACAGGAAAAAGAAATTGTGCGTATTGGCGGAAATAAAAATATCAAATTTAATTGCCGGTTAATTACAGCAACTCACCGCGATTTAACCGAAGCAGTTAAAAACCATACCTTCCGCGATGATCTTTACTACAGATTGCTCGGTTTGCAAATTAAACTTCCGCCACTGCGCGATAGAGGCAATGATATACTTCTGCTGGCGCGTCATTTTGTAAACCGCTTTTGTAAAGAAAACCAGTTAGACTCCAAAACCATTTCAGCCGAGGCGCAGAAAAAACTGATGGCTTACTCCTACCCCGGCAATATACGCGAACTGAAAGCCATTGTTGAATTGGGTGCTGTGATGAGTAACCAACAGGAAATTCAGGCTGATGATATCAATCTTGGCGAACAGCATTTAGCCGGCAATATACTTACTGACGAAAAAACTCTTGATGAATACAACACCATCATCATCCGTCATTTTCTTAAAAAGTATGACAATAATGTTGTGCTGGCTGCTCAAAAACTCGGCATTGGCAAATCCACCATTTACCGGCTGATGAAAGAAGAAAAAATTTAAACCGTTCAGGCAAGTGCATCCGCAATGTACATGGTTTTAATTTCCATGTTTTGCTTAGTCATAACCATCATCAGATGCATTAAGCATCCCGGCTCGTTGGAAATAATCAAGTCGGCTCCTGTGCTTTTTATCTGATGTAGCAGCGCTACTGCCATCTCTACCGATTTTTTTTCATCGTTGCGAGCCATCGTTCCTCCCCATCCGCAGCAATTCCCTTCGGGTAATGAAATCAAATGAAGTCCTTTAATGGAATTAAGCAGGCGGATAGAAGGCAAATGATCTACACAGCCGTTTACTCCGGCACATCCCCCAACAAATACCGCGTTTGCCTCCAGAACTTTATCTGCATTGGTAACTTTCAATTTATCCGTCAGAAAGCTGCTGAACTCAAAGAGGTGCTGTTGCAGATGCTTGTATTCGTTGTGCATGGCTGAGTTGTGAAACAAATCATGGTAATGGCATTTCATAACCGAAGTGCATACCGTTCCGCAGGAAACAATGGGCCTGTCATTCTGAAACAGCTTGATCATGTACGCACCTGCTTCCTTACACTGTTCGCTGAATCCGTCAAATAATGCAGGCATTCCGCAGCAGGTTTGATCGGAAGGATAGTTAACAGCACATCCATGCCGCTTCAATACTTCAACCATACTCATAGCCATTGAAGGAAAGTAGCGGTCAACATAGCAGGGAATATGCAGGTCAACAATCATGACTAACGGGCGCTAATTAACAACGCGGAGTTTCTGTTGAGCAACACTTTCCTCATGTCTTTTCAACAACAAACAGATGGAACAGACATCCTGATTATTTTTGAAACGTTAAACAAAAAATTTTCCACTTGAACTTTATCTGGCTGGTTGCAACACGGTACTTTTTTTCGAAACGGAAACAGCATGCCGTTAATATCATCTCCCGTATTTCTGTTGCCGGCATAATGACCGGTACTGCCGCATTGGTTATTGTGCTTTCTGTTTTTAATGGCTTCAGTCATTTGGTCAGTAACCTTTACGATGCATTTGACCCTGACATAAAAATACTACCAGCCGCAGGTAAGTTTTTTTCTGTTAACGAACTTGACACTACTTCTATCAGAAAAACAGAAGGAGTAAAAGCGATATCCTTCACGCTTGAAGAAAATGTGCTGATAAAATACAACGAAAAGCAAGCTGTTGCCATGCTGAAAGGTGTGGATGAATCATTCAACCGGGTATCAAAAATGAGTGAATACCTGATTGATGGAAACTGGACGCCTGAAAACAACAGGGCTGATGCAGCTATCGGTGCAGGACTGGCTTATACCCTTGGGCTTACTCCAGAAGATTTATTTCATCATCTGCAGTTTTATTTTCCCGATAAAGGTGTTACACCTTCGCTCAATCCCGAAGAAGCTTTCAGAACAAACCGTGCAAAATCTACCGGTGTTTTTCAGATACAGCAGGAATTTGACAACAGCTATGTATTGGTTCCGCTTAAATTTATTCAGGAGCTTACGGGCAATGAGTTGAAAGCTTCTGCTCTTGAAATTGCTTTGGATGAAGGTGCAAATATTTCTCAAGTAACCGGACAGTTGAGTGCCATTGCCGGTAATCGTTTCAAAACACTCGACCGCAAACAACAGCATGCCTTTCTGTTCAAAATTTTTAAATCAGAAAAATTTGCCATTTATCTTATTCTGGGTTTCATTCTGGTGCTTTCTTCTTTTGGAATAATCGGCTCTCTTTCTATGCTGATGATTGAAAAGAAAAACGATATGAAAACGCTGCTGTTCCTTGGCGCAGATGCAAACTCGCTCCGTAAAATATTTTTTACTGACGGCCTCTTGCTCACTTCTGCAGGATTAGTAACAGGATTAATTATCGGTTGCCTGATTTGTAAAGCACAGCAGCATTTTGAATTAATTAAGCTTGGCCATAGCGGTGATTTTGTGGTTGATGCCTACCCTGTGTCTATACATGCCGGTGATTTGCTTTTAATTTCATTAATAGTGCTGAGTGTTGGCATTATGCTTTCCCGGTATATTGTTAACAGAATGATCCATGCCATGTGATTAACTTTTTCTGATTCTTTTTTGAAGTTTAAAACTTATTGTTACGTTTGCCTCACCGACAACCTTGCATATCAACCAAACCTGAATATCATGTCCGGAATCAACAAAGTAATTTTAGTAGGCAACCTCGGAAAAGACCCTGAAGTAAGGCATCTTGACAGCGGTGTAGCTGTAGCCAAAGTAGTATTGGCCACCTCCGAAATTTATAAACGTTCTGACGGAACCAAGGTGGAAACAAAAGAATGGCACAATGTGGTTATGTGGCGCGGTTTGGCCGAAACAGCAGAAAAATACCTGCGCAAAGGAAGTTTGATTTATGTAGAAGGCAAGTTACGCACCCGAAGCTGGGAAGAAAATAATGTGAAAAAATACGCCACTGAGATTGTGGCTGATGTAATGACCATGCTGGGCCGTAAACCCGATGATGTTACCATAGCTCAGGTAGAAGAAGAATTGAAAAAAACGCCTCCTGACCTGCCGGCCAACACCGCTCCAATACCCGAACCGGGAGATGATTTGCCGTTTTAATCTGCGGCTAAGATCTGCTTTTCCTAAAGCAACAATTTAATGGATGATGGCAGTTTACCTTTATTGATACTAACGGAAGTTTTAAGACCGTTCGATTCTTCTGTAATCCTTTCCATTTCCATTTTAGCCATTCTGCTTTTCTTTTCCGGATTGTTTTCAAGTACTGAAACTGCTTTGTTTTCAATATCACCTTCTCATCTGGAGTCGCTGAAACATAGTCAAAACAACAAAACCTCCGCCCTGATTCTTAACCTGCTTGCAAAACCAAAGCAGTTACTGGCAAGCCTGTTAATTGCAAACAACCTTGTGAATGTAGCCATTGTAATTCTTTCTACATACACTGTACATCTCGTTTTCAACTTTGACCGCCATCCTGTTCTGGCATTGCTTATTCAGATCGGAGCCGTTACACTAATGATTGTGATGATTGGCGAAGTGCTTCCGAAAATATTTGCTACGCACCGCCCGCTTTCTATAGCCTATTTTGTTGCACCATTCATTTATGTATGCAGCAAAATTCTGTTCCCTTTTACATGGCTGCTGGTATCTGCTTCGGGCTTTATTGACCGTTATGTTATCCGCAAAGGATACGATGTTAATATGGATGAACTCTCCCATGCCATTGACATGGCTACCGCTCAGGGAACCCATGCCGATGAAAAGAAAATACTGAAAAGCATTGTCCGCTTCGGAAACATTGAAGTAAAGCAAATCATGAAAGCAAGAATTGATATTGTCGCCATCAGCAGCAGCCTTACCCTTTCAAAAGTTCTTGACTCTATCCGCGAGCATGGCTATTCGCGCATTCCGGTTTATGATAATGACATTGACCATATTAAAGGCATCCTCAACATTAAAGACCTCATTCCCCATCTTGACAAAGGAGAAGGGTTTCAATGGCAATCGCTTATTCGTCCGCCATATTTTGTTCCGGAAAACAAAAAAATAAATGACCTCCTTAATGAGTTTCAGGAAAAAAAAATGCATCTGGCCATTATTGTAGATGAATATGGCACTGTTACGGGATTAGTATCCTTAGAAGATATTCTTGAAGAGATTGTGGGTGAAATAAGCGATGAGTTTGATGAGGAAGAAATCAACTACTCAAAGTTAGACGACAATACCTTTGTTTTTGAAGGAAAAGTATTGCTGACCGATATGAGCCGCCTGCTTAACCTTGATATGGAAATGTTTAATGATGTGCAGGGCAGCCCCTCCACGCTGGCGGGATTAATTATTGAAATTAGCGGACGCATACCGCAAAAGGATGAAAAAATTGAATTTAAAAACATGCTTTTTACCATTGAAGCATCCGACAGGCGGAGGGTAAAAAGAGTAAAAGTGACAACCAAACAATCCGAAGAAAATGGTTAGCCGGCTTAACTCCATTATTCTGTTTGTATTTGTTTTATTTGTTTCGGCATGTGACGAGCCTCTCATTCCAAAGCCAAAAGGTTATTTCCGCATTGACTTGCCGGAACATGCTTACCGTGCCGCTGAATTCGGAAATTGTCCCTTCCGGTTTGAAATTCCGGCTTACGCAGAAATTCTGCCAGACACAAACCGCCTGAGTGAACCTTGCTGGTGGTATCTGGTATTTCCCGGCTTCAAGGCTGCATTATACATCAGTTATAAACCCATTAAAGATAATTTGTACAGGCTTATTGAAGATGCCCATTCTCTGGCTTACAGTCATGCAGTAAAAGCGAATGAAATAAATCAGCGTAAAATTTTGATCGGAAAGAATGGCGGGCTGATGTATGAGATTGGCGGGAATGCTGCTTCTCCGCTGCAGTTTTATGTTACTGACAGCGTGAATCATTTTCTGCGTGGTTCACTTTACTTTAATGCTCTTCCCAATGCCGATTCCGTTTCACCGGTTACGCGTTTCCTGAAAACCGACATTGAGTACATGGTACAAACACTGAAATGGAATTAAAATTAACCATTAAAAATTTGTTTCCTGCAAGCCTGAAAACTTCTACTCCGGTGGTAGCCCCGACAGGAATCGAACCTGTATCTAAAGTTTAGGAAACTTCTATTCTATCCGTTGAACTACGGGGCCAAAATGTATGGGTATGGTGGAGGGCAAATGTATTTCAATTCTGTAATTGCTTTGCTTCGCGCCAATGAGGCTTAATTTTGCCATGTGATCAGAATCTCAGCCGTTATCATAGCCTTTAATGAGGAGAAAAAAATAGCTCGATGCATTGAAAGCCTCATTCCCGTAGCGGATGAAATTGTGGTAGTTGATTCCTTTTCTACTGACAAAACGGTTGAGATATGCGGCCGGCTTGGAGCAAAAATTATTCAGCATCCTTTTGAAAATTACATTGAGCAGAAAAACTATGCTTTAGATTGCATCACCCATCCCTGGGCATTGTCTTTAGATGCTGATGAAGCTTTAAGCACAGAATTGCAGCAATCTATACTTTCTGTCAAGCCATCACCTTTGGCCGAGGGTTATTTCATGAATCGCCTGACGCGTTATTGCAACCGTTGGATAAAACATGCAGGCTGGTATCCCGATCGTAAACTCAGGCTTTTTATACGAAACAAAGCACAATGGAAAGGTGTTAACCCGCATGATAAAATAGAAATGCAGAGAGGCACCAAGGTGATGCATTTAAGCGGAGATTTACTTCACTACAGTTTTGATTCGCACGAGGAGTATGTAAATCAACAAAAGAGATTTGCCGCTATTTCTGCAAAACATCTTCATGAACTCGGAAAAAATATCAGTATGCCGGGGGCTTACGGCAAATCCGTTTTCCGCTTTTTGAAAGAGTACTTCCTAAAAACAGGGTTTTTGGAAGGCAGGGCAGGTTTAAAAATATGCGGAACATCAGCCGCTGCCACTTTTGAGAAATACAAACTGCTGCATGAGCTGAATAAAAAGAAATGAAAGAGCAGGTAAACTCTGTTAAGCTTTCCGGTGAACAGCTAAAAGCTGCACTTTCCGCTTTGCCCGAACAGCCGGGTGTTTACAGCTTTTATGACAGGAACAATAAGTTACTCTATGTGGGTAAAGCAAAACATCTTAAGAAACGCGTTAGCAGTTACTTCAATAAAGAACACGAGAATAAGCGGTTGCGCGTAATGGTTAAGCAGATAGCCGACATAAAGTTTATTGTAGTAGAATCGGAGTATGACGCTTTGCTGCTCGAAAACACGTTGATTAAAAAGCACCAGCCTCGTTATAACATCAACCTGCGTGATGATAAAACCTATCCGTGGATTGTGATAAAGAATGAGCGGTTTCCGCGTGTGTATTACACCCGTCAATTAATTCGTGACGGCTCGCAATACTTCGGGCCGTATGCCTCCGTGATGATGATTAACACCTTGCTGGAACTGATTGCCGGCCTTTTCAAGCTCCGTAATTGCTCCCTGTTGCTATCCGAAAAAAATATTGCTGAAAAAAAATTCCGCACCTGCCTTGAATACGAAGTTGGTAACTGCAAAGGCCCATGTGCCGGCCTGCAATCTGAAGAAGATTACAACGATTCTATTACACAGATTAAAAGCATATTGAAAGGAAACATTTCAGGGGTATTGAATCTTTTGAAAGAACAAATGAAACAACATGCAGAACGGTATGAGTTTGAACAGGCTCACGATTGTAAAGTAAAAATACAGTTACTCGAAAATTATCAGAGCAAATCGGTAATAGTACATCCTTCCATAAAAGATGTGGATGTTATTTCCATTTTAAACGATGCTCCGGAAATTGCTTACCTCAATTATCTTAAAGTTGCCAATGGCGCCATAATTCAATCGCATTCTTTCGAAATAAAAAAGAAACTGAACGAAAGCGCTAAAGAGCTTTTAGCCGTTGCATTGCTGGAAATGCGGAGTCGTTATCAGAGTACAGCGCGCGAAGTGATCGTTCCCGTTATTCCCGATCTCGAAACCGGGCACTTCGAATTTTATGTACCTAAAATCGGAGATAAAAGACATTTGCTTGAACTCTCCCTTAAAAATGCATTCCATTACAGAAAAGAAAAAATAGACCGGATGGATAAGCTGGATCCGGTTCACCGCACAGAGCGATTACTCGATCAGCTAAAACGCGATTTAAGGCTTAAGGAACTTCCGCACCGTATGGAATGTTTTGACAACAGCAATTTTCAAGGAGATTTTCCGGTGGCTGCCATGAGTGTCTTTATTGATGCCAAACCGGCCAGGAACGAATACCGTCATTTCAATATCAAAACCGTAGAAGGCCCTGATGATTTTGCTTCGATGGAAGAAGTTATTTACCGAAGATACAAGCGCCTGACCGAAGAAAAAAAACCACTGCCGCAGCTGATAGTTATTGATGGCGGAAAAGGACAGTTAAGCAGTGCCGTCAACAGCTTAAAAAAACTTAACCTGCAAGGAAAAATTGCAGTGATCGGTATTGCCAAAAAATTAGAAGAAATTTATTTCCCTGGCGATTCCGTACCGGTTTACCTTGATAAGAGAAGTGAAACCCTGCGCATTATACAACGGTTGCGCGATGAAGTACACCGTTTTGGTATTGAACATCATCGCCTGCGCAGAAGCAAAGGCGTAATGAAAAGCGAACTTACAAGCATTGAAGGAATAGGCCCGGCCACTACCGAATTGCTGCTCAGACACTTTCGCTCGGTAAAAAAGATTAAAGAAGCCGGAGAAGAATCACTCGCAGAAGTGGTTGGTGCAGCAAAAGCAAGGAGAATAAAAGATTACTTCAGCGAAAAAAAGACTGATATGGACTGAACCATATATTTCAATATCCTCCCGATTTTTATTCTTTGCATGATTCTGATTCCTTGAACACCCCTCAACATACTTCCTGTTTTTTATGTGGCAGCAGAAACATTGTGCCGATGAAAAAATTTCAGCGGCATGGATTGATGCAGTGCCGTAATTGCAAATTTGTTTTTATGAGCAGGATTCCTTCTCTTGAAAATCTGAAAATGTATTACAGCAATTATTCCTATTCGGGCGACAGGATCAATTATATTTCACCCCATACCATCAAAAGCTATCATAAACTGCTGGATGAAATGGAACCCTATAGAAAAACCAACCGGCTGCTCGACTCGGGTTGCGGGCTGGGATGGTTTCTTGCTGTTGCAAAAGAGCGCGGATGGGAAGTTTATGGTACAGAGTTTTCGGCTGCAGCCGTTCAAATCTGTTCTGATAAAGGAATTAAAATGAAAGAGGGAGCCTTATCCGTTTCCATGTTTGAAGAGAATTTTTTTGATGTGATAACTTCTTTTGAAGTAATTGAGCATATCAATAATCCGCATGATGAGCTGAATGCAATCAGTGCTTTACTGCGAAAAGGCGGTTTATTTTACTGCACTACTCCCAACTTTAATTCCGCCATGCGCTATTATCTGGGAGCCGATTACAATGTGATTGAATACCCTGAACATCTTTCTTATTACACTCGCTCCACGCTGACCAGACTTGCATCCATGCATAATTTAAAAAACGTCCGGTTCCACAGTACCGGTATTAGTGTTACAAGGCTAAAACAGTCGGCCGGTAATGAGAAAGAAAAAAATTATTCATCAAAGAGTGAAGACGAAAAACTGCGTGATAGTATTGAAAGCAAATGGTATATGAAAGCAGCCAAGCAAATTATTAATTCAGCACTAACTCTGACCAATGCCGGTTTAACGCTTAAAGGCTATTATGAGAAACCTCAGGCATGAGAAACAAAGCGTGCCATTTCAACGGGCGCATTGTTCCAGATACTGCGTATGCCTTCTTCAAGATTTATGCGGTGTTTCCATCCCAGGCTGTGAATGCGCGAAACATCCAGCAATTTGCGAGGAGTACCGTCAGGCTTTGATGAATCGAAAACGAGCTTTCCTTTAAATCCTGAAATACCTTTGATAAGTTCAGCGAGCTCGGCAATGGATATGTCTTCACCGGTACCGATGTTTAAAGCCCATTCTCCGTTATAATTCTGCATCAGAAAAAAACAGGCATCAGCCAGATCGTCAACATGCAGGAATTCACGTTTTGGTTTGCCCGATCCCCAAATAGTTACTTCGGATTTATTCTGTTCAACTGCTTCGTAAAATTTACGGATTAAAGCAGGCAGGACATGAGAATTATTTAAATCGTAATTGTCGTTGGGACCATAAAGGTTTGTAGGCATGACAGAAATAAACTGACAACCATACTGACGATGATACGATTCGCACATTTTCAGTCCGGCAATTTTGGCAATAGCGTACGGTTCATTGGTTTGCTCCAGCTCACCGGTGAGGAGGTATTCTTCTTTAATAGGCTGCGGAGCCAATTTTGGATAAATGCATGATGAACCCAGAAAGAGCAATTTCTTTACTCCTGCTCTGTAGGATTGATGAATCACATTATTCTGAATAGCCAGATTCTCGTAAATAAAATCAGCCCGGTAAGTATTGTTGGCAACAATACCGCCCACTTTGGCGGCAGCCAAAAAAACGAAATCAGGTTTTTCGGATTCAAAGAAATTCATAACGGCTTGCTGGCTGCGCAAGTCCAGTTCGGCAGAAGTGCGCAGCGCCAGATTCTCAAATCCTTCTTTTTTCAGTTTACGAACAATGGCAGAACCAACCATGCCACGATGGCCTGCTACAAATATTTTATCGTGTTTCTGCATAATCATAGGATCAGCTTTCGCGGTAATTTAAAATCTGATGTCCGCCTTCTTTAAGGTATTTTTCTTTCTCGAACAATTTAATATCTGACTGTACCATTTCGCTGATGATCTGATCAAGTGAATACTTCGGTTTCCAACCTAATTGTTTATACGCTTTGGCAGCATCCCCAATCAGCAATTCCACTTCAGCGGGGCGGTAGTAGGTTTTATCAATGTGCATTACGGTAGTTCCGGGTTTCAATTGAAAACGATCATGACATTTTATAACTTTTGCCTTTTCGTTCTCATTTTTTCCTTCAAAGGTAATTTCAATGCCGGCTTCCATAAATGCTTTCTGAATAAAATCTCGTACAGGTGTAGTAATTCCTGTAGCAATCACATAATCTTCGGGCTTATCCTGCTGAAGCATCAGGTACATAGCCTCAACATAATCTTTGGCATGACCCCAATCGCGTTTGGCATCAATGTTACCCATGTAAACGCTTTCCTGTAAACCAAGGGCTATCCGTGCTACGGCACGGGTTACTTTGCGTGTTACAAAAGTTTCTCCGCGTATGGGCGATTCATGATTAAATAAGATTCCGTTTACGGCATACATGTTATAGGCCTCGCGGTAATTAACAGTTATCCAATATGCATAAAGTTTGGCTACTGCATAAGGTGATCGCGGATAAAACGGAGTAGTTTCCCTCTGCGGAACTTCCTGAACCAAGCCATACAATTCTGAAGTAGATGCCTGATAAATCCGGCATTTGTCTGTTAATCCAAGCAGGCGCACCGCTTCGAGAATTCTCAATGTTCCGGTTCCGTCAGCATTGGCTGTATATTCAGGAATTTCGAAACTCACTTTTACATGCGACATGGCTCCGAGATTGTAAATCTCATCCGGTTGCACCTCCTGAACAATACGAATCAGGTTAGTTGAATCGGTAAGGTCGCCATAATGCAGTTTAAATTTTACATCCTTCTCATGAAAGTCATGATACAAATGGTCTATGCGTTCGGTATTGAACAGGCTGCTTCTGCGTTTAATGCCATGAACTTCATAGCCTTTATCAAGAAGAAATTCGGCAAGGTAGGCTCCATCCTGCCCGGTGATTCCGGTTATCAGCGCTTTTTTCATGTTTTTTATTTGAGGGTGAAATAAATAAAACGGATAAAACGTATTGAAGGGTGCGAAGTTACATTCATAACGCACGGATGTTGACAACATACCGCATCTTTCATGTTGCTATAAGAGGGGTTAGTTACTTTTGTGCTTCTTAACAGATTTTAAATACTCAAAGTAAACCCTTGATAAATCATTACTGTATAAAGCCATATCTAATTTCATAAAAATCAATCATTCCTTCTCATGAAAGCCGCCAACACAGCTAATGCCATTGTTGATCAACAGGATATTAAAAACCTCTTTCTCAAAATTCTTAAAAACTGGTACTGGATTCTTATTTTCATGATCATCAGCGGGGTGGGGTCTTACCTCTATCTCCGCAAAGCAACTTACATTTTCGGAGCATCAACCAAAATTCTGGTAAAACCGCAAAAAAATGCCTTGCAGGATGCCATGAATAAATCCTTTGGTATGCAAAATAATGATCAGGACGTAGCGAATGAAATAGAAATTCTCAGGTCTAGTAAACTGATCCGTGAAACAGTCAGTAAGATGAAATTGGATGTGTCTTATTTCATTAAAGGAAGGCTTCGTACCGGTGAAATTTATCAGGGTATTCCTTTTTCGGTAATGGATGCTAAAATTCTTGATTTCGATTTTTATGGTATCCCGTTTAATGTAAATGTGATCAATGCAGAACGGTATTCTCTCGAAATTGAGCATGGCGATTACAATTTTTCCAAGGTTTATAAATTCGGTGAGCCGGTGGTGAATGAAAAGTTTTCCTTTATCATTAACGGAAAAAGTGAGCAGATTGAAAACAACACCCGGCTGAGTGAAGTGAATTACCAGTTTAAAATCAACAATACCAACCAGATGGTGGGTAAGTATAAAAGCTCGCTGAAACTCGAACGCGACTTTGAAGCTTCTGTTATCAGCCTTAGTGTTTCGGATGAGATTCCTGAACGTGCTGTTGCTTTTCTTGATACGCTTACCAAATTATACATTGACTATTCGGTAAGTGTTCAACGGGAAATCAATACAAACACTCTTAATTTTATTGAAGAGCAGTTGCAGGATGTAGCCGGCATTCTGAACAGTGTAGAATCGAACCTTGAGCAATACCAACGTCAGACAGGAACCGTAAGCACCGGAGAGCAAAGCGCCATGTATCTGCAACAGAAGGCTGATGCAGAAACCGAATTGAGCAAGCTTACCTTGCAAATGCGCTCTATTGATTATTTGTATGATAACCTTACCTCCGGTGGAGATATAACTGCCATTTCGCCATCCTTGCTTTCTGACCAAAGCGATCCTGCCTTGTCTCAGGCATTCGTTGAGCTAAGTACACTTTTACAACGCAGAAACAGCCTGCTGTTCAGCAATACCCCCAACAGCCCGGTTGTTAAAGAAGTGGATGAGCAGATTGAAGTGAGAAAAAAGAATGTGCTGCAGATGATTCTCAACCTTCGCAGATCGCTTTATGTGAAATACAACAGCCTGAATGCGCAGTTAGGCACTTTCCAATCGCGCATCAGTTCTATGCCCTCTACCATGAAGGGGCTGGTGAACATAAACCGAAAGGTAGCCATTAACGAAAAGATTTACCTTTTCCTTCTCGAAACAAAAGCACAAACGGTCATTGCCCGTGCTTCCATAGTTCCGGATAAATCAATCATTGAACCGGCCGCAAGCACCGGATTGCTCAGTCCTATTAAAAACAAAGTAATGTTTATGGGGGTTGGAATAGCTCTGGCTCTTTCGTTTGTAGTGATTTTTATGAAGAGCCTGTTTTATAACTACATCACCACCAAGGATGATATTACGGCCATTTCAAACATTCCGGTTATCGGAGTTATCGGAAAAAGTAAAGAAGCAAAAGAAAGTTACATGGTGGTGGATAAATATCCCAACTCGCTTACTACCGAAGCTTTTCGGGTTATCAGAACCAACCTCTCCTTTTATACTTCCAAATCGCCAAGTAAAATTCTGTTACTGACCTCTACCCATCCGTCAGAAGGAAAAACTTTCTGTGCAGCCAACATTGCCTCCATCCTGGCAAAAACCAAAAAGAAAACCGTACTGATTGATCTTGATTTGCATAAACCGAAACAAGCCAATGCTTTTAACCTGAAGAATGATATCGGAGTAAGCACCTTTCTGGTTGGCCGGTCATCAATCAACGAGATTATTCAGGAAACCCCGGTTGAAAACCTGCATATTATTTTATCAGGTCCGCGCACACCCAATGCCTCTGAACTGATTCATGAACCTGCGCTCGAAGATCTGATTAATGAACTGAAGACCCGCTATGAATATATCCTGCTCGACTCGCCTCCGGTGGGATTGCTTTCAGACTCACTTTACCTGATGAAGTACAGCGATGTAAATCTCTTTGTTTTAAAAGCTAATCGCTCCAAACGCGACTCGGTGGAACTGGCCATGAGTATTGCGGAAAAGCATAATATAAAGAGCATGAGTTTTATCCTCAATGGTGTTAGCGTCAAAAACATACCGGCAGGTTATGGCGGAAATTATTACTACAAGCAATAAAAAAAATCAACAGGCCCTGAATGCCGTTTTCTGTTCGTAATCCCTATCTGAGCAACTCTGTCAAGAGTATAAAAGAGCATGTAAGCCGTAAGTATAAGTTCCGGCTTGTTTATTTATCCATGCTTTTGTTTACAACAGCAGTTTTTGATGTTGTCGGACTGGCTTTCATCCTCCCCGTTTTATCTGCCGCTACAAATAAAGATGCCATATTTCAAGACAAAATACTCTCTGCAGTTTATACTTATCTTGGCTTTCAAAATCCTGATTACTTTCTTCTCTTCCTGATTTCTGCTTTGCTGGTAATTTTTATACTGAAAAGCGCCTGGGGCATCCTGGTTTCCTATCTGCAAACCCGGCTGATAGCAGACATGGCTCTCGCTATTTCACGCGATCAGTTTTACAAATACCTTTCCCTGCCCTACCCGCTGTTTCAAAACCTGAAATCGAGTGAAATTATCCGTGATATAGTAACCAATCCGAATTCATACATTCATTGGGTAATCCTTTCCATGATTACGGTTTTTACGGAATCCGTTATTGTAATGCTTATCATTACGGGAATTGCCGTTTACAACTGGAAACTATTTATTTTCATTGCGCTTATCATTATTCCGGCCTCGGCTGTTGTTTCGCGGATTATCAGAAGAAAATCAGAAGCTACCGGTGAAGGAATTAATACCTATTTCCCGTTAGCGCTGGCCGCAGCCGGGCAAGCCATTAACGGATATACAGACATCAAGCTTACACAAAAAGAAGCCTATCACATTAACCGGTTTTCGGAAGTGAATAAAATGTATTTATGGAATGCCCTGAAACAGGTATTTATGAATAATATACCTTTTCGTACCAACGAAGTTATTGCTTTGCTTGGAATGATTGTCATTCTGGTTTATGGATTGTTTTTTACAGAGAACCGCAATGAAATAGTTACCATCATAGGCTTATTTGCTGCTGCATCCTATCGTTTAATGCCATCTCTTAACCGCATCGTTAACTCCCTTAATTTTATCAATGTTAACCAGGTAAGCATTGATAATCTTAACCGGTATATTGAGTATTTTCAGTTTGCCAATAAAAACAAACTGCAGCAAATACCGGTTACATTTCAAAATACCATTGAATTCAGGAATATAACTTTTGAATTTCCCGATTCAGAAAAACCGGTTCTTGAGAATATCAGTTTAGTAGTAAAGAAAGGAGAAAAGGTAGGATTTATCGGTAAGTCAGGCTCAGGCAAAACCACCCTGATGAATATCTTGCTTAGATTTTATATTCAACAATCCGGAAAATTATTGGTTGACGATATTGAAATCACTGAATTCAACATTACCAACTGGCGTTCTAAAATCGGATATGTAAAACAGGATATCTTTTTAATGGATGCCTCTATAAAAGACAACATAACCTTTGGCGATGATAATCCTGATGAGGCCCGGTTAAAGCTGGCTATTGAGCAAGCCTCCCTCAGCGATTGGATTAACAGTCTTCCTGACGGGATTAATACCTTGGTGGGTGAAAAAGGATCAAGACTTTCAGGAGGCCAGAAACAACGGGTTGGTATAGCACGTTCTCTTTACAGAAATGCTGATGTTCTGATTTTTGATGAAGCCACCAGCGCGCTGGATATAAAGACCGAACAGGAGGTTACGGATGCTATTGACCGGTTAAGCAATACCAATAAAACCATCTTCATCATTGCGCATAGAATTACAACTTTAAAAAGCTGCGATCGTATTTATGAACTTGAAAACGGTTCCATAGCTGGTATTCACAGATATAAGGATCTGATTGAAAAAGTAATCTGAATCATACAATGAATCTTTTTGCTAAAGCGGTTTCACTTTTAACTTTTTTTAAGGCACCCGGCCGAGATTTTAACTCCTTTGCAAATAAGGAAGCCTATGCAGCATTACAGCATTGTTTACAATGGTTCGAAAACGTTCTTAATGATGACGGGCTGCCCGCTTCGTCTTATTCATTATTACTCGATAAACTTAACGGACCCTCGGCCCGAACCGTGGCTCACTGGCTTGATGTAATTGTATTGAATTCATCGGCTCAACCTCCGGATAAACGCGAAAATGTTGCCTTTCAACAACAGGCAGACACACTGGCTGAATGGCTTGTTAAAATTCAACGAAATGACGGAACCTGGCCTGTTGGAAGCAATGATTACAAAAACCGTCCACCATCCGTTTTCCAAACCGGAATCATCATAGATGCACTTATTTCCTATTCCGAAAAATTTGGCGCTAAGCCGGATGTTTCAATGGCCATAGAAAACGGAGTACAATGGCTTTTTAAAATGCAAAAGGATAATGGCGGGTGGGATGAATATGTATTCGGCAAACACCTAATCTGCACCAATGCTGCTGCCGCTTTAGTTAAAGCCGGAATTTATATGGGCAACACCAACCTTGTTAAACAAGGAAAAAAATCGCTGGATTATTATTTTTCGTTTCAGATAGGCAACGGTTTCTTCTACTTTTTACCTACCGGACAAAAGGATTATTTTGCCTCAGATTATGGATTTATTCTTTATGGTTTTTCAAAGGCTGCTTTTATGGAAGGGAGCCGTACTTATGCCGAAAAAGTATGGCAAGGCGTAAAACCTTTTATCTATTCAGGTAAAGGTCATGGAATTATTCCGGGAATCATCAATTACGAATTCAACGCCCCTGTTAATTATTACTCCTTGTATGGAAGTGTTCTGGCCATGCTGACAACTTTGCGAATTTACCCTTTGCTGCGAATGGAAGAGATTGCTCATCAAACCCGCTCCTTAGCAAAGCAAATTGCCTCAGCCCAGTTAAAGTCAGAGAATAAAATGACGCATGGAGGTTTTGCCGTTTCCCAGCCTTCAAGCGGAGGATATAAACCATATGAAATATCAGGAGATGCCATCGCTTTGTTTGCTAAGGCACTGCTGTTGCTCATGAATACAGAACATAACCCTGAATATAATTCCAATACGGGTGTTGCTATAAACCGTGACTCAATTTTATGAAGAAAAGACTTTTACTGGTGGTGGGCACACGCCCTAATTTTATAAAGGTAACCTGCTTTAAAAAGGAAAATGTTCTAATGGGCGAACCATTCGACATAAAAATAGTGCATACAGGCCAGCATTATGATGATAAAATGGCCAATGTGTTTTTTGAGCAGTTTGAGTTAACCCCCGATTTTTTTCTGAACATCCCTGCTGCTTCTGCCAATACACAAATGGCTGAAATAATGCTGAGGCTTGAGAAAATCATTCTTCAGGAAAAACCCGACCTTGTACTCGTACCCGGTGATGTCAATTCTACTTTTGCGGCTGCGCTTACTTGTAATAAAATGGGAGTGAAACTTGCACATATAGAAAGCGGACTGCGGAGTTTTGACCGTACAATGCCCGAAGAATTCAACCGCATTTTAACAGATGAAGTAACCGATTACTATTTTGTAACTGAGCCAAGCGGAATGAAACACCTGCTCAAGGAAGGCAAACCGGCCGACCGGATTTTCCTTTCAGGCAATACCATGATTGACTCCATGGTTGCATACAAGCATAAAATTGATCAGTCAGAAATTCTGAGCACGCTTGGCATAACCAACCATGGATATGCCCTGATGACAATGCACCGGCCTGCTACCGTTGATCATGAGGAAGGATTGAAAAAACTATATGAAACATTAACAGTACTTACCGGTAAGCTTAAAGTAGTTTTCCCTGTTCACCCGCGCACCATTCAAAATCTGAAAAACTTCGGATTGTTCGGCCGATTTAAAGATCTTGATGACCTGATTCTTACCGAACCTCAGGATTATTTCGCTTTCCAAAAACTAGTTGCCAACTGTCGCTTTGTAATTACCGATAGTGGCGGCATACAGGAAGAAACCACATTTCTGCGCATTCCTTGCCTAACACTACGGCCAAACACAGAAAGACCGGTTACCGTTGATACAGGGACCAATGAATTAGTTCCGTTTGATATACCCATCATCACAAAAAAAATTGATGCTATCATCAACGGTCGTTTTAAAAAAGGTGAAATTCCTCAGCTTTGGGATGGCAAATCAACATTGCGGATTCTTGAGTTTTGCAAAACTGTGCTGTAATTAAGATCATAACCTCCATTGTAAGATGAAGTATCTGAGCTATGAAAATCCTGAACATTCAGGTTTGCTTTCACGCTTAAATACCGACTGGCCCATTCAATTTCTTTCTGAATACAGCCGTTTCATAGGCCGAATAAAAAAAGAACAGTTATTGATTGTTTACAATGAATCATTAAATGCTTTTATGCCGCTCCGGCTTTTCAAGGCTTCTGTTTTTAAATTTGGTCAAATACTTCATGCCCCTGTTTGCAATACAGAGGAACTTAAGCAACGCGATCAATTGGTTTTTTTTAACCTGTTGATGATGGATCTGCGAAGTAAAAACATTTGCGACAGGCTGGTGCAGCCCCATCCTTACGGCATTCTTTCTGCTCTCCCGCCAAATACACATTACTGCGAATTTGGAACTTATATTACAGATTTACACAGGTTGAATCCTGATGAAGTGTTTGCTTCTATAAGCGATAAATATCAGAAAGCCATCAAACATTCAAAAAAGAATGGGGCCGTAGTAAGAACAGGATGGTCGTATTTTAAAGATTTCTATCCGCTTTTGAAAAACACCATGCAAAAAGCAGGAATAGGAGTCGAATCGGTTGATTATTTTAATGATTTGCATACATACCTTGGTGATGAATTCAGTACTGTTGCTGTGGTCTATGATGGTGAACTTCCGGTTGGCGGTGCTTTTTTTCTGCACTCAAAATATGCAGCCTATTGTACTCATGCCGGCAGCAGCAACAAAACAAAACTTTATGGCGCCATGAAACTGCTGCATTTTGAAATGATGCTGCATTTTAAATCTGAACAAGTAAAAAGGTATGACCTTGTCGGTGTCAGAATTCAGAACGCAAATCCGGCATTGAAAGGGATTTTCAAATTCAAAAAAGGGTTTGGCGGAGAATTAAAAACAGGCTATCTGTGGAAAGCGGATCTTCATAAAAATAAATTGGCGGTTTTTGACTGGATTCAGAATTTACGTGGCCTGCAACATAAGCAGCGTGATATTATTGATCAGGTGAACAATTAAACTATGCACATACTTCTTTTTCCATCCTGGTATAAAACCGAAAAGGAGCCTTTCATGGGAACTTTTTTTGAAGAACAGGCAAGAGGGTTAATGAACGCAGGCCATAAAGTTGGAATAATCTATCCGGAATTTGTTCCATTCAGAGGCATTTTTAATAATTCAGCAGCACCTTCAAAAATGTATGAAGATAACGGGTTGCCTACCTTTTATATTCCGGTACAGGCCATTCTTCCAAATATAAGACGTACCGGCTACCGGAGTTTTATTCGTTCGGTCGAAAAAGAATTTAAAAATTACATTACCAGTTATGGCACTCCTGACATCATCCATGGCCATTCGGTTTTTTACGGAGGAATTGCCGGTTTTGCCATTGCACAGAATCATCATTTGCCGTTTGTCATTACAGAACACCTTACCTCCTTTATCATGGGGACCATTACCCATAAAACCGATTTGCAACTGGCCCGGAGAATTTTTTGTGAATCTCAGGCTTCACTGATTGTAAGTCATAGTTTCAAAAAAGATTTGTCGCGCATCCTTCAGTTGGATGACAAGGTTTTTAAGGTTGTTCATAACATGGTGAATGATTTGTTTTTCGAAAACAGGCATAATAAAAACTATTCACCTGATGAGCCTTTTGTACTGTTTACAAACTCTTTTCTGCTTCCTCGAAAAAATCACAAATTGATTTTTCAGGCAATAAGTCATTTGGTTACAAAGGGAATGAATATAAAACTGCTCGTTGGCGGTGATGGCGAATTGGCATCAGCGTTAAGAAGCCTGGCTGATGAACTTAAGTTAAGCCATCACATCGAATTTTTAGGTGGCTTAAACCGGAAACAGGTAAAACAGAACATAGATCGTTCCCATGCATTCCTCTTAGCCAGCTTTTATGAAACTTTCGGAGTTGTTTTAATTGAAAGCCTCGCCACCGGAAGACCGGTAATCACTACCAATTCTGGCGGACCGGAAGACATAGTTACTCCTGAAAACGGAATCATCTTAAAAGACTTCAATCCCGTCACTATGGCTTCTGCCATAGAACATCTGATAACAAATTACAGCAAGTACCATCAGGAAAAAATTTCAGCAGATTGTTATGCACAATTCAGCGAAAAGAAAATCATTTCCAGCCTTGAAGAAGTGTATCATAAGGCATTGAGTGCAAAACAAACAACCTTATCTTAAGCCTTCTTTTTACCTGTGTCAGCCTTTTTCTTCTTTCGTTTTTTATCAAGGTTCCGGTTGTAACGGATGTCACGCCAATATTCAGCGCCATAGCCAACTAAAATTTCACCGCCAGCAGGAATGTTGCGGTAGGAAACAATGTAACAACGGTTGCCTATAATCTCGTACTTCGAGTTGTTGCTTACTCCTTTTTTCTTCCCGATTCCTTTAGCATCATTGGCATAGCGTGCCAGTGCGTCCTTGTGGTCAAAGGCATCAATACAACGGTTTTTGTTGATGTAAAAAAGATAGCCGTAGCGGTCTTTACGAACGCGTTCATCGTACTCTTTATAGGTAATGATATCGCCTGTGTACTCAACTATTCTGGTTCCTTTTTTAATGGGCTTATCGGTAAATAATCCTTTGCCTGCTCCCGGTAGTTTTGATTTGCTGATATATAACATGTTACTGTAAAATGCTGTTAAGAGTTAATGCTGATGCAATGAAACCGGCAATAAATCCGGCATAAATCTGCATGGAAGAATGCGCTTCTCTGCTGAGCCGTGCCCATCCTGTTATTCCGCTGATAAGTAAGACTATGATAAAATAAATACTGACATCGGTAAGAATGCGGTCTCCTGAAATAAAAATGATTCCGGCCAGGCCTCCCAACCCTATCATATGAATGCTGATTTTCCATCGCAAATTCACTGCAAATGCTACGGCAATGATTACTGCACCAGAAATTACAATAGCAGGAATAAGATCAGGAGCAGGCAACTGCCGCAACAGAAAATAGCAGCATACATACATCAGAATGGCCGCCAGAAATGGAATCCTCCTCTCTTTTCTTTCACTCATTTCGAGCGAACGGATTAATCCCTTCTGCAGCAGGTAAAGCGTAATAAGGACGGGCATTACAAAACAGGTAATAAAAACTATAAACAGGATAATCTTTTTTACTTCCGGGGCCAGGCTATAGGTAAGGTATGACCGGGCATTGAATAAAATAGTCATTGCATAAAATGGCATCAACAGCGGATGAAAGGCAATGGAGATATACTGGGAAAGCCGTGAAGTCATAAATTTTGCGGTGCGAATGTATTATTTCAATTCATAGGCAAGTGCTGTAGTGATGCCTTTAGTTTTCTTCAGCTATTCCACCGTAAAAACAGGTATGTTTGAGCGCTTCAAATGATTTAATTCTGTTAAGGCGATGCATTTCCTTTATCCTTCCTTTTTATGGGCATTGTCATTACTGGCTATCCCGGTTATTATTCACTTGTTCAACTTCAGGCGATACAAAAAAATTGCATTTACCAATGTCCGTTTTTTAAAACAGATTACCGAAGAAACCACTTCGCGCAGCAAGCTGAAACATTTATTGGTACTGCTTTGCCGAATGCTGGCAATGGCTGCTCTTGTACTGGCATTTGTGCAACCGTTTTTGCCTGCATCCAATCAATTGCCTGCCGAAACATCAAGCCTTGTTTCAGTTTTTGTTGATAATTCATTCAGTATGGAATTGCCCGGTAAGCAAAGCTCAAAGCTTGAAGAAGCCAAAAAAGCAGCTGAAGAGGTGGTTTTGGCTTACAAACCTTCCGGCAGGTTTCAGGTGCTGACTAACGATTTTGAAGGTAGCCATCAGCGGATTGTAAACCGCGAAGAAGCGCTTGCCCGCATTCGTGAAATAAAAATCAGCGCTGCAGCTCATTCGGTTTCAGAGGTAATCAGCAGGCAACGACAGGCAGCCGATGGCCGGTTTACTTCTTATTTCATCAGCGATATGCAGGCCTGGCAAACTTCTCTGCAGGATTTAAAGGAAGATTCCGTTAACCAATTGGTGTTGCTTCCGGTTCAGGGCAGCCGTGCTTCCAATCTCAGCATTGACACATGTTTCTTCAGCGAACCGTTTATGCTTAAAAACAAACCTGCTGTTATTAAAACTAAAGTCAGCAATTTTTCTGAGAATGATATTGAGCAACTTTCCATCAGGCTACTCATCAATGGTAGCCAGAAAGCATTAACCAGCATTGGCATTGCTGCCGGTACTGCAACCGAAGCCGAACTGGTGTTTACTCCTGACTTTTCAGGTAATGCTTCGGGTGAAATTCAGATTACTGATCATCCCTTAACATTTGATGACCGATGGTTTTTCAATGTTAAGGTGAATGACCAAATCAGTACTCTTCTCCTTTCTCCTAATACGGTCAATCGCTTTGTGCGTTCCGCTTTTGCTTCCGACCCGCTTTTCAACATTGCCTATCAATCAGAAAGAGTGATGGATTATGGCTCTTTCAGAAGTTTCAGCGCCATTGTAGTAAGCGATTTTCAGAATTTAGGTTCAGGCATGGCATCAGAATTTGAAAAATACTTACGTAGCGGTGGAGTGGTAATTCTTTTTCCTGATACAACCGTTAACCTTGATTCTTACAACTCATTTTTCAGAAACACCATTTCCGATAAATGGGAACAGCCGGTTGTTACCGATCTGAGAGCTGATAAACTGAATTTTGAAAGCCGGACGCTCAGCGGAATTTTTGATTTAAAAAACCAGCGCGACCGCAATGTGGATTATCCCGTTGTAAAAAAGTTTTTCAAAACCATTACTGTTTCTTCAGGAATCAGGGAAAGCATTCTCACTTTGCAGGATGGCTCTCCGCTATTATCCTGCTATTCTGTAGGTAAAGGAAAATTATACCTCTCGGCTCAGGCTGCTTCACCGGCAGCGGGCAATCTTGTAAATCATGCCCTGTTTGCGCCTGTGCTTTACCGCATGTCATTACACACAGGAACTGTCAATCTGCCATTTCAGGTCATTGGTGCCGAAGGAAATTATCTTCTTAATGATACTCCTTTGCAAGGAGATGCTGTTTATAAACTTTCAGACAAGACGGCAGGTATAGAAGTAATTCCGCCTTTAGTAACTGCCGAAGGCACCACTGCGCTTAATCTCAAAGGAATTATTAAGGATGCCGGAGTTTATGATTTGAAAGCCGGCAATACGGTTATTGATGCCATTGCTTTTAATTTTAACAGACATGAATCAGAACTTGCCTTTATGGATGAAGAAGCACTTGAGCAATCGGCATCCAAAAGTTTATTCAGAAATGTATCCGTATTAAAATCATCGCCTAAGGGATATACGGCTTCCTTAGCATCTCAAACATCAGGTAAACCGCTCTGGAAATGGTTTGTGGCACTGGTTTTAATTTTCCTGGCACTTGAAACAGTTTTATTGCGATGGATGAAATAAGTGCCGGAAATAAATCCATCCTCTTTCAAAAACCTTTCTTTACTTTGCCCTCTGCCAATCCCTTGATCCATTGAACCTGTTGATTCGCTCCGCCCGGCTTGTTGACAGCCGCCACCCGCTGAACGGTAAAATGGTTGATATTCACATCAGGAAAGGAGTCATTCAGAAAATTTCGAAAACCATTACGCCTGCCTCCTGTGGTGCTGATGTAAAAGTTATTTCAAAAGACGGATTGCATGTTTCCATCGGCTGGTTTGATATGGCTGCGCGCTTTTGCGATCCGGGTTTTGAATACAAAGAAGATTTAATTACAGGTGCTGCTGCTGCTGCTGCCGGTGGTTTTACCGGTGTGCTGGTTATGCCTGATACCTTTCCGGTTGTTCAGACCAAAGCCGATGTTGAGTACATATTGAATAAAAGCAAAAACCTGCCGGTCGAAGTACATGTAGCCGGAGCCTTAACCCAATCATTAGACGGAAAAGACCTTGCCGAACTGTATGACATGAAACAGGCCGGTGCCGTGGCATTTACCAATTCCAAAAAACCGGTAACGGATGCAGGGCAAATGCTCCGCTCTCTTATCTATGCCCGTAATTGCGATTCAATAATCCTCAGCCACCCTAATGATTATTCCCTTTCCGGAAAACTGCTGATGAATGAGAGCGTAAACAGTGTACTTTACGGCATGAAAGGCTCGCCATCCATCGCTGAAGAAGTGATGCTTCAGCGCGATCTGATGCTGAATGCTTATTCACAAAGCCGAATTCATTTCCTTACACTCTCCGCATCCGGTTCGGTTGCTCTTATCAAGGAAGCTAAAAAGAAATCGGAAGGAGTTTCTGCCGGCATTGCCGCTCATCAGCTTTGGTTTACCGATGAAAGTGTTGGCAGCTACGATTCCAATTTTAAAGTGAATCCGCCATTCAGAACAGAGGTGGATAAGCTTGACCTTATCAAAGGTTTAAAAAATGATGTGATTGATGTGATCTGTTCTGACCATACTCCTCAGGATACGGAATCAAAAGATGTGGAATACGAATCAGCCAAACATGGAATCATCGGCCTTGAAACAGCTTTCGCCTGTGCATGGACGGTAACCAGAAAACAGCTGACCATTGAACAGCTCATTGAAAAAATTTCTGTCAATCCAAGAAATATTCTGAATCTTGAAGTACCCGCTATCGAAGAAGGCAAAAAAGCCAACCTTACACTTTTCAGACCGGATGAAGAATGGAAATTTGAAGAAAAACATATCCGCTCAAAATCAAAAAATTCGCCTTTCATCAATCAGGTTTTCACGGGCCGGCCTGTGGCCATTATTACCGGAAATGATTTTATTACATCTGATTGAGTATTCATTTCTGCCGTTCAGGAATTACAAACCGTAAACTGTTTAATACTATACTTGCCTTGCACCAACGATCATGAGTAAGACGTCAAAATCATTAAAAAAAGAAAATCACCAGTTCACACTGGGCATTGAGGAAGAGTTTCAGATTGTTGATCCCGAAACGCGCGAATTGAAATCGCACATGCACCAGATTGTGGAAGGCGGAAAAGTATTGCTGAAAGAACAGGTAAAAGCCGAAATGCATCAGAGCGTGGTAGAAGTAGGAACCAACATTTGCCACAGTATAACTGAAGCACGTTCGGAAGTAACCCATCTGCGCAAAATGGTTTCGCTGCTGGCTGCCAAGCAGGGACTTAAAATTGCTTCGGCCGGAACCCATCCTTTTTCGCGATGGCAAGACCAGTTGATAACCGACCATCCGCGTTATCATGAAATCGTTAAAGAAATGCAGGATGCCGCACGTTCCAATCTTATTTTCGGTTTACACGTTCATGTAGGCATTAAAGACCGCGACCAGGGAATCAGGCTGATGAATTCTGCACGATATTTCCTTCCTCACATTTTTGCCTTGTCAACCAATTCGCCTTTCTGGCTCGGACGTGAAACCGGTTTTAAATCGTACCGCGTTAAAGTGTTTGATAAATTTCCGCGGACCGGCATTCCTGATCATTTTTCTTCTGCTGCCGAATTTGATTCCTATGTAGCGCTGCTGGTGAAAACCAATTGCATGGATAATGCAAAAAAAATCTGGTACGACATCAGGCTGCATCCTTTCTTCAACACTATTGAATGGCGCATTTGCGATGTACCCATGCGCATTGATGAAACCATTGCGCTTGCAGCATTGATGCAGGCTGTCATTGCCAAACTTGTGAAATTACAGGAAAGCAATCTTGATTTCCGTCATTATGGCCGTGCTCTCATTAACGAAAATAAATGGCGTGCTGCCCGTTACGGCATACACGGCAAACTGATTGACTTCGGAAAGGAAATTGAAGTTGATACTCCGGAACTGATCCATGAATTGCTGGAGTTTGTTGACGATGTGGTTGACGAACTCGAAAGCCGTCATGAACTTAAATACATTTACAAAATGCTCGAACAGGGAACCGGAGCCGACCGCCAGCTTGAAGTTTACAAGCGTACAGGCGACATTAAAAAAGTGGTGGATTACATCGTTGAAGAAACCAATCGCGGATTTAAGTAACTTTTCTTCAGCTTTTAAGTTAACATTGCCATCATGAAACCGGTAAGCATAGCCATACTTGATCTTTACTGCAATCATCCCAACCAGGGAATGCGCTGCATCAAGCACATTGTGGATGAGCAACTGTTTCCTGTTACGTGGCAGGTGTTTGATGTAAGAGGGAAAAACGAAGTACCCGGGCTTGACTTTGATATTTACATTTCCTCAGGCGGACCGGGTGACCCTACAATAACCGGTGAAAAGTGGGTAGATGATTTTTTAAGTTTAATTGACAACATAGCAACTCATAATAAAAATTCTGCTGATAAAAAATTTCTGTTTCTCATTTGTCATTCTTTCCAGATGGTTTGCAATCATTGGAAAATTGCCAATGTCTGTATGCGCAAATCACCTGCTTTCGGAATTTTTCCGGTTCACAAAACCGAAGAAGGAAAAAACGACCCGCTCTTTAAAAATCTTCCCGATCCCTTTTATGCCGTTGACTCGCGCGACTGGCAAATAATTTCTCCCGATAATAATAAACTGAAAATGTTAGGTGCAGAAATCATGGCGCTTGAAAAAATCCGTCCGCATGTTGATCTGGAACGTGCCGTGATGTCTATTCGTTTTTCACCCGAAATTTTCGGAACACAGTTTCATCCTGAAGCTGATGTTATCGGCATGAAATTTTATTTTGGACAGGAAGAGAAAAAGCAAAGGATTATTGCCAATCATGGCGAAGGCAAGTACGAAGAAATGATTGCCGGGCTGATGGATAAAGACCGAATCTTGCTGACGCATCAAACCATCATTCCCGAATTTCTGAAACAGGCCGCTTATCATCTCCGCGATTTTAAAACCGTAACTCCTTAACCAATGATCGGCAGCGCAAGGGAGCAATTCAACAAGAGTTTTTCGGAAGAGAAATACCAAAACATGCTCCGCACCATGAATGCGGAGTTTAATTATACCATTCCGTTCCGCGTAGCCGAATCGCCTGTGTTTATACCTGAATGGTTAAGCAACAAAATGTTTATGGCCTGCGATGAGATGATTGATTTTATACGTCAGACATCATTTAAAAAAGATACGGAAGCCGCCATTCCTCCGCATTTGAACTTACCCGGTGAAGGCACGCACAGTATTTTTCTTGCCTTCGATTTCGGAATCTGTAAAAACGAAAAGGGAGAAATTGTTCCGCAGTTAATCGAGCTGCAGGGTTTTCCTTCTCTGTTCGGATGGCAGCATTTTGCAGCAAAGCATTACCGGAAGTTTTTTCAGGTGGATGAAAAACTGAATCATTTGTTTACTGCCAGCGAAGAAGAATACCTGAACACGGTGAGTAAATCCATTCTCGGCAATCAACGGAAAGAAAACACGATCCTGCTCGAAATTGATCCTGAGAAACAAAACACAAGAATTGATTTTCTGATTACTGAAAAACTCTGGGGAGTTAAAGCAGTCTGCATTTCGAAAGTAAAAGCATCAGGACGTGAATTGTTTTACGAGGAAAACGGTAAACGCATTTCTATTCACCGCATTTACAACCGCGTTATTTTTGATGAACTGCAGAACAGGCCTGATATAATGCCCGGATTTGATTTGCAGAAAGAATACGATGTGGAATGGGCCGGACATCCCAACTGGTTTTTCCGTATCAGCAAATACATCATGCCACGCCTGAAAGGAGATTGCATACCGCCAACTTATTTTCTGAATGAACTAAAAACCATTCCTTCAGATCTTGAGAATTATGTGCTCAAACCGTTATTCTCTTTCTCAGGAAGCGGAGTTATCTTTAATGTTACCCGGCAGGACATTGACAGCATCAGCAATCCTTCGCAGTATATCCTGCAGCGCAAGGTGAATTACGAACCGGTTATACATTCGCCCGATGATAAAGTGAAAGCTGAATTACGACTGCTCTTTTTGTGGAATGTCAAAAACTCAAAACCGCAGCCTGTCATCAATATGGCACGCCTGAGCAAAGGCGAAATGATTGGCGTAAAACACAACAAAAACAAAACCTGGGTGGGTGGTTCGGTAGGGTTTTATGAGGGGGTATTTAGCAGGTAGTTAGTAGTGGGTAGTGGGTAGTGTGGAGATGAATGAAAGTTGTTGCCTGTCTATATTTTGTTGTCAGCCAAGGACGTCCCCGTCCGTTTTTCTTGAATCAAAATTCAAAGTGATGGGCGGGAACGCCCGATCACAGACAAGGGAGTGAGACCTGTCTCCAAATGTTCTGTCGCTGATAACTGTACTGCCGCTGTCATTCCTGCGCCTGCCTGCCGGTATGCAGGCAAAGGAATGACGGTGCAGGTGAGTGCTTAATCTCTCACTCAATCACCACCAGCTTCCTTGTTGCAAAATACTCTCCTGACCTTATCGTGCAGATATAAACCCCGCTCTGCAGCCGCGCGGAGGAACCCTTCAGGGTTACGGGTTAGCGGGGGCTGTTTCCGCTCATATCCACATCCTGCTTCGTACTCCACTGCGGCAGCCGCTGTTCATACACTTTTCTTCCGTTGATGTCATACACCGAAAACATGCCCGGTTGGTTTTGCGGCAACAGGTATTTGATTACAAACGCTCCGCTGCTGGGGTTGGGTGAAATATTGAAACGAAAATCATAAGCCTCTCCGGAGGAGGGGTTGGGGAGGTCTGTTATTAAACACGGACAGTTGGTTTGCGTGGTATCACACCCGAGGTAGTAGTTGGGGTGGTTGACAAAAGTTCCTAAAATGAAACAAGGCATGTGCAAAGCATGTTGCTGTACATCGCAGGAAAATCCTGCACTGTCGGGGTAGTTGATATAATGCAAATCTACTACGCTACTTCCAGATGATACAGTTATTTTTCCGTTAGCAGCAAGATACATGGTCAAAAAATCCGATTGTAAAGGTGGATAAGGAGAGTAATATCCGTCATTGACAGCCACCACCGTCATGCTTGCCTGTATATTTGAAGTATCGGTATTTATCTGGTAAATAGTATCAAAATCAGAAACCGTATAAAGGTATTTTGAGTTGGATGAAAATGCAATGCCTAATCCCGGTAACGGGCTATTCCATAAAATTACCCTGGGATTCGAAAACTGACCACTGCACCGGTCAAAATCAAATACTCGGACTTGATTATTAAAATTCCCGAATGAGCCATCATAATACCGATATGCAAACTTTTTTCCATCAGGTGAAAAAACTTTTTGACCCTCGTGCCTTTCATGCATGATACCTAAACTTTGTGTGGTTATGCTGGAAATACCTTGATCTGTCAATAATATTTTATAAATAAGATCGGAACTATGCTTCATGATTACAACCCACCAGTCTCTGCCATTGGCATGCCTGCAAGCTGTTAATCCTCTATTTAAATTATCCTGAATTATTACTTGGTTTTTTTGAATTACAGAACCTAAACCATTGTTTAAAGACATATCAATTATTGAATAATAACAAACCAATGGATACGAATTTGGATCGGCCACACTTCCTCCATGATGAAAGAGAACATATTTGTTTGAATCATTCGGAAATGGTAAGACTATATTGGCTTGAGGTATTGGTACACCTGAGCTATTGCACCATTGGTTTGTAACAGGGTCCGGACTTAATCCGGAACCATTCTGCATGGTATCTTCGAGAGCATTTGCTATCCAGCAACCGTTGGTGTAAAACAAAATCGCACCTGTGTCATTAGAAATATTTGCTTGTGTATCGGCAATTCTCATTTTCCGTGATAAACCAAAGATGCTAAAATTTATCAAATCAATTTTAATTATACCTTTATCATAAAATGTATACGGTGGAAATGGAAAATCATCATCACCAATCAAAAAATTATGATTCAATCCCTGCCCTAAGACTGGTATCAGCCCTGCAATAAACAGGATAATGATTAAAACCGCCTTTCTCATTTTATAATGATCAGCTTTTGGGTGTTGAGCGTGATGCCGTTATTCCGTGCGCGGATAAAATAAATACCGTCATCAAAACGCTCTACCGAAAACGTTACGGTGTTGATGCCTTTATCAAGTTCCAATTCTTTCACCTTGCCTCCCATCACATTCCTTATTTCAAGCGTTATGTTGTTTTCATTTCTAAAATTGAGTTCAACCGTTACGTTCTGTTTGGCAGGGTTGGGGATGAGCCGGAAATCAAACGATGATGCGCTGCTTACATCCTGCTGAATGAGTTGGCGGTAAATGCCGCTTTGCAGGCAAACGGCTGCATCATCGTACTGAATGGAATCGTTGAACAAATAAACATAAGCGCGGGCGCGGTAAACGGCCGGTCCGCCTGCGTAAGGGCATTGGTGCGCTGTGTTCAGCATATCATTGTAATAATGCAGCAGCGTATCTTTTCCGAAAGCATAAAGCAGGTAATGGTATTCATTCATTGCCCTGCTGTTGGTTTCGGGAAGTTCAACGGGCATAATGGTGGTGTTCACATACCTTGCGCTGTCCATCATCGGCTCCGCTTCGGCTTGCTTTTGCTGAGTGAAAATTTTAAATGAATCAAGTAAATCATTAATGAAATCAATCATCGTTCCGCGTAATGAAAAATAATTCAGCGTGCTGTCTGCAAACATTATACTGTCCAACATACGGAGGCTGTCGGTTTTCAAACTGATTAAACTGTCAAGGTTGGCATGCTGCGTTTTATAAGTTGAATCATAAACCGTTCCGAGGCTGTAAAGCGAATTTACTTCATACAGCTTACCAATAGCTGCCGTTTGTTTATTGCTGAAAAAATTAGTGAACACCGAATCGCTTACGCGCAATAATGAATCTTCGTACAGTTGTTTGTAAAGATTTTGCTGCGCTATGTTATTCAAATGTTCTTCCATATCGCTTCCGCCTCCTGCAAGGGCTGCATTGCAAACCTGCATTCCGCAATCTGAAAAGGCATTGCCGGTAAAATCAGGTTGAAACCATTGCGGAGGATTAATCGTTGTTGGATAATAATTTGTACCGTCATTTGGATTAAACCATATTAATGAGTTTAAATAATTACTATTAATGATATTCTGATTCATCGCCACTGTATTCCCTCCTGCCGGCAGCCACCGGTTGCCGCGGTGTATTTGCTCCCCTATGCGCGCTGCGCTGTTAAGATATAAGCCCACAGCGCAGTTGTTCATGGTGTTACCGGCAAGGTCGTTGGTAATGCCGCAGTCACCCCCGAAAAACATACCCACATCATTCCCCTCAGCGGTGTTGAATTGAATGACGGAGGCGGTGGAGAGGTTGATGGAGTAGCCGGTGTTGCTAACCGTTACTTGTGTATTTCGTTCAACATAATTGCAGTTTACATCACTTGATTCGCAGCCGTTAAGAAGAATGCCCGTCATGCGTGAACTGTTAACAGGCGCACTTGTCAGCATGGTTACATCATTGTACTCTATTACCGGGTTAAATAAATTCATTCCTGAAATTCCTGTTTGTGATGAGTTCATAAAGATACCACCGTTGGAATTATTATGATGATGTACGTGATAATTTGCTCTGCTTGCCGTAGTAGGTTCTGTCATCATTATTCCTGTTCCATTCGTACCTGTGGTTATATGATTGCGGGCCGCTTCCATTACAATACTGCCGCCATTATCACGCCATAAAATTCCTGTACGTGATGCCTCTATGGTGCTGTTGGTTACATGCACTTCGTTATTCCTTCCTACCCTTTCGCTGTTTACACCAATGCCAACATTAATAATTCGTACACCATCAACAGTAAGTGATGACTGTGTATTGTAAATGCCACAATTGGCCTTATCAATCGTTACTATGCAGGTAGTACATGGATATACTTCAGCGCTGGTAGGTATATCGCTGCCTATTACCATAATGGCTGCAGCTAACCGCGGTGTACCGTAAGCAGCATCGGCTATCATATCCGTGTAAAGATTGTTGGTAAGCCTTATGCCGAAACTGTTATACACCTCTACTCCTGCATTCATTTTAAAGAAAAGGTTGTTATTCAAGTTATCATCGCCTACCGAAAGCGCTGCCACATTGTTCAGTATTACTCCTGCCCTGCCTGCTGTTCCATGTGCGGGCTGACCAAGGTAGTCGCTCTTAAACTTGCGAAGGAGGTAATATATCCTGAACATTAACATTTATATCTGAGCTATTATTTCCGCAAATCTGAATAGCAAACAATAGATTTTCAAAAGGCATAACTGGAGGAGGTGAAGCGGTAAAGCCAAGTTTGATAATGGAAAAACAATCAGTGCAATTTGATAAGTTGTTAGGAAGAGATGGAAGAAGAGCCGGAAGCGGGAAATCTTTTGTGATTGGCGTTCCGCAAATATCTTCTCCGGTTAAAATGATATGGGGCATAATGAGCGGGCCAATATGGCAACCATCCGTTTTGAAGTCAAACGTAAAATAAAAAGGGAGTGTAAAACAAACTGTTTTTAAAAATGCCTTTACAATGAATTCAAGTGCATGACCAGCGTGCATGCCGAAAAATTCAGATAGGTTAAGCATGAACAGTATTTTCAAATTGCCAAATTCTCAAACTGATCCATTATTCTCTCATCACCACCAACTTCTTCACCGAAACTCCGGTTTGCTTTCCGGAAAGCCGGAAATGATACACCCCGTTTGCCAAGGTTTGCAGTGAAACAGTTTGACGGCCGGAATGAGTGATTTTAATTAAAAATGATTTTTTTGCGGTCAGATTTAATTTCACCATTCAAAACCACAAAACATGAGAACGCTTTTGCTTGCCCTTTTTACGGTGTTACTGCTTGCTTCCTGCAAGTCGGAGAAAGACAGAATGATTGATGCCATCAATAAAGCTGAACAGGAATTACGGGCAGACAGCCTTGCCATCATCAACGATGAAAAAGCGCGCGCCCTTATTCAGCAGTATGCTGAATTTGCCAATACGTACCGTGACGATACACTCTCTGCCGAATATCTTTTTAAAGCAGGAGAAGTGTCAACAGGCATTGGCGATTTTTTTCAGGCCATTCAGTATTACCGTCAGTGTGCAGAGAAAGTGTATTACAGCAAACGCCCGGTAGCTTATTTTCTGATGGGATTTATTTATGAGAACCATTTGAACGATACAGGAAATGCCAAAAGACTATACGAAGAGTTTCTGCAGAAATTTCCCGGGCATCCTCTTGAAAAGGATGTGCAGTTTTCGCTGACGCATCTTGGCAAATCGCCCGAAGACCTGATTAAAGAATTTGAACAGAACAGTGAGATTAATCAAACAGATTCTACAGCACTTTCATAAATGAAGGTTCCGAAAGGCAAACCTACCCGCAAGGAAAAATTCTCGCAGCAGCAAAAGCAGCAGGAAGTTTCTTCTGTTCAAAAACAAAAAAGCCATTCTTCAAAAAAAACAGTATGGCTGCTGGCGCTTATTTGTGCTGCAGTGGGTTTTCTGCTTTATGCCAACACCTTGAATCATGATTATGTGCTCGATGATTATTCGGTGATAAAAGACAACCGGCTTACGCGGCAGGGATGGAATGCTTTTCCCGAAGCCATTACCAAAAGTTACCGTTACGGATATTATTTTCTGAACGATGAATTGTACCGCCCTGTAGTGAAAGCCTTGTTTGCCATTCAGTGGGCGCTGGCGCCTGATACTCCTTCATTGGGGCATGTAACCAATGTTATTTTTTATACCCTCACCGGTTTGCTGCTGATGTATGTGCTGTTTCTGTTTTCGGGCAGCGCGCTGTTTGCCTTTCTGACCTCATTGCTTTTCATAGCTCATCCTATTCATACGGAAGTAGTGGCCAACATCAAGAGCATTGATGAAATACTGAGTTTGTTTTTTCTTCTGCTGGTGTTTCTGTTTATTCACCGGAGGATTCATGAACCGGCAGGATGGCATTTGCCTGCTGCTTTTGTATGTTACCTGCTTTCGCTTTTCTCCAAAGAATCGGGCATAACATTTCTTGTCATTTTTCCGGCAATGATCCGGTATTTCACCAAAGCGCCCAAAGCGTTGAATGCAAAAATTTCTTTGGTGCTTCTCGGAGCTGCATTGCTTTTTCTGATAATTCGTTTTAAGGTACTGGAAGGAAACCTGAAGACAACATTCAGCATAGCCGACAATTTACTGATGGCAGCAAAAACAGGAGGTGAACGTTTTGCAACTGCTGTTTCCATTCTTGGCCGGTACCTGTGGGTGCTGGCTTTTCCATACCTGCTGGTGTTTGATGCTTCGTACAACCAGATTCCGATTGTCGGATTAACAAACCTGCGTTTTCTTATACCTTGTCTGATTTATCTGGGACTTGGGGCTGCGGCTATTTTATTCTGGAAAAAGAAAGAGCGATGGGTATTCGGTATTTTCTTTTATCTCATTTCCCTTTCCATTTTTTCCAACATCATTCTAACCATTGGTACTTCGTATGGCGAAAGGCTGATGTACATTCCGTCACTCGGCTTCTGTATGGTCTTTGCCGGATTGATTAGTAAGTTGCCACATAAAGATGAATCGGATAAACCAACATCCCTTGCCTCATTTTTTTCATCTGCCATTATTCCGTTATCCGTTGTATCCATCATTACGGGACTTTATAGTGTGCGCACCGTTACAAGAAACCAGGTGTGGAAAAGCAATCACACGTTGTTTTCGCATGATGTTAACCTTTCGCCCAACAGTACACGAACACATTATTACTGGGGCAACTACATGATAAAACCTGAGAACATAGGAGTATCTGATTCGCTCGAAAAAATGATAATCCTCGATTCGGCCATTACAGAAATGAACCGTGCACTTGAAATTTTTCCGAAGTTCTGCGATGTGTATAAACAACTGGGAGTAGCGTACGGCAAAAAGTTTGAACAGAAAAAATCATTTGACCATTACCTTAAAGCCATTGAATGTAATCCGACCGATCCGCCATCGCACAGCAACATCGGCACTATCTATTTTGAACAGGGAAATTATCAGGAAGCATTAAAAGCTTTTCATAAAGCAGCTTCACTCGACCCGAATTATACGGAAGCTTTAGCCAACCTTGGCAGCACTTACGGAATGATGCAGGATTATGACAATGCGCTTAAGTACCTGCATCAATGCATCAAAACCGACCCGAAATACACGCAGGCTTATTTTTTCTTAGCCATTACCTACCGTTTTAAAGGTGATGCAGCCAATGAGCAGTTGTACATGCAGAAGTATAAAGAACTGGGCGGGGAGTAATTATTTAAAAACAAAATTTCAGAAGGCCTCAGGCATCTGCCTTCGCACACCCGTAGCACTAAAGGGCACTTGGCACCTGACTTGGGTTGAGTATTTCCTCAGGTAAGAATTTTTTCAGTTGATTAAATCAATCCCTGATAAAAGGATAATCTTTCTGAACATACACATCATTGTACAGTTCGGAAGGATCGGGGAAGGGTGATTCTTCAGCAAATGTTACACTGTCTTCTACAATTTCATGCACCTTCTGATTGATGGCTTCAATTTCTTTTTCGGTAGCAAGATCATTTTTCTGAATCGTGTCCAGTACCGATTCAATAGGATCCTGCGATTTATAATGCTCTACTTCATCCTTGGTTCTGTACTTGGCAGGGTCGCTCATGGAGTGGCCTTTATAACGGTATGTATTCATCTCAAGCAAGGTTGGGCCATTACCTGCACGGGCATGTTCAACGGCTTTTAAAGTTGCCTCATGCACAGCTTCCACCCTCATTCCGTTTACAGGTTCTGAAGGCATATCGTAAGCAAGGCCGAGTTTGTAAAGTTCCGTTACATTGCTTGTCCGTTCTACAGAGGTGCCCATGGCGTAATTGTTATTTTCAATAATGAACACTACCGGCAGCTTCCACAGCATGGCCATATTGAACGTTTCATGCAAGGCACCTTGCCTAACCGCTCCATCGCCCATGTAACACAGGCAGACATTATCCGTTAGGCGGTATTTTTCGGCAAAGGCGATTCCTGCACCAAGAGGAATCTGTCCGCCAACGATGCCATGTCCTCCGAAAAAGAAATGCTCTTTTGAAAACATGTGCATACTCCCGCCTTTTCCTTTACTGCAGCCTGTTGCTTTGCCAAACAGTTCAGCCATTACTTCACGTGCAGTTACACCTTTTCCAAGCGCGTGGGCATGATCTCGGTAGGCGGTTATCATCGGGTCTTCTTTTCGTGTGGCGGTAATAGCTCCGGCAACTACGGCCTCCTGACCTATGTACAGATGACAAAAACCTTTAATCTTCTGCATGCCATACAACTGTCCGGCCCGCTCTTCAAACCTGCGCATCAAAAGCATGTCTTCATACCATTTAAGGTACATAGCTGCCGGATAAGGCAATGATGTTTTTGCAGTAGTCATTGTCTTGGTTTTCATGCAGCAAACTTAAGGAAGATGAAGGATAATCAGCATACCATTTTCTCAGTACCGAAAGGTTTAGTAGGTTTGAAACGTGAAACTGAAACTCATTTTACCACTGCTTTTCTTTTATGTCTTTTCGATGGCTCAGAGTCATCGTTGTGCTACGGATCAATATGCAGTTGAGACCGGCCATTTTTCAAAACCCTTTTCATCAGCAAAAATTTTAACGGTTGATACCCTTCATATCCCTGTAGTGGTGCATGTTATTTACAAAACAGATGATCAGAACATCAGCTACGAACAGATTCAATCGCAGCTTGATGTACTGAACGAAGATTTTTCGGGCAAGAGTTACAACAAGGAAAAAATTCCTGATGTCTGGAAAAACCTGAATGGCGATTCAAAAATCCGTTTTCACTTAGCCAGAAAAGATCCGGATGGGAATCCTTCCTCCGGCATTACCCATACCCATACAACCACCGATGCTTTTCCCGTCAGTAATCAAATGAAATCATCAGCCACAGGCGGGCATGATCCCTGGCCTGATACTGCTTACCTCAACATCTGGGTATGTAACCTTGCCAATAATGTGCTGGGGTTTGCCCAATATCCCGGTGGCAGCCCGGCAACGGATGGAGTGGTAATTCATACCAAAGCATTCGGAAGGACAGGAAATCTTTTTGCCAAATACAACAAAGGCAGAACGGCAACACATGAAGTTGGCCACTGGCTTAACCTGCTTCACATCTGGGGCGATGCCGATTGCGGTAATGATTTTATCAGCGATACTCCCGTTCAGAAAACTTCTACTTCCAACTGCCCTTCTTATCCTAAAATAAGCTGCTGCAACGGTTCCTCCAACTGCAACGATCCGCATGGCGACATGTTTATGAATTTCATGGATTACACGGACGATAAGTGCATGATGCTCTTTACGGCTAAACAAACGGAGCGGATGTTAAATGCCGTTCAGATGTACCGGCCGGCATTCGGAAATTCAACATCGCACATTCCTGTTTCTGCTCCTTTTGCCGATTTAAAAATAAACCGGATTGTAAAGCCTGCCGGATTGCTTTGTAATCAGATTCATATTCCTGAATTGGAAATTCTCAATACCGGAACTTCATCCATCACCTCATTCACTATCGAGGCCGGCCTTGTAGATGGAATTTCAGAAACAAAAACATGGAACGGCAATCTGCTGCCGGGCGAAGGGGTTATCATTGCCTTTGATGTCATTAAAATAAGCACAGGCGAAGGGGTTGTATTTGCTCGAATCTTATCTGCCGATGATTTTGCATTCAACAATTACCTGACAGCAGGATATGTGCGTGTTGAAGGAGAATACGGCTGCACTCCGCTGGATGAAAAACCCGTCATTGCCATTGTCCCTAATCTTGCTGAGGATTTCATCAACATTCAATCTTCTTTTAAACTCTCGAACAAAGCACGGGTAAAAATTGTTGATGTAAGCGGTAAAGTGCTGATGGAAAAAGAAGAAAATTCAACAGAAGGATTCGGTTTTACTCTAAACATCCATTCCCTTTCGCAGGGTGTTTACTTTGTATATGTAATGTCCGACACCAAAGAAGCAGCCGCTAAATTTGTAAAAATCAATGACTGAAATTGAAGAACTGATTACTCAAGCGCCTGCTGTTGACAGGCATGTGAAAGACATTTGCCTGAAAGCTTTGAACGGAAACCGTCTTGCACCCGAAGAAGGAATTTATCTTTTTGAACATGGCGATGTATCTGTTCTCGGGATGACAGCACATGCCATCCGTGAAAATAAACACGGACGGAAAGTTTTTTACAACCGTAATTTTCATATTGAGCCAACCAATGTGTGTGTTTTCACCTGTAACTTCTGCTCTTATTCGCGCATGTATAAACACCGCGATGAAGGCTGGGAACTCAGCATTGAACAGATGCTTGGTAAAGTGAAAGAGTATGACGGAAAAGCGGTTACCGAAGTACATATTGTAGGAGGCGTTCATCCGAAAATGAATCTTGAATTTTTCTGCGAATTGCTCCGGCAGATAAAACAACATCGTCCTGATTTGCACATCAAAGCTTTTACTGCCGTTGAACTGGATTATATGATCCGCAAAGCAGGATTGAATTACCACCAGGGACTTTTGAAACTGAAAGATGCCGGGCTTGACAGTCTGCCCGGTGGTGGTGCTGAAATTTTTGATGAGCAAATCAGAAAAGAAATTTGTGCCGATAAATGCAATGCTGATGAATGGTTAGCCATACATCAAACCGCTCACGAATTGGGAATGCACAGTAATGCCACTATGCTCTACGGGCATATTGAAAGTTATACTCACCGTATTGATCACATGGAAAGGCTGCGAAAGCTTCAGGATAAAACCGGTGGATTCAACACCTTCATCCCTCTTAAATTCCGCAATCAGAATAATGCCATGTCGCATCTGCCGGAAGTAACCATGATTGAAGATGTGAAAAACTATGCTGTTTCAAGAATTTACCTTGACAACTTCGGCCATATTAAAACTTACTGGCCCATGATTGGTAAGGCCACTGCTCAGGTTTCGCTTTCTTACGGTGTGGATGATTTAGATGGAACTATTGACGACAGCACCAAAATTTACAGCATGGCAGGATCTGAAGAGCAAAATCCTGCCATGTCATCTGCTGAAATAAAAGAACTCATTTCATCAGCCGGGTTTGAACCGGTTGAGAGGGATACGCTGTATAAGGAGGTGTGAAGGTTGAGGTATGTGGATGAGCCTGCCTGAAAAAACTAACCGGTACAATGCATAACCATTGAACTAATTGCGCCTATTCCGGCATGAAAATGACATCATACATTCATCGTATTTCGCTTCAATTCCTATTTAACTTTTCAACAACCCTTGCTTTTTATATTTCGTTTGTTTTTACATTTGTAATATTGTTTGATACCTGTTGCATTTACTGCGCTCCAACCCCAGGTGCAGTTGTGTAACAGTTCGGGTGTGAG
>CAADHD010000007.1 GCA_900696575.1 uncultured Bacteroidota bacterium
GTGCCTCGTACCTCGGCATGACAACCCTCGCAACTGCATTTGTAACGGTAGGCAATTAGCATCGGTAAAAAGTCGCGGAGTACTTGTTGGGAGAGTGCCTCGTACCTCGGCATGACAACCCTCGCAATTGCATTTGTAAAGCTAAGCAATTAGCATCGGTAAAAAGTCACGGAGCACTTGTTGGGAGAGTGCCTCGTACCTCGGCATGACAAAAGAAGTGAAAACCTAACCAAAAAAGAGAGTGGGCCCACCTGGGATCGAACCAGGGACCACCTGATTATGAGTCAGGTGCTCTAACCGTCTGAGCTATAGGCCCGGTGTTGTGCAGTCAGGTTAGTGAGGTCGCGAGCAGATTCGAACTGCTGTACAAGGTTTTGCAGACCTCTGCCTAGCCACTCGGCCACGCGACCCGGTTTTGCGGCACAAACATAAATCATTTCATCTTTTTAAAAGATAAAGTCCGCACTCTGGCGGACTTTTGAGGTCGCGGATAGATTCGAACTACCGTAAAAAGTCTTGCGGACTTTTGCCTGCCACTCGGCCACGCGACCTTGATCGCATCAGGCAAACCATAAGAATTGAAAATGGAAATCAAAATTTATTTGACAAACCACCCGCTTATTTTGGCGAATGCAGGTTATCAACAATAATTACCGATGCTTTGCCCATGAAATATCCTGCCGGAGGGCTCAGCTTGGTAACGCGTACTTTTATTTGCTCACAATCCGGAAACGCTTTCCGCAATGATTTCAGAATTCTTCCTGCTACATGCTCAATCAGTTTTGAGCGCTGCTTCATTTCCTGCTGAACTATGGCATTCACTTTTACATAGTCAATCGTTTTACTTAAATCATCATCGGCAACTGCCTCCGTAATATCCGTTGTAAAAAAAACATCTACCTCATACCTTCCTCCGATCAACGATTCTTCCTTAAGGCATCCATGATATGCATAGCATTCTATTCCTTCAACGGCTATTTCGGCTTTCATCTTTCAATTCTTCTTCTGCTCTTTTGCCCATGTGTCTTTCAGAGTAACCGTTCGGTTAAAAACAAGGTTGCCGTCACCCGAATTCTTATCAACGCAGAAATACCCCAGCCTTAAAAACTGGTAATGTTCGCCCTGTTTTGCACAGGCCAATGACTTCTCAGCCATCGCATTCTTGATTACCTGCATCGAACCGGGATTCAAATCATTTGCAAAATCTTCTTCCAGGCCCGGTTTTTCCGATTTAAACAACCGGTCGTACAATCGCACTTCAACCGGGGTACAATTATTGGCATCAACCCAATGAAGGGTGCCTTTTACATTTATACCGCTCGTATCGTTTCCGCTGCGGCTTTGGGGGATGTAGCTGCAATGTATTTCCGTTATGTTTCCGCTCTTGTCTTTTACCGCTTTTTCGCATTGGATGATGTAAGCATTCTTCAGCCGCACCATCTGCCCGGGAGTAAGCCGGAAGTATTTTTTCGGAGGGGTTTCCATAAAATCATCACGCTCAATATACACTTCGCGCGAAAAACTTATTTCGCGATATCCGCCCTTATCTTCTGCCTCAGGGTTGTTTTCCGATTTAAAATTTTCTGTCTGCCCTTCCGGATAATTGGTAATAATCACCTTCACCGGGTTCAGTACAACCATTCTTCTCCATGCGCGCTTGTTTAAATCTTCGCGAATGCAAAATTCAAGCAACCCCACATCAATTACGTGTTCGCGTCTGGCTATTCCTATCGTATCGCAAAAATTTCGGATGCTCTCCGGGGTATAGCCTCTCCTGCGAAATCCGCTCAGGGTTGGCATGCGAGGGTCATCCCATCCGTCAACATGTTTTTCTTTTACTAATTGCAGCAGTTTGCGCTTGCTCATTACCGTGTAGCTGAGATTAAGCCTTGCAAATTCATATTGTTGTGATGGGAAAATTTCCAGCTTTTCAATAAACCAGTTGTACAGCGGGCGGTGTACTTCAAACTCCAGCGTACAGATGCTGTGCGTTATTTCTTCTATCGAATCGCTTTGTCCATGTGCAAAATCATACATCGGGTAAATGCACCATTCTCTTCCTGTACGGTGATGGGGTACGTGCTTTATGCGGTACATCAGCGGGTCGCGCAGGTGCATGTTGGGCGCGGCCATGTCAATCTTTGCCCGTAAAACTTTTTCTCCTTCCTTAAACTCCCCGTTTTTCATCCGTTCAAACAGGTCAAGATTTTCTTCAACTGTCCGGTTTCTGCAGGGCGAATCTTTTCCCGGCTCCGTGGGTGTTCCTTTCATCTTCGCTATCTCTTCGGCTGACGAATCATCTACATACGCCAATCCTTTTTTAATAAGCCTTACGGCCAATTCGTAAAGCTTCCCGAAATAATCCGATGCATAAAATTCGTTCGCCCATTCAAAACCCAGCCACCTTATGTCTTCCTTTATGCTGTCAACATATTCGGTATCTTCTGTTTCAGGATTGGTATCATCAAACCTCAGGTTGGTTTTTCCGCCATACTTTTTGGCAATTCCGAAATTCAGGCAAATTGACTTCGCATGTCCAATATGCAGGTAGCCGTTCGGCTCAGGCGGAAAGCGCGTAAGCACTCTCCCGCCATGTTTGCCGTTGGCTATATCTTCAGCTATTATCTCTTCTAAAAAATTAGGACCTTTCCCGGTAGTCATATCTTTTTTGCGGTTGCAAATGTGTGAAACTTGTATTAGACCTCATGCATAATTCCCCTCCGCGACTTTTAAGGAAAAAGAGAGCAAGGGTTTACATCATCAGACCGGCCATTTATGAAAGCGACACGCTGCCCTATTTCCACTTCTTGCATATTTGCTGTGATGAAAAATTTTCTCATTCCTGTTTTTCTGTTTTGGTCTATAACTTCATTAAGCCAACCGTCACAAAACCTTAACCGCAACTGGGAGTTTTTTTACCGCGATGCCTGGCATAAAACCGATGCCCCTTTTTCCATTCATACCGATTTGCTCAATCATCATTTCATCCCCGACCCGTTTTATGCCGATAACGAAAGTCAACTCGGATGGATTGACTCCTCCCGGTGGAAATACCGCAAATTGTTCAGAGTGGAGGATAAACTGAAATCATTTAAAAACATTGACCTCATTTTTGAAGGAGTGGATACTTACGCTGATGTATTCCTCAACGGAAATCGCATACTTCAGGCGGGCAATATGTTCCGGCCTTACAGAGCGGATGTAAAAAAACTTCTGAAAGAGGATAATCTTATCGAAATCGTGTTTCATCCCGCAGCACTGATTGCCGATTCGCTTTACCGCAACTACCCGATTAAAAACCTGCCGGGTAACAGCCCGGTAATGGCGCGTAAGGCGCAGTATCATTTCGGATGGGACTTCGCTCCGCGCTTCGTAACCTGCGGCCTCTGGCAGGGGGTAAAACTCGAAGCATATAATAATTTCACGGTTCCTTACCTCTCCGTCCTTAACGATTCCGTTACCGGTCAAACCGCATACCTGCGTGCTGCCGTTACTTTTATTTCAAAGGAGGATATGCCCATCGTTATTTCCGGCTCCTTGCTTTCCGGAAGCAGGGTTCTTTACTCCGAAGTGCAGTGCGGCAATGGTGAAAACACGGTGTTTATTCCTTTTACCCTTAAAAATCCTGAACTGTGGTGGTGTAATGGCGAAGGCCTTCAGCCTCTTTATGAATTTCATTTTGATCTTACGGGCACCAACGGGCAAAGCATTGTTCAAAGAGTTAAAACAGGCCTCCGTACCGTTCGCCTTATTCAGGAAAAAGATTCTGCCGGAAGCTCTTTTTATTTCAGCCTTAACGGCAGGCCTGTGTTTATGAAGGGTGCCAATTACGTGCCGCAGGATGTGTTTCTTAACCGTGTAACCGATGACCAATACCGCAGCCTGCTTACCGATGTTAAAAACTGCGGCATGAACATGCTGCGCGTATGGGGCGGGGGTGTGTATGAGAAGAAAATATTTTATGATCTGGCCGACAGTCTTGGCATTCTTATCTGGCAGGATTTCATGTTCGCCTGCGGCATGTATCCGGTGGATGATGCCTTTATCGGAAACATAAAATCTGAAGCCCGGCATCAGGTATTGCGCCTGAACGGGCATCCGTCTTTGGCTCTCTGGTGCGGAAATAACGAAGTAAGCGAAGGCTGGCACCGCTGGGGATGGCAGAATGATTATTCCACCGCAGAAAGAGAAAACCTCTGGATAGGCTATCAATCTGTTTTCAATAATGCATTGCCGGCTGCCGTAAATCAATTTTCAAATCTCGGTTATCACGAATCATCGCCAACCTTTGGCCGGGGCGACAGCCTCCATACCCGTATGGGCGATGCGCACAACTGGTTCGTCTGGCACGATGAAGCACCTTTCAGTAATTACGAAAAACTTGTTCCGCGTTTTATGAGCGAGTTCGGCTTTCAGTCTTTGCCCGTTATGGAAACTATCAATAGCTTCGGTGGAGCAGGCGAGTTGAACAATGCCGCCCTGCGCTCCCATCAGAAACATCACCGCGGTTTTGCCATCATCAATAAATACATGCTTCGCCAGTTTGGAAAAATTCCTGTTTCACTGGACCAATACATCAGCCTCAGCCAGCAATTGCAGGCTGAAGGTATGGCTACCGGTATCAGAGCACACCTGAAAGCAAAGCCCTTTTGCATGGGTTCGCTCCTCTGGCAGCTTAACGACTGCTGGCCCGGCATTTCCTGGAGCATGATTGATTATTACGGGCGCAAAAAAGAGGTTTACTTCAAAGTACAAGAGCTTTTTACCGGCAAGTAATTAGCTGCTTTCAGAACCACCTTCCGGGCCACTCTTCAGCGCATGTCATACCGAAGAATGGGGCATCTCCCAACAAATCCCCTTTGACTGTTCATCCGCGCATTTTCTTCTGTGCTTGTCATGCTGACGAAGGAAGCATCTCCCAACAAATACTCCGCGACTATTCTCCGATGATTATTCTCCGGCAAAACCCCTCAGTGCTTATCATGCCTCGTGCCTCGGCATGACAAACCCGGAATAATTTTGGTAATCACTTTTCAATTAAACCCCATCACTCCTCCATCACATCCTCATTCAGCACCCGCCATTCAGGATTCATATCTTTTATTAAAGCAACCTTCTTTTCTCTTCGCCAACCTTTTATTTCTTTCTCCCTCTCAATGGCATGTTGAATCCACTGATGCCGCTCGTAATACACCAGGTATGTACAATTATACTTCCCTGCAAAAGTTTTCTTTTCGCTTAGGCTATCCGCTATATGCTCCTGAAGCCTCCGCTTCAAATCATTGGTAACACCTGTATAAAGCACAGTGTTATTCCGGGTAGTAAGGATGTACACAAAATAATTATGCGTTCCGATAGGCTTCATGATTTTTCGGAAGAAAGCAATACTACTCAAAGAATTCTTTTGCAAAAGAAAATTTTTTATTACAGGGAGATGCCTCGTACCTCGGCATGACAAACCCGGAATAATTTAATTCCGCGACTATTCTCCGATGTTTATTCTCCGGCAAAACCCCTTAGTGCATGTCATGCCGAAGAATGTGGCATCTCCCCAATAATTATCTCAGCATA
>CAADHD010000008.1 GCA_900696575.1 uncultured Bacteroidota bacterium
CATCATACATTACAGAAACCCGGCCTTCGGGTTGTACCGCTCGTTGTGATGCGTAATAGAAATTGAAACTCGGCTGCGGCTGAAATGATTTGGCTTATCAGGTGGTTGTGCAACGGTTACCGCTGTTAGCTGCTGCCCTTCTTTTCTGTCGTGTTAGTTCGTTGTCATTTTGTGTCTGTCTTTGTGCATTGGCTTGGTGGCTCTTTTGCAAAACTTAGCTTTTGCTTGGGCAAGTTCGGTTTTGCAAATGTGCCACCAATTGCGTTGTTAAATTAAATTAAAAAAAATGTGCGGTGGGGAAAATAAAAAATACTGAAGGGTCGGCAATGAGTGCCTGCCTGTTCGGCAGACAGGTCGGCTTACTCTTTGTCCTCTTGAAATATATTCTGTATGTTGGTCACCTGTCAAAATGGTTTGTCCTTGTTTTAATGTTCAATTTTTAGTCGTCTGTTCAATGGTTGCAGTGTCGTCATACACTGGCAGCCAACAACTAAATATCAGCACTGAATCAATAAAAAAGTTCGCTTTTCGTACTGACGAGTGCAGGATTAGCGAACTTCCCGGGGTGCTGTAATTTTTCATCTTCCAAAAATAACCCTCTTTTTTTATCACCCCATAGGTAAAACCTTACCCTCATTTTGTAGCGAAACTTCGGTAATATTCAATAGACTTTATGTTTCAGAGATTCAATGGCACTCATAATGTGTTTATGATTCATTCAATTCCTGTACATCAATTAAGCAATGCATCAAAATCCCGAAGGGATAGAATAATTGTAGAACGATTGCTCTTATTGCCCGGAACCCCGAAAGGGTGACATAAGGTTTTAACATAGAGGTAATGAACTATCCTCCTTTCAGGATCTTAACTGAACGATCAGAGTCGCTGCAATCATTTCACCGATTCACGGCCTAATAATCAGTGCAGCATTGTTGAATAAGATTGCTTCAACTGTCATGTTTTGCCGCTCCTGACCGCTTTGCAATGATGTGCGGGAATCAAAAACTACCAGATTTTAATCCTCATCTCAGGGCTGCGGTACATGGCATCGCCTTCTTTTATATTAAACGCTTCGTAAAACTCAGTCATGTTGCTTAAAGGCCCGATAACGCGAAAGCGTGCCGGTGAGTGCACATCGGTTTTAACCTGAGTGGCCAGTGCTTCGGGGCGTATGTTAATCATCCATGCCAGTGCATAAGCAAGGAAAAAACGTTGCTGAGGAGTGTAGCCGCCAATGGTTTTTCCTTCTTTGAATTGATTTGTTTTCTTAAAGGCTTCGTAACCCATCATGATACCGCCAAGGTCGGCAATGTTTTCACCCTGTGTGGCATCACCATTAAGGCTAAGGCTGTCGAGTACTGTGTAGTTGTTGTATTGTTCAACAATCATTTTTGTTTTTGCAAAAAACTTAAGACTGTCTTCTTCTGTCCACCAGTTACTCAGGTTGCCACGGTCATCGAACTTGCTGCCCTGATCATCAAAACCATGCGTTATTTCATGCCCGAAGGTTGAGCCTCCGATAATGGAGTAGAGGATGGCATCATCAGCCAGCTTACGTTCATAGCCCGGTACAATTATGTTGCAGCCAGGCACTACAATTTCATTGTTAGAAGGATTGTAATAGGCATTGTACGTCTGCGGATACATGTGCCATTCGGTGCGGTCAACCGGTTTTCCGAATTTATTGATCATGTAATTCCATTCCCACTGATTGGCGCGGATAATGTTTTTGGCATACACATCGCGTTCAATGCTGAGGGCGCTCATGTCTTTCCATTTATCAGGATAGCCTACTTTAAAAATCATGGTATTCAGTTTGGCCAATGCTTTTTCTTTGGTGGCATTGCTCATCCAATCAAGTGTTTTAATGCGGTTGGCAAACTCATCTTTAATAGCCATTCCTATTTCCATCAGTTTTTCTTTGGTGCCTTTTGGGAGATATTCACTTACATAGACCTGTCCGATAAGTTCACCCAGCATGTTATCGGTGGTCATCACCACACGTTTCCATCGGTCGCGCGGAACTTCAACACCTCTCAATACGGTTGAGTAAAACCGGAAGTGCTGCATAAAAGTGCTGTCATCAAGAAAAGGCGCCATACTTTTAATCAGGTGAAAACTCAGATAGTCTTTCCAGGAATCAAGAGAATTTTTTTTCAGTTCGGTATTCAGGGTTGCAAAAAATTCAGGCTGGCCTATAATCACTGTATCAGGATTGGTTAGGTTTATTCCGGTCAGGTATGCATCGGTATCAAACAAAGGAAGCATGGCTTTGAAACGCGCTGCATCCATTTTGTTGTAATTGGCAAACGGATCGCGAAGTGCTTCTAATTTGCGGCTTGATTTGGCAAGAGATGTTTCAAGTTCGAAAACAGATTTTGATTTGGCAGAGGCTGTTGTTTCATCATTTCCCAATGTTTTAAAAACATTGTTCAGGTAGTTTATGTATTCTGCTCGGATATTTTGTGTGCGTGAATCGTTATCGAAATAATAATCGCGGTCGGGCAATCCTAAGTCTCCCTGCCAGAAAAAAACAGCATGTTTATCGCTGAGCATATAATCCTGACTTACATAAACGTTCATTAAAGGTCTGCTGCCGATGGTATGAAGGTGAGCAATGGCAGAAGCCAGGTCGCTGATGGAACTAATGTTTTGAATGTTTTTCAATTCATCGCTGATGGCATTCAGTTTTTCCTTGTTAATGGAAACGGAATCCATTCCTGTGAAATAGAAATCGCCAATTTTCTGTTTGTGGCTTCCTTTTTCGGCATTGGCAGACATTGAGCTCAGGCAAATCTGTTTTACGGATTCATTAATGGTATCCTGAATGGTTTTCCACAGGCCGTTGTACGATTCGCTGGCAGGGATAGGATTTTTATTAAACCATTTGCCGTTGGCAAACTGAAAAAAATCTTCACCGGGATTAATGCCTGAATCCACATGAGAGGCAAGTTCATCAGGTGCGGGCGTTTCTTTTTTGGGTTGGCAGGAGATGATGAATGCAGCAAAAGCAATCATTAGCATGCTGAAGAAGTTCTGTTTCATTTTTTATTTTGAAGGAGGCAAAACTAGGCGAGTGTCATCAGGTTTTTTGATGAATGGCATACATCATCATGCAGGAATAAATAACCCGGCAACTTTTGATTACCGGGCTTTCTGTTAAAGATTGCTGGATTTATTTTTTAATGCATTCTATGGTAAAGTTGAGCGTAGCCACATCGCCCATGAAAGGAAGGTTTGGTCCGCCAACGCCAAAGTCGTTACGATTAATGGTTGTCATGCCTTCGAAAGAATAAACAGTACTGCTGTCAAAAGAATTCAAATTTTCGCCTAAGTAATTGAAATAAATGGAATGAGGCTGAGACTTTCCTTTGATGGTAAGTTCGCCTGTGGCTTTGTACTGATACTGTGCATTGTCTGATTCGTTGAGCTGAGAAGAAACGAAGGATATCTCAGGAAATTTAGCGGCATCAAAATAATCCGGGCCTTTAAGATGGCCGTCACGCATTTCATTGGAAGTGTTGATGGTATTAACATCATACTTTACTTCAAGGGTTGACTGTTTCCAGTCGTCAGCTTTTGTAAATGCACCTGATGAAACATTCATAGTTCCTTTGGCATTGGCTAACCAGTGCTTAATGGTGAATTGTGTAAAGGTATGAGCAAGGTCGAAGTCAAGTTTTTCTGACGGTATAGTAGCAATGTCTGCAAAAGCAGCTTTTATTTCAGCAGCGGCAACAGGAGCAGCAGCTTTTTCTTCAAAAGGTTTAAGCGCAATTAACGGAGCAATAACAAGCGCTACCACACTCATGAGTTTTAAAAGGATATTCAATGATGGGCCGGAGGTATCTTTAAACGGATCGCCCACTGTATCGCCTACCACAGCAGCTTTATGAGGCTCGGAGCCTTTGAAGTATTTCTTACCGTCAATTTCCACACCTTCTTCAAACATTTTCTTGGCATTGTCCCAGGCGCCACCGGCATTACTCTGGAAAATAGCCATCAGTACACCGGAAACCGTAACACCGGCTAACAAACCGCCTAATGCTTCAGGGCCAAAGCCGGGAAGAAATGCAATAGCAATAGGAACAGTTACTGCCATCAATCCGGGCAACACCATTTGTTTGATGGCCGATTGTGTGCTTATTTCAACACACTTGCCGTATTCGGCATATCCGTCAGCACCTTCAAAAGTTTTTTTATCAGCATCATTCCAGTCATTCATTTCTTTTCCTTCGTTTCTGCGCATCACCTCCAGAGCTGCTTTCAGTTGAGGAATGTTATTAAATTGCCTGCGTACTTCCTGAATCATGCTCATGGCAGCGCGACCGACAGCACCCATGGCTAAAGCAGAAAATACAAACGGCAGCATGGCTCCTATGAATAACCCGGCAATTACATTGGCTTTAGAAATATCAATAGTTTTAATGTGTGCTGCCGTCATATATGCTCCGAAAAGTGCAAGTGCAGTAAGAGCAGCAGAGGCAATAGCAAATCCTTTTCCGATGGCGGCAGTGGTGTTACCTACGGCATCTAATTTATCAGTGCGTTTGCGTACTTCTTTCGGAAGCTCTCCCATTTCGGCAATACCTCCTGCATTGTCAGAGATTGGCCCGTAAGCATCAACTGCCAACTGAATTCCAAGATTGCTCAACATTCCAACGGCCGCAATGGCGATTCCATACAAGCCTCCGAAATGAAATGCTCCGATGATGGAGAATGCAATCAGCAAAACAGGAATAGCAGTTGACATCATGCCCACCCCTAAACCGGCAATAATGTTGGTGGCGCTTCCGGTTGAAGATTGCTGTACGATGGATAGTACAGGTTTTTTGCCGGTGCCGGTGAAGTATTCGGTTACCAATCCAACCAATAAACCGGCAACAAGACCGATGATGGTAGCAATGAAAATTCCGGTAGAGGTGTATGTGTTTGGTGAACCGTCAGGGTTTGTATATAATGGATCGGCATAAGTCCATGTTTCGGGCAACATGCCTTTGATGATAAACCAGGATGCAATAATCATCAGGATGGAAGAACCAAATTCTCCCATGTTTAAAGCTTTTTGCGGATCTCCGCCTTCTTTTACTTTCACCATGAATGTTCCTAAAATGGACATTACAATTCCGCAGGCTGCCAGTGCTAACGGAAGCAATACAGCCGAAAGACCGTTAAATTCATCGGCAAAACCGGCACCCATAAAAGCAGCGCCAAGAACCATAGTTCCAACAATGGAGCCTACGTAAGACTCAAACAAGTCAGCACCCATACCGGCCACATCTCCCACGTTATCACCTACGTTATCGGCAATGGTTGCAGGATTAAGGGGATGATCTTCCGGAATACCGGCTTCCACTTTACCAACAAGGTCAGCGCCTACATCGGCAGCTTTGGTATAAATACCACCGCCTACACGGGCAAACAATGCAATGGATGATGCACCGAAAGAGAATCCGGTAATCACCGTAATTACTCTTGAGAGATTGTCATGAGTGTCCGTACCGAACATATTGCCGTAAATGATAAAGAGTGTGCTGAGACCAAGAACCCCCAGCCCAACTACGCCCATTCCCATTACAGAGCCACCGGCAAAAGCTACTTCAAGGGCTTTGCCAAGGCTGGTGCGTGCAGCATTGGTAGTACGTACGTTGGCTTTGGTAGCCACGCGCATTCCGATAAAGCCTGCCAGGCCTGAGCATAAAGCACCCATAATAAAGGAAACCGCTACCATCCACGAGGAAGTTTCTTTATTGGCCGTTACCCCCAGAAGAATTGCAACACAGAGAACGAAAACTGCAAGAACGCGGTACTCGGCTTTCAGAAATGCCATGGCTCCCTCCGAAATGTGGCCGGCTATACGTTTCATGCGGTCGGTGCCTGCATCAAGTTTTCCTATCCATGCTGATTTCCAAAACGTGTAAAGCAGCGCAAGAATCCCGAAAGCGGGAACAATCATAATGAGTGTTTGTGTGGTCATATTTGTTTTAAATTGATTATCGGTTTAAGATAGGATGCTGGAAAGCAGCCGGTTAAGTTTTAAAGGCGGCAAATGTAAATAAAGCCATACTACTTCATGATTCATTTTTAATGAAAAGACTTTCTGATAAAAGCTGGTGATTGCTATAAACAAAAAAGCGGGGACGCAAGCCCCCGCTTTTAACCATGACAAATTATATTATTCTACAAGAACAGGAAGCCGTACTGAATTTCCGTCCTGTATAACAGAAAGAATATATGCTCCCTTTGCAGTAGAGGTGAAGTAAACCGGAAACTCATTTAATCCCTGCTGTGCCAATACATTATTGGAATAAATAATCCTGCCGCTTAAATCATAAAGTTGAATGGTAGCAATGCCGTTTTTGTCAGCAACATATTTTATTTCGGCAAATTCTTTAACCGGATTTGGAAAAATAGATGTTGCAACCTCTGCCTCATTAAACATGCGTTCGCAATTGGTTAAGGTTACAGATAGAGCTTTTGTTCCGCTGTTGCCGCAGGTATTTTGCGCAATTACACCCACACTGCCGCTTACAGAACCAAAGTCTATAGTTACTGATGTTGCTGTTGTAACCAGAGGATTTCCTGTAAATGAGCCATCACTTACCACGCTGCCTGCTGGCGCTGACCATCGGTAAGTACTGGCACCCGCAGAACCTGATGTGCTGTATGCAATGCCTGTAGCATTTTTACATTCTGTTGTAGAACCGCTAAGCGTGGCCGGATTGGCTGGTATTCCCTTAATACTGTTAAGGCAACGGGCTGCACTTGTAGCACAGGCATTCGATGCCGTAACACAAACATTAACCGGAAATGCAGTCGCTGTACTAAAATCAACATTGGCTGTATTACCTGATGGAGTAACAGTAGCGCTGTTGGTAGCCGACCAGTTGTAGGTTACTCCGGATACAAGCGGAACAGTATAATTAAAAGCGCCATTGCAAACTCCGGCAATCGGGCCTGTCATACTTCCTGGGGTAGCGGGTTTCTGACTTTTTACATTGAGACAACGGTTGGCGCCAAAACCACAGCCGTAATTAGCAGCTACACATATATTTCCGCTCACAAATGATCCTGAAATAGACACTTCAGCCGAAGTTCCCAAATCATTAATCATCGTCATGCCCGCAGGTAAAGTCCATTGGTAAGAAGTTGCACCAGCCACCGGAGCAATGCTATAGGTGGTTGAAGCTACAGGAGGGCAAACTGAGGAACTGCCGGTAATGGCTGATGAAATAACAGGAGTGCTTTTAACAGCAATGCAACGTGTAACAGTGGCTTCGCAAGGTCCGGTTGCATATACACATACACTTCCCGAAGTGAAACTTATCGGGAAGGTTACATCCACAGAAAGTGCATTGGTAGTAAGCGGATTTCCTGTATTTACGCCATCAAAAATATCAGCACCTGCAGGAGCGGTAAAGGTGTAACTTAACGCACCAGTAATGGCTGTTGGTATGGTGTATGTTTTGGTTTGGCCGGGGCAGGCAAAGGCCGGTCCATTTAAACCGGGTACACTAACAGTTCTGCGCGACCATTTTTTGGAAGCAGGGCCCACTCCGCAAGTATTCTGACCTCTTACATTTACTTCATAGCCTGAGAAAGATGTTGCTAAATGTTCAACAGTTACAGATGTTCCGGAACCGGAGATGTTGACATAAGGGAATGTGCCATACCAATCGTAGCTGGTGGCATTTGCCACGGGATTGATGGTCCATGTTGTAAAATCACCGGGGCAGGCTGTGGCCGGAAAGGATGTTATTACGGGAGCTGCCGTAACCGGGTTTTCGATGGTTAAAGTGATGGAATTTGAATTGGCTGTAAGCGAACTGATGCATGATTCATTAGAAGTAAGCACGCAGGAAACAATATCTCCGTTGGCAGGTGAGGTGAGCGTATAAGTTGGGGAATCAGTGCCAACATTGCCACCATTTAGTTTCCATTGAAACGAAGGCGAAGTACCGCCATTGGTTGGAGTAGCGGTAAATGTAAGCGATGTGCCGGTACAGGCAGGGTTGGTTCCTGTGGTTAAAGCAATACTTACTGCCGGAGTTGGATTGCTTGGACAGATGCTGATGTTATCTACGGCAAAGGAGGCACGGCTGCCTGCACCGCTAATATCGCGGTTAGCCCAGCGCAGATAAACGGTGCTTTGGTCATTACAGGCTGATGGTAGTGTTAATGTAAATGATTGCAGATTTTGTGGTGTGGTAACACCGCTGCCTGTTTGTGTTGTCGTATTGTTTTGGTAAAAACCATCCGTAAGTCCTGTAACGGATGTCCATGTTCCGGTTATGCTGCCAACAGCATATTGCAAATCCAAACCATTTATTCTGGTATTTGAACCACCGTCATAGGGATTACGAATGGTCATAGCATCAAAACTAACTGACACATTGAAATGGCCGGTTGTGTTTATGGCAAGTGCTATGGAAGGATCAACAGAACCGCTGCCGAGCATGCCTATCTTTCCGTTGTAATTGTGTACGCCACCCGAATTGGTGCTTGCTGAACTGGACGCGGTTAATGCCCTGTCGCCTGTGGGTGCATTAGTTCGGAATGAACTGCTCATAGCTGTTGCTAAATTCCATCCCTGCCATCCTGTCGGATAAGTGGTACTTGAATGAGCCAATGAAGAAAAATTCTGAGAGTAAGGCAGCGATTGGGCTGTTGGTGCTGTCTGACTGTAGCCGGTAAAGTTTAAGAACATGGCTGCCAATAGCAGCAATAAACGATTGGGTTGTAAATGTTTCATATATTTTTTATTAAAGTTTCAATGTAAGTAATAAACGGGTAGTGGTTAGCGATGCAAAGAAACAAAAACATCATTCAAAATTTCTATAGCTGTTGAAAAGAAATAGAACCTTTCAGACAGATTAAATAATGCTGATTTAATACTTAAATAAAATTCCGCAATCTTATGTTTTTGAGAGAGTAAAGATAAATAAGAAATCTTTTTCCTAAACACTTACTCCCTGCATGATGTCTTCAATTTCTTCAGCCTCTATAGGTATATCAGCCATCAGGTCAATCTGGCCGTTTTCGGTAATTAAAATGTCGTTTTCAATACGTATTCCAAGACCTTCTTCGGGAATGTAAATACCGGGTTCGCAGGTAAATACCATACCGGCCCGCATGGGTTCATAGCGGTTGCCGATGTCATGTACATCAAGGCCTAAAAAGTGCGATGTGCCATGCATGAAATACTTTTTGTAAGCCGGCCATTCGGGGTTTTGGTTTTTGATGTCATCGGGTGAAATGAGTTTAAGTTTCAGAAGTTCTTCTTCCATCAGCTTGCCCACTTCGGCATGGTACTTTTCAATATAATTGCCCGGTACGAGCATTTTTGAGGCTGCACGTTTAACTCTCAGCACAGCATCATACACTTCGCGCTGGCGCTTTGTAAATTTTCCGCTAACCGGGATAGATCTGGTTAAATCAGCAGCATAGTTAGCATACTCTGCGCCAAAATCAAGAAGTATAACTTCACCGTCTTTGCATTCCTGATTGTTGTCATTGTAATGCAGAACGCATGCATTTTTTCCGGAAGCGATAATGGGGTTGTAAGCATGGCCGGTTGCGCGGTTGCGTATGAACTCATGAATAATTTCCGCTTCAATTTCATACTCCATCACTCCGGGTCTGGTAAAGCGAAGCACTCTTTCAAATGTTTTACGGGTAATATCGCAGGCAATGCGCATGGCTTCAATCTCAATTTTTGATTTTACAGAGCGCAATTGTGCCATAATAGGCCCGCAGCGTTCGTATTCATGAGCCGGATATTTCTTTTTCCATTCTTCGGCAAAACGCAAATCCCTGTAAGGCACATACCAGGAGCAGCGGTCATTTTCATTCAGGTTAAGGTAAACGCATTTACAATGATTCATCAATATGGTCATTACCTGCTGAAACTCTTCATTCCATAAGATGGTTTGAATTCCTGATTGAGCGCGAGCTTCTTCAACCGTATATTTATGGCCTTCCCAAACGGCAATTTTTTCATTTGTTTTTCGCAGGAATAAAATCTCGCGGTATTGAGGTAGGGGTGCATCCGGAAAAATAATCAGAGTTGAAAGTTCCTGGTCAATGCCGCTAAGCCATAGCAAATCGCTGTTCTGGCGAAAACGATAAGTCTGGTCTCCGCTAAATGGCATTTCATCATTCGAATTAAAGATGGCTATGGAACCGGGTTTCAAATTCGCTATAAATTTTTTCCGGTTTTCAATGTAAAGTTCTTTGGGAAGCGCAGTATATTTCATAAGGCGTTTTACAAGTTTCCAAAAATAGCAATGTGCAGGTAATCATGATTTCAAATTGTAACCTTTAATTCTTTTCAAAGTAAAATGTTCTGTTTTCACAAACCTTTTTTAAACCATGAAAATCATTCAAAAGAAGTATTCAACCACCGGTGGATGGATAGAGGCAAGGCATGATGAAGTTGAGCATTACGAAATGGATCTGGTGCTGGCATTTGCCCCTGCAGGATTACTGAGCAAAGGAAACCTTCACGAGGAAATCGCAGGTATGTTTCCGATGGCTCAGGTTTTAATCAGCTCCGCTTCGGGAGAGTTTATTGGTGATAGAGTTACTGATGATGAGCTAACTTTAACGGCTATCCGTTTCGAGAAAGCGAAAGCTAAAACCGCCATCACTGATATTGCGACCAGCAAAAACAGTTTTGAAGCCGGTTATTATCTTTCCAGAGCATTTGAACATGATGGCCTGCGAAGTATTATTGTTTTTTGTGACGGAGAACATGTCAATGCCTCTCAACTGGTTTTCAGTCTTCAACAGTATCTTCCTGCTGATGTTATTATAACGGGCGGACTTGCCGGTGCGCAGGATAAGCAGGCTTCGCTAATCGGATTGAATAATAAACCAGCCGAAGGACGTATTGCCTGTATTGGTTTGTATGGAAAGGATTTGCGGGTTTCCTATGGCAATCAAAGTGGTTGGATGCCTTTTGGACCTGAAAGAAAAGTTACCCGTGCAAAGAACAATACCGTTTATGAATTAGGAGGAATTCCTGTTCTTGAAGTGTATAATCTCTATCTGCGCGACCGTAAGTACAACCTGCCCGGTTCGCAAATGTTATTTCCTATTGCCGTACGTTTTGAAAACTCATCCGGTACTGTTATCCGTACCATTCAATCTATTGATGAAGGATTGTTCAGCATAACGTATTCGGGCAATGTTCCTGAAGGTTCCAGAGTTTCCCTGCTGCGTACCGATTGCGATTCGCTAATCAGCGGAGCTGCCGGTGCCGCCTCTGTTACCATGAATCAGTTGCCAGCTCCCGAGTTGGCCATTATCATGAGTTGTGCAGAGCGCAGAACCCTGCTGAATGGCAGAACTTCGGAAGAACTTAGTGCTTTAAAAAATGCTTTTGGAACACACACCGCCATTTCAGGATTATTTACTCCCGGTGAGATTGCTCCTGCTGGCCCTGATCTGAAATGCGAATTGTTTAAACAGTCTGTTATTGTAACCGCCATCTCCGAAAACTGAATATGCAACTTCACCCTTTAATTCAAAAGCAGGTTATCCAAACCTTAGGCTTTCTGCCGGCAGGTCACGATGCGTTATCTTCTCTTCTCGAGAGCATAAGTAATCATTACTATCAGATGGAAGGCAGGTCAGAGAAGGGATTTCATTTTGAAAAAGACGAATTGATTCAGGCTAATAATGAACTTAGCAGAAAAGTAAAAGAGCTTGACCAGTTTGCCTACATCGTTTCGCATGATTTGAAAGCCCCGCTTAGAAATATCAGCAGCATCATTACCTGGATGGAAGAAGATTATGAAAAAGAGATTCCTGAAGCCATGAAAGAACAATTCAATATGGTAAAGTCGCGAATTACAGGTATGGAAAACCTTATAGAAGGAATTCTTTCTTATTCGCGTTCCGGCAGAAATTTAAAACCCGAATGGATTGTTCCGGCTGAAGTTTGTAACGAAATTGTTGAAATGATTGCTTCGGGCAAACCCATTAAAGTGAACATTCAATCAAACATGCCCGCCTTTTTGGGGCAGAAAACTCAGTTTGTGCAGGTAATGTCAAACCTGATTAACAATGCAGTTAAGCATGCCGGTGAACAGGCCGAAGTTAGTATTGGTGCAACATCCCTCGAAGGCAGTCTGCAGTTTTTTGTGAAAGACAACGGGCAGGGTATTGCCCCTGTACATCATCAGCGCATTTTTGAAATGTTTCAATCGCTGCATGATAATGAAACCAAAGGTTCAGGAATCGGACTGGCCATTGTTAAAAAAATTATTGAAGGTCATAACGGCAAAGTTTGGGTTGACTCCCAGCCCGGACATGGCGCTGCCTTTTATTTTACATGGCCATTACTTACAGAATCTGAAAATCAAACCAAATTACCTCATAACCATGAATAACAAATTGTATAACATTTTGCTGGTTGATGACGACCAGGTTGATGTAATGAATGTGCAACGCGCTTTTAAGAAGAACAACATTCAGAATCCTCTGCATGTTGCCAACAACGGCATGGACGCGTTTGACTTGCTCCGAGGTACCGAAGGCCGCCAGAAAATTATTCCTACTCCTCGACTCATACTTCTTGACATCAATATGCCGCGGATGAACGGTATTGAGTTTTTGCGTGAGCTGCGCAAAGACCCTGTTTTACGCTTCATCAGCGTTATCATCATGACTACTTCCAATGATGATAAGGATAAATTTGAAGCTTACAATCTGAATGTAGCCGGCTACATTGTAAAACCGGTATCTTTCGAAAAATTCGTTAACGCTGTGTCTGTACTTAATACCTACTGGCAGCTTTGTGAAATGCCCTGAAATAATCTGATGGAAAACAAAATTAAAATTGTAATTATTGATGATGACCAGATGGACCGCATGGCCGTTGTCCGTGCTGCCCGCCTGTCAGGTTTTAATGTTGAAATTGCAGAATGCTCATCTGCTGAAAGTGCGTTGCAGGGATGTTTGAAAAATGCTCCTGACCTTATGTTTGTTGATGTCAACCTGCCGGGAATTTCAGGAATGGAGTTGCTGCAGAAGATTGTCAGTGAAAATCCGAATATACTTTGTATCATGATGACCGGCCATGGCGATGAATCCTTAGCCGTACAATGCATCAAAGCCGGAGCATTTGACTATCTGCCCAAGCCGCTAATCAATGCCGATCATGTAGGAATTATTCTGAAGAATGCTTTGAGAATACGTGCTGCTGAAAGTAAAACCGAAGTTGTTAAACATTCGCTGCTGCAAAGCCAGTCGCTTATCAGCAAGATCATTTGCAGCCTCCCGGCTGTAATGTTCACCATTGATGCCGGAGGCATTTTCAGTATTGTAGATGGCAAACCTGAAGAGTTGCTTCCATTCAGCAGCGATTTTCTGCACAACAAATCTATCTACGATCTGCAGGATTCATTTCCGGTTAGCATTGCCGCCTTTACCAAAGCATTAGCCGGAGCACAGGCCGAATCCATGATGGAGATTAATGGACGCACTCTTGAATTCCGTTACTTCAGTTCCGGTATGAATTCCGTTTGCGGAATCATTCTTGATAAAACACAGGATAAACAAAAACAGGACGAATTGCTTACACAGATTAACGAAAGCAATGAACTGCAGAAACTGAAAGAAACATTTCTGGCCAACATGAGCCATGAAATCCGAACCCCTATTCATGGTATTATCAACCTTGCCGGAATCTTACTTGGCACTACGCTCAACAGTGATCAGGTTCGGTTTATAGAAGCTATTAAATCGTCTGCCGATAACCTGCATGTGATTATCAATGACATACTCGACCTTTCCAAAATTCAGGCTGAAAAAATGACTTTTGAAAAGGCGCCTTTTTCAATCCGTGCTGTTATCAATACACTATCTGAAATAGTTTCCCCGACAGTTGCCAAGAAAGGAATATCATTCAAAGCCGAAGTTAACGGCTGCGTTCCCGAATTACTGGTTGGCGATGCCGTTCGGTTTGCTCAGGTGCTTAATAACCTTACCGGTAATGCTGTTAAGTTTACTGAAAAAGGGCAGGTCTCTGTAGAAGTTACCTGCGCTGAAAGCAATGAAAAATATGTTATGCTTCAGGTCAGCGTATCCGATACCGGTATTGGAATCCCGGCCGATAAAATTCACAAGATATTTGATTCGTTTACCCAGGCCGGTGATGATATTACCCGAAAGTATGGCGGAACAGGATTAGGTTTGAATATCTGCAAGCAGTTAATAGAGTTGCAGGGCGGGCAAATACGCGTAGAAAGCACTCCGGGCATTGGATCTGTTTTTACGTTCAACCTGCCGTTTGAAATCTGCCCTGTTGAACAGGAAAAAAATGAGGTAATTCTTCATTCACCTGCCAAAGAAATAGATCATCAACCTTTGCATTTGCTGGTGGTAGAAGACAATGATATAAACCGTATTGTCATAACCAAGTATCTTAAAGACTGGAATTTTACTCATGACTGTGCATCGGATGGGCTTACTGCCATTGAACTTATTGAACGCAACCGTTACGATGTCATTCTGCTTGATGTGGAAATGCCGGGTATGAAGGGCTATGATGTAGTGAAATATATCCGTAATGAATTAAAAATGGCCGATCAGCCGGTAGTAGCCATGACCGCTCATGCCAATAAAGAAGAAGAACAGAAATGTCTTAATGCAGGCATGAATGATTACATTTCAAAGCCATTCAATCCCGATGATTTGAAACTGATTATTTACAGCGTTATCGGAAAACAGGAGAATGCCAAAATGAAACAGACTCCTGTTGCAAAGGTTACTGATCTTACTTACCTGCGGGAAATGTCTGATGGCAATGAAGACTTCTTCCGCGAGTTTATCACATTGTTTTTACAGAATGCCCCGGTCAGTTTAGATGAGATTGATTCGGGCATTAAAACCGGTGATTGGGAGAAAATAAGACAAGCTTCTCATAAATTGAAACCTTCACTCAGTTATGTGGGTATGAAGGAAATGAATGCCAAAACAGCAACGATGGAAGAGTATGCGAAAACAAAAACTCATCTTGAGTTGATTCCGGTGATGGCCGCTGAAGTACGCGCAGCCTGCGAGAAAGCATTCGCAGAACTTGAAAAAGAAATTCAAACTATTCAAACAAAATAATCATGGCTAAAATTTTTATTGTTGAAGATGATCTGGTCATTGTTTCACTGATGAAACAGGCCATTAACAAATCGCAGGATCATGAGATCATCCATTTTTCTTCTGCCGAAGAGTGTATTGCCAATCTGCATCAGCGGCCTGATATTGTTTCTATTGATTACAATCTTCCGGGCATGAACGGCCTTGATATGATGGAAAAAATCAAAGCCTATGACTCGGGCATTCTGTGCATCATCGTTTCCGGTCAGGAAGACCTTGAAGTGGTTGTCAGTTCTTACAAACGCGGAGCACAGGATTACATCATCAAGAATGATAACCTCTTTGCCAATATTGAAAACTCCATCCGCAATCTCAACATGAATGTTGCCTTGCGCAGGGAAGTGGAATTGCTCAAAGACCAGATCATTGACCGTAACAAATACTCCAATATCATTGGCAACAGCAATGGAATTCTCCGTAGCCTCCGATTAATTCAGAAAGTTGAAAAAAGCAACATGATGGTGCTGGTAACGGGCGAAAGCGGAACCGGAAAGGAATTGGTAGCCAAAGCGCTTCACTACAATTCGCCCCGCAGCCGTAAACCCTTGGTTATTGTAAACATGGGCGCTATTCCCGAAGAACTTGTAGAAAGTGAATTATTCGGCCACGAAAAAGGAGCATTTACCGATGCCCGCGACCGCAGAATCGGAAAGTTTGAAGAAGCTAATGAAGGAACCATCTTCCTGGATGAGATTGGCGAGATGAACCTCAGCCATCAGGCTAAAGTATTACGGGTTTTGCAGGAGCGCGAAGTGCAACGCATCGGAAGCAATAAAACCATTAAACTCGATTTTCGTCTCATAGCAGCCACCAACCGTAACCTTGCCGAGGAGGTAAAAGCCGGACGCTTCCGCCAGGATTTATTTTACCGCTTGCAGGGCTTCCTTATTCATCTTCCGCCCTTACGCGAACGTGGTGATGATATAATTCTTCTGGCAAAAAATTTCCTGACAGATTATTGCAAACAGAATAAAATGGAGCAAGTCAACATTTCGAAAGAGGCAGTTAAATACATGCTTGAATACGAATGGCCCGGAAATGTACGCGAACTTAAAGCCGTCATAGAACGTGCAGCACTGCTTGCCGAAAACAATACTATTACTATTGCCGATCTTACGCTGATGCCGGCTTAACACTTCACTGTACCCGTCTTGGGCTTTACTGCCGGTTATTAAACCTTAATTCTTTACAGTTCCGCTTAACTCTACCAGAGGTATTGCATTGGTAAACACTGCCGAATCAACTACCAGTGTATCGTTAAACACCACGCGTATTTTGTAATTGATTTCGGGTTTCAGTTCCTTAAGGTATTCTACCTTTATGTAGTATTCTTCTTCCTTCGTGGCAAGATGTGAGGCATTCCAGCTTATTCCTTCGCTCGTAAATTCAATGCCTTTGCGAATTCCTGATGCATAGTAATAGTCTGAGTTGTATGTGATGCGAACGGTGTTCGAATCGGTAACCGTAACAAGGTAAGTTATATTTACCGGCCTGAAGTCATCTTTTTTACAGGCGTTGAGCAAAAAGGCCAGTACGGAAACAGCAATTATATTTTTTATCATGATACGGAATCTGCAAGCAGGGAAGGATCCCAGAAATGTTTTTCAAAATTAATAACAACATCATTTTTCACTTTAATGCCTTCCTTCTCAAGAAGACTTTTCATCTGGCCGGGATGGCCGAAATGATGTTTGCCGGTCAGCATGCCGTTACGGTTTACTACGCGGTGAGCCGGAACTTTTTTCTTCTGATGATGCGATGCATTCATAGCCCATCCCACCATGCGCGAAGAGTAGCTGCTTCCAAGCGCTTTGGCTATAGCTCCATAACTCGTTACTTTTCCTTTAGGAATAAGCCTTACGATTTCATACACACGCTGAAAGAAGTCTTTGTCTTTCATCACACATCAAACTTAATTCCCTGCGCCAGCGGCAGTTCGGTAGAGTAGTTAATCGTGTTGGTTTGTCTGCGCATGTAAAATTTCCATGAATCGCTTCCTGATTCGCGTCCGCCTCCTGTTTCTTTTTCACCTCCGAATGCACCGCCAATTTCGGCACCACTGGTTCCGATGTTTACATTCGCTATGCCGCAATCGCTGCCTTCATGAGAAAGAAATTTTTCCGTTTCAAGCATGTTTTGCGAAAAAATTGATGATGATAATCCCTGCGGTACATCATTCTGTAAGGCAATGGCTTCTTCTATTGTTTGGTATTTCATGATGTAAAGCAGAGGGGCAAACGTTTCATCACAAACAATCGGAAGGTTTTTTTCGACCTCGGCAATGCAGGGTTTTACATAGCAGCCGCTTTCATAACCTTTTCCTTCCATTGTTTCGCCTCCATAAACAATTGTTCCTCCTTCTTTCTTAACACGCTCAATGGCCTTTTGAAAATCATGGACTGCATTTTTATCAATCAATGGCCCGACCAGCGTATCGGCATGCAGCGGATGGCCGATGCGGATGGATTGATAAGCTTTAATCAGCCGGTTTTTAAAATCGTCATACACACTTTCATGAATTATCAATCTGCGTGTGGAAGTGCAGCGTTGACCGGCAGTACCTACCGCTCCGAAAAGAACGGCTCTCAAAGCCATATTCAAATCAGCAAGTTGAGAAATGATGATGGCATTGTTTCCTCCAAGTTCCAGAAGGCTTCTGCCTAAACGCTCACCTACAATTTTTCCGACACGTTTACCCATACGTGTACTTCCGGTTGCAGATATTAAAGGCACACGGTGGTCGCCCAGAAAATTATCACCCACCTGTTTTGAAGATGCTACAATAAGATTTAACACGCCTTCGGGTACATTATTTTTTTTCAGCACCTCAGCCATTATCTGATGAACGGCAACAGCGCAAAGGGGAACTTTTGAAGAAGGTTTCCAAAGCACTACATCACCGCAAACAAGAGCCAGCATGGCATTCCAGCTCCAAACGGCTACCGGAAAATTAAAAGCGGAAATAACTCCCACAATTCCGAGCGGATGCCATTGCTCGTACATACGGTGATGAGGACGCTCGCTGTGCATGGTTAATCCGTAAAGCTGGCGCGAAAGGCCAACGGCAAAATCGCAGATGTCAATCATTTCCTGTACTTCGCCTAATCCTTCCTGATAAATCTTTCCCATTTCATAGGAAACAAGTTTGCCTAACGGTTCTTTGTACTGGCGTAAGGCATCGCCCATCTGCCTTACTATTTCTCCGCGTTTGGGAGCCGGCATCATCCGCCATTGAAGAAAGGCAGCCTTTGCAGTAACAATAATTTTTTCATAATCCTCAACCGTTCCCTGTATTACTGAAGCAATTTTTTGTCCATCGGCAGGAGAGTAAGAATCTAATGTTTCACCGGAAGTTTTAAGCCAGACGGTTCCGGTGCAGGCCCCCGGATTTTTGTCTCGGATGTTCAGTTGTTCAAGTACGCTGTCAATATCGAAGGCAGCGGAAGTCATCGTAGTCATGTTTTATGATTTTTTCAGGGCGAATTTACAGAATGAAACCAACGGAAACAGTAAGCGGGGGTACATCGGTTGATTTTCATTTCCGACTTTTGCACGCCAATGTACCTCCGCTCGCTCGAATTGCTCCATTTTAAAAATTATCCCGAAGCTGTTTTTCAGTTCAGCGAAGGAATCAACTGCCTGACCGGACCCAACGGCAGCGGCAAAACCAGTGTGCTGGATGCCATTCATTACCTCAGCCTCTGCAAAAGTTATTTCACGGCTACCGATGCACAGAATATGATGCGCGGTGAAAGTCTGATGATGATTAAAGGAATTTTTGAAAAAAGCGGAAAAGAAGAGGAGGTCATTTGCCATTTTAAAGCCGGGCAGAAAAAACAGATGCGGCTTAACGGCAAAGAGTATTCGCGCCTTGCAGATCATATCGGCCTGTTTCCTGTTGTTATGATTGCGCCTACCGACCATGAACTGATTACAGGCGGCAGCGAAGAAAGACGCAGGTTTATTGACCGCATCATTTCACAGGTAAACCGCACCTACCTTGAACAGCTTAACGGTTATCTGCGCACCCTTGAACAGCGCAATGTACTCTTGAGAAATGCTGCTGGTGCAAAGATGGATTTCGAAACACTCGAAGTTTACAATCAGCAAATGGCAGGTTTTGCAGGAAGTATTTATGCAGAGCGGAAAAAATTCTGCGAAGAATTTGAAAAACATTTTATCCGTTTTTATGATTTGATAACAGAAAGCTCAGAGGAAACCGGATTTCTTTACGAATCTCAATTGCATGAAAACACTCCGCTTGATTTGCTGCACTCTTCGTTTCAGAAAGATTGCACCAATCAATTTACCACCACCGGCATTCATAAAGATGACCTCAGTTTTTCGGTAAACGGCATGAACGTAAAACGCTACGGCTCGCAGGGGCAGCAAAAGTCGGTGCTCATTGCATTGAAACTTGCTCATTTCAATTACATCTACGAACATAAATGCATGAAGCCAATCATGATGTTTGATGATTTGTTCGACCGGCTTGATGATGCGCGCGTAGAGCAGATCATACATTTAGTTCAGCAGCAAAACTTCGGGCAAATGTTTATTACCCATACAGCCGAGTACAGGCTTGATGCAATTCTAAACAATGCCGGCATAGATCATTCCTTTTTCAGAATTAAAAACGGCTCAGCGCTTATCCGTATCTGATGAGAAACATCAATGAACAACCTATCGGCAAAATCATCAATCAACTGATTGACGAATATAAACTGCGCGATAAGCTTCTGCAGGTAAAACTACCGCATATTTGGGAAAAACTGATGGGTACGGCTATTGCCAAACGGACTGTTGATATTTCTCTGAAAAACGGAATTCTCCTTATCAGGATATCTTCCGCTCCGCTTAAGAATGATTTGATTTTTGAAAATGAAAATATAAAGACGAGAATGAACGAAGAGTTGGGAGGCGAGTTTGTGAAGGAGGTGAGGGTGATGTGAGGAGAGGGGAGAAGGTAGTGAGGAGTAGGGAGAACATGGTCTTTTATCTAATAACACTATCCCCAATCGCCACTATCTTCACCCCACTCAGAAATTCTTTTGTAATTCACAGAGATTAACCATGCCTGAAAACAATTTTATTGATTATGTAAAGATTCACTGCAAGTCGGGAGCAGGTGGGGCAGGCTTTGTGCATTTTCACCGAAGCAAACACAATCCTAAAGGCGGGCCTGACGGAGGGGATGGCGGACGAGGAGGCCATATCATTCTGCGCGGCAACAGGCAATTATGGACATTGCTGCACCTTAAATACCGCAAACATGTACTGGGTACCAATGGTGAGAAAGGGGGAAGCAATAACTGCACAGGTGCTGATGGTAAAGACGAAATTATTGAAGTACCTATTGGCACAGTTGTCCGAAATGGAGAAACGGATAAAATACTTTTTGAAATTGAACGTGACGGGCAGGAAGTAATCATTGCTCATGGCGGAAGAGGAGGGAAAGGAAACAGTTTTTTTAAAACAGCCACCAATCAGGCACCGCAGTCAGCACAACCGGGCGAGCCGGGCGAAGAAGGCTGGAAAATTCTGGAATTAAAACTGATGGCCGATGTAGGCCTTGTTGGTTTTCCGAATGCAGGAAAAAGCACCCTGCTCTCTGTGGTCTCTGCAGCCAGGCCCGAAATTGCCGATTATCCTTTTACTACGCTGGTTCCGCAGCTGGGAATGGTTTATTACCGTGATAACCGATCCTTTATCATGGCTGATATTCCCGGAATTATTGAAGGAGCCCATCTTGGTAAGGGAATTGGTTTGCGCTTTTTGCGCCATATTGAACGTAACTCTGTATTGCTTTTTATGATTCCTGCTGACAGTGCAGATCTCAGAAAAGACTACAACATACTGCTCAATGAACTGAAAGAACATAATCCTGAATTACTTCTTAAGCGCAGGGTTCTGGCTGTTTCGAAATGCGATATGCTGGATGAGGAACTGATAAAAGAACTGAAGAAAACAGCGCCAAAAGACAAACACAGCGATAAAACTCCTGTACAGGTAGTAATGATTTCATCCGTTACCGGCTATGGAATTGAAAAACTGAAGGATATTTTGTGGGAAGAACTGAACCGATGAAACGGCCAATAACAGGTTTCATCAGAGCTGTGCTATACATGTTCCGGTTAAATCAAATGCTTCGGCATGTTCAATTTTAACCCGGGCAAAATCACCGATACGGACATAATTATTTTTAGCATCAACCAGAACCTCATTGTCCACTTCGGGCGAATCAAATTCTGTTCTGCCGATAAAGTAATCGCCTTCTTTGCGATCGAACAGCACCCGTAGAGTCTGGCCGATTCTTTTTTCATTTTTCTTCAGCGAAATTTCTTCCTGCACCTGCATAAGCAAGGCTGCTCTTTCCTGCTTAACGGTTTTCGGAACATCATCTTCAGAAGTAAATGCATGCGTGTTTTCCTCGTGTGAGTAAGTAAAAACACCGAGCCGGTCAAATTCAGTTTCTTTTATAAAAGAAAGCAGTTCATTAAAATCATTTTCAGTTTCTCCCGGATAACCTGTAATCATGGAAGTACGGATGGAAATGCCGGGTACAATTTTTCTCATCAGCACAATCAGTTCACGCGTTTTTTCTTTTGTTATTCCTCTTCGCATGGAAGCCAGTATGCGGTCAGAAGCATGTTGTAAAGGAATGTCAATGTACTTGCAGATGTTTTTCTTTTCGGCCATCACCTGTAAAATATCCATTGGAAATCCGGATGGAAAGGCATAATGCAGGCGAATCCATTCCAATCCATTTACCGAAGATAGTTTGTCAAGCAGTTCGGCAAGGTTTCGTTTTTTGAACAGATCCAAACCGTAATAAGTAGAATCCTGTGCAATCAGAATTATTTCCTTAACGCCTTTCTGAACAAGTGTTACCGCTTCGTCAATAATTTTTTCGATGGGTTTTGAAACATGTTTGCCGCGCATAAGCGGTATGGCGCAAAATGAACAGGGGCGGTCGCAGCCTTCCGAAATTTTCAGATATGCATAGTGTAAAGGAGTAGTAAGCAAACGTTCGCCTACTAACTCGTGCCTGTAGTCAGCACCAAGGGTTTTCAGTAATCGCGGCAAATCGTGCGTACCGAAAAAATTATCTACATCAGGTATTTCTCTGGCTAAATCAGGTTTGTAACGCTCGGAAAGGCAACCGGTAACTATGAGCTTTTCTATGTTTCCTTTTCTTTTCTCTTCGGCAAAATGCAGAATGGTATCAATGCTCTCCTGTTTGGCATTGTCAATAAATCCGCAGGTATTGATGATGACAATTTGCGAGTCATTATTTTCTTCTTCATGTACTACGTTGAAACGATTGGCACGCAGTTGACCCATCAGTACCTCCGAATCTACAATATTCTTGGAGCAGCCAAGCGTTACAACATTGACTTTATTCTTCTTAAAACTTTTTGTTCTCATGCTGATCAGTTGAAAACAGCATTAAAATCTTCTTTATTAACCCGGATTCGAACTTCGCCCGGAACAAATTTGTTCATCAGATTCACAAATGAAACAAAGGTTGATGAATAGCAATTCTGCATGGATGAGCGAAAAAAAGTCTTCTTGTATTGTCCTTCCATCTGAATGATACGGTATGTTCGTACTTCGTCAGCCATCTGTTCCTGATTGGGTTCATTGATGTAAATGTCTTCAAGTTTTCTTAAGTCCAATTTTTTGAAAAAGGCAGCTATCTCTTTTTTCTCCTTTTTGGATAATGGCCTTGTTAAATAACGGACACGCTTTCTTCCAAAATCAGAATCACCAACTATAATCAGGCTGTCTGGGGTAAGTTTATAGTCGTTCCATACATTAACTAAACTGATATTGTCTTTCAGCAACAGATAAAAATCTTTTGGTAACTGTGCTTTCAGAGAAAATGTATTCAGCAAAACGAAAAGCCAAATCAGGCCTGATAATTTGAGCATGGCGCAAAGGTAAGCCGTGATGTTTTGTTCAATTTCCTCCTCATTTTATATCAAAATTAAACGTTAATTATTCATTATTTATAATTTCTATTTTGTTGATAATCAGTTAAAAAAATTATTTGTTTAAAAAATAAGTATTAAAAGTTAAACAATAAATTGTTGTTTATGTTGATGTAACTGTCAAACCAATAAAAAATAAAACAATGAAAAAAAATCCATTACTCAAGTTTCAATCAACGCTTTTACTCATAGCGTTCACTTTCGGCCTTAAAGCTCAGACAGCCGAATTGCAAGTTATTCATAATGCAGCCGATCCGGCAGCACAGCAGGTTGATGTTTATGTAAACGGCACACTGGCGTTAGACAATTTTGCATTCAGAGAAGCCACTCCGTTTCTTACCTTACCTGCGGGTTCATTGCTTAACATAGGTGTGGCGCCCGGAAATTCAACTTCAGTTAATGATACGCTGAAGAATTTTCCGGTAGTTCTGGTTTCAGGACAGCGTTATGTTGCCATTGCCAATGGGGTATTGAATCCGGCATCCTTTGCTGCCAATCCTGACGGTAGGCCTACAGGTTTTACTTTATTCATTAAGGACAATATAAGCCTGACTGCTGCTGGCGGCAATGTTGATTTTATAGTAGAGCATGGCGCAACGGATGCTCCGGCAGTAGATGTAATAGCCAGAAATGTGGCCACATTGGTAAGCAATGCAGCGTATGGCGATATTACGAATTACATCAGTGTACCGCCTTCCGGTTATGTTCTTGATGTAACACCGGCAGGAAATAATTCTGTAATAGTAGCCAGTTATGCAGCCGATCTGAGCGCATTGGCAGGTGGAACAGCCGTAGTGGTTGCTTCGGGTTTTTTAAATCCGGCAGCAAATCAAAACGGTCCCGCATTCGCATTGTTTGCCTTTCTTGCCGATGGTTCAGGCCTGCAATTGCCTCAGGTTTCTTTAGCGCGGCTGCAGGTAATTCACAATGCTGCCGATCCGGCTGCCGAATCGGTTGATATTTATGTTGATGGTGCTTTGCTGATTGATGACTTTACTTTTCGCGCAGCCACACCCTTTATTGATGTACCCGGTGATGTTATAATAAATGTAGGTGTTGCCCCTGGCAATTCAACATCGGCCAGCGATACTTTAAAAAACTTTGAAGTTTCATTTGACAATGGAAAAACGTATGTTGCTATTGCCCAAGGAGTATTAAATCCCGGTTCATTTGCTCCGAATCCTGACGGAAATTCAACGGCATTCACTATTCTGCTTCAGGATGGAATTAGAGAATCTGCAGCCAATGCTTCCGATGTGGATCTCCGTGTTGTTCATGGGGCTACCGATGCACCAACGGTAGATGTGATTGCCCGCTCAGTAGCAACGCTGGTTGACAATGCATCATACCAAGATATAACAGGCTATGTATCTGTGCCGCCATCCGATTACCTGCTTGATATTACTCCCGGCAACGACAATTCGGTTATTGTAGCCACTTTCGCTGCTGATCTTACTTCGCTTACAGGGGGAGCGGCTGTAGTGCTTGCATCCGGTTTTCTGAATCCTGCTGCCAATCAGAATGGCGAAGCATTTACCCTGATTGCTGTATTGCCCGATGGAACTGTAATTACATTACCTACAACAGAGCAGGCGCGCCTGCAGGTTATTCACAATGCTGCCGATCCGGCTGCTGCCTCGGTAGATGTGTATGTTAACGGAGCATTGTTGCTTGATAATTTTGCTTTTCGTACAGCAACACCTTTTGTTGATGTTCCTGCCGGAGTAACACTTTCTGTTGGTGTAGCTCCGGGAAACAGCACTACGGTTAACGATACCATAGCTAACTTTGACATTGCTCTACAAAACGGAAAAACTTATGTAGCCATTGCACAGGGTGTATTGAATCCAGGTTCATTTGCTTCAAACCCTGACGGAATTTCGACAGCATTCACCTTACTGCTTCAGGATGGAATTAGGGAATCGGCACTGAATGCTACTGATGTTGATTTGCGTGTAGTGCATGGTGCCACAGATGCCCCCACGGTGGATGTACTAACCGGTGGAAACGTAATAGTTGACAATGCCGCATACAAAGACATTACCGGTTATCTGAGCGTACCGGGAGCAAATTATGTACTTGATATTACTCCGGGTAATAATAACAGTGTTATTGTGGCCAGTTTTAGCGCTCCTTTGAATCTGATAACCGGACAGTCGGCAGTTGTATTGGCAACCGGATTTCTGAATCCTGCTGCTAACCAAAATGGTGAAGCCTTTCGTTTAATGGCTGTATTGGCTGATGGAACAGTAATTCTGTTACCCGTTGTTACAGGCATTGATGAGGAAGTAAATCCGTTAACGGTTTCTGTATTTCCGAATCCTGTTACTGACTTTATTACTGTGCAAACCGGCAATTCGGCAAATGGTGTAATTTACATTACAGATGTTGCCGGAAGGGTTTTGACAGAGCAGAATTTTAATGGAACGAATAATCAGGTTGATGTACGTCTGCTGAATAAAGGGGTGTATTTTCTTAATGTAAATTCCGAAGAAAAAATTTCAACATCAAGGTTTATAAAGAATTAAATGATTTAATCAGTGTTCAATAAAAAAGCCGCTGAGAAGCGGCTTTTTTAGTTTGAAGATATTTTTTAATACCTGTTTTTCGGATCGGGATTAATAACATTATTACCGTCATGTTTGCCGGAGTAAATGTAAACCTTGGTGGAGGATTCATTGCGTCCGCTGCTGCTTTCGCTCGATGAATTGCTGCTGCGCGAAGGCTGGTCACCGGCAATAGTTACTTTTTCGGGGCTTTCACTTACTTCTTCTTCGGTGGTATCCTCTTGATCAACTTGAGTTTGCTCCATTTGAGTTTGTTGAGTTTGCGTCTGGTTACTCTGAGCCGAAGCTGCATTAAAAACAAAGAGGAAGAAGAAAGCTACTGCTCCTCCGAAAATGGTTGTTCTTTTCATTTTTATTCTTTTGTTTAAAGTTTGAGCTACAAATGTAAATGAATCAGGTTCGAAATCAATAGCCCGTACAATTATTTTACATTTAAATACACTAATGTCAGGGATTAAGAGGCAGCGTAGTATTTGTAAAACAACGGAATAGTTTCAATGCCTTTAAAGAAATTAAACAGGCCAAAATGTTCGTTAGGCGAGTGAATAAGGTCGCTGTCAAGTCCAAAGCCCATTAAAACGGATTTCAGTCCTAATTCTTTTTCAAACATAGCTACAATCGGAATGCTGCCACCGCCACGGGTAGGAATTGGTTTTTTACCAAAAGTTTCTTCCATGGCTTTTGCTGCTGCTTTGTAAGCAGGGCTGTCTGTTGGTGTAACTACCGGTTCGCCACCATGATGCGGAGTTACTTTTACTTTAACAGATTTTGGAGCAATGGAAGTAAAATAATCGCTGAATAGCTTTGTAATCTTATCGCTTTTCTGATTAGGCACAAGCCTCATGGAAATTTTCGCAAAAGCTTTTGAAGGCAGCACCGTTTTGGCACCTTCACCGGTATAACCTCCCCAAATGCCGTTCAGTTCAAACGTAGGCCGGATACCGGTTCTTTCAAGTGTGGTGTATCCGGTTTCGCCATGCACATCGTCTATATTCAGGTCTTTCTTGTAATCTTCCAGATTAAAAGGTGCTTTATTCAGTTCTTCCCGCTCTGCTTTTGAAAGTTCCAATACATCATCATAAAAACCGGGAATGGTGATGTGATTGTTCTGGTCTTTCATTCCGGCAATCATTTCACATAAAATCTGAATTGGATTGGCTACAGCGCCTCCGTAAACACCGGAATGCAGATCGCGGTTGGGGCCGGTAACTTCTACTTCCACATAACTTAATCCGCGCAGGCCAACATCAATTGAGGGGGTATCATTGGCTATGATGGATGTGTCTGAAATAAGAATAACATCGGCTTTAAGTTTTTCTTTGTTATTTCTTGTAAATTCGGTTAAGTTGGATGAGCCAACTTCTTCTTCTCCTTCTATCAGAAATTTGATATTGCAAGGTAAGCCCGAAGTACCCAGCATCGTTTCCAGCGCTTTTACATGCATAAACACCTGTCCTTTGTCATCGCACGAGCCGCGTGCATAAATTTTTTCGTCTCGTATCTGAGGCTCAAAAGCGGGGGTAGTCCACAAATCAAGAGGATCGGGGGGCTGAACATCGTAGTGGCCATACACCAATACGGTTTTCAGTTTCGGGTCAACGATTTTTTCTGCATACACTATAGGATGGCCTTTGGTAGGGCAGATTTCTGCTTTATCAACTCCGGCTTTTTCAAGGCTTGATTTTACAAATTCAGCAGCGCGTTTTACATCTTCTTTGTATTTCGAATCAGCACTTACGGAAGAGATGCGTAACAATTCAAACAATTCATCCAGAAAGCGGGGCTTGTTACTGTGGATGTATTCTTTTACTGTCATTGTTGGTGTGTTGGTTGTGTTCATAGTTATAGTTTTTTTAAATTAGTTGAACTTGTCGGTTTATTTTTTTTACTAATCCCGAAAGTACTTTGCCCGGTCCTATTTCAGCAAAGGTAGTTGCTCCGTCATTAATCATGTTTTCGATGGTTTGCGTCCAGCGGACAGGTGCAGTAAGTTGTTTGATAAGCTTTTGTTTGATGATTTCAGAATCAGTTGAAGGCAGCGCATCACAATTCTGGTACACCGGACAAACAGGAGTTTTAATTTCGGCTTTGGCAATTGCTTTGGCTAATCTTTCTCTGGCAGGCTCCATCAACGGGGAGTGAAATGCTCCTCCGACCTGTAACATGACAGTACGTTTTGCTCCGGCTAAAGTCAGTTTTTCACAGGCATCTTTTACAGCATCAATTTCACCGGATATAACAACCTGGCCGGGGCAATTGAAATTGGCGGCTACTACAATTCCTTTAGCTGTTTCGCAGACCAGTTCAACTTTATCATCCGACAGGCCTAAGATAGCCGCCATGGTTGAGGGCTTTAGTTCACAGGCAAACTGCATGGCATTGGCGCGTTCTACTACCAGTTTCAATCCTTCTTCAAAACTTAAAGCACCGCAGGCCGTCAATGCGCTGAATTCGCCCAGAGAATGGCCTGCTGCCATATCCGGTTTGAAATTTTCGCCCATACAAATGGATTCTATAACCGAATGGATAAAAATGGCCGGCTGTGTAACCCGGGTTTGTTTCAGTTCTTCTTCGCTGCCTTCAAACATCACTTTAGCAATGTCAAATCCGATAATTTCATTGGCTTTTCTGAACAGTTCTTTTGCCGTTTCATTCGACTCGAAAAGCGCCTTACCCATTCCGGTAAATTGTGATCCCTGTCCGGGAAACAGATAGGTTTGTTTCATGTAGTTAATTTCTTTCGGGCGAAAATAGCAAGGTAACTTTTAAAATCGGTTAATTTGAAAACTTGATTTTTTGCTTTCTGTTCAACGTTCCATCGGGTAATAATATGTATCATGCCTTTCTATGACAAATTTGATCCTGAAGATTATTATCTGACAGGTGAAGGTTTTATCGTTTTTACAGAGAAATATCATCTAAAGCGAGGATATTGCTGCCAAAGTAATTGCAGACATTGTCCTTACAAAGAAAAAAGCAGCAGGCAGAACCAAAGTAGTAATCTGATTGATAAAAAAGATAAACCTGAAAGCGGATAGCATTTATAATTTTGCCAGGCATGAGTGAAGAAAACAGCGAACTGAAAGCTCTGATAAAATTATTGGATGATTCCGATCCTGAAGTACTGGATCACATTCGTAAAAAACTTATCAGCCTTGGTGCAGGAGCAATTCCCATGCTGGAAGAAGAGTGGGGTAAAAGTTTTGATCCTTTAATTCAGCAGAGAATTGAACGCATTGTTCATGCCATTCAATTTGAAACTTTGGTAACCGATTTTGTTGCCTGGAAAAACAGTATTTATCATGACCTGCTGGAAGGAATGATGCTCGTTGCACGGATTAACTATCCTGATTTGAACGAGCAGAAGGTGCTCGATCAGTTGAACAGACTTTATGAGATGGCACATACCGAAACCGGTTTGGTGCAAGCACCCCTTGAAAAAATTCAGGCGCTTAACAGGGTAATGTTTGAGTTTGCAGGATTCCGTGGCAATACCTCCAACTTTCATTCTCCGCAGAACTCATTCATCAATACGGTTCTTGAATCGAAGAAGGGAAATCCTCTGATGCTTTCCGTAATTTACATATTGGTAGCTCAGCGCTGCAACATGCCGGTTTACGGAGTTAATCTGCCCGAACATTTTATTTGTGCCTATCAGGAACGCAATGCTGTTTATTTGGCCGAATACGCCTATCCTGATGCTGATATACTCGCGTATATCAATCCCTTTTCAAGAGGAAATGTTTTTGGGAAGGATGCCATTGATGAGTTTCTGCAGAAACTGAATCTTAAAGCGCAGGAATCATTCTTTACGCCATGCAGAAATGAAGATATAATTATCCGTTCACTGCGTAATCTTGAAAATTCCTTTCGTAAAACAGGAGAATTTGAAAAGCAAAGCGAGATTGCCAGGCTCATTCATAACATGAGCCTGGACACTTAAAAACAGGTTGTTAACAGATTATTCGGCAGCCGGTTCAGCCGCATTTGTTGCAGCTTCGCCACTATCTTCATTGCCTTCAGCACCTTCTGCTTCACGTGCAGCTTCAACGGCTGAGGCAGCAGCAGCTTCACTTTCAGCAATGCGCTTGGCTGCAATGCGTTCTCGTATTTTTTCGCGCACTTTTGCTTCTTCCTCAAGACGTGCTTTAAGTGCTGACTTTCCGGCATTCATTACCGACTGCTGCTTTTGGGAAATCTTAAGGTTTTTCTGCTCCATCCATTGCGCAAATTTGGCATCGGCCTGCTCCTGTGTCATGGCGCCTTTTTTTACGCCCTCATTGAGGTGACGCTTGTAAAGCACTCCTTTATATGACAAAATCGCTCTGCAGGTATCGCTGGGTTGTGCGCCTTTGCTCAGCCAGCTTAGTGCTTTGTCATGGTTGATTTCAATGGTTGCAGGATTGGTCCTCGGGTTGTAAGTACCGATTTTTTCGATAAATCTACCGTCCCTCGGAGCACGCGAATCCGCCACCACAATATGGTAAAAAGCCTGATGCTTTTTGCCATGTCTTGTTAATCTGATTTTTACGGGCATTGTAATTGTTTTTTATTAGTTTGTTTTACTCCCTGCAGTCTCCGCACTGTAAGGGGGCGCAAGTGTAGTAAAATTTATTCACCTGTCAATAAATTTTTGCAGGTTTTCAGAATTTTTGTTTCAATTAGAATTGACTGATACATCATCTTGAATAAATTTCATTTCGTGCGTTGTTGGAGTTGTTAATCAGGTGTTTGCCTGCCTGTTGTGGAATTGTTTTCTTTAGAATTGCAATAAAGTATAATCTCAGCAATTTCATTAATCCTTCGCTTACATTTGACCCCTCAACCTTTTTCTATGGAAAACAAAAGCAACTCAAGCTTTAAACCCTACATTTCAGCGACTGACAGTGTAGCGGAATTTACCATTAAATCAATCATCCTTGGCTCGTTATTCGGAATTCTGTTTGGAGCTTCTACAGTTTATCTGGCTCTTAAAGCAGGATTAACGGTTTCGGCTTCGATTCCGATTGCCGTAATTGCCATATCATTAGGCAGAAAATTTTTCAAGACCACCATACTCGAAAACAACATTATTCAAACAACCGGTTCTGCAGGCGAAAGCATTGCAGCGGGAGTTGTTTTTACGCTTCCTGCATTTTTGTTTTTATCGCCTGATGAAACTGGCAGAAGTATCGGATTCGAGTACTTCAATTACTGGACGATTCTGACGCTTGCCATTTTCGGAGGGATGCTCGGCACGCTGATGATGATTCCGCTTAGGCGATCACTTATTGTTAAGGAACATGGGCAGCTTCCTTATCCCGAAGGTACAGCCTGCGCCCAGGTTCTTATTGCCGGTGAGAAAGGCGGTGATTTTGCCAAGACGGCATACCTCGGATTAGGGTTCGCATTGCTTTATGCAGTGTTGCAGAAAGTGTTTCATGTGATTGCCGAAGTACCTGCTTTTGTAACCAAACAGACCAACAAATACTTTCCGTCAGCAACCGTTAACGGTGAAATAACTCCTGAGTATCTTGGAGTTGGTTATATCATCGGGCCACGGATAGCCGGTGTGCTTGTTGCCGGTGGTGTACTGGCCTGGTTGGGCTTAATTCCATTGCTGGCTACACTTGTTCCGCCTGAAGTGATAGCACTGCAGTTGGTAAAACTTGGCTACATGAAAGACCTGCTTACACCGGGCGGTACCGGTGGATGGGATCCTGAAACGCAAACATTCAGCAATATGGCCGGTGCTGTTTACCGTGCTTATGTAAGGCAGATTGGTGCCGGGGCAGTAGCTGCCGGTGGATTCATCACATTGCTGAAAACCATTCCAACCATTGTTTCTTCTTTCAAAGAAAGTTTAGGTTCGTTAAAAGATAAAGGCGAAAAAGCGGTTGTACGTACTGAAAATGATTTGTCTTTTAAAACGGTAATCATCGGAAGCATAGCTCTTGTGGTGCTGATGGCATTTCTTCCTCAAATACCCGGTGATAATATCTTTTCAAAACTCCTCATTGGTTTGCTGGTAGTCGTTTTCGGATTTTTCTTTGTTACTGTCTCTTCACGCATCGTAGGGATTATAGGCTCAAGCAACAACCCCATTTCAGGAATGACTATAGCCACTATCATGGGAACAGCTTTAATTTTTATTGCCGTAGGCTGGACTGGAAAAGTTTTTGAACCCATGGTACTTGTTGTGGGAGGAATGATTTGCGTTGCCGCTGCCAATGCCGGTGCTACTTCTCAGGATTTGAAAACCGGTTTCATCGTTGGCGGTACGCCCAGATATCAGCAGATTGCTCTTTTTATAGGAGCTATCGTTTCTTCCATCTTCATTGGGTTTACTGTTAAATACCTTGATACCCCAACGCCTGACCTGATAGCTAAGGGAATTGAACATGCCATCGGTGAGAAGTATGCAGCCCCTCAGGCTACGCTTATGGCTACACTCATTAAAGGGTTACTCTCCTTCAATCTCGACTGGCAGTTTGTTCTTGTTGGTATATTCATGTCCGTTGTAGTGGAATTGTGCGGAGTAAAATCGCTTTCGTTTGCCGTGGGTGCTTATCTTCCTTTATCAACCACACTGCCTATTTTCTGTGGCGGATTATTGAAAGGAATTGTTGACTGGCGGATGAAAAAGAAAAATGTACAGGCTGCCAATCCTCACGAAGAGGAACTGAGCAAAGGGAACCTGTTTGCCACAGGATTGGTGGCAGGTGGTGCTTTATCGGGCGTTGTAGTTGCATTGCTTTCGGTTGACGAAGGAGTTTACCATGCGCTTGAAAAAGTAAATGCCGAGCATGGGTTGAGTAATTTGCTAGGCTCAGGAGGTTACCAGTTACTGGGAGTTGCTTTCTTTGTGCTTATGGGATTGACATTGTATCGTATTTCTGTTTCTGATAGAAAGTAAAAACACCTTTATTGAATGATTAAATACACACCGAACTACCTTCAGAAGCTTGAAGGATTGATTAAGGAAAACAACTACACTTTGCGCAATGAAAAAGGCAATTTCAAATCAGGCTATTGCCTGCTGAAAGACAGTAAAGTGATTGTGATAAACAAATTTGCCACGCTCGAAAGCCGTATCAATTCACTGATAGAAATTCTTAAAGAGCTGAATGAAAAGGAAACTCTTACAGATAATGCTCGCGAAGAATTAACGAAGATTGAAAAATCAAAATCAGCCAAAGGAAATGTTCCGGCTGAGCAATGACCGCCTGCTGAAATGAAAATCACTTTTCTTGGAACGGGAACTTCGCAGGGAGTACCTGTTATCGGCTGTCAATGCGCTGTATGCACTTCTGATGATAACCATGATAACCGCCTGCGCTCTTCCGTTATGATTGAAAAGGATGGCAGGGTGGCAGTGATTGACAGCGGCCCCGACTTCCGCCAGCAAATGTTGCGCGAAGGCGTAAAGCGTCTGGATGCGCTTATTTTTACTCATGAACATAAAGATCACATTGCAGGATTAGATGACATACGCGCCTTTAATTATGTGATGAAACAAAAAGTGGATGTTTATGCAACTGACAGAGTACAACTGGCCATCAGACGCGAATTCCCTTACATTTTTGATGAAATTAAATATCCCGGCATTCCCGAACTGAATATGCACACCATTTCAAACTCAGCATTTACTGCTGCCGGAATTGATTTTATTCCTGTTGAAGTGGTGCATTATATGCTTCCCGTATTCGGTTTTCGCACAGGCGATTTTACCTATATCACCGATGCAAAAAGCATCACTGAGCAGGAAAAGAAAAAAATCATTGGCTGTCATACCATTGTGATCAATGCCCTGCGGCACGAAACCCATGTTTCGCATTTTACTTTAAACGAAGCCGTTGAATTATTACTCGAACTCAAATGCAAGCAAGGCTGGCTTACCCATATCAGCCATCAATTGGGTAAACATATTGATGTGGACAGCAGTTTACCTTCCCATATCCGTTGTGCCTATGACGGATTAAAGTTGGAATTCTGAACTGTTCGGAATTTTATGGCAGGCAAAATTTTTCTTGAAAAGAAATACTTTCAATATCATCGTTTTGAATTTATAGAAAATGACCCCATTAGCGTTCCTCATCGGTTCTCAGGAAAAGAAGACATTGAAATTGCCGGCTTCTTTTCATCCGTTTTAGCCTGGGGTAGCAGAAAAATATCCATCCAAAATTCCCTGAAGCTGATGATTATGATGGACCATGCTCCTCATGATTTTATTCTGCATCATAAGTTATCCGAACTGAAACCATTTAAAAAATTCGTTCACCGAACCTTTAACGGAGTTGATGCTGTGTTTTTTATTCAATCACTGAAAAATATCTACCTCCGTCATAATGGAATGGAAGATGTTTTTACGAATGCATTCAGCAATACGGATGATGCAGCCATTCCCATTTCAACTTTCCGGAAAGTATTCTTTTCGCTTCCGCATCAAAAGCGAACTGAAAAACATCTGCCTGACCCATTAACCGGCTCTGCCGCCAAACGAATGAACTTGTTTCTGCGTTGGATGATAAGGAATGATGATGCAGGAATTGATTTCGGAATCTGGAAAAAAATTGCCCCTTCAAAATTGATTTGCCCGCTTGATGTTCATTCGGCTGCCAATGCACGCAGGTGGGGATTGCTTACACGCAATCAAAATGATTGGAAGGCGGCCAAGGAGCTTACAGATCAACTAAAAAAGATTGATGCTGCAGATCCTGTCCGATTTGATTATGCCTTGTTTGGTGAGGGGGTTAACAAGAGTCAATAAAAACGTTTACCTGTAAGTCAGTTCATTTTGATCATCCTGTTTACAAATTGTTCGGCCAGATTCCGGCTATAAAGTGCCGCTCCTTTTTCATTCATGTGAGTTACATCAAAGGAATGGGATGCCAGATAAAATCCGGGATAAAGCCTTGCATCAGCCATATTTAAACGGTGGTCATCCGGCAGTGCGTTCAAAACAGGAAGAAGTTCCTGATATTGTAAACGGTCGAGGCGGGGAGGAAGAAAAATGATAAGATGAATATTGTTCACTTTGTACTTTTCTATCATGCTGTTAAGTTTTGCGGCATAAGCAGTGTTGTAAACAGACAGATCTTCAGGGTGCTTTTCAAAATAGGAGAAGGCTGTAATGCTGGCCTGCTTTCTGGCATAAACAGTGGCAGTATCTTTTAGAAAACGGTTCAGCCTTTCAGGATTAACACCCGACTCCAGCAATTTTTTATTTTCGGCTTCAAGGCTGAGGAATCCGTTACCTACTTCTTCCGGTGTACGGTAAAGACCGGCAGTATGGGTCTCGGCAAGAAACCGCAGCGCTTCGGTAAAATAACCAAGGTTTATCTGATTGCCTATAAAGTTTACAGTATGCGAAATAAACTGCCCTGCTTTTGAATAAAAAGGCATGCGCGAATGAAGAATTGCGTCAACAGTAAATTTATATAATTCGGGAGTGTACCAATAGATGATTCGGGTGGTAAGATAATTTTTATAGTTCACCATTTTAATGCGCTGCAATTCAAGAAAAACGTACCTTGGTTTTTCAGGAATATCATTCAGAATGTTATCGGTCAGATAGATCAATTCAGATGATGCCAGCCAGTTAACCCCGAAGTTGAACGATTTAATGTCAAGGTTTGAATTTTTATTTACTACTGAATCAAAAGCAGCAGGGTTTATTTGACGGTAAACCATGCTTGAACCGAAGAACAATGTATTGAAGCCTGAAGAAGCAACGGCAGCATTGCGCTTTTCAGTAATCAGTTTATCGCCCCAGTAGTAAGGAGTAAACCCGAGCTTAGGTATTATGTAATAGTGAAGAAACAGGCAGGCTGCCAGAATCAGGCTGAGAAAAATAAAGGCAGTTATTACGAATCTTTTCATCAGAACTGGAAATAGACAAAACTGTTGGAATTAAACACACCGAAATGAAGGATGGTCAAAGTAAGCAGCAGAAAAAATATCCAGTTGAATAGTCTTGAAAAGTTTTTAGACCATTCATAAATGTAACGTCCGCCCATTAGTTTTTCCATCACAAGCAAAATAATAATGACTGCTATACCTAATTTGAATTCGTAAGGGTTGTTTTTAAATACTGAAAAGCTGAAATCGGTCTGGCTGAATTGCAGTCCGTTTTGAATAAGCATAAAAGCATTATCTAAACTTTGAGAACGGAAAAAAACCAGGCCTGAACAAAACAATGCAAACACAACAAGTTGCTGCCAGACATTCCATAAGAATGAACCCTGAAAATTTCCAAACAAAGAATTGAATTTATTGCGTGAGTTTTGAGTGGCGGCACCAATAGCCAGAAAAATGCCTTGCATGCTTCCCCAAATGATGTAAGTCCAGTTGGCTCCATGCCAAAGCCCGCTGAGCGAGAAAGTGATAATCAGATTAACATACCATCGCCATTTAGGTACGCGGTTGCCTCCCAGGGGAACATAAACATAATCTTTAAACCACGAAGTGAGAGAGATGTGCCAGCGTTTCCACAATTCGGAAAGATTGGTTGAAAAGAAAGGGATATTAAAATTTTTCATCAGGGTAAAACCCATTACCCGGGCCGAACCAATGGCAATATCTGAGTATCCTGAAAAATCGCAGTAAACCTGAAAAGCAAAAAAGGCAGTTGCCATAAATGCGGCCAGACCGGTTCCGTTTTCAGGATTTGCATATACTGCATCAACCAGTGGTGCCAGACGGTCAGCCACCACAGCTTTTTTAAAAAGCCCCCAGCACATTAATTTAAGGCCTTCAACTACCCGGTGATAATTAAAATAATGTTTCTCATGAAATTGATGCAGCAGGTTTTGAGGTCTTTCTATCGGGCCTGCTACTAATTGCGGATAGAACATTACATACAAAGCAAAAATGCCGAAATGTTTTTCAGGCTTCTGAGCTCCTTTATACACTTCAATCGTATAGCTCATTGCCTGAAAAGTATGAAAGGAAAGACCAATTGGCAGTATGATATCCAGATGCGGAATGGGGTTAGGGGTTTGAAGCCATCCCAGCGCTGAAGTTAAACTATCGTTTAAAAAATTATAATACTTAAAAAATGCCAGAACGCCAACATTGGCACAGATACTGAGTGTGAGCCAGTTTTTTCGCTTTTTACCTACAGAGTTGTCAATCAGATTGGCTGCTATAAAATCAATTATAATGGTAAAAAAGAGGATGAGAATATAAGCCGGCACAAAAAACATATAAAAGATACAACTGGCCAGAAGCAGCATTATCCACCGGTAACGGTGAGGAAGTAAAAAATAAGATGCCGATACAACTATGAAAAAAATAAAAAAACTGAAGGAATTGAAAAGCATTTTATCGGAAGTGTTCTTTTAAAGCAAAGGCGGCAAATGTATTTTAACCATGGATTTTTTAAAACCGAGTTTTAGTTAATTGTAAACACCAGAGCATGGAATGGTTATTTAATGAGCCTTGACCGGTTTAATCTTTCAATAATTTGTGTTGAAACGTGGCAATTCAATTCAGAATCTGAAATTATAAGTTACACTTGGCAAAATAGGAAACAGCGAAACTTGTTTCGCCTGTATTTTAAACTTCCCTTCTTTATCAACCGAATCGTTGAAGTAAATAAAATAAGGATTGTATCGGTTGTAAACATTAAAGATGGCGAAGTTCCAGCTTGATTCAAATTTTTTAGTGCGCTTTCTTTTCCAGGTAGCTGAAATGTCGAGGCGGTGATACGAAGCCATGCGGAATGAATTACGCGGGCCGGGCTCATTGTAAACACCTCCATAAACTGTAGGATCGGTAATAACCTGTGCACTTGCTGCAGGGCCAACAAGAAAGAATCGCGTTTGCGGAAGTGTCATGGCATTGCCCGTAGCATAAACCCATACAGCACCCAGCATCCATTTTTCAGATATCTCATAATTCATCACAAACGAAACATCATGTCTGCGGTCGTATTTTGCAGGGAAGGTATTGCCTTTGTTCAGGTCAGCAAACTTACGATCGGTCTTTGCCCATGTATATCCAATCCATCCGTTTATTTTTCCTCTGGTTTTCTTTAAAAAAAGTTCTGCACCGTAACTCCATCCTTTTCCGAAAACAAAATTATTGTCCACATTATTCTTTACATCCTCTTCGGGCTGATGGCCTTCTTTATATTCAACCTGATTACGCATTTCTTTGTAATATACCTCTATCGAAGTTTCATACAGGTTGTTTTTAAAATTCCGGAAATAACCCAAAGCATATTGCTCGCCCCTTTGCGGTTTCACTTTATCAGTACTCGGAACCCAAACATCAGTAGGCAGCGAAACAGAGCCAATGGCTGCCAGATGGATGTACTGATAGTTTTGGGTGAAGGATGCTTTTACGGAAGACCGCAGGTTAACATTGTAGCGAGCCGAAATACGCGGTTCTGCCCTGAAATACTGCGCCACTTTTTTTCCTCTGCTGTATGTAATGGTATCTGTCACATTCCGCCCGAAAGAATCCAGTATGTACCGGTCAAACGGGCCAACATGCTGAAACATAGAAAAGCGAAGACCTGTACTTACCGCAAACCGGTCGGTAACATCCCAATCGTCATTGATGTAAAGAGCGGCATCATGTCCGTAAAATTTTACCACTTTGCCTAAATCAAAAACCACATCGCCCGAGCGGGCCGAAGCATTGGATGGAGTAAAAATGTGATAGACATAATTGGCCCCGAATTTCAGGTTGTGCTTAATGGAAGGGAAGTAAGTGAAATCGAGTTTAGCATTATAATCGCGAATGCCGGAATACAAACCGAAATCAAATTGTTGCTGAGTGGCATTAAAACGAAAACGGTAATCAGAGAAAATCAACGATGCATTGAAGAACATACGGTCGCTGAATAAATGATTCCAGCGCAGGGAACCTGTTGAATTTCCCCAGGGTATTTTTACTTTAAATCCTGATTCGGTATTGGTGAAGTTAAACACATCCCGACCGAAATATCCGCTCATGAATAACCGGTCTTTATCGCTAAGGCGGTAATTTACTTTGGCATTCACATCGTAGAAATAATAGATGTTGCCTTCTGCATCAGAACCTTCTTTTACAAAGGGTTTTCTCAGAAATAAATCAACAAAAGTTCTCCTTGCGGAAATGATAAAAGAGCTGGTATCTTTTTTAATCGGTCCTTCCAGCGTCAGACGTGAAGCCACAAACCCCAAACCGCCCTCGCCATGAAACTCGCGGCTGTTGCCTTCTTTCATCGTAATGTCAAGCACAGAGGCTAATCGTCCGCCATACTGAGCCGGCATTCCGCCTTTAATGAGTGAAACATTTTTAACGGCATCGGCATTAAATACAGAAAAAAATCCAAAAAGGTGAGAAGCATTGTAAACAACAGCTTCATCCAGCAAAATCAAATTCTGATCAGGCCCGCCTCCGCGTACATAATAGCCGCTGTTTCCTTCACCTGCACTCTGCACACCGGGAAGCAACTGAATGGTTTTAAGAATATCCACTTCGCCAAGAAAGGCAGGCAATGTTTTTATTTTCTCCACTTCTAATTCAACCTTGCCCATCTGAGTACTCTGCACATTCTTATCCCCGCGCTCACCGGTAATGACTACTTCCTGTGTTTGGATAGCCGAAGAGTTTATTTCCACATTGATGCGCTGGTTTTTGTTCAGGCTAACAGGTACTGAATAATCATCATAGCCAAGAAAAGAAACCACTAAGGTATATTGCCCTTCTTCAATTGTAATGGAATAAAATCCGTACTGATTGGTTGCGGTTCCTTTGAGTTTTTCTTTGATATAGACATTGGAGCCTATCAGCGCTTCGCCAGTAGAGGCATCCTTCACATATCCGCTGATGGTGTATTTATTCTGAGCAGTAAGTGTTGATACCGTGAGGGTGAAAATCAGGATAAGCAGCAGTAGCCGGAAAGAAAGTTTTGATTTCATGAAAAAACGGTGGCGAAACTATAAAACACATTCTTAGCAAAACATTACGATTGGCCGGTGTTTGCTTACTTTGCAGCGAATTGGTTAACATGAAGCAGATCCTTGATATATCATCTGTTAAAACCCCAACGGGAAACAAAATTTCATGCAAGGGCTGGATACAGGAAGCCGCTCTTCGTATGCTGCATAACAACCTTGATCCGGCAGTTGCCGAAAAGCCTGAAGAATTAATTGTTTATGGAGGAACCGGAAAAGCAGCCCGGAATCCGGAAGCATTTCATTTGATTGTAAAAGCATTGAAAGATTTGAATGATGACGAAACGTTGCTTATTCAGTCGGGCAAACCGGTTGGTATTCTGCCCACACATAAAGATGCACCACGTGTAATTATTTCCAATTCGCAGTTGGTTCCGCATTGGGCAAACTGGGATGAGTTCCGCAGGCTGGAAGCCATGGGCCTAACTATGTATGGTCAAATGACTGCCGGCTCGTGGATTTACATCGGTTCGCAGGGCATTGTTCAGGGAACGTATGAAACCTATGCTGAGTTAGCACGGCAGAAATTTAACGGAACATTAAAAGGCACACTAAACGTAACCGCAGGTTTAGGCGGTATGGGCGGGGCACAGCCATTGGCCATTACCATGAATGAAGGCGTTTGTCTGGCTGCTGAAATGGAATTATGGCGTTGCGAAAAAAGGCTGGAAACCCGTTATCTCGATTTGATTATTCACGACCTGGATGAAGCCATTGACAGGGCAGTAGAAGCAAAGCGAAACAAAGAATCCATTTCCATTGCTTTTGTTGGTAATGCTGTGGATCTTTTAAAGAGGTTGGAAGAGAGAAATATAATTCCCGACACCTTGACCGATCAGACTTCAGCTCATGATGAATTGGTTGGTTATTTTCCTGAAGGATTTACAGTAGAAGAAGCAAAAGTGCTGAGAGAAAAGAATCCGGAATTGTACATCCGGCATTCAAAAGAAACCATGGTGAAACATGTGCAACTGATGATTGAGCTGATGAACAAAGGCGCTGTTACTTTTGATTACGGAAATAACCTGCGCGGGCAGGCTTTGGCCATGGGCTTGAAAAACGCTTTTGCTTTTCCGGGGTTCGTTCCGGCTTATGTAAGGCCATTGTTTTGCGAAGGAAAAGGGCCATTCCGATGGGCGGCATTAAGCGGTGATCCGAATGACATATACGAAACCGATAAAAAAATTCTGGAAATGTTTCCGGAAGATAAAGCGCTGCACCGCTGGATTAAAATGGCACAGCAGAGAATTGCCTTTCAGGGATTGCCTGCGCGTATATGCTGGCTTGGCCAGGGCGACAGAGAAAAAGCCGGGCTTGCATTTAATGAATTAGTGAAAAGCGGAAAAATAAAAGCGCCTGTTGTTATTGGCCGCGACCATCTTGATACAGGCAGCGTGGCTTCGCCCAACCGCGAAACTGAAGCCATGAAAGACGGCAGTGATGCCATTGCCGACTGGCCGATATTGAATGCGCTGATAAACACAGCCGCTGGTGCTTCGTGGGTATCACTTCACCATGGTGGGGGAGTAGGTATAGGATATTCCATTCATGCCGGTATGGTTATCGTTGCTGATGGAACAGAAGATGCTGCCCGAAGATTAAAACGGGTGTTGCATAATGATCCGGCCATGGGTGTTATACGTCATGCCGATGCCGGATATGATATAGCCATTGATACAGCCCGAAAACACCGGCTTGACTTAAAAGAAAGACTGAAATCCTGATGGAGATTCTGTTTAAGAAAAACTCGTTTTGGCTACGTTATTTATTAGTAATGGCATTATTTATTACTGCCTGCGCCAAAGAAAATGATGATGACCTTACGGATGCACGTGATAAATTTACCGGTAGCTGGACTTGTAAGGAAACCGACAACACGGGAGTCTCAACTTCGTTCAGTATCACCTTCGAAAAGTTTGGTGTGGCAGATTCAATGCGAATTACGAACTTTGCGCAGCTTGGAAATAATGTTAAAGCTTTGGTTTTGGTAAATGGCAATGCACTATCCTTCCCGAATCAGACAGTTGATAACTTCAGTCTGACCAATGGAACGGGTAACTATGCCAACCTGAAAATAACCATGAGCTATAAACTTGATAACGACTCATACACGGCAGAATGCAAACGATAAAAAACCCCGTACCCATCACCAACGGCCACTTTGAAACTGCTACGGAAGAAATAATACTTGGCGGTGAAGTTTACAACATTACCAAGGTTACCAATTTTGATGAGCTTTTTGAACGTATGGTTTCCGAGAATGCTGATGGCGGTGATAATGACGACAGCATTCCATACTGGACTGAAATCTGGCCATCAAGCATTGCCCTGGCTGAGTTTATTCTCGAAAACAAAGAACTGGTTGATAAGAAAAAAGTTTTGGAATTGGGTTGCGGTCTTGGAATACCCGGTATTGCCGCTGCCCGTGCAGGAGCCAAAGTAACCTTCAGCGATTTGCACCCTGATGCCTTATACTTTGCACGTTTAAATGCACAGAATAACAAAGTAACCAGCGCTAAATACAAAACCGAAGACTGGAAAAAAACTGCTCCGGTTAATGAATATGAAGTGCTCATTGCCTCTGATGTTTCTTACGAGCGTACTGCTTTCCCTTTTTTAATTAAAGCATTCCGGAACCTGCTTGCCCCAAAAGGAATTGTCTTGTTAAGTGAACCGGGAAGACAGTATGCGCGCTCTTTCTTCAGCCTGCTTTCCAACAACGGCTTCCGCTGTACAAGACATATCAAGAAAGATGTACTCAGAAATGACATTCATACCAACGTGAATGTGCTGATACTTTCAAAAGCCAACTGATTTATTTCCGGAAGATAAAATAAACTGCGGCTATCATCAATCCGAAACCGATAAGATGATTCATCCGAAGCGTTTCTGATTTGAATACCCATACGGCAAACATCACAAATACCGTAAGTGAAACCGCCTCCTGAATAATTCTTAATTGAAAAAGAGAAAACGGTCCGCCATTATCTTTAAAACCTATGCGGTTAGCCGGTATCATAAAAGAGTATTCAAGCAGAGCAATAAGCCAGCTTAGCAATACAATCCATATCAACCCGGTTTTCATCTCCGAAATTTTCTTTGAATACAAGTGCCCGTACCACGCTAAGGTCATAAAGCAATTGGAAACGGTAAGCAGAAGAATTGTAAAAATTCCTTTGGTAAGCATAGATTAAAAGTGATTAAAGAGTGCTGATTTGTACGATAACTAAGCAATCATCCGTTTAAAAATCCTGAACCGTTTGTAAATATGTCCGTTAGCCCGAATCATTTCCCTGTTCATCATAACATTGGTTTCAAGATTCAGATGTGAGTCAAGCGTTTTCATTCCATGCCTTTTTGCTGCTGAAAGAAATTCAACTGCAAAGATGGCCGTGATTCCCTGCGACTGATATTCGGGATGCACAGCGCCAAGCAGCATATCTAACTGATTGGATTTTTTGGCGGAGTTCATGATGTGAAAAATTCCGAAAGGAAATAGTTTCCCATACGCCTTTTGCAATCCTCTTGAAATATCAGGAATACCGACAATAAAACCCACCGGCTTATGCTGCCCGTTAAGAACAATGACAGAAAATCTGGGATCAAGAAAAAGCAGAAATTTAAAAGCAAGGTTTTTCATTTCCTGATGATTCATGGCGTTGAAACCGTAAATGTTGCGGAATGATTCATTCACTAATTCAAGCACCGGATAGATATATTTTTTCAATGCCCACCGGCTTTTGATTTTTGCCACATGCAGATTTTTATTCCGCATAGCCCGTTCGGCAATCGCTTTATAAACATCAGCAACCGTATCGGGAACCGGAACCGAGTAAGTTACACAATCGGCTTCTTTTTCAAAACCAAGTTTCACTAATAAGCCGGGAAGGTAAGGCGGATTGCACGGAGCCGCCACCACCGGCAAATACTCAAATCCTTCAATCTGCAAACCCTGCGGGTCTTTTTCTGAAAAGCCAAACGGCCCTGTTAACTGTTGCATTCTGTTTTTTCGTCCCCAGTCTTCTACAAAGTCAATCATCATCCGCGCAACCTCAATCCGGTTTTCACAATCAAAATGAAAAAAACGGCAATGTTTTATTTCACGCCCTTCATTAAACCGCTTTGGTATGATACCCATGATTCTGCCAACTGTTTTTCCGTTATCGGTAATAAGCGCTTTAATGGTTTTGTCATCCCGAAGCGATAGGTTCTTTTTCGGATTGTGAAACTCCCATTCATCGCTCAGCAATGGAGGAACGTAATTCGGGTAGTCCTTATAGAGCCGGTAAGGGAAATGAATATACTCTTTCAGAAGCTTCTTGTTGGTAACTTCTATGACATGGAGTTGCGGAGCCATATAATTTTTGCCGCACAATGATAAGGATAGAAATGCTTCAAGAATTATTTGTTTTGAGAAACACTGTTCAAAAGCCAGTCGCTGCATACATTTGCGCCTTTCAATGAAAGAGCGATATGAATGTTACCAACAGAACTTTTACCATGATTAAGCCTGATGCCACTTCGGCAGGTCATACAGGCGCCATTCTCGATAAAATTATCAAAGCCGGATTCCGGATTGTGGCCATGAAATACACCCGGCTTACTCCTGAAGAAGCCGGAAGATTTTATGCCATTCACCGCGAACGCCCGTTTTATAACGACTTAATTAAGTACATGTCATCAGGCAATATTGTAGCAGCCATTCTCGAAAAAGATAATGCAGTGGATGATTTCCGGAAACTGATAGGCGCTACCGATCCTGCCAAGGCAGAGCCCGGTACCATCCGTAACCTGTTTGCCAAATCCATTGATGCCAATGCTGTTCATGGCAGCGACAGCAATGAGAATGCAGCCATTGAAGGCGCTTTTTTCTTCTCAGCATTAGAGATGCATTGAGCATTTCATTTTTTTAGAATGATACAAAAATTCAGGGCCTGGCCTGCCTGATTACATTTGTACCTAAAAACTGACTGTTGTGCATTGGTTTGAATACCTGCTGCTTTTTGTCATCATCTTTTTAAGCGGATGGAGCTTTTTGCTGCTTGGAAAAAACAATGAAATGCTTTTGAAGCTTTCACTTGCGTTTTCTGGCGCCTTTCTGTTTACAATTAGTATTATTCATCTTATTCCTTCGCTGTTTCAGCAGGGCGGAAGCAAGGCAGGATATTTTATTCTGGCCGGTTTTTTCCTGCAGATTATTATCGAGTTTTTCTCCGAAGGAATTGAGCATGGCCATACGCATCAACATTCATCAGGCGAAAAAACTTTTCCTTTAACCATGATGGCCGGTTTAAGCCTGCATTCTTTTCTGGAAGGCATGCCGCTGGAAGGTAATTTTAATCATAACCATAATCACAGCCATAATCATGTGCTGCTTACCGGTATTATTCTTCACCATATTCCTGTGGCTCTGGCTTTAATGAGCATGTTATCTGTTTCAGGATTAGGAAAAGCAAAATCTCTATTATGGCTGGCGGTTTTTGCTCTTATGGCTCCTTTAGGAGCGCTTACCAGCCGCATGTTGATGAATGCTGATTTGGAAATGTCTCCTCATTTTTTTGATTATACCATGGCTGTTGTAGTCGGTATCTTCCTCCATATCAGCACAACTATACTTTTCGAATCAAACAAAAACCACCATTTCAATTTATTCAAACTGATAACGGTGCTGGCCGGTGGAATTATAGCCATGTGGCTGTTTTAATTCAGGTCTTTAAGTTTGTTCAGCCATAATAATCATTGTATTTCCATACTACTAAACTCTTTTTTATACATTCGCACCCCGTTTTAGAATTGTTATCATGAAAAGGACTTATCAGCCATCCAAAAGAAAGCGCGTAAATAAGCATGGTTTCCGCGAGAGAATGTCAACTGCCAATGGCCGCAGAGTGTTAGCCGCCAGAAGAAGAAAAGGACGCTATAAACTTACTGTCTCAGACGAACAGGCTATTAAAGGAAAATAATCTTTTGAACAACCTTCATGCCCGTCTCGTCTGACTTTGACGAGACGGGTTTTTCATTTTATAGCGCAACTAAAAAGAATGGTAAAAAAACTCAAGCTTGAAGAGTTGAACCGATTAAGTGCTGAGCAGACTGTATTGGCGCCAAAGAGGCCTGTCATACTGGTTTTAGATAATGTAAGAAGCGCATTAAATGTCGGCTCCATATTCAGAACTGCAGATGCTTTTGGAATTGAGTCAGTTTATTTATGCGGTATAACCGCCTGCCCGCCACATCGCGAAATTTTAAAAACCGCATTGGGAGCAACTGAAACTGTTCACTGGAAATACTTCAGCAAGGTTGAAGAAGCTGCTCTGAAATTAAAAGCCACAGGATATCATATTGCGGCTGTTGAACAGACAGATAGCAGTGTAATGTTAAACAAATTTATTGGCGCTGAAAAGCAAGCATTGATAGTTGGAAATGAAATTGACGGAGTAAGCGAAGAAGCCTTGGTGCACTGCAGTAGCTTTATTGAAGTTCCGCAGTCTGGCGCCAAACATTCTTTAAACGTAGCTGTTTGCACAGGCATTGTTTTATGGGAGATTATTAGCGGGCATAGCAATGCTGAAAAATAAGCAGGTTTGAATCTTTTAGCTAACCGGAACCTTGTTCTTCAGATTGCCCCGGGATGGCATGAACCCAACATGATGCTTTCTAATTCCTAATCACTTTCCTTTGCTGCATTAAACTTTCCGGTGCGCTTTTCTGAACTTATAAAAATGGCCATTCAGGCCGTGCGGGCACAAAAGCTCCGTGCTGTCCTTACGGCATTGATTATTGCCTTTGGCATCATGGCGCTAGTAGGTATTCTCACTGCCATTGATGCAGTGAAATATTATTTCAACAGCAACTTTGCCATGATGGGTGCTAATTCATTCACCATCCGTAATGCCGGACTCGGAATCCGGGTAAGCGGAAAAGGGAAAAAGCGACAGCGGCATGAAGCCATTTCATATCATCAGGCTTTGGAATTAAAGGAAGCATTTACACTGAAACAATCTATCGTTTCGGTTTCTGTTATGGCTTCTCCGGTAGCAACGGTTAAGTACAGCGGCATGAAAACCAATCCTAACATCTCCGTTTGGGGAGGCGATGAAAACTATCTGGTGGCTACAGGTTACGAACTCGAATCGGGCAGAAACATTACTGTACAGGATGTTGAATTTGCCTCTCCTGTGGCTATTGTCGGAAAAGAAATAGTAAATAAACTGTTCAATAAACAGAATCCAATAGGCCGCGAAATTGCAGTCGGAAGCAAGAAGTACCATATTATCGGATTGCTTAAAGAAAAAGGATCCAGTTTCGGATTTGGTGGAGATAAGTCTGTAATCATACCCGTTTCAAATGCACGCTTCAATTACCTCACACCAAGAACTTCCTATTCCATCACCGTTAAAGTTGAACATGTAACACAGATAGAACCTGCCATTGGTGAAGCTACTGCATTGATGCGAAGTATAAGAAAAGATGCTGTAGGCCGCGATGATTCTTTCGAAATAACCAAGAGCGATTCATTAGCAGAAATGGTCATAGATCAGTTAAAGTACATCACCATTGCCGCTACGTTTATAGGCTTCATCACCTTGCTTGGAGCAGGAGTAGGGTTGATGAACATTATGCTGGTAAGTGTTACAGAGCGCACACGCGAAATCGGAATCAGAAAATCAATTGGAGCAACTTCCCGAATCATCAGATTACAGTTTCTTACCGAAGCCATTCTTGTTTGTCAGGCTGGCGGGCTTATAGGAATTGTTCTTGGTATTGCCATAGGTAACCTGCTTTCTGTCGTTATGGGTACTGGATTCATCATTCCATGGAACTGGATATTGACAGGAGTTACACTTTGCTTTATAACCGGAATTGCATCGGGCTACTATCCGGCTTCAAAAGCAGCACGGTTAGACCCTATCGAAGCTCTGCGCTACGAATAATCAGCAGGAATTCTACAAATTCCCAATCCTTTTCATACATTTGCCGTCCTTTTACAAAAGGCTTATTATCAATTAATTATCAACAACTATGCTTAAGCATTACGAAACAGTCTTCATCCTTACTCCGGTTTTGTCGCAAGACCAACTGGCCGAGGCCGTTGACAAGTTCAAGAAAATCCTCACCGGCAACGGTTCCAGAATTGTTTTTGAAAACAATTGGGGATTACGCAAACTGGCTTACCCGATTCAGAAAAAGAATACGGGATTCTACTACCTCATTGAGTTTATGGGCGATGGGTCTATTATCAGCAAACTCGAAACCGAGTTTAAACGTGACGAGCGCATTATGCGCTATCTCACGGTGGCACTTGATAAACATGCCGTGGCTTACAACGAAAGAAAACGTAAACAAGCTGATTTGAAAAAGCAGCAGGAGGCTGAAACAACCGTAAACGAATAAACTTATGAGCACAAAAGCACATTCAAAACAAGAGGTGAGATACCTTAATCCACCCGCTGCCGAAAAACAAAAAAAGAAATACTGCCGTTTCAAGAAGATTGGCATTAAATACATTGATTACAAAGATGCCGGCTTCCTGATTAAATTTGTTAATGAGCAGGGAAAATTGCTTCCCCGCAGGCTTACCGGTACTTCATTAAAGTATCAGCGCAAAGTTGGGCAGGCTATTAAAAGAGCTCGCCATCTTTCTCTGCTTCCTTATGTGGGCGATATGTTAAAATAATTTATAGGAAAGGAGAACAACTATGCAAGTTATTTTAAAACAAGATGTAAAAAACCTCGGCTTTGCCGATGATGTGGTAACCGTTAAAAACGGTTACGGCATGAATTACCTCATTCCGCGCGGTTTGGCCGTGGCTGCTAACGAGGCCAATCAGAAAATGCATGCTGAAAACCTGAAGCAGCGTGCTCACAAAATGAAAAAGATTGAAGACGATGCTTCTAAAGTGGCCGGCCTTATTGAAAGCGTTACGCTTACCATTCCTATGAAAGCCGGTGAAAAAGGGAAACTCTACGGCTCCGTTACAAGTCAGAACATTGCCGATGTGCTTAAAAAAATGGGACATAAAATTGACAAAAAGCAAATTCTTATGCCCGAAGAACACATCCGCCAGCTTGGAGCATATACTGCCGAAATTCTGTTACACCGCAATGTGAAAGTGAAAATAAACTTCGAAGTAACACAAGCCGAGAAATAAATTAACAAACCGGAGGCGTTGCATCACTTAGCAGGGCTTGGTGTTTCAGCGCCTCTGCAATTTAAAAACTAGAACTATGGCTAATACAGGCGATATAAATGTAGGCTCAATCATCCGTTTTAACGGTGAACTTTGCCAGATTACAGAATACCAGCATCGTACTCCCGGCAACCTGCGCGCTTTCTATCAGGCCAAAATGCGTAATCTGAAAACCGGTAAACAAACTGAATACCGTTTCCGTGCCGGTGAAGATGTTGAAGTGGCACGCGTAGAATTCAAAGTGTTGCAATTTATTTACAAAGACGGAGAGAATATCGTTTGCATGGATAATCAGTCATTCGAACAGGTTCACATACCCGAAATCATGTTTGGCAATTCAAAAGATATTCTCAAAGAAGGCATGGAAGTTAAAGTAGCTTTTGAAGGCGATGAACCTTTGCTGGCCGAAGCCCCCACCTTTGTCGAACTTGATATCACCTACTGCGAGCCGGGTGTAAAAGGCGATACCGCTTCTTCTAACGTACTCAAACCCGCCACAGTAGAAACCGGAGCAACCGTTATGGTTCCCCTCTTTGTAAACACAGGCGAGCGCATTAAAGTGGATACCCGCACTATGAGCTACGTAGAACGCGTAAAATAATTTCTGAATCACACATCCATTAACGCCTGTCCTTACCCGACAGGCTTTTTTTTATACTCCATGCGTCACTGCGTGTGATTCAGAAGCCAAGGCTGATGAAGCAACCAATCAGACTCATTCTTGTTTAACGTCACTGCAAGCGCGTGCAGCAGGATAATGCAATGGCAGCTAAACAGTCTCATACTTTGAAACGTCACTGCGATCCGACCATAGGCAGCGAAGCAGTCTCATGAAATTAAGCGCTGCACCTATTAATAAGATTGCTTCATCAGTCATCTGCTTACGAATCAGGCATGATCGCAATGACAATCTTTTGAGATTCTACTGCAATGTATGCAGTCGTCTCGGTTTGCCCGGCATCTCCTCCAAAACCCTTTACCGGAAAATGCACAAAAAGAAGAGTGGCAATAGCCCTAAGGAATGAATAGTTTTTTGATTTCAGAATACTTTCTACTTTAGCTGCCATAAGCTGCCGGCTCCATGAATTGGAAAGATATACCCTGGCCCGATGAACCGCC
>CAADHD010000009.1 GCA_900696575.1 uncultured Bacteroidota bacterium
GGAGGTCATGCCGACATAAAGGCGGCCGTCTTTATCACTTTTCAGGACATAGACGAAATGAGCAGACATGCGAAGTGGTCCCTGAGGGATTCAAACCCCCAACCTTCTGATCCGTAGTCAGATGCTCTATTCAGTTAAGCTAAGGGACCAAAAAAAATTAAAAATGTCAAACAACCGTAGTCAAATGCTCCCTGCCTGCCGGAACACAAGCCTGTGCTTGAGGCAGGCAGGTATTCAGTTAAGCTAAGGGACCAAAAAATGAGGCGCAAATGTATGTAAAGCGGTTAAGTTTTCTTGTCTTTATCGCCTTTTGAAATGGATTCGCGCATTTGCGTATCAGCCTGAATGTTCTGCATGCGGTAATAATCCATAATGCCAAGATTTCCTGATTTGAATGAATCGGCAATTGCCAAAGGAATCTGTGCTTCTGCTTCAATTACCCGTGCGCGGGCTTCCTGCGCTTTGGCTTTCATTTCCTGTTCGAATGCAACAGCCATGGCTCTTCGTTCCTCTGCTTTGGCCTGCGCAACTTTCAAATCGGCAGAAGCCTGCTCGGCCTGAAGTTTAGCGCCAATGTTTTCGCCAACATCAATATCGGCAATATCAATGGAAAGAATCTCGAAAGCCGTACCGGCATCCAATCCTTTCTGCAATACTACTTTTGAAATCTGATCAGGGTTTTCAAGTACAGATTTATGATCAAGTGCCGAACCGATGGTGGTAACAATACCTTCGCCAACGCGGGCAAGAATAGTTTCTTCACCTGCGCCACCAACTAATTGGCTGATATTGGTTCTTACCGTAACCCTTGCCCTTACAACCAACTGAATTCCGTTTTTACCAACTGCAGAAACCGGAGGAGTATCAATAACCCGAGGGTTTACCGAAAGCTGAACAGCATCGGCTACATCGCGGCCGGCAAGGTCAATGGCTGTAGCCATTTTAAAAGTCAGTGGTATGTTGGCTTTATCAGCGCTGATAAGTGCTGTGATAACATTGTTTACATGTCCGCCTGCCAGAAAATGTGTTTCTATTTCATTGGCAGTTACATTTAATCCGGCTTTGGTAGAAGTAATGAGAGCATTTACCACCACGCCAGGCGGAACTTTTCTCAAACGCATCAGGATAAGATTCATGATGCTGATGCGAACTCCTGAAAATACGGCTGTAATCCAAAGATTAACAGGAACAAAATAAAGGAACAGGAAAATAAAAATGATGATTCCTGCTGCGAAAAGAAAAATAATGGGAAGTGTCATGATAAATGGTTTAAAAAGGTTGTGGGTGTAAAGAAAAGGATTCGTGATGAATCAGACTGCTTCAACCAATACTTTGTTGGGAAGTACCCTGATAATTTTTACCTGAGTGTTTTCAGCAATCATTTCGCCTTTGGTCTGAGCTTCTATTCTGATATTGCCAACCATGATGGTTCCCATCGGGCGAAGGGCAGAAATTGTGATTCCATAATCGCCTTCGGCAACAGGAAGTTTATCAACCTCATTGGTCTTGCCTTCTAATTTTGAATTTAACCCGAAACGCTGCCAGGATTTTGATCGGAGAAAGTAGATTACGGTTGCTGATGATATTACTGCTGATAAAATTGCTGTAATATGCCCTGCCTCACTTCCATAATTGCTATAGGTTATCAAAACACCGGCAAGTATGAAAACACCACCGATAATTCCTGCAATCAGCCCGGGTAATACAAGTATTTCAAGTATGAGCAAAGCAATGCCGATAGCAATGAGAAGAATGATGGCAAGAATGGTCATTAGTTAATTCTGAGGACAAAGTTAAGCGTTCACATTTCTGCGCCTTTTTATCAATTCTCTTGCGCTTACTTCATCGGCCTTCATCTGAGAAATAAGCTGTGCCTCGTTTTCAAATTTTATTTCATTTCTCAGTTTCTCAATCATCTCCACCTGCATCTTCATTCCGTAAATATCCCTGTCAAAATCAAGAATGTAAACTTCAATAGTAAGCGGATTATTCCCGAATGTCGGGTTATGACCGATGGAAAGCAGTGCCGGTAATTTATCATTCGAGCCTTCAAGCGTTACTTCAACAAAATAAATTCCGGATGCAGGTATAAGTTTATAATTCTCTTCCAGTTTAAGATTAGCAGTAGGGAATCCTAATTTCTTACCTCGCGAATGGCCTTTTGCAATACTTCCTGTAAGCATGTACGGATAAGTAAGGAATGTATTGGCCTGTTCAAGGTTTCCTTCAAGCAGTGCTTTTCTGATTTTGGTAGAGCTAACAGCAATGTCATCAACTTCCTGAGCCGGTATTTCTTCAACCATAAAATCATAAACAGAAGCAAGTTCTTTTAATTCTTCCAGAGATCCCTGTCGGTTTCTTCCGAAATGATGATCATATCCGATAACCAGAACTTTTGTCCCGATTTTATTCACCAGATAATCCCTTACAAATTCGGTAGAAGTATTCCTAGAAAATTCTTTGGAGAAAGGATGAATAATCAAATGATCAATGCCGGCTTTTTCCAGCAGCATGATTTTTTCATCCAAAGTATTCAGCAATTGCAGACCGTGATCATCAGGATGCAATACCATGCGCGGATGAGGAAAAAAAGTAAGCAATACGCTTTCGCTGTTTTCTTTGGAAGCAATCTCGGCAATACGTTTCAGTATTTTCTGATGACCAAGATGAACTCCGTCAAATGTACCGATGCTTACAATTACGCCATTCAACTTTTTGAAATCGTCTATGCTCCTGTAAATCTTCATCACCAAAATCAAGGAGTGCGAAGGTATATATTGTTAAAAAGGGGGAAATCTTTAGGCTTACAGAAAAGTTCTTATGTTTGACCATCAAAATAAATCAGTATGAAAAAAATCAAAATTCTTTTATGTTTCTTGACATTTTCCTTTGGTGCTGCTGAAGCACAGAAGGTGAATGAGAAGGTTCAGATTGAATCAAACGGTTCGTGGTATGATGGTAAGATTTTAAAGGTCAATGAGGCCGAAAAAAAGTATTTCATCACCTATGATGGATGGAGCGAATCATGGAATGAATGGGTTGGCCCCGAGCGCATCCGCGGATTTGCACAGGCAGAACCTGAAGCGCCTGCAGCTCCTAAAAAATATAAGGTTGGCGACAGAGTGGAAGTAGAGTACGGAATGATTCCCGAACCGGCCACCGTAATCGAAGTGGGCGAAAACAAGTATCATATTCAGTACGACAAAAAAGTGTTTGGCACCAAGTGGGTATCAGAAAAACAAATAAAAAAGCTTTAACCTGTATCTCTGTTTATGAAAAACGAGGTAAAAACGTGCCTCGAATGCGGTGAGCCGCTGAAAGGACGTGCCGATAAAAAATTCTGTGATGACCAGTGCCGGGCTGCTTACAATAATAAGTTGAACAGCGACTCGTATGCAGAGATGCGAAACATCAATAATGTACTTCGTAAAAACAGGCGCATTATGGAAGGGCTGGTCAATAAAGAAGGGAAAGCCTTTGTAAACAAAAACAAACTCATTGAATCGGGCTTCAGCTTTAAATACTTTACCCATACCCATCTTACTAAAAAAGGAACCACGTACAAAATTTGTTATGACTACGGATATTTGCCAGTAGATAATGACATGGTCATGATTGTGAAGTGGGGTAAAGAAATGAACAACTAAAAATTAAATGCATGAAAACAATTTTAACTTTCTCTCTGGCAATTCTAACAATCGCAGCATCTTCTAATCAATGGACTCAAAAAGCTAATGTAGGCGGAGCCGGCCGTGCCGATGCTGCCGGATGCGCCATCGGGGGTAAAGGATACATCGGTACCGGCTACATAACCGGATATACAAAAGACTGGTGGGAATATGATACGCTGACAAATGTCTGGACTCAAAAAGCAGACTTTACCGGCAGCCCCACTGTTGAATCTATCTGCACCGCTATCAATGGTAAAGCCTATCTTCTTCCTTTTAACACCACTGATTTTTACTGTTACGACCCTGCGACTAATACATGGAGTTTACTTGCTGCTTTTCCGGGTTCACCACGTCAAGGCGCTATTGCTTTTAGTATGGATGGAAAAGGATACTTTGGTTTGGGGGCATCCGGCAATCTTTCCACAACTATGGATGATTTATGGCAATACGATCCTTCCGGTAATAACTGGACGCAGATGGCAAGTTTACCTGCAGCATCGCGTATGCATGCCGCTGCTTTTGCCGTTGGTGCCAAAGGGTATGTCGGAACCGGATACAATGCCCCGGGCGGTAACCTCAGCGATTTCTGGGAATACGATGCCGTATTAAATTCATGGACCCAGCGCAGCAGTTTTCCCGGTGGTCCGCGTAATGAAGGAACGGCTTTTTCCATCGGAAGTTATGGATACATGGGTGGCGGATATGGTACCACTCCGCAATCGGCTTTCTGGAGATACAACCCTGCCAATGATACATGGATACCCATTGCTTCGCTTCCTCCGGGCGGAAGGGTGGAAACCGTTTGCTTTACCATAGGCAACAGCGGTTATCTTGGTACAGGCTGGGATGGTGTGAATTTTAAAAATGATTTTTGGAAATACTCTCCTGACAGTGTGCTTTCGGGATTTGATTTGGCGGAATGGAATGCTGAGGCAGCCATTCATGTTTATCCTAATCCGGTTTCAAATTCACTGTATGTGGAACATACTTTTCATAAGGCTGCAATTTTTGTTTTTGATGCCGCAGGAAGAACGGTCATTCAGCAGAATTTATCGGATGATGTTCCTGTCAATACCTCATCATTGCCTGAAGGCTGGTACAACTTTCAATTGCTGCATGAAAAGGGCAGGGCCGTAGGAAAGTTTCTGAAAGCGGATAAGAGAGAATAAAACTAACCAATCCGTTTCTCGGTTATTCTTTACAAGCGCAGGAAGCGGAGAAATAAATTTTTGTATTGGGAAATAATGCCTGAATGGCATGTTGTTTTTCATCGCTCATCAGTATGCCTCTTAAATCAAGTTTGCGGAGCAACCGGCATTCGCGCATTTCCTCGGGGAACACATCAATTTCATTATCCCACATTTCTAACAATTCGAGGTAACGCAGGTTTCCTGTTTCTTTTGGCAAATGCGTAATTAGGTTTTTATGCAGTTTTAAAACGGATAGATGTTTAAGGTTGCCAATGGAAGCAGGTAGTGTTTTCAGATTGTTGTAGCCTAAATTTAATTCGGTGAGAGAAAGCAGCAACCCTATACTGTCATTCAATTCTGTAATTCTGTTTCGGCTCAGATCAAGCCATTGCAGGTTTTTAAACCGATACACTTCTGCAGGAATTTGTTTCAGTTTTTTTCCTCGAAGCGAAAGTCGGAAAACGGAATCAGGATTAACTGCCCGGGTAGCCTGAATGCTTTTGTAAAGCGGCATTCTGATGAGTTCTTCAGGCTCAAGAATTTTTTGCGCTTTTGCTTCCGTAAAAAGCAGGCAACATATCAACAGCGAAATTCCCGATTTCATTTTCAATACTGCAAAGATGAAATGCGCTGAGGCTTATTTCTATGAAGCACTGATGGTTTTATTCACAACAGCCAGTATTTCTTGTTCGAGGCTGATGGCCTGATGTTCCATTTTTTCTGACTGATTCAGCACCTCGGCAATCTTCTTTTTATCATCATATCCTGCAGCATTGATTTTTACATTGAGGTGTGCGCCCATTACGGCTGTGCGTGCGCAAAGTGCGCCTACGCCTGCATCGCTTACCGAATTGGGATTCCCTTTTTCAGCCATGGCTTTAATAATTTCCATGCTCTGCAGCGAAACTTCCATCACCTTAAGAGGAATCTGTATGGCAAACCAGGTAGCTTCCTGAATGGCTTTTTTCCGTTCTGATTTTTCAGTGTCTGTTCCTTTTGGTAGTTTGAATGCATCCATGATGCGGTTAAAAGCACGCGTATCTTCATCAACCAGATGCAGCAGTTGTTGTTTGAGTTGCTGCCCTTTTTCAGCCCAATCCGAAAATTCTTTCCAGCGGTTTTCCCATCCGGTTTTCGAAGCAGACAAGTTGGCAACCATCGTGGCTAATGAAATTCCCAAAGCACCGGTGTATGCCGAAATGCTTCCGCCTCCCGGAGCCGGTGATTCACCGGCTGTTTCATCGGCAAAATCAGCCAGTGTCATGTTCACCAATGGCGCTTTCTCATCAGCGGCAAGCAGGTATTCAATGATTCTTTTCTGCGGGTCGAATGGCGCAAGCTCATCCAGCCCCATGGATTTAATGGCAATATGAACCAACTCTTTTTCGCTTACTCCCGATGACAACCGCTGTTTGTTCAGAAAGTATTTTCCTGCTTCAAGCATGGCCGAAAGCGGAATCAAGCCCACCAGTTCGGAACCGGTAACACGGTAACCTCTTTCATAAGCGCTTTTAGTGCATTCTTCAAAAACAACATGCAGCGGTGTTTCCCTGAACCTGGTGATGTTGATGGAAACCTGAGCAATACCGTATTCTTCAATGTACCAGCCAATGGCTTTTACACCTTTCAGTTTTCCCGGTATGCGAAGGTCATTGCCCGATGGGTCTTTTAAATTTTTTCCTGTTACGGGGTCTTTCTTTATGCGGCCCGCTTCGCGGATATCAAAGGCAACAGAGTTAGCGCGTTTTACGGATTTGGTATTGAGATTAACATTGTACGCTATCAGAAAATCGCGCGCTCCGATTACTGTCGCTCCGTGTTTAGCAGGCAACTCAGCAGGGCCAAAATCAGGTTTCCATTCAGGCAATTTTATTTTTTTTAAAAAGCCTTCGTATTCACCTGCACGAATAACAGACAGGTTACTGCGCGATTTATCGGGTTGAGCCTCTTCATAGAGATAAACCGGAATCTTTAATTCCTTCCCGACACGCTCCGCTAATTTTTTCGACCAGGATACTGCTTCTTCCATCGTAATGTTGGCCACCGGAATAAACGGGCAAACATCGGTTGCGCCCATGCGCGGATGCTCGCCTTTATGTTTGCTCATGTCAATCAGTTCGGCTGCTTTACTTATTCCGCAAAAGGCAGCTTCGGTTACGGCAGCCGGTTCACCAACAAAGGTTACCACGGTTCGGTTGGTGGCTTTACCCGGATCTACATTCAGAAGGCGTACTCCTTCAACCGATTCAATGGCATCTGTAATCTGTTTGATGATGTTCATATCGCGGCCTTCGCTAAAGTTAGGCACGCATTCAATAAGCTGTTTCATGATAGATAAAATTGATTTCGGGCTTTTATAAAATCGGTTACAAGATAGGCAATGAGTTTTCCCGTTTTTAAATCGGTTTTGATGTGCGAAAGTACGGGAGCGGCTTCGGCTATGTGCAGGTAAGGTATCTGTAATTGCGAGGCAAAGTGATAAACAAACCTTCTTGCATCAATGGTGCTGATGCCACACGATGTTTTGGCGCTGGATGGAATATTCTGAATAGTGTCCATATCCATTTCAATTCCGGTAAATCCTGACTGAAGAAATTCTGCAGCATTCTTTAAAGCCTCATCAAAAGTAAATTGATTGCGGATGTACATATCATCAAAAGAAAAGACACGGATTTTATCGGCATGCTTTTGCAGTTTTTCAAAAACAAATTCAGGATTAAAAATTTCCTGCAGGCCAATGACAGCATATCGAGCAAGAAGCCCTTCATTGATGGCATAAGAAAATCCGTTGCCGCTGTGACGGCCTTCGAGCGGACGTAAATCGCTGTGTGCATCAAGGTTAACGGCATGAATTCCGTTGGAAGTAATTCTTCCACTCTGCATCAATCCTTCCGATGCGCCCCTGATAACAGGATAGCTGTTATTATGCCCACCGCCAATTACAACCAATTCTTTTCCTGAGGCAATGATGGTTTTTATAACCGGAAGAACAAACTCATCCATCTTCTGAACAAGTTGCCTTGCAGCCTGAAGATTTTCTTCCCGGTGAAAATCAAAATCGCGTACAGCTTCCATTTCCTCACTGAAATCAACATGGCCAAGAACTAAAATTTCTTCACCGGTTAGGGAAAGATTAGATTGAAGATTGAGAATGGTGTTGAGGGAAGGCTGCCATGCACTGTAAGCGCCACCGCGGCCGAAGTTTGCCCTTACGCCAATATCTTCAGGCAAACCGAGCAGGACATACCGCGCTGATGATTTTTGTAACGATGCCTGAAGATTTTTTTCGTCATCCATCACACAAACTTTTTCTCCAAGTTTGGTTTCATGAGGGCGATGGCGTAACCGGGTTTCAATATCCTGCCTGCTGTAAATAATCAGTTTCATGTATGCCTGTCAATAAACTTTTCCGTTAATGTAAATTTTCTCCACCGGATTACTGCCCATCGAATATGGAATAAAAGCAGGCGAATCCATTTTTTTGGTGATAATAAAGGAGGCATTCTTTCCAATAGCGATGCTGCCGCATTCTTTCTGAATGTCCATGGCAAAAGCCCCGTTAATGGTTGCCGCATGTAAGGCTTCGGATGGCGTTAATCCGTACTGAATACAAAGCATGAAAATCATCAGGTTCATATTTCCGGTAGGTGAACTGCCCGGATTGAAATCGGTCGCAACGGCAACAGCGGCCCCGGCATCAATCATTTTTCTTGCTGGCGGAAGAGGCAGGTTCAAAAAATATGCTGCACCGGGAAGCAGCGTAGCAATCGTATCGTGCTTTGCTAAAAGTTTCAGATCACTTTCGCTGGTGTATTCCAGATGGTCAACACTGATGGCTTTGCATTGAATACCGGCTTCAATTCCTCCCGAATGACTAAGCTGATTGGCATGTACTTTCGGTTTCATTCCATGATGGGCGGCACAATCAAGTATTTCAATCGTTTCGTCTTTGGTAAAATAATTTTGTTCGCAGAAAACATCACAGAAATCGGCTAATTTTTCTTCGGCAATGGCCGGAATCATTTCCTGTTTCAACAGTTGGATGTATTTCCTCCGGTCTTTTTTAAACTCTTCAGGAATGGCATGAGCGCCAAGAAAGGTGGCTTTAACAGGAATCGGGAAACGCGATTTCAGTGTTTGAATAACACGCAGCATTTTCAATTCGCTTTCGAGCGAAAGGCCGTAGCCGCTTTTTATTTCAACCGCTCCGGTGCCCTGGCGAATCATTTCATCAAGCCGTTCTGCTGCAACATCATAGAGTTCATTCGAAGATGCTTTTCTGAGTTTCTGAACAGAATTTAAAATTCCGCCACCGCGAGCGGCTATCTGCTCATAGGTTAACCCGCTGATGCGGTCTTCAAATTCTTTTTCGCGCCAGGCAGCAAATACTAAATGAGTATGCGAATCGCACCAGCAGGGAAGCACAAAACTGCCGGCAGCATCTATTACCTCATCATCTTCATCAGCCACAAAATCATTCATTTTCCCGAATCCGGTTATTTTTCCGAACATCACCCTCAGCCAGGCATCTTCAAGCCAAACCGCATGGCTCATTTCTTTTTTGCGAAGTGGTTTTTCCGCACCGGAAATCAGCAATCCTTTAATGTTAGTAATGACTAAAAACACAGGGCGAAGTTAGGTTTTGAATCGAACTTCTCTGCAGCTGTTATTCCCTTACCAGCCCAGAGCAGAAAAAAATCTTCGTGCTTTGCGTATTCTTGGTGATACTTTGCTTAAAAAACGGTTGCTGTTACGGTTTGCAGCCGTTGAACCATTACCGGCTACGGGCCAGGAATTATCCAAAAAATTTAAAATCTGTTTATTATCTTTGGCTTCACAAAATCAAAATACAATGAAAAGAAATTCTACACTCTCAACTCTTTTTGTTTCACTCTTGCTGGCCTTTTCTTCAGTTGTTGCTCAAAATACTAATTGTCCCGCTCCGCTTAATCCAACTACTACTTCTGTTGGCACAAACTCGGCAGTACTTAACTGGACGGCTCCTTCGGGTGTTCAGTTTTATTATGTTCAGTGGCGGCCGGTTACCAATCCACCTTCAAACTACACACAGGTAATTGCACAGGTTCCTGTTTATACACTTGGCAATCTGCAATGCAATACAGCTTATGAATGGCGGGTTCAATCGGTTTGTTCAGGCAGTGGCATAATCATCACAAGCCCGTATGCAGGGCCGTTAACATTCACAACATTATCCTGCGGAGGTACTGTTTGTCCGGCACCAACTAATCTTTCAGCAACAAACATTACTGCCAATTCGGCCGTACTTTCATGGACTGGTGTAAGCCTACCGGCAACCTACAACCTGCGTTATCGGACACAAAGCACGGCTGCATGGACAACAGTTAACGGTGTTTCATCTCCTTATCAATTTGGTAACCTTACCTGCAACACAACTTACGAGTGGCAGGTGCAATCGGTGTGTGCAAACACCACAGGCACTACCACACTAAGCCCCTGGTCGGCTTCTGCATTTTTTACCACCTTGCCTTGCTCTGTAAATTGTCCTGCACCCACAGGATTATCAGTAACCAACATTACTTCCAATTCAGCAATGCTTTCGTGGAATGCTGTTACAGGAGCAGTGAGTTATCAGGTTCGTTACCGGCCTTCCTCAACTACTACATGGTCTTACTTAACAAGCATTTCTCCTGCCATTACAATTTCAGGATTGATATGCAATAAAGCTTATGTATGGCAGGTGCGCTCTATTTGCACTCCGTCAAGCAACACATCCACCAGTGTTTTTTCTGCACTTCACACTTTTGTAACTGCTGCTTGTCCATCAGTTTGCCAGACACCAACCGGCTTAACAGCTTCAAACATCACTGCCACTTCCGCTTTGCTTTCATGGATTGCTACCAATGCCACTTCTTACAATGTTAGATACAGGATTTCAGGAACAACAACCTGGACAAACCTCAACACATCCGGCACATCAGTTACCATCAGCAGCCTGCAACCTGCTTCGGCTTATGAATGGCAGGTACAGGGAGTTTGTTTAAGTACCAATGCAACAACTGCGCTTAGTCTCTGGTCAGCTTCTGCGTTCTTTCAAACACTTTCGGCAAACAATTTATGTTCGGCTCCCGTTAATTTGTCTGTAACCGGTGTCAGCCAGCAAGGTGCATTGCTTAACTGGTCGGCCGTTCCGAATGCTTTAGCTTACAACATCCGTTACCGCAATACGAATTCAACGGCATGGGTTAACACTACCTCATCTGCAAACTTCAAACAAATCGGAGGATTGCAACCCGGCCAGGCTTATGTATGGCAGGTGCAGGCTGTTTGTTCTAATCTGAATGGTGTTACAGTGCTTAGCCCATGGTCTGTATTGCACACTTTTACAACACCGCTGCTTGCTTTGGTTAATCCCAATCCTGCCGATAAAAATACGGTGCTAAATTTCATAGCGGATAAAGAGGAAATGGTTTCTATTGAAGTACGCGACATTATTGGCAACCTTCTCATCATAAAACCATTTACAGCCTCTATAAATTCAAACGAAGTTACCCTCTCTACCGAATCATTGAAAGACGGTATTTACTACGTCAAGATTATTTCAGCAGCAGGCATACAATCGGTTCGGTTCGTTGTAAAACATTAAGTATTCATACAGTTTGGTTTAATAGCCCGGCAAAGAATGTCGGGCTTTTTCTTTAATTCACTATTAACACAGAGCGCTTAGCTTCGCTCGCCTATATTTGCGCCCCTTTTTATGAGCCAGAACATCCGCAACATTGCCATCATTGCCCACGTTGATCATGGAAAAACCACTTTGGTTGACCGCATCCTGCATCAGACTTCCGTTTTCAGAGAAAATCAGCAAACCGGTGAGCTTATTCTTGATAATAACGAACTGGAACGCGAGCGGGGCATAACCATCGTTTCTAAAAATGTTTCCGTAACATGGAAAGGAATAAAAATCAACATTATTGATACACCCGGCCACGCTGATTTTGGAGGTGAAGTTGAACGTGTACTCTCTATGGCTGATGGGGTGCTTTTACTTGTTGATGCTTTTGAAGGCCCGATGCCTCAAACCCGTTTTGTAACTCAAAAGGCATTGGCGCTTGGCCTGAAACCAATTCTGGTGGTGAATAAAGTAGATAAAGAAAACTGCCGCCCCGATGAAACTCATGAAGCCGTTTTTGATTTATTCTATCACCTTGGCGCTACCGAAGACCAGTTAAGTTTTCATACGCTTTACGGAAGTTCAAAACATGGCTGGATGAGCAATGACTGGAAACATCAGACGGAAGACATAACCCCTTTGCTTGATGCCATTCTCGAATACATTCCACCGGCACCCACCCGCGAAGGCACTCCGCAAATGCTCATCACTTCGCTCGATTTTTCAAGCTATGTAGGCCGTATTGCCATTGGTCGTCTAGTACGCGGAACACTGAAAGAGAACATGCCGGTTACTTTGGTGAAACGTGATGGTAAACAAGTGCGTTCGCGCATTCGTGAACTTATGGTTTTTGAAGGGCTTGGAAAAAGAAAAGTTGAGCAGGTTAACTCAGGTGAAATTTGCGCCATAACCGGATTGGAAAATTTTGACATTGGCGATACCGTTGCCGATTTTGAAAACCCCGAAGCGCTTACTCCTATCTCGGTTGATGAGCCTACCATGAGTATGCTTTTTACCATCAACAATTCTCCATTCTTCGGAAAGGATGGCAAGTTTGTTACTTCACGCCATCTGCGCGAACGACTTTACAAGGAAACAGAAAAAAATCTTGCCCTGCGCGTGGAAGACACGGATTCGCCTGATATGCTTCTTGTTTTCGGGCGCGGAATTCTTCACCTGAGTATCCTCATCGAAACCATGCGGAGAGAAGGTTACGAACTTCAGGTTGGCCAGCCGCAGGTAATTGTAAAACATAATGATGGTGTAAAATGCGAGCCGATTGAAACACTGATTGTGGATACGCCTGCTGAAGTTGCCGGCAAGGTCATAGAACTTGTTACCCAGCGCAAGGGCGAACTCCTTATCATGGAGCCTAAAGGCGATTTACAGCATCTTGAATTTTCCATTCCTGCACGTGGTATTATAGGATTACGAAATGCCATCCTCACCGTAACGGCAGGCGAAGCCATCATGGCGCATCGCTTCAAAGATTATGAACCCTGGAAAGGCACCATTCCCGAACGCATTAACGGAGTTTTGATAGCCAAAGAAAACGGAACAGCCACTGCTTATTCCATAGATAAACTTCAGGACCGCGGTAAATTTTTTATTGATCCGGGCGATGTGGTTTATGGAGGACAGGTCATTGGCGAACACACCCGCCCGACTGATTTAGTCATCAATGTTTGTGAAGCAAAAAAACTCACCAACATGCGCGCCTCCGGAAGCGATGAGGCCATGCGCATTGCTCCCAAAGTAAATTTCTCACTCGAAGAAGCGATGGAGTACATTGAAAAAGACGAATACCTTGAAGTAACTCCCAGGGCCATCCGGATGCGTAAAATTTACCTTGATGAAAACGAGCGCAAGCGCATGTCGAAAAAAGCAGAGAGTGTTTAACGTTCTGTTAATGCTGAAAAGGCAGTAATTAACAACTGCTTTGTAAACAACTTTATTTTTTTCGCCTGACTTCCGCCCCTGTTGCCCGTCAACTTTGGCTGTGAATTAATGTTTTGTCCAGTGCCTGTAAGCACGGACTTCAAATCTTAACAACTAACAGTTCTTCTTTTAATGGGTAAAAAAATCAGCGATGCAGAGCGGAAGGTTTTTGTCATTGACACTTCGGCCATACTATTTGACCACAACATTATTTTCAACTTCAAAGAACACGATGTAGCCATACCGATAACCGTTCTCGAAGAAATTGACCGTTTCAAAAAAGGAAACGATGTGATCAACTTCGAAGCACGTGAATTTATTCGCAGCATTGACCGCCTTTCCGGCAAATTTTCCCTTCAGGAATGGATTCCGCTTAACGGCCCGACACGCGGCAAGTTCCGTGTACTGATGAATGAGAACGGCAACGGAGTAGATGCCAATAAAGTATTTAACGAGCGCAAAGCCGACCACAACATCATCAATGCAGCGCTGGCATTAAAAGAAGAAATGCCTGGCCGTAAGGTTGTTCTCGTTTCAAAGGACATTAACCTGCGCCTTAAAGCAAAATCGCTCAATATATTCAGCGAAGACTACCAGACCGGCAATGTAAAAGACCTCAATCTTCTTTACACCGGTAAAAGCATCATGCAGAATGTACCGCGCAAAGTCATTGATTTGATTTACGATAATGGATCTTGCCATTATCATGAGCTGATGAAGAAAAAACCGTTGGCTAATCATTACTTTATCCTTAAGAGTAAAAGCGAATCGGCCTCAGCGCTGGCATATTTCAATCCCCAAACCGAAATGCTTGAACGGGTGATGAAAGAAACGTGTGCCGGCATTCGCCCCCGCAATGCTGAACAAACATTTGCCATGCATGCTATCCTCAATCCAAACATCAGGCTGGTATCCATACAAGGCGTTGCCGGAACAGGAAAAACACTCATCGCTCTGGCCTCCGCTATTCATCAGAAAAGCAAGTACCGGCAGATTTATCTGGCACGGCCAATTGTTCCTCTAAGCAATAAAGACATCGGCTATTTGCCGGGCGACATCAAATCTAAAATCAACCCCTACATGGAACCGCTGTGGGATAACCTCAAGTTCATCCAGAGCCAATACAAGGAAAGCGACAAAGAATTTCAGAAACTGAATGAAATGGTGGAGCACGAAAAACTTCACATCACTCCGCTGGCTTACATACGCGGACGCTCGTTAAGCAACATTTGTTTCATTGTTGACGAAGCGCAGAACCTCACCCCGCACGAAGTGAAAACCATCATTACACGTGCAGGAGAAAACACCAAAATCATTTTTACCGGAGATATATTCCAGATTGATTCCCCTTATCTCGATTCGCACAGCAACGGCCTTTCCGTAATGATTGAGAAAATCAAAAACAACAACTTGTATGCACACATTACTCTCGAAAAAGGCGAACGCAGCGAATTGGCCAACGTAGCCGGACAACTGATGTGATTTCATGCTGAAGTAACAATCCTTTTTATCGGACTTTCCTCTTTTGCCGTTCTGTCAAATTCGAAGAATAAAAAGATTCCTATAACATTTCCCCGGAACTTACAAACACTTTTTAATAAAGTTGAATAAGTTTTTTTTGAACGCGGTTTTTGTTGAAAAAAACGAATCCGTGTTAAAAAAAATCCCATACAAGTAATGCTACTTTTAGACTTGATTTGTGAGCGAATCAGAAAGCGCATTGCTGCCTGATTTAAAAACAAATTTTCTGAGGTAATCCTGCTCCGGAAAACGTTCCGGCAAAAAAATCCTCTCCTTTAATGTAATTATCATTTAACCTTTTTTTATAACCTGATTAACTTAAACTGTCATGGAAGTACTTTTAGAAGAAAACAAAGAGCGCTTTGTGCTCCTGCCCATCAAGTATCCCGCTATCTGGGAAATGTATAAAAAACATGTACAGAGTTTCTGGACTGCCGAGGAAGTTGATCTTTATGCCGATTTAAAAGACTGGGAGCGGCTTAACGATGGCGAGCGCCATTTCATCAAACACGTGCTTGCCTTTTTTGCTGCCAGCGATGGCATTGTGAACGAAAACTTAGCCGTCAACTTCATGAGTGAAGTACAACTGCCTGAAGCACGCTGCTTTTATGGCTTTCAAATCATGATGGAGAACATCCACTCCGAAATGTACTCCTTATTGATTGATACCTATATTAAAGATCCCGAGGATAAGCGTTACCTCTTCAATGCCATTGAAACGGTGCCTTGCGTAAAGAAAAAAGCCGATTGGGCTCTGCGTTGGATTCAGAACGGCTCCTTTGCCGAGCGCCTGATTGCCTTTGCAGCTGTTGAAGGAATTTTCTTCAGCGGAAGTTTCTGCTCAATTTTCTGGCTAAAAAAACGCGGACTGATGCCCGGCCTTTCCACTTCCAATGAATTCATTGCACGCGATGAAGGCCTGCACTGCGATTTTGCCTGCTTATTATATGGTATGCTCGAAAATAAACTTACCCGCGAGCAGGTAACGGAAATCATTACCGATGCCGTTAAATGCGAACATGAGTTTGTTACCGATGCGCTTCCCGTCTCTCTCATCGGTATGAATGCAAAACTAATGTGTCAGTATATTGAATTTGTAGCCGACCGTCTGCTTGTGGCTCTTGGTTATTCCAAAGTTTACAACTCTACCAATCCGTTTGACTTTATGGAGATGATTTCACTTGAAGGAAAGACTAACTTCTTCGAAAAACGCGTTTCCGAATACAAAAAAGCCGGTGTTAATACCACCAAAGAAATGCAGCAGTTTACTATGGACGAAGATTTTTAATTTCAATACAGAGTAAAAAGTGTAAAACCAAAGCAGTAAAGACTTTTTCAGAACATCAGATCTGTAATTATCCGAATTAAATTCATTAATGTAATACTCTTCACTTCCCACCATCCACCTTTCAATTTTTCAACCTAAAAACCCTCAATCAACATGTTCGTTATTAAACGCGATGGAAAAAAAGAGTCGGTTAAATTCGATAAGATAACCGCCCGCATACAAAAACTTTGTTATGGACTTAACAATCATGTTCAGCCCCTTGTGGTTACGCAGAAAGTAATTGAAGGAGTATATGACGGGGTTACCACCAGCGAATTAGACAACCTCGCTGCCGAAACAGCAGCTACCATGGCTGTGCGTCATCCTGATTATGCTTTGCTTGCTTCGCGAATTGCCGTAAGCAACCTGCATAAGAATACCAAGAAGAGTTTTTCGGAAACCATGCGCTCTCTTTATAATTATGTAGATGAGAAAACCGGACGTAAAGCGCAACTCATTGCTGATGATGTTATGCAGGTTATCGAAGATAATGCCGACCTGCTTGACTCTACCATTATTTACGACCGCGATTTTGGTTACGACTTCTTCGGGTTCAAAACACTTGAAAAATCATATTTGCTCAAAATTAACGGCAAAGTAGTTGAGCGCCCGCAGCACATGATAATGCGCGTTGCCGTTGGCATTCACAAAAACGATATTGATTCAGTTATCGAAACTTACAACCTCATGAGCGAACGCTGGTTCACTCATGCAACACCTACATTATTTAATGCCGGAACACCCAAGCCTCAGCTAAGCAGTTGCTTTCTGCTTACCATGAAAAGCGACAGCATTGACGGCATCTATGAAACCCTGCATCAGTGTGCAAAAATTTCGCAGAGTGCTGGTGGTATCGGATTAAGCATACACGATGTGCGCGCTACCGGTTCTTACATACGCGGAACCAACGGCACCTCAAATGGCATCATTCCGATGCTTCGTGTGTTTAATGACACCGCACGTTATGTTGACCAGGGCGGAGGGAAACGCAAAGGCTCATTCGCTGTTTATCTTGAACCATGGCATGCCGATATTTTTGAATTTCTGGATCTGAAAAAGAATCATGGAAAAGAAGAACTACGTGCTCGTGACCTCTTCTATGCCCTTTGGATTCCGGATCTTTTTATGAAGCGTGTGGAAGAAGAAGGCCAGTGGAGCCTCTTCTGTCCTAACGAAGCTCCCGGCCTCGCTGATTGCTATGGTGCAGAATTCGAATTGCTGTACACCCGTTACGAACAGGAAGGCAAAGCGCGCAAATCAATTCCTGCACGCGAACTTTGGGCAGCCATCATCGAATCACAGATAGAAACAGGTACTCCTTATATGTTATACAAGGATGCTTGCAATGAGAAATCTAATCAAAAGAATCTCGGTACTATCAAAAGTTCCAACCTCTGCACTGAAATTATTGAATACACTGCACCTGACGAAGTAGCCGTTTGCAATCTTGCCTCCATTGCATTGCCGCGTTTTGTAATCAATGGCAAGTTTGACCATCAGAAGTTGTTTGACATTACGTATGTTGTTACCAAAAATCTAAACAAGATCATTGATATCAACTATTATCCGGTGCCGGAAGCAAGAAAAAGCAATATGCGCCACCGCCCTGTCGGTATTGGAGTGCAGGGATTGGCAGATGCATTTATCCTTATGCGCATGCCTTTCGATTCGGAAGAAGCAAGAATGCTGAACCGAGAAATTTTTGAAACCATTTATTATGCAGCGCTCACCGCCTCCAAAGATTTAGCTAAACAAAATGGCGCTTACGAAACCTTTGCCGGCTCTCCTGCCTCACAGGGAATTCTGCAATTTGATATGTGGAATGTTACGCCTACGGATCGCTGGGAATGGGACGTACTTCGCGATGAAATCAAAAAGCATGGATTAAGAAATTCATTGCTGCTGGCTCCTATGCCAACCGCATCCACATCGCAGATTCTCGGCAATAACGAATGCTTCGAACCTTATACCAGCAACATTTACACAAGACGCGTTTTGTCCGGTGAGTTTGTGGTAGTAAACAAACACCTGCTTAAAGATTTGGTTGATTCCGGACTTTGGAATGACAAAATCAAAAACAAACTTATTGCTGCCAATGGTTCCGTGCAAAACATAGAAGAAGTTCCTGATAATTTGAAAGCACTCTACAAAACCGTATGGGAAATAAAACAACGAGCCATTATTGACATGGCTTCCGACCGAGGCGCTTACATTGACCAGAGCCAGAGCCTGAATCTTTTTATTCCTGATCCTAATTATGCCAAACTCTCGTCTATGCATTTTTACGCATGGAAAAAAGGGTTGAAAACAGGCATGTATTACATGCGTACCAAAGCCGCTACCGATGCCATCAAATTTACGGTTGAAGGCCACAGCAACCATAACATCATCAATAACCAGGAAATAAATAAATCAGAAGTGCTTGCCGAGATTGCATGTTCTATTGATAACAAAGATGACTGCCTTTCCTGCGGAAGCTGATTGTTAACTTAATGTCAGATTAATAGCCCTGCATTTACAGGGCTTTTTTGTTTCCTCCTTTTGATATGTAATTGCTCCTGTTACTTTTGTCGCATGAAAGACTTCGAACTGATAGTTTACATAATTGCTGCACTTATTTGGTTTATTTCAAAAAACTACCGTAAGGTTCAGCAAAACCGGCCCGGACAGCAGCCGGCCCCGGTGCAAGCACCGGAGCCGCAAAAACCTGTTCCGGCAGATAGAAAAAGAAAGAAACAAGCAGTAGCACTACCTGTAAAACCAGCACCATCCCAAAAAATTCCTTATCAGGCAATGAAAAGGCAAAGCCTTGCCAAAGAATATAAACCTATTCGCAAGTCTCCAGCGCCCGAATTTCTTAATACTGAAATTGAATCAACACAAAATTTTTTTCAAAAATTTCTTGCAACCGAAGAGCAACTTCATCCGGTTCAGATTCATGAAGCCGAAGACTTCAAACCATACCTTATGCCTGATGACCTCAAAAAAGCGATGATCTATGCTGAAATTATAAGGCGTCCTTATAACTAAGATTCGTATCAAATTTATCCCTTTATAACCTATAGTCTTGTAATCCCACAGTTAGAACTCCGGATTGAAGACATAAAAAAATTTTAACAAAAATTTGGGACTTGATAAAAGTTTCTACATTTACGCGCCTGAAAAAACGATTTACCCTGAACTAATCAAAAACTATATGCTAAGAAAATGTTACCTGGCTTTGGCCTTCATCAGCGTTTTAGGTTTTAACGCTTTCTCTCAAAACACCGGTTCCATCAGCGGAAAGGTGCTCGACAAAACAACCGGAGAACCACTCCCGTTTGCCAACGTAATTGCCGAAATAAATGGCAGGCAGGCCGGTGGTGCTCAGACAGACATTGACGGTAAATTTACCATTAAGCCTCTTGCTCCCGGTAATTATGATATCAAAGCCTCCTTTGTCGGATATTCGGCTGCCGAAGTAAAGGGGATTCTGGTGTCTGCCGACAAAATCACCTACCAGGATTTAAAGTTAACCAAAGGAGCAGTGGATATTCAGGCAGTTGAAATTACCGAATGGAAGCAGCCAATTATTGATAAAGGTCAAACCAGTACCCAGCAAACCATAACTCAGGAACAAATTCTGCAAGCGCCAACCAGAAGCGTAACTTCTATTGCTGCTACCAGTGCCGGTATTGTTCAGAAAGATGAAGGCGATGCCATCAATGTTCGCGGTTCGCGAAGTGATGCCACAGATTATATTGTGGATGGTATTCGTGTTCGCGGAAGTCTTAAGCTTCCCCAATCAGCCGTTGAACAGATAACAGTTAAAACAGGCGGTCTTGAAGCGCAGTATGGCGATAATACCGGTGGTGTAATTGTGGTGTCAACCCGTGGACCTGCTGAAGAAATCAGCGGTGGTGTTGAAGTAGTTACTTCCGAAATTTTTGATGATTATGGCTACAACCTTATTGGGGCAAACATTTCCGGCCCGATTTGGAAAAAGGAATCAGGTTCCGGAAAAAGGACAGTAGCAGGTTTCTTTCTTGGTGCAGAATATCAAAAAGAAAAAGACCCGGACCCTTCTGCTGTAGGAACATGGCAGTTAAAAGACGGAGTACTCGAAGATTTAAAGAAAGCACCGTTAAAATTAAACTCAATAGGTTCAGCGCTTGAACCTGCTGCCGTACGTATTACTGCTAATGATGTAGAGAAAATCAACTATAAAAATAATGCTAACTCCAAAGGCTATTCTTTCAATGGGAAATTAGATTTAGCACCAACCAAAAACATCAACCTTACCTTCGGAGGAAGTTATGACAGAAGTGACCGAATGATTTTCAGTTTGAACAACATGCTGTTAAACAACTCGAATAACGAACAACGAATTGAATCAAACATTAATGCCTTTGCCCGGTTTACTCACAAACTATCCAATACCGATGAAAAATCATCTTCTTTATTAAAGAATGCCTATTACAGCATTCAGTTTGATGTATCAAGGTTCACTCAAAAAAGACAGGACAGTGATCATCAGGACCGTTACTTTGATTACGGTTACATCGGAAAATTTACACAGCAGTTTACCCCGATTTTCAGTGCTCCTGACTCAACAGGTATCGTAACACAGCAGGCAATTGCCGCTACGGGTTATACATTTGTTCCCGGAGATGTAAATCCTGAAGGGCAGGCATATACTCAGGCTTATTATGATTATGCAAATTCTATCGGAGTATTACCTACAACCTCTACGGGGGTTAGAAACAACAGTGCACTTATTAACGGGGATAACCCGCTAACCGTATTTGGCATTTGGAACCCTTTTGGCCAGGTATTCAACGGTTATGTTTTTACTGAGCAGAATCAATATACAGGACGTTTTGCTTTCTCAGCCGATGTTAAGAATCACAACTTTATGTTAGGCTTTGAATATGAGCAACGTGTGGAAAGAGCGTTCTCAGTTGCCCCCCGAAACCTATGGGGAAGAATGCGAAATCTGGCTAACACCGGGTTTAGCTTCTTTGGTGGAACCTATAATCTCGTAAACGATACTAATTTCTTTGTGCCAAGTTTTGCCAATCCAAATAATGCCACAGGTTTTTATCAGAATGTCAGAACGAAACTTGGATTAGGATTAACTGATTATGTTGACATTGATTCTTATGACAGAGACAATTATTCATTAAGCCTTTTTACACCTGATGAACTGCTGAATCAGGGATCTACATTTGTAACTTATTACGGTTATGACTACATAGGAAATAAACTTTCAGGAAAGCCATCATTTGAGTCCTTCTATAAAGAGAAAGATGAAAAAGGAAATTTTACGCGTGGAATAGATGCCTTCCGCCCCAATTATATGGCTGTTTATCTGCAGGATAAATTTGACATTAATGACCTGATCTTTAACATAGGCGTACGTGTTGACCGTTTTGATGCAAATCAGAAAGTGCTTTCAGACCCCTATTCACTCTATCCAACAAAAACAGCGGGTCAGTTAAACATACCCAATCGCCCATCCAGTATAGGTGACGATTTTGTTCCCTATGTTCTTGATATTGCCAATCCTTCTGTAAACGAGATTATTGGCTATCGTGATGGAGAGACCTGGTACGATGCCTCCGGTGCTATAATTACTGACCCATCGGTATTGGCACAGATAAATTCAACTACGGTGATCTATCCCTATCTTGAAGACACAAGGCTTGCCTCTCCACGTGCCATTGAAGGAGAGTATTTTGATCCGAACCGAAGTTTCAAAGATTATGAGCCTCAGATTACGGTAATGCCCCGCGTTGCGTTCTCCTTCCCCATCAGTGACGAAGCACAGTTCTTTGCTCACTATGATGTTTTAACTCAGCGTCCTTCAGGCAGACTACGCAATAATCCAGTTGACTATCTTTACTGGGAACTTGTTCAGGGTCCTCAATACACTAATCCGAATTTAAAACCGGAAAGAACCATTGACTATGAAGTAGGATTTAAACAAGCCCTTTCCAAAAGTTCTGCAATCAGTATCTCGGCTTTTTATCGTGAGTTAAAAGATATGATTCAGATTGTACAGCGCCCTTTTGCTTACCCACGAACTTATCAGACATGGGAAAACTTTGACTTTGGTACCGTTAAAGGCATTGTTCTTTCTTATGACATGCGCAGAACGGCCAATATCAGAATGAATGTTAACTATACTCTTCAGTTTGCTGAAGGAACCGGCTCAAGCGATGCCGTGGCAAGCAAGCTACTGGATAACGGACTACCCAATCTTCGTAACCTTACCCCTCTTGATTATGACCAGCGCCATGTCTTTGTAGCCTCTGTGGATTATCGTTATGGTAAGGGAAAAGACTACAATGGCCCTATGCTTTTTGGCAGTCAGTTTCTTGCCAATACCGGAGCTAACCTTGTTCTGCGTTTGAATTCAGGCACTCCTTATACCGCCAATTCAGATATTACTAATCAGGTTGCCAATATCGGAGTGCAACAAGTCGGTACCGGTGCGCTTAAAGGATCAATTAACGGATCTCGTTTACCGTGGCAGACTCGCCTCGATTTGAAAGTTGATAAAGAATTTGAAATTAAATTTAAAGGTGAAGGAAGCAGAGGACTTGGTATTAACGTCTATGTACAAGTTCAGAATCTTTTGGATGCTAAAAATGTTCAAGGCGTTTATGCGGCTACCGGTGTTCCTGACGATGATGGTTTCCTTGCCTCTGCTCAAGGTCAACAGGCCATTAATCAATTACCTGTTGAGCAGCAGCAGGCCTTTATTGATCAATACTATATGAAATCTCCCAATCCGAACAACTACAGCATTCCACGAAGAATAAGACTTGGTGTTGGTATTAGTTTCTAATCATAATTTTTTTAAATTTTAAAACTCTCTTATCATGAAAAAGATAAAATTGATTGTAGCCCTTGGTTTGTCAGTTGCCTTACTGACACCTGCAACATTAGTTCTGTCAAAGGAAAATGTTACTGGAAATCCTAATAAGAAAAAGGGAAAATTATCCTCAGCATCTGCAGCGGGATGTGCCCCAACCACCACTCAGAATGATTTGGACATAAACAATATAAGAACCACCATTCTTGTTGGTGGTGATATGTGGTGGGATCTGGCAAATGCCAAATACGAAGTTCCGAAAAACAGCAGTAAACATTCCATTTTTGCAGGAGCATTATGGATTGGCGGTATTGATGCAGGAGGTAACATATTAGCAGCAGCTCAAACGTATCGTCAACAAGCCGGTAACGACTTCTGGGGTGGACCTTTAGATACTACTAATGTTTCTATTTCATTTCAACGTTGTATTGACTTTGATAAACACTTCAGGGTTACAAAAGAAGAAGTGGAGACTTTTTTTGATGATCCTACCCCGGCAAATGCTACCAAAGCAATTAAGGAATGGCCCGGTAATGGTAATTTAAGCAACCCCACCGAAGGAAGATACCTTGCCCCGTTTGCTGATGTAAACGGTGATGGAGTTTATGATTATACCAGCGGAGACTATCCCGGTTTTCTGCTTACAGGCGATTATCCGGAAGTTCCTATTCCTAATACCAGTGCCGTAAAGGTTACATGCGATGACTATATCTTCGGGGATCAGGCTTTGTGGTGGGTGTTTAATGATGTGGGAGGTACTAAGACAGAAACTGAATCACCTTCCATCGGACTTGAAATAAGAGCCCAGGCATTTGCTTTCAAATCAAATGATGAAATCAATAACATGACTTTTTATAAATACCAAATCATCAATCGGTCATTTAGCTCGTTGGCTCAGACTTATTTTGGCCAATGGGTTGACCCGGACCTGGGAAAATATGATGATGATTATGTAGGTTGTGATGTTGTCAGAGGCTTAGGCTACTGCTATAATGGTGATGCCGAAGATGAAGGTGGAGATGGTTATGGATTAAATCCTCCTGCTGTTGGAGTAGATTTCTTTCAGGGACCTAAAGCTGATATTGGCGATGGCCTGGATAATGACAGAGATGGTTGCACAGATTGCACATTTATTACCGAGCCGGGAGGAAACGTTGTCAGTGTGCCGGATTATGAACTGCCCGAACTTATTATCATGTCAAAATTTGTTTACTACGAAAATGACTTTTCAGTAACTGGTAATCCATCTCAATTAGATCATTATTACAATTACCTGCGTGGTATCTGGAAAGATGGAACCTCTATGACATGCGGAGGTAATGGGTATGGCGGAACAATTCCGGTAAATTTTATGTTTCCTGATAATACAGATCCCATCACTTGCCCTAACTGGACGGAAGCAAACTCAGGCAATGTTCCTGGCGACAGGCGCTTTCTACAATCGGCAGGACCATTTACTCTTCAACCGGGTGCAGTAAATTACATTACCACCGGTGTTGTTTGGTCTCGTGCCACACAAGGCGGCCCTTGGGCTTCGGTTGAATTAATCAAACTGGCCGATGATAAGGCACAGGCATTATTTGATAATTGCTTTAAACTTCTGGATGGCCCCAATGCCCCTGACCTTGCTATTCGTGAGTTGAATAAACAGATAATTATTTCCCTTGAAAATACCTATAGCCCGAAAATTGAACTCTATAATCAGCTTGATCCTACAATCTCAACAGTTAACGGTAATCCTGTACCTGACTCATTGAAATACTTCAAGTTTCAGGGTTACCAGATTTATCAGGTAAAAGATGCAAGCGTTGTAACCGCTGAACTTAAAAACCCCGACAGAGCGCGGCTTTTATTGCAATGCGATATCAGAGATGGGGTTTCAAAACTTGTAAACTTCTACTATGATGCCGGCTTAAATGCCCTTGTTCCTGTTGAAGAAGTAAATGGAAAAGATGAAGGTATTGTTCATTCTATAAAGGTAACTAAAGACTTGTTTGCCACCGGTGCTAATGATCTGGTTAACTTTAAAACATACTATTATCTGGCCATTTCCTACGCTTACAATAATTACTCTCCGTTTAATCCTTTTGACCCTAACCAGCTCGAAGGCCAGCAAAAGCCTTACAAAGCCGGACGTAACAACATTAAAATTTATTCAGCAATACCTCATCCGCAACAGGTAGAGGCAAATGGTATGGTACTGAATGCTCAATTTGGAGAAGGACCTTCAATAAAACGTATTGAAGGAACAGGAAACGGTGGAAACATTCTTGATCTCACCTCCCAGACAGTAACCGAAATTTTGAATAATGGAATTGCATACAACCCTGTTTATGCTCGTTCTGCAGGTCCGCTTGGAATAAAAGTGTATGATCCGACCCTGGTTTCCGGAGGATCCTATGAAGTACGTTTTAATGGTGTAACAGACGCAGACAAGTGGAATATGAAAGAAACAGGAAGCGGTATTTCGGTTGATGCTGATTTTCCGATTGGGTCGGCTAATGAACAAATCATGCGCGGCAGTAATTATGCATGGGGATTCTCTTCTAAAATTAACAATGTGATTGAAGCAGGTAAGGTTGGAGCTTTAAATAATGGCTTCCTTCAGGCTACAATTGCATACGCAGATAATCAGCAACGTTGGCTGTCAGGTGTAAAAGATGTGGATGGTCAAACCCCTGAAAACTGGATACGCAGCGGAACAACTACCGGAACCTTCCCTGATTATGCCGGCTTAGATGATGCGCAGATTTACGAATCATTGATTGATGGTACCTGGGCTCCTTACAAATTGGCTGCGAAAGACAAGTATTACACACCGAAATACAACAACATTGCAGAAGCACAGATTCAGCTTTCTCCTACTGCCAATTCAAAAACAGGAATTTCAAGTGTTGACTTAGTAATAACCAGCGACAAGAGTAAATGGACTCGTTCTCCCGTAATTGAATTAGGCAGTGTCAATACAGCCACTATCGGGGGTGCCCGTCAGTTTGACCTTCGTAAATCACCCTCAATTGATAAAGATGGCAACCCTGGCGGTGACCTTTCAGTTCTTCCAACCGGTATGGGTTGGTTTCCCGGATACGCTATCAATCTTGAAACAGGTGAACGTCTGAACATTGCTTATGGCGAAAATTCAATGCTCGATACTCAGAATGGTACAGATATGATCTGGAATCCTACCCGACAGAGCTATAAAGGTAATAACCCCCTTGATTCGGTTTACTTTGGCGGAATGCATTATATCTACATCTTTGGACATAATGGCGATAATGTTTTCGGAAAAGCCGATGTCCCGGCTTATGACCAGGGAGCTTTTATAGGTAAAATGCTTGACTCTGCTTCTGTAACAAACAACAACACCATTCGAAGAAATGTATGGAAAGACTGTATGTGGACATCCATGCCATTACTTGCATCGGGCAAACAGTTGTTGTCTTCGGAGGTTACCATCAGACTTCGTGTTGCAAGAACATACAGACCTTTGGCCGGAGTTCCTACCCTCAATAACAATCAGGATCTTACTATTGGAAACACATATTATGTAAGCAGCACGCCTGTAACCTACAATAACGTAACCTACAATGTAGTGGGAGCCTCATTTGTTGCTTCCGGGCCGGCTACTAAGTTTACAGGTGCAGGATTAGTAACTGCAACAGCACCTCAAAATGGATTTAATCCCTTGTATCAGTTTAACACGAATGATTTAAAACCTGTTAAAGGCGATGCAGAAACTGCCAAGTCTGCTCTCGATTTGATTTCTATTGTTCCGAATCCCTATTACGCCTATTCGGCCTATGAAGGCACTCTTGGAGTAGTTGGCCAATTGGACAACAGGGTAAGAATTACCAACCTGCCCAGTAAGTGTACTGTTACTATTTTCAACCTTAATGGAACACTGGTTCGCAAATTCCTCCGCGATGTTGCCAGCGACAATTCTTCAGGCGGTGAAACAGAAGATCTTAAAAACCCGAATGCTGCAACATTCATTGACTGGGACATGAAAAATCACAAAGGAATAACAATCAGCAGCGGTATCTATCTGATTAATGTAAGCTCACCAACATTAGGCGAGCGCACCATTAAATGGTTCGGAGTTATGAGACCCATTGACCTTGATACTTTCTGATGTTTAAACGATAAACTAACTAAACCAATTAAAGCAAAAAGTTATGAACCTGATAAAGAAAACAACCATTGTACTCACTTCGGCAATTGCACTGAGTTCTTTTGCCATTGCCGGTAATAACGATCGTGCAGGTCAGGCCGGTGCATCAGAGCTTTTAGTAAATCCATGGGCAAGAAGTTCCGGTTGGGGCAATGTAAATGTCTCCGGAGCTAAGGGTGTTGAATCTATGTTTATGAACGTTGCAGGACTTTCCTTTGCCCGCAAGCCCGAAGTTTATTTCAGCCACACACAATGGCTGAAAGGAAGCGACATAAGTATCAACAGCGCTGGTTTTGTTACTGGTGTAGGCGAGTCGGGAGCTCTCGGTATTTCACTAATGGCTATGAGTTTTGGAGATGTTCAAATCACAACTGTTGAAAATCCTGAGGGTGGAATAGGATATTACACCCCCCAGTTCTTCAATTTGGGAGTCTCTTATGCAAAGTCATTTTCAAAGAGTATTAAAGGAGGAGCAACCGTACGGATAATTTCAGAATCAATTGCAAATGTGAAATCATCAGGTGTGGCTTTTGATGCCGGCATTCAATACATCACCGGATGGAATGAAGAAGAAGATAACCTGAAGTTCGGCTTAACGCTTAAAAATGTAGGCTCGCCTATGCGTTATTCCGGTGACGGTCTTTCATTCCGCGGAAACCCTCCGGTGGAAAGTAACTATCAAATGACTCTTGAACAGCGTGCAGACCGCTTCGAACTTCCTTCAGTAATGGGAATTGGTGCTTCTTACGATTGGAAATTAGCCGAGAATCATACGCTGACTACAGCAGGCGCTTTTTATTCAAATTCATTTACTAATGATCAATTCTGCTTTGGGCTGGAGTATTCTTTCAAAAAACTCTTCAGCCTTCGTGGCGGATATATCATGGAAAAAGATGCAGGCAATGAAGACAACACTTTTACTGCTTCTAAAGGAATGTCAGGCGGTGCCACCGTTGAACTTCCTTTAGGCAAGGGCGGGAAAAAATTGGGAATTGACTATTCATACCGCGCAACACATTTCTTTGACGGAACCCACAGTTTCGGTTTACGCTTGTCTCTATAAAGAATTATTCAATTGTTATTTGTAAGAGGACCTTGTCTCGGCAAGGTCTTCTTCCATTTTAAAAGAGAATTTTAAATCATGCCTAACATCAGTTATTTCACTCCGGAAGGCCTCAAAAAACTGCAGGATGAACTTCATCATCTTAAAACTGTAGAGCGGCCATCCATTTCTAAACAGATAGCAGAAGCAAGAGATAAAGGCGACCTTTCCGAAAATGCTGAATACGATGCGGCCAAAGATGCCCAGGGGTTGCTTGAACTTAAAATCAGCAAGCTGGAAGAGATGCTGAGCAATGCCCGTATTCTTGATGAATCAAAAATTGATACTTCAAGAATCACCGTTTTAACAACCGTAAAACTGCACAACCTTAATAACAATCAGCAGGTAAGTTATACCCTTGTAGCCGAAAAGGAAGCCGACATCAAATCAGGAAAAATATCGGTTACTTCACCTATTGGTAAAGGATTGCTCGGTAAAACCGTTGGTGAAACTGCAGAAATTGATGTCCCTTCCGGCAAACTGCAGTTCAAAGTGCTTGAAATTTCGCGATAATGCCAACCATTTTTACCCGCATCATTAACGGTGAAATTCCGTGCTATAAAATAGCCGAAGACAAAAACTTCTTCGCTTTTCTTGATATTAACCCTTTGAAGCCGGGCCACACCTTAGTCATTCCCAAAAAAGAAGTGGATTATATTTTTAATGTTGATGAGACTACGCTCTCGTTAATGCTTCCATTTTGTAAAAAAGTAGCTGAAGCAATAAAAAAAGCTATTCCATGTAGCCGCATCGGAGTAACGGTGATTGGACTTGAAGTGCCTCATGCTCACATTCATCTGATACCCATCTCAGTAATGAGTGATATGAACTTTGCAAATCCGAAACTCAGTTTGAGCAGGGAAACTATGACACAAACAGCATCCGCCATCCGGACCTTTATTCCGAACGATTTACTTTAAAACTTTATCGGGATGTGCAGCAATAAAGTCAGCCCAGTTTTTTTTGGATACCGGCTTTTTATTTGTGCTTTGAAAAAAATGACAAACGGCAGCAGCCAATCCATCAGTAGCATCTAAAAATTTTGGCGATTCTTTAAACGCTAAAAGCTGCTGAAGCATGGTAGCCACCTGTTCTTTGGAGGCATTGCCATTTCCGGTTATGCTCATTTTTATCTTTTTTGGGGAGTATTCAATAACCGGAACGGAGCGGTATAAAGCAGCAGCAATTGCAACTCCCTGGGCACGGCCTAACTTCAGCATAGACTGAACATTCTTGCCAAAAAACGGTGCTTCAATCGCTAATTCATCCGGATGGTATTCATCAATCAGCATAAGCGTTCGTTCAAAAATCCGTTTAAGCTTGAGGGCATGGTCTTTTATTTTTTCCATCCGCACCACCCCTGCAGCCACTAATTTCATGGTGGGGCCCTCAATCTGAATCAGTCCATAACCCATTACATTCGTACCGGGGTCTATTCCTAAAATTATTTTTTCTGCCATCGTTTCTGTTCAAATTATTTTTAAAAATCGCGCGGCCTGCTTGATTATCTGCTCATTCCTGACTTAACATTGTTTCAGGTTTTAAAAGTACATCAGTCTGTCTGTCACCATCATGTCCGGAAAAAAAATTATTATCATTTTTTTAAAAATCATTGTAGTTTCTATTTCGGTCTGGATGATTTACAGAACGGTGTCTTCTAAAGATTCATTTACTGATTCGGTTGCTTTACTGAATGAAACAGCGGGCAGCATGGAAGGGAAAGGACAATGGATACTTATCATTTTGCTGATGATTGCCAACTGGATTACCGAAGCGGCCAAATGGAAATTCTTGATACAGAAAATTTATAAACTCAGTATATGGCAGTCACTTTATTCGGTTCTTACCGGAGTAACAGTTAGTTTTTTTACCCCTAACCGCACGGGCGAATTTGCCGGTAGGATTATGCACCTTCCTCCATCATACAGGATAAAAGGCGCGGTTTCTTCCATTGTCGGAAGTATGAATCAGCTATTAATAACTCTCATGTGTGGAGGCCTCAGCATTCTTTACATAATTAAGTCTCCGCTTGAAGAAGAGAAGTTGTTATATTCTGTCATTGCAGGGTTCACCATTGTGGGCATCATCATGATGATATTTGCTTATTTCAACATATCCAAAATTTATGATTGGTTGCACTCCATTGCATGGCTTAAACGGATTGATGCTTATACGGAAGTGCTTTCCTATTACTCATTCAATGACCTGCTGCGAATTACCCTGTTTTCTGCTGTTCGTTACATCACTTTTACAGCTCAGTTTATTTTGCTCATGCATCTTTTCGGAATTTCATTTGGGCTATGGAAGGAGATTATTACCGTTTGCATGATTTTTCTGTCGCTCTCTGTACTGCCCACATTTGCCTTTACCGAAGTCATTACACGCGGTTCCGTAGCCTTGTACTTCCTGTTACCTCACTCGGCTTCGGAAGCCCCTGTGTTGGCAGCGGTGTTTTTTCTGTGGCTGATCAACCTGGCATTGCCTTCGGTAGCCGGAGCGGTTTCATTTCTGAGAATAAAAATTGGAAGTGAGTGAAATGGATCTTTCCTCTTTTACCATTATCGTATCAGCCGTGTTTTCGCTGGTTTATGCAATCTTTGTTTTTAAGTTGTGTCATGCATGGAAGAACATAAAAGAGTTTGGTTCAACGAAAGTAACCTCCTGGCCGTTTATTTCTGTCATTGTTTGCATGAGAAATGAAAGTGCAGTTATTCCTCATCTGCTGACATCGCTTGCTGCACAGAATTATCCTGCCATGGAATTTGAAATTATTGTTTCCGATGATTTTTCGGAAGATGATTCCGTACGAAATGCTGAAAATTTTGCAGCAGAGAATCCGCACTTGAACATAAAAATTTTAAAACCGTCAGCACCTCAGAAACCGGGAAAAAAATTTGCCCTGGCAGCGGCCGTTCACCACGCACGGGGAGAAATCATTGCCATGACCGATGCCGATTGTACCTTGAACAAATTCTGGCTTAAAACCATGGTCAGTCATCATTTTACATCCAGGGCTGAACTGACGGCAGGCCCTGTGAGGTTAACAGGTAATTCTCTTTTTCAGAAGATGCAGCAGATTGAGTTTATGAGTCTGGCCGGAACTACAGGTTCGTTTATTCAACTGAGAAAACCAATGATGGTTAATGCAGCCAACATGATGTTCAACAAGCAGTCTTTTATTGATTCGGGCCGAATGAATCCTCAGGAATCAGCAGCCAGCGGTGATGATACGTTTTTTATGCTGGCATTAGCAGAGAGAAATCCGGATGCGGTTTCTTTTTGCAAGCATGAGACGGCCATGGTCGAAACACAGGCAATTCAGTCTCCGGCATCTTTTATTCAGCAGCGTATCCGTTGGGCATCCAAAACAAGACATTACCCTTCATTTTATATCAGGCTTACGGGTATTGCCTTATTCGCTTTTCATTTTCTGATTCTTTTATTTTTCTTTCTGTCTTTTGCAAATTCAGATTACCTGATTCCGGCCTTTATGATGTTACTTTCAAAATGGCTGGCCGATGGCATGGTGCTTTCCCTATACAATAGATTCTTTAAAGTCAATGCCGGTTTGATGGCATGGATAGTTACCTTTCTGATTCATCCTCTGTATTTGGTACTTATTCCCTTGCTGACCCTAAAAAAAAATTATAAATGGAAAGAACGACCCGGCAAAACCTGAATCGGGATTGCTGTTAACTTTGACCAGCTATGCCGGATAAGTTTATAGACATCAGAAAAGTGTTCAGGGAGAAAAACCCGAAATTTTACAAATTCATGCCTTCCTTTTTTATTGAGTTTATCAGAAAACTGGTGCACGAAGACGATATCAACAAATTCATTGCTGAACATGGTCACAAACAGGGTCTTGAATTTGTGGATGCCATTATTGATCATTTTCAGGTGCAGATTCGATCTTCAGGAATTGAAAATATTCCTTCTGACGAACGTATAATTATTGCCGCTAATCATCCGCTGGGCGGGCTGGATGCCATGGCGCTGTTAAAAGTAATATCAGCAGTCAGAACAGACATGGTGTTTATTGTGAATGATATTTTATTGCAACTGAAGAACCTCAATACATTGTTTGCCGGTGTAAATAAACTTGGAACAACAGCCCGCCAGAGCCTTAAAGCCATTGATGGATTATATGCATCCGATAAATGCATTCTGATTTTTCCGGCAGGTTTAGTTTCCAGAAAACAAAACGGAGTGATAAAAGATCTTGCCTGGAATAAAAGTTTTGTTACCCTGGCACGTAAACACGAAAGAAATATTATCCCGGTGCATATTGAAGGCGCAAATACCAACCGGTTCTACAACCTGGCTAACTGGCGAAAACGGCTAGGTATTAAAGCCAACATAGAAATGATGCTTCTGCCCGATGAAATGTACCGGCAATATCATAAAACTATAAATATAACCATTGGCAGCCCGATAGGCTGGCAGCAGTTTGGTCATGGAATCAGTGATCAGGAATGGGCCGGACGGATTTATCAGCAGGTGTATGAACTTTCTGCGTTTAAAAAGGACATTTAAATAAATCGTGAATCATGATTTAACGCTTCGCTTGCCGCCCTTATATTTACCACCGTCATGAAAGCCGTAATTGCTCCCGTTGACCGCAGCCTGATTAAACAGGAACTGAACGATAACACCTTTGTGCGTCATACCAACAACGGTTCTAATCTTATTTATATTATCACTGCACACCATGCTCCGAACACGTTGCTTGAGATTGGAAGACTGAGAGAAGTAACATTTCGAGATGCCGGTGGAGGCACAGGACTTGACTGTGATCTGGACGAATTTGATCTCTGCGAAGTACCATACCAGCAACTGATCGTTTGGTCGCCCACCGATGAAGAAATAATTGGCGGTTACCGGTTCATTGCCTGTAAAAATGCTGTTGTTCAGAGTAAAATTCAGTTAGCTACTTCCGAGCTTTTTTCTTTTTCTGAAAAATTTATCAGCGAGTATCTGCCCTATACCATCGAACTGGGACGTTCCTTTGTTCAGCCGCGTTACCAGCCAAGTGCACAGAACAGAAAAGGATTGTTCTCGCTTGACAATCTGTGGGATGGACTCGGAGCTATTGTAGTGGACAATCCAGAGATTAATTACTTCTTCGGAAAAGTTACGATGTACCGGCATTACCATGCTTTAGCACGTGACTTGATTCTTTCTTTCATGCAGCATTATTTTCCTGACAGGGAAAAACTGGTTATTCCTCTACAGCCGCTTCCGGTAGTGAATGATGTCAGCGCCTTTATTAAAGCGTTGGAGGGTTTATCATACAAGGAAGGTCATCATTTACTCAACCAGCAGGTGCGCGAGCTGGGAGAAAACATCCCTCCGCTTTTCAACAGTTACATGAACCTTTCGGCCACCATGAAAACTTTCGGAACGGCTTTGAATCCTCATTTCGGTGAAGTGGAAGAAACAGGCATCATGGTAACCATAGCCGATATCTATCCCAGTAAAAAGGAAAGGCACATCAACAGTTACCTGAAAGAAAAATCGGAGCGAAAACTTTCGTGAAATGAAAATTACTTCGGCTGAATTCATTTCAAGTCTTACGGAACTGAATAACCTTCCTGCAGACGGCAAACCGGAGTTTGCATTCATCGGCCGAAGCAATGTGGGCAAGTCATCGCTCATCAATATGCTCATGCAGCGAAAAAATCTTGCACGTATTTCGGCTACTCCCGGCAAGACACAAACCATCAATCATTTTCTGATTAACAACCAATGGTACATAGTTGATTTGCCCGGCTATGGATTTGCAAAAGCTCCCGTTAAAATGCGCAGCCAATGGCATAAAATGATCTGCGATTATCTGAAGAAGAGAGAAAATCTTTTTGCGGTTTTTGTTTTGATTGATTCACGTCTTGCACCGCAGAAAATTGATCTTGATTTTCTGGTTTTTCTTGGTGAAGAAAAAATTCCGTTGGTTATTGCCTTTACCAAAGCCGATAAACTTTCAAAAACAAAACTAAAATCAAACCTTGAGGCATACCTGCAAAAACTTGCGGAAGAATGGGAGCCGCTTCCACCGTATTTTATTACTTCTGCCGAAACAGGAGAGGGCAGGAGTGAGGTGTTGGAGTTTATTGAGAAGTTAGTATAAAGGCAGTAAAATGGGAAAAGCCATTATGCCTCCGGTTGGTGTGATTTCACCAACCGGAAAAATCATCTTATCAATTTAAGTCTGCCAATTTTTTTATTTCTATGCCTCCGGTTGGTGTAATTTCACCAACCGGTAAAATCATCTTATCAATTTAAGTCTGCCAATTTTTTTATTTCCTGAAACTTCCACAGCGTAAAGCCCGCTATCAAGAAAACTCAGATCAAGTTTTACAGAATTTACGGGCATTGTTAAAAAAGAATTTTTAAAAACCTCCCTTCCGGCCATATCAAAAATTCTGATAGTGGTTTGGTTGGATGAAAATACATTTCCGCTGATCACAACAAAATCACTTACCGGATTAGGATATAAACTCATTTTCTCAAACTCATTTTCTGCATTTACGGAAGTTGTTTTCCAGCACCAGGTAATGGGCTGCACATAAGCAGCGTTGCCCGCATGGCCGAGGCCATACATATCTTCCAGCGTTCTCAGCACCATAAAATGATTGATGGTATCTGCGTATTGTCCTCCCTGTACCATAGGGCCATAAAAAAGTGTAGTGATGCGGTTGGTAAAATTTCCTTCGTCAAAAGTGAAGATGAATAAACTGTTGTTGTTAAGCGTCCATTGAATGTAGGAATCCATGTTTGCCTGAAGCCATGCATCGGCAAGCTGGAAGTTGACAGGATAATTTCCATCGTGCATGTTGTTAAGGTTATTGGTTACCCCCTGATTGAAGCCCGAATAAAAATCGAGGTAGTCAGGCTGGCTTTAACCCTGAAAGGTGGAGTAGGATTGTGTAAACAGGGCAGTATTGGTGGCGGCAATCAATGCATTAATGTAAGGCAGGTTGGTATCACCAACTACTTCGGTAAAATCTTTATCCTCCAGAAAAAACACAACGATATGATCGGGCATGGGAGGCTTTGCAACAAAACCCGGCTTGCCGGAATGAGAAAAATAAAGAAGAGGAGGCGGGTTTTCAAGGATGATGGTTTTTGATAAATGTAAAAACTAATGGAGCAGGTTAAGTAACAAATTCTGCCAATTTTTGTCAACGGCCGTTGGCTTTTCGAGGTTGGTGAAATAGCACAAACCACAGGCAGCGTTTGCAATTATCGGCTTTGGTTTACATTAGCCGCCCCTAAAACCGGCATGAATTATTTTCTTGTAAAATCGGAGCCTTCGGTGTATGCCTTTGAGCAGTTGGTAAAGGAGGGTAAGACTGTTTGGGATGGCATACGCAATTATGCCGCGCGGCTGCATCTGAATGCGATGAAGAAGGGCGATAAGGTGCTGGTGTATCATACAGGCAATGAGAAGCGGATTACCGGCCTGGCACAGGTAAGCAGGCCTGCCTTTGCCGACCCTTCGGATAAAACGGGCGAGTGGGTAGCCGTAGAATTAGTTCCGGTAAAAGCATTGAAGAAGCCGGTTATGCTGGCCGTTATTAAGGCCGATAAACGGTTAATGAATATGGCATTGGTACGCATTGGGCGCCTTAGCGTAATGCCTGTTACGAAAGAAGAATTTGAAACTATTATTGAACTGAGCAATAGCTGAAACAAACACATCTTATGAAATTTTTTTCGCGCATGGCTGCTTCATTGGCAGCAACTTTTCTGTTAATCAACTTCGGGGCTAACGGTCAGGGAACCGTTCGCGGTTTTGTGTATGACAAAGCAACGGGCGAGCCTATGCTCTTTGTCAATGTGTTTCTCAAAGGCACAGCTTACGGAGTAGCTACGGATATAAACGGTTACTTTTCCATTACACGCATACCGGCTGGTGAGTATGTGCTGATGAGTACTTCCATCGGGTTTGATACGGCACAGGCTGCTATTACTATAACGGCTAACGAAATACTGAACAAGAAGCTTTACCTCAGCAAAAATGTTATCAGTCTGAAGCAGGTAGAAATTTCGGCTGCGAAGGAAGAAGCGAAAACGGAAGTGCAGATGTCGGTTACCAAAATAACACCGCGCGAAATAAAACAGGTGCCGGCTACGGGTGGCGAACCCGACCTGGCTCAATACCTTCAGGTATTGCCCGGAGTAATTTTTACGGGCGATCAGGGCGGGCAGCTTTACATACGCGGGGGTACACCTGTTCAGAATAAAGTGCTGCTTGACGGCATGACTATTTACAATCCGTTTCACAGCATCGGGTTGTTTTCTGTTTTTGATAATGACATTATCCGCAATGCCGATGTTTATACCGGAGGGTTCAGCGCTGAGTTTGGCGGAAGAATTTCATCCGTTATGGATGTAAGCACGCGCGATGGAAACAAGCGCAGGCATGCAGGTAAATTTTCGGCATCTACTTTCAATTCAAAAATTCTGCTCGAAGGGCCTGTTAAAAAACTGGATGAGGAAAGCGGCTCGGCTACTTATCTTATCTCTGCCAAAACATCGTACCTCGACCGTACCTCGAAATCAATCTACAAGTATGCCAACGAGGATGGACTGCCTTACCGCTTTAATGACATTTATGGTAAAACTGTAATGAGTGCCGGCAAGGGAAGCAAGGTGAGTTTTTTCGGATTTCATTTTACGGATGATGTGGATTACGAAGCATCAGACTTCGGATGGAAAAGTACCGGTGGCGGAACTAATTTTATTCTTGTGCCCGAAGGAACGGCCGTATTGATTGAAGGAACGGTTGATTATTCTCAATACAAAATGACGCTGCAGCAGGCCGATGAAAAGGAGCGCAGCAGCCTTGTAAATGGTTTCGGGGTGGGTGTGAACTTCGGATATTTTCTGGGAAAGGATCAGATCAAATTCGGATTTGAAGGCAGCGGATATAAAACCGATTTCACGTATTACAATTACAACGATGCAAAACTTTCGCAGGTTGAAAACACAACAGAGTTTGCGGGTTATGTAAAGTATCGTCATTCAGGAAAGCGCGTAGTGCTTGACCCGAGTGTGAGGGTTACATATTACTCATCGCTTGCCGAGTTTGCATTGGAACCACGCATGGGTTTAAAATGGAATGTAGCAGATAAATTCAGGATAAAAGCAGCCGGAGGTTTTTATACGCAGAATTTAATGGCAGCCGTATCAGACCGCGATGTGGTGAACCTGTTTTACGGATTCCTTTCCGGCCCCGAAGATTTGCCGAAGAAATTTAAAGGCGAAGAAGTAACCAGCCGTTTGCAGAAAGCGCGTCATCTGCTGGCAGGCGCAGAGTTTGATTTGCCATACCGCCTTCAGCTGAATGTAGAAGGATATGTAAAAGATTTCAATCAGCTCACCAACATTAACCGCGATAAAATTTTTAACGACTCCCCCGATAACTTTGATAAACCCGAAGTGCTGCGCAAGAGTTATATCATTGAAGAAGGCTTAGCCAAAGGCGTAGATGTAACGCTGAAGTACGATTACAAGCAGGCTTACCTGTGGTTAGTGTATTCGCTCACGTATGTAACCCGCAATGACGGAGTGCGCGAATACTTTCCGCATTTCGACCGCAGGCATAATATCAACCTGGTGGGTTCTTATACTTTCGGAAAGAAACTGAACTGGGAAGTGAATGCGCGCTGGAATTTCGGATCGAGTTTCCCGTTTACGCTTACTCAGGGTTTTTTTGAATATCTCAACTTTCAGCAGGGAATCAACCTTGATTACACACAAACCAACGGCCTGCTCGGAATCATTTATGGCGATTTAAATACCGGAAGGCTGCCGTATTATCACCGATTGGATATTTCGGTAAAACGCACCTTTGCCATTGCCAAAAACTCAGACCTTGAAATCACAGGCAGCGTAATTAATGTTTATAACCGGAAAAACATTTTCTATTACGACAGAATCAGAGGCGAGCGTGTCAATCAGTTGCCGATTCTTCCGGCAATCGGGGCAAGCATTACGTTTTAAAAATAACAAGGCAGCCCCGCTTGAGGGGCTGCCTTGTATTAATGAGTCTTTCAGGAAATTATTTTTTAGGACAGTCGAGGTAGCCGAGGTCTGCAGTACCATCAACATAATTGTTGTTTACGGCATCAACGGCATTGTTAAGTTGACTAACGGTATAAGGAGAAGCGCATCCGCCTAATTTTTTCTCAGCTTCAGCTAACAGTTGACCTACGGTCCATCCCTGAAATGTGCCTGAAGTAATTACACTATTTTTAAGCAAATCAGTTCCTGCACCGAAGTTAGCATCATACTCATCAAACCCTACACTCAGTTTCAGAGCTACTACCTGGCCGGCAAACACCGTGATTTTGCTGTTGGTAGGATTAACATAGCTTGCAGTAAGAACCTTAGGAGAACCACCCTGGGGAAGAAAGTTAGTTACAGCCTGTGCCGATGTTAGGGTAATTGTTTTTGTACAACCAACGGTTAATCCTGCAGGGAAAGCAGCCGCAAAATTGGCATGAAGATAAGCGCCCGAATTATTGCCATTGGGAACTGCACCCCATCCGCCCTGAGTTTGAGTACGCAGGCCATCACATTTAGTATTACATTCCTGCATGCAATAATCGGAGTAGGTTCCGAATATCTCTCCGGGAAGTATGTTTCCTGCGCCCCAGGTATTGTCTTCGTTTCCATTCAAATCTGTTACACGAACGAATAAGGAGTAACAAACGCAAGCAGGAAGTCCTGCACGCGGAATTGTAAATTCATAACTGTTCTGATTTACATGCAAAGGAGACTGATGGGGGAAAAGATCAATGTCAACATTACCATTACTGATAATGTCATCAATATTGTTGCAATCACCAATTCATAACCAGGCTTTTTTAACTAACCAGGGAGAGTTCGTTTCTACTTTTACATAGAAGTTATTCTCATCATTGGAAAGGGTAATGTTGCCGTAAGTACCGGCATCTTTTTTAATAAGATTTACATTTACTTCCTTACCGCAAATAGGCCGTTGCACCGATTTGGGATTAATTCCGCCTCCCTGAGGCGTTAAATCTTCTTTCTGGCAACTGCCAAAAAGAAATACGGTGGCTAAAGCCAATCCTGTTAAAATGTTGCTTGTTGTACGCATAATTGCGTATTTGTTTTTTTGTTTCTGTAAGTAATTATGCAGGTAAATACAGGCAATACCCCCGATATTTGGGTGAATGAACAGACTTTTTTAGTGAATGACTGGAAACTTAATCGTTCAGGATCTCGCGGGCGATGACAAGTTTCTGAATTTCGGAAGTTCCTTCGCCAATGGTGCAAAGCTTTGAGTCGCGGTAAAACTTCTCGGCAGGGAAATCTTTGGTATAGCCGTATCCACCGAAAATCTGAACACCTTCGGTAGCGCATCTTACTGCCACTTCCGAAGCAAAGTATTTTGCGATGGCGCTTTGGCGGGTAACTTTCTCTCCGCGGTTTTTTAAATCGGCTGCCTGATGAGTCAGCATTTCAGCTGCCTCAATTTCTGTAGCCATATCAGCCAGTTTGAAAGCAATTCCCTGAAATTGTGAAATCGGTTTGCCAAACTGCTCGCGTTGCTTTGAATAAGCCAGGGCAGCCTCGTAAGCTCCCTTGGCAATTCCAACAGACAGAGCAGCTATGGAAATTCTTCCACCGTCAAGCACTTTCATTGCTTGAATAAATCCCTCGCCCGGATTTCCCAAAACATTTTCTTCAGGTATGCGGCAATCTTCAAAAATCATTTCAGCGGTTTCGCTGGCGCGCATACCAAGCTTATTTTCTTTTTTACCGGCTTTAAATCCCGGTGTTCCGCGTTCAACCACAAATGCAGTGATACCGCGTGAGTCTAGCAGTTCACCGGTGCGGGCAACCACAACAGCTACATTTCCCGAAATGCCATGCGTTATCCAGTTTTTGGCTCCGTTAATTACCCAATGATCTCCGTCTTTTCTGGCAACGCATTTCATACGCAAAGCATCACTTCCGGTATTGGCTTCGGTTAACCCCCAGGCGCCAAGCCATTCGCCTGTAGCAAGTTTGGGCAACCATCTTTTTTTCTGCTCTTCATTACCGAACTGTAAAATATGTCCGCTGCAAAGAGAATTATGAGCAGCCATGCTCAAGCCGATGGAGCCGCAAACGCGTGCTACTTCAATAATGGAATCAACATATTCATGATAACCGAAGCCGGCACCACCGTATTCTTCAGGTACAAAAACACCCATCATTCCAGCTTTTCCCATTTCATGAAATAATTCTTTCGGAAATTTCTGCGCTTCATCCCATTCCATCACATAAGGCTTAATATGACGCTCCGCAAATTCTTTTATGCTTTGTTTTACAAGGGTTTGATTTTCGTTCAGAATAAAATTCATGAGTTACTATCTTTTCAGTGGCCGAAAATAGGGCATTCGGAAAAAATCAGTTTATTGACAAATAAGGCGAAAGTTTTTGCCAGAGGCTGTCATTCATTGATGGCAGGCTGCGCAGCTCTTCAAGGTTTTTCAGATGAGGACTCAGGAAAAGTTTTTTTTCTATTTCACGGCACAATTCTCTTTTCAAATAAGGATGATATACAGTGCGGCATTGAAAATTTTTAAGACTGATTTTTCGAAAAACAGGAGTACTTACCTTCAACTGATTTTTTATCTGTTTAAACACCGCTGAATCAATAGCGCCTGTTTCGAGCAGTTGTTCTGTAGAGGTGAATCCGCCTAATCGGTTACGGTAGTTCAGGATTTTATTGGCACGCCAGTCGCCTATGCCGCTGATGTCGGTCAACTGGCCATAAGTGCATGTATTCAGGTCATAAACCTCAAGCGGTTTTATTGATTTTTTTTCAGCTGCATGTTCTGAAGCGTATTTTTTTATTTCAGGAGCAGAATCAGGAAGTGTTAGGTATGGTTCCAAACGGAAGTAAAGTGCTGAGTCCATTCCGTAAATTTTTAACAAGTCTTTCTTCATGTGGAACTTCCCTCCTTTGTTTACATAATTGATAATTCTTGAAGAAAGATATTCCGGCATGCCAAGGCTTTTGGCCATGCTGTCATTTATTTCATTTGGATTAAAATAAAACAGCTCGATGGCCACCTCTCTTTTGGCTTTCCGGTTATCCTGATTTACGGAAGCAGCAGTCATGGCTTTCAATTTGGCTTCGAAAGCAGCTGCTTCTTCCAGGAATTTTTGATCGGGTTTAAGCTTTTCAGGCTGATAGAAAAAACGGAAGTAAGTAAGCCAGCCGATTAATAAACAACAAATAAGCAGTAGCAGGAAAGCGCCATTACGTTCTTTTCTGTTAAATGTAAAATAGTCTTTCCAGACAGAGCGCAATGACATAAGGAAGTTAACCCGCTGTCAAAAGTAGAAAAATTGAAATCCGGTATCAGAAAAGCATGAATAATAAAAAGAGCGAAATCATAAATGCGAATGCTCCGGCAATAAGGTAAAAGACTAAGATGAGCATGAACCGGAAGAAAGCTTTTAATAAGGAATCATCATACACTGTAATCATACTTCGCAACAAATACCATAATATCCATAAAGCAATTGGCCATTGAGGCATACCGGGCCATAATTTCAAAAGCAAAAGCCCGATCATCATCAGCAGAAAAGCAAAAGAATGATAGTGATAAGCAAAAACAAGGTGGTCAATGTACAGGCGTTTTCTTCGCAGGTAAACCATTTTCATGATGAGTGCAAACACAGGCATGATTGCAAACATGATCCAGGGCAAGCGGCTTTTGTAATAACTCAAAAATGCCTCGCGGCTCATCGATTTTGTTTTCATGATATAGCGCAACACCAGCATATTCCAAAAAGTTTTTTCAAGTTGAATGCTGTCTGCAATTTGTTTCTCATCAGTAATGCCGTTTTGCATTAATTCTGAAACCTGCCAATAATTTATTTTAGCGCTTCCAGCATTGATGGAAACTTCATTGGAATCAGGTGACTCATTCCTGTCTTCAGGTAAGGATATTTTTAGTTTGTTTTTGCTGTCAGTCAGAATGGAAAAGGAGATGAAATACAAAATCGTAATGGTTATAAACATCCTTGCCGGATGAACATAATTTACCAATCGTCCGGTAACAAATTCTTTAGTAAGAAATCCCGGTTTAAAAAGCAGCGGGAAAATACTCCGGAAAGTTTTCGAGTCAATACTGAAAAATCCAGTAACAGCATCCACCAGAATTGACCAGAAAGGCTGCCGCTTGTTTACATTCTCCTGTCCGCACTGCGGGCAGAAGTTTATACCCTTACCTGTAGGTGTTCCGCAATTAAGGCAATGATCTAATCGCTCAAGCTTTTTCACTTGTTTTCTTCCTTAAACCATGAAGAGTACAAAATATAATTATTGGCAATGCGCTCATTGAGGTGCTGATATACTTCGGGCGAAACCACTTTGATTTTACGGGCAGGCACACCGGCATATATGCATCCTTTTTCTACTCTCGTATTTTCAAGCACCACGGCTCCGGCTGCTATAACGGCTCCTTCTTCCACTACGGCATGGTCCATTACAATAGCTCCCATACCGATTACCACGCGGTCGTGCAATGTGCATCCGTGTACAATGGCATTATGGCCTATACTTACGTTATTGCCTATCACCGTTTTTGCCTTCTGATAGGTGCAGTGAATAACGGCTCCATCCTGTATGTTTACTTTATTGCCAATAGTAATGGAATGCACATCGCCTCTTACTACGGCATGGAACCAAATGCTGCATTCATCGCCCATCACTACTTCGCCAACAACAGTGGCATTTTCTGCCAGGTAACAATCCCTTCCAAACTGTGGATGGATGCCGCGAACGGATTTAATAAGTGCCATAACTTTTATTTCGGGTTAAAGATAAAATGACAGAACGTATTAGGGCTATTCATTTAAAATTAGAATTCATTTTTCCACATTTGCATCATGCATTTAAAATACCCGGTTATTACAGCCATCCTTATTTTCTTTGTTATATTCAATTCCTGCAAGAAAGGCGAACAATTTCCTGTTGAACCGGCCATCAAATTTAAATCGCTTGAAAAGTTTACTGATGCTAATGGAGTGGATACGGCTTTGGTACTTTCTATCACCTTTACTGATGGCGATGGCGATATAGGTCTGAAAGCGGAAGATGTAAATCCGCCCTTCAATCCGGGAAGCGAGTTTTATTACAACCTGTACGCCACTTATTTTATTGAGCAGGGAGGTGTGTTTATTCCGCTGCCGGTTTCGGCCGTAAATGGTTACCGCATCCCTTACATTGAAAACAACAGCAGCAACAAAGCCATTTCAGGCGAAATAAAAATTGACCTTGAAATTCTCGGGCTTAACCTCATTGCTCCTGAAGGCAACTTCCGTTTTGAGGTTTATATCTATGACCGCGCTCTTCACAAGAGTAATGTCATTACCACCGATCAGATTTATTTGAAAAACCAATAATCCTGAATACGTGTGAAAAGAATTTTATCAACTTTTTTCTTCTTGTTTTTATTCCTGTCTGCCAGAGCGCAGATGCCGCTTATTGCCAAAGACACTGTGCTTACCCCCGATACCGGTGAAAAGGACTGGGTGATGTGCGAAATTTTTACTCATAACGGAGCGCTTTACCAGAAAGGCTATTTGTTTAAAAACAAACGCATGGGTGTTTGGCGTACATGGAATGCCTTTCAGCGTATAGCCTCCATTGAGGAATACCGCAACGGTGTTTTACATGGAGTGCGCTATACGGCCGATCAGAACGGCTATTTTGAATCGGAAGAGAACTATGTCAATGGCAAGCTGAATGGCAAACGCACCCGGTGGCAGTATGGTAGCATGGTAATCCTTGAAGAGAATTATGTCAACGGTTTACTGAATGGAGAACGGAAGCTTTTTTACGAAAACGGCCATCCGCAGGAAGAAGCCATGTATAAAAACGGAAAGCGTGACGGAATAAGCAAGTGGTTTTATGAAACAGGATTGGTAAGTATTCAATACACCTATAAAAACGGAGCGCTTCACGGTCCTGCCGGCACATATTCGCGTACCGGAAAATTACAATCGGAAGGTAATTATGAAAACGACCTGGAACAGGGCGAGTGGAAAGAATATGATGATGACGGAAAGGTAGTCAAGACCATTATTTATGACAAAGGAAATGTCATAAACTAACCCGAAGAATCCGTAATCCTGTCTTTATAAAAGCATTCTTCCATTGAATTGGAGCAAAGGCGCCATTTAGGGCTGTGGGTGGCGGGTAGCCAATCTAAATAGTATTAATTGGTCACATACTTCATCAGCGTGCGCTTGGCAAGCGGAAGCATGGTTTCTTCTACCGGAATGAAGATGGAAGACTCAACGGCATAGGTGGCAGGATTCGGAAAATTTTTGTTGTAGCGTATCAGTTCCTGTTTGATGCTGTCAATGGTTAAAGCAATGGAAAGGGTAAAATCGGCAATGTGGCGTGTATAAATGCTGCGGAATTTTTCATTCGGATTTTCAAAAATCGTAACCTGATATTCGTAAACCCGCGTGTTCTTAGTTCCGGGTACCAGCAAAATGATATACCCTTCGTTCACATGGAGCGGAACAACGCCTACCGGGTAAATGCTGATTTTTGATTCAATGAATTCGTAAAGCTGTTTGCCGTCAGCTAAATATTTTTCAAACTGAGGAATGGAGAAAGAGATGATGCTTTCAATTTCCTGCATCAGCGCATCGTCTTCCATCAGCTTATCATACATCAGTTTAAAGTTTTTAAGATCAGCACCTGAAAGTCTTTCGGGAAACGAGTCGTAAATGTTTTGCTTGTTTTTCTTCAGTGCTACAGCATTACGGTAATGCTCTACCAATTCGCTGAGCGATGGATACAGTTTGTGTAAATTGAAATTTTCACTTACATGATGTAGCCATGCAAGCAACACATACTTTTTGTATTCAAAATCAATGTGCTTTTCGGTAATCCAGTTTTTGCTGAGTTCCATATTTCTGTTTTTACAAATTCCTGTTTAAAACTAAGATAACAATACGTCTGTAACGGCTTTTTGTTTGTTCAATTTTACAAGCAAAATTAAAGTCACTTACACAAAAATAAATCACTTGAAATGAAGAAATATACTTTTTATCACCTCTGTGTCATGATTGCCATAGCAGCAGCAGGCTGTGTGCCTGCAAAAAAACTGGAAGATGTAACCGCTAAAAAAGAAAAATGCGAAGAAGCGCTTTCTGCTACCCGTGCCGAAAACCTCGAACTGCGCACCCGTAGCGAAGAGCTGGGAAAATCAGTTAACGAATTAAAGTCAGACAAAGCAAGGCTTGAAAAAGACACAACCGATAACGGCATTGCTTACCGCAAGCTCACTAATCTTTACAGCGAACTAACCAACAGCTACGAAAAATTGTTGTCAAACAATGAAAAATTAGCGCAGGGCAAGGCCGATGAAACACGCAAGGCATTGGCTTCGCTGCAAACTGCACAGGAAGAACTTTTCCGCAAGGAAGATGAGCTTAAGAAAAAGGAGGCTGCTTCAGAAGAACTGGTTGCACGGCTGAAATCGCGCGAAAGCCGTATTGCTGAACTGGAAGGATTAATTAATAAGCAGGATTCAACCTTAAAAGCATTGAAGAACAACCTGACGCAGGCATTGATTGGTTACAAAGACAAAGGCATTACCGTAGAAGAGCGTAACGGAATGATTTACGTTTCGATGGAAGAGCGCCTGCTTTTTGCCTCGGGCAGCATAGTGGTTGATAAAAATGGAGAAACCGCATTGAATGATGTTGCCAAAGCACTTGCCCGCAATCCTGATTTACAGATATTGATTGAAGGCCATACCGACAATGTGCCTATTACCACTTCCTGCATTAAAGACAACTGGGACCTGAGTGTACTCAGGGCTACATCCGTTGTCCGCATTCTGATGAAAAACAACGGTATTAAGCCTATTCAGTTGGTTCCATCCGGCCGCGGAGAATACCTGCCGATGGATACCGGAAACACCACAGAAGCACGCAGAAAAAACCGCAGAATCGAAATCATCCTCATGCCGAATGTGGCAGAACTGATGAAAGCGGTGGGGCAGTAAAGTTTACTTAAATTCTAAACAGGTTTACTTCCGATCTAATCCGGTTTACTTAAGAGCTAAACATGGTTTACTTCTGCGCTAAACATAGTTTACTTCCGGGCTAATCCGGTTTACTGATTTACTAATCCGGTTTACTGAAACTGTTAACAAGTTTACTTCCGAAGTAAACTTTATTAGCTCTATTCCTTAATTGATTACTCTGATTCATCATTTATTAAGCAAGATGTAACCGTTACTTACCTTCGGAGTTATTCCATTTACCTCTTATTTATTTCCATTCACAAATTCAGCGTCATGCATGATTTCTGACTATCCCGAATTACTTAATACACCCTCTTATACAAAATTATGATTTTGAAAAATTATTTGGTTTTAAGGTTTCGGCCGCCCACGTTTGTGGAACTAATTAAGAACCTATGTTGAACTGTTGCATTCTAACCTCACTGCCGAGTTCAATTTTACCATGGTGTTACTCCAGCGTTACCCGCTGCATAATAAATGCAGCAGTTACATACGTGACTGTATTCCTTCTTACAAAGTTTATTTAAGGACCCGTCTCGTCTGTTATTTATGGCGGGACGGGTTTCTACATTCTATTCCTTTTTATTTTTTTAAAAACCAAAAACAAAATTATATAAAACGCAAAACCAATTCAATCAAGAAGTTCATTCAGCTAACCATGTTCCTGATATTCATATCAGGGATAAATGAAGTTTATTCTCAAACCGGAATTACAGATGCAGGGGTGCAGATGCATGAAACCACAGCAGGCATGGAATGCCGGTTTGTAATTGTTGTTGAGGATACTTCCAATGTTCATCAGTTGGAAGTTAAACTCGGCAGCAGTGCCGGTGATTACAGTCTTGTAAATGCTGTTTTCGATTTTGATGTTACTGGCGGGCTGCCTGCAGGGTACAGTTATCAGCGCAACGGCAATGCGATTACGCTTGTAACCGGTACATTGACTGAACAAAGCACCTGGTTCGGCTCGGTACAGATTAAAAACAACTCCGGTCAATGGTCTGACGCTTATGATTTCATAGCGAATTAATAACCCACACCCACACGTCATCCCTGCGAAAGCAGGGATCTCCCCACACTCACTCTAATTCATATTTCAAGGCACCTCTAAAAACCCCCATTGTTTAAAACTCATTTACAAAATATGATAAGAGCAAAAGTAGTCATGAAATATCTTAGCAAAGAAAAAGAAAATGGCAAAGACCAAAACCACCAAAGGATTATTTGACGAAGAATTCCGATTGGAAAGAATAAGCAGCAAAGACCCGCTGAAGGCCTTATCAGAAAAAATAAACTGGGAACAGTTTGTACCTGTTTTAGAAAAAGCCTTTGCACATATAGATTACAGCCAGGGCGGCCGCCCGCCTTTTGACAGATTGCTGATGTTTAAGGTGCTGGTACTGCAGGAGTATTACGGGCTGAGTGACGATCAGATGGAATACCAGTTGCTTGACCGGTTATCGTTTCAACGGTTTATCGGACAGGGATTACATGACAGAGTGCCGGATGCCAAAACAATATGGTTGTTCAGACAAACACTGACAGAAGCCGGAGTGCTGGATGAATTGTTTGTTCAGTTAGGAAAACGGTTACAGCGCATCGGGTTGGTAGCCCACAAAGGCAAGATGGTTGATGCCAGTTTTGTAAAAGTACCTGTGCAACGCAACAGCGAAGAAGAAAACCATCAAATCAAAAGCGGAGAAACGCCTGACCACTGGAGCAAACATAAACGCAGCCAGAAAGACACCGATGCCGACTGGACCAAAAAAGGAAATCAGTCGCATTACGGCTATAAGCAACACATCAAAGCCGACCTGCACCATAAAATTATCACCAACTTTGAAGTAACCCCTGCCAGTATACACGATTCGCAAGTCATAGACGAACTCCTGGAACCGGACAAAGAACACGTGAGCCGCTGTATGCCGACTCGGCCTATTACAGTACAGAGCATATAGAACAATTAAAACAGAAAGGCTACAAGCCGCGCATTTTAACCAAAGGCTGCCGGAACAAACTCCTGACCGAAACCCAGATAGAAAAGAACAGAAAACTATCGGGCAAGCGATGCCGCGTAGAACACATCTTTGCATGGAGGCAACAGCACGGAGGCAAGCTGATAAGAGGCATTGGCATCACACGGATTACTGCGCGTGTAACACTCAGAATTATTGGCTACAACCTGTTCCGCGCCATTTTTCTGATGAAACAAAAGAGAATAGCGATGATGATTTAGAAAATCAGAAGAAAATAAAGGTTAAACCGATTAAAAACTGAAGAATTAAACTTCCAAACTCAAAATAATTTTACGAAAAACATTTAACTAAATAAAAGAAATGATGAAAACAGGTTATTCGAGGTTCCCTTCTGTATTTGCAATAGCAGAGTATAATGGTGAGATAATTGCTGCAGGGAATTACGGTGGTATCGGACAGGCAAACCTAATAGCCCGTTGGGATGGCAGTACATGGCATCCTTTCAGCACTGGAAGTTATTCCGGAACAATTAGAGATCTGGCAGTTTATAATGGTAGTTTGTATGCAGTGGGTAACATACAGCAATTGGGTGGGGCTGCAATACTTGACATAGGCCGTTGGGATGGTTCATCTTGGTTCCCTGTATGCAGTTTATCACTAGGATTATCACAACTTTTTGCAGCGGAAGTATTTACCAACGAACTCTATATTGGAGGATACTTTTCAAGTTTGAATGGCTCGCCAATGTATAATATGGCCAAATTTGATGGCACTACTTGGAGTTCTGTAGGTGGTGGTGTTATCGGAGATGTTATTAAACTATATGCAGACACCGTTAATAATCGGCTTTATACATGCGGTAATATAGTTTCGGTTAATGGGGGTGCAACTCCTTGCCCCTCAAACGTAGCTTATTGGGATGGAGTTACCTGGACACCTGTCGGTAATGGGCCAGCATTGTATCATGAAGCTGTTTTTGTTTTTAAAAATCAATTGTATATAGGCACCAACTGGCCTACAGCCCAAATAACCAATAGCGGAGACTCAATATACGGAATCGCCAGATGGGATGGCACTGATTGGAAACCCCTGGGAAAAGGAATGAAGTATATCGATACGAATGGAACGGTATATCCTGCAAGCGTACATGCATTTGCACTATTAAATAATGAATTAGTTGTAGGCGGAGGCTTTACTCATGCAGGTGATACGGCAGCAAACCGTATAGCTTCATGGGATTACACACCTGTTTCGTTGAACGAACTTTCAAATCAATCAGAAAAAATAAAAATCATTCCGAATCCATTCAGCCAAACGGCAGTTGTGCAGATTCCGGAAACCTGGCAAAAACATTTACCTTGTAATTTCAAAATGCATGACTCGTCAGGTAAAACAGTATTTCAAACAAAAGCTACTACACTTGAGTTTCTAATTTCGAAGAAAAAACTGCAGCCAGGTTTGTATCTTTACAAATTAACTTTAGGTAATGCAGAGATCGGAACAGGAAAAGTAATAATTGAATGACCCTCTGATAAAATGAATAACATACAATTGAAAATGAGAAAACCTGCCAACAGCATTCATGCAGTGCTCTCCGGCATTTATAGTGTTCTGCTTATTACAACCGGTGTTTTTGAGGCAAAGGCTCAAACTTCGGTCTATCATCCATTTCCTGACAGCAATGCCGTATGGAACATGGAATGTATTGTGTGGCCGATGTGTGTTTCTCAGCCTCCGTTTGAGTATTTCTCCTATACAATTGCCGGGGACACAATCATTAATTCAACGACTTACCATCAATGGTTTATCCCCCATGTTATTTACACCGATACATGTGATACAATAAATAAGCCGGGTTATATGGGAGCTTTTCGTCAGGATATTCCCGGCAAAAAAGTTTACTACATAAAACCGGGCCTGCTTACAGAAGAACTTCTTTATGAATTTGATATTGGAGTTGGCGATACGATTAAACGCTGCGGCAATGACATGATAGTCATATTTCAGGATTCTGTACTTGTTGGCAGTGACTACAGAAAAAAATGGGTTGCCGCCACATCGTGGATGTCAACTTTAACACTTATAGAAGGCATTGGCGGTTTGTATGACCTTATTGATTACTGTCCATCTATGGATCCGCCTATAAACTCTTTAACCTGTTTTGCTCAGAACGGGAATATCATTTACCCGTCTAACCTAACGGCTTGTAATATGATAAGCGGAATAACGAACCCAGAGGCTGATAGGATGACCGGTATTTTTCCAAATCCTTTTTACAGTTATGCAACCCTCGAGACCGGCAATAACTTTTTAAATGGAGTGCTGATGATTTATAACTGTTTCGGGCAAATGGTAAAGCAACAGGCTGTTATTTCAACCAAAACAGTAATTACACGCGATGTACTGAAGAGCGGTATGTATTTTTTCGTTTAAACGGCCTAAATGGACAAAAGGATAATGGCAGGTTTTTCCTTTTAAACGAGGAATAAAAACTTTTTCTTCGTATTGTTATTTACATTCCTGAATTCAAAGTTTTGTTTGCAGGATTAAGTCAGTGATTCATTACAAAATAAGATTCCATCAACCTTTACATACAGAAATCGTTTTCCTGTTTCTTGCAATGAGGTTATAAACACCATCGCGCATAAAAACGGGAACTATGCTAAAGGCATAAATCCAGCGGAATGGAGTTTTCATCCACCTGAAAATTTTCAATACGGCAGTTGAACGGAAAAAAGCATTTCCGTTTTCTACATACACAACCGTGTTGAATTCATTCAGCCCATTGGCAGAAAGGAATTCAATTAAAACAGCATCTGCCTTGTGAAAATCAAGGAAAGTAAATTGGCCTGGGGAAGAATTTCTCATTACGAAATCCATGCAGGCAATACAGAAATTGCATTGCCCGTCATACACCACAAGTTTGTTTACTGCATAGCCAGCCTCGGGAACTTCCATTTTACCAGAGCATAACTTCCGAACAGGATGAAGTTGTAAAACAAATCGCCCATTACGGTTCCTTTAAAAAACGGAATGGCGGCTATGTAACACTGCATCAGTCCTTCAAGAGTGTAAGGATAAAATCCATGCGACATGGCCCACACTCCAAAGTTGGTAATGAAAAAGAAAATGATTGAGCCGACTAAGGAAGAAACCATGATGGTTTGCCTTTGTACACGCCTGCGCAGCAGAAAACCGAGTGAAGTAATCAGCATGAATGAGCCGTAAACAAAAAACAAGGTGTTGTGAAATCCCTGCCCGGAGATAAGCTGAAGCATGACATCGCTAACCAGCATGGCCAGCAGCGGAACAGCAAAAGCAAGGCGTTTGTTCGAAATGTATGTTCCGGCAAACAGCGCCATAGCCCCGATAGGAGTAAAGTTTGGATAATGAGGAATGAGTCGTACCGCAGCAGCGCCAAGAATCAGAAATAAAATCAGCTTGAAATGATTGGTCGTAGTTTCTTTCATAACAAAAATGGAAAGGGCAAATGTAAATCAAACGGCAATGACTCCGTCAGCTGTTCAGCCTTACTGATTTTCAACAATCATCCCTTCATTCAACAATAAAATCATTTCAATTCAGTTATCGCAATTATGCTATTTTAGCCGACCTTATTTAAGCGGCCTATTGCCTTGTTTTCAGTCAGAAACCCTTTGTATCAATCCATTAGTTTAAAGTGCAGATAAAGAAGTTTTTCAAGATTGGCCTTGCAGCCGGCCTTTCAATCTCAGTGTTAAAAATGGTGTGGGGAAAAGACCCTGCTTCCTTTTCGGATACGTATCTTAAAAAAATTGCCGCTTCAGAGCTTCCGTCTCCTGCAGAAGATACTCCGCGCATTCAGCTTCCCTATCCATTTCCCGACCGGCCGGGCGATCCTTTCGGGCCATACTCGCCCGAACATCCGCTTTACATGGGCAATCCTTCCAACATCAATACTACCATTGAGTACAATCCGGAAGAGAAGCAGTACGATATTATGGAGCGCATCGGTAATATGTATTATCGCAATCCATCGTATCTAACCTTTGATGAATTTCGTGAACATGAATTTAATAATTCCACTCGCAACTATTGGAAACAGCGTGCCGGTGAAGAAGACCAGCTCCTGAAGAAAGGCTTCAATCCTAAAATTTATGTGGGCAGCGATGTGTTCGACAGGATTTTTGGCGGCAATACCATTGACATCCGCCCGCAGGGTTCTGCCGAATTGATTTTCGGATTGAACATTCAGCACAATGAAAATCCTGCAATTCCCGAAAAGCAGCGCACCTTCACCACGTTCGATTTTAAAGAGAAAATCCAGATGAGCGTAATTGGCAACATCGGGGAGAAAATGAAACTACAGGTAAACTATAACACCGAAGCCAGTTTCGATTTCGAAAACAAAATGAAATTAGAATACACCGGCAAGGAAGATGAAATCATTCAGAAATTGGAGGCCGGTAATGTTACCCTTCCGCTTGCAGGTTCTCTGATACAGGGCAGTCAGGCATTGTTTGGAATAAAATCGCAACTGAAATTCGGAAGAATGAAAGTAACCACGGTGCTTTCTCAGCAGAAAGGTCAGCGCTCTACCGTTAATGTTCCTCCGGGCGGTGGGCAGATTACCAACTTTGAAGTATTAGCTGATCAGTACGAAGCCAACCGCCACTTTTTCCTTGCGCAGTATTTCCGCGAGAATTATGACAAAGCATTAAGCACACTTCCGGTAATCAATACCAATTACACCATTACCAAAATTGAAGTATGGAAAACCAACCGCAGTGCACGCAACGAATCGAACCGTGATGTTGTCGCTTTCCAGGATTTGGGAGAATATAACTATTACGCCAATGGTTTTGTAGGGCAGGGAAGTTCGGTTTATCCTTCCGACAGTTTGTCAAACGACCTGTATAAAAAAATTACTACGCAGTACAGCGGCATCCGCGATGTAAACCAGGCAGCCTCTATTCTGAGTTCGCTTAATACTCCTCCCTCCAATTTTGTAGCGCAGCGCGATTATGTTATTATCCGTAATGCCATTAAACTTTCTCCGAATGATTACACCTTCAATCCCCGCATTGGTTTTCTTTCCTTGAATTCAGCATTGAATCCTGATGAAGAGCTTGCCGTTGCTTTTGAATATACCGTTAGCGGTGAGGTGCTTCGCGTTGGTGAACTGACAACCGAAGGCATTGACCCAACGCAGACTTTGGTAGTAAAACTCATACGAAGCAAAGCCGTGAATCCGCAGATTCCATTATGGAAACTGATGATGAAAAATATTTATTCACTACAGGGGTACCAGATACAACGGGAAAATTTCAGGCTTGATGTGTATTATGCCGATGATGCCGATGGCGGAAAAAAGAAACGCTTTCTCTCTGCCGGTAACAACGAACCAACCGTTAGCGAGAATCCGCTGATCCGTTTACTGAATCTTGACAACCTCAATACGAATGGCGACCCTGTACGTGGTGGCGATGGAGTTTTTGATTTTGTGGAAGGAACAACCATCAACACCACCAACGGAAGAATTATCTTCCCTGTGCTGGAGCCTTTCGGAAAAAACTTAGCCAAACAGTTTAACGATCCCGCCAATGCAAACAAGTTTGTTTATCAGGAATTGTACGATTCAACACTTACCGTTGCACAACAGTTTGCAACCAAAAATAAGTTCAGCATATCCGGAAGTTATCAGAGCGCATCGGGCAGCGAGATTTCACTCAATGCAATCAATATCCCGCAAGGAGCAGTTACAGTTACTGCCGGTGGAGTTACGCTTGTAGAAAATCAGGATTATACGGTTGATTACAACCTCGGAAGAGTAAAAATTATTAATGCAGGATTACTTGCTTCCAATACCCCCATTCAGGTTTCGGTAGAAAGCCAGTCTCTGTTCAGCATCCAGTCAAAAACATTGGTAGGTACACGTTTCGATTTTGAGGCAAGTAAAGATCTGACCATCGGTGGAACTTTTCTGCATGTAAATGAAAGACCTTTTACCCAAAAGGTAAACATAGGCGATGAACCCATCAGTAATGTCATCTGGGGGCTGGATGGAACCTACCGTACCGAGTCGCGCATGCTGACCAAACTGATAGACAAACTTCCTTTGATTGAGACCAAAGAAAATTCAAGCCTCACATTCAGCGGTGAGTTTGCGCAGTTTATTCCCGGCCATTCAGGAGCTATAGGCAGCAGTGGCAATGCTTATATTGATGACTTTGAAGGCAGCCAGAGTACCATTGACATACGAAACCCCGGTAATTGGTTTTTAGCCAGCACCCCGCAGGGGCAACCCACCCTGTTTCCCGAAACGCAGGGACAGTTTATTGACAGTTTGAAATACGGCTTTAACCGCGCAAGACTTGGCTGGTACACCATTGACCCTTCAGTTTTTTATCGCAACAACTCAAGTCTGCTTCCGCCTAACATTACCAACAGCGATTTATCTAACAACAATGTGAGAGCAGTACGAGAAAAAGAAATTTTTCCGAATAAAAGCTTGGCAAATAATGTGGATGTGGAATTGCCCATTATGAACCTGGCTTTTTATCCTGAGGAACGCGGGCCTTACAATTTCGATGCTGAGCCTACTTTAATCTCCTCCGGAATGAATACTAACGGAAAATTAAATAACCCTGCTTCTCGTTGGGGCGGCATTATGCGAAGAATTGAAACCAGCGATTTTGAAGCTTCTAATGTGGAATTCATTCAGTTCTGGATGATGGATCCGTTCCATCCTGAAAACATTAACGGAAATACAGGAGGCAAACTTTACTTCAACCTCGGTACCATTTCAGAAGATATTCTGAGCGATGGTCATCAGTTTTTCGAAAACGGATTACCAACACCCAGCCAGCCTGATCTTGAAACAGGAACATCCTCATGGGGAAAATATCCAAAGACGGATGATATTACCAAAGCATTTATCAATGACCCTAACGATGCCAATGCATCCCGTAAAGCGCAGGATGTTGGTCTTGACGGATTAAATACTACGGAAGAACAGTCATTTCATCAACAATACTTCAGCCGCCTTGCTGCTGCCGGAGTTGACCCAAATGTGATCAGCCAAATTCAAAATGACCCCAGCGCTGATGATTTTAAATACTTCCGCGGCTCTGATGCCGATGCCGCCCAACTTGGCATTCTTGACCGCTACAAATTATACAGCAATACCGATGGCAATAGTAACCCCGAATCTCCGGAAGGATATCCGATTTCTGCAACCACAACTCCCGATAACGAAGACATCAACCGCGATTTTCAAACCGAGCAGGATGAGAATTACTATCAGTATGAAGTAGATTTGAATCCTACGCAACTTTCAAAGTACGTTGTTGACCAGATAACTGCAACTACCGCTACCCCTGACAATACATCACGAACGGTAACATGGTATCAGTTCCGTATCCCCGTTAAAAAGCCTGATCAGATTGTTGGATTAGGCGCTAACATGAAGTCAGTGAATTTTATACGTATGTATTTTAAAGACTGGACAAACCCAATCGTGCTTCGCATGGCAAAACTGGAGTTGCTGCGTGGCGAATGGCGCAGGTATCCGTTTGCATTGGAACAGGAGGGAAGTGCTGTTGACCTTGACCAGTTTCAATTCAATGTATCAGTCGTCAACATAGAAGAAAACGGAAGGCGTACTCCTATTAACTATGTATTGCCTCCGGGTATATCCCGCGACATTGTTGTAGGCAGCCCCACCAATCAGCAACTCAATGAGCAGGCTTTATCAGTGCGCGTATGCAACATGCCCGATGGCGCTGAACGGGCAGTTTATAAAACCACGCAGTTTGATGTTCGCAATTACAAGCGTTTGAAAATGTTCATCCATGCCGAAGACCTTGGCCCGGTTGACCAGCTTCGCGATAATGAACTGGTGGCCTTTATCCGCATGGGTTCCGACTTTACCAACAACTATTACGAATACGAAATTCCATTGAAGGTTACCCGCTGGGGCTCATCGGTTGATACCGACATATGGCCGGCAGAAAATGAAATGAATGTGCTCATACAGAAACTGACCGATGCAAAACTCGATCGCGATAAAAACGGCATTCCATACACCGACCGTTATTCGTTGTTTGATGACGGCAAGCGCATTACCGTAAAAGGAAATCCTACATTGGGAATCGTCAAGACGCTGATGATCGGTATAAGAAATTATGCAGCCGGTGACAATCCTTTTCTGAGCGATGATGACGGCCAGCCCAAGTGTGCCGAAATATGGGTGAACGAACTGCGTATGAGCGACTTTAACGAAGAAGGCGGATGGGCTGCCAATGCCCGCATTCAGGCTAAACTGGCTGATTTCGGAAACCTGACCTTAAGCGGTTCCAAAAGCACTTATGGTTTCGGCCAATTAGAAAGCAAAATCAATGAAAGGCAAACGGATAACAGAACGCAATACGACATTGCTGCCAATCTGGAACTCGGAAAACTGCTGCCCGAAAAATCAGGCGTTTCCGTGCCGATGTATGTAAGCTATGGAAAGGAAATAGCCCGGCCCGAATACAATCCGCTGAATAATGATATTAAACTTGAGCAATCGCTCGAAGTATTGCCTGATGATAAAGCAAGGCAGGAACTGAAAAACATAACCGAAGATTACACACGCAGAAAGAGCATAAACTTTACCAATGTCAGGAAAAATAAAACCGGAGGAGCCGCCAATAAACCCAAGGTCTATGACGTGGAGAATCTGAACTTCACTTATGGCTACAACGAAACTTACAAACGCAATGTAAATACCCAATACGATTTAGTAAAAGATTACAATGCTGCTATTGGCTATAACTTCAATGCCCAGCCTAAAACCTTTCAGCCGTTCCAGAAATCAAAAGGATTAACTTCCAAATATGCACGACCCATAAAAGATTTTAATCTGAATCCGTTACCCTCGTCATTCAGTTTCCGTACTGATGTTAACCGTCATTACCAGGAAGTAAAGCTGCGCGACATCAACAACAGCGATTATTCACCTCCTCCGTTTTACGATAAGCGCTTTACTATGGGAAGGCAATATGCCCTGACCTGGGATATTACGCGTGCTTTGAAACTTGATTTCACTGCCAATAACCTTGCCCGCATTGATGAGCCTGAAGGCGCCCTTGATACCAAAGCCAAACGCGACAGTATGTGGGAAAACTTCTGGAACCTTGGCCGCAATACCGATTACCGGCAAGAGGGTAATATCACCTACAACGTTCCCCTTAACAAACTGCCCATTACCGACTGGGTGAGCATGAATGCCCGTTACGGGTTTAATTACCACTGGTCGGCATCGCCACTGTTGTATGACCCCGTTACCAATCAGCCGCGCATCAATCCTGCTCTTGGAAACACCATTGAAAACTCCAACAGCAAACAACTGAATACTACATTTACACTTACCACGCTTTACAACAAAGTGCCGGTATTCAAAAAGCTGTTAGGCCCCAAGCCGCCCCCCAAACCTCCTGCGCCTAAACCTGCACCGCTACCGCAGGATACTGCTGGCGGCAAGAAACCTGTGCTACCTAAAGAGAAAAAAGAGCGTCAGTTTACCGACTTTGAAAGAGGTGTGGCCAAGTTTATTCTCAGCGTAAGAAATTTCAATATCAATTACACTCAATCCAAAGGAACCCTGCTTCCGGGTTATACGCGCACTACTGAAATGTTCGGGAACAATTTTTACACCGATGTATCCGGAAAAAGCACCTATGCTCCGGGATTCGGCTTTGTATTTGGTGAACAGGACCCTGACTTCAAGTTCCGCGCAGCCAATAACGGTTGGATAACCCGCGATTCGACCATGAACAACCAGTTAACCAATACATACACCACCAACCTCACCGCCCGCAGCAACATTGAACCCCTTAACGGATTAAAGATTGACCTTAACTGGACACGCATCTTCGCCAAAAATCACTCCGAGTATTTCCGTACCGGAAGCAATGGCGAGTTTCGTTCTTTTAACGAAGTGGATGCAGGTAACTTCAGCATTTCATGGTTAACTATTAACTCCGCCTTTACCAAAGACCGGAAAGATTATACTAACGAAATATTCGACCAGTTTGATCAGAACCGGAAAATCATTTCACAGCGGTTGGCGGAGTTGAATAATTTCTCCAACGGATTTGATACAGCCGGATACAATGATGGTTATGGTGCCACTTCGCAGGAAGTGCTTACCTATGCTTTCATTGCTGCTTACAGCGGTCAGGATGCCGGCAAGATTGGTCTCGGGAAAGGCGATAAAAGCCTTTTCCCTTCCATGCCTAAACCCAACTGGAAAGTTACCTATGACGGATTAACCAAGATTGCAGCAGTTAGAAAAATTTTTCAGACAGTGAGCTTGTCGCATGGATACCGCTCATCACTTAACATTAATTCCTATTCAACCAGCCTGCAATACCGTAAGGAAGGAACGCCTGCACGTAATCAGTCAGGCAATTTTATTCCGCAATACGAAGTTCAGCAAATCAGCATCACCGAGCAATTCTCTCCGTTACTTGGTGTTGATGTAAGATTAAAAAGCGGAATTTCTGCACGCGTTGAATACAAAAAAGACCGTAACCTCTCACTTTCTTATGCAGGTGTTCAGCTTACCGAAACCAAAGGCAACGAAATTGTAATTGGAACCGGTTACCGGTTCAAACCTAAGTTCCCGATTAAGCTTGGCGGCAAGCGCGTAGTACTTAACAACGAACTTAATCTAACGGGCGATGTTTCCTTCCGTAGAAACAGCACTATTCTTCGCAAATTGCAGGAGCGTATCAACCAGCCGACAGCCGGCCTGTACGTAGTGTCCTTCAAACTGGCAGCCGACTATGCAGTGAATGAACGAATGAACGTTAAAGCATTCTTCGACCGCACTGCCAACGAGCCTTTGATTTCAACTTCCTTCCCGACTACCAGCACCCAGTTCGGCATCAGCATCAGGTTTACATTAGCACAGTAAAAGCTTTAGGCAGATTATTCATTTAGGCAATTTTAAAGCTGGAGAAGATTTTTTATTGAACCCGGTCTCAGAATCCCGCAATGGTAATTTCTTTCAACTCCTCCCCCCATCTCAGAAAAAAATCGAATCTTTGCCCCACATTTTTTAAAAGCCCCACCCCCTTTCGCGAGATTATGAACTTACCTGCAGATTTACTTTACACCAAAGAACACGAGTGGATTAAAATTGACGGCAACACAGCCACTATCGGCATTACCGACCATGCCCAAAGCGAACTGGGCGATATTGTTTATGTAGATGTTACTGCCATCAATGAGCCGCTTGATAAAGGTGTCGTTTTCGGAACCATTGAAGCCGTTAAAACCGTTTCTGACCTATTCCTCCCTATGTCGGGAACCATTACAGAGCTTAATGCAGAAATTGAAGCCAATCCTGAATTGGTAAACAAGGACCCTTACGGACAGGGATGGATGGTGAAGATGACCCTTTCCAACCTTTCTGAACAATCAGAACTTTTAAGCGCTGATGCTTACAGGCAGCTAATCGGAGCCTGAGAAAATGTTTTTCAAATACAATCTGGCGGCAATTCTCTGGGCGCTGGTTATCCTTGGTTTAACCCTGTCACCCGGCAGCATTATGCCCGATCTTTCCTTTTGGCAATTGATCAGTTTCGACAAGGCAGCCCATATATTTGTTTTTGCTTTACTGGTTTTTCAACTTTCCATGGGGTTTTACAAACAATACCGTTTCCGTGTTTTGCGTTATCATGCCCTGCAATCAGCTTTTATCATTAGTGTGATATACGGTGGACTAACAGAACTTTTACAGGGAATGCTGTTTACCGACCGCCATACCGATGTAATTGACTTTATTGCCAACACTATAGGCTGCATTGCCGGAGCCGGCCTTTTTCACGGATTATTTAAAAATATCTATCTTCGTTGACGATTTTTAACACAGAATATGGAACCCAAAAAATCAGAATCGGCAGACCTTGAAAAAAAACGCGGCCTCTATTTCCAGATTGGGATGGTTACTGCTCTTGCCTGCACTTTGATTGCCTTTGAATGGAAGAGTTATGATAAGAAAGATTATAATCTTGGCCAACTGAAGCTGGATGACATTCCGGAAGAAATTATTCCTATCACCAAGCAGGAAGAAAAACCACCACCGCCACCGCCTCCGGTTGCACAGGTTTTGAACATTGTTCAGGATGATGTGAAATTGGAAGAAGAAGCCAAAGTAGAAGATACAGAGGTAACGGAAGAAACCAAGATTGAAGTCATCACCAAAAAAGAAGAAGTGGTGGATGAGCCTGAAATTTTTACCATTGTTGAAGACATGCCTGAATTTCCCGGTGGCGGTGAAAAAGCGCTTCTGCAGTACTTAGGCAATAACATTAAATACCCGGCCATAGCCCGCGAAAACGGAATTACGGGAACGGTGTATGTAACTTTTGAAATTGATCAGAATGGCAAAGTGAAAGATGCCAAGATACTGCGCGGTATTGGTGGAGGTTGCGATGAAGAAGCTTTGCGTGTAGTGATGAACATGCCTGCATGGAAACCCGGCAAACAGCGCGGTAAACCTGTTCGTGTCCAGTATAACCTGCCTGTAAGATTTGTTTTGAAATAATTACTTGTAATATGAAAATACAACCCCGCCTTCAGGCGGGGTTTTTTGTTGTTGAGAGGGATGAGTAAAAATAGTAATGGGTGGAGATGTTATCTTATAAAACGGCAAGCGTTTCGAACACGCGTCCGTGAGAATATCAATGAACTTTTATTTCACCCCTTCGGGGTTCCATCATATTCTGCACTCATTTCTACAATCATTTCATCCCTTCGGGATTCAGGATAATGATTTAAGTGCGTGAACAGAACCGCGTAGCGGTGGAATGATTGTAGTACACAATATGTTTTCCGGAAGGAATCCCGAAGGGATGAAATAAATCAAATCAGATACGAAAGGAATCGTTTACGTTAAAGTTATCAGGAGTATTTGTAA
>CAADHD010000010.1 GCA_900696575.1 uncultured Bacteroidota bacterium
CTCCTTTGTAACGCGTGCCGTTATTATATTTCTTCCGCACATCAGACCATTGACTACAATCATTTCACCGCTTCACAGTTTTGCTCCTTTCATAAAATTATAATGCCCGTAAGATTAAAATCCTGAAAGGATGAAATGATTATAGAAATGATTGTACAGCAGGATAAAACCCCGGAAGGGTGAAATAAACATTTAATAACAGATTCATTGACGCTCCTTTGTAACGCGTGCCCCCCTCCATCGTTTTAATTCTTCATCCTGCTTTTTTCAGCAACGAAGTTATTGTGTAATAAAGAAAACATCCTTCCACTTCATACCCTGCTTCTGTTAATACTTTTGCATAACTAAGCAGTTGCTCATCATGCTTCTCATTCGGTTCACCTGTTTTATAATCAAGTATGGTGATTTTGTTTTTATCAATCATCAATCTGTCAGGCCGCAGCACAGCGCCATCAGGCAACAGTAGAGGCTGCTCAGTCTTGATTTGATACTTACCGTTGAACCATTGCATTTCCCTGCATTGTTTTAACAGGTTTTCAATTACAATTTTTAGCTCTGCCTCTGTTCCATATTTTTTAATAATGGCTTCGGCCTCATGCTCAAAAATAATTTCTGACATAATCTGATGAAATTTTAAACCTTGCAATGCCCCCGGTTCATCATTTACCGAAATCAGATTTTTATTTAAGGCAAGAGAGATCCGGTTGCGCCAGGGCTGAGAAATAAAATCAGAAAGTTGCAGCGATTCCGCTTTATCTTTTACCCATTCCGGTTTACGTAAAGTTCCCGATTCAAGCAGCAATTCCACATCGCTGTTTTGCAATTGATTTGCAAATTCCGGCCTGTGCATGACAGTAGTAATCATTCCTGCCGCAGTGTTGTAATCGGGTTTGTCTGAAAATCCGAATACATGAAGCCGCATTTCTGCCCTTGTAAAAGCCACATACAGCAAGTTGATATTATCGAGCATGGTTAAATCCAATTCGCGCTGGTAATCGTCTTTGAAATATGAATTGGATAATTGACTTTTCATCAGCACCGGAAACTTTCCATACTCCGAAAAAGGCACTTTATCAGATGCTGTCCAAATGACCGATTCATGCTTAGGTTTTAACTGCCAGTCGGTAAATGGAATCAGCACTACCGGAAACTGCAGGCCTTTCGATTTATGAATGGTCATGATGCGGATGGCATTGGCATTTTCAGGAAGGGTAATGGTGATTTGCTGTTCATTTTCTTCCCACCATTGAATAAAATCGTAAAGATTACCGTTATCCTTCGAATTGAATTCCAGAATGGCATCCTGAAAACGGAGAACAAACACATCGGTTGGCAACTTAAAAATCCTGATAATATGCTCAGCCAGATCAGCCAGCGGGATAGTGTGAAGCAGGTGAAACTCCTGAAGAAACTCAGCCGGCAATGCTTTAAAAAATTCATCCTGCATTTTTACCCGGCCGAATATTTCATTATGGCTGATTTCATGTCCATGAATGCGCTGAAAAAAATACAAACAGGCTGCCCGAGTAATATCATCATCGGCAAGCAGCAGTTTCATGCTGTGAATCAACAATTGAACTTTATCGGAAGATGATGCCCTGAGCGATTCGGGCGATAACACCTGTGTCATTCCGTTTTCGAAAAGAAAAGAAGCAATGAGAGTGGCATCTTTTTTTTCGCGGGTAAGAATAGCCATATCTTTTTCCGTAAAGCCATCAGCCAATGCTTGTTTTATTCTTTCAAGCATAAGCGTCATCAGTTCTGTGCGCTTGTCTTCTTTGTTTTTCTTATCTCCGTCCTTATTTTTTTTAATCAGCCTAATTTCAGCATACCCTTTCATGGTGTTTCCTTCCCTTACTTCCTGTTCAATTTTTCCATCGGAATATGCCAACGGGAATTCATCCATCTGCTCACTCACCAGATCAGCCCGCAGTTTGCTTACTTCGGTAAAAAAACGGTTGTTTAGTTCAACGATTTCGGGAGCGCTCCGGTAATTAACCGCGAGGCTTTTTTCATCTGTAATTTCCTCGTAATGATCAAGCTGACGGTTAATGCCTTTCAGGAGTAATTCCATCCTGCCTCCGCGCCAGCGGTAGATACTCTGCTTGGCATCACCTACTATGAGTACATTTCCTCCTGAAGATAGTCCGTTTTCAATCAGCGGTAAAAGATTCTTCCATTGAATCAGCGAAGTATCCTGAAACTCATCAATCAGAAAATGACGGAAACGGTTTCCGGTTTTTTCAAAAACGAAGTTGGTGTCGTTAATGCTTAATGCTCCGGCAATAATGCGGTTGATGTCGGGCAGTAAAAGAATTTCTTCATCATCGCGGTACTCGGCTAATTTGGTCTTGATTTTTCCGGCAAGGCCTGCTACAAATATCATTTCAAGAACGGCAGTGGCTGTAATATACGCTTCCCATCCTTCTTCAAAAAAATGCACAGACTCATTTAACAGAGGAATGAAATGTTCTTCCGCTAATAGCTGTATCAGCTCTGCGCGCTCGTGTGTTTTGGTGACCCATTCTTCTGCATTTTCAAGGCATTTGTCAACCGTTTTGTTCCGGTTCTCTTTTTTAAAATCGCTATTCAGAATTTTAATGAACCAGTTGGCTACACCCCGGTCTTTCCCTTTCAGGTCGGTAGCAGTTAATTGATGCTGCTGCAACACCTCAAAAAATTTTTTGCTGATTTCTTTCAGCCTGTTCTGATATTGCTTTCTTATTTTCCGGAGTTCGTTGACTAAAGCAAAGTCAACCGGTTTTTGGTTTTCCGCAAAAATCTCACCGCTGTCATTAATAATTTCGGTCACTTGTTTTGTTATTTCCCTGTCAATGTTCCAGTTTTCCTTTTCGCTCATTTTGTCATTGATAAACTGCTCAAGCCACAGGGTAGTTTCGGCATCAGCGCCTGCTTCCAGCATCAGTCTTTGTTTCACTTCAGTGGATACGCGTCCGGTATCCAGTTCAATTTCGCGGTTAAGGGAGATCCCCAGTTCGCGCGCAACCGGACGAATCAACCGGTAAAAAAAACTGTCAATGGTCATGACGGCCAGCCCTGAGTAGCGGTGAAGTATCAGTTGAAGCAAATGCCGGCTGCGTGATTTTATTTCTTCGCTGTTCAAACCGGTCATTGAATCTAATGTTTCTGCCATTTTATCTTCACTGCCCTCGCTCAAAGACTTCAGGGCTTTGATAAGCCGAGCTTTCATTTCTTGGGTAGCTTTATTAGTAAAAGTGATGGCCAGTATTTCGTTAAACGATTCGGGCTTCATAAGGGCAATGCGCAGGTAGTACAGCACCAGCGTGTAGGTTTTGCCTGAACCTGCCGAAGAGCGGACAATGGTAAGTTTTCCTTCAGTCATTAGATATAGCCTTTCAGTTTATAGGCAATGCAGCCAATCCATTCATGAATAAGCATGTCCCAGGTCCAGAGGTTTTCTGCATCAGGAATCAGCATACGTTCAGGCCTCCAGATAATTTTTCCGGCATAACTGTCAACGGCAAAAGGAGTAACCTTAAGTCCGGCTTTTTCGAAACATGCCAGTGAACGCCTCATGTGATGGGCGGAGGTAATCAGCAACAAATTTCCTTTGTAATTCTTCTCGCGTAAAGTTTTTGAAGTATAAACAGCATTTTCATAGGTGTTGCGCGATTCATTTTCCATCCAGATATCCTTTTCATCCACGCATAAATCCTGAATCTCCTTACTGAGAATTTCCGACTCTTTAAATTGCTTCATAAAAAGCAAACCGCTTCCTCCGCTCAGAAAAATTTTATTCACCTTTCCATTCCGGTAAAGAATTACGGATTGAATAAGCCTTTCCACAGCCGGTCCATACACGGGGCGGCTGATGTCGGAATTGTAATAACGCATAGCGCCACCGAGTACAATTGCCATATCGTGCTTTTTAGTTTTTCCGGGTTTGGCCACAGGCACTTCCCAGATTTTGAATGCCACCTGCCTCATAAACGGATTGGTAAAAAAAATGAGCATGGCAAATGCGGCAATCATCCATCGTTTTTTTTGCTGTCTTTCTTTCCGGATGAATGCCATGGTGAATGAAAGCAGAATCCATGTAAGCGGTGAAAAGAAAGCTGAAAAAACTTTTGAGAGTACGAAAAACATAGTTGTGCAAACTTAAGGGAGAACCGTTTCATGACCACGCTTATACTCATTCATTACATTTCACTCCAAATCCTACATTTGCCCATGATGGAACCGTTAAGCACTAACCGGGAAAATGTGAACATAACCTATGAAACCTTCAGGCAAACTGTGCTTGAAGATTACCGCTTAGCCAATGAAAGCCGCCATGCCAGTTTACTGGGAAGAAAAGAGGTGTTAACCGGCAAAGCCAAGTTCGGAATTTTTGGTGACGGAAAAGAATTAGCGCAGATAGCCATGGCCAAAGTTTTTTTTCCGGGCGATTTCCGAGCAGGCTACTACCGCGACCAGACTTTCATGATGGCAGCCGGGCTGCTGACGGTTCAGCAATTTTTTGCGCAGCTATATGCTCATACCGATGTTGCTGCCGAACCTTCTTCTGCCGGCCGGTTAATGAACGGCCATTACAGCACACGGTTGCTGGATGAAAACGGGGAATGGAAAAACCTGACACAACTGAAAAATTCTTCCTCTGATATTTCTCCAACGGCCGGCCAGATGCCCCGCTTGCTCGGCCTTGCTTATGCCAGTAAACTTTACCGCCAAAACCCGGAATTGCATAACGACTATTTCCAAAAGTTTTCCATTAAAGGAAATGAAGTTGCCTTTGGTACCATAGGCGATGCCAGCACCAGCGAAGGCCTTTTCTGGGAAGCCATTAATGCGGCAGGCGTGCTGCAGGTTCCTATGGCGATTTCTGTTTGGGATGACGGATACGGAATTTCAGTTCCGAATAAATACCAGACCACCAAGCAAAGCATTTCCGAAGTACTGAAAGGATTTGAGCGCACAGAGGAGAAAGACGGCATCATGATCTTTACTGCCAAAGGCTGGGATTATCCGGGTCTGTGTGAGATGTATGAAACCGGTATTTCCGTTTGCCGCAATCATCATATCCCTGTTGTGTTTCACATTACCGAAATGACACAGCCGCAGGGACACAGTACTTCCGGTTCGCATGAGCGATACAAATCGAAAGAGCGCCTGGAATGGGAAGACCGCTATGACTGCATTCGCAAAATGAGAGAGTGGATTCTTCAGTCGGCTCTGGCAAGCGAAGAAGAATTGAATGCGATTGAAACGGAGGCAAAAAAAACAGTGAATGAACAGAAACGGAAAGCTTGGGAAAATTTCCTGAAGCCCATCCGTAATGAAATGAATCAGGCTGTTGCCTTATTGACTTCACTCTGCGCTGAAAGCCCCAATGCCGCATTTATTGAAAAAACTAAAAACGATTTGCTCGAAATAAAAGAACCGCTGCGCAGAGACATCAGCGAGGCGGTGAATACTGTTTTGAGAATTACATGGAATGAAAACATCCCGTCACGCAACGCACTTACTGACTGGCTTTATGGCTGGAAGAAAGAAATAGAAGATAAGTATGATTCACACCTCTACAGCCAATCGGCTAAATCGGTTTTTAAAATTTCTGAAGTAAAACCGGAGTACAGAGATGATTCACCCATGGTTGACGGGCGCGAAGTGCTATTAGCCAACTGGGATGAGCAGTTAACACATAACAAAGCCATTTGCATTTTCGGAGAAGATGTGGGCCACATCGGAGGCGTTAATCAAACCTATACAGGCCTTCTGCAGAAGTATGGCGAACTGCGTGTAACAGATACCGGCATTCGCGAAATGACCATCATAGGACAGGGTATCGGAATGGCATTGCGCGGGCTCAGGCCTGTGGCCGAAATTCAGTACCTCGATTATCTGATTTACGCCCTCACCGCTCTGAGCGATGACCTTGCCTGCCTGCAATACAGAACCAAAGGGGGGCAAAAAGCGCCTGTTATCATCACCACCCGTGGTCACAGACTTGAAGGCGTATGGCACAGCGGTTCACCAATGCAAATGTTATTAGGCTCGCTTCGTGGTATTCATCTTCTTGTTCCGCGCGATATGACTCGCGCTGCAGGATTTTACAATACCATCCTCGAAAGCGATGAGCCTGCTCTTGTTATCGAACCGCTCAACGGATATCGCATAAAAGAAAAAATGCCGGTTAATCTCAGACAGATGAAAGTACCGGTGGGAGTTCCTGAAGTATTGGCAGAAGGAAATGATGTTACCTTGGTAACTTATGGTTCCTGTTTGCGCATTGCACAGGTCGCTATTCATCAGTTGCTTCAGGCAGGCATAAGCGTTGAGTTGATAGATGTGCAGTCATTGATGCCATTTGATATTCATCACCGCATTGTTGAGTCATTGAAGAAGACGAATAAAATAGTTTTTCTTGATGAGGATGTTCCCGGTGGAGCAACCGCTTACATGATGCAACAGGTACTCGAAGTGCAGAATGGCTTCCGCTACCTTGATATGGAACCTGTAACCGTAACTGCCAAAGATCATCGCCCTGCTTACGGAACGGATGGCGACTATTTCTCAAAACCGAATGCCGAAGATATTTTTAATACCGTGATGGAAATGATGGAAAAGTATGGCAGATTGTGAAGGGTTCGTTGTTAATAGAAAGATTAGTTATTGAATACTCTTCACTCCGATCTCCGAACTAAAATGCTGACAACAGAAAAAGATTCGCTCTATAATCATCTGGAAAAGATGAGCATTGGCAATTTGCTGAAAGGCATTAATAACGAAGACAGAAAAGTAGCGAAGGCAGTGGCGAAAGCAATACCGCAGATTGAAAAACTGACTGAAGCCGTTTTGAAAAAAATGAAAAAGGGCGGGCGGCTTTTTTACCTCGGTGCCGGTACCAGCGGAAGACTGGGTATTGTTGATGCCAGCGAATGCCCTCCTACTTACGGTGTTCCTCACGGAATGGTCATCGGCCTGATAGCCGGTGGCGACAGTGCTATCCGTAAAGCTGTTGAATTTGCCGAAGATGATTTTCATGGAGGCTGGAAAGATTTAAAGAAACACAAAATCGCTCCCAAAGATTTTGTCATTGGTATTGCAGCATCCGGAACTACCCCGTATGTAGTTGGAGCATTGATGCATTGTCAGGAAAATAAAATCAAAACAGGTTGCATTACCTGCAACCATCAATCACCGGTTACGCGGTTTTCCGATTTTCCTGTTGAAATAATGACAGGCCCTGAATTTGTAACCGGAAGCACCCGCATGAAAGCCGGAACCGCTCAGAAACTGGTGCTGAATATGATTTCAACTACCGTAATGATTAAGCTCGGCCGGGTAAAAGGAAACAAAATGGTAGATATGCAGCTTACCAATAAAAAACTCATCACCCGCGGAACGCGCATGGTGATGAATGCACTTAACATCTCTGCTGAAGAGGCAAACAAGCTTTTGCTGAAATACGGTGGTGTGAGAAAAGCTGTTACGGCAGGTTTGAAAAAATAAACTCAAATTATCATAAGAAATAAATCATACAGATGATTTTATTTTCTTCCGAAAATTCCTTTTATGCATCATCTCTCCATTCATGACCGGTAAGCGAAAGAAATACATCTTCGAGCGTGGCTTCTTTTACAACCGTTTTTCGCTGAAATCCTGAGGCAATGAGTTGGTCAATAAGCAATGAAGGGGTGTCAAGCGCAATGATTTGACCTTTTTCAATGATGGCAACCCGGTCGCAAAGCGATTCGGCTTCTTCCATGTAATGGGTGGTGAGAACAACCGTAGCGCCTTTGCTGCGCACTTCCTTAATCAGTTCCCAAAGATTTCTGCGTGCGTGCGGGTCAAGCCCTGTGGTTGGTTCATCCAGAAAAACAATCTGCGGTTGATTGATGAGGGTGGTGGCAATGGAAAAGCGTTGCTTTTGCCCGCCAGATAATTCTTTGAACTTTGCTTTGGCTTTCTCTTCCAATCCTACGGAATGCAGGAGTTGGTACACATCGGTTTTACGGTTATACAACCCCGAAAAAAGATGAATGAGCTCGGAAAGGTTGAGATTGGGATAATATCCGGCAGCCTGCAGTTGCACACCGATGATTTGTTTGATTTGATTTTTATCTCGATTAACATCAAAACCGGCAACAGTAATGGTGCCTGATGATTTTTCACGGAGAGTTTCAATAATTTCTAGCGTAGTGGTTTTGCCGGCACCATTAGGGCCAAGCAATCCGAAAATTTCACCTTCAAAAACCTCAAATGAAATTCCTCTTACCGCCTGAACATCGCCATAGCTTTTAACGAGGTTGTTAACGGTGATGACCGGTTTTCTGCTCATACTTCAGATGGCAACACCGGCTCCGTGGCAGTTTTTAAACTTCTTGCCGCTTCCGCAGGGGCAAGGATCATTGCGCCCCACTTTCTGTTCAACACGAACGGGCTGTATGCGCTGTTCCTGCCGTTGCGGTTGTTGCTGTCCGCCTGAAGCGGGAACAGCATCAGGATGGCTGGTGCGCAGTCGGCTCATATCAGTACGCTGTGGCGCTTTGGCTTCACGAACATTCTGAGGATCCTGAACAGCAATGACTCCTTTGAACAAGAAAGAAAGTATATCCTTATTCACCTTATCAATCATCTGCTTGAATAATTCAAATGATTCGAATTTGTAAATCAACAATGGGTCTTTCTGCTCATAAACTGCATTCTGCACGGAAGTTTTCAACTCGTCCATTTCGCGCAGATGCTCTTTCCATGCCTCGTCAATCAATGTGAGAGTAACCATCCGTTCAAAAGAATGAATTAATTCCATTCCCCTGGTTTCATAAGCTTTCTTCAGGTTGGTAATAACCTGAATCTGCCTCATGCCATCTCCAAAAGGAACAACAATGTTTTCGTAAGTCTGTCCTTGATTCAGAAAAACATTTTCCACAACCGGAAAAGCTTTCTCGGCAATCAGTTTTGATTTGATTTTATAATGCTGAAGTGCGGCATCAAAAACTTTCGAAGCAAGGTCACTTACATTGCCCTGCATAAAGTCAGCAATATCCACCGGAGATTCAATAGCGAAATAGCGGATGAGATCAAGTTTGAAATCGTCAAAACTTCTGGCCTCCACATGCTGATTGGCTAAGCTCTCAGCCGTATCATACATCATGTTTACCAGGTCAACCGCTAACCTTTCGCCAAAGAGGGCATGCCTGCGTTTGGTATAAATAAGATTTCGCTGCTGGTTCATTACATCATCGTACTCAATCAACCGTTTGCGAATGCCGAAATTATTTTCTTCCACTTTTTTCTGAGCCCGCTCAATGGATTTTGAAATCATGGAATGCTGAATCACTTCGCCTTCTTCAATTCCCATGCGGTCCATCAGTTTTGCAATCCGGTCGGAGCCGAACAGCCGCATCAAATCATCTTCAAGAGAAACAAAAAATGCAGAAGAGCCGGGGTCGCCCTGCCGGCCAGCCCGACCGCGCAACTGGCGGTCAACCCTTCTTGATTCGTGCCGCTCGGTACCGATAATAGCCAATCCGCCCGCTTCTTTAACACCCGGCCCGAGTTTGATGTCGGTTCCGCGGCCGGCCATGTTGGTTGCTATGGTTACAGTTCCTGCCAATCCGGCTTCGGCTACAATTTCCGCTTCGCGCTGATGCTGTTTTGCATTGAGTACGTTATGCTTGATGTTGCGCAGTTTCAGCATGCGGCTCAGCAATTCAGAAACTTCAACAGAAGTGGTGCCCACCAACACCGGTCTTCCGGCATCGCGCAGTTTGGCAATCTCATCAATTACGGCATTGTATTTCTCGCGTTTGCTGCGGTAAACCAAATCCTGCATGTCTTTTCGGATCACCTTACGGTTGGTAGGAATTACTACCACATCCAGCTTGTAAATCTGCCAGAATTCGTTGGCTTCTGTTTCGGCAGTGCCTGTCATTCCGGCCAGCTTATGGTACATGCGGAAATAATTCTGCAACGAAACAGTGGCATAGGTCTGCGTAGCCGCTTCCACTTTTACATTTTCTTTGGCTTCAATAGCCTGGTGCAATCCGTCAGAATAACGTCTTCCTTCCAATACGCGACCGGTTTGTTCATCTACAATTTTAACCTTGCCATCGGCAATGATGTATTCCACATCTTTTTCGTAAAGAGTATAGGCTTTCAGCAATTGATTGATGGTGTGAATACGCTCGCTTTTCACTGCAAAATCGCGCATCAGAATCTCCTTACGTTCCACTTTTTCATTATCAGGAATGTTTGCTTTCTCAATTTCAGCGATGGAAGCACCTACATCGGGTAAAACAAAAAAGTGAGGATCTTCATTGGCAGAAGTGATAAGCTCAATTCCTCTTTCGGTAAGTTCAACAGAATGGTTTTTCTCATCAATTACAAAAAACAATTCCGCATCCGCCTTATGCATTTCCTTGTTTTGGTCCTGCATGTAATAGCTCTCTGTTTTCTGCAAAAGGGCTTTCACTCCATGCTCGCTGAGAAACTTAATAAGCGGTTTGCTTTTCGGCAATCCTCGATAAGCGCGCAGCAAAGAAAGCCCGGCATCTTTTGAATCCGGGTTTTCTGCAAATTTTTTCCGGGCATCGGCAATGACAGTATTCAGATAATTGCGCTGGGCATTCATCAGGATTTCCACTTTTGGTTTCAAGGCATGAAACTGCTGGTCATCGCCTTTAGGCGTAGGTCCTGAAATGATTAAAGGGGTACGTGCATCGTCAATCAATACCGAATCCACTTCATCTACAATGGCATAATGATGTTCGCGCTGCACCATGTCTTCGGGATTGCGAGCCATGTTATCACGCAGGTAATCAAACCCGAATTCATTGTTGGTTCCATAGGTGATGTCAGCCTGATAGGCCTTTCTGCGCTCGTTTGAGTTGGGTTGATGTTTGTCTATGCAATCAACAGTTAATCCAAGAAATTCGAAAATCGGTCCGTTCCATTCGCTGTCGCGTTTGGCCAGGTAGTCGTTAACAGTAACAATGTGAACGCCTTTGCCGGCCAGGGCATTCAGATAAACAGGCAGCGTAGCCACCAGGGTTTTTCCTTCACCGGTAGCCATTTCGGCAATTTTTCCGGAGTGCAGCACTGCGCCACCAATTAGCTGTACATCATAATGAATCATATTCCATACAACTTCAACTCCGGCTGCCATCCAGCGGTTATTGTAAATGGCTTTATCGCCTTCAATAATTACATTACTCTTCTTAGCAGCCAGATCGCGGTCGTGCTGCGTGGCTGTAACTTCTAATTTTTCATTCTGTGAAAATCTCCGGGCCGTTTCCTTTACTACGGCAAAGGCTTCGGGAAGAATTTCGTTGAGTGCTTCTTCAATTTTTGCATTCAGCTCTTTCCTGAGCTTATCAACGGCCTGGTAAATCTCTTCCTTTTCCCGCAGTTCAAGGTCATCGTTCTGTTCAACCTTCCTATTGAGATCTTGCATTTGATATTCCACCGGCCCGATATGCTCCTGAATCCGTTTCTTGAATTCAAAAGTTTTTGACCTCAGTTCATCGTTGCTGAGAGAGGATAGTGCAGGGAATATTTCAGTGATTCGTTCAACAAATGGCATTACAGCCTTAAGGTCAGAATCGGATTTGTTACCAAAAATTTTGGCAATGGCTTTATTGAATAAACCTATCATGGGGAATTAAAAAGGAGGGCAAAAGTAGGGAATTGAATGAGGGAGCGAAGGACATACAGATCTCCCTGCGGAAAGAATTACCATAGTATGGAATTTTACATCCCCCTTCTGATTTTACTTTTAAACTTCATCACCTGTTTTTGCAAAGCAGAAGAGGCCAGGTCAACTGCTTCTTCAAATGTGGAACATTGTTCTCTGGCAAAAAGATCTTTGCCCGGAGCTCTTAATTTTATCTCCACGATTTTATTTTCAGGTTTACCCGGGCTGTCAAGTTTCAGGTACACATCGCATGATTTTAGGTCATTGAAATAATGAGCGAGCTTTTCCGCTTTTTCATTTACATAATCGTTCAGTTTGCTGTCGGCATGAAAGTGAACAGTGTGAATGTTAATCTCCATAATCGGTATTCAGGCTTTTGGATGGGCTTGTTTATAGATATTCTTGAGTTTTTCAATGGTATTATGTGTGTAAACCTGGGTGGCTGCAAGGCTGGCATGCCCGAGGATTTCTTTGATGGCATTGATATCAGCGCCATTGTTTAATAAATGAGTGGCAAAGGTATGGCGGAGTACGTGAGGGCTTTTCTTACCTGTTGTGCCTGCCTCAGCGAGATGTTTCTTAACGATAGAATAAATCTTTTGTGTGCCAAGAGGCTCTGACTTATTGCTAACCAGCAGAGCAGCGCAATCATGCAGATTGTTTTTCTCATCCAAAAAACTTTTTAATGAACGAGCCAGCGAGGGAAGCATGGGAATCAGCCTTTCTTTATTTCTCTTACCCAGCACCCGGATTACCCCTTGTCCGAAATCAATATCTGTGTCTTTCAATCCGGATAATTCTGCCCTGCGCATGCCGGTAGCATACAGAATTTCAAGAATGATCTTCTCCTGCCTTCCCTCAAAACTGTCTTCAAAAAACTGTTCTGCAAAAACATCAGCCATCTTTTCCTGATGAATAAAGTGAGGAATCTTAGCCGGAATTTTCGGAGCAACAATTTTTTTCATCGGGCTGGTTTCAAGCAATCCTTCTTTTACCAGAAAACGGTAGAAGGATCGCAAGGCAGAGATTTTTCTGTTTACGCTGCGTGCCTGCATTTTACTGTCCATCAGGCTTACTATCCACGAACGGATATAAAAATGAGTAGCCGCCTCAAGATTTTTCTCTTCGTATTGTTTTTTTAAAAAATCAGCGAACTGCTGCAAGTCTTTCTTATAACTGATAAGCGTATGCTGCGAAAAACGCTTTTCAAACTGCAGGTAACGGAAAAATTTTTCAGTCAGCATCACGGCAAACTTAATGAGCCTTTATTGCAATCGCCATTAAAACACCTTCCATTTAATAACATCGTTACTCACAACGTTTCATTGAAAACAACACAACACATAAAATAAACTCATCCGAATACGCATTTATTTTAGCGCATCTCAGAATCATGGAATCAGAAGACAGAGTCAGGCCATTATTCCGAAAACGAAAATGGAAAAACAGATTGATTTTTCTGTTGGTGTTATTAACCGGCCTGTGGCTGGCCTCTTACATGCTTGAAAAAAAAATTAAGCCTTTTATAATTGAAACCATCAGTTCGCAGCTTACCGTGCCGGTAACGGTAGATGGTATTGAGTTTTCGCTATTCAGGAACTTTCCGTCTGCCACAGTTATTCTGCATGGAGTAACGGCCATGCCTGCCTTTTCGGCTGATTATGACACACTGCTTAAGGCCGAAACTGTTTCGGTGCTTGTGCAATGGAATGAACTTTTTTCATCTGATCTGGCTATCCGGAAAATCGGAATTAAAAACGGAATACTCAACCTGCATATAAAAGCAGATGGCTCTGAGAACTACAGAATCTGGAAAACGGACACTACGGATTCAGGAAATCTTGAACTTGATAGAATTATTCTTGACCGGATGCAGTTGAATTACCTTAACGAGCGGGCTCTACAGCAATTGAACTGCAAAATTGAACACGGGGATATAAGCGCTTTCATAGGAGATCAAATGAAAATTGCGGCAAAAACCGAATTATCCCTGCCGGTGCTGAAAGTGAATGACATTATTTATCTGAACAAACAGAAAACTAACCTTCATCTCCGTATGGATTATGATAACAAACTGAAACAATACCGGTTTCAGCCTTCGGAAATTACCGTTAACGGTTTGAAACTCCAGCTAAGCGGCAACATTGATGAGAATGAGAAATATACTGATTATGACCTGAAAATTTCTTCCGGAAAAGCCGGATTGAAAGAATTGATTGCCCTTATTCCTGAAACGTACTCAGCAAGATGGAAGGAATACAAAATTACTGGAGATGCCTCCTTTCAGATGTCAATCAAAGGAAAACAACAGGGAAATCAGCAGCCGCTTTTTACCATAAATTTCAAAGCAGAGAATGGAAGCATGCGCAGCGGAAAACCCGAAGCCGTATTGAGTCAAATCAAAATGCATGGTGAATATGTGAGCCGGATTCCCAATGGAAAAACAGACCGGTTAGAGATAAAAAGTATTTCTGCTTCTCTGAATGGCAAACCTGTAAATGGAAATATGGAAATAACAGGAACGGCCGATCCTTACCTCATTGCCAGCTTCAGCTCTGAAGCTGCACTGGAGAACATCAGTCGGTTTTTCATGCCTGATTTTCTGCAAAGCATGTCGGGCGATCTTGTAATTAACAATGCATCGTTCTCAGGCAAACTGAACGATCAGAAGACACATGTTTCTTCAGGTACGGTAAGCATACGCAATGCTGCTGTTTTTTTCCGCGAAAAACCGGTAAGCATACATAACATTGAAGCTTCACTAAAGCTGGAAAAAAACTTTCTCACCGTAAATCATCTTTCCGGAAATACAGAAAGAAGTGATTTTGCCTTCTCCGGCAATTTTAAAAACCTGTTTGGTTATTTATGGAATGGCTCTGCCATGAATATGTATGGTTCGCTGCAATCATCCATGCTCGATTTCAATGAGATTCTTGCTAAAGAAAAGAGTGAATCAACAGACACGATTTACAGAATCCGGTTTGCCGATAATTTTACTTTTCAATTAAAGCTGAATGTTGAGCAGACACGATTCAATAAATTCAATGCCACTGCCATTACCGGTTCGGTAAGCCTGAATAATAATTCATTCCGTGCCGATGAGGTAAGTTTTGAAGCCATGAACGGCAAAGCCATTATTTCAGGATTCATTTCAGAAATTAAAAAAGACAGCATAATCATTTCTGCTGATGCTTCGCTTAAACAAATCAACATTAAAGAAATGTTTTACCAGCTTGGCAATTTTGATCAGGAGGTAATTACCGATAAACATCTAAAGGGCGATGTAACTGCTCAACTCAAATTAGGTTCGCGATGGAGCAATACTTTAGAGTGTAATTCTTCAAGTATTACGGCATGGTCTGATATCAGCATCGAAAACGGTGAACTGAATGATTTCGCTCCGATGATGGCGCTTTCAAAATACCTGAAAGGAAGCGACCTTAACCGCATCCGCTTTTCAACGCTTAAAAATACCATCGAAATAAAAAACAGGCAAGTAATGATTCCGCAGATGGAAATCAAATCCTCGGCTGCTGAAGTAACCCTTGCCGGAACTCATTCCTTCGACAACATGATTGATTATAAAATGCAATTATTGCTCTCCCAACTGGTCGGAAAAAAAGTGAAATCGCTGAACACCGAGTTCGGGCAAATTGAAGATGACCAGTTAGGCCGTACGAAACTGTTTCTTCGCCTAACAGGCCCTGCTGCCAACCCTAAAATCAGTTACGATACCAAGGCTGTTAAGGAAAAAGTGGCTGCTGAGTTCAAGAAGGAAACACAAACCGTAAAAGAACTTTTAAAACAGGAATTCGGGAAAAACAAAGAAGAACACAAACGTCTGCCAGCGAAGCAGAAAGAACTGGAAATTGAAGAGGATGAGTAATGAACTGGTTGAAAGGATTGTTGGCAGAAATAATTTAGAACTTTATTATAGGTTGTCGTAATCCGGGCTGTTTCTCTTATCCTTTTATATTTGCACCCTGTTCTTTATTCAATTGCTTATCAAGAAAGGTGGAGGGACAGTGCCCTGCGAAACCTTGACAACCTCCCGCTTTTCAGGCGGGAAAGGTGCCAATTCACTCTCGCCTCAATCGAGAACAGATAAGCCGGAATCAGATTAGAAAAAGCAATTTCAACATCTCTTTCGGCTTACCGGAAGAGTTTTTTTTTGACCGTGATTGAATGACGAACATTGAATTTGAATTTTTGAAATAAATGTTGAAATGGAAGATATAATTAAACTGATAAACACCAAAGAAGGAATTCATACGCTTCATCACACAGCGTTGATGGAAAGTTATCATTCAATACATGGTTCGCTGCAGGAAAGCATGCATGTGTTTATTGAGAATGGATTGCTTGCTTCCACATCAATTACCAAAAGTGAAAACAGAGAATTAAAAATTCTTGAAATGGGATTCGGCACCGGACTGAATGCCTTGCTTTCTTACCGCGAAAATCTGAAGCTAAACAGATTTATCCATTTCACTACCGTAGAAGCTTTTCCTCTGCCGTTGAATATCATTTACCGGCTTAACTATTTTGATTTTTTAGAAAAGCCGCTACAGCCTGTTTTCCTGAAAATGCATGAATGCCATTGGTTTGAAACTATTGACATCACCCCTCTTGCCCTGCCTGCCAACCAGGCAAACGATCAGGCTTCAGAGCAAAGAGGGAAATTTTTTCTGTTTAAAATTCAGGCAGATATGCTTGAACTGAAACTCGAAGACAATTATGATTTGGTTTATTACGATGCCTTCTCGCCTGCTCATCAACCGGAACTCTGGACGTTTGAAGTGCTTAAAAAAATTTACGATGCCTGTAATGAGGACGCTTCTCTGGTTACTTATTGTGCCAAAGGCGAAGTGAAACGAACACTGCAGAAAGTTGGCTTCAAAGTAGAAACATTGAAGGGGCCGAATGGAAAAAGAGAGATGATCAAAGCTGTAAAATATTAAATAATGAACCTTAAATTTTAAATAATAAAGTGAATGGAAAATAAAAAGAAATTTGACCTTAATGAGCGATTCATCTCATTAGCTGCTTTAATAATACAATATGCTGAGAAAATTCAAAGGAACGAAACAGGCCAGTATTTATACGGGCAATTACTTTGTTCCGGAACTTCACCAGCATTACATTACGGTGAAGCACTTAGTGCAGAGTAAAGGAAAGGTTTTGTCCATAAGTTGAAAATTCATCTTAAGGAACTGAGAGAAACACAAAATAATTTACAAATTCTTGAAAGCGCTAATAACCTGAAAAAGGATTTAATCATCACTATTAAAATAAAAGCATGTAAAGAACTAACAGCAATTTTTACAAAAAGTATTGATACTGCAAAAACCAACATGATAAAAGAAAAGTTAAAAACGCAATCAAAACTATAATATTCAACATTGAAAATTTAATATTTATTATTCATGAATACTTCCATCGGGAAACAACTAAAAGACCGCATCCTCATCATTGACGGGGCCATGGGAACCATGATTCAGCAGTATAAGCTAAAGGAGGAAGATTACCGCGGGGAACGGTTTAAAAACTGGAAAACCGAGCTGAAAGGCAACAACGATTTACTTTCCATCACACAGCCGGATATTATCAAAGCCATCCATCTCGAATACCTGAAAGCAGGAGCCGATATTATTGAAACCAATACGTTTAATGCCCAACGTATTTCCTTAGCCGACTATCAGATGGAAGAACTGGCGTATGAAATGAATCTGGAAGCAGCAAGAATTGCCGTGCAGGCGCGCAGTGAGTACAACATTCAACATTCATCCCCCGACATTCAACCATCGAAATTCATAGCAGGGGCATTAGGCCCTACTAACCGCACACTGAGTTTATCTCCTGATGTAAATAACCCCGGCTATCGTGCCGTAACATGGGATGAAGTGGTGCTGGCATACACCGAACAAACACGAGGACTGATTGATGGCGGTGTGGATTTAATTCTGATTGAAACAGTTTTTGACACACTCAATGCGAAGGCAGCTTTGTTTGCCGTGCAAAGTGTGTTTGAAGAAAAAGGCATTGAACTTCCGGTTATGATTTCAGGAACCATTACCGATGCCAGCGGAAGAACGCTGTCTGGACAGACAGTTGAAGCATTTCTCAATTCTGTTTCGCATTATCCGTTGCTCAGCATTGGTTTGAACTGCGCACTCGGTGCAAAAGAAATGCGACCCTATCTGGAAGAACTTTCGGAGAAAGCACCATTTTTTATTTCTGCTTATCCAAATGCCGGCTTGCCCAATCAATTTGGCCGGTACGATGAAACTCCGGAACAGATGTGCATGCAGATGGAAGATTTTCTTTCCAGCGGTTTTGTAAATATGATTGGTGGCTGCTGCGGAACTACTCCCGAACATATTAAACACATTGCCGAACATGCACACAAACACCAGCCGCGTGTAATTCCCAAGGTGGAACCATATCTGCGGCTAAGCGGCCTGGAAGCCGTTACTCTTCGCCCGGAATCCAATTTTTTTAACGTTGGCGAACGTACTAACGTAACCGGATCGAAAAAATTTCTCCGCCTGATTAAAGAAGAAAAATACGATGAAGCCTTAACCGTAGCACGTGAGCAGGTAGAAGGGGGCGCACAGGCTATTGACATCAACATGGACGAAGGCATGCTCGATGCTGTTAAGGCCATGACTACTTTTTTAAATCTCATTGCTGCCGAACCCGACATTTCAAAAGTTCCTGTTATGCTTGATTCCTCAAAGTTTGAGGTGATAGAAGCCGGATTGAAATGCATTCAGGGAAAGGGAATTGTTAATTCCATCTCTATGAAAGGCGGGGAAGAAGAATTTATCCGTCAGGCTAAAACCATAAAAAAATATGGTGCGGCTGTTATCGTCATGCTGTTTGATGAACAGGGACAAGCCGACACCACACCGCGAAGAATCGAAATTGCCAAACGCGCTTATGATATTCTGGTTAACCGGGTAAAATTTCCGGCACAGGATATCATTTTCGATCCTAACATTTTTCCCGTTGCCACTGGTATGGAAGAGCACCGTAAAAATGCTGTTAGTTTTTTTGAAGCCACAAAATGGATAAAAGAAAACCTGCCGCTGGCAAAAGTTTCAGGCGGAGTAAGCAATGTTTCATTCTCCTTCCGCGGTAATGACCATGTGCGCGAAAGTATTCATGCAGCTTTTTTATATCACGGCATTAAAGCAGGAATGGATATGGGCATTGTAAATCCATCGCAGTTGATAGTGTATGATGAAATAGAAAATGAATTACTGGAGCTTGTAGAAGATGTATTACTGGATAGAAAAGCAGATGCAACAGATAAATTAATCTCTTATGCAGAATCATTAAAAGGAAACCTCACCCGCGGCCACTCACCAAAAGAGAAGGGAGAAACCGAATGGCGAAAACTTCCCTTGCAGGAACGTATTACTCATTCACTGGTAAAAGGAATAACAGATTTTATCGAACAGGATATTGAAGAAGCGCGCCAGCAATTCAGCAAAGCGCTGGAAGTGATCGAAGGTCCGTTGATGAAAGGCATGAGCGTAGTTGGCGATTTATTCGGTGAAGGAAAAATGTTTTTGCCACAGGTGGTAAAGAGCGCCAGGGTGATGAAAAAGGCTGTGGCTTACCTTACTCCTTTTATTGAAGCTGAAAAAACCAAAGGTGAAACCAAAGGTAAAATCGTACTCGCAACCGTTAAAGGTGATGTACATGACATCGGAAAAAACATTGTGGGAGTAGTGCTGGCCTGTAACAATTATGATATTGTTGATCTGGGGGTGATGGTGCCGTGTGAAAAAATTTTAGCAAAAGCCAAAGAAGAAAAAGCAGATGTAATCGGTCTGAGCGGATTGATTACTCCATCGCTGGATGAAATGGTGCATGTGGCCAGAGAAATGCAGCGCGAGGGTCTTGAAATTCCGTTGCTCATTGGCGGAGCTACAACTTCCAAAGTACATACTGCCGTAAAAATTGAACCGAATTACTCAGGTGTGGTGGTGCATGTAAATGATGCTTCCCGCAGTGTACCGGTAGTAAGCAACCTGCTGTCTAAAGATTTGCAGAAAAAATATGGTGAAGAAGTTAAAGCTGAAAATGCGCGTACCCGCCAGTATCATCAGGCAGACCGGGCCAGGGGAAATTATGTTTCGATTGAGGATGCAAGAAAGAGCAGATTCGTTCCGGGAGAGCAAAGTATTTCCAAACCAAATTTGCCTGGTATAACCGTTTTTGACAACTACAATTTATCGGAAATTGCCCGATACATTGACTGGACTCCGTTTTTCATCAGTTGGGAAATGAAAGGCAGTTATCCGAAAATTTTAAAGGATCCGGTACGCGGAAAAGAAGCACAGAAACTTTTTGAGGATGCACAGGCCATGCTGAAAAAAATAATTGAAGAAAAATGGCTGACGGCAAAAGCGGTAGTGGGTATATTTCATGCTACTTCATCCGGTGATGATATTCTTGTATTTGATCAAACCAAGAAAAATCAGATGGCAGTTTTTCACACCATCCGGCAGCAAACTTTAAAATCAGATTCTCAAAAAAATGTAGCCTTATCGGATTTCATAAAAAGTGAAAATGATTTTATCGGTGCATTTGCCTTGAGTACCGGTTTCGGTATTGAAACCAGGATTGATGAATTTGAAAAAACACATGATGACTACTCCTCCATCATGCTTAAAGCCCTGGCCGACCGCTTAGCGGAAGCCTTTGCCGAACTCATGCATAAGAAAGTGAGGACAGAATTATGGGGTTATGCTGTATCAGAAAATTTATCAAACGAAGAACTCATTAAGGAAAAGTATCAGGGCATCCGCCCTGCACCGGGTTATCCGGCTCAGCCCGACCATACAGAAAAACTCACAATCTGGAAATTACTGGAAGTAGAAAAAAATACCGGAATTAAACTTACCGAAAGCATGGCCATGCACCCTGCAGCAGCCGTAAGCGGATTATATTTTGCACATCCCGATGCACATTATTTTTCGGTTGGTAAAATTCAGCGTGACCAGGTTGAAGATTACGCCCGCAGAAAAGGAATGACCGTGGCTGAAATGGAAAAATGGCTTGGAAGTATTCTGGGATATGGAAACTGATTTCTTCTGAATTCTCAATTCCTTTACATTTGTTGCCATGAATTTTCTTGATTTCGAAAAACCCATCAGCGAACTTACGGAGCAGCTTGAGAAAGCAAAACAGATTGGTGCTAAAGGAAAAATCAATACCGATAAGTTAGTAGCTGAACTTGAACAAAAAATTGAAGAAGCGCGCGAAACCATTTACAAAAGCCTTACCCCCTGGCAGAAGGTTCAGGTGTCACGTCATCCTGACCGGCCTTATTCGCTTGATTACATCAATGCCATTACCGAAGGAAACTTTATAGAATTGTTTGGCGACCGTAATGTTCGCGATGATAAAGCCATGATTGGCGGCATGGGTTTGGTTGACGGAAAATCCATCATGTTCATCGGCCAGCAGAAAGGCAACAATACCAAGATGAGGCAGTACCGTAATTTCGGAATGCCGAATCCTGAAGGTTACCGGAAAGCGTTACGATTAATGAAACTTGCCGAAAAATTCGGTAAACCTGTGGTTACTTTTATTGATACTCCCGGTGCCTATCCCGGCTTAGAGGCAGAAGAACGCGGACAGGGTGAAGCCATTGCCCGCAATCTTTTCGAAATGGCACGATTAAAAGTTCCGGTTATCTGTTTCATCATTGGCGAAGGCGCTTCGGGTGGAGCATTGGGAATTGGGATAGGTGATAAAGTCATCATGCTTGAATTCACTTGGTACTCTGTTATTTCTCCCGAATCGTGCTCTTCGATTTTATGGCGTAATTGGGATAACAAAGAAAAAGCGGCTGAAGCCCTTAAACTCACCGCTACAGACATGCTCAGCCTTAAGCTTATTGATGGAATTCTGAAAGAACCCGTTGGCGGTGCTCACAGCCATCCCGAAAAAATGTTTCACTCGGTAAAATCTGAGCTGATGAAACAGTTGAATAAACTTTCATCCATCCCTGCTGATGAACTGGTAAACAAGAGGATTGAAAAATTCTGCAGCATGGGCGTTTATTCGGAATAATTTCCAATTCTCATAGTCAATTTTTCCTTTATCCATTGAATGAAAATTCACGATATGGGATGTGCATGTTGAAAACTAAATTCCGTTTTTTTCATTTCAGCCTTCCGAGGTTAGGCTACTTTTGAAACCCTTTTAAAAAACCACAACCTTTTTAATTAAGATGGCAACGAAGCAGAAGACAGAATTTGAATCGAAGAGAGCAAAATCGAAAAGCCTGTTAGCCCAGCAACAAGTCCTTTCCGGAATGGGTAAACTTCCGCCCCAGGCCCTCGACCTTGAAGAAGCTGTACTGGGAGCTTTGATGCTTGAAAAAAATGCGCTCACTGCAGTCATTGACATATTACATGCAGAATGCTTTTACTCCGATGCCCATCAGAAAATTTTTAAGGCTATTAAAAATCTCTTTTCCAATACCAAACCTATTGACATGCTTACGGTGATTGAGCAATTGAAGTCACAGGGCGATTTGGAAATGGTCGGAGGTCCTCATTACATTACACAACTCACCATGCGGGTGGCTTCAGCAGCCAATATTGAATACCATGCGCGAATTATCCTTCAAAAATATATTCAGCGCGAACTAATCCGCATCTCCAGCGAAACCATTCAGGATGCCTATGAAGATACGAACGATGTACTTGACCTGCTTGATAAAGCTGAACAAAATCTCTTCGCTATTTCTGAAACGAATGTAAGACGTAAATACATGGATATGTCCATGCTTGTTCGCAAAGCGGTAGCAGAAATTGAAACGGCCAGCAACAACCAGCAGGAAATAATTGGTGTACCCAGCGGTTTTACCGACCTTGATCGGTTTACACTCGGCTGGCAGAAGTCTGACCTTGTTATAGTAGCTGCCCGGCCGGCCATGGGTAAAACCTCATTCGTTCTATCCTTGGCAAGAAATGCAGCCGTACGTTTTAAAAAACCGGTTGCTTTTTTTTCTTTGGAAATGTCGTCCACACAATTGGTAAACAGGCTGATTTCTTCCGAATCAGAAATTGCTTCCGATAAACTGCGCAAAGGAAACCTTGCCCAGCATGAATGGGAGCAACTCCATGCCAGGATTTCTGAAATTACCAATGCTCCCATTTACATAGACGACTCCCCTGCTCTTTCTGTTTTCGAGTTCCGTGCTAAATGCAGAAGATTGAAAGCGGAACATAACATTGAACTCGTAGTAATTGATTACCTTCAGTTAATGGTTTCCGGAAACGATTCAAAAAATGGAACACGCGAACAGGAAATAAGCTACATATCACGTTCGCTCAAGAGTATTGCCAAAGAATTGGAAATTCCGGTTATTGCCCTTTCGCAGTTAAGCCGTGCTGTTGAAACACGAAAGGAAAGTAAGAAGCCCATACTATCTGACCTTCGTGAGTCAGGCGCCATTGAACAAGATGCCGATATGGTGCTATTTATATACCGTCCCGAGTATCATGGATTTGATCAGGACGAAAGCGGAAACCCCACCCGTGGTCTTGCACAGATTATTGTTGCTAAAAACAGAAACGGTTCCGTTGGCGAAGTAAACCTACGCTTTATCGAACACCTTACCCGATTTACGGATTACGATGCTTACGGATTTCAGGATGATACTCCTGCCTTCAATCCCAACATTACAGACCGCATAACACGTAAATCGCGTATGGACGAAGTGAGCGATGATGGAACTCCGTTTTAATTAGCTCCAGCAACAACATCAATTGCTTCGGCTAATTTTCTGTCTTTATCGGTTATGGTATTGCCGGCATCATGTGTACTGAGTTTGATGTGAACGCGGTTATACACATTGCTCCAGTCGGGATGGTGATTCATTTGCTCGGCAAGCATAGCAACACGCGTCATGAATGCAAATGCTTCTGAAAAATTTTTAAACTGAAAAGTTTTCTGCAGGCTGTTGTCTTTTTCGGTCCACATGATTGTTGGGTTTTTGCTTATGACAAAAGTATGCTTTGCTCGGTTTTCAGAAAAACGCTCTCAGCTCCACACCTCCGGTGTGAATGGCTTTGTTGTTTTCGGTTTTACGGCCATCGTAATTAAGTGTAAGCTGCAGAAATCCGGAAAGTGTCCGCTGAATGTTCAATCCCCATGTGTAATTGATTCCTTTATTCAATCCTTCGAGCATCTCATAGGCCAATGAAGAATTTTCTTTCCCATTGTAAACAATACGGATGGTATTGAACTTAACGGTGATAATTCCTTTCTGCACATTGCTGAATTTGATTTCTGTTCCACCGCGATGCTGCTCCGAAAACTCACCCGTAAGCTGGGGGCTGTTTTTCTTTAGCTTGTATTCGTAAATAAAAGAAATCCTCCAGTTGGTTCCATGCTGAAAATTAAACCGGCTTTCGGAAGTGAAGAGTTCAAGATTGTAATCACGTTCCGAAAAATAATCGGAGCGATTCAGTTTTCTGCCTGCTTCCAGCACTTGCTGCAGACCATAGCTGCGGCTGAAGTTAAGCCGTGCATTCAAAATTAATCTTTCCAGTCTTCGCGATTCAATACCGTTTGTCAATAGCGTATTTCCTCCATTGCGGTCATAAGTCAAGTCTGTTCCGAAACGGGTACTGGTACGATTAAAAAAAACAGTATTGCGAAGGGAGGAAGAGGCTGAGATGAGCAGTGTATCGTCAATGTTGTTTTCAAAGGGATTTAATCCTTTCCAGATGTCATCCGTCAGATTTTTGTTTTCAATACGTAATGAAAACTGATCAGAAAACCGGGAAATAACTTTTCCGGGTTTTGATTTTCGTTTTGAAGCTGCGGCCGGATTCAGTCCGGTAACAAAACCAAGCTGGTTGAATTTGGTGCGCACATATTCGTTGGTGGGAGTAAACACACGAATGTAATTGGCCTGGTCTTTAAAAGCGGCCGTTTCAAACTCGTTGAGTTGCGGAATGCCATCACCATTGTAATCAATCCAGGCAAAGATGCCTGTACCATCGGCAACTTTCACGTAGGTAAATTCGCGTTTCTGCTCCTGGCCGCTGCCAGCTTCATAAAAAGTATTTAGTGTGATGGCACTGTTAGCAAAGCTTCCGGTGTATTCAACTCGGTTAAGCAGGTTGCGGTCATCCTTCAGTTGAACAAGTTCAGGCTGCAGCACTTTCAGTTTACGGTAATGAGCCGAGAATAAAATTTTTGAATTTACATCAGGCAGCCAGGCAATGCTTCCTTTGGTTTCATCGGCTCTGACGGCACGGTTGAATGAATTGTTTTTTAATCCGTCATCATAGCGTACAGAATAATCGGCTGCATACTGCCATTTGGCAGTATCGCCATTGGTAAGGTAAGCACCAAAACGCTGATTGGAAAAGGAGGATAAGGTTAATGAATCGCTGCCTGGAAAATAAAGTTTGTTATTCTCTATTGAAAATTTTCCTCCCGCTGTAAAACGCGAAAAGAAACGGTTTGATAAATCGGCATTGCCGCGGATGAACTTTGATTTTGACTGACTCCCTGAAGTACTAAGATAACTTCCATCTGTAATTAATTTGATTGTTTTGAATCCTGTAGAAACTCCAGCCAGATGCATAATGCCCCTGAACGCGCTGCCTTGCCGGAAGGTGTTGATTGAATAATCAAACCGGTGCATTTGCTTCTCAATACCGGCTGATGCGATGAATGCATTCTCTTCCGAAGCAACTGTAATTCCTGCAAGATTCCAGTCGCGGGTAAATTCAGAAGGACGATAATTTTCAATCGGCTTAAAATTCTTACCGGTATGTTCGGCTTTCAGCCCGGTTTTGAGATTCCATCCATCTGTTTTTTCTTCAAGCAGAAAGGATTTTTTTATAGCAGCGCTTACGGCAATTCCCGCATCATTGCTTTTATCAATTTTCGAAAAGGTGTTTACATCGTAATTGCTCAGTGCGCCTTCGGCTTTTATGATTCCGGTTTTATCAAAAGTATAATCAGCACCAAGGGTAATAAGTTGCTGGCTGCGTGGAGCAATGAGCAATCGTACCGGCTCAAATCTTCCCTGTGGCACACCGCCTACAGGAGGGACAAATTCAAACACACGCCCGTTAGCTGCGGAGCGTACCTGTACGTAATTGCCGTTGCCCTGGCCGACATCGGTAAACGAAAGCCTGTATTTTGCCACTGTTGAATCAGTAGAGTAACGGTAAAACGAAAATCCTGCAGAATCAATTCGGGCATACAGCACTTCGTTGATGCTGAAAGCTACCGAATCGGCAGAAAGGTAAAATGCTTGTGAAGTATTATCGCCAAGCGAAGCAAGAAACATTTTTTGTTCATCGCTTAAATCCTGAAGCAAAGGCTGGTTCCTGCTGTCCTGCTCGGAATAGATATTCAGTTTCAGTTTCAGTATTTCCGTACTCCATTCGTTATTGAAGTAAAGCAATGAACGTGCATAGTTTTTATCGGAATACTCAAACTCGGCAATGATGCGTTTGTCTTTGGTCATCAGCACACGCGGAGTAAAGGTTAATTCAGCCGTGTTGTAATCCATTACATAATCGTATTCCTGCCCGCGTTGCAGGAGGATTCCATCCACAAAAATTTTTTCTGTACCGGAAAGCACTACAATGAAGGCTTCGTTTTGAGCCCCGCGCAGTTTGTACGGCCCCTGATTTCCTTCAATACCATTGAACACATTCCGTGCATATCGTCCCTTACTCAGCGCAGCGGCAATGCCGGTTTTCATTTTTGATTTTTCTCCCAAATCAAACTCTGTTGAAAACATTCCGCCTTGTGCCTTTTTATAGAAGTTCATGAAATAACTGTCAGGACGTTTCAATTCATAATCACCGGCCGTCAGCTGGCTTTTGCCTTTTGACAGGCGAATGAAAACTTTATCAAAATCGTTTATCTGCTGAGTATTGCCCTGCGGTTGTACAGGAATGTTGTTGTCAGTAATAGCAGCCAGTATTTCCACTTCCTCACTGATCTTGCCGGCCATCTGCAGGTTAAGCGAAGAGTTTACAATAACATCCTGATTGTTTCCGAATGAAATTCCGCGTGAAATGCTTCCTGTTTTACTAAGTCCGTCCAGTTTTGTCATCAATCCTCCTTGCGTAACTTTTCTGTATTCATCGGGATTGTACAAACCGCTCAGAGATTTTTCAATTACGGTTTGCTGTCGGTTGTAATACTTTTTGGTGAGGAGGATGGGGAAAACTTTATAGCTGACAGCAATTGAATCAGCAGAAATAGAAGAATAGGCTGCGTTGTTTTTATTCCAGATGAGCAATGCTTTTTCGCTGATGATAACAAAAGCACCTGAATCAATACCATTAATCAGGAATGAACCGGGAATAATACTGAGCGTATCAAGTTCAATTGTATCGGCATGAATGGAAATCGTTTTCATCCTCAGATTGGAAAAATCCTGTGCCCATGCTGAAACGGAAAGGCAGCAGCACCATAGCAGGATGATAATCCTTTTCATGATTTACCGGAGGGGAGCGGGAGTAAAGCTAAAACAAATGAACCGTTGGGAGGGGGAACGGATCAGAGGGAAGAAAATTTTCTATATGCTGAATCAAGCTGCAGTAAACTTTATCATGGCAATGGTGAAATTGCAGGCTCCGCCTTCTGCTTCTTAATCTTCTTCGGCAAATGAAAAACGTAGTAATAGAAAATAAGCAGCAGGCCGATGAGAAAAAAGATAAAGGCAAAATGACGCAATGAATCTTCAAAGAAAAACTCACCGGTCATCCAGATGGAATTGGCAACAATCCAACTGCAAACGGCAAGGTTGTGAAGCAATTCGGTACGGCTGGTTCGCATGCGCCAGGTAAGGTAAAAAGCCAAGGAAAGCGTTGGCACTACCATAAACATTCCCATGGCTTTGTAATTGAGCACCCAGCAGGTGTCTTTCAGAAGCCACATGAGGATGTGCATGTTTTCAAATTTCCGGATTTCTTTAGTGATGACTATTGCCATAGATTTATTTGCTTTACGGCAACAAAGAAATAGTTTTGGAAGCATTGATTATGAAAGCACAGCACTGTTTTTACCCCTGAACAGGAACAGCAGAAAAAATTACTGAACTTTTATTCCTGTGTAAAGAGGGTTATTGCTTCTTCTGTTTTTTACGTTTTACTTTTATTTTTCCATGTGTTTAGCCGGCTTTAAATTTTGGGAGCAATAAAGAACCGTTCATTGCTTCGCTTTGCAATGTTTGTGTTCTGTTTCTGGATTAAAGGCGATTCATTTATTTATTGAAATTTTAAAACCTCTCCAGTTCCGTCTGCATCAAATGATGCACTTTGCTTTTCAGCGTTTCGAGATCTTCTCTGGTCAATCCTTTGGTTTCAACCGGAGGTAATACAATCAATCTTGTTTTTCCGGGCCGGCCTGCACGCATCCGTTTTAAAATTCCATCAGGCATTATTTTGTAATTGTCAGGAAAAAGAACAGGAAGAATGGGAACTTGTTTTTCGATGGCTAAACGGAATGCACCGTTTTTAAATGCTTTGAGTTTGGGAGCCGTTTCAGGAATAGTGCCTTCAGGAAAAATGGCTACGCTTACTCCTTTGTCTAAATCTTCGGCTGCACGCTGATATGCTTTGTGTGATGAAACAATGCTTCCGCGGTCAACCGGTATGTTCATCTCTTTAAAAAAATGGCCGAACAACGGAATGTTTTTCAATTCGGCCTTTCCCATAAAGTGAAAGTACTCAGGTATGGCAATGTAGGTGGTAACAATGTCGAGGTAAGAGCAATGGTTGGGACAAATGACGTAGGCTTTGTTTTTTCTGGGTTTGTACTTGCGGATGGTGCTGGTAATAATGCCTGCATTGAAGAGCATGAGCCTTGCACAGATTTTATACAAACCGAAAACTTTAGGAAACCATTGTTTGCGCTGAAGTAAAACAAAATACACAGGGTAGCATACAATAATGACTAACGCAGCATGCAGATAAAACCAGAATCGCCAGATGAGTTCAATGCTAACACGGATGTATTTCATACCCTTGGCGAAAATACGGAGGGTAGGTAAAGTGAAAGCAAAAAATGAAAATGTTTGTCAGGCAATTGACAGTTTCCCTTTACGGGGATGGAAGATATTTTTACGGTCGCCTTCTTTACGATGTCCTTTGCGGTGGGCGCGCTGCTCTTCTTCAGGCAGCGCAATTATTTCCATACAATGCGTTGAGCAGCATCCATTCATCTTTTCGGCACAGGCAGGGCATTGAATAAAGAGTAAATGGCACTCAGGATTGGCGCAGTTTACATGCGTATCGGCTGCATGTCCGCACTGATGGCAGTGAGCAATTACATCCGAAGTAATGCGCTCGCCAAGGCGCTCGTCAAACACAAAATTCTTTCCGATAAATTTCGAATCCAGTTTTTTCTCTTTAACTTCATGCGCATAATAAATAATACCGCCATAAAGCTGGTTTACGTCTTTAAATCCATGATGTTTGAAATAAGCGCTGGCTTTCTCGCAGCGTATTCCACCGGTACAGTAAAGCAAAATCTTCTTCTCTTTGTGTTTCTTAGCCATCTCAAGGGCCTCGGGAAGTAATTCCCGAAAGGTATCGGCCTGCGGACACAGTGCGTTTTCAAATCGGCCCACTTCGCTTTCGTAATGGTTGCGCATGTCTATCACTAAAGCATCGGGTGTTTTCAGTGCTTCATTGAATTCTTCGGCAGAGAGATGTTTGCCTACATTGGTTACATCAAAAGCATCATCATTCAATCCGTCTGCTACAATTTTTCTGCGAACTTTTACAATAAGCTTGAAGAAAGACTTACCATCGTCTTCCACGGCAATTTTAAACGGAACATCCTTAAGCAGCCAATTATCATCAATAGCTGCACGGAATTTTTCAAAGTTATACTCCGGAACACTTAGCTGGGCATTCACGCCTTCATGGGCTACATAAATTCTTCCTAACACTTTCAGGTGATTGAAAGCGGTGAACAATTCGTTTCTGAAAATTTCAGGATTCCCAATGCGGACATAACGATAAAAAGAAAGAGTAATCCTCTTGAATGGCTCCTGCATGAGGAGGTCAATCAGTTCCTGCCTGTTCTTTTTATTGTATAGTTCCATAAGGAATTAAGCCTGATTTGCCTTGCCCCGGTTTTTGAAATAAATGAATGCTGCTGCACCTCCAAGCAAATAAGGAATGGACAGCAGGTAAAGAATACCGGTATTTAACCCGCGTCCAATCTGGTTTTTGCCTGACTTGATGTTTGATTCGGCATTGGCGCGGCACATAGCACATTGAGCATAAGCGCTGCCGGACAGGAAGAATGCCAGCGCTAAAACGGTAAGAGATTTTTTCCAGTTGAGCATAGCGCAAAAGTAAGGTAAAAGAGGTAATTGAAAAGCGAGGTTATTCGGGAATGGGTAAACAGGATGGGTATGGATGGCTGGTGAAAGAAACGACAGCTATTGGCAAAGATGATGTTGTCTTGCCGAGACACGAGGCTGCTTCCATAAAATTTTTCAGAACATAACAGGGAGCTATCTCGAAATGCTTCGAAATAATAAGCGCTGAAGGGTTTTGCTGCAAAAGAAGTGCGTAAACGAGAAGATTGTTGTGATTGCACAAACGTAAATGGGAAACGGTAACCTGTTATTAATGATTAATCAGAAATGGTAATACGGAGATATCATCAGGTAAACCACCACCCCTGTTACGGTTACATATAACCAGACAGGAAAACTGAAACGGGTTATGGCACGGTGTTTATTTACCTGCATGGTCAGTCCGAAATAAAAGGAGAGCAGCACTAAAGGAAGGACAACGGCAGCAAGGACAATATGCGAAATGAGAATAATGAGGTAAAAAGGCCGCAGTGGGTTATCATCCGGAAATTTGGTTTCAATTCCGTAAGAATGAAAAATGATGTAAGAAACAAGAAACAACGAGGAGAGAATGAATGCAGTGATATTTAATTTTTTATGGAGGATGATTTTTTTCTTTTTGATGAGATAAAATGATGACATGAGCAGCAGTGAGCAGGTAGCGTTAAGAACTGCATTCAGTTTGGGAAGCAGCGGCACAAACCAGGGAATGGTTTCAGATTTGGGAAGCTGAGATAAAAACAACACTACGGCAAATACTACCACTGAAACAATCAGTATCAGCCGGAAAATTTTCTTTTCGTTTTTGAGTTCCGTCATTTTTTCTCTGCGGACTTTTCATCTTTCATTTCAAAAAGCAGCACTTTGATTTCTTCCATCAGCTTGTCCACTTCGTTGCGGCTGGTTCCGTCATAGAATCCGCGGATGCGCCCGTGATTGTCCACCAGTACAAACTGTTCGCTGTGTATGAAATCATGATCTCCCCCATCGCCATCCATCACCGGCAGATAATAACTGTGACGCGCCAGGTCGTAAATCTGCTTTTTATCTCCTGTAAGGAAATACCATTTGTCTTTCAGCGCGCGGTACTTCATGGAGTATTGCCTGAGGTTTTCGGGAGTGTCATTCTGCGGATCAACGGAATGGGAAAGGATGAGGACATTTTTATTCTTAGCGAATTTATCCTGTACCCGCATAAGCTGATTCGACATTTTGGGGCAGATGGATTTGCAGGTAGCAAAGAAAAAATCGGTTACAAAAATTTTATTCCGCACCAGTTCCTGCGTTACGCTATCGCCTGTATGGGCAATTAGCCGGAACGGATGAATGGTATGATAAACGGTATCGGTTTTACCGGTTTCGGGATTCAAGCTGACTTCTTTTGGTCCATAAATTTCGAGCGGTTTCACCTTGTTTTTTCCGGTGATAAGCACAAGGTAAAACAGGCTTGGAAGCAGCAGAATGCTTCCTATAATCAGAATTTTTTTAAGCAACGGATTCATGGGTGCGCAAATGTAATCAGCCGGTAAAGTCAGAGAAAAATTCGGCTTAATAATTCCTGAAAAACCCGGGTGAAATTACCAAGCGATTACAACAATCAGAGTTTAATCATGTTTACCGGATCTTCGTAATCCTTGCGTAAGGGAAAACCATTCCAGTCATCGGTAAGCAGCAGCCTTCGCAAATCGGGATGATTGGTAAACTTTACACCGAACAAATCAAAAACTTCGCGTTCGTGCAGCTCAGCCGTACGCCAGAGGTGGCAAACGGTATGAATTAAGGGATTTGTTCTGTCTAACTTTGATTTAACAATAATGGTATGTCTGTGTTGTGTTGAGCTGAGATGATACACCATGGTAAGGTGCGTTTTCCAGTCAATGCAGGTAAGGCAGAATAAGTAATCAAAATTCAAGGATGCATCATGGCGCAGTAACTCAGCCACTGGAATCAATTGAGCAGGTTCCACATTAATTTGCATCCACTCCTGCGTTTCCTCATAGGTGAGTTCAGGAAATGCAGCACTCAGTTTCGTTTTTATTTCTTCGTTGGTCATGATTTGGTATGAGGCTCCCAGAATTTATCAATGGTAATTTTTTCGCGTTTGCCGCCTTCCTTCACTTTTTTCTGCAACGTAATTAAGGCATGCAGCAATGCTTCCGGACGCGGAGGACAACCGGCTACGTACACATCAACAGGGATCACATGGTCAGCACCTTTTACCACGGAGTAGGTATTATAAAAAAACGGACCGCCACTGGTTGCACAGGCCCCCATAGCAATTACGTATTTAGGTTCAGCCATCTGGTCATACAATCGCTTAAGCACAGGCGCCATCTTGTTTACAATGGTTCCGGCAATGATGATAACATCAGCCTGACGCGGAGTGGCGCGTGCCACTTCAAAACCGAATCGGCTCCAGTCGTATTTGGCTGATGCTGTACTCATCATTTCAATGGCACAACAACTGGTTCCGAATACCAATGGCCAAAGCGAATTGCTCCTTGCCCAGTTGATAACATCATCAATCGTACTTACCAGTATGCCTCCACCGGGAGCAGGATGAACTTTTCCCGGAAACGGATCAGGTTGCTTTTTTTTTTCGGTCATGTTTACATCCAGCGCAAGGCGCCTTTTTTATGGGCATACAAAAACCCGAGAAACAATATGAATAGAAAAATGATTACTTCTATCAATGCTACCCATCCAAGTTGTTTTGCTGCCACAGCCCATGGATATAAAAATACCAGTTCCACATCAAAAATCAGAAAGATAAGTGCGAAGAGATAATAACCAACATTGAACTGAACCCATGATTTTCCAATAGTTTGCACCCCACATTCATAGGCTTCGCTTTTTACTTTGGATGGTTTACTCTTAACCAGCAGTTTGCCTGCCAGTATTCCACCGGCCGAAAAAACAACTGCGCTAATAATCAGAACTAGAATAGCACTTTCTCCCATGAGTGTGTTTTGTGCAAACTTAACCGATAGTTATTTCAAACCGAATTATACCGTCATGATTTCTTTCTCTTTTGCTTCAAGATGTTTATCCACTTTTTTAATGTACTCATCAATGGTATGCTGTACTTTATGTTCAGCATCTTTAGCCACGTCTTCGGGCAATCCTGCTTTCTGTTGTTTTTTGATGCTTTCAAGTGCTTCGCGTCTCATATTCCTGATACCCACTTTGGCATGTTCACCTTCCTGCCTGGTTTTCTTTACCAATTCCTTTCTTCGCTCCTCTGTAAGCGGTGGAATATTAATGCGGATGATGGTACCGTCATTCTGCGGATTGAATCCGAGGTTCGCTGCCTGAATAGCCTTTTCAATTACCTGAAGCATGGATTTTTCCCAGGGTTGGATAACAAGCGTGCGCGCATCAGGCGTATTCACATTGGCCACCTGAAACAACGGTGTGCTGGTTCCATAATAATCTACGTGAATGCTTTCCAGAATCTGCGGGTTGGCTTTGCCTGCTCGTACCTTGGCTAATTCATGTTCAAGGTGAACAATGGCTTTCTGTGCATGTTCTTCCAGATGGCTCATAATTTTTTTAACTTCATCGCTCATAGTAAACAGGTATATTCAGGCGTAAAAGTAAAAATTTTAAAGGCGTTGAAGAATTTACTCTCCATTGTCTTGCGTTGATTTTAAGTTTTCCATCCTCAATTAGCTGTTTGCGCATCAGCGTCCTTCAGGGCAAGGGGAATGCGATGGCTTAATAGAAAAATCGCATTAAAAAACTTATTCACCACGGCAGCCAGCTTTTACTCTTTTTATAGTTCTCAAGAAAAATTTCCAAAGCCTGTTTCATTTCCGATGCTGAAGAATAACGCATTTTTTTCCCTTCCTGAACATATTTCATCCTTTCCGGAATTTCCATTTGTGCAGGCGGGCGCGGCAATGAAATTTTTGCCGAAGCTTTTTTTATAATTTCAAAAAGCGGAGCCGGAATGGAAGGATGAGCAATTAACTGACCTGATACCTGCTGATGCATCAATGCTTCGGGATGTTTGGAAGCAAAAGGCGGCTCTCCGCTGAGCAGCTCGTACAATACAATACCGGCAGTATAAATATCACTTTGTGTATCTACCAGATTATACAAATGCAGTGCCTGCTCAGGAGGTGAATACACCAATGAAAACGGAGTAAGTGTATCCATCAGTAAATTGAGCGGAGTACGGGCATTACCCAGGTCAATGATGCGGATGGACGGATTTTTTTCATCCTTCACGTTTGATTTTTCATCCGTTTCAATCAGGATGTTGGCCGGTTTTAAATCGCAGTGTATTATATTTTTTGAGTGTAGATATTCAAGCGCTTCGAGAACTTTTATCATACAGCGGACAATAAAACCAACCGCCTGCCTGTATTTTTTGCTGAATGAAAGGAATGTTTTCAGGTCATAACCGCTGATGTATTCCTGAATAAGAAAATGGTTTTGCCCGGTAGGAATGTATTCAAAAGTTTTACGCAGGTAAGGGGAGTCCAATTGTGCATCGGCCTCAAATTTGAACTGCATCAAAGAGTAAGGATAAACCAGCAGGTCATTGTTAAAATGTTTGATCACCACCTTGCTTTTATCGCTCAGTCTGATTCCGGCAAACACAGTTCCGAATTTTCCTTTGCGGCTTAAAACCGTTTCTGCATTTTCAGGGTCGAACAGGTACTCGCCTGTCTGTCCGGTAAGTTTGAGTAAAGGCATGAGTAGAGGTTAATGCAAAGCTGATCGGACAGGAAGTTGTCTGCAGATTTCCGCTTCTGCCGTTACCAGTTCATCCAGCCGTTTGTACACTTCATCCTTCGGATAATACACCAATGCCATTTCCACGAAAATGTGTCCATGCTTTGCTTCGCTGGCCCAAAGCATTTTGTAAAATTTTTTTAATGTTGATTCTTCCAGCGCTTCTTCCACCATACGGAAACGTTCCGTACCTCGGCATTCAATAATCGAAGCGAGAAGAAACCTGTCAAGTAACCGTTGAGGTGAGGGCGTACGCAGCATTTTCATCAGTGCTTCTATGTACGGATCTTTTTCTGTTTCATGTTTCAGTTGTATTCCCCGCTCATGCATTACGTCATATACTTGCTTGAAATGCTCCATTTCCTCCAGTGCAGTTTCAATAAGCATGGGAATTATTTTCACTTTGTCGGGACATTTATACACTAAACTCATAGCCATGGCTGATGCTTTGCGCTCGCAGTCGGCATGGTCCTGAAGAAAAGAATCAAAATCGTTCATCACGGCTTCGGCCCATGCTTCAGGGGTTTCAAATTTCAGTTCAGGTGAAAGTTTCATCGGGAGTTGGATACTTTAGTGCGGTCAAAATTACCATTCATTGAGCAACCGCTATCTTGATAAACATGCTCTTTACGGCCCGTTCATTCGTGAGCCTTCCGTTGAACGTTTGTTTATGACTGTGGTCATTCCCTGTTATAATGAAACCGGGTTGTTGGCAACGCTTGATTCATTGCAGAAGTGTTCCCCGACTGAATTTCCGGTGGAAGTAATTGTGGTGATAAATGCTGCTCAGGATGACAAGGAAGCTGTTAAGAAAAATGAAAAAACCGAAAACGAATTTGATGCATGGAAAAAGGAAAAGCCGTCAAAAAAAATCTGTTTTCATAAAATTGTAAAGAATGATCTGGATAAAAAACATGCAGGGGTTGGCTTAGCGCGAAAAATCGGGATGGATGAAGCCGTAAGAAGGTTTGAATGTATAAATAATCCGGATGGCATAATTGTATGTTTGGATGCCGACTGCACAGTAAGTGAAAATTATCTTTCCGAACTTGAAAAACTTTTTATTGCCGGAAAGAAAACAACCGGTTGCAGCATTTACTTTGAACATCCGCTGGAAGGACAGGATTTTGACGGGAAAGTATATGATGCCATTACCGCCTATGAACTCTATCTGCGATACTATCATTCGGGATTGAAATGGAGCGGTTATCCATATACGTTTCAAACCATCGGATCATGCATGGCTGTGAGAAGCAGTGTGTATCAGAAAACAGGAGGAATGAACCGCAGAAAAGCGGGCGAAGATTTTTATTTCCTGCATAAAATTTTTCCTTCCAATCCTTTTGCCGAATTGAACACAGCCTGTGTGTACCCCTCCCCTCGCCCCTCGCTGCGCGTTCCTTTCGGCACAGGAAGTACAGTACATAAAGTCATCAACCGAAATCATCAGATTAAAGCTTTCAGTCTTCAAACTTTCACTGACCTGAAAAAACTTACTGCTTCGGCAGAGTATCTGTTTAAAACTTATTACAATGAATGGAGCAAATCATTGCCGGAATCAGTCAAATGTTTTTTTGAAATTCAGAAAGCCGAAGAAAAACTCAGGGAAATAAAAGCGAATGCGGCTTCGGAAAAAACATTCATCAAACGGTTTTATACATGGTTTGATGGACTTCTATTGCTTCAGTACTTTCATTTCTGCCGCGATTATTTTTATCCTGATGAGATGCTGCAAGAATCTGCTGTCACTATGTTAAAATGGTTGTATGGACAAAGTGCTCCTACTCATGCCAGACAAGCGCTGATGGTTTTCAGGGAACAATCAAACAGTTTTACGGAAGCCGAAAAGATTTAAAATTTCCGTTCAGATTTTAATGATCGCTGTTCTTATTCGCTCTATCACCTCTGTTTTGCCCAGAAGTTCCAACATCGGAAATAAATCAACTCCTGAACCGGCACCGGTAATAAATACACGTAACAACGGCATAACATCGCCAGTTTTCTGTTGATGTTTTTCTGCAAGCGATTTGAATGTTTGCTCAACTTGTTCAGCAGTGAAGGATTCTATGTTAGCCAATGTTTCATCAGCCAATACCTGAAAAAAACTGCGAAGCGGTTCTCTCCATTTTTTGGTAATCACTTTTTCGTCATAGCCTGTGGGTTTGCAGAAAAGATACTTTCCCGATTCAGCCATTTCATGGTCGAAATACACACGCGGACGAAGCAATTCTGCCGCTTTCAGAAAATAACGCTCATCAAAAGCAGCATTGAACCAACCTTGTTTCTCCACCTGATTTTTTAGCGAAGCTGCCAATTCATTCACCGGTTTGCGGTGAAGCCATTGCGCATTGAACCATTTTGCTTTTTCAGGATCGAAACGCGCTCCGCTTTTATGTACATGCTCAAATGAAAAATGCCGAATCAAATCCTCCATTGTAAAAATTTCCTGATCTGTTCCCGGGTTCCAGCCCAGCAATGCAAGCATGTTGATGAATGCTTCGGGATAATATCCCTGTTCGCGGTACCCCATGCTTATTTCACCGCTTTTCGGGTCTTTCCATTGCAACGGAAAAACAGGAAATCCCAACCGGTCGCCATCACGTTTGCTTAGTTTTCCGTTTCCTTCGGGTTTAAGCAGCAAAGGAAGATGAGCATACTGAGGCATTTCATTCTCTTTGTTGAGAAAACGGTAAATCAGAATATGAGCCGGGGCCGAGGGCAGCCATTCTTCACCGCGGATGGCATGGGTAATCTGCATTTCAATATCATCGGCTAAATGAGCAAGATGATACGTTGGCATACCATCGCTTTTTATCAGTACTTTGTCATCCACCAGATCCGAATTAAAAGAAACTTCGCCTCTCACTAAGTCGGTAAAAGTTATGGTTTCACCGGCCGGTACTTTCAGGCGGATAACATGCGGAACATTTTCTTTCAGCATTTTTTCTGTTTCGGCAGGCGGAAGGCAGAGCGAATTTCTCAGGTTCATTCTTACCGATGCATCATAAGAAAACACACGCTTTTCTCTTTCGGTTTTCATTCGAAGGGCTTCAAGTTCCTCGGCTGTATCAAAAGCATAGTAAGCATGTCCGTCAGCTATTAACTGTTCTGCATACCGCTGATAAATTTCTTTCCGCTCACTTTGCCGGTAAGGGGCAAAAAATCCGCCTTTAATTATGCTTTCGTCAGGCATGATACCGCACCAGTTCAGCGATTCCACAATGTATTCTTCAGCACCCGGCACAAAGCGGTTGCGGTCGGTATCTTCAATTCTCAGAATAAAATTACCGCCATGTTTTTTGGCAAAAAGAAAGGAATACAAAGCTGTTCTTACTCCGCCAATATGCAGCGGGCCGGTGGGCGAGGGAGCAAAACGTGTACGGATGCGCCTGTTCACTTTTTCCATCAACAATTAATTCAAATAAAAAAATCGGTTAAGCAGAAAACAGAACTGTTAAGCCTTAGAACAAAACAAGAGTATTTTACTCAGGCTTATTGAGTTCTTTCTTTTTCTCTTCTTCATCAGCACCAGAAGAAGCATTTTTAAATTCACGGATTCCTTTGCCGAGGCCACGGGCAAGTTCAGGTATTTTCTTTCCTCCGAAAATCAAAAGAACTACCAGAATAATGAGAAAAATTTCGCCACCGCCAAGTCCGCCAAGAAAACCGAGTATGATTGAGCAATTCATGATGCTTTTGTTTAGAAATGCAAAAGTAAGCAAAGCACGCTTACCTGCGTGCCAGCCATTGTTCAGGATCTAATTTTGTAAACCTTTTCCAGATCTGAAAATTCAGCATGGCCGCCTGGTCATCACCGCTGCCGGTCCTGCCAATAATTTGTCGCGTTGTTATTTTATCTCCCTTTTTAACACTCACACTTTCGAGGTTGGAATATACGGTGAGGTATTCTCCGTGCCGAATGATAATAGCCGAGCCGCTGCCGGGTATATCAACAATTCCTGTTACTTCACCATTGAAAACCGATCGTGCTGATGCCCCTTTTTCAGTTTTTATGTCTATGCCGTCATTATTTATCACCACGCCTTTCAATTCCGGATGAGCATGATTTCCGAAACGGCCGGATATGGTACCTTTCTCGACCGGCCAGGGCAAAGAGCCGCGGCTGCCTGCAAAGGTGCTGCTCAGCTTTTGTGCTTCAGGTGTAAGCGTAAAAGCATTTTCGGCAGTTACCTTTTTACTTCCGGTAGTTGTGGACGCTTTCTTTTTAGCGGCAGCAATTTCTTTACGGATGATGTCTTCAATGGCGCGCTCTAATTTCTGTTTGGCTTTTTGCTTTTCTGCTAATTGCGCTTTTACTTTTTTTTCCCGCTCCTGAATTGTACCCACTAGTTTATCCTGCTGCTTTTTCTCCGTATCAAGCTGCGCCTTCTGCTTAAGTTCGCTTGTGCGCAGCTTGTTTTTTTCTGCACGTTGGTTCTCAAGTGCTGTTTTTTTCCGGTTCAGTTCCGCTTGTGTAGAATCAATGCTGGCTGCCTGCTGCCTGCGGTATTGATTGATTTGCTGAAGAAATACCATGCGTTTATAAGCCTGATTAAAATCATTGGCAGCCAGTATAAAATGCAAACGCTGATAGCGGTTGTTATTGCGTTGGGCATAAACAAGCATATTGGCATAATCCTCCTTCAGTTTTTTCATTTGCTGCTCCAGGCTGCTGATGTTCTGACCGGTCTGGTTTATTTCTTTATCCAGCAGGTTTATTTCAGCGGAAATGGTATTAATAAGTTCTGTACGTGCCCTTATTTTTTTCTTGATGGTTTCTATCTGAGCCAGCGTGGCTGTTTTGCTTTTGGTCAGCCGTTCAAGTTCTTTATTGGCTTCGTTTATTTCCTTCTGAAGTTTTTCTTTCCGCTGTTCTAAATCACGTTTTGTCTGGGCTGTAGCCGTGTGCAGAAACAAAAGCACAGGAATCAGCAACTTAACGGATATTCTTATAACTGCCCGGTATATTGAAAGGAAACTGCTGCGGTTCATTTACAATCACTTTTTTGAAAGAGATGGAAAAGTCTGATTTTTTTTCTGCGGAAATGTTTGTTTTCGATTCATAAGGAAACTCACCGGCAGCGGTTGATTTAAAATTACTGTATTCGGTAACCAGCGATTTATTAATTCTGTCATCTTCGATAGAGAGTTTAATAATGCGAAAATTTTCATCGCTTATCCACATATCCTGCACTACGGGCTTATTCGGATCTTTTTCTTCCATAGCTCTTTTAAGCTTGCGCCTGCTTAAGGTGCTGAGTATGTAGTAGCGGTCTTCGTTTTCATAAACGCTGCTGAACTTGTTTTTCTTGTAGGCAAATATATTTCCGGTTAGTATGCCCTGAATGATGTCAAAGTCTATATTCATGCGCAGCCAGTTGTTCAAAAAGTTATAGTCGCTTATCTGGTATTCTTTGTTCAGGCGGCTCATGTATTTTACCGAATCGCGGGTTATCATTACGCGTGCGGCTTCCAGTCCCAGCAACGGAGAAATGGAAACCCAGATAACGCTGTCTTTGCGCATGCGCAGCGTTATGTCAAATGAATTTTTTTTGCTGTCAACATTGCTTTCCACTTCGGCTTTGGCTGCTACCCATTCTGCGTTGAAGCTGTTTTGGTAAATCAGGGAGAGCAACTCATCGGCCGTTCGCTCAATCAATTTTTTGCTCTCGCGGATTACAATGGGTTTCTCCGTTTTTTTGGTGGTACGGCAGGATGAATGAAAAAAAAACAGAAGCAGCAATACCGGAAACAGAATAACCGGCTTTGCTTTCGGGTTATTCATACAGTTTTTTATCGGCTATTTTTTTGTCAAGCAAATCAGAACCTCCACCGGCTTCTCTGGCTCTTTTCCATTGCTCGAATGCATCCTGCGTTTTATTCAAACGGAAAAGTATATCTCCGTAATGTTCCAGAATGGTTCCGCTGGTACTTCCGCTGTTGGTAATGGCTTTTTCAATCCAAACTTTTGCATCTTCATACCGGCCCATCTGGTAAAGCACCCATGCGTATGTGTCAAGAAAGGAGGATTGATTCGGCATTAAATCATTCGACAGCTTCGACATCTTTTCCGCTTTCTCCAGATTTTCTTTTCGCAGGGAGAGGTAATAGCTGTAGTTGTTCAATACAAATGCGTTCTTGGGGTCGAGCGCTAACGCTTTCTCGTAATACTTATCGCTTTCCTCATTATTCTTCAGTTCATGATAAGTGTCACCTAGCCGTGAATAAAAATCAACCAGTAACATGTTGTTATCCACCACCATCTTGCTTCCGGTAAGCAAGGCAGCGGCAGCTTCGCTGTATTGCTTCTTTTCATATCTGGCTATGCCGTTCAGAAAATAAAATATCGGGTTGTTCGGGAACAAAGAAAGTGCTTCTTCGCTCTCCTTAATCATCTTATCGCTGTTGCGAAGTTCGGAGAGGTTAATGAGGTATTGCTGCCAAACCTGTTCGTTCGAATTATCAAGGTCGAGGCTGGTGCGGTATTCAGCCGCAGCCAGCTCGGTTTTCTTTCCCATGTTCAGAAAATCGGCATAGACGGCATGGCCTAAGGCTTCTGATGGATGTACTTCGGTAAAGATGGCCGAAAGCTCCAGCGCCTGATCAAGCATGTTTTCCTGCAACTGAATTAATGGAAAGTACGATGACAGGATCCGCATTTTTATTTCCGAATCGAGTTCAAGGCTGCGGAAAGCTAGTTTCAACTGCTCAAACGATTTTTCATTTTCATTAATTCCCCTGAAATATTCTGCAAGCGCTAAGTAAACGTGTGGAGTGGTGGGGTTTATTTTTTTCATCCGCTCCACCGTTTCAAGAACCTTATCCTTCATACCGTTGGCCTGATATAATTCCACGAGCAGCGAGTAGGCCCCCATATCTGTTGGGTAAGCCTGAATCAGTTTTTCTATTTCTGCAGCGGCCTTGTCAATCTTGCCAAGTTTAAGGTACATACGCTCTTTCTGCACAATCAAATCGCGCTCAATGCCTATTTTCTGCTCTGCCATATCAAACACTTTAATGGCTTCTTCCATCTTTCCCGAAAACATCAGGGCATTGGCCCAGTTGAAATAGTATTCAACACGGTGAGGGTTGGCTTTTGCTAGTTTTTCATGAATAGCAATGGCTTCACTCTGCCTTCCTGTGTTCATACAGATGTCGGCCAGCAGCAACTGATACCATTCGTTCGTTGGTTTTAACAGAGCAGCCGTTCGGGCAAAGTGCAAGGCATCGTTGAATTTTTTGTTCTGATAATAAATCTGTGCCAGTTCATAGTGGGCAGCATCATTCTGCTGGTCAATACGGATAACCTGGCCGAAGAGATCCATAGCGCGGTCTATTTTACCGACTGCCTTTTCTTTTACTGCATTGAAGAAAAGGAAGTCAACCTGCAGGCGTTCTTCCTGGCTCAAGCCTTTCTCCTTATGTTTTACTGGCTGTGCTATTTTAGTAGCTGCCGGTTTCTCGGCCGTTTTACATGCCGTTGCAAAGAATGCAACTGCCATCATCCATAAGAAAAGTTTGCGGTAATGCACCATTCCTGCTCTTTAGTTTTCGGTTGAATAATCGCCCATGCTCAAATCCTGCCATTTGCCTTTATAGCTGACATGGCTTCCTACCATGGAATTATCAATAACGGCCGAATCTATAACCGAATTATTCTGAATAATTGAATTTCTGATGATGGCATTCATTGTTTTTGTTCCGTTGCCCAGGCTTACATGCGGGCCTATTACGCTGTTCTCTATCACCGCATCTTTATCAATCAAACAGGGATGAACGATGACGGAGTTGATAATTTTTGCCGAAGGGTGTACCTGCCCTGCGGGATATTTTATTTCAAGCACACGCTTGTTGGTATAAACCGTGGCATCTTTATTTCCGCAGTCTAACCACTCGGTAACCTTACCCGGAACCAATTTCTTCCCTTTGTTTTTCATGTTTTCCATGGCATTGGTCAACTGGTATTCGCCTTTGTCTTTTATGTTGTTATCAATAAGGTACTGAAGTTCACTGCGCAGGTTTTCGCCATCCTTAAAATAATAAATGCCGATGATGGCCAGGTCAGAAACAAACTCCTGCGGTTTCTCTACAAAATCGGTTATCACATTATTCTTATCCACCTTCACTACGCCAAACTGCCGCGGATCGTCAATCTGTTTTACCCAGATAGTGCCATCGCTCTTTTCATCAATGTTGGCATCGGTACGAAAGAGCGTATCGGCAAAAGCAATAACCACCTTTCCTATTAATGCAGGTTCGGCACAGAGAATGGCATGGGCCGTTCCGAGCGGTTCGTCCTGATAATGAATGCCGCCTTTGGCGCCCAGCGATTCGGCTATGGCTACCAGCCGCTGCTCCGTTTCCTTGCCGAAACGGCCAACCACGTAAGCAATTTCATCTACCTTTTCGGGGCAAACTTTTACAATGTCTTCCATCAGGTGCTGAACAATAGGTTTCCCGGCAACGGGTATCAGCGGTTTGGGTATGGTCAGCGTATGCGGCCTCATCCTCTTTCCCATTCCGGCCATGGGTACTATTATCTTCATAGATTGAAAAATGACGGGCAAAAGTAGGGTTTTGAAGAAAGGTGAGGGGGAAGGCAGCAAGGGCAGTGGAGGATTTAATTCACAATCAGGTTTTGGTGTTTGCCTTGCCTGTGTTTGGTGTTTGGTGTTTAAAGCCAAAGCTTTTAAACAGATTCCTGCTTATGCAGGAATGACAGCGGAAGCGGGTAGTTTAAGTGGGGTTGGGCGAATGAAGGATTCTCCCTATATAAGGTGTTTAATGCTACAGCTTTTAAACAAGAAAACTTTCAGAACATGATTAGGGAGATGCCTCTCTCGTCATAACTGACGAGATCAGCTTGACAGACACGGAATAACATTAATCTATCCGCTTAGGGTAGAATGGTTACTACCATGCCGGATTGCAGCGGAAAGCTCCCGCTAAAAGAGCGGGACTTGAAGCGAAAAGCCGGAATGCCGGTATCTGCAAAGAACCACAGGCGGAGGTCATGCATAAAAATCTTAATCCCTTCATCCCCGCTTCCCTTTATTTGCACCTCCTTAAACCAATTGTGAAGGCTTTCCGTTTTATGTCCATGTCATCTGCTGCTAAAATTATCAGTCATTTTCTTGCTGTTTTGGTACTGTTTAGTATTTCATTGGCTGCGCATGCACAGGGGCAAACGAACCTGGAACTGGCTAATCAATACTTTGCAACGGGTGAGTATGATAAAGCAGCCGTTTATTACGAAAAGCATTACGACCGCGACCCGTTTACTACTTACCCGCCTTACCTGAAGTGCCTGATGCAACTGAAAGATTACAAGGAGGCAGAGAAACTGGTAAAAAAGCAGATGAAGCGCCAGCCCACCGAGCTTACGCTTTACATTGACCTCGGGAAGGTGTATGCCGATAACAACGAGCCTGAAAAAGCGAAGCAGCAATACGACAAGGCCATTAAGTCGCTTACGCCCGATGCAGGCAGCGCAATACGGTTAGGGTATGCGTTTACCGAAGCCGGCATGATTGACCGCGCTATTGAAACATACACAGCCGCCCGCAAACTGAATCAGCAGTATCCCTTCAGTTTTGAAATGGCAGAGGTACAGGCGCGCAAGGGAAATCCGCAGGGGATGATTGATGAGTATCTGGACGTGCTTACGTTTAACGAACAGTTTTATCCTAACGTACAGGCCATCCTCCAAAACAAAATAATAAATGACCAGACGGGTACGATAAGCGACCTGCTGCGGGCTTCGCTGCTGCGCAGGGTGCAGAAACCGGGCAGCCCGTTTGTTTACAGTGATATGATTTACTGGCTGCTGATACAGGAGAAGGATTTTGAATCGGCACTTGTGCAGGCAAAGGCCATTGAGAAAAGGCTTGACGAAGGCGGCACGCGGTTGCTTTCGCTCGGCAGGCTGTGTGTAGCCAATGAAAGATATGAAACTGCCGAAAAGTGTTTCCGCGCTATTATTGAAAAAGGCGAAAGCAACCCTAACTACTTGGCTGCCCGCATGGAGATGCTCAATGCTTCAAACAAGAAGATAACCTCTGTCGGTACGCCATTGATGCCGGAACTACGGCAGCTTGACAAGGAATACAAAGCCACCATAAATGAGCTTGGCAAAAACTCCATGACCGCTTCGCTGATATTCAGCTTTGCACACTTGAAAGCCTTTTTTCTGAATGAGGTTGACAGCGCCATTACACTGCTGGAAGAACTGGTTGAAATGCCGGGCCTTACACAGCAGTTTAAAGCCGAATGCAAATTAGAGCTGGGCGACATCTACATCTTTAAAGGCGAGGTTTGGGAAGCAGCCTTGCTTTACGGGCAGGTGGATAAAGATTTTAAGCACGAAGCCATAGGACGCGAAGCGAAGTTCCGCAATGCGCGCCTGTCATATTACATGGGCGAGTTTGAATGGGCTGCCGCCCAGTTGAAAGTGCTGAAGGCCGCTACTTCGCAACTGATAGCCAACGATGCATTGTCATTATCGCTGCTTATTATTGACAATACCGGCCTTGATACCATTACTGACGCGATGATGATGTACTCACATGCCGATTTGCTGGCATTCCGCAATCAGTTTAAACCGGCACTCGATACGCTCGATAAGCTGGTGGCTGCCTTTCCCGGCCATTCGCTTACCGATGAAGTGTGGTTTCTGAAAGCAAAGATTTTTATCAGGCTGAATCAATACGATACGGCAGTACACTTTCTGATGCAGGTAGTAGAGCATTACCAAAATGACATACTTGCCGATGATGCACTTTATACGCTTGGCGATTTGTATGAAACGAAAATCAAAAACAAGGAGAAAGCCATGCAGGCTTTTGAGATGCTGCTGATGCGCTATCCCGGAAGTTTGTTTGCGGCTGATGCCCGCAGAAGATTCCGCACCCTGAGAGGAGATATAAACTGAGAACTATTATGCCTTCTATAATTTACAGCGTTACCGTTAAGATTGATACATCCGTTCATGATGAATGGTTAGGATGGATGCAGCAGCATCATATACCTGATGTACTTAAGACGGGATGTTTTACCGGCTGCCGAATGCTGAGGCTGCTGAGCGAGCCGCAGGATGACGGCATCACCTATTCTATACAATATACTTGCAAGCGCCTGGCTGATTATGAGATTTACCGCGACCGATATTCAAAACAATTACAGCAACAGCACCTTGATAAATACGAAGGCAGGTTTGTGGCCTTCCGTACGCTGCTCGAACAAGTGGATTCTTTCAGCAGCAATTCTGATAATTAGTTTTTTTCTGCTGCTTACTTCCGCAGTAACAGCACAATCACTTTCTCCGGAACAAACTTTTGACCGCATGATGGCTGCTATGAAGCAGGTAAAGACGGCCGGTTTTGTGCTTGATATCAACGAGCGGATAAAAGGGGAAATGCGGCACGACCAGTTCGTGGTTAAACTTCATACAGCGCCTTACAAAGTATATGCATTCAGCGTAACGCCCAATCCGGGTGCAGAAGCGCTTTATATTGAAGGAGAAAATGGTGGAAAGGCTGTTATCAATCCGAACATGAGACTTATACCAACGCTGCACCTCAGCCCGTATCATTCCATCCTGCGCAGAAACCATCAGTTTACCTTAAAGCATTTCGGGTTTGAATATGTGCATGAGGTATGCAAAGGGTATCTGCAAAAGTTGGGAAAACGGTTTTACAGCCACCTTCAATTGGGCGAAGAAGTAACCTTCAATAACCAGAAATACATTTCATTGATTCTGCAAACGGATGAATTCAAATGGGTGCCTTACACGGTTCAGAAAGGAGAGAATTTAGTTTCCATTTCGGAAAAGCTTTTAGTGAATGATTACATGATTCTTGAAAACAATCCGAAACTTAAAAATTATGACGATGTGAAGGAAGGGCAGGTGATTAAAGTGCCAACGGTATTCGGCAAGAAAATTATCTTTTATGTTGACAGACGCAGCTATTTACCGATGGTGCAGATTGTTTATGATGATAAAGGGCTATACAGCCGTATTGAGTATTCGAGTTTTATACTGAATCCTGCTTTTACTGACGAAGATTTTTCGAAGAAGAATAAGAAGTATGGATTCTGACAGAATTGATGAGGGGGCAATCCGAAATTCAACATTTAGCCTTAACAAGCACTTATTTTTTCAACAAAATAAACTTTTCAGACAGACTTGTTTTACCTCCTGAAATCCGCAGCAGGTTCAATCCGGTTTTTGAAAGCGGAATGTAAAATCGGTTCAATCCTATAGTCTGATTAAGATTCTCTTTCCAGATAACCATACCTGTTAAATCAAAGATTTCGAATAGCACGGATACGCTTTTAGCGGCATTCCATTCAACCCATAACAAACCATCATGCTGATAAATGTTAAGTGCTGAATTACCGGTTGTTGATTCAGGAATTCCAAGTGGCAAAAAATAATTTGAAGGAAAAGAAGGCAAGCCAAGCAGACTCTTGCTGTTGCCAAGGTAAAAGTCATTGTAACTGAAACTGCATGCCGGGCCGGCAGCATCAGGATTCTCGATTACCGATAGATAAGCATGCCCCTGGGTAATGGGATTATCATGTGCTAAATAAATTTTTCCATCCATGGCCAATTGCAGGGAGCCGTTGGTAACTGCCGACATTCCAACCTGTGTCATCGAAGCCTGTATCTGCTGTGCAGTTCCCGAACTGATGTCAAACTGATACACCTCTCCGAAAAAGGCGGTGGTTACATACAGCAAACTGCCCGATGGCGAAAACTCGACTCCATAAGATGAAATGTTGGTGGGTATGTTTAGCTGAACCGGATTGAAAACTGCGCCTGTGTTATTATCAAAATCAAACAACTCATAAAATCCGTCAAGGTAAACGGCCAGGGCTAATTTATTTCCCTGCGGATTAAATTTCATCTGCCCTATGGTATTGTCATCATTGCCTGAATGGAAACTTCCGGTCAAAGAAATTACCGGAGTACCGATACCTGAAGCTGAAATGTTATAGGCATAAAACGCATTGCTTTTCCAGCGATGGGTAACTACCCAGTAATCCGTTCCGTTGCCGTGAAGTGTGGCTGCAATTTTTTCAGTACAACTATCCATCAGCAAAATGTTTTTATGAGTGTTAATTACAGCGCCATTGCCGTTATCCATTGTCATATCCACTAACGAGTACCGGAATCCGTCATTAGGCGGATTTTCGTACGGGCCTGCATCAGCCGTGAAAATATAATAGCGGTTTGCATTTCCCGGATTTGGAACTATCAATGCCGAATGCGTTGAGGATTGATGACCCGTCAGGCCCGTTCCGTTCATCATCACCTGGTTAAGTTTATTGTAAACTGTTTCGCCATTTGTATAAAAAAGCAAATCGCCATTCGTGTTGCTTACAGAAGCGCAGCCCTCTAACTGTATCATACTGCTGCCTCCCATATTTACAGGGATGCCCGCACAAAACGACACTGCGGACTGACTTCCGAAATACCAGTTGCAGGTTTCCTTTTGGGAATAGCTGCCGTAAGCAATCATGCTCAGCAACAAGGTGTAAAATAATTTCATGCTTAAAGTTTATGATTGGTTTCAGAACAAAATAAGACCTGATAGTTTAAAATCTGTTTCAAATAAACCACTTTATCAGTCATTACCGTATAATTTTGCTCAAACATTTTTCAATGAAAAAAATCTTATCCATTCTTATCCTTTGCCTTCCCTGCATCTGCTTTTCGCAATCAGGTGTTAAGCCTAAAGACAAACTCGTTAATGACGGAGTTTATCTCAGCTTTGACGAACTGCGCGAAAATGCCCCCTCCGTTAAACGTCCTCAGCTCTTCCGTTCCATGTACGATACCGTCTTTACCATCCTCCAATGGTCACGCACCCCTTCGCTTTATTACTTAGACAAAGACAATCAGAAAGTTTCCATCAACCGCCAAACTATCGTCATGCTTGCCGAAAACGGAACTGCTTACATTCAGCAAAATGGCGTGTTTCATAAAGCAACTCTTTTCGGGCCTGTCATCGTCTTCACCGAAATCTATCCCAAAGTCAACGAACCCATGGCTGTAGTCGTTACCGAAGTCAAAGCCGCCTCGCGCGACCGCATGCTCGATACCGAAAACGAAACCGTCATGGACTATACCCTCGAAAATTTTCAGAAAATCCTCAAACGCGATGAAGAACTTTACAACGAATTCAACGCCATCAAATCCATCAAACAAAAAAGAAAAATGGTCTATCGTTACATTGAAAAATACAATTCCCGAAACCCCTTTCGCAAACCCTGATGCGCAATTACAAATACTCGCTCAGCCTGTTGCCTGCCTGCTTTGTAATAGCCGGCAACCTGATAGGCGGCTGGTATGTTGCCATGAATACCATCTTTTCCCTTGGCATTCTGGCTCTGCTCGAAAACATTGTTCCTGAAGATAGAAGTAATGAAGCCGATGAAGGCCAGTTATTTCCCGATGCGCTGCTATACCTGCATGTAGTAATGCAATTGCTGTGTATGTATTCATTGTTTTATGCCGTTATGCATTACGAACTTAATCCTGCTCAATACGCTCTGATGATACTCAGCACAGGCATTAACAGCGGAGGTTCAGCCATAGTGATTGCCCATGAACTCATTCACCGAAAAAACAAATGGCACCGCAGAGCCGGTAAACTGCTGCTGTTTACCTGCGGAAACATTTACTTCTTTGTAAACCATCTTATCATACATCACAAATGGGTAGGCACTGAGCGCGACCCTGCCACTGCGAGATATGGCGAAAGTGTTTACCGCTTTTTTATGCGTACTACAAAGGAGCAAATCATCACCTCTTATCAGGCCGAAGCAAAAAGACTGAAAGGAAAAAATGTTTTTGAGTTTCTGCTGAGGAATTATGTAACGGCATCTTCCCTCCTGCTGATAACTGCATTTATATTACTTTATCATTTCCTCGGTATTTGGGCTGCCTTTGCCTGGGTGCTGCAATGCAAAGCCGCCAACTTTCTGCTTGAATATACCAATTACATTGAACATTACGGTTTAACCCGGAAAGAAAACGAACGCGTTAACGAAATTCATTCCTGGCAGAGCGATAAAGTCATCAGCCGTTTCTTCCTGATAGACCTGAGCCGTCACAGCGACCATCATTATTACGCTTCAAAGCCATATCACAAACTCGTAAGCTACCCCGGCAGTCCGGTTTTACCCGGTGGATACGTAAGTATGATTTATTATGCCTTGATTCCGCCCTTGTGGTTCAAAACGATGAATCCCCTCATAAGAAGTATTCAAAAATGATGGTATTTTAATTCAGGCTTTATACCTGTTTTTACTCCTCCTATCTTCGCCCCATGCAATACTCCCTCATTCCCGGCCATGAAGAAATAAAGCAACGCCTCAGAAAATCCGTTGCCGAAAAGCGTATTCCTCATGCACAACTCTTTGCCGGTCCCGATGGCTGTGGTCATCTTCCTCTCGCTATTGCTTATGCTGCTCACATTCTCTGCGACAACCCATCTGCCGAAGACAGTTGCGGCCAATGCCGTCAATGTAAAAATATCAGCAAACTCACCTATCCCGATTTTCGTTTTTCCATGCCGTTGGCCGCATTGAAAAAAAGAAAACCGCTTAGCAGCGAATTCACTGCCGAATGGCGGCAGGCTGTTCTGGCCAATCCTTACCTTACGCTTAACGATTGGTATGATTTCCTTGGCTTCGATAACAAGCAAGGTTTTATTTCCATTGACGAAAGTGCCGACATCATCCGCGCCATCTCACTAAAACCCGTAGAAGGCAAATACCGTTTCGTTTTTATCTGGATGGCCGAAAAACTCCGCACCGATGCTGCCAACCGCCTTCTCAAATCGTTGGAAGAACCTGAAGGAAATAATATCTTCATCCTTCTTACTTCACAGCCCGATGCCTTGCTAACTACCATCCTTTCGCGTACTCAGCTCATTAAGATTCCTCCGTTTACCATTCACGAAATCGAATCAGCCCTTAAAAACAAATTCACTCTCGATGACCTTGCCTGTACACGCATTGCTCTCCTGAGCGATGGCAACCTCAGCGAAGCCTATTCACTTGCATCAAAAGAAGAAGTAAAAGCCGAAACTGAAAATAATTTTTTGAATTGGATGAGGCTTTGCTATACGTTATGGCAGCCCACTAAAACAGGAAAAGATAATTTTTCAAAACTTACCGATTGGGTGGATGAATTTGCCGGTGCCGGCCGCGAAAACCAAAAAAGCTTTATCCTTTCCGGAATGGAATTTTTCCGCCAGTGCATGATGATGAATTATGCAGGAGCAGAACTGGTAAGATATTCCGATGATATCATACCGAGCTTTTCAAAATTCAGCCGTTTTATCCATCAGAACAACATTGAAGAATTTGAAAAACAACTGAACGATGCCTTCTATCATATTGAGCGAAATGCCAATCCCCGCATATTATTTTTAAATTTGTCGCTTAATGTGAACAGGCTTTTGCATACCCCCGCCTGATTTTTAATTTTTATTCTAATGAACTGTACTTCTTGCGGCACCGGTGGGTGCAATAAATTAAACGTCTTCAACTGGCTTTCCGATATTGAACTTCCTCCCGGTCAGAAACCTTTCCGCATTGTGGAGGTACGCTTTAAGAACACACGGAAAGAATTTTTCAGAAACACAGAAAATCTGCCGTTAAAAGAAGGCGATATTGTTGCTGTTGAAAGCCATCCCGGACACGATATCGGAATTGTTTCCATGACCGGAGAATTGGTCAGACTACAGTTGAAAAAAAATCAATTAAAGGAAGACAGCCCCGAAATAAAAAGCATTTTCAGAATTGCCCGTCCTGCGGATATCGAAAAATGGGAATCGGTAAAAGCGCTCGAAACCGAAACCATGATTAAGTCGCGCATCATTGCTTCTTCTCTTAAACTCCAGATGAAGTTAAGTGATGTAGAATTTCAGGGCGATGGAAAAAAAGCCACTTTCTATTACACGGCCGAAGGACGGGTTGATTTCCGCGAGCTGATAAAAAAATTAGCCGATACTTTTAAAGTGAGGGTGGAGATGAAACAAATCGGACTTCGTCAGGAAGCAGGAAGAGTAGGCGGCATTGGCTCGTGCGGAAGAGAATTGTGTTGCTCCACATGGCTTACCGATTTTAAAAATGTTACCACTGGCGCTGCTCGTTATCAGAACCTTTCCATCAATCCTGCAAAAATTGCAGGCCAGTGCGGCAAATTGAAATGCTGCCTTAACTATGAATTGGATAATTACCTTGATGCCCTGAAAGACATACCTGATGCTGTGCCTTTGCTTACGCAAAAAGGAAAAGCACTTCATCAGAAAACCGACATATTTAAAAAAACAATGTGGTATGCTTATATTGATCCAGAAACCAACCGTGTCGGTCCGGCTGATTCATGGATAGCCATACCTGCTGCTAAAGTGAAAGAACTGATTGAGCTAAACCGGAAAAATGAACGCCCTCCCGATTTGCTCGAAGCCGGATACAACATGGAAGAAGACGAACCCGATTATTCTGATGTGGTTGGTCAGGACAGCCTGACAAGGATGGACAAGAAGAAGAAAAAGAAGAAAAAAAGAAAGCCGGGCCATAAGAATTCATCTGCTCCAAAATGAGAATAAATATCATCATCATATCATTTACAGCCGTCATCGGATTACTCTTTCTCATTGTTTCCTGCGACCCTTCACGGGTGTATGAGGAAAACAAAAAAATTCCGGATTACAAATGGGAAATTAATTCACCCTTAGAGTTTGAAGTGAACATAACCGACACTGTTAACCCTCACCATGTTTACCTCAATGTGCGTCATGCCGGATATTATGGGTTCTCAAACATATACCTGTTTATTGATTCCTGGCTGCCTGACGGAAGTTACAGCCGCGATACGGCAGAAATTATTCTTGCCACAAATGATGGAAAATGGATGGGTGATGGACTTGGAGATATATGGGATAACCGGGCTTTATTTAAAAAGAATGTATTGTTTCCCATGATCGGAACTTATCGTTTTAAACTTACACAGGCCATGCGTGTAAATCCGTTGCAGGGAGTAATGGATGCCGGAATCCGGATTGAGAAAGCAGGAAAAAAAGCTGATACATCCTTAAAATAAAAAAACCACTCCCGTTTTCAGGAAGTGGAAAAAAAATGGATTGGTAAATACTATGAAAGCGATTTAACGTGTTTAGACAAGCTTGATTTAAGATTGGCAGCCTTATTTTTATGAATCACGTTTTTCTTGGCCAATTTGTCAAGCATTGAAGCAATTTCCGGGAGCTTTTTTGCGGCTTCTTCTTTGTTCTTGGTAGCACGTAAGTCTTTTAAGGCATTACGCATGGTTTTAGCCTGATAACGGTTGCGTTCGCGCTTGTTTTCGCTGTTTCTGATTCGCTTTTCGGCTGATTTATGATTTGCCATATAGTTATTTAACTTATTGATTTTGTAGCCCGTACGGGAATCGAACCCGTGTTTCCTCCGTGAAAGGGAGATGTCCTAGACCCCTAGACGAACGGGCCGTTTCTTAAAACAGGGTCGCAAATGTAATCGAATTAATGAGAAGAGCAAGTGGTCAAGATAAATCGTCACTTCCGGGTATAACAAACCCAAAACGTTTACCCGAAACAATGGCTGCCGGTGCACTGCTGTCAATTATTTCCTGTAAAGAGACAACAGGTCTGGCATCAAAAGGCGTAACAACCGGATCTACTTCCAATACATGAATAATCAATTGCTGAACAATTGTATTTACGGCTTCTTCATTCACCCCGGTTGCCGGCAGATCGTTGTATAAAATTCCTAATTGTCGTTTCCCTTCCATCATAAAATTATTCTCGCTGTTTACAAAAATGCGGGCTGTAAGCTCGCCCACATCACCGGTACGGTTATACTTCAATGAGTCATTCAGGAAATTATAAACGTAAATCATTCCGCAAAGTGCCCGGAGGGGGTTTTCTTTGATGTAAGATGTTTTCATAACCGGATGATTTACATCAAAAGTAACTACCGTTGTATGCATAAAGAAAAGCAACACATCATTGGCAAACCGGAAACGTACCTCCAGCCTGCCTTTGTCTTCATATTCAATGGTGATGGAAGGCTCTGCCGGAGTTATGATGCTCTTTAAATACTGCTCTGTTTTGTGCAGATTGGAGCGAAGCAGGTTAAAAAAATCACGGCAATGATTGAAAGCCTGTTCATTGGCTTTGCCTTTCTGTTTTATGAGTTCCACTATTCTGTCATTGCTTTCCATCTGACTGGCTTGAGGAATGGCAAAGATGGGAAATGCATTACTTAAAAAAATCAACTGCCTTCCGTTTGCCCAGGCAAATGAAGCCTTGCTTAAGTATTCTTAAAACATGTTAAAAATCATTCGTCATGGGTTGACCTTACATGGCTTCCATACGTATAATTGCACCGTAAAACAAATGCTTATGAAAAATTTAAAATGGATTGCCCCCGCTCTTGCTTTCGCATGGATAACCTTAATGGCTGCAGTGCCGTCTTCTTTTGCTGTAACTTCAATTGACAACACCTGCTGCATCATTAAAAGCGATTGCGACAAGTGCGGTGAAAAAGATTGCAAAGCCGAATGCTGCAAATCCGGTTCAAAGAAGAAAGCCAAAAAGGATTGCTGCAAGACTTCTGAAGCCAAAGCATCAGCAAAAGGATGCTGTTCCGGAGCCAAAGAAGCACACAGCGGCTGCGGAGGTCACTCAAAAGCCGATGCATCCACACCAGCAGAAAAAAATCCGGCCCCTATCGAAAAGTAAGTAAGTTTTCATACTGGTTTAAACCCTTTCTGTTTACCGGAAAGGGTTTTTTATTGCAGCTGTTATTTTAAATAATACCTCCGGTAACAGAAAAAATTCCACCTTAGCAACCATTATGCAGGAGTGGTATAAAACCTGGTTTGATTCTCCGTACTATCATTTACTTTACCGGCAGCGCGATGACAAGGAGGCCGAAGGATTTATCAGGTCATTGATTGATTTCATAAAACCGCCTCCCGGTTCGGTCATGCTTGACCAGGCCTGCGGACGGGGCCGGCATGTACGCATTCTTGCATCGCTCGGTTTTGAGGTAACCGGTATTGACCTTTCCGAAAACAGCATTTCTTACTGCAAACAATTTGAAAGTGACAACCTGCATTTTGCCGTTCATGACATGCGAAGGATTATTTCCGTCAATTCTTTTGATTATGTGTTTAACCTGTTTACCAGCATGGGATATTTCCGACATGACCATGACCAGCAGCTCACCGTTTCATCGGCTGCTGCTGCACTAAAAAAAGGCGGGCACTATATTGTTGATTTCATGAATGTTCATTGGGTTATCAGCCGGCTGATTTCTGAAATGCATAAAACCATTGATGGTATTGAATTCTATATTTCCAGACGAGTCGAAAACGGATTCATCATTAAAGACATTAAATTCAGAGCTGAGAATCATGATCATCATTATACCGAATATGTGGAAGCCATGACAGTGGAAGATTTTGACCGTTACTTTCAACATGCCGGTTTAAAACGGTTGCATATTTTCGGCAACTATTCGCTTCAGCCATTTGACAGAAATTTATCCGAACGGTTAATACTTATTGCACAGAAAACCTGATTCTCTATGAAGAAAATAATAAAATCATCCACCGCCTTTTATCTGAACAGCCCTTTGTTCCGGCTAAACCATACAGCACTGTATTTACTGCTTGTATTTCCTTTGATAAGCAACAATATTTCGGCACAGGACAAACTCCTTACCACCGATGACATTGTGCTGAAAGGCCGGACTACCCTTGCACCACAGCGCATCATCAATCTGAAATGGATAAAAGGAACAGACATGTATTCGTTTACCGATACCACCGGAGTGGATAGGCTGATGCGGGGTTCCGTTAAAAATGCCGATGCTGTGCTGCTGTCGCTTTCTGAGTTGAATGCGGCCATGAAATCAGCCGGCCAAGATACCCTGCCCGGATTCCCGGCTATTGAATGGAGAAGTCATCATTCATTCCAGTTCACTTCAAATGATACGATGTATCAGTTTAGCCTGCTTACCAAATCGTTAAACATTGTTTTTACCCATCCCAAAGAAAAAACTGCTGAGCATATCACAGTCAATGAACGCAACAACTCCATAGCTTATACCGTTGCCAACAATCTTTACGTACTTCATAATGGAGTACATACGGCCATTACTGACGATCCGGACCCGAACATTGAAAACGGGCAACCGGTGCACCGCGAAGAGTTCGGAATTCATGAAGGTATTTACTGGTCGCCACGCGGCAATTTTATTGCATTTTACAGAATGGACCAGCGTATGGTAACCGACTATCCGATTGTGGAATGGAATAATAAACCTGCATCAATGCGAAATATCAAGTATCCGTTTGCCGGTGATTCCAGCCATCATGTAACCATAGGAGTTTATGACTTGAGTTCCGGAAAAACCATTTTTCTGAAAACCGGAGAACCCAAAGAACAATACCTTACGAATGTGGCCTGGTCGCCCGATGAGAAAAAAATTTACATCGCCATTGTAAACCGCCAGCAAAATCATCTCTGGTTTAACCGTTACGATGCGGCCACAGGAAATTTCGAAAAGACCTTGTTTGAAGAGCATAATGACCGTTATGTGCAGCCACTTAATCGCATGGTCTTTAATCCGGTCAATGAAAATCAGTTTATCTGGCAAAGCAGGCGTGACGGATGGAATCACCTTTATCTTTATGACACAACCGGAAAACTTATCCGGCAGCTTACTCAAGGCAATTGGGAAGTAACACAGTTTGAAGGATTCAGCAAAGACGGAAGGCAGGTTTTTTTTACAGCAGCCACCACCGCCATTACACGCGATTTGTACCGAACGGAAATATCATCCGGAAAAACAAATAGGCTGACCGAAAATCGGGGCACTCATCTCATTTCAGGCAACGACAGTAAATCTCTTTTTATTGATCAATTCACTTCGTTAACGGTTCCCAGGTTTATTTCCATTATTGATGCAGGCGGCTTTCAGAAGAAAAAACTGCTTGAATCATCCAATCCGCTTAATGGCTACAAGAAAGTTGATTCGCAGATATTCACCATAAAAAGTAATTCGGGTTATGAACTTTTTGCGCGAATTACAAAACCTGCCAATCTGATTACAGGAAAAAAGTATCCGGTGGTAATGTATGTTTATAATGGCCCGGGCATACAGCTTATCAATAATCAATGGCCTGCAGGAAATGAACTGTGGTATTATTATATGGCACAGAAGGATATTATTGTATTTACGCTGGATGGAAGAGGAACGCCAAACCGCGGAGCCGAATTTGAGCAGGCTACCTTCAGGCAATTAGGCATGGTCGAATGCGAAGATCAGCTGGATGGAGTTGCCTACCTCAAATCACTACCTTACGTTGATTCCACCCGCTTCGGAGTTTACGGATGGAGTTATGGCGGATTTATGACCTCTACCCTGATGACACGTTACCCTGAAGTTTTTAAAACAGGAGTTGCAGGCGGTCCGGTAACTGACTGGAAGCTTTATGAAGTGATGTATACCGAGCGTTATATGGACACTCCGCAGGAAAACCCGACAGGTTATGAAAAAACCAATGTGCTGAATGGTGTAAAAAATCTGAAAGGCAGGCTGATGCTTATTCATGGAACGAGTGATGCTGTTGTGGTACAGCAACATAGCATGTTGTTCGTTAAAAAAGCTATTGACCTTGGCAAGCAGGTGGATTATTTTCTTTATCCCGGCCATGAGCATAATGTGATGGGCAAAGACCGCATTCATCTGTTTAATAAAATTTCTGATTACTTTTTCAGCAACCTGTAAACTGTGTTGTCTCCGCTGCTCTTTTATTTATTTCTGAAGCCGCTTTCGCTGCTGCCCTGGCGTTTGATTTATGGACTTTCCGATTTTCTTTATGTGATTCTTTACCATGTGGCGGGTTACAGGAAAAAAGTAGTACTGGAAAACCTGCGCAACTCTTTTCCTGAAAAAGAACAAAAGGATTTGAATCAAGTTGCAAAAAAATTTTACGCCCATCTCTGCGACCTCATTGCCGAGAGCATTAAAATGTTTTCTGTTTCTGAGAATGCTGCACGCAAACGGATGCGTTGCATTAATCCTGAAGTGCAAAAAAAAGTTTTTGAAACAGGGAAAGATGTCATAGTTGCCGGAGGGCATTACAACAACTGGGAGATGTGCGGAGTAGCCGTTCCGTTTATGTTCAACCATAAAATCATCGGCATATTTAAGCCGCTGAAGAATAAATTTTTTGATGACCTGATGCGTAAATCAAGAGGCAAGTTCGGTACACTCATGATTCCCATGCAGGAAGTGAAAGACTATTTTGCTTCCGGTTTTCATGAACCCACTGCCGTTTTCTTTATCATTGATCAATCGCCTTCCAATCCATCGCGCGGATACTGGACTACCTTCTTAAATCAGGATACCTGCTTTATGACCGGAGCTGCCCGCTTTGCCATTCAATACGATTTACCGGTATTGTTTGGCAGAATTGAAAAAGTAAAACGCGGACACTACACCTTCCGTCTGGAAGAAGTACCTGTAAAGGGTCTCAGTGTAGAAGAAATCATGGAAGAATTAATCAAACGTTTGGAGCAACAGATAATTGAGAAACCTGAATTCTGGTTATGGACTCACCGCAGGTGGAAACATAAAAGGGAGCCGGCTGGAACAGATTAAAAGTACAGATGATGTCAGAATTGTTTTATTATTTCACTTCCGTATAATCTACATACTCACCGTCATTCCGCTGGCTGCTTTTGTGCTTTGAGCCCCTGGTATCAAGTGTAACTTCTCCTTCTTTTTTAGGAGAAGATTGCGGCCTGTGGCGGTGAATGACAATGCGCGAATTTTTACGCAATGCCATTATGCCGAGAATAATCAAAACCAGAATGATTAATGCTTTCATTTTTTAACGGCTCAGGTACATGGATTTTTCTTTGTACAAATGACGGAAGTAAGGATCTTCCAGCGAATCAATAAAGCGGATGGCTTCACCGGTTGATTTCATTTCGGGGCCGAGCTCTTTATTGACATTCGGAAATTTTTCGAATGAGAATACAGGCTCTTTTATAGCATAACCGAATTTCCGTGGTTTGAATTTGAAATCTTTCAATTTGTTAGCTCCGACCATCACCTTGGTGGCAATATTGATGTACGGTATTTCATGCGCTTTGGCAATAAATGGAACTGTACGCGAAGCACGCGGATTTGCTTCAATCACATATACTTTCTCATTCTTGATAGCGAACTGTATGTTCAGCAACCCTTTTACATTAAGAGCATGTGCAAGTTTGGAAGCATATTCCATCATGGTTTTCTGTACAGTTTCTGACAGCGAAAATGCAGGAAGTACAGCATACGAATCGCCACTATGAATACCGGCAGGTTCAATGTGCTCCATCAGGCCGATGAACTGAACATCTTCGCCATCGCATATCAAATCAATTTCGGCTTCTTCGGCACGGTCAAGAAAATGGTCAATCAATACTCGGTTGCCGGGCAGGTTTTTCAAAAGTTTGATAACCGCGCGTTCCAATTCTTCATCGTTAATCACAATACTCATTCCCTGCCCGCCTAACACGTAAGAAGGACGAACAAGAACCGGGTAGCCCACCTTGTGTGCAACTTCAATTGCTTCTTCAGCCGATTCGGCAACTCCATACAATGGATAAGGAATGTTCAGGTCGCGGAGCATGTCGGAGAAGCGCCCACGGTCTTCGGCAATGTCCATATCCAGAAATGAGGTGCCGATAATTTTAACTCCTTTCTCGTTTAATCGTTCGGCAAGTTTCAGGGCGGTTTGACCACCAAGCTGAACAATTACACCTTCAGGTTTTTCAAACTCAATGAGTTCGTAAATATGTTCCCAAAAAATTGGTTCGAAGTAAAGTTTGTCAGCCATGTCAAAATCGGTGCTAACTGTTTCGGGATTGCAGTTAACCATGATGGCTTCATAACCTGATTCGCGGCAAGCCAATACGCCATGCACGCAGGAATAATCAAACTCAATTCCCTGTCCTATGCGGTTAGGGCCTGAGCCGAGTACAATAATTTTTTTACGGTTACTAACAACGGATTCATTGCTTGTCAGCTCAACTCCATCAGCCGTTCGCATACCGGCTTCGAAGGTGCTGTAGTAATAAGGTGTTTTGGCTTCAAACTCTGCAGCGCAGGTATCTACCATTTTATATACGCGTTTTATTCCTAAAGATTTTCTTCGTTCATACACTTTGTCTTCGGTTACATTGCCGAGAATGTGAGCAATCTGAGCATCAGAAAAACCTTTTTGTTTCAGTTCAAGGAAAAATCCGGCCGGTATGTTATGAAGGTTATAACGTTTCAGCTCGCGTTCGTAATTGACTAATTGATTTATCTCATTGAGGAACCATTTATCAATTTTGGAGTGGTTGAAAATAGTTTGAATCGGCAAGCCAAGATTCATGGCTGCTTTGATGTGAAAAAGCCTGTCCCATGATGGATTTTCAAGTGAGTGAATAATATCGTCCACTTTAGCCCACTCCGTACCATCAGCGCCTAATCCTTTTTTATTTATTTCAAGACTCTGACAGGCTTTCTGTAATGCTTCAATAAAACTTCTTCCGATTCCCATCACTTCACCAACCGATTTCATCTGCAGGCCCAGTTTGCGGTCAGCACCGTGAAACTTATCAAAATTCCAGCGCGGAATTTTTACGATGACATAATCAAGAGCAGGTTCAAAAAAGGCCGAAGTAGATTTGGTAATCTGGTTTTGCAATTCGTCAAGGTTATATCCAATGGCCAGCTTGGCAGCAATTTTTGCAATAGGATAACCGGTTGCTTTGCTTGCCAAGGCTGATGAGCGGGATACCCGTGGATTAATTTCGATCGGGATGATGTCTTCCGTTTCGGGATTAATGGCAAACTGAACGTTGCAGCCTCCGGCAAAATTTCCGATAGAGCGCATCATCTTAATGGCATCATTTCTCATTCGCTGATAGGTTTTATCACTCAGCGTCATAGCCGGGGCTACGGTAATGCTGTCGCCTGTATGTACCCCCATCGGGTCGAAGTTTTCGATGGAGCAGATGATGATGACATTGTCATGGTTATCGCGCAGCAGTTCCAGTTCAAATTCTTTCCAGCCCGTTAAGGCTTTTTCGAGCAGCACTTCGTGAATGGGCGAGGCATGCAATCCGCGGTGAAGTGCCTCTTCAAAATCTTCCTTCTTCATCACCAGACTTCCGCCAGTTCCGCCCAGAGTATAAGAAGGACGAATGACCAGAGGAAACCCGATTTCCTGCGCAATTTCTTTTCCTTCGAGAAAACTATTTGCAGTTTTTGAAGGTGGCACCTGCATGCCGATATCTATCAACAGTTTTCGGAATCGTTCGCGGTTTTCGGTAGTGTCAATAGCCTCAATATTTACTCCTATTATTCTCACCCCGTACTTTTTCCAGAGGCCTCTTTCGTCAGCTTCCTTACAAAGATTCAATGCCGTTTGTCCGCCCATGGTAGGCAGAACAGCATCAATTTTTCTTTCCTTTAAAATTTTTTCGATAGATTCAACCGTTAAGGGAAGAAGGTACACATGATCGGCTGTTACGTTGTCGGTCATAATGGTAGCTGGATTGCTGTTAATCAGCGAAACTTCAATTCCTTCTTCTTTAAGCGAGCGCGAAGCCTGTGAGCCGCTGTAATCAAATTCGCAGGCCTGGCCAATAATTATCGGTCCGCTGCCTATGATGAGAACTTTCTTAATGGATGTATCTTTTGGCATGATGATATGTCTGATTTCGGAGTGGCGAAGGTAAGAAGGTGTATGCTATCCTTCGAATGAAGGGAAATCGGAACTACCGGTTAAAATTTTTCAGTTCAGAACACTATAAAAAACTCCTTTTCTGCGGTAAATTCACTTTTAAACCACACTGTTCTGCTACACTGCTGCGCTACGCCATTTCGTAGCTCTTCAAATCAACCGGAACAACCTGTGTAATTCCCATTTCGGCCATGGTTATACCGTACATAACGTCAGTAGCTGCCATGGTGCGTTTATTATGCGTAATTATAATGAATTGCGACTGGCCTGAAAACTTACGGATGATGCGGTTGAACTTGTCTATGTTGGTATCATCCAGCGGAGCATCCACCTCATCAAAAATGCAGAAAGGCGAAGGTTTGAGAAGGTAAATACCAAAGAGTAAAGCTGTGGCTGTCAATGTTTTTTCTCCTCCCGAAAGCTGATGAATACTCAGCGGGCGCTTGCCTTTGGGCTGAGCAATGATCTGAATGTCTGATTCCAGCGGATTGCTGTGATCGAGCAATACAAGGTCGCAGTTATCTTCTTCGCTGAAAAGCGAGCGGAATACTTCAATAAAGTTGGAGCGTATTTTTTCATACGAATCCATGAAACGTTCGCGGGCGGTTGTATCAATTTCGGAAATGGTTTGCAGTAATGATTCTTTGGCCTGCAGCAAATCGTTTTTTTCATTTACGATAAAATCAAAACGCTCTTTCACTTCGTTGAACGACTCGAGCGCCATCGGGTTAATAGGCCCAAAGTTTTCAATCTGCACTTTCACTTTCTCCATTCGCTGACGGGTTTCTTCCAGATTGAAGTTCTCGTCTGTTTCGGGGGCATCCATGGTTTCGATGTTGATGCCGAATTCCACTTCCATGCGCTCTTTCATGCTGAGCATTTTCATTTTTACTCCGGTTGCCTGCTCATGCAACGATGAAATAACAGCATCTGTTTGTTCTCCCTGTCTGCGCAGCTCATGAATGTTTTTCTCTTCGCGGTCAATATCGCCTTTGGTTTTATAATAATCTTCTTCCAGACGATTTAACGTAGCTTCGTAAGCCTGTTTATCCTGAAGCAGGGCAATGAGTGTTAGTGATTCGGATTCATTCAAACCTGAAATTTCTTCCAGTTGATTTTTTACACTTACCGATTCTTCTCGGTTCTGTTTCAGTGAAGCCGAAACATTTTCAAGCTGCGCAGTTTTGTAGCTGATGTCGCGGGCAATGTTCTGCACTTTGTTCTGCAATTGCAGGTAAATGATGTTATGCTGATTTACTTTGGAGGTGGCATCGTTAAATTCATGAAGCATTGTTTCTGCCTTCAGCTGTGCGGCAGAAAACTGTTCGGAAAGAGAGGCCAGTAAATTTTTTAAATCTTCAATGTTAACCTGATTAAACCGGCCCAGATCCAGACCGACTTCCAGTGCCTGAAGCTGGCCTTCCAGATTGGAAATGGTACGATGGGCAGAAGCTATGCTTTCCTGTAAGTGAATACGTTTATTTTCGAGTGAAGACAACTGATTGGTTACCTCGCGCAGTTTCCCGTTCAGGCTGTTCATATTTTCAGTTAATGACTGCCTTTGCTGTTTCAGCATTTCGGTTTTTAATAGCGACTCGCTGATGCCTGCTTCGAGCAAAGAAATTTCCTGCCTGTGCTGTTCAATACGGTGAGCAAGTTTTTCAAGGTTCTGTAATTTACCGGTTCGTTTGCCGTCAAACAGACCTACCGAACCGCCCGAAACACTGTACTTCTGCCGGATGTAATGCCCGTTACGGGTAATCAGAACTACTTTATCCAATCCCGAAAAATCAAAACTGTCAGCGCTGTATTCATCTTCGGCTATGTAAACATGGCCAATAAGCAAATCGAACAAACGTGCATATTCGCTGTTAAATTCAATAACATCCAAAGCGCGGATGCAGTTCGGCATGGATGGATAAGAAACTGCCTCCCTCCTGTTCAATTGGTCAAGCACAAAAAACTGAGCGCGTCCCTGGTTCTGAAGGCGAAGCATGGCAATAGCTTCATGGGCATCCTGTCTGTTGTTTACTACAAAGTGATTTAAAAACGGCTCCAGGTAATTTTCAATGGCTACTTTAAACTCTTCACGGCAATTGATGATTTCAGAAACAAGGGGAGAAGAACGCATTCTGCCGTCAGATTTTTTCAGATACTTGATGCTTTCGGGATAGCCATCCATCTGCTCCACCAGATTTTTGGTAAGTTCATATTCATTGATACGGGCATCGCACTGGCGTTTTTCTTCTGCCAGCTTTTCATTCAGTTTGGCGAAGGCTGAATTCTCTGCTTCTGAATTTTGCTCGGTTTCGCGTATTTCATTCTCTGTTTTTTTCCACTCCTCATCCAGTGCGGTCTTATCAGGAACAATCTGATGAATAGCTGATACGGTATCTGCCAACTTTACATTCAACTCATCCGATTGAGTTTTTATTCTGGCAATCTCATCGTTGAGCGAAGATTTCCTGGTGTGATTAATAGCAAGGATGGTTTCGTAGTCATTCAAATCCTGCCTTGCATTCATCAGCTTTTTATTCAAATCAGCTAATTCTTTCTGTGCTTCATCTGATAATGTTTTCTTTTCAGAAACCTGTTCTTTTAGTTCGTTCAATTCATTGGAAGCAAGATCGCACTTTGCCTGCTCGGCCAAGCGCTCGGCCTGCAGGTTTTCAATGGCCTGTTCCAGTTCTGTTAACAGGTTGCTGTCTTTTTCAATCTGTGCTGTAAGCTGTGCTTCCTTCTCGCTCAGAAAACGGATTTTGTCTTTACGTGCATTCTCTTCGGATTCCAATTTTGAAATCCGAATCAGCATATCATTCATTTCCTTCTGGGCAGCAGAAAGTTTTTTTTCCTTGTCGAGACTTTCGGTTTTCAGTTTTTCAAGGGCAGCTTCCAGCGTGGCAATTTTTGAATGGATGCCAGTTTTATCATCTTTCAGCATGACCTCTTTTTTCTCGGCCTCTTCCAGTTCTCTTTTAAACTCAAACAGCGAATGCCAGGCAACTATGGCTGCAACGTGTTTGTATTCTTCCTTAAGCCGGTAATAGCGTGAAGTTTTTTTGGCCTGCGCCTCCAACTGTTTCATGCTTTTTTCAATCTCAAAAAGCAGGTCATTCACGCGGTTAAGGTCTCCTTCTGTTTCCTCAAGCTTCGAAAGCGTTTGCTTTTTACGTAACTTATATTTCGATATTCCTGCTGCTTCTTCAAGCAGTACTTTTATCGTGTTGTTCTTATCGTTCAAAATATCATCCACCATCTTTAACTCAATGATGGAATAGGAATCAGGCCCAATGCCTGTGTCCATAAATAAGTCGGTGATGTCTTTCAGGCGGCAATGCACTCCGTTGAGGTAGTATTCGCTGTCGCCATCGCGGAAAAGTTTGCGGGTAATACTTACAGTGCTGTACTCTACCGGAAGGATGTTTTTGGTATTTTCAAAAGTGAGGGTTACTTCTGCAAGGTTGGCCGGTTTGCGGGTTTTGGTTCCGTTAAAAATGATGTTCTCCATTTTTTCGGAGCGGAGCATCCTGGTCTTCTGCTCTCCCAATACCCAGCGTATGGCATCCACTACATTCGACTTCCCTGACCCGTTAGGCCCAACAATAGAAGTAGTGCCCTGGTCAAAGTGAATGATGACGCGGTCTCCGAAACTCTTGAATCCTTTAATTTCCAATGATGTCAGCTTCATAATGTCTTTCTCTACCGTTCAATAATGTTTAAAAAGCAAAAATAGAATTAAAGAGGGGCAACACTGTGCCTGGCGCCTTCATTGTTGAAATCTTTTAATAAATCAGATTGGGGATGATTCTTTTTTCATCACATCAATTGGCGGTGTGTGTTTAAGTTTTGGATTTCATACTTTTGGCATTGAATTAAAAGAACATTATAAAACCAAAAGAAATCAATGCCTATGATTAAAAAAACTACACTAACAATTCTTTCAGCAATTTTTTTCTCAGCAGCCAACGCTGCTACTATTACCATTTTCTCGCAAGGGCTTTCTTACTCTCCTGCTGTAGTAAATGCCGTTGTTGGCGATACTATTGTTTTCAGCTCCAGCGGTCATCCGACACTTGAAGTAAGTCAAGCCACCTGGAATGTAAATGGTACTTCTGCTTTGCCGGGTGGTTTCAGTTTACCATCAGGAACCGGTCAGGTAATTCTTACTTCAACCGGCACGCGATTCTATGTATGCACGCTTCATGCCGGTGCCGGAATGAAAGGTCAGATTAATGTTACTTCGCCTTCATCCATCGGTAATATCATTACAGCCATGAACAGCAAAGGAATGGTTTATCCCAATCCTGCTGTCAGCCAGATGAATATTGTAGCCGGAAGCGCCTTTACCAACAGAAATGTTACACTTAACATTTTTGATTTGACAGGCCGCATGGTGCATTCGCAGAATTACATGACCGGAGTTTATGGCGAAATCATTACCGATGTGGCTTTCCTTCAGCAGGGAATTTATCTGGCTGAAGTTAAAGCAGCCGATACCCGCAGGGTATTTCGTTTCCAGAAAGTGAATATGAAGAATTAAAATTTCTGAAGAGAACCTAAGGCTGTTTCTATTAGAAACAGCCTTTTTATATTCATGGCTTGTAGCCCGATTTGCGCATCAGTTCATGTGCATCTTTCAGTTGAAGGATGGTTCGAAAATCAGTTTTATTATTCTCTGCATACGCTTTTACTAACCGGTAACCGGTAAATAATCCCACATTGCCCGGTGATTTTTTCGGCATGCCGTGAGTCGTAGGGCCATCGGTAATGAACCTTGAATACTGCTGCATCTGTGTATTAAACAGCATGTTCTTTTCGATGAAATAAGCCCAGATGTTGGCTTCTTCCTTTATACACCATTTCATTTGCTCATCGGTATATCCAAATAAAATGCTGTCGGGGGTATCAGGTAATATCTGTTTAAGAAGGTACTGCTGTTTTCCGTAATAAATCATCCGGCTGATTAAATCATTTCCGGCTGAATCATCAGGCATTTCACTTTGAATCCAGCCGCGCATGGCATCGGTTACTAAATACTCTGGCGAAAATTTTCTCGACAAATACCTGGGAAATCCTACGGAGCTGTACATTTCTTCTTCATTACTTCCGAGAAACATATCGAGCGAAACAGCCAGCACACTGTCGGTGGTGATTACACGGTAATTGAAAGCGGAAATAAAGGTGATGATTGAGCATGGAACATGCCATGAAGGTGCCTGCTCTTTGAATCGCTGAATGGCAAAAATCAATTGACGGTGATAAGGACTGAAATCATAAAATACACTGTCGGCCTTTTCCTTCAGGAGGCTGATGTCGGCATCTGTAACAAAACGCTGAAGTTCTCTTCTGCTGATGGAATCAGAAGCATTGCGCAGGTTGAGAATGCGCTGGCAGAAAAGTTTTAAGAATGTTCCGTATTGATTTTCTAATTTCTGAAAAGTACCGGTATCATCAGCATTAAGTTCAGTTATATCTTTTTCAAATCTCAGGAGCGGGAAGGAGGCTTCTGTTTGCGGAGAAATCTCTTTTATCTTTTTTTCAGGATTGCAGTTACATGAAAAAATTAACAGCGAATTAAGGAAAAGAACTGAGGCAAGCCGAAAATACATTCTTATGAAAGTTTTATCATTGCAAACGTAAATCAAAACAAAATGAAACGAATAATTGTATTGACTGCTGCATTAATTTTTGCGAATGCTGATATGTTAACTGCCCAGAAAGTTGAACTTGGTCTTCAGTTTTCTCCCGGCTTTGCCTGGTTAAAACCTTCTGATAAGGAATTAAAAAATGATGGCATGAAACCCGGCTTTAATTATGGAGTGAATGTTGATATTATGTTTTCTGACAATTACGGCATCGGTACAGGCTTACTCATGTCGCATCAGGGAGGTAAGTTAATAGCTCTTGATACTATAAAAACATCATACAAATTTCAATACCTTGATCTTCCGATTTTGCTGAAAATGCGCACAGGAGAAATCGGTTATATCCGCTATTATGGAACCTTTGGTGTTGTTCCCGGGTTCCGGTTGAGCGCTAAAGGAGAAGTGGCTTATGGCGGAAAAACCTATGATGAAGTAGATATTAAAGATCAAATAAATCTGCTCAATCTTTCTCTCGCTATTGGCGGTGGAGTTCAATACATACTCTCAGGTACAACACGATTGGTTGGCGGCATTGAATTTAATAACGGCTTCAGCGATTTGCTGAAAGCCAAAGACCAGAAAGCTACGAGCAGTAAACTAAAACTGATTGTAGGGGTAATGTTTTAAGTCATCTTTCTATTTCTACCCTCACTCGCAGCCCTAAAGGGCGCTTACGCACAACATAATTAGCCTATAAACGAAGGGAGTTTTTACCTTTACGCTCCCTTATGAAAATAGCGCTGGCGCAGCTCAATTTCCACATCGGGAATTTCGAGTCGAATTCAAGAAAAATCATTCAAACCATACAACGGGCAAAGGAAGATGGTGCTACGCTTGTGGTCTTTCCCGAATTAGCGGTTTGCGGTTACCCCCCTCTCGATTTTCTTGAGTTCCGCGATTTTATCCGCAAAAGCCTTTCGTGCATTAGCAGCATTGCTGAATATACACAAGGAATTGGAGTCATTGCAGGCTCTCCTTCTTTTAATCCTGTACTTAAAGGAAAGAACCTTTTTAATACAGCTTTTTTTATCAGGGATGGTAAAACGGCAGGTGTCTGCCACAAAGCGTTGCTCCCGAATTATGATGTGTTTGACGAATACCGGTATTTTGAACCCGGCCGGAGTTTTAAATGTATTGAATGCAACGGAATAAAAATAGCCCTTACCATCTGCGAAGATTTATGGAATGAAGAAGACGACCCGCTGTATCAGTTCTGCCCGATGGATGAGCTGATAAAAGAACATCCGCAACTGATCATCAACATTGCCGCTTCGCCTTTTGATTATCAGCATGCCGAAAAACGCAAAAGCATTCTGAAAAGAAATGCGTTGAAATACCGGTTGCCGGTATTGTATGTAAACCATGTAGGCGGACAAACAGAAATGCTTTTTGATGGCGGCTCATTAGTAATGAATGAAAAAGGAGAAGTGGTTCATCAGATGAAGTATTTCAGTGAAGATTATTGTTTGATTGATTTTCCTGTTAAAAACAAAAAGCCCGTTACCAAGAAAGATCCTCAGAAAATTGAGAGAATACATGATGCATTAATCATGGGGATACGTGACTATTTCGGGAAGCAGGATTTCAAACAGGCTACGCTGGGTTTATCGGGAGGTATTGATTCGGCCGTGGTGCTTGCGCTGGCTTCAGAAGCATTGGGAAGCGAAAATGTGTTTCCGGTAATGATGCCTTCTCCGTATTCCTCAGACCACAGTATAAGCGATTCGGAAGAGCTATCCATAAATCTCAGAACCAAATGCATGGCTCTTCCCATTCATCAGCCATTTCAATCATATCTTGATTTGCTGAAACCGGTATTCAAGGATTTGCCGTTTGACGTAACGGAAGAAAACATACAGGCGCGCATTCGCAGCACGCTGCTCATGGCGCTGAGCAATAAATACGGATACATATTGCTGAACACTTCGAACAAAAGCGAACTGGCCGTTGGCTACGGTACTTTGTATGGCGATATGTGCGGAGGGCTTTCGGTTATAGGCGATGTGTATAAAACCGAAGTATATGAACTGGCGCATTACATTAACCGCAACCAAAAAATAATTCCTGAAAACATTATAACCAAACCACCGAGTGCAGAGCTGCGACCCGGCCAGAAAGATACCGATTCATTGCCGCCTTATGAAACATTGGATGCCATCCTGCGCCTGTACATTGAAATGCAGTACGGTCCTGTACGCATTGCAGAAGCCGGATTTGAAGAAGCGCTGGTGATGAAAGTGCTGCGAATGGTAAACCGCAATGAGCATAAACGGTTTCAGGCGCCACCTATATTACGCGTATCTCCAAAAGCATTCGGGTTGGGAAGAAGAATGCCAATTGTGGGCAGGTATCTTGGGTAAATAAATTACTCGCAGCCCAACCTTACATCAATCATCCGCTGGGTGCTTAAATCCGATTGAAATAAAACATTACAAAAGCTGATAACGGTTTTACCGGTTTCAATGGCTGAATAAACCGTACCGGATGAAGCTTTAAATTCCGTTCCGTTTTCGCTGAAGCGCAATTGAACAGTGGTGGAGTCGGCATCGGGAAAAAGAGAAACAGGGAATACGCGGTAACCATACGGTTTTTCGTAACGGTTGCCGAAAAGAATCTGAAGTGTACCGTCATTATTAGTTGCTGTTACCCCGAAAAATCCATTGGCACCTGCCGGGCCGCAACTTACCCCGCTGAAAAAATTCCAGAGGTTGGAATTAACTGTGGCTGTGTTCAGATTCAGCTGCTGACAGGGATTATTAACCTGAACATTTACCAACGAATAAAGGCTGGTGCAGTTGGCTAATCTGATTCGGCAGAAATACTTGCCGCTATGCTGAAACAGGGCCGGAAAGATAACAGGCTCCTGCTCGCTGCTCAGAAATCCGTTCGGACCTGTCCATTCAAAACCGGCATCAGGAACATCTGACTGAGCAAAAAGAAAAAGCGTATCATTTTCCTGCAAAGGCGAATTGGCACTTGCCAGCGGGGCTGTTAACGAAGGGCACTCAGTACCATCGCTGCCATTGGCATTTTCTTCCTTTTTGCAGGATAAAATGCAAACTGAAAGAAGCATGATGAGGATAAACCGGAAACTGCCGTGCATGGTGTTTTGTTTACTTTTGTTCGCATCAAAATTAAAACTAAACTTTTATGGCTTTTTCACTTCCTCCGCTTTCTTATGCATTTAATGCATTGGAACCTCACATTGATGCACGCACCATGGAAATACATCATGGTAAACATCATCAGGCCTATGTTACCAACCTTAACAATGCCATTGCCGGCTCGCCTGCCGAAAACATGAGTCTTGAAGATATCTGTAAAAACATCAGCAAGTACGCTGTTGCCGTTCGCAATAATGGTGGCGGCCACTGGAATCATTCGTTCTTCTGGCAAATCATGAAACCCGGAGGCGGAGGCTCACCTTCAGGCGCATTGGCCGATGCCATCAATGCTGCCTTCGGAAACTTTGATGAGTTCAAAACTAAATTCAATGCTGCCGGTGTGGGTCGCTTCGGCTCGGGCTGGGCATGGCTGATTAAAAATGCTTCGGGCAAATTAGAAATCTGCTCCACTCCTAATCAGGATAACCCGCTTATGGATATTGCTGAAGTAAAAGGAACTCCCATCATCGGCTGCGATGTTTGGGAACATGCTTATTACCTCCACTACCAGAACCGCAGGCCTGATTACTTAGCCGCCTGGTGGAATGTGGTTAACTGGGATGAAGCCGCTAAGCGTTTCTCTTCCTGAATTGAATAACTGACTAATAAGGCTGCCGCAATGTCTTTCAAAAGAAAACTGAAAACGGCAGCTTTTATTTTTGGGATGAGTGCATTCAACGCTGCTGCTCAACCCAATCCTTACTTCTTAACTTTCGTTGATTCGGCCATGGTATGCAATGGCGTTGGCATTAGTCAGCTTCCTTCGGGCAATTTGCTGTATGCCGGTTATGCCTATTCAGCATCCGGTAACTCAGCTATCATTCTTAAAAAGCTTACACCAGCCGGAAATGAAATCTGGTCAATGGCTTACTCAACTGCTAGCGGCCAGTATTCGCTGCATAAAGCAGTGTATGATAAGAACGCTCACTTGCTCTATATGGCTGGGCATTTATTCGTTAACGGACAAACAGACGGGTTGGTAATGATAGCTGATACCAGCGGAGCGTTGCTCGGCAATTATCTTTTCGGGCAGAGCAATGCCAGCGAATCTTTTAACGGAATCTGCACCACTGATGACGGAGGTTTTGCCGCCTTCGGTTACCAGGGTTTTACCGGAAGCAACAGCAATTTTTATCTGGTAAAAGCCGATGCTATCGGCAACATGCAATGGGAGCAGACTTACGGAACGCAACTGATTGATGTAGGAATGAATATCATTCAGACTACCGATAAAGGATTCATGCTTTCGGGCGACAGGCAAACGGCTTTCAATTCGATTTACAATGTGTTCATCATTAAAACTGATTCATCGGGAACTGAAGAATGGAATGTTCCGGTTAATTCGCTTTACAACAGTGGCTGCCGCGACATGATACAGGATGCTTACGGGCATTTTATCATTACCGGTGAAACGGCAACACCCACCAGCGCTTATTTTGATGTGATGATAATAAAGCTTGATTTGAATGGAGATATATTCTGGAATAAAACTATTCCGGCTACCGATCAGGGCGATGCAGGATTTTCTATTGCTGAGTTTTCTGCAGGACATTATCTGCTCACCGGTTATCATTTCATTGCTTCCAATAACAATACATCTATTTTCATGGCACATACCGACACTTCAGGCAATGTGATGGACTTCAGAACGTATGATAGCATACCCATGATTGACATCGGGTATCAGATAACACCCGTCAGCAACGGATTTTACATTGCCGGTTCTTCCATCTGGCTTGAAAATAAATATGCCCTGGTGCTTGATACACTAAATGTTTCTACGGGAATAATTGAAAATACATCCCCGAGCTTAAGAATATATCCGAATCCATTACCGGCAGGAAATGCATTACGAATAAAGAACACAACTGACTTTACATGGATTTCCATTTTTGACATTACCGGAAAAACTATCATCAAACAAAAGCTTACAACGGGCGAGAATGTTGTTTATTTTTCAAAAACTTTTCCGGCAGGAGTTTATCTGATCAGGCTTGAAAAACCCAATCAGACAGTAACCGGAAAACTGATAGTTACTTCTATCACTCAATAATGTAGTTAACGGTTCGTTAAGCAAACGAATTGAATTGCCTTTTAGCTTTGCCCATTACCTAATATATTATGAAAATCAATTTTTCTCTGACTGCACTTTTATCGTTGTGTATATGCACATCAGCAATTGCTCAAAACGGAGCGCCACCTGATACCGGCAAAAAGTATTTCACTGCTTTTACCGGAACTCCTCCGGTGATTGACGGAAAAACGGATGATGCTTCGTGGAAACTTGTTCAGCCTGCTTCTGATTTTACGATGGCGCGCCCTATTGAAGGCGGCAAACCGACTTACAAGACCGAATTCAGGATTCTTTACGATAATACTGCACTTTATGTATGCGCTGATATGTTTGATGATTATCCCGACAGTATTTACCGCGAGCTTGGGCTGCGAGACGGTGTTGACCCTTACAGCGGCATGTTTGGCTCTGATTTGAATGCCGACATGTTTCGTTTTTTGATAGACCCTTACAACTCCCGGCAGGATGCTTATGACTTTGGTGTATATGCTTCAGGCGTACAGGCTGATTCAAAATTCAGTGATTATACATGGGATGGTGTTTGGCAGAGCGCTGTACACATGCATGACAAAGGGTGGAGTGTTGAAATAAAAATACCATACTCAGCCATCCGTTTCAGCAACAGCGAAAACCCTGTCTGGTCAATTCAGGTAACGCGCAGCATCAGGCGCAGCCGTGAGTTTATTCAATGGTGCCTCGTTCCTTCTACTGCATACAATGCACAACTTTTCTGGGGAACGCTTCAGGGATTGAAGAATATAAAACCCCCTGTACGCCTTTCGCTTACTCCGTATCTCTCATCCTATATTGACCGCGCTCCTGTTTTTGAAGATGACGGTACCTTTACTTACGGAAACACTTTTTCATGGAATGCAGGCGCTGATATTAAATACGGATTAGACGAACGCTTTACACTTGACATGACTCTGCTTCCCGATTTCGGGCAAACTCAATCCGATAATAAAATTAAAACGCTGGGTTACGAAGAAATCAACTACGATGAAAACCGTTACTTCTTCAAAGAAGGTACCGAACTGTTTGATAAAAACGGGTTGTTTTACTCCAGAAGGATAGGCCGTATTCCGTCCGGATTTTTTTCTGTTCAGGATGAATTGCAGCAAGGTGAGAGCATAAAAGAAAATCCATCTCAGGCCAAACTGCTTAATGCCACCAAAATTTCAGGACGCAATGCCAGCGGAATGGGTATCGGATTCTTTAATGCCGTTACCGAAAACACGTATGCAACCATTAAACAGGCAGATGGTGGAGAACGCAAAGTGCTTACCGACCCGCTTACCAATTACAATGTGATTGTATTTGACCAACAGATAAAAAGTTCGTCTAATGTTTATCTTATCAATGCCAGTACCATACGCGCAAAAGATTATGATGATTCCAATGTTTCGGGAACAGGATTCACCTTTGCCAATAACAGTAACAGTTATGCAGTGGATGCCAATATGATTTTAAGTCAGTATTTCACCAAAGAGAATAGCGTGCCGCATATTTATTCCAATGAACTCGGTTACCGCTACTTTGCCGGCATCCGAAAGATAAGCGGTAAATTCAGAGGCGGTATAAGCCGCAGCGGTGTAAGTCCTTCGTATTTTCAGAGAGATTTAGGATACTACATTAACCCAAACAGGATTAATTATAATTTCTATGCCGAGGCAAATCAATTTCAACCGAAGGGTTTCATTCGTGAAGGAAAAATTGGAATCCGTTCTTATTACACTACCACTTATGACAATCCTGACCGAACCGCTTTTCAAATAAGTTACAATGCATTTGCAAACCTGTTAAGCTATAATGCCATTTTTACAGGAGGAGGTTTCAGCCCGGTATCATCTCATGACTATGATCCGCGCATTGACGGGCGCTATGTTAAAACCGAACGCTACTGGTATGCTTACTTTGGCATTAGTTCCGATTACCGTAAGCGCCTTGCTGTGGATGCCGAATTCAACATCAGCAATTTTATTGATAATTATGTAAGCGAAGGTTACAACAATTCTCTGGCGCTGCGTTTCAGAGTGAATGATAAGTTTACTTTGAATTACAAAACCGTTTACAATTTCGACCCATACAATTTCGGATTTGCCGGATATGACGGTGATAAATATCTGTATGGTTTGCGAAGGCTTGATACTTACATTAACTCCTTTTCTGCCAAATACATTTTTAAGAATGACATGTATGTTACCCTGGCTGCTCGTCATTACTGGCTGACCGGGAAATACAGAAGGTATTTTCATCTGGAAGATGACGGAAGTGTAAGCGATACTCCCGGCCCCGGAACTGAAAATGATTTCAGTTTCAATGCTTTCAATATTGATTTTATTTACTCATGGCGATTTGCCCCGGGAAGCATTATCACCATTGCCTATAAAAATACCATTGAATATGACGGACCGTTTGAAACACACAGCTATTCAAAAAATCTTCAATCAACTTTTGACCTGCCGCAACTGAACAGTTTTTCCATCAAGGTGGTGTATTACCTTGACTATGCTTCGCTGAATAAAAAAACTCCGATGTAACATTCAGAACTCAAATCTCGCCTGCAGTTTGAGTTCCGATTTCATGTTGCCTTCTATTTCATCCATTCCCGAACCTACGATGTTGCGGTTGGTATAGACCGAAGCAGCATACCGTACCCATAAGTCTATTCCCTTTCTCACTTTGTAACGAAGCGTTAAATAATACCGCTGTCCTTTGTAATAATACGATGGAATGGAATACGAATACAGCACATCATTCTCGTAAGCATAAATACGCGAGTTGTAACTCTTTGTATCAAACAGAGCATACCGTAAACTGAAAGATACGGGAACGCTGAGCGGCTTGTAAGTAACATCCTGCAGAATGACAAAACCGTTTTCGGGATCAGAATCTGTTTTATGGTAGCGTACCAATTCAACCCTGCTGTGAAGTGTGAATGCCCGTGAAACTTTTGAAACAATGTCGTAACGGTAATTCTGCTGATTAATGTCCACAGGTACATCAATGGGTGTAACGTCCCCAGTAGCATTTTCAGGTTTGCTCTGCATGCGGTAACGCATATACATGTTCAGCTTCTTGTTTGGAGTGTACATTCCTTGAACCATGTATTCAAAACCTTCAGTCGGGCTATGGACTGTATAACGCAGCCACGGAAAAGAAAACACATCATAGTAAGCGGTAAGCGTAAATCTCCGTCCGGGTTTAATCATTATGCCGAAATACGTTCCTTTTTCATTGATGGCATTGCTGCTTTCGCGAAGCGGATTGGAAGCAAGCGAATGATAGTTGCGCGGATAGTTTCTGTTCAGTACCGAAAAAGAAACCTTCGGATCGAGGGCGAACATGGCTCCGTTCAGATAAGCAATGGTTCCGTTATCACTGCGGGTTGCTTCACCGAACAAACTTACGTTACGCCATAAATAATTGTAATCAACACCGGCTACGGTAAGTTCATTGCCGCGGAAATAAAATTGATTGTAAAGCGAAGAGGAAGGATTCAGTACTTTGCTGAATTCCGATTTTACCACCGTTACACCTAACCCCAGCCGTTTTTTATTGAATTGAAGATGGCTGCCGTAAAATTTTTCTTTGATGGAATTTTTCTTGTCAAGTTCATTGGGGGAACGGTGATAGCCGCTTTCGAAAAAGGAAGTGAATGTTTCCTCATTGTTGATGGTATCGGATAAGGAGCCGTCAAAATTTTTGGAAGAATAAAACACATCCAGTGTAAACGGCCCCTTTCCAAACGAAACGGCAGCACCGCGTTTAAAGAAAAACTCATTCACAGAAGTGTAGGGAAGAATGCCGTAAGGATTTTTTTTGATGCTTATAGCTTCAGGTGTTTTACCGAAGGCAAGTCCGGTCCATGCCACCAAGCCCTGTCCGTAAGCAAGCTGATAATCGCCAATGTTTAACGAGCGGATGAAACCCAGATCACGGACGGTAAGGTGTGCCGAATAAAAATCGAATGATTGCTGAGAGCCTTTGAAAAACTCTTCGCCCTGGTCTTTTTCCGCTGTAATTCCGAAGCTGATCTTACGCTGATAAATGAAACGGTAGCGCGCGTAATACTTCCAGGGATCACCAAGGTAATAGGATTGCGAAGTGCTTCCTTCGGGAACAGGAAGAAATCCTTTTTGAGTTTCGAGTACCCGCTGTGTTCGCAGAATTAAAGTATGCTTCCCGTTGCGGAATGCTTTGCGAAACCAGCCTTTCTCAGCCATCCATTCTGATTTTAGAGAAACATAAGGCAGGATAGAGTAAATGGTATTCAGATCAAAACCATCTACAGCCTGTAGTTCTTCGAGAGCCAACAGTTGGCCGTACTTTTCAATATGAGTAAACAGGTTTTCAATCTGAACATCACTGAGTAAACCAAGCTGGCGGAGCTCTTCTCTTGTTGTTTTATTAAGGTTGACCGGATGCTCTGCAAAATACCTGAGCGCTTCGGTTATTTCGGTAAAATCGGTTTCCTCGTCTACGGTTTGCGCAAGGTTTTCAATTCGCTCTTCCACTTTTTGTTCAACCTGCGTAGCTTGCTGAGGAGGAACTTCCTGAGCAAAAAGAAAACTTGTATTCAGGAGCAAACAAAAAAGGTAAGCATAAAAATTACCTGCGCGTACCCGTAACCCTGAAGAAGACTTACACACAATTGTCTTTATGATTGTTACTTGGTGCATTCGTGGCTATTTATTAGTTGTTTAATTGCCGGTCCTTACCCGTGACCCTGAAGGGTTCCTTCGCTCAACCTTCACATTATTTGCAATTTGTACCTGTATGGCAATTCATGTTCGATAATCCTATTTCGCCACCCATACCAAAGAAACATTAGGAGTATAGCCCAACTGCCGGTGATAGGAAGCAGCTAAGTCAACTTTAAAGGAATCAATCATCCATCCAAAACCGAAGGATGTGTTAAACGGATTGGAAGCAATGCCGGTGCGCAGAAAAAACTTGCTGACGATTTCATACTCCGCACCTGCTTTGATGCGGTTGGCGCGGTCAATGACTTTTTCGCTTTCGGCAGTGATGAATACTTTATCGGAAGGTTGATATGCCAATCCGAATTTGAGAATGGCGGGCAAACGCTCATCGTTGTAAGCAGCAATTTTTACGCGCATGGGATTACAGACATGGGCAGCAAGGAAAAATCCTTCGAGCAATTCAGCCTGAACACCGCCTTCAAAAGTTACTGCGCTGCGCGAACCATATCCTTCGCCAATGGCTACTCCGAAATAATCGAGCTGTAAACCGGCTTTTATGTTTTCGCCAAACTTGCGGGCGTAAGCAAGGCCTCCGCGTTTTTCGTTGTAAGCAGCATATCCGTAGTATTGAAACTGCGCTGTAATAACACCATTGCTTACCGGCATGGCAACGGCCAAACCGCGGGTGCTTACATTACTGAGCATGAACGATGTTTCATTGAAAATGCCGATGGAGAATTTTTCGATCCCAGCCAATCCGGCCTGATTGTGAAAAGCAGCGAATATATCACTCAGGTTAGCCGCAGCACCGGCCATGCCGGCAGCCCGTCCACCGGCTGTTGTTTGCGAAAAGACTGGAACAGCCCAAGAAACCATGAGAGTTAAACACAGGTACTTTTTCATGAGGGTGAAAATAGGAGTTTCTGCTGAATGGAAAAAACAAACATCAATTTGGAACTCCGTTACTTTGTGATATGAACCGGAATGCAGCCGACATACTGAACCTGATGAGCAAGCTTACTGTTAAGCGCGCTGCGAATGCAGTTAAGTTAGTAAGCAGCTATTTGGTTTCGAAGTACACGGGTAAGCCTGTTCACTGGGGTATGCCGCTGAGCATATCTTTTGAACCGACTACAAGCTGCAACCTGCGCTGCCCCGAATGCCCCAGCGGATTGCGTTCTTTTACCCGCCCTACGGGCATGCTGGATTCTGATTTTTTTAAGAAGCAGATGGATGAAATGCATCGTGAACTGATGTATCTGGTTTTTTATTTTCAGGGGGAGCCTTATTTGCATAAAGATTTTTTGGAATTAGTGAAGTATGCCTCTTCCAGAAAAATTTATACCGCCACCAGCACCAACGCGCATTACCTGACGGATGAGATGGCACGGAAAACGGTGGAGTCGGGCCTTGACAGGCTGATTGTTTCGATTGACGGGACTACGCAGGAAACTTACGAGCAATACCGTGTGGGAGGGAAACTGGATAAAGTGCTGGAAGGTACGCGCAACATCATGAAATGGAAAAAGGCATTGAAGTCAAAAACACCGCATGTTATTTTTCAGTTTCTGGTAGTGAAGCCTAATGAGCATCAGATAGCAGAAGTGCATAGCCTTGCCAATGAACTTGGCGTAGATGAGGTGGGATTGAAAACCGCTCAGATTTATGACTATGAACACGGCAATGAACTCATCCCCACCCTTGAAAAATTTTCACGCTACAGCAAGAATGCTGATGGCACTTACCGCATAAAAAACAAACTATTGAACCACTGCTGGAAGATGTGGCACAGTTGCGTCATTACATGGGATGGATTGGTAGTGCCTTGTTGTTTTGATAAAGATGCCTGGCACCGGATGGGCAATCTGAAAGAAAAATCGTTTCGTGAAATCTGGAATAATGAAACCTATCGCGAATTCCGTGCTTCGGTGCTTCGATCACGTTCAGAAATTGATATGTGCAAAAACTGTACGGAAGGAACGAGGATATGGGCGTAAGTTTAATGCCGGATTTAAAAATGAAAATCATAAAGTTCACCACATCCCCAGTTCCATCCTTGCTTCTTCGCTCATCATGCTTTTTTCCCAGGGCGGATCAAAAGTGATTTCCACTTTGGCGTTGTTCACATCAGGAATGTTTTTTATTTTCTGTTCTACTTCTAAAGGCAAGGATTCGGCTACCGGACAGGCAGGTGAAGTCAGCGTCATTTTAACAAGCACATCATTTCCATCAAGCACATTGATCTCATAAATCAGTCCGAGTTCATAAATATCAACCGGAATTTCGGGATCGTAACAGGTTTTGATTATTTCGATAATGCGGTCGCGCAGCGGTTTTATTTCTTCCATATTCGCTAAACTTATAACTCAACAGTTCCATGAACAGAATGTTTGGGCAAAGGTAAAGGCTTACCACAACATGCTTTCCATACCTTTACGCAGTGAAACTTCTTTGAGTATGAAAATCATTTCTTCCCTTCTTTTTATTTTCATGATAAGCTCTGCAGTTTTTGGCCAGGAGGCAGATTCCGTTTCAAAGAAAGTTTCCCTTTCAACCGTTATTGTCTCAGCCAATAAAATGGAAGAGCCATCCAACTCTGTAGCTCAACAGGTTGAACTGATTTCATCAAAACAGATTGAACACATGGCAGCACCTTCCATGGCAGAAGTGCTGCAGTTTTCCGGGCATGTTAATGTTCAGAAAAGTCAGCAGGGAGGCGGCAGCCCCGTCATCCGCGGATTTGAAGCCAGCCGTGTATTGCTGGTAGTTGACGGTGTAAGACTGAACAACCTGATTTACCGCAGCGGTCATTTGCAGAATGTGATTACTGTTGATCAATATGCGTTAGACAGAGCAGAGATACTTTTCGGTCCGTCATCTACAGTTTATGGAAGCGATGCTTTAGGAGGAGTAGTGCACATGATAACTAAACAGCCTAAGTTTAACAGCACGGATAAAAATCTTTTTGTTTCCGGAAATTCCCTGGTTCGTTATGCTACTGCCAACAATGAAAAAACCGGGCATGTTGACTTTAACATCGGCACAAAAAAGTTTGCTTCGCTCACCTCATTTACCTACGGTGATTTTGACGATCTGAAGATGGGAAAACAAAAAGGCGTGATTGATTCGGTATTCGGCAAACGGTACTATTATGTGAAACGATTTAACAATACTGATTCGCTCGTGTTGAATGATGATCCTTACCTTCAACGTTACAGCGGCTACCGGCAATACGATGCCTTGCAGAAGTTTTCTTTCCGGCAGAATGATCATATAACACATACATTGAATCTTCAGATGTCCAATTCTTCCGATATACCGCGCTACGACAGGTTAACCGATAAAGGAGCAAATAACAGCGGATTGCGTTTTGCCGAATGGTATTACGGCCCGCAACTGCGTTCACTGGCTGCTTACGAATTAAACATTACCGGAATGACAGGTCCATTTAACCGCCTGAATGCCGGCATCAGCCATCAGTACATTGAAGAAAGCCGCCACCAGCGCAGGTTTAACAATAACAATCTCGATAATCGCATTGAGAAAGTAAATGTAATGGGTTATCATCTCGATTTATACCGCATCAAAGCCGCGCATCAGTTGCGCATGGGTTTAGACGGGCAGTATAACACCGTGAAATCAACAGCCTTCCGCAGAAACATTGTAACCGGCCAGGAAGTGCCGTTGGATACGCGTTATCCCGATGGTGATAACATCATGCAGCATCATGCATTGTATGCCACTCACACCTGGTATCTGAATTCTAAATGGGTGGTTAATGACGGAATCCGTTTTCAGTATTCAACTTTGAAATCGGAATTTGTCAATAAAGATTTTTTTGCATTCCCTTTTAACAGAGCTGAACAAAAAAACACAGCCGCAACGGGTAATGCGGGAATTATTTTTCTGCCTGAACCCTCCTGGAAAATAAGTATGATGCTGTCTTCCGGTTTCCGTGTTCCTAATGTAGATGATCTGGGTAAAGTGTTCGATTCCTCGCCCGGAACTGTCATCGTTCCCAACCCTGACATTAAACCTGAGCGTACTTACAATACCGATTTCGGAATCTCAAAAATTTTCAATGACAAGATTAAATGGGAGAACAATGCCTTTTATACCCTTTACCGCAATGCCATTGTAACCGATAAATTTACTTTTAACGGCAACGACAGCATTGAATATAACGGAACACTGAGTGCTGTGTTTGCCAATCAGAATAAACGAGAAGCATTCATCATCGGCTTCTCTTCCCTCCTGATGGCTGACATAAGTAACCATTTTTCTTTCTCCGCTTCCGTTACTTACACCTACGCCCGCATACAGACCGATACCGGTAATGTTCCGCTTGATCATATTCCACCTGTGTATGGAAGAACAGAAGTGAGTTATACCTGCGGCCATCTCCGCATAAACCTTTCTGCCGATTACAACGGATGGAAAAAACTGAAAGACTATTACCTGAACGGTGAAGACAATGAACAGTACGCCACTCCCGAAGGCATGCCTGCATGGTATATTTTCAACCTGGGCGCTTCGTATCAATTCACCAAAAACTGGCAACTGCAGGCCGGATGCAACAACCTGCTCGATACGCAGTACCGCCATTTTGCTTCAGGAATAAATGCTGCAGGCCGGAGTATTTTTGCAGCGCTGAAGTTTACATGGTAAAGACAAGAAAAAATTTTCTGTTGATGATGCTGCTTTTGATAATGCTCTCATCCTGCGCCATCTTCAAAAAGAAATGCGATTGCCCTAAGGTGGGGAAGGTAAATTCAGAGCAGAAATTAGCGAATACGAATTGCCAGTAAGTGTGGATTCGTGCCTTTTTTCACCACACAGATCTTGTAGGTTCAAACATTAACCTTTTCCTTTCAATCCACCTTATCATGTATAAAATCGCCCGATGCTTTAGGCTTGAAATAGGTGAGTTTAATAGCGCGGGCTTTGTTGCGGAACAGCGGAGGAACCGACAATAATGCTTTCTCATGGCTGTCGGCCTCTACAAATGCATAGGCATGATGATCGTTGTCGTAACAACCCCACTCAAAGTGAGTGAAAAACGATGCATGAAACTCTCGGAACTGCTTAACGGTATGGCGGCAGTCTTCGGCTGTATGTTCGGAGATGATAAGGTAGCGATCCATAAGATGATTTTTAAAATGTAAAAGTAGGGAACATCTACAAATCAATACGAAGGTACGAATTACGTAGTGCGCTGGCGCCCTTCAGGGCTACGGGTGCGTGTTGGAACATTTGCTTGTAGCGAATCCACCGGAAGCGGACAAGTTGTACGAATAGTTTAGTGAGTTGAGTATTATATCATCTCAATTATTCAAATTACCTTAGCCCTGCTTTTCTAAAAAAAATGAATGCCCCTTCCATAGATGATTTAAGACAGGTGATTGCATTGCGCGGTTTACCTGATGAGCATTTGCAATGGATATTGGAAAAGGCAGAATATGCAGAGTTTGAAGACGGTGCTGAGATGACACGCACCGGAGATGAAATTGATTCGCTGATGCTCGTAGTGGAGGGACGGGCTAAATTTTATCTGGATGTAAACGGAAAGCTCGTATCATATCACACTTTTGAAAATGATGAAAGCACAGGCGGAACCGCAGGATTATTACCTTATTCGCGTATGAAAAGCTCCCCCGGATTTGCTTATGCGGAAGGGAAGATAAGAGTTTACAAGCTGCATAAAAAGTATTTTCAGGAACTGGAACAACTCAGCCCCGAATTAATACAACGGCTTATCGGTTATATGACGGAACGGGCAAGATACTTTGCCACCCAACAGTTGCAGCATGAGAAAGTAAATGCCTTAGGACAATTAGCAGCCGGCATAGCGCATGAATTGAATAATCCCGCTGCAGCTATTAACCGTATTGCTTCAGAACTGAATAAACGATTGCGCTGCAATTATGAATTTACGGAAAGAATGCTGCTTGATAATGTTACCGCCCCGCAGATTAAAGAAATTGTCAAGTTAGTAGATGAAAAACAAAAGCAAACCGGAAATGTGAAACTTTCTCCGCTTAAAAGAATCGAACTGGAAGATACGTTGATTGACTGGATGCAGCAAAACGGCATGGAAGCAAAACCCTCCATAGCCGAAACTTTTGCAGGGTCTGGTTATACAACCGATGACCTTGAAATAATTAAGACCATTGCCGGAGAAAAAGCCATGAAGAACCTTATTAACTGGCTTGAAAACTTAGTGGTATCGCAATCGGTGATTAAAGATCTGGATGAAGCCTCTTCGCGTATTTCAACTTTGGTAGGTGCCATCCGCTCCCATGTTCACATGGACCGCACGAATGAAAAACAACCGACCGACATTCATACCGACATTGAAAATACATTGACGCTGCTTGGTCATAAACTGAGAGCGAAAAATATCAAGGTGATAAAAAATTTTTTACCCGATTTTCCGCAAGTGCCGGTTCATGTTGGCGAAATGAATCAGGTATGGACCAACCTGATTGATAATGCCATTCAGGCTATGAGCAATAAAGGCGAACTGACCATTGAAACCTGCCTTGATAACCACTTTGCAAGGATTAAGGTGATTGATAACGGACATGGCATACCCAAAGAAATTCAGTCAAAAATTTTTGACCCTTTTTTCACCACTAAAAAAATGGGAGAAGGAACAGGCATCGGGCTTGATTTGGTCAGAAGAATTATAACGCGCCACAACGGTGAAATAAAACTTAGGAGCGAACCGGGCAAAACGGAGTTCGCTATCTGCCTTCCGCTTGCTTCATCTGAAAATAAAACGTCATGAAACTTCCGTTTATCCTTATGGTGGATGATGATGCACAGGTGCTGGGCGCCATACAGCGCGATATGCGCAGCCGTTACCGGAATGATTACCGCCTTGCAGCTACGGCATCGGTCAATGAAGCCATTGAATTGCTGAAAGATTTAAAATTGAAAGGCGAAGTTGTGGCATTGATTATTTCTGACCAGCGCATGCCCGAAATGGAAGGCGTTGATTTTCTCGAAATCGCCAAAGGAATTTTTCCTGAAACCAAACGAGTGCTGCTTACAGCTTATTCCGATATAGAAGCTGCCATCAAAGCCATCAATACGGTTAACCTTAATTACTACCTGCTTAAGCCATGGCATCCACCCGAAGAAAAGCTGTATCCTGTTACAGATGATTTATTGGATGAATGGCATGCATCTTTTAAACCCGATCATGAGGGAATCAAAGTAATCGGGTTTCAGTGGTCTCCCAAATCGCATAAGCTGAAAGAATTTTTATCGGGCAATCTTGTTCCTTATATATGGATAGATGCAGAAGAACATGAGGAAGCGAAGAAGCTGATGACCAGTGCCAACAGTTCGCACGATGAACTGCCACTAGTGGTTTTGAAGGATGGAGTTGCTTTGAAAGACCCTTCGTTAATTGATGTTGCATCGAAGATCGGATTGCAGCAGAAACCAAAACAGGAAATGTATGATGTGGCCATCATTGGTGCAGGCCCTGCAGGGCTGGCTGCTTCGGTTTACGGCTCCTGCGAAGGTTTGAAAACATTACTGATTGAACGCAGCAACCCGGGTGGTCAGGCAAGCAGCAGCACACGCATTGAAAATTATCTTGGGTTTCCGGCAGGTTTGTCAGGTGCCGAACTTTCGCGCAGGGCCATTGCTCAGACATTGCGCTTCGGCACCGAAATGCTGACTCCGCAAAGCGTGAACTCTATAAAAGTGAAAGACGGATACAAGATTATTGAAATGGAAGATGGCTCGGTGGCTCACAGCAAAACAGTAGTGATCTCAACCGGGGTGGCATACAACAAACTGCCTGTTGAAGGGCTTGACAAATTTACCGGTGCCGGTGTGTATTACGGTTCGGCATCTATAGAGGCACATGCCTGCCGAAATGAAACAGTGTTTATTGTAGGCGGAGGAAACTCGGCCTGCCAGGCAGCATTGGGTTTATGTCATATAGCCAAAGAGATTCACCTCGTCATCAGGCGTGAATCGCTTAAGCAAACGGCTGCCGATTATTTAGTGCGCAACCTTGCCAAAACGCCCAACATTTTTGTGCATGGCAGCACAGAGTTGATTGGTACAACAGGCGATAAAGTGCTGGAAAGCATTACACTTAAAAATGCAGCCACCGGAGAAGAACAATCCGTTCCTGCCAAAGTACTGTTCATTTACATAGGTGCCACACCGGGTACGCAATGGCTTAACAACATAGTACTGAAAGATGAGAAGGGCTACATCATCACAGGCCGGGAACTGATGAAACTGAAAAATTTTCACACCTTCTGGAAGTTGGAACGCCAGCCCTATTTGCCCGAAGCCAGCGTACCGGGAATTTTTGCATCGGGCGATGTACGCTATACCGCCCTTACCGGTATCTCTTCAGCCGTTGGCGAAGGAGCAATGGCTATCCGTTTTGTGAGGAAGTATTTGATGGAAAATTAAATATCTGCCCGTAGTTGTTCCTATACCAACCGCCATCAGCTTTTTCTCTGTGGCTCTCTGTGCTCTCTGTGGTTATTCCTTTTCCGTAACCGGTGTCTGCCACCAACCACTATCCGTTTTTCTCTGTGACTAACTGTGCTCTCTGTGGTTATTTCTTTCCGAAACGGATATTCTAACTTCTCCCTAAAAACGCCCTTACTCTTTCTTCCAGCCACTGCGCATTGTCGGCATGAATCCAGTGGCCGGCAGCAGGCGCAGTCAGAATTTCTGATTTAGGAAACAGTTTTCTAATCCCGGAAAAATGTTCTTCTCTCACATAATCTGATTTTTCTCCGCGAATGAAAAGGGCCGGATTCCCGAATGGTGTTTCCGAATCAATCGCTTCACCGATTTTTTCAATTTCTTTTTCCAGCACATTCAGATTAAAGCGCCACGCGAAATGGTTATCATCCTTACGGTAAAGACCTTTCAGTAAAAACTGGCGTGTATCTTCCTGTTTTATTTTTTCTGAGAGAATAGTGTTTGCTTCGTTTCGCGAAGTGAGTGCATTAAAATTAATGCTTTTCAGCGCTGCAATAATTTCAGCATGTAAAACAGGATATGCCAAAGGAGCAATATCAAGCACAATAAGTTTATCAATCCAATCAGGAAAATCAAGCGCTGTGCGCATAGCAGTTTTTCCTCCCATGCTGTGCCCCATTAATGCTACCGGTTTCTTTATTTCATCGCGGATGAGCTTCGCCACATCCTCAGCCATTGATTTATAGTTATGTTCCGGATGATGGGGCGACCGGCCATGATTGCGCAGGTCAACCGTGTAAACTTCAACATTATTCTCAGCCATACGCAAAGCAAAGCTCTGCCAGTTGTCTGATGAGCCGAACAATCCGTGGAGAATCACTAACGGATTGCCTTCACCAATCTTTCTGTAATGAAGCTCAACAGCCATGTTTTATTTTCGCCAAAAATAGAAGTATGCACATCAAGATTCGCCAGGGAAGGCCGGAAGATATTCCCGCTGTTTATGCATTGGTGAAGGAATTAGCCGAATATGAAAAAGCGCCTGAAGCCGTTACTAATTCAGTAGAAAGAATGACCGAAGATGCTTTCGGAAAAGATCCATGTTACTTTTTATTAGTTGCCGAAAGTGATACAGAGATACTGGGAATGGCCATTTACTTTGTGAAGTATTCCACATGGAAAGGAAAAGGAATTTATTTAGATGATATTGTTGTTTCTGAAAAGCACCGCAGAAAAGGAATCGGCAAACTGTTATTTGATGAAGTGGTTCGCGAAGCAGCACGCCTGGATGCACATATTCTGCACTGGCAGGTACTCGACTGGAACACTCCGGCCATTGAGTTCTATAAAAAATACAATTGCAGTTTTGAAAGTGAGTGGATAGACTGCAAACTGCATCGCGAACAGCTTTTACAATTCAACCAACCATCATTCTGAAACAAATTCAAATGAACATTAAAAAAATTCAGCTCCTGATTATAAGTTTATTTATCTGCATTAAAGTTTTTTCTCAATCACCGGCTCATTACGTTAATCCGTTTATCGGAACAGGCGGACATGGACATACCTTTCCCGGAGCAACGGTTCCGTTTGGTATGGTTCAACTCAGCCCCGATACGCGTATTGACGGAAGCTGGGACGGATGTGGCGGCTATCATTATTCCGACTCTGTAGTTTACGGATTCTCTCATACACACCTCAGCGGAACTGGCGTAAGCGATTATGGCGACATCCTGCTTATGCCGCTTATCAATAAAAGCAGTTTCAGCAATAAAGAGTATTCATCGGTATTCAGTCATGCTGATGAAACCGCTTCGGCCGGTTATTACTCGGTGATGATTCACGAAAAAAAAGTGAAAGCAGAACTGACCGCCTCACCCCGTACCGGTTTTCACCGTTACATTTTTAATGAAGCCGGAACGGCCACTGTGATTCTTGATCTTGTGCATCGTGATAAAGCATACAGCAGCGAACTCGAAGTTCATAACAACAGCCATGTTTCAGGCCATCGTTTTTCGGATGCATGGGCCAAACAGCAGATGCTGTTTTTCGATATTCAGTTTTCAAAAGCATTTGATATGTATGACGTTGAACGCGATCATGATGCCACATCTGCTGAGCCCCCTTTCCGCACCCGCTATAAAAACAACATAAAAGCGGCCTTTCATTTCAACGTGAAAAAAGGCGATACCCTTTTAATCAAATGTGCGCTCTCAGCCGTATCGGAAACCGGAGCCCGGCATAACATGGAATCGGAAATTCCTCATTGGGATTTTGAAGTGGTAAGAAAACAGGCATTCGAAAGCTGGAATAAAGAATTAAGCCGTATGGAGATAAAAGGCGGAACGGATGATCAACGCAAAATTTTTTACACAGCCTTGTATCACTGCATGATTGCTCCTAACATTTACAATGATGTAAACGGTCATTATCGCGGCCGTGATTTGCAGATTCACACCACGGAAGGACACAATTATTACACGGTGTTTTCGCTGTGGGATACCTTCCGTGCTTTACATCCGATGCTTACCCTCATTGATAAAAAGCGAACACTTGATTTTATCCGTACCATGCTGCTACAATATCAGCAGGGAGGATTGCTGCCGGTGTGGGAATTAGCCGCCAACGAAACCGAATGCATGATAGGTTATCATTCCGTCCCGGTAATTGCTGATGCTGTTTTTAAAGAGGTTATTGATTTTGATAAATTGCTTGCCCTTGAAGCCATGCGTAAAAGTGCTGAAGCGAAGCATCGTTACGGACTGGAATATTACATGCGCAATGGTTTCCTCAGTGCCGAAGATGAGCATGAGTCCGTTTCAAAAACCCTGGAATATGCTTATGATGACTGGTGCATTGCCCAATTCGCTTTGCACATTGGCGATACGGCCGTTTATAAAACCTACAGCCAGCGCGCCCAGTACTGGAAAAATCTTTTTAATCCGGCCACAGGATTTATCACTCCTAGAGAGAATGGTAACTTCCTCCCTAATTTCGATCCGTATGAGGTGAATAACAATTATACTGAAGCCAACGGATGGCAATACAACTTTTTTGTTCCGCAGGATATAAGCGGAATGATTTCACGGCTGGGAGGAATGAAAAATTTTGAAAATAAATTAGATAAATTGTTTGCTGCCGAAGATAAAACCACAGGCCGGCAACAAGCTGACATAACAGGATTGATTGGTCAGTATGCACACGGCAATGAACCCAGTCATCATGTAGCTTATCTCTACAACTATGCAGCAGCGCCTTGGAAAACACAACAGCGGGTAAGGCAAATTATAGAAGAGTTTTATAAAAATTCACCGGATGGCTTGATTGGCAATGAAGACTGCGGCCAGATGAGCGCTTGGTATGTAATGAGCGCTATGGGATTTTATGCCGTTACTCCCGGTTCTGATGTTTATGCCATCGGTTCTCCGCTGTTTGACGAAGTAAGACTCCATTTAGAAAACGGAAAAACATTTGTCATCAAGTCAGAAAAGCAATCCGCAAAAAACATTTACATACAATCAGCCTCTCTGAACGGAAAACCGTATTCAAAAAGTTTTTTCCGTTATCAGGATTTAAAAAACGGTGGTGAACTGAAATTCGTGATGGGAAGCAAACCGAATGAAAAGTTCGGAACAGCGGATGGTGATTTCCCGGTTCAGAAAATACATTTCCCTGAAATTTGTCTTGCTCCTCTCATTCATACAGATTCAAAAATTTTTAAAGACTCGCTGCCGGTCAGCATTAAGTCGCTTACTAAAGGCGATAAAATTTATTTCACGGTTTCCGAACGCGATTCCCTCAAAAAGACGAGTGAATATAAAGGACCTTTCACGGTTCATCAGAACACTACTGTTTCGGCATTTGCCATACTGAAAAACACAAAAAGCGGTTTGGCAATAGCTAATTTCTACAAGCTCCCTCATCCGGAAAGCAAGATCAATTACATTACTCCGTACAGCAATCAATACACAGCCGGTGGCGCTTTGGGATTGATAGATGGCATACGCGGTGATGAAAACTGGCGAAAAGGCAACTGGCAGGGATTCCATCAAAAGGATATGGAACTGGTGATGGATATGGGTAGTATCAAAACCATTTCAACCGTAACGGCCGGTTTTCTTAAAGATTCGCGTGCCTGGATTTTTCTGCCGGAAGAAGTTCAGATTTTTAGTTCAACGGATGGAAAAAATTATGAGCAGGCAGCAAGTCAAAAGGTGGAGCAGGATGAAAGAAGCGAACAGGTTATCACCAGGAATGTTTCATTCAACCTGAAACCGATTCAGGCTCGATACCTAAAGATTAAAGCCATCAACTACGGCAAGCTGCCCGAATGGCATTTAGGTTATGAATACGATGGTTATGCCTGGATTTTCTGCGATGAAATAATGGCAGAATAAATATTACAGGCAATGATTTTACTTCACCACGGTTTTTTCCGGATGATGGCAACATGCCGTTTTGTTTTCATGCAGAATGATTCCGCGGTAAATCAGTAACAATGAAACAGAGATCGCAATCCATGGAGTTGCTCTGCGGAAAAGATTTCTGAAGCGCATTCCGAATAAATGCCCTGCTAAGGAAACAGCCAGCATGGCAGGAATGGTTCCCAATCCGAACAACGCCATATATGCAGCGCCACCGGCCACCGAACCGGCCGCAACCGATCCTGCCAGAGCCAGATAAACAAAACCGCAGGGCAGCAAACCGTTTATCATACCAATCATAAAAAAGGAAGAAAGCGTTTTACGGCCAATGAGCGAAGAGAATCTTTGTTTCAGAGCGGCATTCCAGGTGGTGAACACCTTAGGAAAAAACTTCACCATCCTTTTTTCATTCAGAAAAAGAACGGAAAGAATGATAAGCACACCGGCAGCAATGCTCAGTTCGCTCTGAAAACCGTTAATATAAAATAAACTTCCGGTAAAGCCGGCAGCCACTCCGAACAGGGAATAAGTAATGACTCTTCCGAAGTTGTACATCAGCCTTCCGGTAATAAAATTTTTTGTGTTTGACGGATTGCCGGAAAGCATAATGGCTATTGGCCCGCACATACCAATGCAATGAAAGCTGCCGAGAAAACCGACAACCAGAGCAGAGATGAGCAGGGCAGTATTCATGTCAGATAAAAATACGGTCTTCGGTGTAATACTTTTTTCCTTCCGATTCCCATTGCAGAATCACTTTCCATAATCCGTGCTTCAGCGATGAGGATTCAATATGCATGGCTCCTTTTTCATCAACGGTTAAGTCAATCGTTTTATCCAAGAATGAATTATCAGGACGGTAAAGCTGAACGGTTCCTTTTTCAGGAAAGGCTGAATAAAACTGAATCGTAACAGGATTACCGGAGGTGATTTTAACCTGTTCTTTCAGGTGGATGGCATTCTGCTGCTGTTCGCATTTTTCAGGAAAGAGTTTATCATGTTCGTAATAATTGGTGATTACCAGATCAATTTTTTCCTGTGTGCTCCGGTAAACAAGATAACCCATTCCGGCTACAAAGGCCAGATACATAAGCGCTGCATAAGTACCCCAGTTGAGTTTCATGGTATTTAATTTTCTACAGGACCGAGAAATGATGTGTTGATTTTTTTCACTGTTTTGCCACCGGTTTTCAGTTCAATCACCACCGGAGTTTTATTGGCTTTAATCTGTGCTTTATGGAGAATGACAAAAAACTCACCTTCGGCTAATCCCTGTCCGGGAATTTCTTTCATCCCCTCACCTACCCATTTAATTTCTCCCTGCGGTTCTGTTAATTCAACAGTAACCGGAACAGCTTCAAAAGTTTTGTTGACCGCTTTGATGTTATACAGATTTGAAATCCGGTCATGGTCCATTCGCTGAAAAAGCTGTCCGGGTGTTCTCAGTATGGTTGCTTCAAAATTGCTGCGTAAAGCAAGCAGCGTGATGAGTGTGGTTGCCAAAACAAAAAGCAAAACAGAATAACCGATGATACGCGGTGTAATTTTAAATTTCTGTTTAAGCGCAATGGCATTTTCACTGGTGTAACGAATCAATCCGCGGGGTTTGCCTGTTTTATCCATTATATCATCACAGGCATCCATGCAGGCAGTACAATTAACACACTCAAGTTGTGTTCCGTTGCGGATGTCAATACCGGTAGGACATACATGCACACATTGATGGCAATCAATACAATCGCCTGCTTTGCGTACCTGATCTTTCCGAAGTTTCTCGCGTGGTTCACCGCGTTTGTAATCATAGGCAATGACGACAGAATTCTTATCCAGCAGTACACCCTGCAATCTGCCGTAAGGACACACTACAATGCAGGCTTGCTCGCGAAAACGGGCAAACACACCGTAGAACACACCGGTAAAAAGCAAAAGGGCAAACAAACCACCTTTATGATTGGCAGGATTATCCGTAATAATTTTTACTAATTCATCAGAACCAATAATATAGGCAAGGAATGTATTGGCAATCAGAAAAGAGATGAAAAAGAAAACGGTATGCTTGGCAAACTTTCGGAAAAACTTCTGAGGCGATGCCGGAGCTTTATCCAATGCACGCTGCTGCATGTAATCGCCTTCAATGAAGTATTCAATCTTACGAAACAGCATTTCCATAAAAATGGTTTGAGGGCAAAGCCATCCGCACCATAATCTTCCGAACAGTGCCGTAAAAAGAATAATGAAAACAATAAACGTAATCATGGCCAGCATGAACAGAAAAAAATCCTGCGGCCAGAATACAATTCCGAAGATGATAAACTTTCGTTCAAGGATATTAAACAACATCACAGGATGGCCATTTACCTTAATCCATGGCCAGGCAAATAGTAATGCCAAAAGCACATAGCTTAAATATGTTCGTGCCCTGTAGAATCTTCCTTTCGGCTTTTTAGGATAAATCCACTTACGCTTGCCTTTCTCATCAATGGTGGCAATGCTGTCGCGAAAGGATTCATCGCGGTAAAATTCTTCTATGGTATGGCTGTCCATCATTCAATTTTTTAATATGAAAAGGGTGATGGTTAGAGGAGAGTGAGGTGTATGTAGTCTGGAACGGGGAGTGTGGAGTTATGGTCTTTTGTCTTTAATTTTTAGTTCATACTCTTTCAACATCCAATTCCAACCCCCATTCATCCCAGAGATAAATGGTATTACATAGTTGCTGAAAGTGTATCCGAAGCAGCAGCAGATGTTTCTTCTTTCCATAAATCACCCTGGGGTTCTTTGGCTCCGGGCGGATTGGTGCCATGCAGTGTAAGGATGTAACTTGAAACTTTCTGAATCTGCTTTGGTGAGAGCTGCGATTTCCATGAAATCATTCCCTTAGCCGGAACGCCTTCAGTAATTACTTTGAAAATATTTTTCACACCTCCGCCATGTATCCAGTAATCATCCGTAAGGTTAGGGCCTACCGAGCCACCACCATTTTCAAGATGACAAGCCGCACAGTTTTTTGAAAAAATGCTTTTGCCTTCGGCAATATCCGCATCGGCAGTAAGCACCGTAACACTGGCTTCGGTTACATTCTCACCGGCAAGAAGCATTCGCTCTTGCTTTTCTTTTTCTGCCATGGCTATTTCCTTCCGGTATTCTTCTCCGCTCAAGGGACCTGTACCGGAAACATGGTAATGAAGCAAATAAAAAGCAGACCAGATAATGGTAAGGTAGAAACCCCAAACCCACCAGGGCGGAAGTTTATTATCCAATTCGCGGATGCCATCGTAGTTATGATGCAACATTACATCGGCTTCATGCTCCACCGGCACTCCTCTGGTCAGGAATTTTCGATCGAACCACAGCCACCACGACTCGCGTTTGGTTGCTTTCTTTTCGGATATCACTTTCTGCTTTCGCGCTTCCATTTCCTGTTTAACCGAAGCGGGAATCATACTGCGGCTCAGTTTCATAAAGGAAGAGTAAAGGGCAATGATGGCAATAGCCATGATGATGAAAATAAACCCAATAAGATAAGTGGTTTCATTCACAAACCAATCGGGTGGCTGAGGTTGCGGCCTTTCCGCTGCCTGGGCTCCGGCAATAAGCGGAAAGAACAACGTGGCTATAAAAAGAAGTAACAGATTTATCTTTTTCATATCAGTTATTTGCTGGAAGATTATCGTTTCTTAATGGATAATTTTTCATTTCGTCAATAAATTCTCTTTTGACAGTAAATACATACCAGGACACTCCGAGAAAGAACAGGAAGAAAATGGTGAATGAGATGAGCGGATAGATGCCGATACCGGCAATGGATTCCAAATAGTTTCTGAACATAGCTTATCGGTTTTCTGCGGTTTTACTTGCTTTAATATCGGTACCCATTCTCTGCAGATAGGCAATTAATGCAATCAGTTCAGAATTGGGCAATGCCTGAATGCCTTCCTTCTTCAATCCTTCGGTAATGTTGTTGGCCTGCAGCATCAAATCACTGTTTGCTTCATCAGCATATCTCGGAGGATAAGGCACTCCGAGTTTAATCATAGCATTGATTTTAGCCGGGGTCGTGCTGATGTCAAGTTCCTTTTCAGCCATCCATGCATAAGGCGGCATATTACTTCCCGGTGACATGGTGCGCGGATCTATCATGTGATGCCAGTGCCATGAATCAGGATACTTACCTCCTATTCTCTGTAAATCGGGGCCGGTACGTTTGGATCCCCATTGGAACGGATGGTCATACACAAACTCACCGGCTTTGGAATACTCACCATAACGTTCGGTTTCGCTGCGGAACGGACGGATCATTTGAGAATGGCAGGTATAACACCCTTCCCTCACATAAATATCGCGTCCCTGCAATTCAAGCGGTGTGTAGGGCTTTACACTGGCAATGGTTGGTACGTTGGATTTGATCATGAATGTAGGAATCAACTCTACTATTCCACCAATAAGAATCAGAATCAAACTCCAGATCAGCATTTGAACGGGTTTACGCTCAATCCAGCGATGCCAATGACCGGCCGGAGCTTTATAATTTTTCTCAAGCGCTGCCGCTTCTGCTTCTTCATTGGCAAGCAGGTTTCCGCTCTTAACAGTTTTGATGAGATTGTAAACCATTAACAAAGCTCCTATGAGATACAAAGCTCCGCCAAGTGCGCGAAGTTTATACATGGGCATTATCTGCAATACTGTTTCGAGGAAGTTAGGATATTTCAAAACACCATCGGCAGTAAAATCTTTCCACATCAGGCTTTGTGTGAAACCTGCCCAATACATCGGAACCGCATAAAACAGAATTCCGATTGTGCCAATCCAGAAATGATAATTCATCAGCTTCTTTGAGTACAGCGCTGTTTTGAAAAGTCGGGGAATAATCCAGTACAGAACACCGAAAGTGAGAAAACCATTCCATCCTAACCCGCCCACGTGAGCATGAGCAATAGTCCAATCGGTAAAGTGACTGATGGCATTTACATTTTTAAGTGAGAGCATTGGTCCTTCGAATGTTGACATTCCATAAGCAGTAATAGCCACTACATAAAATTTCAGGATGGCGTCTTCACGAACTTTATCCCATGCACCACGCAGGGTAAGCAGTCCGTTAATCATACCACCCCATGATGGAGCAATAAGCATAACAGAAAAAACAGTACCGAGCGATTGCGCCCAATCGGGTAAAGCCGTGTAAAGCAAATGGTGAGGTCCTGCCCAGATGTAGAGGAAAATCAGCGCCCAGAAGTGAATGATGGAAAGGCGGTACGAGTAAACCGGACGATTGGCCGCCTTAGGCACGAAGTAGTACATCAGGCCGAGAAAAGGAGTAGTAAGGAAAAAGGCAACAGCATTATGCCCGTACCACCATTGTACCAATGCATCCTGCACACCGGCATAAATCGGATAACTTTTTGTGAGTGAAACAGGTATGGCTAAGGAGTTGACAATATGCAGTACGGCAACCGTTACCACCGTGGCTATGTAAAACCAGATGGCAACATATAAATGCCGTTCTCTTCTTTTAATAATGGTGCCGAACATGTTGATTCCGAAAATCACCCACACTATAGCAATCAGAATATCAATTGACCATTCGAGTTCAGCATATTCTTTACCGGTAGTGATACCGAAAGGAAGCGTAAGGGCTGCACACAGAATGATGGTTTGCCATCCCCAGAAATGCAGTTTGCTGAGCAGGTCGCTGAACATGCGTGCTTTGAGTAATCGCTGAAGCGAATAATAAACGCCCATAAACATGGCATTGCCCACAAAAGCAAAAATGACAGCATTGGTATGCAGCGGGCGGATACGTCCGAAGGTGGTATGAGCATCAAAATTTAATCCCGGAAACGGAATCTGCAAAGCGGCCAGCAAGCCTACCAGCATTCCTACAATGCCCCAAATCATGGTGGCATACGCAAAGTTTTTTACAATACGGTTGTCGTAACTGAATCTTTCAATTTGCATAGTTAAGAATTTACTTTAGAGTTTATTTCAGGTGTTTCATCATCAAAAAGCATTCTGACTGAGGGGGAGTAGTCATCATCATACTGCCCGTTGCGAACCGACCACAGAAATGCAATCAGAAATCCGGAAGCGACAGTAAGGCTGGCAATGATGAGAACAATCAGTACACTCATTTTACATTAGCATGGCAAATGAACATTCCAACACTGCGCCTATAAATGAGGCAAACGATTGGAATGGATGATAAATGTCAGGTAATTGAATTCTGCCTTTTCAAAAAATAAATTACCGTATGGATGGCTCACTCAATAACTTTCTGAACAAAAGCGAAGAGCCGGCAACCGCAAATACCACAAGACTAATGGTGCTGACGGGCATCAGAATGGCAGCAAATACAGGCGTAAGTTTTCCGACAGCCGCCACACTTACGGCAACAAGGTTGTACATCAGGGCAAGGATAAAACTGAGATGGATAACAGCAACAGCTCTTTTTGAAAGTTTCAGCAACTGCGGTAAGCATGTAAGCTGCGAACTATCTAACAATCCATCGCAGGAAGGAGAGAAATTATTTACTGAATCGTTTACGGCAAGGCCGGCATGGCTTTGCAGCAATGCGCCTGTATCGTTTAGCCCATCGCCCATCATCAGCACTTTCTTTCCTTGCTTTTGCAACAGTTCAATGTACTGCTGCTTATCGGCCGGTTTTGCTTCAAAAATCATTGGCACATCACCGAAAAGAGTTTTCAGAAACTCACGGTCAGCATCTTTATCTCCGCTTATCAGGTGCATGGAGTAGCCATCTTTTTTCAATTGGCTTATCATGCTTTTTGTTCCCTCGCGGTATTTTATTCCGACCGATGCATAGCCTTTGTATTCATCATTAATTTCAATATGAATGCTGGTGGATCGGGCCACATCAGCCTTCCTTCCGGTAAAAGACAACGAGCCTATTTTAATTCTTATTCCATCCACCTCTCCACTAATTCCGGCACCGGGTATCTCAGAAAAACTTTTTATTTCAGTCATCCAGTTTCTTTTTCCGTTTTCCCGAATAAGTCTATCCAGCAACATCCGGCTCAGCGGATGAGTTGATTGCCTGAGCAGCAACATCACGGCATTCATTTCCATCTCACTCAACAGATCAAAATGTAATTGAATAACAGGATGCTCATTGTCGGTAAGCGTTCCTGTTTTGTCAAACACAATAGTGTCCACATTGGCAAGCTGCTCCAACACCTGATGATTGCGCAGATAAATTTTCTTTCGGCCCAACAGGCGCAGCACATTACCGAAAGTAAATGGCGAAGAAAGCAGCAACGCACAGGCACAGGCAATAACCAGTACTGAGGTAAATGCATGAATAGCCACTGCCTGATTATGCCATTGCCAGTAAACAAACGAGCCTGTGGCCACGCTGAAAGTAACAGCCATAAACCACTGCGTAATCTTTTCGGTAAGTTTTTTAAACAAGCTCTGATGCTGCTTCTTGCCCGAGAGATTCCACAGGCTTTCCAAATGCTTTTTAGAAGCAATGTTTTTTACCATTACAGAAATAAGGCTTCCTTTCTGTCTTCCTCCGGCATAAATCGTTTCACCCTTATGCACTTCGGATAAACGGCTTTCTCCTGAAATGAAACTGTAATCAATCCAGGCCGTGCCTTCTCTGAGGATAGAATCAAACGGTATGATTTCATTGTTGCGGATAAGGGCAATCTGCCCCGGCTTTACTTCTTCCACCGGAAGGCTTCTTTCAACTCCACCATCCGAAACAGTAACAGCCATCGGGAAATAAGAATTGAATTCGCGGTCGAAACGAAGCCAGTCGAAGGTGTAATCCTGAAATTTTCTTCCTATCAGCATAAAGAAAACCAAACCTGTCATGCTGTCGAAATAGCCGGGGCCGGCAGCCGTTATTACGTCATAAACGCTGCGCAGCATCATGGCTATGATACCTATGGAAATAGGCAGGTCAATAACAGCCGTGCGTTGAAGCAGTCCCTGCCAGGAATTTCCGAAGAACACCCCAGCACTGTAAAAAAACACCGGAAGTGAAAGCAACAGGTTGAGATAGGGAAAAAACCTCTCGAGTTTAACATCACCTAAACTGCCTCCCGAAAAGTATTCAGGTAAAGAGAGCATCATGATATTGGCAAAGCAGAATCCGGCAACACCAATCCGGTAAGTGAGGTTTTTGTAAGAAGGTACTCCGGCAACTGCATTCGCTTTTTCACTTTCAATGAGCGGACGGTATCCTAAACGTGTTATCAGATTGGCAACGGATGCCATGGTTGTTTTCTGTTCATCCAGAATGAGTGTAAGTTGTTTTCCTGTAAAGTCAACGCGGGAAGTAAGAATGCCGGAATCCATTCTTGGCAAATGCTCCAGCAGCCATATACAGCTGCTGCAGTGCATGGAAGGAATACGCCATCGGAAATGAATGAAGCTGCCTTCGCGGTAATGAATCAGTTTGTTTTTTACCTCAGGCTCATTCAGAAAATCAAAAACTCCCGTTTCGGTTTTGTTGCCGGGGTTCTGCGATAATGAATAATACGTACACAGGTTGTTTTCTTTCAGCAAATCATAAACAAGGCTGCATCCCTCGCAACAAAATTTCCTATCATCGTGAATAATAATGTCTTTACATAACGGCTCCCCGCAGTGGTAACATAATTGTTTTTCGGCAACCGTTTTCGTTTTATGAACCATACACTTTACCGCAGGCAATTTTAAATGCAACCAACAACATGAATGGATGAGTTTTAGGGATCAGAAGTATGATGAAAGTCATGATTCAAAACAAAACCTGCGGATGAGCATTAGTAGCATTGATGACCTTCCTCACATTATCGATTATAGATGATGAATGACATTTGCAGCATGATAACACTAAACGCAGCTCACTGGCATTTAATGCTGAATCATTTTCCGGTAATCGGAACATTGACCGGTTTCCTGATCTTACTTGCTTCGTTTTTATTCAGGAATAAAACGCTACTTAATACCGGCCTCATCATATTTGTTGTGGCAGCACTGCTGACCATTCCGGCATACCTGACCGGAGAAGGCGCAGAAGAGGTGCTTGAAAATGTTGCAGGCTTAAATGCTGAACAGGCTGTGGAACTGCATGAGGAAGCAGCCGAACCGGCCATGATTGCCATGCAGGTTCTCGGAGCGTTATCGCTGATAAGCTTAATCCTTGCATGGATGAGCAAAAAAAACACCGTGAAAATTCTGAATCCTCTGATATGTTTTTTCGGCCTTATCGTATTTGCCATGATGGCCAGAGTAGCCAACATGGGCGGAGAAATAAGACATTCGGAAATACGTGGCAGTACATTCAAAATGCAGATGCAGGAAAAAAAACATGATGATGATTAAAAAAGACAGACTATGTCAGAAGAACTAAAAACAACAGTAGTGCATCAGGCAGAGACAACCTGGCAAGAAGGGATGCATTTCATATCGATAGTAAACGGGCATTCGGTAAGGCTTGATGCAGCCTCACAGTTTGGCGGTTACGATCAAGGCCCCAGACCCAAAGAATTGATGCTCTCGGCATTGACCGGATGTACAGGCATGGATGTGGTTTCACTTCTTAATAAAATGCGGGTTCCGTTTTCAGGATTCTCTATTGAAGTAAAAGCCAATCTAACGCAGGAGCATCCGAAGTATTACGACCGTGTGCACCTGATTTACCGCATCAGTGCTTCAGAAAACAATCGCGATAAAATTGAAAAAGCCATTAACCTGTCGCAGGAAAAATACTGCGGAGTGAGTTTTATGTTTAAAAAGTTTGCTGAGGTGAGTTATGAGTTGGTGATCACTACCTGATTACGGGGCATTTCCTTCGCGGATTGGAAGCCGCAATAAAAAAAGGCCATACTTTTGATAGTAAATCCATCCGTATGAAACAAACCCTTTGTTTTTGTCTGTTTTTTATTCTCCCCATCCATTTTACAGTTGCCCAGGAAACTTATTGTGAAGCCTGTTCACGCGAAGCATGGCTGGGCGATTCAGCAGCTATCAACAAATTCATTGCAAACTGCGGAGTAATAGATACGATCAGCATTGATTCACTTAGCAATTCTGTAAAAGAAAAAGCAGCTTATCAGAAAATCACCATGAAGCTGAACAGCGGAAAAGTGATGTATGCTGACAGCATTTATCTTGTTGCTCAGCAAATGCCTTCTTTTCCCGGAGGAGAAAGAGCGCTTTTAAAATTTCTGAATACGCATTTGAATTATCCAGCCTCTGCTAAGCAAGCCGGGATTTCGGGAACTGTTTATCTCAAATTTATAATTGAGCGCAACGGAGAGCTTAGTCAAATCAAAGTACTTCGCGGAACTAACAGTGAATGCGATAAGGAAGCAATACGTGTACTTCAGTCATTCCCCAAATGGAATCCCGGAATGCATAAAGGCCAGCCGGTGAGAGTACTATATCATTTGCCGGTAAAGTTTGCTTTGAAGTAAAATCGAAAAGTTCTTTATTCGTTAGGCATTTTCCACAAAATACATATCAATCTCTCCTTTATTCTTAGCCTGAATCTTTCCACGATGTACACAAGTGAATTTATTCTTCACCAATTCAAAGGTAGCCCCGCTGATATTGATCTTTCCGGTTTCGCCACTTGATTCCATCCTTGATGCAATGTTTACGGTATCGCCCCAAATGTCGTAGGCGTATTTTTTGATACCGACAATTCCGGCAACTACCGGCCCGGTATGAATGCCGATTCTGATTTCGAAAAAAGATTTTCCGGCTGTTTTGCGTACTTGAGATTCACGTAACATAAACGCACGGATATCCATGGCAGCACGAATGGTATCTTCTGCATTGGTTACAGTAGGAACAGGCAGCCCTCCGGCACACATATATGCATCGCCAATGGTTTTAATTTTTTCAATACCATACTTAGATATAATTTTATCAAACTCAATGTAGCAGAAATTAATTTCGTTTACCAGGTCTTGTGGCGATAATTTTTCGGCAGTAACGGTGAAGTCAATAAAATCAGTAAACATCACTGTTACTTCCTTGTAATGCCTTGCCCGGGTGGTGCCTTTCGATTTAAGCTCAGCTGCTATTTCGGCAGGTAAAATATTTAAAAGCAACTCATCACTTCGCTTCTTCTCGTTCCCAATTTGTTTTTTCTTCCTGTTGTTCAAATAGGCAAAAATCATAACCAGCAGCAAGCCTGCCAATAAAAAATATTTCTGTTGTCTGTTTTTTTTAATTTCAATCATGGAAAGCGCCTGTTTCTTTTCCTGTTCAATTTTAATCAACGTTTCTCTTTTCTCGTACTCGTACTGAAATTGTGATTTTAAAGCGGCTTTTCGGTTCAGGTCGTTTTGAATGCTGTCGCGCATGGTGATGTATAAATCATACATAAGAAAGGCCTGATGCCAGTCGCCTTTATCTCGGTATAATTTGAGAAGATTTCCGGCAGCATTGCCAATAGGAGCAGGAAAGCCGAGTTCCATTGCTTTTTTTAAGGAAAACTGCAGATAAGTTTGCGCTTCGGGGTAATTTTTCTTTTCGAGGAAAGAGGCCCCCAACAGGTTAGCAACCGTTGCCGTTCCCAGTTTATCGCCCAACTCCTGAAAAATGGCCAGGCTTTTACGGAAAGCGTTCTCTGCTTCAGCTATGGCCGAAGTTTTCTGATAAACGATTCCTTTGTTTTTAAGAGTATAGGCAATTCCCTGCTTGTCATCCAACTCTGTTCTTAACGCCAATGCATTGTTGAAATAATGCAAAGCGGAATCAAATCTTGAATTTTCTTCATGCATTCCGCCAAGGCCGTTATAAATATAACCCATACTGTATTTGCTGTTAGTAGCCACTGCCTTTTCCAATGCCCGTCTGTAATAAGCAAACGCACTCTCATACTCCTTTTGTTCCCGATATACAGCTCCTATATTTTGCATTGCCGTTATTACCCCATCGTTCGATTTTAAATTTTCTTCAATAAACAGCGACCGCTGGTAATAATTCAGAGCTTCTTCAATCCTGCCCTGACCAGCATAAATTAAACCGATATTGTTAAGGATAGTTGAGATGCCAGCGCTGTCGTTTAAAGTTTTTCTGATTTCCAGACTTCGAAAATTATAATTTAAAGCTTCTTCGATTCTTCCCTGATCTTTATAAATAGCAGCAATATTGCCAAGCAAGATTGCTTCATTTTTTTTGTCCTTGGATTTTCTGGCCAGTTCCAGAGCATTATAATTAAAATCAAGCGCTTTGCCAATGTTGCCGCTCTGCTCATATAAATAAGCCAGCCACCCGTAGGCATTGGTAAGCCCCACACTATATCTTATTTGTTTTGAAATTTTTTCTGCCTCTTCAAAGTATGGGATGGCAGCGGCAGGAGAATGCTGGTAGTAGCCTTCCGCTATTTTGAACAGCAACTGAACTTTTGCTGTATCCGGCAAAGAATTGTCTAGCAATTTCTTCAGAGAGTCGGTTTCCGATTCTTTCAGCGGCCATGCATAGGTAATGCTGCACATGCCAAAGAGATAAATCCAAATGAGAATAAAGTGTTTATTCATAATCAACCTGAAAGTAAACCCGATAATTAAACATTACTGACAAAGTACATATCCACTTCACCGATATTTTTAGCCATCACTTTGCCGCGAAACTCGCAGCGGAAACGGTTTTTAATCAGTTCATAAGTAGCCCCGCTGATATTGATCTTTCCGGTTTCGCCACTTGATTCCATCCTTGATGCAATGTTTACGGTATTGCCCCAAATATCATAAGCAAACTTTTTGGTACCTACAATACCTGCAACTACCGGTCCGGTATGAATACCTGTTCGTAATTCAAAAAACGGCTTTCCCTGCTGTTGTCTTTCTGCCATATAATTACTCATGAATGTCTTAATATCCAAAGCTGCAGAAATGACATCAAACGGATGCGTTGTGTTTTCTTCAGGAATACCACCGGCACACATATAGGCATCGCCAACGGTTTTTATCTTTTCCACTCCGTTTTTTTCCATGATCAGATCGAATGCGCTGTAACAGTAATTTATTTCTGCAACGAGTTCTTCAGGTGTCATCTTTTCCGAAATGCCGGTGAAGTTTTTAAAGTCAGTGAACATAACAGTTGCTGATTCGAAAAACTTTGCTTTGGCGCTGCCGGTGGCTTTCAGTTCTTCGGCTGTTTCTTCGGGGAGGATATTCAGCAGCAGGTTGTCTGACTTTTGTTTCTCTTCGGCAATCAGCTTATTTCTTTTCTCCAATAAATTTTCCTGTCTTGCATTTTCAGATTTGAAGTAGAACACAATAAGGAAGATGATAACAAACATGGTTACATGATTCACCACATACAGGTTTTCACCATCCGGCATGAACAGCACCGGATTCATTACTGCGAAAGAGTATTTGCAAACGGCAAAAGCAACAGCATTCAACAGAAAATAGGAAACCACGGTAATCCATTGCCTGAAAAAAAGCATGGAGGCTATACTGCCGGCAACAAGAATGTATTCTGCTGCATCTACTTCACCATGAGTGATGGCAAATACGGAATAACAAATGACATTATAAATGTTGAAGAAATGGCAGGCGGCCAGATGCCTGTGAAAATGATTCAGCGAAAGTGTGATAAGCATTGCCACTACTCCCTGAAAACTTTCCCAGAAAGTAAGCCGGTGTGCTTTGTCGGAATAGCCGATGCAATACAAAGCGAGAATAATGGCCGACATGGCACAGATGCCATTCAGCAATCTTGAACGTTTCTTTTCCCAGTCGCTTAGGGAATCGGTAATACCGATGGTGATGATTCTTTGCCATATACGGGCAATGAACCAACGTTCTTTTTTCTCAGCAGTATGAATTGCCGCAGTATTCATTTGGAATCAAATGCCGAGTTGCGATTTCCAATAAGAGTTAAGAAAAACATTATCAGGATCCATTTGACTGCGAAGTTTAAGGAAATCATTCCAGCGGGGATATTGCGAAGCAAAGTAAGCAGGATTCTCATTGGTGGATGCAGGCGGTAAAAATTTTCCCCAATGCAAACGGAAAGGGATATCTTTCTCTTTAAATAAATCCCAGAATATCTGATAGTAATTAATGTCTGCCGATGTGTTTACGTCAAACCGCATCAAGTTTAAACGGATAGTGTCATGTCCGTAAGCAGGGCTCAACCAGAAGTTGCTGCGCTTTGTACCAAGCACCTCAACGGTATAATAACTCACTAAAGAATTGCCTTGAGACTGGTAATAATCGTTGAGTGTGTTTACAGCAAGCCGGGCATTGTCAGCCGAAATCCAGAACTCGGTGTAAACAAGGCTCATCATGTTATTAGAAAATTCAATGGTATCCATCGGAAGGCTACCGTTCCAATAGTCCCAGAATTGCTTTGACGGATTTTTATCGGTAGTCATCGGGAAATACATATTTATCATAAACGGATACAGGTAAGGAGCCAAAGCATCTACAGCCGGCTTAATCATTGCCCAGTCTTTCGAATTTCCGAAAATGTCGTACAGCCACTGCGGATAATTGGCAATGACACGATAACCGGTACCGGCAACAGCTTCTGCCGGCAATGTAGAACCAAATAATTTTGGAAATACCGGTGAATAGGGATTAGGTTTAAAGTCAGGCGGAATTCCTGTTTGCTGATTGTAATCAGAGGGCTGCATGGTACGTGCCTTCCATGCTATCATTCTTTTTAAAGTGGGATAAGGCCACCAAAGCATTCGCGCAAACTCTGTTGAAGAAAGATAATCTTTCAGCGAAAGCTGTTCAGCATTTCCTTCCCCAAAAAAATCAAAATCGCATTGATCCTGCGGAGTTACTTTTTCCTGCCCGATGATGTTGAATGCAGGAACACATTGAAGCGTTACCGAGGTAATCACTCCAAGCAATCCTATGGAAACTCCGATAGCGAAAAAAGGGTTGTCCGGGTCTTCAGATCTTGTAAACGTTTTTGCAGTTCCTGTTCCGTCAATCAAACGGATGGCCACAATGCAATCGTCAAACGAATGAGTCATGCTGCCTCCCTGCGAACCGGTAGAGATAAATCCGGCAATGGTCTGATGTGCGGCATCAGGAACATTTTGCAATGACCATCCTTTCTGATTTAACTGGAAATAAAGATTGTTGGTGTTATCAGTTTTTGAAGTTCCGGAAGGGTCAAACGGATCCCAGGCTAAGTTGCAACCACCGCCAACGGTTACCTGCATGTTTGTTTCATCAAATGAAACAGACCGCATCCGGTCTAATTCCATGTTGATGTTAGTGCCGGGACCCATCAATGAAAATCCATCGGTATAAATGGCAGCGTTAACTGACTGCGCAGCGCCACGCACACGTACCTGAAGTTTGTTTTTGACAGCAAACTGAACCAGGTCAATAATGTCTTGTTCAGTATTGGGGTGGTAGAGGCCGTTAGAGTCTGGGGAGATCATAAGGTGAGGAGGATTAACGAATACGAATTATTTCGAATTTACAAATAGCAGCTTCAATCAATCTGTAAGTTATTACGCCAGTAATCATTCAGGAAAACACCGTTGGGGTCGTTCTGCTTGCGCAGGTTCATCCAGTCATTCCACTTAGGATAAACAGAAGGAAGATATCCTTTCCATTCTGCCGAACTTCCATCAGGCATGTATTTACCCCAATGCGGGCGGAAATTGTATTTGCGAAGCAGGTTCCAGAATTTGGTGTAATAATCAACCGGATTGCCATTGCTGTTGGCAAACCAGAATATGTCAATGCGTATAACATCAGTCTGATAAGCGGGGCTTAACCAGAATTCGCTGTTCTTGGCTGCATAAATCTCTACACAAAATATCCCGGTGTTCTCACAATTTTTTTCTGAAGCATAAAATGCTTTCATATCGTTCATCACAGCCTGCGACTGGTTAATCGGAATCCACAGTTCGGTAAACCATACAGGCATTATCCTGTCGCCCATCTGATTATCCATGGGTATGCCATTGTACCATACATCACTGAACTGCTGCACTCCGGGAGCTACAAACACAGAGCATATTGCCGGAAACAGAAATGGTTTGAAGGCAGCATTTACAACAGGAACAACATCCTTGTAAGTTTTACTGTTGGTTCCCACCAAATCGCCAAACCAATCAGGCCAGGTTCCCATGGCAGTATAAAGAACATCCGCACCCAGCGTTGCCGGTATGGCGCTTCCTCCAATCCACGGAACTTCCTGATAAGGTTTTATATTTTTCGGATCATAAGGTGCACGCTTCGCCTGCCACACTACTGATTTGGTAACGAACTGCTGCGGCCACCAGATAATGCGCGTGTATTCTGTCTGTTCAAGAAACTGCTGAAAGCCCGGTTTGCCGTTACTCCCGTTTCCGAACAGATCAATCCGGCAATCATCAACCGTTGAAATAGTTTCATTGCCGGTGATATTGAAATTGGGAATGCATTTAAAAGTGGCTGAAACAATTACACCCATCAACCCCATGCTTGCCAAACCAACGGCATAAAAAGGATCATCGGGATTATCAGGGTTGGGGCGCGTGTAAGTAACTTTTTCAGCGCCATTGGTTCCGCAAATAATTACCTCCACACTCATCAGTGCTTCTTCAAATGCATATTGAGTGCTACCACCGGAAGAACCTGTAGAAAGAAATCCGCCAATAGTCTGATGGGTAATTCCGCCAAGATCGCCTACGGCCATACCTTGCAGATCGAGTTGATAAAGCAGCGAATTTTCGAGTGTGGAAATCCCTGTAGGGTCAAAAGGATCCAAACCTAAATGACAACCGGCCTGAACGGTAACCGACATGTTCGATTTATCAATACTTACCGCATTCATTTTTGAAAGCATGACATATAGGTTTTTGTCATTGACACTTTCGCTTTCAAGATTTCCGATGAGCGGAAAAGAATGTGCTGCTCCTCTTATGCAGATTACTTTACCTTGCTCTTTCGCTTGATTAACTAAACTGATAACATCGTTTTCATTTTCGGGCAGCCAGTAAAGAGCGCCATTTACATTGATGGAGTCCATAGAGAAAAGGTTGGTTGTAAGAGGAATTTTGACCGAAAGGTAAGCAAGCCTGTTCATTCACCGAAATAAATTTTAACGGCAGATTCCTGATAACCTTGAAGGCTGAAAAAAACTATTTCAAACTGTTTCTGTTATTTTTGGAAATCAATCCTGCCTATGAAAAAGTTCGGTTTACTCTTCGCTTTACAGTTTGTTATTTTTCTTGGTTTTACTCAACCCTATTTGGTTGGCAACCGCTCCATCACCTTTACTGATCTCTCAAGAAATAACCGAAGCATTGCAACCGATATTTACTATCCGGCAAATACTTCAGGAAGTAATGTTCCTGTAGCAGGTAATGCGGGTGAAAAGTTTCCTGTGTTGGTTTTTGGCCATGGCTTTGTGATGGTAACAAGCGCTTATGCCAACATCTGGAATGCTGTTGTACCGCAAGGTTACATTGTTGTGCTACCCAATACAGAAAGCGGCTTTTCACCGAGTCATACTGAATTTTCCAAAGACATAGCTTTTCTGGTGAGCGCCATGCAAAGTGAAGGACAAAATAACTCCTCTGCCTTTTTTGATAAGGTTGATTCAACTTCATGCGTGATGGGTCACAGTATGGGTGGCGGTTCGAGTTTTCTTTCTGTTCAGTACAACAGCAGCATTACAGCCATTGCCAACCTTGCGGCTGCAGAAACCAATCCATCAGCCATTGCAGCCTGTGCAAACATTGCCATTCCTGCTTTGGTAATTGCCGGAGGAAATGATTGCATTACACCACCCGCCAATCATCAGTTGCCCATGTACAATGCACTTTCTTCAGCCTGTAAAACATACGTAAGCATAACAGGCGGAAGCCATTGCCAGATGGCTGAATCGAATTTCAATTGCAATTTCGGAGAACTGACATGTACTCCTGCACCTGCTATTACGCGCGCCCAGCAGCATGCCATTATTAATGCACTGCTTATTCCTTGGCTGAATTATCAGTTAAAAGGCGATTGCAATGCATGGAATGATTTTCAGAATCTGCTTTCTGCCGGTTCGGGAATTACTTCGCAGCAAAGCTGTACGGCCTGTGTAACCGGAATTACAAATCAGGATTTATACGGTAAGCTGAAAATCTTTCCCGTTCCGGCCCGTGATCATTTCTTAGTTCAGGCTGATGGATTCAACTCTTCAGTCAAAATCAGCATTTACAATTTACATGGAGTAAAAATTTCAGAACAGTTCATCAGCAGAAAAGATTCTAACTACTTCAAAGCAGAAGCCCCTGCAATCTCAGGATTATATCTTGTTGAAATGATTGCGGAAAACGGAGAAAGAAATTTTTCGCGGCTTATTGTTCAGTAAGCACGAGCATTGATGCCCTGCATGTAATTGACAAAAGCACGGCAGGCTACACGGTTACCTCCCGGTGTGGGATAATTGCCTGTAAAGTACCAGTCGCCACGGTGATTGGGGCAGGAATGATGCAGGTCTTCGATCTTCTGGAAAATAATTTTCACCGGTATCTTGCATTCAGGCGGAGTAACCATTTCGGCAATCTGATCACTGATTTGCTGAGCGGTGAACGGCTGGTAAATCATCCGTACATGGTTACGCGCATCATGGCGTTTCATGGATAATTCTTCTAAACAGCGGCCATACACTTCGTCCATTATATGCTCTATCTGATTTTTCTCCAGCAGTTTGATGGCTGCCCGGAAGGCAATCAGGTCTCCGATTTTGGCCATGTCAATTCCATAACAATCGGGATAACGGATCTGAGGAGCAGAGGAAACGATAACAATCTTTTTTGGCTCCAGGCGTGCCAGCATACGTATGATAGAATTTTTCAAGGTTGTTCCGCGAACGATGGAATCATCAATCACCACTAAGTTATCTTCCTTCGGACAGATGGTTCCATACGTAATGTCATACACATGCGTAACAAGATCACTGCGTTCATCATCATTGGTAATAAACGTACGAAGCTTGGCATCCTTGATGGCAATCTTTTCAAAACGCGGTTTGATAGACAGAATACGATTGAGCATCTCATCTGTCATCTCATGGGCATGAGATTTTATTTTTCTGCGCTTATGTTCTCTCAGATAATCTTCCATGCCTTCCATCATTCCGTAAAAAGCGACTTCGGCCGTATTGGGAATAAAAGAGAAAACCGTATTTCGTAAATCATGATCAACGGCATGAAGTACTCCGGTGCAAAGCTGACGGCCTAACTCTTTTCTTTCCTTGTAGATTTCTGTATCGCTGCCGCGTGAAAAATAAATTCTTTCGAACGAACAACTGAGTTTCTGTTTCGGTTCCAGAATTACAGGCTGCGATATTCTGCCGTTCTTTTTAATGATAAGTGCATGACCCGGTTTTATTTCTTCAATTTTTCCGAAAGGAACATTGAAGGCAGTTTGAATAGCAGGTCTTTCACTCGTAACCACGACCACTTCATTGTCTGTATAAAAATAAGCGGGACGGATACCGTTAGGATCGCGCAGTACAAATGCATCGCCATTGCCAATCAATCCGGCAATGACATAACCGCCATCCCAGTTGCGCGATGAGCGCCTGAGTATGTTGGCTATATCAAGATGCTCGGCTATAAGCGGTGTAGTTTCCGATTTAGAATTACCTAATTCTTTGAACTTGTAATAGAGTGCATCATTTTCTTCATCCAGAAAATGGCCGATGTTTTCCATTACGGTAACCGTATCGGATTTTTCGCGAGGAACCTGTCCCAATTCAATAAGCTGATTAAACAGATCATCCACATTGGTCATGTTGAAATTTCCGGCAACAACCAGGTTTCGGGTCATCCAGTTGTTCTGCCTGAGAAAGGGATGACAGGTTTCAATGGTATTTCCTCCGAAAGTTCCATAGCGCAGATGCCCGAGATATAATTCGCTTAAAAAAGGAATTTGAGAGTGCTTGCTCTTTCCGTTTTCCAATAATGCTTTTTCAACTTTGGCATATACCCCATCAATAATGTCATGTATGGCATTGGAAGCAATGGAGCGCCAGCGGTCTATGTATTCGCTGCCCGGCTGCGGATCGAGTTTGATAGAAGCAATGCCAGCACCATCCTGTCCGCGGTTATGCTGCTTTTCCATAAGCAGGAAAAGCTTATGCAGGCCGTACAGTTCGCTGCCGTACTTCTCTTTGTAATAAGGTAACGGCTTAAGCAGCCTTACCAGTGCAACACCGCATTCATGCTTTATAAAATCGCTCATGGGGATGGAGTGCAAAGGTAGGAATTAGGAAGGCAGGCAACGGATGGAAGATTAGAATAACAGAACAATGGAACAAAAGGATATTAGAACAATTAATTCCCCTCTGTGTGAATGCCAGTGCGCTGGCGTGAGGGGGTGCGCAAGTCTCTGCATTGGCAGGGGTGTGTTAATTCCTCTCTATCTCCTCTATTTTTCTCTCAATTACCCGAAGCACATTTTCAATATCGTCCATCACCTCCCTGTCATCAAACCGTAGAATTGTTATTCCTGAATCATTCATCCTCTTTTCCTTTATCCTGTCTTTTTTCTCAACTTCTTCTAACTGATGTGAAAATCCATCAAGTTCAATTGCCAGCATAAGTTCGCGGCAAAAAAAATCAAGTATGTAATTTCCAATTGGCTTTAAGATAATACAGATAAGCCGGCACAAAAAAATAATTACTTCCCCGCCAGCTTCTTCAGTTCCTCTCTCAGTGTTTCTTCGCTCTGCAGGCCGGTAAGTCTTTTTATCTCTATACCATCGGCTATGAAGGTAATAACCGGTATGGGGCTTATGTTCAATTTGGCTGAGAGTTGCCTGGCTTCATCGGTGTTAATCTGCACTACTTCAACACGGCCATTAAACTCTTTAGCCAGGTTTTCAATGTAAGGTTTCATCTTACGGCATGGGAGGCACCAGGGGGCGTAGAAGTCAATCATCAACAGGCGGTTAGCAGTGATGAGTTGTTGGTAATCATTCTCAGTAAAAGTATCGGGTTCATTGCTTTCGCCCGCTACAGGCAGTTTAGCCATCTTCCAGCTTTGAATGCCACCGGCCAGATGGTGAACGTTAGTATAGCCCATGGTGTGAAGCCTTTCAACGGCTGAGTTACTCCGGCTTCCCGAAAGGCAATAGATTAGCAAGGGCTTGTCTTTGGGCAGTGAAGTTAACTGTTTCTGAAAGTCCTCGGCATAATAATCCATGTTGATGGCTGAAGCTATGTGGCCGCTTTCAAATTCCTTTTTAGTACGTACATCAATAATCCATTCGTCCGTAGTTTTTTCCATCAAAGCGGAAAATTGCTGTGCATCTAACTGCGAAGCTGTGGGCTGCCGCTGACCGCACGATTGAAATGAAATCAGCGCAAATGCAATCAGGAAGGTAAGTTGAATTTTATTCATGGCCGGGTTTATGTTTTTCTGTAACAAAAACTGCATCTTTTTCATACTTCACAAAAATACTCAGCCACAAGGTGCGCGACCACCGGAAGGTAACCGGCATAAGCACAATGAGCGCTACCGTAATGTAAATGAGAAATGCAATAGTATCAACCGGTGTAATGAGCGACCAGATAAGATAGGAAACTATTCCAAAGCCAACGGTAAGTGCATAAGACACATACATGGCTCCGTAATAGAAGCCGGTTTCGGGCATGTAGGTTTGATGGCATACAAGACAATGGTCGAGCATTTTCATTCCGTCTTTCTGATACGGGTTTTCATGCTCAAACATTTTTCCTTTAAGGCAATGCGGGCAGCGGTTGCAGGTGATGGAATAAATTTTCTGAAAGAGTTTCATCAGATTTAATTTTGGAATTTATTGATTATTCCGGCTAATTCTCCTGCAGGCATTACTCCGCTTTGCCGCCACACAGGGTTTCCATTCTTAAAAAGTATCAGTGTTGGTACTCCCTGTATGTGGTAAGTTGAAGCCACGGGAGGGTTGCGGTCAACATCTACTTTAAGAATACGGACCCTGCTGCCCACCATGTTTTTCAATTCTTCGAGGATGGGTTTCATCATTTTGCACGGGCCGCACCATTCGGCAAAAAAATCAACCAGCACCAGATTTTCTGATTTGATAATGTCGGAAAAGGTTTGTGGTTTTTCGGTAGTTGTCATATCAAAATTATTTTTTAAGAGAACACTTATGTGCGTAAACGCCTTTCAGGGCAACGGGTGAGCCATGGATGATGTAAGTAATTTCCCTTCCCGCACCCGTAACCCTGAAAGGTTCCTGCGTATAGTTCCTAACTGAGATATATGATGCGCGATTGCAGTTGTATGAAAGATTCATATCAATGCGGAAGTTTTTCTCTGAAGTAACCATAAACCCATGTTCCGGCTATGGCAGCAATGAGTACAACAATAATAGCTGTAATGCCTGAGCCGATTAACGCAAACAAGGGACCCGGACAAGCCCCTGTCAATGCCCATCCGAAACCGAATATCAACCCGCCAATTACTTGTCCTTTATTGAATTTTTTGGGATGAATTTCTACCGTTTCGCCATAGATGGTTTTAATGCCAAACTTACGGATAAGCCAAACGGAAATCATCCCTGTAACTACAGCACTGCCAATAATGCCGTACATGTGGAACGATTGAAACCGGAACATTTCCTGAATGCGGTACCAGCTTATTACTTCAGCTTTGATAAGAAGCAATCCAAATAGCATACCGGCAGCCAGATACTTAAGGTTATGCCACCATTTATGCTCAAGGTGGCTTTCGTTAACGCACACTGCATCCAGAGAGCGTACTTCAAAATCGGTATTCGTTTCCTGAATGTGATTTTTTGTCAATGTTTCCATAATGCTTACAGACTGAGGATTAAAGGAAGAATAAAATTGGCCATAAGAATACCTCCAGCCATAAAGCAACAGGTAGCAATGAGCGAAGGCAACTGAAGAGATGATAAGCCCATGATGGCATGGCCACTTGTACAGCCACCTGCATAACGGGTACCGAAGCCGACAAGGAATCCGCCCACAATCATCATCAGAAATCCTTTAAGAGAAAACAAACTGCTCCAGCTTACCAACGATTCGGGCACAATGCCTGAAACCGGAATTCCGTAACCGGCCAGTTCTTCGGCAAGTTTAGGGTTAATGTCGGGCGTTAAACCGGTAACCAAAAACCGAGAGGTTAAAACTGCCCCGAATAAAATACCGGCTACAAAGAACAGGTTCCATCTTTCTTTCTTCCAATCGTACTTAAAGAAAGGAATGTTGGCAGGAAAACATGATGCGCAAACATGGCGCATGGATGAGCTGATGCCAAAGGTTTTATTACCAATGAGCAGCAGCAACGGAACGGTAAGTCCGATTAATGGGCCGCTTACATACCACGGCCAGGGGTTCATGAGGAGCACTTTCATATTGTTTTACTGGTTTTTTGGTTTCATAATAAAAAATACTTCGCTGTCTTTACGGGGCTCAATGCTGTTAGTGCAAGGCTCCATCAGAAGGATGTTGAAATAAGGTTCGAAGATGGGTTTATATTCACAGGGACAGCCTCCAAAAGGCGGGCCTTCTCTATCAAATTGTTTATCGAAAAGTAAACCCGCAAGCGTTCCGTTTTCACTGAGCAGTTCAAACATTTTGACTGCATACTCCTTCCTTCGTAAAGGAGGAAGAGCGCAGAAGAAAGTCTGTTCAAGTATCAAATCGTATTTACCCTGATGATTGAAAAAATCTTCGCATAGGATTCTGATCTGATTATTTCCTTCAAACTTTTTTTTTAACCGTTCAACGGCAGCTGGAGCAATGTCAATCAGTGTAATGTTCGTAAAGCCGGTGCTGAGCAGATGTTCTGCTTCGTAAGCATTGCCGCAACCCGGAATAAGCACAGCAGCATTTTTATCAGGCCATGTATCAGCAAACTCAGCAATGGCAGGGGATGCGTAACCAATATCCCAGCCCGTCTGTCCTTCCTCCCACTGCGCCTGCCAATAGTCGCGGTCAAGCGGTTTATCGCACTGCGTTATGCAGCATTGCAAATCTTTCTCTTGCTGATGGCTCATGCTTTTTTTAGCTGACTTAAAGTTTGCTGAACATTTTGCCATAGCCCGCCATTGCATACATTCTTAATACCTTTGGATTCGAGAATCATTTTGGCCATTTCGCTGCGGCTGCCGCTGCGACAGAATACAATAATGCCTTTGTCGCTTTTCAGTTGCAATGCTTTTGACTGTATGTCATTCAGCGGAATGTTGATAGCTCCTTTAACACTTCCCGATTTGAATTCTTCGGGCGTGCGTACATCAACCAGCAAGGCTCCGTCCTGCACCATCTCGTGCAACTTGTTATTGTCTTTTGATTTTCCGAAAAGTCCGAACATAATTTTATTTGTTTAAGATTTTAAAACTTTACTCTGGCATACATAATCCGTACAAGGCACGCTGGTTTTCTGAATCTTATTGAACCCGCAACCAACTTCAGTGAAGTTACGATAACCTCTTGCCTGAAGAATAGAAGCAGCAATGCTGCTTCGGTAACCACCGGCACAGTGCAGATAAAAATGTTCAGCAGGATTGATGTCTTTTATCCAGTTATTGATGTAAGCCAATGGCCAGTTGTATGCCTCATCCACATGCTCGGCAGCATATTCGGTTTCCTTGCGCACATCAACAACTTTATCTTTTTTAGGCTGAAATACTTTTTCAAACTCATCGGCAGTGATGCGCTTAATGGAATCGGTTTCTTTTCCTGCTTTAACCCATGCATCATATCCGCCTTTTAAATGGCCAAGCACATTATCAAAACCCACACGACTTAACCGTGTAACTGCTTCTTCTTCTTTACCTGGCTCTGTAATGAGCAGGATGGGTTGATTAACATCCACAATCATAGCGCCTACCCAAGGAGCAAAATCTCCGTTTAACCCGATGTTTATACTCTGCGGAATAAATCCCTTGGTAAATTGACCGGCAGAACGCGTATCAAGAATAAGAGCACCGCTTTCTTCGGCTGCTGCTTCAAATTCTTCAGGAGTGAGGGACGTCATTCCTTTATTCAAAACCGAATCAAAACTGGCATATCCTTTCTTATTCATTGCCACATTCATTCCGAAATACCCCGGTGGTGGAGTTAATCCTTCCGTTACGGCTTTGATGAATGATTCTTTATCGGGTTGATTGAGCGCATAGTTTATTTTCTTCTGATTGCCCAGCGTATCTACTGTTTCTTTCATCATGTTCTTGCCACAGGCGCTTCCGGCTCCGTGAGCAGGATACACAATCACATCATCGGCTAAAGGCATGATTTTATTCATCAGGCTTTCGTAAAGCATCCCGGCTAATTGTTCCTGGGTCATGTTGGCAGCTTTCTGAGCCAGATCAGGCCGGCCTACATCGCCAAGGAATAATGTATCGCCCGAGAAGATAGCATGATCTTTACCCTTTTCGTCAATCAGCAAAAAAGTAGTGCTTTCCATAGTATGTCCCGGTGTATGCAGCACTTTGATTTTTACTTTACCGATTTCGAAGATCTGACCATCATAGGCTGAAATGCATTCAAACTCGCAGGCTGCGTTTGGCCCATAAACAATAGGTGCTCCGGTTTTACGGCTAAGGTCAACGTGGCCTGAAACAAAGTCGGCATGAAAATGCGTTTCGAAAATATACTTCAACTTAACATTGTCGCGTTGCAGCCTGTCTAAGTAAGGCTGAATTTCGCGCAAAGGGTCAATGATGGCAGCTTCGCCATGACTGGTGATGTAATAGGCTCCTTGTGCAAGGCATCCGGTGTAAATCTGTTCTACTTTCATTGTTTTATGTTGTTTTTAAGTTTTAAGTTATTAATGTCCGTTTAATAAAGTTTCTTTAATAATGATGTAAATACCCATGATGAGTACAAACCATCCGAAAGCTTTTTGAAGTTTCTTGCTTTCAATCTTTTTTCCGATGCGTGCTCCTACAAAGATGCCGGCTATCGAAAACAAAGTAAAGATAAGGAGAAAGTGCCATTGCATTTCTGTTCCGTTCTGAATATCACCGATAAAGCCAATCAATGATTTTAGAGCAATGATCATCAGCGATGTGCCGATGGCTAATTTCATGGGAACGCGTGCAAGCAAAACAAGAGCAGGGATAATAAGGAATCCACCTCCGGCACCAACCAATCCTGTTAATACTCCTGTGCCAACACCTTCGGCTATGATTAAAGCATAGTGGCGTGGTTTGCCGTTATCCGGATTTGTTTCCGGAGTATTATTGTTTTTGATCATGCTGTAAGCAGCAGCAATCATCAGCAATGAAAAAATAAGCAGAAGAAACAGTGCTTTAGAAATTACGATACTGCCGATAGAAAGGACAGGGTCAGGAATGGCAGGCATTATCCAGGCTCGTGTGGCATACACAGCGAGAATGGAGGGAATACCGAAAAGGAAAACCATCCGCCAGTTAACTAACTGTTGCGCGGCATAACGCAGTCCGCCAACCAGCGCTGTTGAACCTACTACAAATAAGGAGTAAGCCGTGGCCAGCACAGGATTAACCCCGGCTATGTAAACCAGTACCGGAACAGTAAGAATACTTCCGCCAGCGCCTATCAAACCCAGCGAAATACCGATAATGCCTGAAGTAAGGTATGCTAATGTTTCTGACATTTCTGATTCTTACAGTTTGCAATTAGACATACAATCGAGCAAGCCGGTAATGTTCGGCTCTTTCAGGCTGTAATAAACATAAAGACCTTCTTTCTCGCACTTCAGTACGCCTTTATCCTTCATCTTGATGAGGTGATGTGAAAGCATACTCTGTTCAATATCCGAAGAAATTTTTTCCTGAATATCGTTAACGGTCAGCCTTTCATTTGATTCAAGTAAGGAAAGGATTTCAATGCGTACCGGGTGGCCTATGGTTTTAAGCACTTCGGCAATCTTGGCTAATTTGCCGGCCGGTATTCTTCTAAGTGTTACAGACATAATTTTCTGATTTCGGATGCAAATATATGAACATATATTCATGTATTGGTATAGTATCACCGTGATTTTTAGCCAACCTTCATGATAGAATATGCTGAATCTGACGTTGAGGCTTAGGGTTTTCACCCATAAGAAAACACTACCCCTGGCTTAATCTTCTTAAATTCAGGATTTTATAATTTATAAATTATTTTACCAGTCTTAAATCATACGGTACATTACCGCCATAAACAAACATAACTCATATGAAAAACAAACTAATCAACAACCTCACATCCTTACTAATTATTGCATTATTCATTTCCTCCTGCAGGGATCCAAATCTGAAACAGAAAATTGCTGATTTGCAGATGGAGAATGATTCACTTTCTAATTTGATCAATGCAAATGAAAATTGTTGCGAATGCGGAGAGATACCTTCCGAATTAACAGAAATGGAAGAAAGCAAAGCCAGAGAAGCATGGGAAAGGTATAAAACCGATGGTACAGCTGAAAAAATTCTAGGAACATGGCTTGATAAAGAAAACAACTGGTATTTGTACTGCACTTATAAATCTAACATTTACTCCGGCATCGGACTTAATGAAAGCAATTGCCCGATGGTTGTTTATGCGGTTCAGTTGGTTGCTGATAAAGATACAAGCTATAAATTCTTTGCATTGGAAGCAGAATTATCTGCTAAGGATTGTAATTCATTACGCAGAGCGGGTGGTGCAGGCACTTGTCCGGTCAGATGCCCATAATTTTGTTTTTACGCTTACTTAATTATTAATTTTTAAAATTCAACAACAATGAAAGACAAAATGAAATCAGTTTTATTTTACGGCTTTGTGTTAGCAATGATTATTGTTACCACAGATATTCTTGCACAAGGCAATGATTGCGGTGAAATGCCACAGGGCCTTACCGAAATTAACCGTGAACAAGCTCAGCTACTGTTGAGCAATTACACTCAATCGCAAAAATTGCCCTGTTTAAGCGGCACATGGACTGACGCTCCATATCTGACTTACCTTGCCTGCCTGAGCAGGACAGGGCTTTTTTCAGGCATGGCACAAAATTCTAAAGGCTGCCTTTTTGTAATTTGGGCCGTAGAAATGCGCGAAGGCGAAAATGTTTCTTACAGGTATTTTGCTTTGCAAAGCGATTTAGATTGCAATGATCCAAACAGGGGAGGTAGCGGCACTTGCCCGACCCGTTGTCCATAAATTTGCTTTTAATCAGTTTAAACTTGCAACAGGCGGCAAAACCGCCTGTTGCATTTTTGTGTAGATTGCGATTCTAATTCCATGGCGTTTTCTGCTTGAAAAAACATATACCACGATTCGCTCTTTTTATGCTCACCATGCCTTATGGGTTTTTGAGCAACGGACAGCAAGATAATATCTTCATTCGTAAATCCATTGAGCACGGCCTTTCTCATAACTATGTAAACTGTTTTGTTCAGGATCATAAAGGCTTTGTATGGATTGGTACCAATGATGGCCTGAACCGGTTTGATGGTTATTCATTTAAAACTTATTTCAGAATTCCGGGTAGGAAAAACACCTTGAGCGAAAATTACATTGCTGATCTATGTGAAGATGCAGACAGCAATCTTTGGGTGGCTACTATCAACGGGCTTAACAGGTATAACCCGGTTTATGAATCTTTCGAAACTTTTTTGCCCGGCAAAAGCGGATTGAACTCAAAAGTCATTTACAAAATCAAGAATGACCCGAAAGGCAACATGCTCATTGGAACTGCTGATGGTTTACATGTGCTCCGGAAGGAGCGATTAAGCAGTTCGCCCGAACCAAACATGTTCGAAAGGCTTAAGTTTTCAGAAAACACAAGACCACTCATGGTTAATGATTTTCTTTTTGACAACACCAAAAGCCTCTGGATAGCTACCGATTCCGGCCTTTTTAAAGTTATAAATCCTGACAACATGATGAATGGAAAAAACATTAAACTCATTCATTTTAATATGCCGCCAGAAGCAAAATCAAATAATATCTGGTGTATTACAATGGATAATGCAGGATTTATATGGGTCGGTGATTTCAGAGGGATGCTCTTCAAAATTAAAGCCGAGCCGGATTATCAGCTACAGCAATTAACCGGTTTTAAAAGCGCATTTTTAGACAACAAATTGCCGACAACCGGTATTGCGGTATTCAGTATGATGAGCGATGAAAAAAATGTTTATGTAGGAACCGAACATAATGGCCTCATAGTTATCAATCCTCAAACTGATCGGATTGTTAACCGCAGCATATATGATGCAGAAAATGTTCACACCATTTCAAGTAATCTTATTCTTACTGTTTGGAGTGACCGCAACGGCATGATCTGGTGCGGTACGGATGCAGGTCTTTCCATTTTAAATCTTTCAAGGCTTAATTTTAATACCCTTCCATTTAATAATCAGCTCCAGCATGACAGAATGGTTGTGAATGACATTGCATTTGATAATGAAAACCGAGATTTCTGGATTGCTTCTGAAAATTCAGGCCTTTCTTACTGGAGAAGCAACACAAACATAGAGAAAACAAATAGTTTGCTCAAGAAAATGTGGGGGAAACAAAACTTTCAGACTTGTTTGATTGACAGTCATGGAAATCTATGGGTGGGGACTTCTGATAATGGGTTATGGAAAATTACCCGTGAAGGCTTAAAAAGTTTGCGGGATGGCCTGCTGCCGGCCGCGGGAGAAAAAATACAAATTCATGGTAATGTAACCGACCCAAGCGGTTTCCGAGGCGTTTGGGTATGGTGCATTGAAGAAGATACATACGGAAAAATTATTTGCGGTACCACCAGTGGTATTAACATTTCAGACAATGGAGGTAAGTCTTTTATAAATTTTCAATTCTCGGCAAATACAAAATCGTACAGTAATCTGGTACGCTGCATAATTCCTGCAGGCAATGGCATTTACTGGGCAGGCACTGAGAATGGCCTCTTCCGGTTCGATGCCTCATCAAAATCATGGACTTCGTATTTCGCCAATGATACCATGACAGGCAGCCTTAGCTCAAGCCGAATTTCAAGTTTGTATTTAGATCGTCTAAATAATCTATGGATTGGCACTGTTGGGGGCGGCTTGAATTTATTTGACCACAGCAAGAATCAATTTAAATCTTTTGGACTTACAGAAGGATTACCCGGACTTACCATCAATGCCATTGAACAATCTAATAATGGTGCTTTATGGATCAGCACTAACAATGGCCTGGCAGAATTTAATCCTGAATCAGGAAATATTCAGAAGTTCAATGTGTTTGATGGCTTGTTGTCACAGGTTTTTTCACAAGGTTCCTCACTTGAACTTCCGGATGGAATGTTACTCTTTGGAAGCATCAATGGCATTAATTCTTTTTATCCTGACAGCATTCCGCAATTTTTATTTCATAGCCCCGTGTGGATAACGGATTTTAAAATTTCCGGTAAGTCGGTAAACGAAACAGGAGATACCTTGCTCATGCAGTTTTTTACCGACAGAAAAACCATTCACCTCAAACCTTTTCAAAACAACATTTCTTTTGATTTTACATCTCTCAATTTTATTAGCCCTTCAAAAATTAATTACCGTTATAAACTGGAAGGTTATGTTAATGACTGGATTGTTACCAACGGCATCCGCAGTGCAGTGTTTGCCAACCTGCCACCCGGTAAATACTCTTTCTATATTGCTGCCACACAGGAAGACGGACAGTGGAGCAACCATTACGATGTGTTAAGTTTCGAAATAGCGCCTCCTTTTATCAAGACCTGGTTATTTTATTTACTGGTTACGGTTACTTCGGTTTTTCTCGTCTCTACCTTTATCAGAATCAGAATTAATGCTATTCATGAAAAGAAAGAAAAAGAATTAGCACTTCGCTCTTCCAGGATGAAAGAAGAGTTTCTGGCTAACATGAGCCATGAAATAAGAACTCCGATGAATGCAATTGTGGGATTGACAAGACTTATGATTGATAAAGAAAACCGGCCTGATCAACTGCGCTACATGAAATCTGTTCAGCAGGCAAGCGAAAACCTTTTGGTTATTATTAATGATATTCTTGATTTTTCAAAGATCGAAGCCGGCAAGATGGAGATGAATCTCAAACCATTTCACCTGAAAGAACTTATTGAATCGGTTTATCATACCATGTTTCTGAAAGCTGCCGAAAAAAATATAGCATTCGATTATTTTATTGATCAGAAAATACCCGATGCACTTATCGGTGACAAGGTTCGGATTTCAGAAGTACTTATAAACCTCTGTGGCAATGCTATTAAGTTTACGGAAAAAGGAAGCGTTAACATCAGTTGTCATCATTCCGGTAGTTATGCCGATAATCTTGGTAAAGTTCATGATGAAATATGCATGGTTAGATTCTCTGTTTCTGATACAGGCATCGGAATTCCGGAGGAAAGACAGAAAAAAATTTTCGAAAGCTTTGTTCAGGTAGATTCGGAAACGCACAGCCGCTTCGGTGGAACCGGCTTAGGACTTACTATTTCCAAACGTTTGGTTGAGCTTCATGGAGGACGCATTGAAGTAAACAGCAAACCGGGTCTTGGTTCTGTGTTTTCATTTTACCTCCCTCTTGAAATAACCGATATATCATACATCGAAAAAACCGACTTAACAGAGGTAACGCTTCCAAATAAGTTGAGCGATCTGCGTATTTTACTGGTTGAAGATAATGCAATGAACCAAATGGTGGCTATTGATACTTTACAGAGTTACATACCGGGTATTAAAATTCGGACTGCTGATAATGGTAACCAGGCTATTGAAATGATAAAGGAAAACAACTTTGATGTTGTACTCATGGATATTCAAATGCCGCTGATGAACGGCTATGAAGCAACCCAGGTAATCCGTACAAAATTTGCCGAACCAAAACGCTCCGTAAAAATTATTGCTATGACTGCAGGCGCCTTGCCTACAGAAGTGCAAAAGGGGTATGAAGCAGGAGTAGATGATTACATTATCAAACCGTTTACTCCTGAAATTCTTCTGCAGAAATTAGAAAAGGTTTCTTCGCGTCAGAAATAAATTTAATCTTTTCGGATACGGTAAATCAATGCCAGCCTGAACATCAGGCCTTCCTTGGCATCAAGTTCATATTCTATCCTTTCCTTTAACTTAACGCCTGATTTATACTTTCTCAAAAAAGAATAACCGCATTCAGCATTCAGTACCATAAAATGTGCAAAATAAAAATCGGTGAACAGGCCGGCATAATTATCATGCATACTGAGGTAACTGCGGTCGGCAAAACGGAACGATTTGGTATAGGAGCGGAATACCATTCCGGTATGTATTTTTAACGGAAACAGTTTGTATTCTGAAATAAGGTACGATGGAAGCAAGGCATTAATTAAAAAGCGATTCGACACTCTCCATTCAATACCTGCTAAAGGAATAATAAATAATTTATCGTATTCCGTATTACAGTAAATCCCGAATTTGTATTTCAGATAAACACTGCGCTGTCTGGAATTGATGTTTACAAAACCGGCCTGATAATCATCCCCTGAAATGCTTTTCAGATCAGAATTTAATCTTCCTATAACCATAAACGTAGATTGCCATGATGTGTCTTTCCATGTATGTGAATAAACAAATGGGAGTGAAATTCCATAAACTGCATTTTCCCAACTGCCGTCTAATTTTTCAAATGCCGGATTGATGGCATAAGCAGATGAAGTTCTTTTTACTCCATACGCCAAATCAGTATGAAACCAAACCATGCGCTGTTCTGCTAATTCCGAAAATGGCAGGGAAATATACCGGATGCTAAACACATCCGTCCGGGGCTGCGCAACAACAGGCACGCATAGCAGATGAATTAAAATTGAAATCAGACACAATCTAAGGGCAGATTGCCGCTGTTTATCAGTTTTTAAGTAACATTGCATACGCTAATCAGAGCAAATATGAAAAAAGCATTATTCACTGCCGCCATCTTAATTTCTTCAATTACAGTTAACGCTCAATGGAAAGGAAGTTATACTATGATTATTGAGCCGCACAAAGCAAAAGAAGCAGTTACCGCTTTTCTTAATTTTATGGAAAACAAAATGGCTATGGAAATGGCTATGGGTAAAGATGCATCGGTGGTCAGAAGCATTTTTGATTTTAAAAATAATACGATTACAACAACTACCGAAAAAGAAGGAAGCAACAAATTCGCTATGGTTATGAAACTGAGAGAAGATGTGCTGGAAAAATCCAATGAAGATGTTCAGTTTAAAACCACAGAGGAACAACGTACCATAGACGGATACCTTTGCACCAAAGTAATTGCTGAAACCAAAGACGGCATTACCGAAATGTGGCTTACCAGAGATTTAAACCTTAGTTATGAAAATACCATTGGCATGATGCCGAAAACAAAAAATAATCCTACTTCCGGTTTTTTAAAGGACTTAAAACAGTGGAAAGGCATAGAAGGATTTCCAATTGAAATGATTTCTTATCAGAAAAAGAAACCGGAAGAAAAGAGCTCCATCCGTTTTAAAGACATCAAATCAGACGTAGTCAATGAAAAAGCATTTGATCTGAGCGGGTTTCAGGTCATGGACATGACACAAATGCTCAAAGGAAAATAAAAAAGAAAATCATGGAAGATAAAAATCAAAACCAACTGAACATTGAACTTAGCGAGGAAGTTGCCGAAGGCATTTACAGCAACTTAGCCATCATTACACACTCCAATTCAGAATTTGTACTGGACTTTGTAAAAGTGATGCCCGGTGTACCAAAAGCAAAGGTAAAATCGCGCATTGTGCTCACTCCGCAACATGCCAAAAGATTATTGGCAGCCCTCAGCGATAACATCAGCAAATTTGAAAGCGTACACGGCACCATAAAACAAACAGAAGCCATTGGCCTGCCCATGAATTTTGGCGGACCCACCGCTCAGGCCTGATTTATCCGATAATCCGGAAATTATTCCGGTCATGAGATTCCGTTAAACAGTGAAACTGCTTTTCGTTACTCCTTATTATGTTCCCGCATGGAGGTATGGCGGCCCTCCGCAATGTATGGCTGATCTGGCAAAGCATTTTACTTCTCATCATCACATCCAAACCCATGTAATAACCCTTAATGCCAACGGACGTGAGACATTATTCGAAAGCAATGAGCCTGTAACAAAAACGGTTGATGGTGTCACCGTTCATTACCTGCCCCGTGCAAAAAATTTCACAGGCTATTCTTATTTCTACTCGTCCCTGATTGATGACTATCTGGAACGTTATAAAGGCGTTGACATTGTTCATGTACATACTCTGTTCAATGCCTTTTCAAAAAAAGGAATGCAGTTCGCTGTAAAGAATAACATTCCGTTTATACTCACTCCTCATGGTATGCTGAGCGATTACAGTTTAAAAAAATCATTGGTGGTGAAGAAAATACATCGCCTGCTCTTTGATAATAAGCTAATCAGCAAAGCATATTCAGTACACTTCACGGCAACAGGCGAGGCCAACCGCGCTGAAATGAACCGTGAAATAAAAAAAACAATAATTCCGCTCGGATTTGAGTTTAATACACAGGACTTTTTTGAAGAAAAGAAAGAATCGGAAGTTTTTAAAATGATGTTTCTGGGAAGGCTGCAACCCATCAAAGGGTTAGAACCCCTGCTTCATGCCATTGCAGGTCTGGAAGAAAAAGTAAAATGCAGGCTTGTATTTGATATTTACGGAGGAGATGAAAACAATTACCGGCAACAACTTATAAAACTTATTACATGGCTCAAACTTGAAAATCTTGTTAAACTGCGTGGCCCCGTGAATGCTCAAGAAAGAACAGAAGCGTTTAAACAACACGATGTGCTGGCTCTTACCAGTTATCATGAAAACTTCGGAATGGCTGCTGCCGAAGCTATGGCTGCCGGCCTGCCGGTTTTTCTTTCTGATCAGGTAAGTCTTGCTTCTTTTGTACTCGAAAACCGGTGCGGATGGGTTACAGCTATTGATGAAAGGCTTATTCAAAAATCAGTTTATGAAATGTTTTACACTACACTTGCCGAACGAAACAAGATGGGAATGCGCGCTTTTAACTCTGTGCGAAAGCATTTTAATATGAACACTGTCGGTGAACAGTTCGTAAGTTTATACCAACAAGCAATAAGCAACAAACAATGAGAAATCTTCAAATACTATTTTACGCAGCAGGATTGTTTTTTTTAATTGCATGTAAAGACACATCAAGAAAAAAAACAGATGCTGCAACATCTGCTGCCTCCCCGCAAATAACAGAAGAACATTCTGTTCCGGATACGCTTCGCATGCGATCTGAACGTCAGGTCATTTTCTTTTTGCCCGATGATGAGGAAATCAATAAAATGACAGAAGCAGATAAAGAAGGCCAGGTAATTGAAACCATCAGTGACTTTATCTATTACAGCAGTATGGTTTGCGATTCATTAAGCGACTACAGCATTATATGCTCCCCGGTTACTTCTCACATCATCATGACGCAAGACACCTCAGCAAAGGCATTTATTTTCGACCGTAAAGACGCACAGCAAATCACAGGCATGATTGTTTACGATGGAAGTTCCACTCCTGAAATTAACTACGGAGTAGCAGACTACAATGAATGGATGGGAATAATAAAAAAGAAACTGAAGCTGAATTAATTACTGTTTCACCGCTTCCATATACATACTCAGCCTTGGAGTATTAGTATCAAAATAATCGGTATTACGCATAACGGCCGAACGGCTTTGCCCCCAACGTGAAGAATACACTTCCTGAAATCCAGCATTGTTTAACATGCTGCCCATTTTCTCTTCGGTAAACCAGTTCATGTGATGATAGGGGAAGCGTTGCTGCAGTTCCACTGGGCAGCGGTTAATACAATAATCAAGTGCGTCTTCCATTTTCATGGAGCTGAAAATGCGATACATTTCCTCATCCGAAATTCTTTGTTCAGCACCAATATCGGTAATCTCAGAAGCAGTAGAAGCAAAATCTTCAAGGAAAACCTGCGTTAGCGTAGCTTCCCTTAAAGGTATCTTCAAATTGAATTCATGCCAGTTTCCGTCAGGATAGCTATTTGGAACCCAAAAGAAAAAATCTGTATCGCCATCACGCCAGGCACGATAAGTAAGTTTAATGTCCGGAGTTGTAATGCGGATAATGCCTCCGGGTTTCAGCATACGGTATGCCTCTTTCAAAAAAAAACTAACCGCCTGATTGGTTACGTGCTCCAAGGTATGGGAAGTATAAATCAATTCGGCTGAAGAACTTTCAACAGGCAGCGGTTGCAGGCTCATCAGGTCATGATGAATGGCAAAATCTCCGGGAAGTACTACCGTGCCATCTTGCTTTTTGAAAAAGTCAATAATAGTCCATGCCGGATGAAAAAAAGAAGCCTGGCCAACATTGTAAAATCTTTTCTCATCAATAGCTTTTCTGCCATGAATTTTTAAATACAAATTAATATCTGATTTTTTGGAAGCCGCATTTACTTTCAGATCTAATTTATTAAGAATTTTACTGATTATGCCCTTAATCATCAGTTTAGTTTCGCCAGCGATTCAGATATACGACCAATAGCTTTAACCAGGTCTTCGTCAGCCGCAGCATAAGAAATGCGGATACATTGATTATCGCCAAAAGCTTCGCCAGTAACTAAAGAAACACGGGCATCGCGCAGCAGGAACATGCAGAGATCCTCAGGTGTATGAATCACTGTTCCATTGTACTGCTTTCCGAAAAAAGCGCTCACATCGGGGAAAACATAAAACGCTCCCTGAGGTTGATTGACTTTAAGACCGGGGATTTCTTTAAGCAGTTTAAGCACTAAATCGCGCCTGCGCTCGAAAGCTTTGAACATGATTTTATTTTCAGCATCATCGCGGCTTATGGCCGCAATGGTGGCACGCTGTGCTATGGAAGATGCAGCCGATGTAAATTGTCCTTGCATTTTATCGCAGGCTTGTGCCAGAAATTTTTCGGCAGCAAGATAACCGATACGCCATCCTGTCATGGCATATGATTTAGAAACTCCGTTCACAATAATGACACGACTCCGTATGCTATCAAACTGTGCAATGCTTTCATGTTTGCCAATGAAGTTGATATGCTCATAGATTTCATCACTGAGGATGAATATATTTTCATGTTTTTCAAAAACAGAAGCCAGCACTTTCAATTCATCACGTGTATAAACTGTTCCGGTAGGGTTGCAGGGCGATGAAAATATAAACATTCGTGTTTTTGAAGTAATGGCATTACTAAGTTGTTTTTCTGTAATTTTAAAATCACTTGCGATATCAGTCGGTATAAAGACCGGCACTCCGCCAGCCAACTGAATAATCTGAGAGTAGCTTACCCAATAAGGCGAAGGAACAATAACTTCATCACCGGGATTGATAGTGCAGAGAACCGCATTGGCAATGCATTGTTTGGCACCGGTTGAAACCACAATCTGATCGGGGGTATAAGTAAGATTGTTTTCGCGTTTAAGTTTATCGCAAATGGCCTGTCTTAAATCCATATAACCGGAAATTGGCGGATAGTGGGTATACCCGTCATCAATGGCTTTTTTGGCGGCTTCTCGTATGTACGCGGGAGTAACAAAATCAGGTTCGCCCAGACTAAGGCTTATTATATCATGTCCCTGCTCACGCAATTCGCGGCTTATGCGCGCCATGGCAATGGTTTGTGATTCGTGAAGGCTTTCAATGCGGTCTGCTAACTTCATCATGATTTCTTTTATGGAATTATTGATTCTCGCTTTTCATCAGCTAAGGTAAACCGATTCATTATGTGATTTTAAATCGCAGGTAATGTGTTCCTGCAAGGTGGTGCTGAGCGTTATACCAACAAAATCTGCATTGACCGGATAACGTTTATGGTCGCGGTCAACCAGCAGTACAGTACGCAGTTTTTTCAAATCGGCATTCAGAATTTTACGCAACGAATACATCAAAGTTTTTCCGGAATTCAACACATCATCCACCAGAATAACAACTTTTCCATGCATTTCGTTGGCTGGCATTGAAATTTCAATCGGAGTTTCCAGAGGATGGTCTTTATCAATTTTGATTTCGACAAGCGTGGTTTTCAGTTTACAGATTTCTTTGAGCGCTTTTTCAATTTTTTCGGCAAGAAGGTAGCCGTTTTTTCTTATTCCGGCAATGATGATTTCTTTTTCGGTATAACAATCCTCATAAATCTGAAAGGCGATTCTGTTTATGCGTTGCTCAATTTGTTTCTTATCGAGAAGTAAGGTTTTTGAATTCTGCGGCATCGGTAAACAGGTATTGATTTCTTACAAATAAACGAAGACTATTAAAACCGGAAATACAAAGCTGTGAAGTTTTATACAGAATGGATGTGTAAAGAATACAGCAATCAGCCATTCGCAAATCAATCGAACAAACCGGGCAATTTACCTCCGGCAGTAAATGGACGGTTAAGATGGGCAAATGCTTTGGGGGTTACTTCTCTTCCCCGTGGCGTCCGTTGAAGAAATCCCTCCATAATCAGAAAAGGTTCATATACTTCTTCAATGGTTCCTGCTTCTTCGCCTACGGCAGTAGCAATGGTATTCAATCCTACCGGACCGCCTTTAAACTTATCAATGATAGCAGAAAGAATAAGGTTGTCCATTCGGTCGAGGCCATGGGCATCTACATGCAATGCCTGAAGTGCATGACGGGTAATAGGCAAATCAATTACACCATTGCTTTTAACCTGGGCAAAATCGCGTACTCTTCGCAGCAAGGCATTGGCAATTCTTGGAGTGCCTCGGCTTCTGCGCGAAATTTCTTCGGATGCTTCTTTTTCAATATCTGTTTTTAAAATGGAAGCCGAGCGTTTAATGATGGAAGTTAGCAATGTTGCATCGTAATACTCAAGCCTTGAGGTGATGCTGAACCGGTCGCGCAACGGAGCTGTGAGCAACCCGCTGCGGGTAGTGGCCCCGATAAGTGTGAAAGGATTTATTTTTAACTGAACAGAACGTGCACTCGGACCGCTGTCAATCATAATATCAATGCGAAAATCTTCCATAGCTGAATACAGGTATTCTTCCACCACAGGGCTCAATCGGTGTATTTCGTCTATAAATAAAACATCGTGGGGTTCAAGCCCGGTAAGCAATCCTGCCAGATCACCCGGTTTATCTATAACAGGGCCTGATGTGATTTTGATGTTAACGCCTAACTCATTGGCAATTATATGAGCCAGCGTAGTTTTACCCAATCCCGGAGGGCCATGCAGCAATACATGATCAAGCGCTTCGTTTCTGAGCCGGGCAGCTTCCACAAAAACTTTTAGATTTTCGACAACATTGTTCTGTCCTTCAAAATCGGAAAACGAAAGCGGACGCAGCGCTTTTTCCATTTCACGTTCTACAGCAGAAAGATGCTGAGCATCGGGGTCTAAATTTTTATTCAATGGAAGCGGTGTTCAGGCAACAAAAGTAAAGCGAAGTTTTAATAACCCATAAAAGACAAAAGCCCTGTTTTAAGGGCTTTTATTCATACGGCAGAAATGCAGCGTTTAGTTTTTCTCATCCCCAACCGGCTTGCGTTCTTTTCGTTGCGGTTTTTCGGTAAGTACTTTATGAGAGAGTTTCATCTTTCCGGTTTTCTGGTCAATCTCCAGCAATTTTACACGGATGTGATCACCGGTTTTTAAAACATCTTCCACCTTGGCTACCCTGTCCCATGAAATTTCGGAGATATGAAGTAACCCCTCTTTACCGGGCATCACCTCAACGAATGCACCGAATGCCTGAATATTTTTTACAATGCCATCATAAATTTCGCCAACTTCAGGAACAGCCGTTATGGCAAGAATGCGTGCTTTTGCTTTTTCAATACTTGATTTATCGCTCGATGCAATTTCAATTACCCCTTCATCGCCTACCTCTTCAATGGTAATTACGGTTCCGGTTTCGCGCTGCATTTCCTGAATGACTTCACCGCCTTTTCCGATAACTGCACCAATAAAATCTTTGGGTATGCGCATAGTTTCTATTCGGGGAGCATGAGGTTTGTAATCTTCGTTAGGCTTCGAAATGGTTTTGTTCATTTCCTTAAGGATATGGAGCCTTCCTTCGCGTGCCTGCTCCAAAGCCTGAAGCATGACATCAAACGGAAGTCCCTGTACTTTCAGATCCATCTGGCAGGCACATATTCCTTTTTCGGTTCCGGTTACTTTAAAATCCATATCGCCCAAATGGTCTTCATCACCAAGAATATCTGAAAGCACCACAAACTTTCCCTTTCCGTCAGAAATTAATCCCATGGCAATACCCGAAACTGCACTTCTGATTTTTACACCGGCATCCATCAGGGCAAGTGATCCTGCACATACCGTTGCCATTGAAGATGATCCGTTGGATTCAAGGATATCCGAAACAATTCTGATGGTATAAGGATTCTGTGTTTCATCGGGCATCACAATTCTGAGCGAACGCATGGCTAAGTTACCATGACCGACTTCGCGTCTTCCAACTCCTCTGTTCGGACGTGCTTCTCCGGTTGAGAATGCAGGGAAATTATAATGCAGTAAAAATTTATTGGTTCCTTCAAACATGGCGCCATCAATAATCTGCTCATCTAATTTGGTTCCGAGAGTCACAGTAGTAAGCGCCTGGGTTTCTCCTCTTGTAAAAATGGCAGAACCATGAGTAGAAGGAAGGTAGTTTACTTCAGACCAAATCGGGCGGATGTTTTTCAAACCTCTTCCATCAAGTCTTTTGCTCTCATTCAGAATTACATTACGAACAGCATGGTATTCCACATCACCATAATACTTTTTGATTAAAGGAGCCTTTTCTTCCTGTTGATCTTCGGGAACAGATTGAAGGAATGTTTCCAATAAAGCATCAAATGCTGCTTTGCGTTCGTGTTTATTGGGATTACCTGTTCGGGCTATTTCGTACGCTTTATCGTAACATGCTTTCCAGATGGCGTCTTTTAATTCCGCATCATGAATTTCATGACAGTATTCGCGTTTTGGTTTATTGCCTGCGGCTGCTGCCAGCTCGAGTTGCCATCGGCACTGTTCCTTTATGGCTTCATGGGCATACTTGATGGCTTCAAGCATATCGGCTTCGCTCACCTCTTTTGCTTCGCCTTCTACCATTACAATGTTTTCTGTGGTGCCGGCAACCATCAAATCCATATCTGCTTTCTTAAGATCTTCAATATACGGGTTAATGACTAATCTTCCATCTATTCGTGCTACACGTACTTCACTCATCGGGCCGTTAAAGGGAATATCGGTAATGGCGATGGCGGCCGATGCCGCTAATCCTGCAAGGCAATCGGGCATTATATTTTTATCGGCAGAAATGAGAGTAATCATTACCTGAGTATCGGCATGATAATCTTCGGGAAAAAGCGGCCGAAGAGCACGGTCAATAAGGCGCGAAATCAGAATTTCATATTCTGACAAACGAGCTTCGCGTTTAAAAAACCCTCCCGGGAAACGTCCTGAGGATGCATATTTTTCCTGATAATCTACTGTTAAAGGAAGAAAGTCAACGCCTTCTTTAGCTTCTTTATTGGAAACAACTGTGGCGAGCAACATGCAATCGCCCATTCGAACTACTACAGATCCATCGGCCTGACGGGCAAGTTTGCCGGTTTCTATGATTATTTCCCTTCCGTCTTTTAACTGAAAGGCTTTGGTAATGGGAGTTGGTAACATGATTTGAAAAAATTAAAAACGTTAAAAAAGAAAAAAGGCAACTTCAACATTGCCTTTCTGCTCTGTGTGGCTATTTCCTTATTCCTAATTCGCTGATTATTTTCCGATACCGCGTGATATCTTTTTTCTGCAGGTAATTTAAAAGGCTTCGCCTTTTACCTACTAGTTTAATCAGCGACCGTTGGGTACTGTAATCTTTGGGTTGAACGGCAAGATGGCCGGTCATTTGGTTAATAAGCTCGGTAAACTGAGCAATTTGTGTTTCGGGTGCTCCGGTATCTGCGGCTGATTTGCCGTACTTGGCAGCCAGTTCTTTTTTACGTTCTGCTGTTAAAGCCATTGGTTTACAATTATTTACAGTTAAAATAGCCCGCAAATATAGCATCTGCAATCAGAAAACAAAGGGCTGAATGATAAGACACCTATAAAATTGCTTCTATCTTTTCTGGTTTAAATCTTCCTCTTTGTTTACTTCGTTTATTTAAACCATTGTGAGATGGGTGTCTTTTATTATTGTATGCGAAATAACCTGCAGGGTTAAAGAATTTTTTACTGAAATGGCAGTCGTCTTGGCTTCGTTGAGTAGTGAGGCAACAAAATTCTACGATTTAAAAAAACTCAACTAAAAATACATTTTTTCATAATGCCCCCCTGTTTTTTGGCCATCTGTCACAAAAATTATGAACAATTTGACAAGTACCCCCCTGTTTTTTTAGCTTCGCCCCCTTAAAAACATATAATTTATGCCAACACTCCGTTTCCGCGCTCTTGATATCAGCGCTTCCCAGGTACCGCAGGCAGTTACTGCCCCTTCCGCTAAAATTTCTGACTACTTCGGCCAGAATGTTTTCACCATTGACACTATGCAGAAATTCCTTTCGAAAGAAGTGTTTAAGGAAGTAAGAGCAGCCATTGAAAGCGGACAGCAGATAAACCGCAAGGTGGCTGAGCAGGTAGCTACAGCTATGATGGCATGGGCCGTAAGCAAAGGAGCTACGCATTACACGCACTGGTTTCAGCCGTTGACAGGAGCTACTGCCGAAAAGCACGATTCGTTTTTCGAACTGAGCAATGAAGGCAAGCCGATTGAAAATTTTTCGGGCAGTGCCTTGGCACAACAGGAGCCTGATGCATCAAGCTTTCCGAGCGGGGGTATCCGCAATACATTCGAAGCACGCGGTTATACGGCATGGGATCCGTCATCGCCTGCTTTTATTATGGAAAGCCGGTCGGGTAAAACATTATGTATCCCTACCATCTTTGTTTCTTATACCGGTGAAACACTCGATTACAAAGCGCCACTGCTTAAAGCACTGCATGTGCTCGATGAAGCAGCCGTACCTGTTTGCCAGTACTTCGATAAAAATGTAACCAAGGTATTTGCTACGCTTGGCATAGAACAGGAATATTTTCTGGTGGATACGAGCATTTATTTTGCACGCCCTGATTTGGAAATGACAGGACGTACGCTGTTCGGTCATTCGCCTGCCAAAGGTCAACAGTTAGAAGATCATTACTTCGGTTCCATACCCGGCCGGGTGGCTTCATTTATGACCGATTTTGAAATTGAAGCGCATAAACTTGGCATTCCGTTAAAGACACGTCATAATGAAGTAGCGCCTTCGCAGTTTGAATGCGCTCCGGTGTTTGAAGAAATAAATCTTGCCGTTGATCACAATCAGTTGCTGATGGATTTGATGGATAAAGTAGCAAGGCGGCATCACTTTAAAGTATTGCTTCACGAAAAACCCTATTCAGGAATTAACGGAAGCGGAAAGCATAACAACTGGAGCCTTTGCACCAACACAGGAAAGAACCTGCTTACACCCGGCAACACTCCGAAAACGAATCTCATGTTCCTCACTTTTTTTATCAATACGATTAAAGCCGTGCATGAACATGATGATTTGCTTAGAGCAAGTATTGCATCGGCCAGCAATGATCACCGCCTTGGCGCTAACGAAGCTCCGCCTGCTATCATGTCTATTTTCCTAGGACAGCAGTTAAGCGCAGTGCTGGATGACATTGAAAAGAAAGTGGGGAAAGGAAAACTTTCGCCCGAAGAAAAAACGGATGTAAAAATCAACATAGGCCGCATTCCTGAAATTCTGTTGGATAACACTGACCGCAACCGGACTTCACCGTTTGCATTCACCGGAAACAAATTCGAATTCCGCGCTGTGGGCTCATCGGCCAACTGTTCTGCCGCCATGAGTGTGCTGAATCTGATTGTTGCCAATCAACTTAAAGAGTTTGCACGCGAGGTAGATTCACTGATGGATAAAGGACAGAAAAAAGACGATGCCATTCTTAATGTGTTGCGCAGGTATATTGTTGAAACTAAAAACATCCGCTTTGAAGGAAACGGTTACAGCGATGAATGGGTGAAAGAGGCAAAGAAGCGCGGTCTGAAAAACATCACCAACACTCCCGAAGCGCTCGACCTGATGGTTACTAAAAAAGCAAAGAAACTTTATACAGACAATAATATTTTTTCGGAGCGTGAACTGGAAGCCCGTCATGAGATTCTGCTGGAAACTTACACCAAGAAAATTCAGATTGAATCGCGTGTCATGGGTGATTTGGCCATCAATCATATTATTCCGACAGCCATTAAGTATCAGAAAATTTTAGTGGAGAATGTGGAAGGCATGAAAGATATCGGATTAAAACCTGAACATTATTCAGCGCAACTGGAAATTATTAAAGAAATATCGGAACACATGAATATTATCAAAAAGAATGTGGATGATATGACCGAAGAGCGCAGAAAAGCCAACAAACTGGAATATGCCCGCGATAAAGCCATTGCATACTGCCAAAAGGTAAAGCCTTATTTCGAAATCATCCGCTACCATATTGATAAATTAGAACTGATTGTGGATGATGAAATGTGGCCTTTACCCAAGTACAGGGAAATGCTGAGCATAAAGTAATCATCAGCATTGGCAGCTGAATTAATTTGATTTTAAGCCGGGGTAAATACTCCGGCTTTTATATGATGATCTTTTACAATCGCTTTTCAGAAAACTGTTGGTCGAGAATTACCGGGACGTTACTTGCTTTCCAAATCCTTCAACAACTTCTCAGCCTGCTCTCTGAATTGCATTTCATCAGCATTAAAAGTTTTAACTGGCAGGGCTAATCCCTTTTTCAGCCATGCGACTGACGATTCTTTATCTCCAGGTTTTTTGCGCTTAGTTAGCGTAACAGCTGTTTCGTAGTAATGCGAAATGTCGTAAGGAGCAAAACGGATGGCTTTGTAAAAACAATAGAGAGCATCATCATACGTTCCGCCTTTTACTTTGCCAATCATCTGTTGCATCATCCATCTTTCGAAGGAGCTTAAAGCTGCAATTTCGCGGTGCCAGCGGCCCAGCACATGCCAGGTGGCTCCGTTGGCGCTGTCGCGCGATAAAATAAAATCGCATTCGTTTCTGATCTTCTTTACCATGTGCAGCTTTTCCATGTTGGTGGATATTTCCGTTATCCTTCCCAACGCTGCGAGATAAAAAAAATGCGATTGGATATTTTCAGTGTCAAGGCTGATGGCTTTAAGGGTAAGGTACTCGGCTGTGCGGTAATTCCGCTTCTTAATGGATTCACTGCCGGAAACAAATCCGGTTTTCAATAAAAGAAAAGCCGTTTGCTGAAGATAAGAAACATTGTTGCTGTCGCTGGCCAGCAGCGATTTAAAAATTTCAAGCGCTTCGTTCCATTTTCCTTTTTCTTTTAGCTCGATGGCTCGTTGATATTCCGGATTGTCGGCATGAACCGGTAAAAGAAAACTTATCAGAAATATAATAGTCAGTAACCTCATTGGTAATTCAACAAACCATGAATAACAGAAATTGTTTTTCAAAAAGCACGGCTTACAGCAAGTATCCACCGGAATTTTAAATAATCCTTTTCTTCAAAAGGCGGGCGGTTGATCAGCAGCGGCATATCAAAACGAACGGTAAACGGATTCACTTTTTCAAGTGGCCCGAATTTTTTAATGGTAAAGGCAACCCCCAGTCCCGCATCGGCTCGCAGCGAGCCGGTGAAAAACTCATCTTCCGAACCTAGCAGATTGCCACTGATGAATCCGGCATCGGCAAAAAGATACATATCGGCTTTAAGCCAATTGCGCGTAAAGGAAGGACGCAGTGGAATGAATCGTTCGAAATCAATTTCAAGATTGGCAGCAGCGCCTGAGTGGCCTTTGTACAGGTAATAAATTTCACCCTGAATTACTTCGGCTGCCACATAGCCGGCATAACCGCGCAGATTCAATCCGCCACCGTATTGAAAATGATTGGTGGAGGTTGAATAGCCTATCCAGTCATTAGGATAAAATCCGCGTGAGCGTGTAAACTTTTCATCCATCATTTCTTCAGGATTGGCTCCGGCAAGAAACAGAGAAGATTCATTGGGCAGCAGCGAGCCGGTAGTGTATTGGCCGAATAAACGAAGGTGAACATCAAACTTTGAAATGGCAACGCGGCCTATATGTGTTACACTGAATTTTGAAAAATCGTAATCGCTGAACAGAGAGGAAGATTGAAGACTCAGCAATATGTTGTTGTTGAATTTTCCTGCTTTGTAACGGTAGCGGAAATCAGTAAACAAGTAATTGTTATTTACGCCTGACTGCCATTCATCATGAACTAAAAGATAGGCAAGGTCGTACGTATTGTTTCTGCGCATTGATTTAAAACCAAGTTGCATATTCAGCCGTCTGCTTTCATCATTAAACTCTAACGAGCCTTTGTACTCATTCAATCCATCCAATGCTTTAGCCGACAGATTGACAAAAGAATTATTGATGAGAAAGTTGAGAGGAGTACGGTAAGTGATTCTTACAGAGAAAGGATCAAATTGCGTGGCATCAACCGGACGATCAAACTTACCCTGAGCAAGGCCCGTGTTTACCCATGTATCAAATGCAAACTGATGAACATAATTCAGGTAACTGCCTTCGAGATGCAGGCCGGCTTTGAAGCCGTCATAAGAGTTGTACCAGATATCAGGCCGCACAAACAATTCATAATTCATTCGGTCGGGAAAGTTTGAAATGCGCGAATCGAATTTCAGTGTTGAAGGAAAACGTGAAATATTGTTGAGCATATTGATATCTGCCAGTCGTTGTGAAGTATCAATTACTACATAATCAATCCCTCCGGGAATTTTAACTGTAGCTGTGTAAGTCGGATTCAGGATATCCCAACCGAACCATTTAGGAAGAACTGTAGCATCAGTTTCCTTTACAAACCACCGGTTAGGAATATGAAAATCGTGTTTAATGCCAAGCCGTGAATACACAGAGAAATCAATGGGCATTTCCATTCTCTCTTTTCGCTTGAAGCGAATGTTGTAAACCTCAGGCTCTTTCGATTTGCTGATGCAGGAGATTTTGTAATCAATACGTTTATCAGTTTCAAGCCATTGGTCAAAGAACCAGTTAAGATCTGATTTGGTATAATCAATAATAGCCTGCCGGAAATCTTCGGGATAAGGATGGGCAATTTTCCAACGGTTAAAATAGAACTGCATGGCATGGAAGAAAAGTGAATCGCCCAGAACATACTGCAGGTTGTAAAGCATAGTTGCTGTTTTGCGATATACCATCCGGTAGCCGCCTTGCCATCCTTCAGATTTATTGTAATACTTATCGCTGTGTGTATTCAGAAAACCATCCTCGCCACGCACAGCAAAACGGTAGTATCCCCAATAGACTTCATCGGTGCGGGCATCGTAATCAATCTTGAATTTTTGCTGGTACTTGTTATCATATTCTTCAGGTTCGCCAGGTATTCCTTCAATGCGTTCCAGGCCATGAGCGGTAAGCCATTGCGTAAATCCTTCATCGAGAAAAGCACGATAGGTTTCATTACTGCCCACCATTGCAAAAAACCAGTTATGCCCTACTTCGTGAACAAACAATCCGCGATATACAGGATCGTAACCTCCGTCAAGAGTAAGCATGGGATACTCCATACCATCGCGGGCATCAGCCACAATCATCTTCGGATAAACATAACGGCCAATATCTTTTGAAAATACTTCAATGATTTTAGCGGTGTATTCGGCCGCATTCTGCCATTTGGAAGCATGCGGTTCCTGAACCAAAGCAATGCATTGCACATCTTCCCACCAGGCTTCGCCAATACGGTAGGTAGGGTCGGCAGTCCAGGCAAAGTCATGTACATTCTCTGCATAAAAATGCCATGTTTTGAATTTACCTGACGGAATAATTGGCATGGAAGGCGTGCTGCCCCAGGGCTTATCGGTAAAGTTTTTAATGTCAAGTTTTTTACGGAGTGAATCAGGCAATACTTCACTTCGGTTTTGAAGCGTGCCGGTAGCATCAAGAACAAAATAATCGGGAATGGAAAGCTGTACATCATAAGTACCGAAGTTCCCGTAAAACTCACGGCCAAGATGCTGATCTGTATTCCATCCGAATTTTCGGTCATATACACAGATACGCGGGTACCAATGCACGCCATCATAATGTTTAAAACCGTAAGCATTAAACAACTTCATTCGTCTGCGCTCGCTGCCTCGATCAAAATAAGTTTTGAAGGCGATTTTAAAAGTAATGCTGCTTCCCGGCATCAACCCATTTTTCAGATTCACTTTCATGATGGTATTGTCAAGCGCTGTTTCTGCGTTGTACTCGCCTGTTGCATCCGAAACACTCAATGATTCAACGGCAGTTCCCAATCCCTGCGATTCGTACTTACCCCATTTCGCCTTGCGTCCGGTGTTGTTTACAACATTGTCTAAATAAGAGCCCGGCTGAAAAGCATTCTGATAGAGGTGAAAGAAAACATGATTCAGGGTATCGGGTGAGTTATTAGTATAAACCAGAGTGAGGTTTGCGTTAATAATATCGGTTCGGTCATCAATAACTGCTTTGATAGTGTAGTACACATCCTGCTGCCAGTAGCCGGGGTAAGGAAGCTTGTTTTTCCAGTAATGCGGATTGGAAGCAGAAGCAAAGGTGTTTGGAGGATGGTTAGGGTCGTAGTTCTGGGAGTAAGAAGCTTTACAAAAAGCTAACCCCGCCAAAACCAATAGTGCCATTTTACACTGGGTGAAGATCATAGCCGGTTATAAAGGCGGTAAAAATAGGAGTTGATAAGTGATGCTGGCCTGGCAGGGCAACAATAATGGAGCAAGCAAAATGCAAGATTTAAAACCTTTTTAAGGAAAAGGCGTAAACACAGCCGACAACATGATTTTTCGAACAAACCAAACTATTTTTTTATGTTGCTTCTCAACCAGGCAAAGCGAACAGCAGGCTTCATAGTATTCCTTCTGTTTGTAAGTACAACCTACGCACAGACACCTGTTGCCTCTTTTTCTGTTCAGGGCAATACATCAGGCTGCGCTCCTCTTACTGTTCAGTTTGTCAATCAATCGCAGAATGCAGTTTCGTATTTCTGGGATTTCGGTAACGGAAATACCTCCACATTGATGAACCCCGTAACAGTTTACCTGTTGCCGGGAAATTTTACGGTAAAACTGGTTGTTACTTCATCCAGCGGTCAAAGCGACTCAATAATCAAAACCAATTATATCAGTACGGGCATAGTTCCTTCGGTCAGTTTTACGGCTTCGCCTTTAACAATCTGCGAAAACGGAATAGTTTCTTTTCAAAATCAATCACAGAATTACACTTCCTGCCTGTGGGATTTTGGTGATGGAAACACCTCCACCGACATTTCGCCATCGCATCAATACACCTTGTCCGGACAGTTTACTGTTACGCTGGTTGTTACCAATCTATCGGGTGGATGCACCAACTCACTTACCAAATCTCAATACTTGACTATTCATCCGAAACCGGTTACCACCTTTACAGCATCGCCTGTTACCGGATGTTTCAATAATCAGCCGGTATCATTTATATCCAATTCGCAACATGCTGTTTCTTATCAATGGAATTTCGGCAACGGACAAACTTCCGTTCAACAAAATCCATCGCATACGTACAGCAATGCCGGGCCTTTTACCGTTACACTGATAACGACCAGTGCATTCGGATGTAAAGACACTTTGGTTAAGAGCAACTACATCCATTTTCTTGATAATCCGGTTCCGGTAATCAATACATCCTCTACTGGCGGGTGCTCCCCGAAAAGCATCGGGTTCACCTCTAATGCACAAAATGTTGCCGCCTATACCTGGAATTTCGGAAACAATCAGTACAGCAACCTTCCCAATCCGTATTTCTTTTATTCTACCGGAGGCAATTACACTACAACCTTAACGGTTACTTATCAAAACGGATGCAGCAATACTTCGCAGCCGGTTCCTGTCAACATCCTTCAGACTCCAAACGTTTATTACTACACGACTAATAACACGGGTTGCAGTCCGCTTACTGTTCAGTTTCATTGTTCCACACCGGCAACAGGAAATACGTTTAACTGGAATTTTGGAGATGGCGGAACTTCCAATCAAAACAGCCCAAGTCATGTTTATACATCACAGGGACTTTTCACTACTTCCGTAACAGTAACAAATGTAAATGGCTGCTCAGCAAGTTATGCTTACAGTGCACCGGTGGTTGTAAATAATCCTGATGCTTCCTTTCATACAGATGTAACTTCAGGCTGCCCACCGCTGCAGGTTTCGTTTTACAGCCATGCGGGCAGTGGCGCTGCTTCTTATCTCTGGAATTTCGGTGATGGAACTACTTCTACACAAGCTCATCCTGTTCATCTTTATACTTCTGCCGGTGTATATACCCCTTCGCTTACCGTAACAGATGCAAGCGGATGCACAGCTACATATTCTTTGCCTGCCCCGATCTCGGCTGCGCAAACAGCCACCAATTTTATTACACCGCCTCCGGTTACTGCGTGTGCACCTTTCACAGTTGGGTTTTCTGATAATTCTTTTGGCGCTGCTTCGTGGAACTGGAATTTCGGAGATGGCAATTCGTCTTCACAGCAAAACCCAACTCATACATATACTACACCGGGAACATACACGGTTTCGCTCACCACGATGACCAATGGAATCGGTTGCGGACAAAACATTCCGGTATATCGCATTTTTAACATCAAAGGCGGAAAGGCCAATTTCAGTTTTCAAACGGAGCAATGCCCGCCTTATATTGCCTATTTTCAGGACAGCAGTATCAATGCGGTTTCGTGGTTATGGAATTTTGGTGACGGAACTACTTCTACTCAGCAACACCCGACACATACCTATGCCAATCCGGGTAGCTATACGGTTTCGCTTACCATTACTACGGCTGACGGATGTACCTATACTTCAACACACAATTACGCTGTAAACTTTCAGCCTTTAAGCGCTTCGCCCATCGCTACTACTACAGTCACCGTGCTTCCGCTAAACGTTCAGTTCTATGCCAATTCTCAGGGAGCCACCGGTTGGTTATGGACTTTTGGTGACGGAACAACGAGTACGCTTCAGAATCCGCTACACACTTTTTATACTGCTCCGCCTTACAGTATCACACTTACTTTATTCAATGACAGTTGCAGCTATTTAATCACTTTTCCGAATGTAACTTTCGGTGCAGGCAATATCAATCTCGGAAACGATTCAACAGTTGTTCATCAGCCTGATCCGCAAAGCGGTTGCGCTCCGCTGAGTTTTCACTTTTACTCACCGGTATTGAATGCCGTAAGCTGGCAATGGTTTTTTGGAGATGGCGGAACATCCAACCTTAAAAATCCTGTGCATACTTACGTTGTTCCGGGATTGTATGATGTAACACTGGTAACTGCCAATGCATCAGGAATAACAGATACGCTTTTCCGCCCACAATCGGTTTTAGTAAAAGGTTCGCAAGCCGGCTTTAACATAGTACCTTCAGGTTCCTGCTCGGGAAATACGGTACAACTTCAGAACACTTCGATAAATGCCACTGTTTTTAACTGGGATTTTGGTGACGGAAATACTTCCTTTCTATCAAATCCTCAGCATACATATACCAATACGACCAACAATTATGTAGTTTCACTTACGGTGAGTGATACTTCAGGCTGTTCGTCTTTCACACAAAAAACTTTCTATGGCATTCCGGGCAATGCCATTCTTTCTGACAAAAGAAAAATCTGTGCTGGCGATACGGTTCATTTCAGCAGCATAAATCTTAACTATTCATCATTTGTCTGGAACTTCGGAAACGGAATTACTTCAACAGCTGCCAATCCGATTTATGTATTTCAGGACAGCGGAGTATTTAATGTTTCACTGGTGGTAAGCGATACAAGCGGATGCCAGCAGACATTTACACTACCGTATTCGATTGAAGTAATTAAACCGGTTGCAAAATTCACTACCGGCAATGTGAATCCCAATTGCTGGAATATAAGTTATCAGTTTATCAATCAATCGTCAGGTGCTACAAGTTATTTATGGAATTACGGTAATGGAAATTTCAGTACAGGAATAAACGGCAGTCAGGTTTATGGCAGCCAGAATCCGGGATATTATACTGTTACCCTTACTGCCTTTAAAGACAACTGCTCTGCCACTTATACTTTAACTGATTCGGTTTACATTCCGTACCGCGATGCCGATTTTTCATTTGCCAAAAGCGGAAACTGCATACCGGTTACGGTAACCTTCAGCGATTCGAGCCGCGATGCTGTTTCGTGGTTCTGGGATTTTGGTGACGGTAATTTTTCAAATCAGCAGAATCCGGTTCATGTTTATCAATCAGCACCCACCCGTAATGTTAAACTCACCATTACTGACCAATACGGATGTTCGGATACCATTTCTAAGCCGGTGCTTGATGCTGCTTATGCCGGATTCACCATACCTCAGGTAACAAGTTGTGCCCCGGTAACAGTTTCGTTCAGCGATTCATCAGGACATGCAGTTTCCTGGAACTGGGATTTCGGAAACGGGCTGACTTCCACACAAGCCAATCCACAGGTTACTTACTCACATAACGGATACTATAATGTGCAGCTTACTATTACTTCCACATACGGGTGCACAAGCACTTATAAAGTTGATTCCGCCATTTTTGTTTCAGGGCCTACTGCCGATTTTACAACTGCATTTACTTCCGGCTGTGCTCCTGCTTTGGTTGATTTTGTTAATCAATCCTCTGATGCAACTTCGTGGTTGTGGAGTTTTGGGGATGGAAGTTTTTCCAATTCCGAACATGCCTCACACGTGTATCATACGCCCGGGCAATACACAGTATCGCTTATTGCCTCTGATGATGAAGGCTGCACAGACACCACTACTTGGAACACAGACATTATCATTCGCGGGCCGGTAGCCTCCTTCAGTGTATCTGCTTCAGAAGGCTGCGCTCCTTTTGCAGTGCATTTTACAAATCAAACCATAAATGGCATTTCGTACTTCTGGAATTTTGGTGATGGCGATTCCTCTGCAGTATTCAATCCTGTTCATATTTACTCCTCTCCGGGCAACTATATTGTTTCTCTGATTGTACAGGACAGCACCGGATGCAATGCTGTGTATGTATATCCCGACACCGTCAAAGTATTTGATAAGCCGGTAGCCTCGGCTACGGCTAATGTATTAGCAGGCTGTACGCCACTGGCGGTATCGTTTAATGCAACCGGAAGCAGCACCGCCAACCTGTTGTGGAATTTCGGTGATGGAAGTACTTCAACACTCAGTACTCCGGTTCATACTTACCACAACAGCGGTACCTATCAGGTAAGTTTAATAGCCCTTTCAGGAAACGTGTGTAACGATACCGCCCTTATCAGTATTGAGGTTTCCGCTTCTCCGCTTGCTGCTTTTACATCGGATGTAACAACAGGCTGCGCTCCGTTAACGGTTAACTTTATCAACCAATCATCAGGAGCAGGAAATACAGTTTACCACTGGACATTCAGCAACGGACAAACTTCGCAGTTGCAGAATCCTTCCATAACTTTTACACAGCCGGGGTTATACTCTGTTTCATTGCTTGTATCAAATGACGGAATCTGTAATGACTCGATTGAAAAAGTTGCTTACATCACCGTTTATGATTCATTACCTCCTTCTCCTTCACAAATTCTTGCCGCATCGGTAGTAAACGATACTAAAGTTAAAATTACATGGCTCAATGTAGCTGATGCCGATATCTGGGCTTATCATCTTTTCAGGCTCGATAATCAAACGGGAATATGGAATCAGGTATTCTCGGTTATTGATACCAATGCTCTTTCACTGAATGTGACCAACTCATTTACCGATAATGTTCCCAATACCCTGACCGAAAGTTACAGCTACCGCATTCAGACGGAAGACCGGTGCGGAAACCGCATTCCGCTCGAACAACTGGATGTTCATACTACCATTAATTTATCTGCTGCTGAACAACAGAGTGGAATTTATGTATCATGGACGCCTTACAAAGGTTGTAACTTTAGTGAGTATGAATTACTTCGTAAAGCAACCGGATCACAGAACTGGAGCCTCATAGCAACTGTTCCATCATCCGATACCGCCTATCTTGACAGTACAGGCTTATGTCCCGACATTTATAATTACAAAGTAAGAGCAAGAGATTTGTGCGGTTCCAGTTATTTTGCCTACAGTGATACTTCCGCAACCGGCTCAACAGCATTAACAGCACAGTATGTGGATATAGTTTTTGCCACAGTGGTGGATGACCAATACGTAAACATTGAATGGGAGGCTCCGCAGGCTTATCCTGACCGTGTAACCGGATATGAACTTTACCGAAGCGAAGACAAATCAAACTACCAGTTAATCACTACACTTCCGCCAACAGAATTAAAATACGATGACCACCATGTGGATGTACACAAGCAAAATTATTTCTACATGATTATTCCTTTGAATGATTGTGATGTGGCTGCTGATACGGGATATGTTGGTTCTTCAATTCTTCTGGTTTCGGAAATGGATGAAACTACAGAAACCGTTAAACTTAAGTGGACACCATATACCCGGTGGAAAGACGGAGTGAAAGAATACATCATTCAGCGCAAGGAAGGAAATCATCCATGGGAAACCATCCGTACCGTAGGCGGTAACAAAACCGAAACCGAAGATTAAACTATTTCCTGCGACTTGCTTCGCTTGGCTTTACTGATAGCTGCATTCAGTTCATAGCCGATGATTAATTGCTGGCAGTTGAAGTTAATCCAGACCAAAATGATAATTAAAGTTCCGATGGAGCCATAAATTTTATTGTACTGACCGAAATTGGCAATAAAGTAATTAAAGCCGAGAGACGTTACTACAATAAGAAACGTTGCAAGAATGGAACCCGGAGAAATAAATCTGAACTTTTCATGCTTATGCGATCCGAAGTAATACAGGCAGGAAATGGCTGTAAAGCAAAGCAGCAGCAGCATAATCCATTTGCCGGCAACAACAGCGGTAATGGGAAACCGTGAATGAAGTTCAACGGAATTGCTCAGGTAATAAATTGCTATTTCGCTTGTAATAATCAAAATAATGGTGAAGATGATGAGCAGAGAAAGAAAAACAGTAAGCCAGATAGAACGCAGCCGCATACGGAAAGCGGTGGATTTAAATTCACTTCCCGAATTAAATGCTTCCATCATAGAAAGAATACCGTTGGAACTGATGTAAAGTGTAAACAGAAATCCCAGCGAAACGAAACTGTGCCGCTGACGGGTGATAATGTCTTCAATTGTCTGACGCGAAGCTTCATAAGTATTAGGTGGCATAAGATCATTCAGCAAAACAAGAAGTTTGTCCTGAAGATTATCAATGGGGATGAATGGGATGAGTGAAAAGAGAAAAATAACAGCCGGAAATAAAGCAAGAAAAAAACTGAAAGCAATAGAGCGCGCCCTGCTTTGTATTTCGCCTTCCATCATTCTGCGGATGAAAAATTTTGTTACTTCATAAAGTGATGCCTTGTCAAATCCCCACGGTGAAATATGCTTTGAAAGTGTAATGACTTGCTGAACTACAGGAAGCGATTCAAACTTTTTGAGCATTGTCAGAAAATTTTAAGGCTGAGGTCAAGGCTTTTGTAGGAATGGGTAATACTGCCGGTTGAAATAAAATCAACACCTGTCAGAGCATACTCCCTCACATTTTCAAGCATAATTTTTCCGCTGGCTTCGGTTTCTGCCCTTCCGTTAATCAGTTCAACCGCCTGTGAAAGTACCTCCGGAGTAAAATTGTCAAGCATAATTCTGTCAGCGCCTCCGGCATCAAGTACCTGTCTTACTTCTTCCATATTACGTGTTTCCACTTCTACTTTTAAGGAAAGGCGATTTTCTTTAAGGTATCTATGAGTGGTGAGAAGTGCATTGGCTATTCCTCCTGCACAGTCAATATGATTATCTTTCAGCATAATCATATCATATAATCCCATCCGGTGATTTTGGCCACCGCCAATTCTGACTGCCCATTTTTCGAAATACCGGAACAGCGGAGTGGTTTTGCGTGTATCAAGAATAACCGCCTTGGTTCCTTCAACTGCATCGCAGAATTTTCTTGTCTGAGTAGCAATACCACTCATGCGCTGCATACAATTCAGAACAATCCTTTCGGTTCTGAGAATTTCACGCGTGTTTCCTTTCACTTCAAAAGCTATATCACCAGCACTCACCTCCTCTCCATCGTTTTTAAAAACATCAAAAGAAACTTTATCCCCACAAATGGTTTTATAAATGGATTCAGCTGCTTCCAAACCTGCCATCACACCATTCTCTTTCACTTTCAAAACAGCCTTGCTTTGCTGCCCTGGCTTAATGCATGACAAGCTTGAATAATCACCCGGCCCTAGATCCTCGGCAAGCCACATCCGGTAATATTCCTCTGGTTTCATTTCACAAACCTACATGATTTTAACGAACCGGCATTTTATTTTTTATCCAAAAAAAAAGGAGCGTCTGTTACGGCAAACACTCCTGAATGATTGTTTAATTGAATCAGTCTTTTTCGAATCTTAATTCCTGAACTACATCATTGCCTCCAACATTTTTTACAAAAAGATAAGTGCGATAAGTAATTCCCTGTGCAGAAATATAAGAGCCAATGGCATATTTCGAGCCTTCTTTTGATAAGCCCTTGTGTATTATCGTGAATGATTTGGCAGGATTTTTTGCAAAAAAATCTTTCAGCACCTGTTCTGCCTGAGCTTTGCTGTAAACTTCTTCAACCGTAAGTATTGTCAGATCAACATTGCTGCCGAAATAACGTGATATTTGCCTTGCATCTCCGCTCCGGATAATGTTGGCGAGATCATCAAAAATATCAACATGAGCTTTAGCATTGACAGCCCAAACAGAAAGGAACAGAGCAATTAAATAATGGGAAGGTTTCATTTGAAAATTTGCTCAAACATACCCAAAAACCAAGCCAAACGAACAGGCTTAAGCATCTGATTATTAAGCGATAAAACATTTAAACCAGCAATATCACCTTATTCTCTGCTACTTAAAAATGGAAATAACAATTTTAATGATTCACAAAACTTCAGAGAAGTTTATTGCAGAGGGAATAAATCATTATTTAAAAAAGGTAAATCCGTATTTAAAAGTTAACACCATGGTATTGAATACTTCTGCTTCTAAAGCTATTGAAGCAAAGTTGGAAGAAGGCCGTTTGATACTAAAACAACTGAAAGAAACTGATTATCTCTGCCTGCTTGACGAAAAAGGAGAATTTTTTGATTCCATTCGTTTTGCTTCTCACTTGCAGAAGATTTTTAATTCGGGTGTCAAGCGTATTGTGTTTGTTATAGGTGGAGCCTATGGTTTCTCCGATGAACTGAAAGCTAAAGCCGATTTTATCCTTTCGCTATCCCGAATGACTTTTTCTCATCAGCTCGTACGGGTTGTGTTTGCCGAGCAATTATACCGTGCATTGAATATTATACATGGCGGGAAGTATCATCATTGATGCGATTTACTAAGCCGTTGTATATTTCAGCATAAAGTTTGGCTCCATGCTGAAGGGTAAAATGCTTTAATGAAATCTGCCGGATAACGGTTGGATCAAACTTCCCTGACAGCAGAATCTCTACAGCATTCATAAATTGACTCCTGTCGAAATCATGGATAAGAATTCCGGCAGATTCATCCGTAAAAAACAAGTCGGTATCACCAATTCCTGAATTGGTAACCGCAGGTATTCCCACCGCCATCAACTCAGCCTGTTTAACCGGTGAGGAAGCTTTTTTTGAAAAGGAAGGCTTAATAAAATAAACTGATGCGTCTAATGCATTTAACAGCTCGGCAACCTCGTTTCTGGTGGCTGAAACAATTTTCAGATTACTGATCTGATATTCATCCGCTTTCCTGCGAATGAGTTCATGTTCATGATTTGTAATAAATAAAAACCATGAATCAGGTTTTAATTCCTGAAGGCATTTGAAAAACTGCATCATTTCATCAAGAAGGTACCATGTGCCGATGGAACCTACATAACCAAGAACAAAGTCATCCTGCGGAATTTGCAATGCGTATTTGGATGCTTTTTTCATCTCCGGTGTTTGCTTGATGAAGAGGTTAGTGTCGCAACAGCAGGGAATCACATACACCGGCACATTTACCTCGGTATGGCTCCATTCATTAATCATCCATTGTTTGGCATTTTCAGTCAGGGAAACAACTGCATCCGAATGCAGGAGCAACTCCTTCTCTTTTCTTTTAAAGAACCGATAGATCAGCCTGAAAAGCGGATTAGTCATTGGCCATAGATTCCCTTCCACACGTTCATCGGCCCAGAAGCCGCGCATATCGAAGATAAAAGGAATCTTTTTCTTCTTTTTTATTGTCAATGCTACCAACGATGGGGGGTAACTTCTGCTATGGATAAAATCAATTTTATTTTCAGAAATAACCTTTAAGGTATTTCTGTACATCACCCACAAATCATAAATGGTTGAAATTACCGGTGGGTATTTATGATAAATTAACGGAAGCCACTTAATATGATGTGCCATTAACAAGGCCGACAGAGAATGAAACTCATTATGGTTACTTTTTTTCTCAAAACTGATAAGATGGAATTCATGACCAAATTTTGACAATTCAATAAGGTATGGTATAATCTGCGACCGGCCGAGCGGGTCGGTCATTCCATCATAAGAGAGATAAAGTACTTTTGCCAATCAGAATAAAATTGTCCGGAAAGAAACTGCTTTTCAAAAATAACTAAAGATGGGATTTCAGGCATTATCGGTTTATGATTGGTTATTGGTTCCGTTTTACCTTTTTTTCATATTTCTGATCGGTCAATTCATCAAGCGCAAGCACCAGACTGAATTTCCCGAATACAAGTATTTTTTAACAGGATTAGCTATTAAAATTATAGGGGCATTAAGTCTTGCTTTAATCTATGTACTTTATTACAAAGGAGGAGATACACTTGGCTATTTTCATGACGCACTTTGCTGGAACAGGCTGCTTATTCAGAATCCGGCTGCATTTTTTCAGGTATTTAAAGAAGGAACGAACATTGACAATTACTTTTATTTCTCACAATCAACTGGATTGCCTATCTATTACAAAGCGACTGATACCATCAATGTGGTAAGGCTGGCATTTCTTGCAACGTTATTCGGAGCCAATAGTTTTCTTGTTGCTTCTATGCTGTTTGCTGTAGTCTCTTTTGGAGGAATATGGAAAATGTATCGCGTTTTCGTTTCTGAGTTCCCTGTAATTTACAACCAATTGGCATACTCGTTTTTGTTTATCCCATCGGTAGTGTTTTGGGGTTCAGGAATTTTGAAAGATACTATTACCTTAAGTTGTGTAGGTTATTTCTTCAGTAGCTTTTATATTATCTTTATAAAGCGTAAGAAGTTTTTCAGCAACCTTATTGGCCTGATTTTATCATCCTTGCTGATACTGAGCATTAAGCCATACATCTTTATAGCCTTATTACCCGGAGTTTTAATCTGGACAGTAAATAATTATGTGTCGCGCATTCAAGGTTCTTTTGTCAGGGCAACGGCTACCCCTGTGTTTTTGTTGATTTCATCTGCATTTGCTTATGTGATTTTATTGATGCTTTCCGGTCAACTTGGCCAATACACGCTTGACAATTTGCTTGAAAAGGCAGTTGTTACTCAGGTTGATTTAAAAGCAGATTATTATAGAGGCAACTCATTTGATATTGGCAATCTGGAGCCTACAGTCGGAAGTTTATTGAGGCATTCACATCTTGCCATCGAAGCTGCCATATTCAGACCTTACTTATGGGAAGCTAATAACTTAGTAATGTTTCTCTCAGGTGCAGAGAATCTTTGGTTCTTATTTTTTACTATTATCATTCTCTTTAAAACCAAAATTTTTGGGGTGTTTCCTTATTTTGTTAAGCATCATTTATTAACTTTTTCACTTACCTTCAGTATTTTCTTTGCTTTTTCTGTTGGGGTTTCAACCAGTAATTTTGGAAGTCTGGTGAGGTACAGAATTCCGATTCTGCCTTTTTATATCAGCAGTCTTTACATTATCAATTATTTTCTGAAGGAAAAAAAAGCAAGTCAGGAATTTCTTAAAATGCCTGCTTCTGTTTCGGCCGCGTAACTCATTTTATTATTTTCAAGCCAATGATGAAGTACTATCAGCAGCCAGAGGCGGTTGAAAAGATATTCTGTTCCTGAAAGGTATTTTTCTACCAGGGCTGTCACTTGTTTACTGTCAACAAATCCATGCTTCTTTACAATCGCTTCATCCAGATAAACATCAATAAGAAACTTCATTTCCTTACCAAGCCATTTATTCAGTGGAATGGCAAATCCCTGTTTTGGCCGCTCAAATAAATGCTTAGGCAGATACTTGAACAAAATCTCTTTAAGAATAAACTTAGAAATACCATTATGATATTTTAAGGAAGGTGAAAGGTTAAGCGCAAATTCAAGTACACGGTGATCAAGATAGGGAACTCTTGTTTCGAGTGAATAGTACATACTTGCCCGATCTACCTTTGTAAGTAAATCATCAGGCAGGTAAAACTGAAGGTCAAACAGGGCCTGAATTTCCATAGGAGTAAGCTTTCTTTCACTCACTTTTACCCTGCTTCCTGATTTAACCACTCCTGAAAAACTTAACACGTTATTGTCATTAAACAGAAAGTCATCTTTTATATTGAACGAAAGATCTCTATTGGCTATCTCCTTTATTTCGTTCATGCTGAAATAGTATTGCTCCTGTGAAAATATATGTCCAGGCAGGAAGGTATCTGTTTGATAATCCAGCATTCGTGAAACCCGCTGGTAGCGTGATGACATTCTGGAAAAAACAGCAGCCAAGGCATTTCTGCTCATACTTACTGCAGGATTGGAGAGTCTGCGTGCCCATCGGTAAAATCCATATCCGAAAAACAGTTCATCTCCGCCCTCTCCTGATAAGCTGACAGTAACATAATTTCTTGCCAAACGGGAAATCAGCATTGTTGGAATGGCTGATGAATCACCAAATGGTTCATCATAAATAGTGAGCATTTTATCAATCAGGCTTACTGCATCTTTTACTGAAACAATAAACTCATGATGATCGGTGTCAAGATACGATGCAACTGCTTTTGCATACGTTGATTCATTGTGACTGAACTCTTCAAATCCAATGGAAAAAGTTTTAACCTTTATTCCCGAAAGCATGGAGGCCTGCGCAGTAACAAGGCTTGAGTCAATCCCACCACTGAGGAAAACTCCAAAAGGCACATCGCTCTTTAGCTGGTACTGAACCGAACTGGTCATCAGGTCACTCAGCATCACCATGGCCTGGCTTTTATCCGTGATTATGGAATTACTGAGTTTCTGTTTAATGTCATAGTATTTAAAAATCTGCATTCCTGTTACATCAATCTTGATATAAGAAGCAGCCGGTAACTTGTAAATGTTATTATAACAGGAATGAGGTGCGGGTATGTAACCTAAGTGCAGAAACTGGTAAAGAGCATTCTGATTATAGGTCAGGTTGAGGCAGCCTGCCGCTTTTAATGCTTTCAGTTCAGAGGCAAAAACGAACAAACTTCCATCCCAATAATAATACACCGGTTTAATGCCCATTCTGTCGCGAAAAAGATAAAGAGTATGTTCCAGTTTATCATAAATGGCAAAAGCAAACATACCGTTGAGCTGATGAACCACATCTACACCCCATTTGCTGAATCCTTCCAATATAATTTCTGTATCACTTGCCGAACGAAACTGATTTGATCCTGATACATCAGAACGCACTGTCATCATCGCTCCTAATTCACGGTAATTGTAAACTTCGCCATTATAAACGATAACATACCGTGAGTTAGCCGAAGTCATTGGCTGATTGGCGCGGGCTGAAAGATCTATGATGCTAAGCCTTCGATGACCAAGTCCTGAAAAATCATCCCGGTAATAACCGGATGAATCCGGACCACGATGCTGCAAGGAGTTGGTCATTGCTGCAAGGGAAACCTCATCAAGACCTCTGGTCGCTGAAAAGTAACCCGCTATTCCACACATTGATTGTTAGTTTATTTGCAATGTTATGCAAAAGTAACCTAAATATCTACATCAAACTTATGTATGAAACGGCCTTCCTCTTTTTTTTCATCTTTGCAATTCCATTCTACTTGTTAATTTTTATTCATGCAATTTGAAATTCGTCCGGCCAAAGGATTTTCTTTTGACTTTAAAGAACTAATCCGCTTCCATGAGCTAATCTATTTTTTTACGTGGCGCGACATAAAAGTAAAATACAAACAAACGGTACTGGGATTTACGTGGGTGATACTTCAGCCGCTTATCCTGATGAGTATTTTCACCTTGTTTTTCGGACGGGTGTTAAATCATAACCTGCCTCCCGGAATCAACTATCCTGTTTTTGCACTTACCGGTCTGTTGTTCTGGAACCTCTTCAGCACAGGAATTTCAAATGCCGGAGCAAGCATGGTGTTAAATGCCAATATCATCAAAAAAATTTACTTCCCACGCATTATCATTCCCGTTTCCTCAATTCTTGTTTCTGCTTTCGACTTTATAATCACCCTGGTACTTTTCGGAATTATATTGTTGTATTACAACATTACGCCATCTGCTGCCATGTTGTGGATGTTTCCTGCTGCTTTCCTGCTCTCGGTATGTGCGGCTACCGGGCTTGGCTTATTACTGTCTGCCCTTACGGTTAAGTACCGCGACTTCCGTTATATTGTTCCGTTTTTCGTTCAGATTATGCTTTTTCTGACTCCGGTAATTTATTCAGACTCTGTTGTAAAAAATGAATGGTCAAGACTTCTGATGAAACTCAACCCGATGACAGGCCCGGTTCATCTTGCACGTTGCGGTATTGCAGGCCTCGAGCCCGATCAAAGCATTCTTTTTTTCTCTCTGTTAATTAATGCTGCTATGCTCCTTCTCGGTTTTTTTGTATTCAGAAAAACAGAGTCCTATTTTGCCGACATTGCCTGATGAAAACTGTTCTGTGCATACATTCTGTTTCGAAAAAATTCAAGATCAGGCATCAGGAAACCAAAAGTTATTTAACCCTTTCTGACGAACTGAAAAGCCTTTTCAGACAACGCATCACCCGCGAAGAATTTTACGCACTTCAGGATATTTCATTTGATGTAGCAGAAGGCGAATCCATCGGCATCATCGGAAAAAACGGAGCAGGCAAATCAACACTGCTTAAAATTTTATCACGAATTACCCCGCCATCTTCCGGAAGAATTCAATACAATGGGCGCATTGCCAGCCTGCTTGAAGTTGGCACCGGTTTTCATCCTGAGCTAACCGGACGGGAAAATATTTTTCTGAATGGGGCCATCATGGGAATGAAAAAAAAAGAAATTCAATTGAGGTTTGACGAAATTGTTTCTTTTTCGGGCGTAGATAAATTTTTAGATACTCCGCTTAAGCATTACAGCAGCGGTATGCAATTGAGGCTTGCATTTTCAGTAGCCGCCCATCTTGAACCTGAAATTCTCATAATTGACGAAGTGCTTGCCGTAGGCGATGCGGAGTTTCAGAAAAAATGTATGGGTAAAATGGAATCGGTTGCCGGTAGTGGAAAAACCATCCTTTTTGTAAGCCACAACCTTGCCGCTTTAAATTCTTTGTGTACTAAATCTGTTTTACTCGAAAAAGGGAAAATGGTCGCATCAGGAAACACTTCAGAGGTAATAGACCGGTACCTCAATATGAACTACCAGGCAAACACAGGAACAGAAAAGGGAGTGATTGAAATTCCTCCGGCAGTATCGGGTGGTATTATCAAGCGCATAAAAATGTTTAACGAAGGGATATTGTCCGGACATTTTACCTCAGGCCGCAAATCAGAAATAATTATTGAATGTGAAAGTGAGAAAGAAATTCCGAATCCTGTTATCGGTATTGTCATCAGCGATCATTTCGGAACCGATATAATGGGTATTAATAACAAACACTATGGCATTCCCCTTCCTTCGCTTAACGGCAAAACCTCATTCCGGATTTCGCTCCACAAACTTCCGCTTACGGCAGGTAATTACAAGCTTTCTCTTTTTCTCGGAACTGGCATAGCCGACATTGTTTCCATAGCCGATGCCGCCACATTTCATGTAGAAGCATTGGATGTTTCCGGAAGCGGAATACTGCCCCTTGAAAGAATAAACCGCATTTTTACGCCCGATGTTTTCTGGGAAAAAATTTCGAATTAAATGAACCGCTATCAACAAAAATTAGAAGAAAGCAAGGCCTATTACGATCAGCGTTTCGGCAAAGAAACAGGCAATCCTTCTGATATAAATCTTGATGAAACCTATCGTTGGAAAGTTTTAGAATCTGTTTTAATTAAAATTACGGCAACGCAGGGCAGCGATAAATTAAATATCCTTGATTTCGGGTGCGGACGAGGCTGGCTTAGCCAAAAACTGACTGCATTTGGAAATGTTACGGGAGTTGATCTTTCGTCCGAATCGGTTAAGCGTGCTGCCGGTTTTTTTCCGGAAGTTACTTTCAAAGTCATCAATGCTGCCGAACCAGTAAGCAACCAGTTGCCTCCTGCTTTTTATGATATTGTGGTTTCGTCTGAAGTTATTGAACATGTCCTGAATCAGGAAGAGTATATCAACAACATTTATACTTTGCTGAAGCCGGGAGGTTTTCTGGTAATGACAACCCCCAATGCCCGCTGGTATGCCTATCATTTTTATAAAGACAGGGAAACATGGAAACAGCCTGTTGAACAATGGCTCAGCAAGGAACAGATTCTTCAAAAGCTGAATCCGCTTTTCAAAATAGAAATTCTGAATACATTTCATGCTCATTGGATTCACGATTACAAAACTTTCGGCACCCCCGGTCTGCTTGGAAATTTTCTATTGAGAAAGATGCTCACTTTATTCGGCCTCAAAAAAAACTTTTTAAAGTTTCTCGAAAACCACGGATACGGTCTGTACCATATTGTCTGCGCCCGTAAGAAATAATTAATGAAGCCTCTTCTGTCTGTCATTTACCCTTATCGAAACCGCGATGCAAAAAGAGTAGAACGCTCCCTGAACAGCTTATGCCACCAGGAATCAGCCGATCGTTTTGAAGTTATTCTGGTTGACTACGGCAGTGATGCAGGAATGCAGGAACAGATAAAATCAATGATAAGAAAATTCCCCTCTGTTAAATATGTATTCAATCATACCCTGGGAATGCCATGGAGCAGGTCGCATGCCTTAAATACCGGAATTAAACTGGCAGCGGCTGATTATGTTTTTACGGCTGATGTGGACATGATATTTGATAAAGGGTTCAGCCATGTCTCAGAACAGCTGATCCGTACCGATAAAGCTGTTTTTTTTTCAGTAGGATATCTTCCTGAGAAATTTGATTTTAATAAGCCCATAGAAAAAAAGGATTATCAGAAGAGTGCATCGCACGCTTTAGGTCTGGCATTGATTGAAAAAAATGCCTTGGAAAAAATCAGGGGTTATGACGAGTATTACTGTTTCTGGGGAATAGAAGACAATGATATTCACCACCGGCTTCAGGCATCCGGCTGCCGGTGCAGTTATTTTGAATCCGATGTTTTGCTTTACCATCAATGGCATCAACCTGCCAATGTTGATTTGCCGGAAGGATGGCGCACCTGCATGGGCGAGTACTTCGAATCAAACAAATCAAATATTATCAGAAACAAAAATCAGGAGTGGGGTAAAATACTGACTGCCCATGAACGTAAAGCCTGGTATGCACTGGAAAATAAAATTTCAGAGACAGATAAAATCTCAAGTAGAAAAATTTTTTTTGAATGGCAACTCAAAAAGAAACTTGAAGAAGCAACAAGCGGGCAAACGATTGCAGGCGAGTTTTCAGATGTTTTTTCAGAAAAATACCTCCGGGCAAAACCCGGCAGACTGGCAGCGATGCTAAAAAATACATTTAACTTATTCCATCTTCCGCTTGATGTAAGCACAGCTTACAAAGATCAATTTATGACTACCCGACAGGCACGAGATTCATTTTTTTATTTTATCCGTTTTAATCTTCATCAGATTGCCGATTACGCCTTCCGGTTCAATGAAAAAGGACGGCTTGAATATGCCTTTACCAAAATTTAAAAATTTAGTTTTGTTGCCGATAAAGGAATGATATTCGTTATTTCTTCTGATGAGCCCTGGGGTAAAATGATGCACACACAACTGCATTATGCTCTTGAGCTTTCAAGAAAACACACCGTTTATTTCATTGATCCGCCCCGAAAATGGCCGCCAAATCTCTCATTATTATGGTCAAAAACCAGACAGATTAACCAGAATCTCTTTATCCTTCCATACCTTAATCTGTTACCGGTCATTAAAAGTCTTTGGGTAACCATCAGGATAAATGATTTTATCAATTTCTCAAGAATAAAACGCATCCTCAGAAATAGAAACGCACAAAAAGTAATTTTATGGAGGTTTGATCCGCAACGCATGCTTACGGCTTCCTCTTGTAAGTTTTATGGAACCATCTATCATGTGGTGGATGATTATCGTGGCAAAGCCGCCAACCGTTTTCTCCTTCAGGGCTCTGATTTGGTCATAACCACAAGCCCCAGAAATCAAGAGTACTTTTCAACCATGCACAAAAATGTTTTTTGCATTCCACAGGCCATCAGTGATGATGAACTGCAGCATGATGATCGGGAATCAGAGAAAATTAGAAAGCAATACGGGGATTTTGTTTTGTTTACCGGCACGCTGTCTGATGCCAATGACTTTTCGCTTATTCTTACCCTGGTTCAGCATTTCAGCCACTACAATTTTATTTTCGTTGGACCTGAAATGCTGAATGAATCGAATAAAAAATTATTCGAAACAATTTTATCATCAAGCAATGCCTGTTACCTGGGAACGAAAGACGGCAAGGAACTAAAGAATTTTATTCATGCTTCTTCGGCTTGTATTATCCCTTACCATTTCACCCCCAAAAAAACAGGTGACATACGCTCCCCGTTAAAAGCGCTTCATTATCTTGCTCAGTTTAAACCTGTCATAACCTCTGTTGATTGTGAAATTGACGAACTGGAAAACAAGGCTATTTACTTTGCAAACAATCAAACATCCTTTATTCAGTTGCTTGATGCCTGCCTTCAAAAAAAGAATAATTACGACATAACTGCCGTTAAAAACTTTCTTGACCATGCACGTTACGATAAGTTTATTGATAAGATCATTGACTTGCTTACAGAACTAAAAGCCGCGAGAACCGAATAACAATGTCAAACAGGCCGGTAAAAATCATTTACATTTTCAGTTTCATTGAACGTGCTCTGCTCAATGAAGCCATTGCTGAGCAATTAGCCAAGGTGAAAGATTTTGAAACCGGATTTATCCTGCTGAATAGAAAGCCATCCAGTTATTCAACATATCTGCGCGAAAAGAATTTTAAAACTTGGGATATTTTTTATGCAGGTAAGAAAAACCTGATATCAGCTTTATTTAAGATCTTCAGAATTTTGTTTATGGAACGGCCTGATGTCATTAACACCAACCTGTTTGATGCCAATGTGGCTGGCCTTATTCCTGCCTGGCTGCTCGGCATTAAAGTAAGAGTACTGAGCAGGCATCACAGCTCGCTGCATCACGTTTATCATCCCGGTTATGTAAAATTTGACAAGCTGCTTAACTCGCTGGCTACCCATATCGTTTCTCCTTCGCCTTCTGTCAGTAAAATTTTAATTGAAAAAGAAAAGGTAAACCCCGAAAAGGTAATCTTAATTCCTCATGGTTTGCCGCTTGATAATTTCAGAGAAGTAAATCAGGACCGGATCAATACCTTGATAAAAAAGTATTTCCCTGCCGGCAAACCGTATCCGGTTATCGGTGTGATATCGCGTCTCATTCACTGGAAGGGCATTCAATACATCATTCCTGCATTCAGAAAGCTGCTGGATGAGTTTCCGAACGCACACCTGCTGCTTGCCAATGCCCGCGGTAATTACTCTAACGAAATCAAAAAATTGTTATCAGAAATTTCTTCAGAAAAATATACCCTGATTGATTTTGAAGAAGACTCTCCTGCTCTTTACCGGCTGATGGATGTTTTTGTGCATGCCCCGATTGACTCCCATTCTGAAGCTTACGGCCAGATTTATGTTGAAGCGCTGGCCTCAGGAATACCCTCCGTATTTACCCTTTCAGGCATTGCAAGTGAATTTGTTAAACATGGCCGGAATGCTTTTGTGGTTCCATACAAAGATGCCGATGCCATTTTTGAAGGCATTACTAAAATATTAAATGACAAATCCTTCAGAGACCTCATTATAAGTAACGGCAAATCTGATGTAGAGGCCCGCTACAATGAAACAGTAATGGGCAATAAACTTGAGGCCCTGTTCCGGAACGCTGCACAAAAAAAATGAATCCCCAACCGCTTGTTTCCGTTCTGATGCCCTGCTATAACTCAGCAGCCTTTCTGCATAAGGCTATTGATTCGATTTTAAATCAAACATACCGGAAATTTGAGTTCATCATCATTGATGACGGATCAAACGACCCGACACCGGCCATCATTGAAAGCTACGCACAGAGTGATACACGCATTAAGTTTTACAGAAATGAAGTAAACCGCAAACTGATATACACCCTCAACAGAGGGGTTCAGCTATCCGGTGGAGAATACATTATGCGCATGGATGCTGACGATATAAGCCATCCGGAAAGACTGGAAAAGCAACTGACTTTTATGCTTGAACATCCCGAAACGGATATATGTTCTGCCGGATATTGTTACATCAATCTTTCGGACAAAGAGGTACAGCGTTCCTATCCTAAAACCACTTTATCAAAAGCACTGCACTTCCAATCTTTTTTTTCCACTCCGCTTACCCATGCTGTTATTTTGGCCAAGGCAGAAGTTTTGAAAAAGAATCTCTATGATCCGGATTTTATTCACAGCGAGGATTTCGAGTTGTTCAGCCGCCTCCTTTCAAACGGCTACAACCTCCGTAATCTGAAAGAGATCTTGTACTATGTAAGAATAAATCCGCAAAGTGTTTCTTATCGTTTTGAACGGGTACAAACCGAAACACATACCCGCATTTCAAAAAGAAACCTTTTAAATTATTTTAATAAAAAATTTGAGTTTTTTTTACATAAAGTCATGATTTACCGCATTGCCTTTCATCCTGAAATCTACATGGTGAATGATGCTGTTCGTGAATTAGACATACTTAAACAGGAGTTTGTTGCCCGAGAAAACTGCACACCGCATGAACTTCTCGAAATAGAAATGTTCCTCATAGAACATAAAATTGATATCCTCATTCAGTCTTTCAAGGCAGCCACAATAAAAAATAAAATAAGGTTATTGCCGGTCATCTACAACATGCGGAAACTGTTTATAACAGAAAGCGGAAAACGATACATGAAATCGAAATTCAGGAGAATTTCTTCGTTCAATATGTTTTAAGAAAGAGGCCTGTTTGTTTTAAATCACCGAAAATGATTTTGCAGACATAAGAGCCGTAACTGAGAGTGCCAACAGGTACTTTTATTTCATTGTGTCCTTTAGTAACCGGTATTCCGGCCTCACAGCTGACCAATCTTCCGGCCACGTCATAGATACAAAGTTCCACCGATCCATCGGCAGGAACATTGAATGCAACAGTGATGATTTCTGAAGCCGGAACAGGGAAAATTGAGAGGGTACCAAAATTATCATTCAACGAGCCGCATTTCCGGTTGTTGATAAGCACATCATCGGGCGCCCCGTTTACAGAAACAATTTCAATGCAATAAAATTCAGGCTCAAACCCTGTTCTTACAAGCGGACGTGCTTTAACAGGAACAAGGATAGTTTGACCGGGCAATAAAGCAGGAACCGGAAAATGCTCCTCATAAATCATACTTCCGATGCCGGCATTTGAGCGGAGTTCAAACTTGTTGGCAATTACATTTCCCTGATTACTTATCTGTGCATACATCTGCAGCAGACTATTCTGAATAACTGCACTGACTTGTGTAACAGCCAAGTCGATATAAGGAATAACAACATCTACTGTTTTTGAAAGTGAATCGCTGCAGCCTGATAAATTGGTTACAATTACTGTAATAGTGAAGCTGCCTGTATCAGTATAAACATGCGATGGGTTAGCACCTGTCTGCAACGGACTTCCGTCTCCGAAATTCCACAAATAAGTATTTGAGCCTGATGTTGTGTTTTGTACTGAAACCGTGAGCGGAGGGCTGCCATAGTCAGGTGTTGGCGAAAAACTGATAACAGGCAATGCGGCTACAGAAATTTGTTTCACTGTAGAATCGGCACATCCGCTGTCGCTTATAGCAATCAGTTTTGCTGTGAATGAAGAAACGTTGTTGTACGTATGAACAGGATTTACGGCAAATGACAGTGGTGAGCCATCCCCGAAATTCCAGATATACTGACTAATACTTCCTGATGAAATAGTACTTTGATTGGTAAACTGCGAAGGAGCTCCGATGCAGATAAAATTAGCAGTGCTGAAATTGGCAACCGGCACCGGATTGATGGAAACCTGCCGGGTTACTGTCTTTGAGCATGAGTTAAATGCTGTAGCAATCAGTGTAACATTGTAGGTACCTGATTGAGCGTACAGATGGGATGGCGAAGGTATGGTACTAACCGGAGTAGCATCTCCGAAATTCCAGTTCCAGAAAGAAGCTGTATCAGGTTGTCCGGGATTCTGATTGACGTAAGTAAACTGAGTAGGCTTACCCAGACAGGTCTGCGAATAAGAAAAATCAAACTCCGGTGATTGATAAACCGTCAGCGGCTCTACAGTGGTATCGGTACAACCAAAATCGCTGTAAACAACCAATTGAACCTGGTAGGTGCCTGATGTTTGATACACATGCTGGGGGCTTGCCAGAGAAGAAGTTCCGTTATCTCCGAAATTCCATTGATATGCAGTGATGTTTCCGCCTGGAATGCCCGAAGTATTAAAAAAGTTGATTGCGTTACCGCTGCAAGGGAATGAATTTACCCATGAAGCCAATGGACGCGGATGAACGGTAACCTGTTTCTGAATAGTGTTTGAACATCCGGCACTGTTTATCACGGTTAGCGTTACTGTGTAGGCCCCTGCACTTTGATAAGAATGATTTACCACAGCTCCGCTTGCCATTGTTCCGTCACCTAAATCCCATAGCACAGAATCAATCGTTGTTCCCGGAGGAGTAGTTGATTGATTGATGAATGTAATGGAAGAATCAAGACAAACATTCTGAAATGAAAAATCAGCCACCGGGCTTTCAATTACCGTAAGGGTGGTTGAATAGGATGTGTCACAGTCAGAATATGTTTTTACATAAATAGTAACTATATAAGTTCCAGGGTTGGAATACTGATGGATTACAGGATTACCCGGGAATATGCTGGGAGAGTCTCCAAAGTTCCAACTGATTGCAACAATGCTGTCACCGGGATTTACTGTGGAAGTGCTTGTGAACTGAATATTTGAATTGATGCAGGAAACAGAAGGAGAAAAAGTTAAGGATGGATGAGCTTTGTCGCTGATTCTTATTGTTTTCAAAATAGTATCCGTGCAGCCGTTTTGCGATTCAGCAATTAACTGAACTGTATAGTTGGCAGAAAAAGCCGGATACTGATATACAGGATTTTCATCTGTTGAGGTTCCTCCGTCACCAAAAGCCCATTGATAAGTCAATGTCCCGCCACCTTGTATGGTAGTCTGGTTATTAAAAAAGGTAGTGCTGCCAACGCAGGTACTGCTGAAATCAAATTCTGCTTTCGGTCCTGCAACAATGGTAATAGACTGAACACTGGTATCACTGCATCCATTATTGGTAAACACAATAAGTTGAACGGTAAATATGCCTGCTGAATCAAAAGCATGCAAGGGATTTTGAAGTTGAGAAACGGGGCTGCCATCTCCAAAACTCCATTCCCATCCTGTGATGACACTGTTCAACGGTGGTATGGACGTATCGGTAAACGGTACTGCCTGTCCTCTGCACTGGTTATTGTTAAAACTGAAACTGCTTATTGGCAATTCATGAACAGTTAACGATTGTAAAGAGGTATCGCTGCAACCTGCGTCTGAAGTAACAATTAACTGAACAGAAACCGTACCGGCTGATGTATAAATATGCTGAGGATTCTGAGATGATGAATTGGGAGAGCCATCCCCGAAATTCCAGTTCCATTGATTAATTGTTCCTGCCGCAACAGAAGACTGATCCGTAAAGGTTACGGGGGCATTCAGGCAGGCGTTTCCGAAACTAAATACAGCCGTTGGCGCTGGGGCAATGTAAATGCTGTCGGTTACCGCATTGAAAAATCCCGTTGCATTGTATGCCTGATACAAAACATGATTCCAACCACCGTTAAAAAACTCTACAGGCGGAGGGGTAGCTGCCCCTGAAACATCAGGCGATGAAGCACAGGATTTCGAAAACTTTAAAACTGAAAGCGTATTACTTCCGACATTACTTACAACAGCATACCACTCTGAGTTTACTTTCAGCATGTCAATACCCCGGGGCTGATTGATGCTTCCTGCCGATCCGGAATAACCCGTTAGAGGACTTTGACTGAATAAATCATTTCCCAACTTCACCTGATTGAGGGTGCTGTTACTGTTGCTGAGTGTCATCAGGCTCCATCCGTTAAAATCATAAGCAAGTTTTAAAGTGGATATGTTGCCGGCTGAAAGACTTAGGGTATGAATTACAGAACCAGTGTTTGCAAGCGTATTGCCGAAATCAATAACCGAAATCTGTCCTGAATTATAATTTGCAACATAACCTAAGTATTTGTTTACTGAACAATCATAAGCCACATCAAACCCCCATGTAAAACTGAAGGAAGCATCTGATAAGGTGCTGCCTGTAGGCGTGTTGGTTAATGAATTACCGAACGAAATTTTGTTAATCGAGTTGCCAGCGTCATTGGTAATAAAAACAAAAAAGTTACCGTTGTCATTTACTATTTTCACATTTCTCGGATTGTTAAACCCAAACTGGCCAAGGTCAGTAATAGTTCCGTTGTTGGCCGCAATGGATGAGCCTAAGTCTAAACGATAAAGACGCTGGTTGTTATAATTCACAACCATGGCCATCCAATTAGCTCCTTCTTTAATTACATCAATTCCTGCAGGCCATGAAAATCCGGAGTAAGTAAAGGTAGTTGGAGCGGGATTATCTAAAGAGGCACCAAAATCAACACGCACAATATTGTCAGAAAAAAAATTGGCAATGAATGCATAATAATTTCCATTATCCTCAATCAGTTCAACCTGATTCGGGAAATTAAGACCTCCTGTATTGCCGATATTGCTACCTGCAGGGATTGTATCCAAATCTCCGGGGCAGAAATCCCAGTGATGAACGGCTACACCTGTTGATGTGTTTTGAAGGGCTATCGGAGTTCCTGCACAGGCGCTGTCAGGAATCGAAACAGATGCCACAGGACATTGGGCTTTAGAGGTAAAATGAAATAAAAAAGCCCCGATAATTATCGTCAGAAAAGCATGTTTCATGGTATGTTTTATTTTTGGGTCGAAAACAAAGTTAACTAAAAGTAAAAGTCACTAACCTTTTATGAGATTCATTTTTGCATCAAACAATGTTCATAAACTGGCTGAAATACGAAAATGCTTCCCTTCGGGTTACGAAGTACAGTCTTTAGCCAACATCGGATTCAGCAAACAATTACCTGAAACAGGTAAAACGCTGAGACAAAACGCTCTTATGAAAGCGCGTTATGTTTACGACCGCACCACAGGTGGGTGCTTTGCCGATGACAGCGGGCTGGAAATTGAAGCACTTAACGGCAGACCCGGTGTTTATTCAGCCCGCTATGCCGGCCCTGAGTGTACTGACCAGGCCAACATTAAAAAAGTATTAGAAGAGATGAATGGCATTACCAACCGAAATGCCGTTTTCCGTACTGTAATTACAATTATTGTTTCTGATGTGGTTTTATTTTTTGAAGGAAAAGTAAAGGGATTCATCACCCATTCTCCGTTAGGGTACAATGGTTTTGGTTATGACCCGATTTTCATTCCCGAAGGCTATCAGAAAACCTTTGCCCAAATGACGGCTTCCGAAAAGAATGAAATAAGCCATAGAAGCATTGCCTGCCGCGAACTCTCCCGTTTTCTGTTACAATATCAAATAAACTGACCTTGATTGTTGATAACAGGTTTCATCCGGTGTTTTCATGATTACCGGAAGCTATCAGCCTGTAATTACTTTTGCCTGTAACTACAACAAGTATGAAATTTAAAATCGGGATTCTTTTCGGAGGTTCCTCACGCGAGCGCGAAGTTTCGTTTGCAGGCGGAAGAACAGTTTATGACAATCTTGATAAAAACATTTTTGAAGCTGTACCCGTTTTTACAGACAGCTTCGGAAATTTTATTCTTCTCAACTGGGAATTTATTTACAAGGGCAGCATCCGCGATTTTTATCCTCCGGTAGAATGGCTGCCGGCTTCACCTAATCAATTTCAGATTTATGCCGAAAGCATGGGAGAAATTTCCCTGGCCGAACAACTGAAACTCATTCGTAATACCGGAACACGCATTGAACCGCAGGCGCTAAGTGAGTTGATTGACTTTGCTTTTCTCTGCCTGCACGGAACCGATGGCGAAGACGGACGCATACAGGGATTGCTGGAGTTTTACCGTATTCCTTATTCCGGATCCGGCATTTTGCCTTCTGCAATAGGCATGAACAAAGCATTACAAAGAAAACTGATGATTGCCGGTGGTTTTGATGCCCCGCACTATGAGGTGATAACACGCGAAGAATGGTTTTCAGAAAAAGATAAATCGAAAATTGCTGAACGGGTTTACAAAACAACCGGTCAATCTTTGGTTGTAAAACCGGCAAACCAAGGAAGCTCACTTGGCGTTTCTGCATTGAAAAATTCTGATCTGATTGCTTTCGAAAACGCAGTTAATCTCGCTTTCTTCTCCTTAAAGCTATTAAGAAAAGAATGGCAAAACCTGTCACATGAAAAGCAGATTGCCTTTGTACGCCAACTATGTGATTTGCGCGAAGGCATAGGCATGCCCGTTCATATCGAAAATAAAATCATTGCTCATCCTGAAGAACTTTTTTCGATAATCCGTCAATTGTTTGCAGAACAGGAAGAACAAATTATTATTGAAGCCTGCGATGGTGAAACAGAAGTGCTGGCCGAAAGCTTTATTGACGGTAAAGAATTCTCATGCATTGTAATTCAAGATGAAAGCGGAAAACCTGTTGCCCTTCCTCCTACTGAGATTATCAAACCCGGTAATTTTTATGACTACCGCGCCAAATACCTTCCCGGCCAATCACGCAAAATCACCCCGATCCATCTTCCCACCGAACAGATTCATCAGATAAGAAGTGAATGTGAAAAGCTGTTCCGTTATTTTAACTTTAATGTGTATGCGCGTATTGATGGATTTATTACTCCTTCAGGACATATTTTATTGAACGACCCAAACACTACTTCGGGCATGATGCCTTCATCGTTCTTCTTTCATCAGGCAGCAGAAATCGGTTTAAATCCTTCGCAGTTTCTAACTTACATCATCCGTGCATCCATGGCTGCACGTATTCATGACTTTAAAAATTACAGACATCTTCCTTACCTGCTCGAAAAATTGGATCATGCCATTACAGGCTCAAAACATGAGCAACAGCAAAAAATTAAAGTGGCGGTTATACTGGGTGGCTATTCATCAGAAAGGCATATTTCCGTTGAAAGCGGAAGAAACATTTACGAAAAATTAAGTTCATCAGAAAAATACCATCCCATCCCTGTTTTTCTTCATGGCAATGAAAACAATTATTCGCTTTACATCATTCCGGTAAACATGCTGCTTAAAGATAATGCCGATGACATTCGCGAAAAGATTGATCATTTCAATAGACATGAAGTGGTATCCGAAATCATTCTGCAATGCAAACAGATAACAGAAAAATTCGGCTCCGCAAGCAACCTCGAAGCGCCCAGAAAAATTTCATTTGCTGAATTGGCTCTGCTTGCTGATTTTGCATTCATTGCCCTGCATGGAAGGCCGGGAGAAGACGGGCAGATACAGCGCGAGCTCGAAGCCGTTAAAATTCCTTTCAACGGATCGGGATTTGAAACTTCGCAGCTTACCATTGATAAGTACCGCACTAACGAACTGCTGATGCAACATGGATTCAAAACTGCACAACACACCTTAGTAAGTGAAGAAGAATGGAGAAACGACCCTTCCGCAACGGAAGAAAGAATAATGAAAAAATTTTCGCTCCCCTTTATTGCCAAACCTGTAGATGACGGCTGCAGCTCGGCTGTGAAAATAATACGCACCGAAAACGAGTTTCACGCTTTTGCTGAAATGATTTTCAGAAAATCAGATTCATTTCCCGAACAGCCCTCCCATCTTCTTCGCATCAAAACCGGAGAAGAATTTCCTCGCAAAAAACAATTTTTGGTTGAAGAACTCATCAACAAAGGAGATGCCGTGCATTTTCTGGAAATTACCGGTGGCATGGTAACCGGTTACGATGCCTGTGGTAACCTTACTTTCGAAATTTTTGAACCGAGCGAAACGCTGGCCGGTGGCGATGTGCTTTCACTTGAAGAAAAATTTCTGGCCGGAGAAGGACAGAATATCACTCCCGCAAGATTCAGTAGCGATTCGCGATTAAACACCATTGTTTCTAACCGGGTAAAAGAACAATTAGAAGCAGCAGCACGTTTACTTCGAATTGAAGGCTATGCACGAATTGATGCATTTGTGAGAATTTATAAAGACGAACGGGTGGAGGTCATTTTTATAGAAGTGAATTCGCTGCCGGGAATGACTCCTGCCACGTGTATCTTTCATCAGGCTGCCCTCTCTCATTACAAACCGTTCGAGTTTATTGACCGGATTATTTCGTATGGCATGCAGCGTTATCATCCGTCAGGACAGAAATCGGAATTATAGGCATCTTTGCCTTGACTGATCAACCGATGAGTAAACTCTTTTCTCTTCTTCTCTCACGAAGATTTATACTTAATCTGCTTGCTGCTTCCACAGTAGCTGTGCTTATTGTGGGACTAACTTACAAATGGCTCGATAGTTATACCAATCACGGCAACACTATCACCGTTCCTGATTTGAGGAACATGACTGTTGACCGTGCTGAAGATTTTTTAAGAAACAAATCACTTCGTATTAAAATTGCTGATTCCAGTGTATTTGATCTTAACAAACCCCCGCGAACGGTAATTGAACAGGATCCGTCAGCAGGGCAGAAAGTAAAGGATAACAGAACCATTTATGTGAGCATAACCCGCAGCAATGCTCCCGGTGTAAAATTTCCTGATCTCGAAGATGTTTCATTACGACAGGCCGAAGCTATCCTTAAAACGTATGGATTAGTAAGCGGTAAAATTTCCTACAAGCCTGACTTGTGTAAAAACTGCGTTCTCTCTGCTACTGTAAATGGAAGAATAGTTAAGAAAGGCGATGAAGTTCAGAAAGGCTCATCGGTTGATTTAACACTTGGCGATGGCATTGGGAACATCCGCATTCCTGTTCCTGACCTTACAGGATTAACACTGGAAGAAGCCTTGTTTGTTTTGAAAGGTTCAGGTTTGAATATTGGGGCTATTGTCAATGATAAAGGTGTTAAGGATTCCTTGCGTGCATTCATTTCCCGACAGGTTCCTGAAGCATTGCCCGATGCTCAAATCAATCAGGGCGAAGCCGTAGATGTTTATCTCTCTCCCGATAAACCCGAGTAAATTATCAGCTCATGCTGCATGACGAACCGGAAAAAGAACTGCACGAGCAGGATGAACTGTATGAACATTACCGCATACAGGTTGACAAAGGCCAGTCGCTGCTGCGTATAGACAAGTTTTTAATTAACCGCATTGAGAATGTATCGCGCAACCGCGTACAGGCTGCTATTACTGCAGGCAGCGTAAGGGTAAACGGCAGAGAAGTTAAGTCAAGTTACAAAGTCAAGCCCGGTGAGGTTATTACTGTGGTACTTGCCCATCCTCCGCGTGAGGTTGAAATTTACTGTGACAACATTCCGCTCGAAATTATTTTTGAAGATGAGCACCTGGTATTGGTCAATAAAAAAGCCGGCATGGTAGTTCATCCTGCTTATGGCAATTACAGAAACACATTAGTAAACGCATTGGCTTATCATTTCAATCCTCAGTTGGAAGGTAAGCCTGTCATTTCGGAAAGCATAAGGCCGGGATTGGTTCACCGTATAGATAAAAACACTTCGGGGTTAATCATCATTGCTAAAAACGAAGTGTCTATGACACATTTAGCGGCACAGTTTTACAACCGGACCATCAGAAGAAATTATACAGCATTGGTCTGGGGCGATTTGAAAGAAGAGGAAGGTACCATTACAGGACACATTGGAAGAAACCGGAAAGACAGAAAAATTATGGAAGTTTTTCCGGAAGGCGATTCAGGCAAGCATGCTGTTACCCATTACAAAGTGATGAAGCGCTTTCATCACACAACTCTGGTTGATTGCAAATTAGAAACAGGAAGGACACATCAGATACGGGTGCATTTTCAGTACATAGGCCATCCGCTTTTTGGCGATTCTGAATATGGAGGAAACCGGATTGTTAAAGGAACTGTAACCGGAAGCTATCGCCAGTTTGTAGAAAAATGTTTTTCGATTCTTCCCCGTCAGGCACTTCATGCACGCTCGCTCGGATTCATACATCCTGCTACCGGAAAAGAAATGTATTTCGAATCACCGCTTCCTGATGATATGCAGCAGGTTATTGAAAAATGGAGGTCGCAAAGCTGAATCAATCAGTTTTTCTTTTTTCCGAAAAAATCCATTACCTCCGGCATCAGGTTGAATTTGTAAATCCATAAAGTAAAGGCTGATGATATAATTAATGATCTGATAGTTGCATCCAAAATCAGATTCCCCATAAGCGGAATAACCTGCATACCAAGATAAATTCCTCCCAGAAAAAAGACATGAGTAATGATGCTGCCGTCAAAAGGAAACATTTGAAAAAGCCTCCATACAATCCAGGTATAAATTACATTAATGGTAATTCCTGTTAGTGCTGTTGCTATAGCAGCCCCCGTTATTCCCAAAACCGGAATTAAGGTTAACTGAAGAATAAAATTAACGGCTACTGAAAACACCATCACGGCAGCTGCATAGTAATACCTCCCCGAAGTGAAAATAATTTGTCCGTTAAGGCCGGTAGCCATATTTAATAAAGTACCTGCGCTTAAAATCAGAATCAGTAATTCTGTGTTGCGGTATTTTTCAGGAAGCAGGCTTAATAAAGCTGTTGCATTGCAATTGATAAGAAGAAAAAGCAATCCTCCGATAAGAAAAAGATAATGCGATGAACGATGGTAAACTGTTCTTATTTCCTCTAAATTATTCTCCTTCCATGCTGTTGCAATTTTAAAGGTGGCAATACGGTCAAGTGCGTTCAACGGCACTTCTATCAGCGTTGGTATAAAGGCAGAGATAACATAAACAGCCACCAAATCAAGTTTCACCATGGTTCCCAGCAAAACGGTAGCCAGTTCCTTTAATCCTGTTGCTGAAAGTGCAGCCAGCCAAAGCACTATGGCATAACCCAGCAAACGGTTCCATCCCCGGTCTTTGAAAAATTTCCAGTCAATTTTAAGTGATGGCTTTTCTTCGTACAGGATGTAAAGAATCAATCCGATACATTGCAATCCATAAATGCCAACAAACAGGAATACATAGGTTTGAAATGAAAACAGTTTCAGAAAATAAAGTGAAATCAGAACAATGACTCCAATCCGCGTAAGTACATCATTGAGAAAGGCAGGAACGGTTGATTTGTAAAGCGAGTAGCAGTAGATATTCAGTTGCTGTGCAAATGCCAATATCAATGTAAGCGGGAATACCCATTCAAAATAATCGGCAAACAGCGGTGAGGTGGCAATATATTTTCCGATGAAAAACTCTTTTATCAGGAAAAGCAAAGTGGAAACCAATGCAAATCCAATTAGTGTGGCAAGCATCAGAAAACCAAAATAGCCATGATGCCTTTTCTCTTCATTTCTGAATTCAGGAAAAAATCGTGTAGTCATGTTACCGGTACCTAAGGGAACAAGACTGGCAACGAGCAAAGCGAATGAATAAAGTACACGTGTTAATCCGAGCTCTTCACCCGTCAAAAAACGCGGCTGGACAAACATGATGTTTACAAACCCAAGCAACACCCCTGCGTAGGATGTGAAAAAATTTTTTACAGACTGCCTTTTTATTACACCCATATAGATGCGCTAAATAACAACGAAGATTATCATCTTTTAATGCTTTTGCTGTTGTTTATAACGAATGAAGTGTTAAACCTCCAAAACAAAAAACCCTCCCCCGAATCATCGGGAGAGGGTTTTGATTTTAATAATTGTTTGAGATTACTCTACAATCAACTTCTGAACTTCTGTTCCTGCCTTGGAGCGAAGCTCAATGAGGTACATGCCTTTGGCAAGATCATTCAGATTTACATCCATCTGATGTACGCCTGCCTGTGCTGTTGTTACCATGCTGCGTACTGTGCGGCCCATTACATCTCTCATGGTAATGGCATAGCTTCCTTGCTCTGCTGCTTTAAAGGCTATTGTTGCCTGTGTATGCGCTGGGTTCGGATATACTGTCA
>CAADHD010000011.1 GCA_900696575.1 uncultured Bacteroidota bacterium
CAGGCTGTGAAAATACCCTCTTAAACGCAACATGGATTGCGGATAAAGCTAAAGGAAGCATTCAGAAGCCATATAAGGGATGATTTATTAAAGAAAATTATGCGGCTAACTTCTGAAGTGAAAAATATTCGTGCATATAAAAGCCTTTAAAGAAGCTGTTTTTTTCAAAAAACAGAAGCCGGGGGTACTTCGGCTTCCAGGTTTTGAGTTTTTTCAATAAAGATTCAATGCCGAGAATGTTGATTACGCGTTTCAGGTTGTAAACGGTCATAATTAAAGCGATTTATTCACGACATTTTATTTTCAAAGGTGTTCATGATTGCCTTTGGGCAATTCTCCGTTTACTTATTGTAAGCCGCTGCATTCCTCATCAACCAAACCCCGGCTTTTTAAAATCAAGTTTCTCAACAAAGGCATCTATCACCCTCGCGGAGTTATCATGGCTGATCTGCTGTTCCGGACTTTGAAAACTGAGTTGCTGACGGTCGGTACCGGTAATATGCTGCATGGCCTAGATTGCCGGATAAATTTCCCACAGCCACACCGGAACAGCAGGAAATTATCAAATCGTGTTTTGAAATGCTTGTGCTGATGGTTGTAAATGTTATTTGTAATCTGATGAATGCCCTGATGTTGGGTGTATGGTTTCCTGCTATTGCTTATGGCGTTTCTTTTGTCGCAAGTTCTGTCAACTCACTTAATGCTGAAGAATTGGTGACTGTTCTTCTGCCTCATGTTCCGGTATTTCTTAGATCCGGCTCCTTTGATAATTATCATGCCGGTCGCATTTATGTATAAGAAAGTTCCTGCCGAAACCTGTCATCACAATAATCTGCCGAATTTATTTGCTTGTTTATTTTTGCAAATTCTGAGCATTTTAAGGTTTGCTGATTCATTGAAAGATTTCAATAAACATTTATTATTATGAAAAAATTTATCAAAATCATTTTGGGCCTAACCGGAGTTCTGCTACTGATTATCGGCTTGTTGCTTACTTATGTAAAAACGATGCTTCCAGACATAGACCCTGCACCGGAGATGAAAGTTGAACTTACTGCTGAAAATATAGAACGGGGAAAATACCTAGCCAATCATGTCATGTTATGTATGGATTGCCATTCAACACGCGACTGGGGTTTATTCTCAGGACCAATGATAAGCGGTACGGAAGGTAAAGGTGGTGAAACCTTCGACCAAACATTAGGTTTTCCGGGCAAGTTTGTTGCGCCAAACCTAACCCCCTTTAACCTTAAGAATTGGACTGACGGGGAACTATTCAGGGCTATTACCAGCGGAGTTACAAAAGATGGCAGAGCATTGTTTTCTATTATGCCTCATCATAATTACGGAACTCTTGACCGAAAAGACATAGAAGCTGTGATTGCTTTCATCAGAACATTGAAACCCATCGAAAACATTACGGAATCGTCAAGTGCTGATTTTCCAATGAATTTTATTATCAATACCATTCCGAAAAAACCTCTGTTTTCTTCTATTCCGCAGCAAACTGACAAAATCAATTACGGCAAATACATGGCTACGGCCGCAGGGTGTATGGACTGCCATACCCGGCAAGATAAAGGTAAATTTGTTGGCGAACCTTATGCCGGAGGTTTTGATTTTAAATTAAGAGACGGCTCGGTGGTAAGGTCTTCCAACATTACTCCCGATGAGAACACAGGTATTGGCTATTGGACAAGTGAACAGTTTGTAAACCGCTTTAAAATGTATGCAGACAGTTCGTATGTAAATTCAAAAGTTCAGGCTGGCGAATTTCAATCAGTTATGCCGTGGACTATGTATGCCGGCATGACAACTGAAGACATAGAAGCAATTTTTGCCTACTTAAAATCGCTGACTCCCGTAAATAATCAGATCGAAAAATTTACCTCTTCCAAGTAATTCCTGTCGAAGATAGTTACAGATTAAAATCCGTCAGTTGTGTGTATTACCGCATTGGCCGTTTCACAACCAACCACGTCAATACAAGAACCGGATTTTAAGAGCAGGAATTTTAAATTTGACTGACATTTAACTCCGGTTACCTATTACTTTGAGCCGCAAATGCTGAAAGCCTTTTTTTTGAAATGTACCATGATTCTCCCGAAAACCGAAATTACTTTTCTTGAAGATGAGTTTACACGCAATGCCGGTATAAGCATTCATGTTTTACGGCTTGACAATCTGAACACCGTTACCGGAGGCAATAAATGGTTTAAACTGAAATCTCTTATTGAAAAGTACCGGCATTTACCTTTTGAAGAAAAGCCTGTGCTGATTTCTTTTGGCGGATGTTTCAGTAACCTCATTGCCGCGCTGGCTCAGGCAGGGCAGGAGCATGGATTTAAAACCATCGGCATCATCAGAGGAGAGAAACAGGATAATATCACTTTGAAAAGAGCAGAAAAGCAGGGAATGAAATTATTTTTCGTTTCGCGTTTCATTTTTGCCGATAAACACAAAGCGCTGGAATCAGTATTGAAACAACTGCCTGCCGATTTAAAAACAGAAGTAATCCCGCAGGGTGCTGCTGATATAAACGGATTCTCAGGCTGCAAGAAAATTCTGAATGATGTTTCACAGGATTATGATTTTATTTTTTGCCCATCCGCTACCGGAACCACACTTGCCGGAATGGCTGCCGTTACCAATGCAAAATGTGCCGGCATGGCAGTTTTAAATAATAGGGAAGAACAACTAAGCAATATCAAACAGTTCTTTAATGATGAAAGTATTTCAAAAGATTTGCCTATGGTGATTGACGACTTTCACGAAGGAGGAATGGCAAAAAAGTCTCAACGGCTATCAGATTTTCTGAATCGGTTTTCAGCTATGCATCCTGATGTTCGTATTGAACCGGTTTACACAGGCAAAATGATGCTTGGAGTTTATGAATTGACAAAAGCGGGGTACTTCAGAAAAGGCAATCAGGTACTTTGTGTTCACACTGGCGGTTTGCAGTATCTGAATGATTAGACTGTTGGCGTGTGCTGGCACCCTTCAGGGTTACGGATGCGCATGCAGTCTTTAAAATAGATTTCGCATTTCAGTAAATTATAACTGACATTTAATAGCTAAACTTGTCCGGTAAACCGGAGAAATGCTTGACCTCATAAAATCCATTGATCTCGAAATTCTTCTTGCCATAAATCATTCGGGAAACGAATTTATTGATAAAGTGATGGTACTGATCAGCAATCGGTTTACATGGATTCCGTTTTACCTGTTGCTGGCCATCCTTCTTTTTAAAACCTGCCGGCAGCATTTTGTTTATGTACTGATTGCAGCAGCGGTTTTGATTTTGCTTTCCGATCAAACTTCGGTTTTGCTGAAGAATGCAGTCGGGCGATACCGCCCATGTCATCATGTACCGATTGCCTCCATGTTAAAACTTCCTGACGGCTGCGGTGGCCTTTACGGTTTTCCGAGTTCCCATGCTGCCAATACGGCTGCACTTGCCTTTTTTCTCATTCCGTTATTTAAAAACAACAGAAAACTCATGAGCGCTCTTATGATCTCTTACTGCCTGCTTGTTGGCTACAGTCGGATTTACCTTGGCCGGCACTATGTTACCGATATAATATCAGGCTGGGTTGTTGGTGCTGCCTGCGGACTTCTCGTTTTCTTTGCATTTCAAAAAATCATACATCATGTTTCTCAAAATAGTAAGTTGGAATAGTTTTATTCTGTTGGCTGCTGTTATTTTCAGTCAACCTGTTAATTTATCAGCACAGGAAACGGTTACACCGCGACCGCGCCTTGTAGTCGGTATTGTCATTGATCAGATGAAGTACGATTATCTTTTCCGTTTCGAGCATCAATACACTCAGGGCGGTTTCAAACGATTAATGAAAGAAGGTTTTACTTTTCATGATATGCGTTACAATTACATGCCAACTTATACAGGACCCGGCCATGCCAGCATTTATACCGGAACAACCCCTTCGGTTCATGGCATTATCAGCAACGACTGGTATGATAAACATCGTGAGGTAAGCCTATACTGTACTCAGGATTCAAGTGTAACTCCTGTTGGCGGAAAGGCCGGTTACATGTCTCCGAAAAATTTGATCACTACCACCATTACCGATGAACTGCGCATCACCAGCAACTTCAAATCAAAAGTTATTGGCATTGCCCTGAAAGACCGCGGAGCCATTCTGCCTGCCGGCCACAGCGCCAATGCTGCTTACTGGTACGATGCAGCCACCGGCAACTGGATAACCAGCACCTGGTATATGAAAAACTTACCTGACTGGGTAAAAAGTTTCAACTCGTACCGGTTTGCGGAAGAGCATTTGAAATTGCCCTGGAAAACTTTTTTTCCGATTGAACAATACTCTCAAAGCACTGCAGATGAAAATGCTTATGAAGAAACTTTCAGCGGAGAAACAAAACCGGTTTTTCCTCACGACATTCCTGCCATTGCAAAAGGCAATCTTGGTTTAATCCGTTACATCCCTGCAGGAAACACGTTCACCAGAGATTTTGCACTTGAAGCCATTCGTGCAGAAGATCTGGGCCGCGATTCCATTCCTGATTTTCTTTGCGTAAGTTTTTCCACTCCCGATTACATTGGCCATCAGTTCGGAACTCACAGCATCGAATTGCAGGATTGTTATGTGCGCCTTGACCGCGATCTTGAAAGCCTTTTTAATTTTCTGGATGCAAGGGTAGGGAAGGAGCAATACATGGTTTTCTTAACAGCCGATCATGCAGCCGTTCCGAATCCTGTTTTTTTGAATGACAACAAACTACCCGGTGGATTTTTTAATTCTTCCTCCCTTACCGATACACTCAGCAGGTTCCTCAGTACGCAATTCGGAACAGGTAAATGGGTGATGAAAATTGACAATGATCAGGTTTTTCTGAATCATCGTTTAATGGAGCAGAAAAAAGTTGATGCTGCTAAAATGAGGCGTATGACGGCTGATTTTATACTTCAATTCGAACCCATAACCGAAGCAGTTACTTCTGATGACCTCCGGCAGAATGATTTTCATAAGCCACCCTTATCATTTCTCGAAAACGGGTTCAACAGCAAACGCTCCGGTGATGTGGCATTTCTTATCCGTCCCGGATATATTGAATGGTCGCGCAAAACAGGAACTACTCACGGTTCGCCTTACACTTACGATACCCATGTGCCGTTAATTTTTTCAGGATGGAAAATAAAACAAGGAAGCAGCGTAAGGTCGGTTTACATAACTGATATTGCTCCTACTTTATCCCTTCTTCTCGGCTGTGAATTTCCAAACGGCTGCACCGGCAAACCACTGGAGGAGCTTTTTAAATGAGCCAAAAGATTAAAGAGCCAATTAAAGTTCTATTTGCACTCTTAAACTGTAATTATGAAAAAGATTGGTGTGTAAGAACCCTTCAGGGTCGCGGATGCGCGGAAGAATTTCCAATATATTTCAGCAAATATCTATGAAAGACTGAATGAACATTACCGCTTATCAAGGCAACCATTCACTAATTTTTGCGTTTAACCTGCCACCTATGAATCTAACACGAATTGCCTTCCTGTTTGCATTGTTTGTTCTTTCGGCCTGTACCAAAGAGTATCTTCCCGATACCTACACCGAAGTTCCTGCAACCGAAGTAAAAACGTTTGAGTACCTTCCGGTTTATCCTGAAACCGATGCCATGCTTTTTTCTGTTCAGGAAACAAAGTTTGTTAACCAAAACAATCAAGTTACTGCTCATCATACAGGCAAAGCCCGCGCACGTTTTAATGATAATGACGGAAATTCAATTTCTGCGGGAACAGTGAAAGTTCAGGATGTTCCTTTAACCATTTCATCCAATCAATACACTTATAATCCTGACAATCTCAATCCCGAAGGAATCAACTATATCAGTTCCGGTGCACATCGTTGGACGGTGTCAGGCAGCAGCCAGTTTCCCGAAGTAAATTTTTTATGCACACGTACCATTCCCGAAATTTCTCCTCTGCTCAGCACGGCTGAAGTAATTGACCGCAATCAGTCTTTCGGAGTGAACACACAGCAGGGCGTTCAGAATGCCGACAGCTTGCGATACACCATCTTTTCTTCAGGGGGTTATTACTACGCTACACGTGAAGCCAATTCTCCTTTGCATGTATTTACTCCCGATAAACTTGCAATGCTTACTCCCGGAAAAGGTATTCTTCGGCTTACTGCTTTTAATGTTACGGCTATTGAAATCAACGGCAAAAGGCTGATGTACATCAATCAGTCCATCACCGAAAAGGAAGTGCAGATTAAATAGGCACATGTGCGGTATGCAGGCAATCTTTATTTTCGCCTGCCGATGGCTAAACGCAGATTCCGAATAAGAAGATCGAAACATGAAGCTCCGGGCACCTCTCCGGGGGCAATCAACATTCCTGAGAATGCAACCCGTCCTGCTGTTTATACTTTTCACTATGATGAGCAGGATTGTAATGAAAGGGCTGTATCATCAATCGAAGAAATGGATGCCCTGCTCAGTCAATATACAGGCAGATCGCATTGGATCAATGTAAAAGGATTTGGCGATAAAGTTTTTTTTGAAAAGCTGGCTCAGCGTTTTCAGTTGCACAGGCTTGAAATGGAGGATGTGTTCAATGTATATCAGCGACCGAAAGCGGAAGAATATCCGGGGCATTTGTTTTGTATTTCCCGCGTGTTGTGGGAGTCGGAACAGGGTATGCATAATGACCAGCTAAGTTTGTTTTTAATAGGAGAAGATACAGTCATTACTATTCATGATTTTGATTACGATCCTTTTATCAATGTGAAAGAGCGAATTCGTAAAGGCAAAGGATTTCTGAGAACGCAGAAAGCCGGTTATCTTGCTTATGCGCTGATGGATGCCTGCATTGATTTGTTTTATCCACTGGTTGAAAAAACCGGTGAAAGACTTGACCAGCTCGAAGATGAATTGATAGATGAACCAAGACGGGAACAGATGAACCGTATTCTTGAAATTAAACGGGAACTGATTATGCTTCGAAGAACTGTTTGGCAGGAAAGAGATAAAATCAATGATATACTTCGAACGGAATTATCACACTTTTCTCCCTCAACCCGTGTTTATTTCCGCGATGCCTATGATCACTGTATTCAGGTAATGGACATGGTTGACAGTTACAAAGAGATTACTTCCAGCCTGATGGATGTTTACATGTCAGGCGTAAGCAACAGGATGAATCAGATAATGAAAGTACTGACCATTGTGAGCAGCGTGTTCATTCCGCTTACTTTTATTGTTGGGGTTTACGGGATGAATTTTTCCTACACCCATCCTGTAACAGGGGAAATAATGAAATACAACATGCCTGAACTTTACAGTCCTTACGGCTATGCAATTGTTTGGATAGTAATGATTTTTATGATCATCCTTCAGTTGCTTTTATACGTAAAAGCAGGATGGATTTCATTCCGGAAGAAAGCATAAGCGCTGATCGGAAAATGCAGAAACTTATTCTGAAAAAAAACAGGGAGCGTTCCGTGCTGTTGAAACATCCGTGGATTTTTTCAGGAGCAGTGGAAAGTTTTGATAAGGAGTTGAAGAACGGAGATGTTGTTGAAGTTTTAAGTGCAGATGGGAAATTTCTGGCCATTGCTCACTTTTTCAAAAGCAGCATCATGGCCAGAGTTTTATCGTTTGAACAGACTGTAATAAGCGCAGCATTCTTTAAAGATAAAATCCAAGGTGCTTTGAAAGCAAGAAATTCAATCGGGTTGCCAAATAAAAATACCACCATGTACCGTTTGGTTCATGGCGAAGGAGACGGACTGCCCGGATTGATTATTGATGTTTTTAATAACACGGCATGTGTTCAGTGTCATACAGAAGGAATGATTCAATCAGCAGAAATGATCAGTGAAGCATTGCAACAGATTTATGAGTTGAAACCGGAATCCATTTATCAAAGGTCAACCGGTAAAACCGAAGGTGCATCAGGCAAATTTCTGTTTGGCAGCTCACAAAAAATCACTGCGTTTGAAAACGGTTTAAAATTTACGGTGGATATAGAGCATGGCCAGAAAACCGGATTTTTTATTGACCAGCGGGAAAACCGGAAGTTGCTTTCGCGTTATACCAATGGAAAAAAAGTATTGAACCTTTTTTCTTATTCCGGTGGGTTCAGTCTTTATGCATTGAAAGGCGAGTGTGAAAAAGTGATCTCTGTTGATTCATCTGCACCGGCCTGTGAATGGAATAAAGAAAACACGGCATTGAATTTTAATGACAGCCGCCATGAAATCATCTGCAATGATGTTTTTGAGTTTTTAAAATCTTGCCAAGAAAAGTTTGATGTCATCATTGTTGATCCTCCTGCATTTGCCAAACAATTAGCAGCCGTTGATAGTGCTTCGGTAAAGTATAGAAGCCTGAACAGTGCAGCATTAAAACTTCTTAACAAAGGAGGAATGCTGTTTACCTTTTCCTGTTCACAGGCAATCAGCAAAGAGCATTTTCAAAAAATTATTTTTAAGTCTGCCATAGAAAGCAGAGCCGACTTAAAAATTGTTCACCGGATGAGCCAGTCGCCAGACCATCCGGTAAGTATATATCATCCCGAAGGGGAATACCTGAAGGGCTTGGTGCTTCAGCTTAGTTGAGCATTAATCTTTTGCGCCAGCACGGCTTTAGGAGCCACGCCAACCTGCTTATCTACTACCTGGCCGTTCTTAAAAATCAGCAGGGTAGGGATGTTGCGGATGCCAAACTGCATGGAAACATTCGGATTGCTGTCAACATCTAATTTTCCGATAACTGCTTTACCGTCATATTCTTTTGAAAGTTCTTCTACAATCGGTCCAACCATGCGGCAGGGGCCACACCATTCTGCCCAGAAATCTACCAGCACAGGCTTATCGGATTTCATTACTACTTCGTCAAAGTTGTTGTCTGTAATTGTAATTGCCATAATTGTTTGTTGTTAAAATTTTAAAAGGATTATCAAAAGTTGTGCATCCATTGAAGTGATGCCATTTTGTCATGACGGAATTAAAAAAGAATAATTACGCTGTAGCTTTTGATTTGGCTACCTGAGCTTTCATCCATTCGGTTGTAACTGATCCGGGTCTTTCTATCGGAGCACCCAGTGCGCGATCCCACAGCAATGAGGTAAGAACTCCGATGGCTCTCGAAACTCCAAACAGCACAGTAAAGAAGTCGTATTCAGTCAATCCATAATGCATCAGCAATATACCGCTGTGAGCATCCACATTTGGCCAGGGGTTTTTAATTTTTCCGGTTGCTTTCAGGATTTCGGGCGTAACTTCATAGATCAATTGAACGATTTTGAAAAGTTCGTCATCGGCCAAATGTGCTTTTGCAAATTCTTGTTGAGCAATATAACGCGGATCGGTTTTGCGTAATACTGCATGGCCATAGCCGGGAACTACTTTTCCTTCAGCTAAGGTTTGATTGATATGTTCGGCTAACTGTTCACGGGAAGGAACGCCTTTGTATTTTTCTTTTAATTCAAGAATCCAGCGTGCTACTTCCTGAGCTGCCAATCCGTGCAACGGGCCGGCCAATCCGTTCATGCCTGATGAGAGTGAGAGATAGGCATCGCTCAAAGCAGAGCCAACAAGATGGGTAGCATGTGCAGAAACATTTCCGCCTTCATGGTCGGCATGAATGGTTAAGTAAAGACGCATCAATGCCTTCATATCAGGATGATCATAGCCTAACATGTGCGAGAAATTAGCGCCCCAGTCAAGTTTCGGATCCGGTTCAATGTGAACATTGTTTTTATAGGTTTTGCGGTAGATGTAAGCGGCAACACGCGGAAGCCTTGCTATCAGATTCATTACATCTTCGTACATCGGGTCCCAGTAATCATTTTTATGAAGTCCTTTTCGGTAAGCAGCAGCAAAAACAGACTCAGTCTGCATAGCAAGAATGGCCATGCTGAACTGTGTCATGGGATGCGTATGCTGAGGCAGCATATCGAGCATATCAAGTACATGCTTGGGTACATGGCTTCTTCGCGCCCATTGATTGCTTACTTCGCGTGCATCTTCTTCTGCAGGTAGTTCACCGGTAAGTAGCAGATAGAAAATACCTTCAGGTAAATTTTCTCCGCCTTTGCCGCGTGGAAGTTTTTCTCTCAATTCAGGAATGGAATAACCCCGGAAGCGGATACCTTCTTCCGGGTCGAGCTTGGATGTTTCGGTTACCATGCCAATCATTCCTTTCATGCCCTGATAAACCTGTTCAATCGTATAGCTACCCAGTACATGAGTGCCATGCTCTTTAATAAAAGCTTTCACATCAGCCCGCATGGGTAGAGCAAGTGAAGCGAATTTTTCTTTTAACGTATCCATTTATGAATTAAACTGAGTCATTATTTTATGCGAGCGAATTTAATGCAGTGATGTTTTCTGTCTTATTAAAGTGAATAACTTTTTTATTCTCTCGTACTGTGGTTAACAAGGCATGCATCATTTTGTTTGGTAATCTATAAACCTGCTTCTTTTTAGGTGCCTGTTTTTTGGCATTCTCATCCTTAATGTCAAGTTCTTTAACAAGAATGACAACGGTAACCAGAAAACCTCCTATCACTATAAGCCAGGCCAGATACCCCAGTATTTTCCTGATTCGCTTTTTTATGCTTGGCTTTTTCTTAACTCTTACTCTTTGCTTTATCCGTTTCTTGATTTTTATTCTTCGTTTACCGCCCTGTTCTCCGCTTTTCATTTCTGAATGCTCGGCATGTTCAGAAAATTCAGATTTCTCATCTGGCAGGCGGTTAGATTCATTGTCCATGGCACGTATTAATTAAAGCGACTGAGATATTTAAAGTTTCTTCCGTTAAAGCGGGCAATTCCCTCCAGAGACTCTTCAATGCGGATTAGCTGGTTGTATTTGGCAATTCTGTCGGAGCGAGATGCAGAACCGGTTTTTATTTGCCCGCAGCCAAGGGCAACAGCCAGATCGGCAATTGTGCTGTCTTCGGTTTCTCCACTGCGATGGCTCATTACAGACGTCATTCCATGCCGGTGAGCCATGTCAACGGCATCCATAGTTTCAGTCAAAGTTCCAATCTGGTTTACTTTAATAAGAATGCTGTTTGCTGCTTTCTCATTGATGCCGCGCTGCAGTCGCTTGGTATTGGTTACAAATAAATCATCACCTACCAATTGAACTTTATCACCTATAGCAGCATTCAGTTCTTTCCATCCTTCCCAGTCTTCTTCGGCAAGGCCGTCTTCAATGGATAGGATAGGATAATCGGTAATCCACTTTTTCCAAAGCGTTGTCATTTGTGAGGATGTGTATTTTTTTTCATCCGATTTTTTCATCACATACACTTTGTTTTTCTCATCATAAAATTCGGTAGCGGCAGCATCCATGGCAATAAATACATCCTTGCCGGGCTTAAACCCTGCTGATTCAATAGCTTTTAAAACAGATTCAATAGCCTCTTCATTGGATCGGAGGTTAGGGGCAAACCCTCCTTCATCACCTACATTGGTTGAAAGCCCTTTGTCTTTCAAAACTTTTTTAAGATGATGAAAGATGACTGTACCCATGTGAAGTGAGTCAGAAAACGAATCAGCACCCGCAGGCATAATCATGAACTCCTGAAAGTCTATGGCATTATCGGCATGAGCGCCACCGTTCAGGATGTTCATCATAGGTAAGGGGAGCAGACTGGCATTAGAACCGCCTACGTAGGCATAAAGCGGCAATCCGGCATCGGCAGCAGCAGCTTTGGCAACCGCTAAGGAAACGCTCAAAATGGCGTTGGCTCCGAGGTTGCTTTTGTTTTCGGTTCCGTCTAATTTTATCAATGCTTCATCAATAGCACGCTGCATGTTTACAGGCATGCCTTTCAATTCATTGAAGATTGCTGTGTTTACATTGTTAACCGCACGCAGCACTCCTTTGCCCATGTATATTTTCTTGTCGTTGTCGCGCAGTTCGGCTGCTTCAAAAGCTCCGGTGGATGCGCCTGAGGGAACAGCTGCGCGGCCCATGTTGCCGGTATTGGTGTAAACTTCTGTTTCTACTGTAGGATTTCCTCGTGAATCAAGAATCTGTCTTGAGCGGATGTATTCAATATAAGCCATAAAATAAAAGTTCGGAAAGGGGAAAAGGTTGAGAACGGGTGTAAAGTTAATAACGGTGTTGCAAAAGGATATACGTAAATGCTCGTAATTATTCAAAAGAAGGGTTTGATGTCATGTGGCAAAGGCAGCAGTAATAAACGGATACTTACGTTTGAATTACACCGGTGCTGAATTGTCTGGTAATCGGTGCATGATTAGCCATTTCAATTCCCATGGAAATTACTTTACGGGTTTCAAGCGGATCAATAATGGCATCAATCCATAAGCGTGCTGCGGCATAATAAGGCGAAGTTTGTGAGTTGTAACGTTGAGTGATTTTATTGAGCAATTCCTGTTCATCTTCTTTGCTAATTTCTTTACCCTGCGCTTTTAGAGAGGAAACCTGAATCTGCAACAGTGTTTTGGCAGCCTGCGAACCTCCCATCACGGCAATTTGAGCCGATGGCCAGCCTACGATCAGCCTTGGGTCGTATGCTTTTCCGCACATGGCATAATTACCGGCACCATAAGAGTTGCCAACAATAACCGTAAACTTTGGAACAACAGAGTTGGCAACGGCATTAACCATTTTGGCTCCGTCCTTGATAATTCCTCCGTGTTCGCTGCGTGAGCCAACCATAAAACCTGTTACATCCTGCAGAAAAACGATAGGCAGTTTCCGCTGGTTGCAATTCATGATAAACCGAGTGGCTTTATCTGCGCTGTCGCTGTAGATGACTCCGCCAAACTGCATTTCGCCTTTTTTGCTTTTTACCACCTTACGCTGGTTGGCCACCAAACCTACAGCCCAACCGTCAATACGTGCGGTTCCGCAAATGATACTTTGCCCGTATTTCTCTTTATATTCATCAAACTCGCTGTTGTCAACCAGCCGGTAAATCACTTCATGCATATCGTATTGTTTGCTTGCATCAGAGGGAATTAATCCGTAAATCTCCTTCTCGTTTTTAGCGGGCGGTTTAGGGTCTGTACGGTCAAATCCTGCCGTATCAAAATGCCCGGTTTTATTTATCAGTCTTTTAATATAATCAAGACACGAAGCATCATCAGGAAACTTATTATCGGTAACTCCAGAAATTTCGCTGTGAGTAGTAGCACCTCCCAGAGTTTCATTATCTATGTCTTCGCCTATGGCTGATTTAACAAGATAACTTCCGGCCAAAAAAACGGAACCTGTTTTTTCAACAATCAAAGCTTCATCGCTCATGATAGGCAGGTATGCTCCTCCGGCTACACAACTTCCCATAATGGCTGCGATCTGAATTATGCCCATGGACGACATTACAGCATTATTTCTGAAAATCCGCCCGAAATGTTCCTTGTCCGGAAAAATTTCGTCCTGCATAGGAAGAAAAACTCCGGCACTGTCAACTAAGTAAATAATAGGCAAGCGGTTTTCCATGGCAATCTCCTGCGCTCTCAGATTTTTCTTTGCTGTCATCGGAAACCAGGCACCTGCCTTTACAGTAGCATCATTAGCCACTACAATGCATTGTCTTCCTGATACATATCCAATTACAATTATAACTCCTGCAGAGGGGCAACCGCCCTCTTCAGCATACATTCCGTCTGCTGCAAAAGCACCAACTTCAATTTGCGGTTTATCTTTATCAAGGAGGTAAGTAATACGTTCACGCGCCAGCATTTTGTTTTTCTCTTTCTGCCTGGCAGCATTCTTTTTGCCTCCGCCATCATACACTTTTTCAAGTCTGTGTTTCAGTTGGCTTAAAAGGGTTTTGTTGTAATCTTCGTTGGCATTAAACTCCATGTCTGTCTTCTTAGCCATAATCGTAATTCAAGAGGCGACAAATATGCATCAAAGTTCTGCGAATGAGTAACTGATTTTACGGATGATGGTAATTTGATTTTGCCATCTGGCATTTCTCATGTGCAGGATTCACCTAATTTTCCGCTCGTGATATCAGGATTGGAAACAGCGCCTACCGGTTATGCCGAGGTGATTCTGCCTTTACCCTTGCAACGCAGTTTTACTTATGGTATTCCACTGCCTTTAAAGGATGAAGTTGTAGTTGGCAAAAGGGTGGTAGTTCAATTCGGAAATCAAAAGATGTATTCAGGCCTGATTTATCGAATTCATCAGGAAAAACCTGAACATTACGATGTAAAAGAAATTATCTCGGTAATTGATTCCTTTCCTGTGGTTACTCCGCAGCAATTTGAGTTCTGGAACTGGATGGCTCAATATTATTTATGTACTACCGGAGAAATAATGGCTGCTGCATTACCATCAGGAATGAAGATGGAGAGCGAAACCATGGTAATGCTTAATCCTGATTTTGATGGAGACACAGAGTGCCTGAGCGAAACAGAGTATAAGGTTTTTCAATTGCTGAATCAGTTTAAAGAATTATCGCTGCATAAGCTTTCAAAGGCCGCAGGCAGAAAGAACATCATACCGATAGTTTCTGTGTTGATGGAAAAAGGAGTGGTTATCCGCAAGGAAGAATTAAAAGGTTTGGTAAAACCTGAGCAGACGGAAGTAGTAACACTTACCGAACAGGCCACATCCGAAGAGTTTTTGCAACAGGTATTCAGCGCTATTGAAAAACGCGCTCCCAAACAATTACAATTGCTGTTACATTTCATCAAAATGATGACCGACAAGCAGGATGCACCTGTGCTTAAAAAGAATTTGCTGGCACAGTCGGGCAGTAAACCGGAAGTATTGAATCAATTGATTAAGCGCGGAGTGTTTGAAGTACATCAGTTGGATGCATGGCTTATGAAAACCCGCGGGCAGCATTTGAAACAAGAACCTGAGCTTTCGGCAATACAGAAAGAATCTTTTGAAAAAATAAAAGAGGGATGGAATTCGCATCTCTGTGTTTTGTTGCATGGGGTAACCTCATCAGGCAAGACAGAAATTTATATCCGGTTGATTGAAGAACAGGCCAAACTCGGCAACCAGGTACTGTACCTGCTTCCCGAAATTGCGCTGACAGCGCAAATCATTACCCGGCTGAAAAAGTATTTTGGAGATAAGTTGCTTGTGTATCATTCCAGATTCGGAGAGCGCGAAAGAGTTACTGCCTGGAACAGCATGATGCATTTTCATTACCATCGGAAAGAGGGTGAATTTCAGGTGATCATCGGGGCGCGCTCTGCATTGTTTCTGCCTTTTACCAATCTTGGTTTAGTCATTATTGATGAGGAGCATGATTCATCCTACAAACAGGTTGATCCGGCTCCGCGTTATCATGCACGCGATGCTGCCATCATGCTGGCAAATCTGCAGGGAGCTAAAGTTCTTTTAGGTTCCGCTACTCCTTCAATCGAAAGTTATTACAATGCAGTCTATGATAAATATGCATTAGTAAAGCTGAATCAGCGGCATCAGAACATGGCATTGCCTTTAACCGAAGTTGTGGACATAAAAGATTACTCACGCAGAAAAAAAATGAAATCTATTTTTTCAGATTTGTTGATGGAACGCATCCGCGAAACTCTGGCAAACCATGAGCAGGTTATTTTATTTCAAAACAGAAGAGGATTCTCACCGGTGCTCGAATGCCAAAACTGTCACTGGGTTCCGCATTGCGTGCATTGCGATGTTACACTTACCTATCATAAAAAGGGAAACAAACTGATTTGCCATTATTGCGGCTATGCCATGATGATTGTAACAAAATGCGCAGCCTGTGGTGATCAGCATCTTAAAATGATGGGTTACGGAACGGAGCGCATTGAAGATGATTTGAGCCTGCTTTTTCCTGATGCTAAAGTTTTAAGGCTGGATATGGACACTGCCCGTTCTCGTTCTGCCTATCAGCAAATCATTCATTCGTTTGAAAACCGGCAGGTGGATATTTTAGTGGGAACACAAATGGTAACCAAAGGTCTTGACTTCAGCCATGTGAACTTAGTAGGAGTAATTAATGCCGATAACATGCTCAACTTTCCTGATTTCCGTTCGGCTGAAAAATGTTTTCAATTGCTGATGCAGGTAAGCGGAAGGGCCGGAAGAAGAAACAAGCAGGGCAGGGTAGTTATTCAGGCATGGCAACCCAATCATCCGGTTATTGAACTGGTCAGAAAAAATGATTACGAGGGATTTTATAATCTCGAACTAAACGAAAGGCTGAAGTTTAATTATCCGCCTTTTTACCGTTTGATTGAATTACGATTGAAACACCGCGTGGAAAAGAGGCTTGAAGAAAATGCTGCTGTTTTTACTGAGGAACTGCGTAAAGTTTTTGGTTCACGCGTTTTGGGCCCTGTAATTCCTCATATTTCCCGTATCAGAAATTACTATATCCGCACCATCATGATAAAAGCAGAGCGCAAGTTAATGCCCGATAAAATCAAGCAAATGATCAGTCAGGTAATGGATAATTACCTTTTAGAACCGCGCAACCGCTCCCTGATTATTCAAGCCGATGTTGATCCTATGTAAATGCCTTTATACCGATTTTGATATGCAATTTAAACCGATCGGCATCGTTAAGGCATTAACACTGCTTTGTTAGTAATGGATTTAAACAAACCACAAGCCTGACCGCCTCTGAATCTAATTTTCCGCACTTGTAAAACAACATACTATGAGTATTCTTCAAATACAGCAAACATCCATTGCAGAAATGGCTCAGCCGGTTCCGGCCGCAGATGAAACCATTTCAGTTTTTGAATTGGCCATGAAAGGCGGACCTGTCATGATTCCTATATTGCTTTGCTCCGTCATTGCTGTCTATATCATGATTGAACGTTATTTCGCCATCCGAAAAGCCACAAAAGATGAACCGGGATTTATGAACAACATCCGCGATTATATCAGTAACGGAAATGTGGAAGCGGCAAAAGCACTTTGCAGAAACACCACCACACCGGTTGCACGCATGGTTGAAAAAGGAATAGCCCGCATAGGCAAGCCGCTTGGCGATATTGAAAAAGCCATTGAAAATGTAGGTAATATTGAAGTAGTAAAACTTGAAAAAGGTCTGTCACTGCTCGGAACCTGCGCAGGGGCAGCGCCTATGCTTGGTTTCTTAGGAACTGTTTCAGGAATGATACGCGCATTTTACAACATGTCAAAAGCCGGAAAAACAGTAGAAATTAGTGTGCTTTCTGGCGGAATGTATGAGGCTATGGTAACTACTGTTGCCGGACTGATAGTCGGTATTGTTGCACTGGTAGGATATAATTTATTAAGCGCCATGGTTCAAAAAGCTGTTTACAAAATGGAAAATACTTCCATCGAATTCCTTGACCTGCTTCATGAGCCTGCCAAATAGTTTTTAATCAGTAAAACGATGAAACTCCGATCAAGAAATAAAGCGGGAGCCAAGTTTGAAATGTCAAGCATGACTGACTTAGTCTTTCTGCTGCTCATTTTTTTCATGCTGCTTACCACATTGATTGTTCCCAATGTCAATACACTTAAACTTTTATTGCCCAGCAGTAATACAGCCAAGCCTACCGAGAATATCACGGTTTCAGTAGCCATTAATGATAAAATGGAATACTTCCTCGATAGTAAGCCGATTGCCATCGAGAATCTTGAACCATTGCTGTCGCAATTCATCAGCGGAAAAACAGACCCGTTGGTAGTTTTGCATACAGCGAAGTCAGTGCCGATTGAAAATGTGGTGAAGGTGATGGATGTGGTCAATAAATTGAAGGTACGAATGGTATTAGCTACCAATCCTGAAAAGTAATTTTGAATTCAAATGTACACACAGGCAGAACTCGATTACGAAAAAGAGCAAAGGCGGAAAAGCATACTCATTACCGCAGGCATTCATGCTTTATTGGTTTTGTTGCTGATACTTTTGAAAATGATACCGCCTGTTCCTCCGCCCGAAGAGGAAGGAATCATGATTAATTTCGGAACATCCGATCAGGGAACAGGTACAGTTCAGCCGCAGGAAGTTACCACCGATAAAAATACAGCAGAATCAAATGCTCTTCGTAATGAGCAGCCACGCGAACAGGCTGCCGTAAAGGAGAATCAGCCTGTTAAAACGCAGGAGGTGGAAGAAACCCCGCGAATAACCAAAGAGAAAACTAAAGCAGAAATTAAGAAAGATTCTCCTAAACCTATCGAACAGCCTAAAAAAGTGGAAGATCCAAAACCTGATCAGAGTGCACTTTATAAAGGCAAAAAAAATCAGCCAAGCCAGGGAAGCTCAGGAAGTGAAGGAACAACCGGCAAGCCCGGTGATCAGGGCTCGCCTGATGGAGATCCGCATTCTCCAAGCCATACCGGAAGCGGAAAAGGAACTGATGGGCTAAAATTTGATTTGGCAGGCAGAGGATGGAGAGTTAAACCTCCGATTGATGACCGCTCGCAGGAAACAGGCAGAGTAGTGATTAACATTAAAGTTGATAAAGAGGGAAATGTTATTTCTGCCACAGGACCGGGAAAAGGCTCAACTACACAAAGCCTGAATCTTTATCAAAAGTCGCGTGATGCTGCTTTGAAAGCCAAATTCAGTCCATGCCTCAGGGTTGATTGTGCAGAAGAACAAAACGGTTCCATCACATTCATTTTCTCCGTTGAATGACCTGGCAGCAGGCGCTTGATTATCTCTTTGCGCAGCTTCCGATGTTTCATCGCATAGGGGCAGCCGCTTATAAGAATAATCTAGATAACAGCCTGGCACTTGATAACCTGCTCCATCATCCTCATAAAAATTATCCATGCATTCATATTGCAGGAACCAATGGAAAAGGCTCAGTTTCGAATATGCTGGCAGCCATTTATCAATCGGCCGGTTACAGAACCGGATTATTCACTTCTCCTCATCTGAAAGATTTCAGAGAGAGAATACGTGTTGACGGTAAAATGATTAGCCGGCAATATGTGATACGGTTCATTGAAAATCATAGAACTGAATTTGAAAAAATTCAACCTTCATTTTTTGAGTGGACTGCTGCATTAGCTTTTGATTTTTTCAGAAATAAAAAAATTGATATTGCCATCATCGAAACCGGGTTGGGAGGAAGGCTCGATTCCACCAACATCATCACACCTGATTTGTCTGTCATCACCAATATCGGATGGGATCATGCTTATCTGCTGGGTAACAGTCTTCAGAAAATTGCTGCCGAAAAGGCAGGCATCATCAAATCAGGTGTTCCTGTTGTAATTGGTGAAAAGCAAGAACCCGTAAAAGCGGTTTTTGAAAATAAGGCGAAAGATGCTGCCAGTCCGCTCGTTTTTGCTTCAGAGAATTTTAAAATTGTAAAAAAGGCAGAATTAGTTCAGAGAATGAAAGTGGACATCTTTCACAAACGAAAACAATATCTGAAAGATGTTATTATGGATTTAACCGGATTTTATCAGCTAAAGAACATATGTAGTGTTCTGCAAGCGGTTCAAATGCTGAACAGAAAATTTCCGGTGGAAGAAAAACATATCCGTAAGGGATTGAAACAGGTTAAAAAGATTACCGGTTTTAATGGACGATGGACGGTTTTATCAAAACAACCAATGATTATTGCTGATACGGGACACAACCGTGAAGGAATCTCTGAAGTTATAAAGCAGATTGAATCCATAAAATTTAGCAGGCTGCATATTATTCTTGGAATGGTGGCCGATAAAGATGTTAATTCTGTTTTAAGAATGTTTCCCCGAAATGCAGAGTATTATTTCTGCAAACCATCAGTTCCGCGCGGATTGGATGCCGGGCAGTTGTGCGAATCAGCAAAGAAATTCGGGTTATCAGGAAAAAGTTTTTTCTCCGTTAAAAGTGCCTTAAAAACTGCAAAAATTAATGCGGGTAGAGGTGACCTGATATTTATCGGAGGCAGCACTTTTGTGGTTTCTGAAATCATTTAAATGGATTCCTTGCATTTAATTAACCCATCTCTATATTTGCGCTCCGTTTTTTAAAAGAGTTGGTATTATTTAAAGAGAGCATAGCTCAACTGGTTCAGAGCATCCCGACAGCAAGTCGGGAGGGTCAGAGGTTGAGAAAATGCTTACATTGGGAGCATAGCTCAGCTGGTTCAGAGCACCTGCCTTACAAGCAGGGGGTCACAGGTTCGATCCCTGTTGCTCCCACAAAAAAAAACAGTGGCGGTATTTTATATCCTTTTTTCCAAGGCTAAAGACCGGTATTACATCGGTTACACAACCGATATACTTGCAGAACGTATCAGACGTCACAACGCAAACCACAAAGGATTTACCGGAAAAACTTCAGATTGGGAATTGGTTTATTCTGAGAGTTATTCAGACAATCTGCGGGCACATACCCGCGAAAGGGAAGTAAAGCGCTGGAAAAGCCGTAAAATGATTGAAAAGTTGATAAAAACACAATCTTCAGAAGTGCTGCCGGGTTCTGAGCATCCCGAATAACAGTCGGGAAAAACAACCCGATACAGATCGGGATTGCTCACACAAAAAAATTGAATAGAACATATTTATTAGAATGCATTTTTTCTTGAGCAGTGCCAAAAGTTTCAGTTTTTGATAAATTTTGAGATAACCCATCAGAGGTTTCAATAAATTCTGTCTTGTGAATTATTTTTTCTCTCATGTTCGCGCTACAATTCCCTCACTTCCTCCACAGCTTTAATTTCAGGCACAGCTTTTAAAATAGCTTGCTCAATGCCGGCACGCATAGTCATGGCGCTCATGCTACAGGTGCTGCATGCGCCCTGCAATTCAATTCTTGCAATCAGATCATCCGTTACTTCCACTAATTGCACATCACCTTCATCGGCTTGTAAAAAAGGACGAACCTCATCCAGCGCTTTTTCTATACGCTGCATTAACTGATTCAATTGATCAATTTGCATGAACCGGTTTTTCTTTTGAAGTTGCGTTGACAATTGCCATCTGTTGTGCCATCTTGGCAGCAATCTCACCAAAAATTTTACCTGAAATCGTGGTGGGGTCCATGGCTTCGGGAATGCCGTTATCACTTGCTTCGCGCAATGATTGCACAAGCGGAATGCTGCCTAGCAAAGGAACTTTCATTTCGGATGCTAATTTGTCTCCACCGCCTTTGCCGAAGATGTAGTATTTGTTATTTGGCAGTTCGGCAGGAGTGAAGTAAGCCATGTTTTCAATCAAACCCAGAACCGGAATGTTAATGGAAGGTTTACGGAACATGTCAATTCCTTTGCGGGCATCGGCTAACGCTACTTCCTGCGGAGTAGTAACAACCACAGCACCGCTTACCGGAAAAGAAGTTGACAGGGTGAGATGAATATCAGAAGTACCGGGAGGCAAATCAACCAACAGGTAATCAAGCTCGCCCCAGATGGTATCGGTAAATAATTGCTGTAAAGCACGGGAAGCCATAGGTCCGCGCCAGACTACAGCCTGTGTTTTATCAACTAAAAAACCGATGCTTACCATTTTTACTCCGTATTTATCTACCGGTACCATTAATGTTTTTCCGTCTTTTTCTTCTGCAAAAAGTTTTTCATGTTCAACACCGAACATCAATGGCTGCGATGGTCCGAAAATATCGGCATCCACCAATCCCGTCTTTGCTCCGGTGGCTGCAAGCGCCACAGCAAGATTGGCAGCTACCGTTGATTTGCCAACGCCACCCTTGCCGGATGAGATCGCAATGATATTCTTAACAGTTGGTAACATGGCTGATTTGGAAGGATGTCTTCCTGTTACATCAGCCGTCATGTTAACTTTTACAATAGCATCCTTATCAACATAATGAACGACTGCATTTACGCAGGCCGTTCTGATTAAATCTTTAAGAGGACAGGCAGGGGTGGTTAATACTACCGTAAAACTCACTTCCTTTCCGTTAACCTGCACATCGCGGATCATGTTAAGCGTAACCAAATCTTTTTTCAGATCCGGTTCTTCTACATACCGCAGCGCATCCAGTACTTGTTCTTTGGTGATATTCATAATTTCATTGAAAATGCAAAGGTAATGATGAGAGCGTCCAACCGCCTTTAAAACAGTGAATGAAGTTAATTGTTCATTCCAGAAATTACGGTTCTTGATTATCCGATGCAGGAGATTCTATCTTTGGCCTCTTCATGACGTTGCGCATTATTATTCTTACTGTTTTTGCTTCGGTAATTTGTTTTTACAACCGCGACATGTTGTCAAAACTGATTTTTAACCCATGGATGGTTTCGGAACGGAAGCAGTGGTACCGTATGATTACTTCCGGATTTATTCATGCCGACTGGCTTCATATCGGTTTGAATATGCTGGTATTTTTCAGTTTCGGACTGGCAGTGGAGCGCTACTATGAAATGATTTTCGGAGTAAAAGGCACGTATTATTTTGTAATGCTTTATGTAGCCGCTATTATTTTCTCCATTACTCCCAGTTATGTCAAGCATAAGCACGATTATAATTACAATGCATTAGGCGCATCGGGGGCTGTGGCGGCTGTATTATTTACTGCTATTCTTTTCAATCCGCTGGCTCCGGTTTATCTGTTTGGCATCATCAAGCTGCCCGGAATTCTGGTTGGGGTAGGTTATTTATTTTATGAATACCGCGCTGGCAAGCAGGGCGGAACCAACATTAATCATGATGCACATTTCTGGGGTGCTTTATTTGGTGTTGCCTACACCATTCTAATTCATCCTCCTGTTGTCATACATTTTTTTAATCAGCTAACCAATTTCTGATGCCCTTGAACAAAGCCATTTTTCTTGACCGTGACGGGGTAATTAACCGCGACAGGAAAGAATACACTTTCAAAACGGAAGATTTTGTTTTTAACGAAGGCATTTTTAATGCACTGAAAATTCTTCAGACAAAAAGATTTCTGCTTGTTGTTATTACCAATCAGGCAGGAATTGCCAAAGGCCTTTATACCCATGACGATGTAAATGCTGTTCATCAGTTTCTGCTTGATGAATTGAATAAGCACGGCATTAATATTACGGAAGTTTATTATTGTCCGCATTATGGCGAAATCTCCGAATGCCTATGTCGTAAACCCAAATCATTGATGATTGAAAAAGCACTGGCGCGATTTGATATTGATGCAAACCGATCATTTTTTATTGGCGACCGCAAACGAGATATGGAAGCAGCAGCGGCAGCAGGTGTAAAAGGTATTTTAGTGGATGAAAACCAAAACCTAAATTCTATTCTGCACCTAATACCATGAGCATTGTTTTGATTAACGGAAAGTGGGAATCAACTGAAAATCCTGTGCTGAATTTTACGAACCGCAGCTTTTTATTTGGTGATGGATTATTTGAATCCATGTTATGGAAAGACGGACGTTTGCATTTTCCTGAAGAACATATTGCACGATTGAGGAAAGGAATGCAATTGTTTGAGATGAGGGCTCCTGATTTTTTTAATGCCGGATGGCTTGCTGATAACAGCAAAACGCTGCTTGAAAAGAATGAAATTAAAGGAATGGCCAGGGTGAGGTTGAATATTTACCGGGAGGGAGGTGGCGTTTATACTCCGGAAGGACTGGATGCTCATTATATTCTCAGTTGTTATCCTATCAAAAGTGATTACAGTTCTCCTGTTTCAAAGATGGGAGTTTTTAAGACCGTTGTAAAACCGAAATGCGAACTATCGAATTACAAAACTGCTTCTTCGGCTGTGTATGTACTGGCCGGATTATTTGCACGAAAGAATGCCTTTGATGATGTTTTTATTTTGAATACCGATGGCCACATTACCGATGCAGTTTCATCCAATGTTTTCATCATAAAAAACGATGAATTGATTACTCCCCCGCTTTCTGACGGCTGCCTTGACGGGGTGATGCGGAAATTTGTTTTAGCCAATTGTCAAATTGCCGGATTAAAGGGAACCGAAAAAAGCGTTTCCGCAAAAATGGTTGAAGAAGCTGATGAAGTGTTTCTGACCAATGCAGTGGCAAGAATCAGAAGTGTGATGCAGTTTTCAGAGAAAAAATTCGGTAACCGCTTTACAAAATTGTTACAAAGCAGCATTCTCAGTTAAATCTGAATTACGGTTTCCTTTGAATTTTCTAATTTTATGACCTAAAAAACCATGAAAATTACCGGATTATTCAAAAGGATTTTTCCTGCGGCTTTGTTTCTATTAATTCTTAGGCCTCATTCCGTTAATGCCACTCATATTGTTGGCGGAGAGATGTACTATGAATATGTCGGTAACAGTTCCTATGTTATCACCTTAGTGGTTTACCGCGATTGTTATTATGGTGTTCCTCCTTTCGACCCGATTGCTTCTATCGGAATTTTTTCAGGAGCAAATCAGCTTTATACTGAATTATGCCTGGCTGTAAAACCTGATTCAACCACTATTCCTCCTGTCATTAACTCACCTTGTTTTATTCCTCCTACAAACATTTGTTACCGCAGAGGGTATTACCGTTCTTCACCGGTTTATCTTCCTCCTAATCTTAACGGTTATCAGTTGGTGTATCAGCGATGCTGCCGTAACCAGACCATCCTGAACATCATCAATCCTGAAGATGTTGGAATAAGCATTTATGCATACATTCCTCCGGCATTATCGGTGGCTATTAACAGTAATCCTGTTTACGATGCCTTACCTCCACCGTTTTTATGTCTGGGTGTTCCGTTTGTTTTTGATCACTCTGCCAATGATGCCGATGGCGACTCATTAGTGTATGAATTATGCACTCCTTATGTAGGTGGTGAGCCGTTCAGTTGTGGTGTTGCTCCATGTGGTGTGCCCTTAACGTGCGGTCCGGCTCCTCATCCTCCCAATAATCCTCCTTACAGTTCTGTAATCTGGCAGCCGCCCTTCAGCATCAATAACCTTATGGGTGGAGTTCCGCTTTCTGTTAATCCTCAAACAGGAATACTTACTGCTACACCAAATACCATCGGCCAGTTTGTAGTTGGCGTATGTGTAGCTGAGTACAGAAACGGTATTTTATTAAGCCGTACAAGACGAGACTTGCAATTGAATGTAGTTCCTTGTCCCACTTTGGTAGTAGCTGCTTTGCAAAATCCGATTATTGTTTGTGGAAGCAATACGGTTTCATTCCAGAATCAAAGCATTGGTGCCGGAAGTTATTTCTGGAATTTCGGTGATCCTTCAACTCTTGCCGATACCTCCAAAGCTACCAATCCAAGCTGGACTTACCCCGGTGTAGGTAATTATACCGTGACTTTGATTGCTTATTCACAGTTCGGACAGAATTGCAGTGATACTACAGTTAGTGAAGTGAAAATCTTTCCGCCTTTCGAAGCCGATTTCATATTTTCACAACCCCCGTGTACATTGGCTGTTAACTTCATTTCCAATTCTCAAAACTCAGGCAGCGGATTGGCTTCACAATGGAACTGGAATTTTGGCGATAACTCTTCTTCGAATCAACAGAATCCAACGCATGTGTATTCCGTACCGGGAACTTACCAGGTTACTCTTACCGTTACTTCCGATTCGGGATGTGTAAAAGTTATAACGAAGAATGTGGTTGTTAAGCCGCAGGTTTCTGCTTCAATTAGTCTTACAAATCCGGTGCAATGTAATAATGACTGCAATGCTTCGCTTACTGCTTTGCCTTCCAATGGAGTCACGCCTTTTACATTCCTTTGGAGCAATTCGCAGACAACAGCCGCCATCAGCGGATTATGTGCCGGTATTTATACCGTTACCATTACTGACTCGCTTAACTGCTCAGCTACACAAACCTTTACTATCCCGAATCCGCCCCCGTTAACCATCAGTGCATCGGCCACGGATGATTATTGCGGAAGGCTTTGCATCGGTTCTGCTTTTGTTTCTGCCGGTGGGGGAGTTGGTCCATTTACATATCAATGGAATGACCCGCAAAACCAGTCAACAGCTTTCATTCAATCACTATGCGAAGGAAATTATTCGGTTACTGTTACCGATGCCAATGGCTGCACCATTACTGCAAATGCTTTTGTTGGCTACACCGATTATTTTCCTCCCTTTAATGCTGTTCCGCCTGAAGCTACAATTTATCAAGGACAATCTATTAATATCACTTCAACAATTTATCCGGGTGGGGTTTATCAATGGTCGCCTCCCGATGGATTGAACAATGTTAACATATCAAACCCTGTGGCTACCCCAGTTCAAACCATTGTTTATGTTGTTCAGTTTGCCGACAGCAACGGATGCCCTAATGCTGATACTGTGAAGATTTTTATTAAGGAAACCACCTGCGTTGAGCCTGAAATTTTTATTCCTAATGCTTTTTCACCAAATGATGACGGCAGCAATGATATTCTTTATGTACGTGGCAATACCATCCGCGAACTGATGCTGCGTGTTTACAACCGCTGGGGCGAGAAAGTATTTGAAACCAATAGTCCGTCATCAGGATGGAACGGAACTTACAAAGGAGCCAGGGTGCAGCCGGGCGTTTATGATTACTATCTGGAAGCAACCTGTGTAAACAATGAGAAGTTTTTCAAAAAAGGAAATATAACGGTGTTGAGATGAGAGCTGTATGGATCATGTTTTTTTTGATGGTAAGCATTGCTTACGGGCAGGACATTCATTTTTCGCAATTCGGCAAATCCCCGTTAAATCTTAATTCTGCTTATTCCGGTTTTTTTGATGGCGATTATCGTTTCACCGGCATTCACCGCAATCAATGGAAATCGGTTACCGTTCCGTTTAAAACATTTTCAGGCAGTTTTGACATGAAGCACGGACTGCGCTCAAGAGAAGATTCATGGATAGGGGCAGGCCTGGTATTAAACAGCGATAAAGCGGGTGATTCTGAATTTGGAATTACACAGGCCGGCCTCAGTCTCACCTACGTTACCGCCATCGGAAGCAGCGGAGAGCATTTCTCTTCTTTCGGAATTCAGCCTTTGTTTACACAGCAAAGCCTCAACTATACCAAACTTACATTCGATAATCAGTTTAATGGTGATGTTTTTGACCCCGGAATTCCTTTTGCTGAAATTTTTTCTAATGACAGATTTATTTACTTCGATCTGGCAGCCGGATTAACTTATCTGTATAAACCCTCAGACCATTTTTATATCGGTGGCGGAATTTCCATTCATCATCTTCTGAAACCTTCCTATTCATTTTACGGAAACAGTGATGCAAAACTTCCCGTGAAAACGTCTGTTGATTTACGAAGCAGTATCGGAATCACTGAAAAAATGTTTCTGCTGCCATCGGTACTTTTTTCATCTCAGGATAAATTCCGTGAAACGGTTCCGGGCGTCAATCTTAAATTTATCATGAATGAAAAACCCGGAAAAAAAATTAATCTGTATGCCGGTTTGTATGCACGTACCGGTGATGCACTCATACCCATGGCAGGGCTTGATTACAATGAATTAAACCTTGGCATCAGTTACGATGTGAATACCAGCGATTTGAAACGCGCCAGCAACAACCGTGGCGGTTATGAAATTGCCTTAACTTATATCATTACCAAAGTAAAACCCGTTGGTATTAAACCTCCATGTCCGGTTTACTGATAACACTATTTCAGACTTAAAAAGATGCAGAAGATTTTGAAAGGAACTTTTTACAGTGTTTGTTTTTTGCTGCTTTCAATTTCCGTTTTAGCGCAGACATTCAAAGCGTTTGTAAATGCAGGAGAGCAGGCACTTCAGAATGGCGATTACTATGCAGCTTCAGAATATTTTATGAAAGCCCTGGAATTTGAAAACGATGACCTCAATGTGAAATACAAAATGGCGGAAGCCTCGCGGCTGTTTAATGATGTGAATGTGGCTGCTTACTGGTACAATCAAACCATTCTGAAAGATCATGACAACCGGTATCCGCTGGCTTTGTTTCATCTCGCCATGATGAATAAGATGAAAGGGGAGTATGAAACGGCTAAAAATCTGTTCTTCCGTTATTATTCAAAGCATGCGGCCGACAGTGATTACTACGCTGTTCGTGCACGTAAGGAAATTACGGGTTGCGAAGAAGCCTATCAGCTTACCCAACGTGCTTTACCGGTGGAAATAAAGAACATGGGCAACAGCATCAACACCGTGTATTCCGATTTTGGTGGTATCATTCCGGGCGATTCTGTACTCTATTTTTCTTCGCTTCGTTTTGAAGTAACAGATGAGAAAACAAAAAGGCCTCTATCATACCTCACACGGATTTTAAAATCGAGCTTTCTCAATAACAAACTGAATATGCCTTTGCCGCTTGATACTTCCATCAACAGTGTTGATCTGCACACAGCCAATGTTACATTCAGCAGCGACAGGAAATGGATGGTGTTTACGCGCTGCACTTCATTAACTAAATCAGATATGAGGTGTGAGTTATTTGCTTCCCGGAATGTAAATGGACAATGGCAGCGTCCGTTCCGTTTACCTGATAGCATCAATCTGAAAGAGTTTACGGTTACGCAGCCATCATTAGCAGCCCGGGGCGCTGATGGCTATACACTTTATTTTGTGAGTGATAAAAAGGATGGATTCGGAAAACTTGACATTTGGAAATCGGAAATGACAACGAATGGCGAATTTTCTTCGCCTGTAAATCTTGGCAGCACCATTAATACTGATGAAAATGAAATCACCCCTTTCTTTAATGACTATACACAGACTCTGTATTTCAGCAGCGACAGAGCTGAAGGGTTGGGTGGGTATGATATTTTTTATGCTTCCGTAGCAGGAAATGATTTCAGCACTCCGGTCAATGCCGGATTTCCGTTAAACAGCAGTTATCATGATTTGTATTTCACCACCAGTCCTGATGAAGATAAAGGAATTATCACTTCCAACCGTCAAGGTTCATTATTTATCAAAAGCAAAACCTGCTGTTATGATTTGTGGGAGTATGAAGTGTTGAAGAAACAGCCACCGGTTCTTGATACTTTGCTGGTGCTTGACGGAACAAAGGAAGAATACAAAAAAGACACTCCGAAAATTAAGGAAGCACGCTCGCTTCTGCCATTGGTTCTTTATTTCGATAATGATCATCCTGATCCGCGTACATTAAAAACCGAAACGCGGTTTGCTTATGATGAGCTGTACAATAATTACATTGGCAGGAAGCAAGAATACTTACGCGAGTTTTCAAAAGGGCTGGATGAAAAAAGGAAACAATCAGCCGAAACGGCCATTCAGCTATTGTTTAATCAAACGATTATTCCTGCCTATATGAAGCTTGACAGCGTAGCCCGATTGCTCAGCGATGAATTGAACGAAGGAAAGAAAATCAGATTGGTGGTGAGAGGACAAGCCAGCCCGCTGGCATCGGCCAGGTACAATGACAATCTTTCCAGGCGCAGAATTTCAAGCCTGGTAAATTACCTGATGCGTTATGGTGATAAATCTTTGGCTGACTTCGAGAAGAAAGGCTCGCTGGTAATTGAATGGAAACCGGTTGGAAAATCAATGGCTCCTGCTTCGGTGAGTGATGATTTAAAAGACCTGAGGAACTCTGTTTATAGCCCCGCAGCAGCTCTTGAAAGAAAAATTGAAGTGATTGATGTCATAGTGGAGTAACTCACCGCACTGACATTTTTTCGTACCTCTGAAATGAAACGGAAACTGATTAATGCAGGATTGATTTTTACGTCCTTATTCGGATATCTTGAATGGGGAGGAAACAATGCTGCTTTTTTTTTAGGGCCGAAGCGGTAATAATTTCCAAGCTGATTCAATCTCCTGCTGATGTAGTACATCCGTTCACCATGCTTCCGTTGCTTGGTCAGATATTATTAATCATCACATTGTTTCAATCTAAACCCGGGAAGAAACTTACCTATACTGCCATCGCTTTTATCGGAGTACTGATGATTTTCATTCTATTCACCGGCATAATCAGTATGAATTTAAAAGTTGCGGCTTCCGTTATCCCGTTTCTGGCGCTGTCAGTTTTCGCAATCAGACAAGACGAAAAACCAAAAAGCTAATTGTTGCCGGAAGAATCTTTATGATACACCTGCAGAGCAGTTAAAGCAGCCAGACTTCCCCAGAAAGGCACGGAAGCATTATCTGTATCGAGAAAGTAATTTAAAAAGCCATGAATATAATAAGTGCTGAGGCCAAGAACAATTCCGATAGCTATAATTTTTCCTGATTTGTTTTCAGTAGTAAGAATATATTTTGAAGCTTTTACAAAAACCAGGATGCCAATAAGCATAAAGAGAATCATGCCGGGCAATCCCTGTTCGGAAAGCGGCCCAAGGTATTCGCTGTGCGAGCTTCCTACTTCTCCGAAATTGGTGCTGATTATGGTACGCTCATCGTAATGCTGAAACGGAGCATATTGAAACTGATAGGTTCCCGGTCCCCAGCCGAAAAGTTTTTTCTCATTAAACATTCTCAAAGCGCAAAGCCACCGGTTGACACGTTCAACATTGGAAGCATCGGTAGAGATATTTGAAATAGACTGTAGATGTTCGCGGTAGTCGGAAGAAGAATCTTCTGTATTTGATTCAAGTTTGATGATGATGTCTGTCCATGAAAAAACCACATAACCTACAATCAACAGGGAAACAGCCCATACCATCCACGTACGGATTCTGAACAGAAAAATTAATGAAATGGCAAGAGCAGCGGCAACGCTAATCCAGGCAGCGCGAGAATAAGAAGTTATTAATCCGGTAATGAGCCAAAGCGCAACCGGTAAGGCCATGATTTTCCATTTGCGGCTGTAACGGCTGTCAGCCATGAATGCAATGAGTGGAAACATCAGTAATGATATTACCGCAGCATACACCGTGTGGTCGCTGTAAAAGGGAGCCATACTTGAATGGGCTGCATTTTTAGTCATTCCTCCGGCCATCCAGCCCTGAACTCCATAGCCGATAACAAAGATTAGTGTTGAAATGTAAAGCCAGAAAAACCTGCGTATGTTTTTAAACCCGGCAAACACATGTGCAGCGAGCAGGTAAAATACCATGGTAAAAGCCAGCCTCGCAATAGTTGCCTTAACTGAAACTAAAATCATGGTGCTGAACAGCGTGGTAATCATCATCCACAGTAAGTGAAAGCCAATAAGGAGGGTAACAGGATGTTTTAAAATTTTTGGGTCGAGCTTACCGCCTGCAGCCAGATTCAGAATCAAAACCAGCATCATTCCGAAAATAAGAGGCTCGGCAGGAAGGCTGAGGCCAAGCCCTAAACCAATATCGCCAATGTTGACAGAAACAGGAGTGAGGAATGCAGTGGCCATCATGAGTTTGTCAAGATGATGGAATGCAATCCAGGCTACAAAAAATAAACCGGGTATCAGCAGCGGGATATAAGGCTGCCTGTAGAAAAGACAAACAGCCATGAATGCAGTGAATGCCGCAGCTGCTGCATAAAACAGTTTATGCCTGAAATCATTTTCACGCAAGGCAAGCATGATTTAATCTTTAGAGGAGCGCATGTTATGCAGCACCATAATGAGCATGAGCGAAAAGAAGAATGCCGCTACCGTAGCGCTGAATACAATTAGCATGCGAAGAGGATATGTTTTCTTTTCAGCAGGCTTAGGAGGCGTAATAATGTGTGCGTAAGTCTGCTCTTTATTCAGGTTTTTAAGCGCTTCCTCGTATTCCTTTTTGAAATCATTATAAGCGCCTCTGACTCTCCACAAATGTTCTTTAAGAGAAACATATTCTCCACCTTTCTCGGCAAGATTTTTTTCTGCTTTATCCAATCTTGAATTGCCCGTACCGGCCTGGCCGCTGGCAACGGCTTTGTAGTATTCCTTGGAAAAAGGTTTGATTTGTTCTTCAAATTCAAGGATTCCGTAATTCACTCTTAAATCTTTAATGGCTGCTTCCATCGAATCCATCTCCATTTTTTTCCTGTCCATCTGGTCTTTCCAGATTTTAACTACTTCACGGTTTTTATCACGGTGCATGGACATGACTTTCCGGTTGAGGTACGAAATCAACGAATCGCAAAGCCGGTAAGCAATCATCGGGTCGGTATCGAGTACAGTGAGTTCAACTGATTCGAATTGTGTTTTACTTACGCTTACAAATTCACCGTAAATACCATACAGTTCAGTTAAAGGATATTTTGCATCAGACTTTATTCCATAATGCTTCATCAGGTTAAAATCGTGGATAGCCATATCGCGTATGTCTTCTGATTTTAATGTCTGTATCATCTGCTCCGTAGGACTTTCCGTTGAGTATGGAAACAAATTGGAGGGATACAGTATTGCTGATGATTTGAAAACCGGAGGCATAAACTTGGGCATGGTCAGAATTACGGCAATCAGAAAGGCAGCTACAGTTATTATGGCAATCTGTTTCCACCATTGTTTCAGAATGGTGAGAATACGGTTCAAATCAGTTTTGAAAAGCGGACTGGTCTGGTTCATTGATTCAAAATTAAAGGCGCGCAAATGTACGCTTCACAGGTCTTTCTTTAAAATCAGATAAAGCGATTTAAGGTTGATGATTCTTAAAGCTGCCGAAAGCAAAAAAGCCAATCCGAAACCCGAAATGAACTGCCAAATCCATGGAAGGCCGGTAGTTCTGAGCAGCCAGAGAAGCGCAAACGACAATACCAAAACAGCCATGATGGATAACACATACTTACGATCAGGACTCATTTTAAAAATGCGGTAGGCAAACAGGGCTTGCAACAGCGCTGACATGTATTGGGTAACCAGGCCTGCAATGGCAGCGCCCGTCACTTCCAGCTTTGGTATCAGAATCATGTTAAGTATTACATTCAGGAACAATGAACATCCGGCAATTTTATTAAGAACGCCAAGGCTTCCGTTTGCTGTAAGTAAGGTTCCGTAGATATAAGATGTAGAAACTGCACCAAACGTAAACATCATCAATCCGAAAGCAGGGGCAGACAAATCCACGTGTTCATGATAAAGCAGGTGCATGATTTCTGATTTGAAAAAGAAACAGAGCAGGCCGGTGATGAAAGCAGGAATAACAAGCAAACTATAGGATAACCGCAACAGTTCGTGAATTTGCTCTTTCATTTTTATCATCCTCGAAAAAATGGGATAGAGCAAAGCGGCAAACAGGTAAGCAATCATAGAAGCTGCATCGAGCAAACGGAAAGCCTGTGCATAGATACCGGCTTTTTCTTTTCCATCGGGAAGTAGCCTTTCAATCATTACACCATCAATACGGAAGTAGATGGTCATAATAAGTACAAGCAAGGCAAAAGGATAACTCTGTCTGAGAATCATCCGCATGAAAGGAAGATTCCAGGTAAGCCGCTGCAGTTGAGCTTTGCGTGCCAAAAAGAAAAAAGCTATGCCTGCTGTCAGAATATAAGAGGCGGTCTGCGACCAGATGAACCATTCTATCTTGAAGGGTGTTGCCGATTTTCGGAACCAAAGCAGATAACCTGTAAAGCAAATCATCAGGAAACGGTCAAGCACTGAGATAATGCTGTCTTGTTTAAACAAAAGCAGCCCTGAATAATTAGAGCGGATGTAAAGTATAAAAGATATAAGTACCTGATTGAAGAGCAGCAGCAGCAACAAGGACAACTGGCTCAATTCATAACCGATCAACAAACCAATGAACAGGCTGATGGAAATATAAATGACAGCCAGTATGATTCGCAGGAAGATGATTCCTGAAAGATTTTTATTGAGCAATGCCTGATTCTGCGCAATGTTTTTATTGTTGAAATTGCTGATGCCGAGATCAAGCAGGATATTAAAGAGAAAGGAGAAATTGAAAAGTGCATAATAAAGACCGTATTGTTCTGCTCCAACCGCATTCTGAACACTGCGGTCAATACCGAGAATCCAAAACGGCTTGATGAGCAGATTCAGAAAGAGAAGAAAAGCAAGGTTGGTTATAAACTTTTTCTGCATGGAAATGCTGAGGGCAAAATTACGAAGGCATAAATGCCTTTTCTAAAATCAATGCGAAAGCAATTTACGGTAAAGCTGACGCATATCATCCACCAAACGGTTTACATGGTAACGCTGCATAACATGCTTGCCGGCATTCAATGAAAACCGCATTCGCATTTCGCTGTCATCAGTGAGTTTCAGAAGTTGCGAAGCAAAGGTTTCCGCATCATCACTCTTACAAAGCAATCCGGTTTCGTTTTCAATAATCACTTCTTCCACACCGCCAACCTTGGTGCTCACCACCGGTTTACCTGCTGCCTGCGCTTCAATCAAACTTACCGGTGTGCCTTCATTAAAAGAGGTTAAAGCAATAATGTCTAGTCCGGCAACAGCCACATCAATATCCTTAATCCATGAAGTAAAAATCAATTGGGCCGATTCATTCTTTTTTTCAGGGGTTGAATAAGCCAATGCTAATGAACTTGCTTCCAACTCAATTTTCTTACGGTCTTCGCCATCGCCAATGATGAATGCCTTTACCGGTAATTTAGTCACTGCAAAAACTTTCTGAATGGCTTTCAGAAACATGGAATGATTTTTAACCGGAACCAGCCTTCCAATTATTCCGATAGCTGTTTCATCATTCTTCACACCATACTTTTCACGAAACTGATTTCGCTTCGCATCCATATTAACCGTAAAGCGTGTAAGGTCAAAACCCAGCGGAATGACATGAATCTTTTCAGGAGGGCAAACTTTATGAACAGTTCCCAGCTCATGCTTCTGCGTTTCGCTGATGGCTACAATGGCATCTGTTTTACGGGCAAGCCAGCGTTCAATTTCCAGAAAAACTTTTGTTTTTACCGGATGAAAATAAGAGTGAAAATAATGCCCGTGATAAGTATGCACCAAAACAGGCACTTTGCATTGAATGGCAGCAATTCTGCCGAGGGCTCCGGCTTTGGCAGCATGAGTATGCACAATGTCAGGCTTAAAATCTTTGATTACTTTTTTTATTTTACGAAAAGACGCTACATCGTTCATCATGCTCAGCTCGCGGCTCATTTCTGAAATAATGAATGGCTCAACATCTATACTTTTAACAATGTGTTCAGAACTTTCTTCGCCTTCCGAATGAACTCCAGCCACCAGCAAGGTTTCAAATTCAGGAGCAAGATGGCGGGTCAGGTAAGCGGCATTGTAAGTGGGGCCGCCCAGGTTAAGTCGGTTAATGATTCGGATAACGCGTGGCATATAATTTCAACGGCAATGATAAAGGTAATCGCTGAACCGGCCTTATAATTTCAATCAATTGTCAAACGGATGAAAAGTTTTAATTTCACCCACGCAAGCAGCCTGATATGTTAAATGCGTTTACTGTTGATTTTGAAGACTGGTATCAGGGTATTGAATTGCCTTTTGCCGAGTGGAGTAAGCATGAGCCGCGTATTGAGAAAGGGCTTTACAAGGTGGCTGAACTTCTGGCAAAGCATAACCAGAAAGCAACATTTTTTACCTTAGGTTGGGTAGGGGAGAAGTATCCCGAAATGGTGAAAGAACTTTCGGCAGCAGGCCATGAGTTCGGTTCGCACAGTTATTCGCATGAGAAAGTTTACCGTCAGTCAAAAGAAGAATTCAGGGAGGAAATAAGAAAGACAAAAGCCATTCTTGAATCATTGACCGGAAGCAAGGTGGTAAGCCACCGTTCCCCGTTTTTCTCCATTACTTCTCAATGCCTCTGGGCGTTTGATATTCTGGCTGAAGAAGGTTATACCATTGACTGCTCTGTTTCACCTATCAAAACATGGCGTTACGGAATTTCCACGTGCCCTGACGAGATATTCAGAATTGAAGGAAACGGCCTGATTGAATTTCCTGTTTCCCGCTTTAAACTATTTGGAAAAAACTGGGCCATTGGCGGAGCATACTTCCGCATATTTCCTTATGTATTTACATCATCAGGAATTAAAAGACGTCAGAATGCCAGTGCCGCCAATATGTTTTACATTCATCCATGGGAGTATGACCCGCAGCATCCCAAGATTAAATTTGAGCGCAAGGCTATGATTACGCATTATGCCCGCCTTGGCAAAACCTATCCGAATACCGATAAAATGCTCCGGCAGTTCCGGTTCAATACAGTAAGCAACGTTATCAACCAGTACGAAAAACAACATGGAATCCGCTCCGTCAGCCTTAACGTTCTCAACGATCAGTAATGCGGATGTTGATGAACTGATAAAGCTGCAGAAAAAAATTCTGACCGAAGGCGAAAGTCATATTGCAGAACAATTCGGAAAACCGTATTGGGAATGGCAATACAGGCAATTGCCTGCGCATTATTCGGAAGTTTTCATTTGCAAAAGCAAGGAAGAAATAGCAGGATATTACCATGCCCCTGTTTATGAGATGCAGGTTAACGGGGAAAAGAAATTTTTTGCGGTTGTTCAGGATGTGGCAGTGAGCGATAAACTGAGAGGGCAGGGAGTATTCAGAAAATTAGCGGAATTTGCAACTGAAGGATTGATTCATTCGGGAATAGATGCCGTTTATACTTATCCGAACGATAAAAGCATCAAAACATTTCTGAAGTACAACGGCTATCAGAAAATATACACGTATGACAGTTTTCTGCTTCCGCTTGATTTCAGAAAACTGATCCGGGCTAAAATTGATTTTCCATTGCTTGGTAACATTACCGGTTCCATTCTTAACTTATTTTTTATGAAGCGATTCAAAGCATCAGCCCATGAACGTTTTTCTGTTTTGAAAAATGCAGATGAATCCATAGCCCGATTATTTCAAAAATTTGCCGGGTCATTTCCTGTTTCGCGTAAACGCGATTTGAATTACCTGAAATGGCGCTACGAACAACGGCCTGATTCGAACTATTTCTATCTAACGTATTCGGAACAAAATCAACTAAAGGCTGTGGCTGTTTTCAAAAAAGATATCATGCTCAATGCAGAAGCCTTGTTGCTGATGGATTTTACTTTTACTGAAGAAAAACATCTTCATCGTCTTTTAAAGTATGCAGCCGTTAGTGCAGTCAGTATTTCCGCTGGCAGGCCTGCATTTATATTCATGGCTTACTGTTGCCATCGCATCCGACAAATTACAAAAGCTGGATTTTTTAAAGTTCCCGAAAGATTAAATCCACGGCCTGTTCATCTGTTAGTAAAAAATATCAGTTCAGAAGAACAACTGTTGCTACAGCCCGAAAACTGGTTGGCTACGCTTGGCGACTGGGATGTGTTTTAAAGGCATGCTGCATTTTAATGTGAAACGGCCTCTGCATATCATTTCCTGACCTTACATTAGCGCACTGAAAAGAACCGATTAACCGGATGAAAACAACTGCGTTAACCGATGTGCATATTGCACTCGGTGCTAAAATGACGGCCTTTGCAGGCTATAACATGCCCGTTTCCTATTCAGGTATTAATGATGAACATCATACAGTACGTAATGCTGCCGGTGTGTTTGATGTTTCGCACATGGGCGAATTTATTCTGAAAGGTGAGGGAGCTCTTGACCTGATTCAGCGTATTACTACTAACGATGCATCCAAACTTACTCCGGGCAAAGCACAGTATTCCTGCTTTACCAATGAGCAGGGCGGCATCATTGACGACCTGATTGTTTACTGCCTGCCCGGCAATGCATGGATGCTGGTCGTAAATGCTTCAAACATTGAGAAAGACTGGAATCACCTAGTAAAATATAACAGCGGCAATGTTGAGATGCATAACATTTCAGACAAAACAAGTCTGCTGGCTGTGCAGGGACCCAAGGCTAAAAGCATTTTGCAGAAACTGACGCAGGTTAATCTTGACGAAATTCCGTATTACCATTTTACCAAGGGTGTATTTGCAGGCCGTGAAAATGTGCTGCTCAGCAATACAGGCTATACCGGTTCAGGTGGTTTTGAAATTTATTTTGAAAACAATCATGCCGTTACCATTTGGAACAAATTGTTTGAAGCAGGACATTCGGAAGGATTGAAACCGTGCGGACTGGGTGCACGCGATACTTTAAGGATGGAAATGTGTTTCTGCCTTTACGGAAACGATATTGACGATACCACTTCACCTCTCGAAGCCGGATTAGGATGGATTACTAAATTTAGCAAGGTATTTACCGGTTCCTCTGTTTTGCAGAAACAGAAAGAAGAAGGAGTAAAAAAGAAACTGATAGCTTTTGAAGTAGAAGGCAAAGGCATTCCGCGCAAAGGATATGACCTGTGCAGCGAAGAAGGAGACCTCATTGGCCATGTAACTTCAGGCACACAATCGCCAACACTCGGCAAGCCCATCGGAATGGGTTATGTAAAAGCGGAGTATGCCAAACCCGATACGAAAATAAACCTGATGGTGCGCGACAGCAGCGTTGAAGCCAGAATAGTTAAAAGCCCGTTTTACAAACAGCCATCATAATCGCACTATTCCCCTGAAACCGCGGGAAGCATAGTACGACTGTGCGCCATTGTGATAAACAAACACTTGGCCATAGCGGAAATCGCCAAATAACGCACCGCCTGCTTTTCTTATATCCACCGGTGTTTGAAGCCAGCTTGATGTTTTTGTATCAAACTTTCCGTGAGATTGCAGAAACCGGTATTCAGCTTCTGTCATCAGTTCAATGCCCATTGCAGCAGCCATGCCCAAAGCGCTTCCCGCAGGCTTATGCTCCTTTCGCTCATTCAAAGCCGGCTCATCGTAGCATAAACTTCTTCTTCCGGAAGGAGTTTCGGCAGCACAGTCGGCAATGAGAAACTGATCTGACTTTTTATCAAAGCCAATAACATCAGGTTCGCCACCGGTACGCTCCATTTCATAAAGTGAATGGAGTTTTGATTTATCCTTACGAAGTTTGTCAGTCACATCATTCCATTCAAGACCTTTATGCCGGTGCATGTTTTCTGAAAAACGGGTTTTGAGCCGGCTGAGCAACTGTTCCGCTTTTTCAGCAGAGAGCGTTTTATCGGTTTTCATTTCAGCTTATTGAAACCATTCAGCTTCTAATCATCACCAGCATCATTTTAAATTTTTCCATGGCTTTAAGGGAATGCGGAACATCAGCCGGCATGATAACCGATTCGCCTGCATGAAGTGTAAATAATTTTCCACCAATGGTTATTTCGGCTGTACCGTCAAGCAGTTGTACAAGGGCATCAAACGGGGCAGTATGTTCGCTAAGGCTTTCGCCTTTATCAAACGCAAACAGGGTAACATTTCCGGAGGGTTTTTTAAGAAGTGTTTTGCTTACTACCGAGCCGGATGAATAACCAACCGATTCGGATATGTTGAAAATAAGGGAGTGTTCCATAATTTTTGAATGGAGGCAAAGGTAGGAGGGAAGTTATTATAATCCTTATGTCTAAGAGTAGAAAATCTGTAATTGTTTCAGAAATAACAGCCAGCCCCGTGATAAAATGTACTGTGCTTTCAATCTTTGACCTACTGATATTTGTCTCGTCAACGGAGCAATAGGAGAGGCAAAGCGTTGACGAGATGATTTGCTTTACTCATAATCTTTTTAAATAGGATTCAAAGGCATTCGTGAATCTTCGCTCCGCTGCGATTTCATTCTTTGACGTTCTGATATTTGTCTCGTCAACGGAGCAATAGGAGAGGCAAAGCGTTGACGAGATGATTTGCTTTACTCATAATC
>CAADHD010000012.1 GCA_900696575.1 uncultured Bacteroidota bacterium
CACGCGTTACAAAGGAGCGTCAATGAATCTGTTATTAGATGTTTATTTCACCCTTCCGGGGTTTTATCCTGCTGTACAATCATTTCTATAATCATTTCATCCCTTCAGGATTTTAATCTTACGGGCAGTATAATTTTATGAAAGGAGCAAAACCGCGAAGCGGTGAAAGGATTGTAGTCAATGGTCTGAGTTGCAGAAATAATCCCGAAGGGATGAAATATAACGGTTACAGAAAAAAACAGCATGAATTGTAAGCACACGCCACTGATATTGATAGTGTAATTAATAACGGCACGCATTACAAACTCACACCAGTGTAGGGGCGCGTCAGTAATACTCAACTTACCATCAAATTACAGCCGCGAATGTCGCTATAATCCATGCGGCCAAGGATTTCGAAACTGCCATCAGCAATCATTCTTCCCAAATCATGAGTGGAAATAAAAGAGCAGGAAGAGATGTTTGCCAGATCAATAATATTTACTGCACCGGTTTTTCCGGCCGGCTCATTACATAAAGGGTCATGAATGCTGCGGATACTGATTTTCATCCAGGGAGGAGCAAAAAATTTTCCTTCACCTTTTGAATAGGCCTGCGACATCAATTCTGTCATTCCATATTCTGAATGCACCGTTTTTATTCCTGTTTTTTTCTTTATCATGGCATGAACATCTTCCCGGATCTTTTCTTTTCTTCTTCCCTTCATACCTCCGGTTTCCATTACCATCAGGTTTTCAAATCCTGAAAAGAAATTATTCATTCCTTTTTGTTCAATGGCTTCGGCTAAATCCATAAGCGCATAGGTAACGCCAAGCAGCCAGATTTTATGCGATGAAGATTTCAGTTTTTGCAGTTGCCCCAGAAGTTCATCCGTATTGTTCAGATAAAAACCGCTTTCGGAATTTCCGCCCGCTTTCATCAGATGATTCATCATAAATACCAGCGATGAATTTTCCTGTTCAAGATAGGAGGGAAGCAGTGCAAGGATTACATAATCAGTTACATCTCCGAAAAACAACTCAAAAGTTTTAAAACAAACCTGCTCATACCATTCCGGAATGATGAAATGATGTGATTGATTTCCTGTTGTACCGCTGCTGATGAATTCCATTTTATTTCCGCTGAATCCGAAGTCATAATCAGTAGCCACATGATTTGTTTTGAATAATTCAATAGGCATAAAAGGGATCTGCTCCACAGTGGCTACGGTTTCAGGATGAATACGGATAAGATTAAGGTATTCTTTGTAAACGGGATTATGTTCTGCCTGAATCTGGAACAGTGCAAGTGCCTGTTTTGAAAACTCAAAATCAGGGCTAAAAATTTCAGAAGGGGAGAAGCCTTGCATCAGTTGTCTGTATTAAAATGCAGACCCCGGTTTTCGGTACGTTGCATGGCTGCTTTGATGATGAGGTAGCCGATGTTAATCATGTTTCTCAGTTCGCATATTTCGGGAGTAAGAATCCATTTATCATAAAGATCTTCTGTTTCCTCAAACAGCAGACGTGTGCGTTTCAAAGCGCGCTGCAGGCGCATATCACTCCTGAAAATGCCGACATAATTGGTCATCAGCTCTTTCAGTTCTTTTCTTGATTGAGTAATTAACACCATTTCTCCCGGAATTTTTGTACCCGGCTCCCAGTCGGGAATACCTTCTTTCCATCGGATGTTTTTGCTGTTTTCACAGCCATGCCGGAAAGCCTGATGGGCAAAAACCAGTGCTTCGAGAAGGGAGTTGGAAGCAAGCCGGTTGGCTCCATGTAATCCGGTACAGGCACACTCACCGGCAGCATAAAGATTTTTAATGCTGGTACGGGCATGCTCATCGGTTTCAATACCACCGCAGAAATAATGAGCAGCCGGTGTAACAGGTATAAAGTCTTTCAGAGGGTTGATGCCGATGCTTTGGCATTTTTTAAGGATGTTCGGAAAATGATTTTTGATATTGTTTTCGTCTATGGAAGTGCAATCAAGGTAAACAAACTCATCGCCCGATTTTTTCAATTCGCTGTCAATAGCACGGGCAACAATATCGCGCGGAGCCAATGATTTACGCTTATCATACCGGTGCATAAATTCTTTTCCTGATCTGGTACGCAATACAGCGCCTGCTCCCCTTACTGCTTCCGTTATCAGGAATGCCGGATTACTGCCCGGCTGATACAATGCAGTAGGATGAAACTGCACAAACTCCATGTGTTTAACTCTTGCCATTGCCCTGTATGCCATTGCCACTCCATCACCTGTGGCAATTACCGGGTTGGTAGTATTCTGATAAACCTGTCCGGCACCGCCTGATGCCATTAATGTAATTTTTGAAAGCACGGTTTCAACCTTTCCGGTTTTGTTATTCAGGATATAGGCGCCATAGCACTCAATGCCCGGAGTAGAACGCTTTATTTCCATGCCAAGGTGATGCTGTGTGATGAGGTCAACGGCAAAGTGATGCGTATAAAGTTCAATGTTCTTATGGTCATGCACCTTCGCTAAAATTTTTCTTTCAATTTCAAGACCTGTAATGTCTTTGTGATGCAACACACGGTTTTCACTGTGTCCGCCTTCGCGTGCCAGGTCAAAATCTCCGCTTTGTGTTTTGTCAAATTCCGCACCCCAGGAAATGAGTTCTTCAATACGTGCATGGCTCTGAGTAATCACCATTTTTACTATTCCTTCATCACATAATCCGTCTCCGCAGGATAGGGTATCGGCAACGTGTTTCTCTTTCGAATCAGGAAATGACATTACCGAAGCAATGCCGCCCTGCGCATATTTAGTGTTCGATTCATCTTCGTCACTCTTGGTAACGATGATGACTTTACCATGCTTTGCTGCTTTCAGGGCAAAACTCAGCCCTGCCAATCCTGTACCGATGACCAGAAAGTCAGTTTTTATCATTCAGGTAACTTTGGGGCGAAATTACAGCGAAGTAATCTCAGCTTAAAAAAACATTTATCATGAAACAACCTGTACTCACCATCATTGTAGCTGTAGTAGCCGTATTGTTTGCCATACAGAATGCAGCAGAAGTAAATGTAAGATTTCTCCTCTGGCAAACTTCCATCAGCAAAGCATTGCTTATTGTTATTATGCTTTTGGCCGGAATGATTGCCGGATACTTTCTGCAGATGCCTAAAATTTCAAGAATGAAAAAAGAAATCAGCGATTTGAGATCAGGTAAACCATCCAAAGCTTCAACTGTTTAAAAACCATGAATAAAGTAATAGAAGTGTATGCAGAGAGCACGCCCAATCCGGCTGCTTTGAAATTTGTAACCAGCCGCATGCTTCTAGGCGAAGGGCAGGTGGAATATCAGAATAAGCAGCAGGCCAGTGTTAGTCCTCTGGCTTCGCAGCTGTTTGATTTCAGCGGAGTGAAGTCGGTATTCATCACCGGAAATTTTATCACCATTGTAAAGGATAATGATGCTGACTGGTATGAACTGATGCCCATCTTCCGTGAGTTCCTCAAATCGTTTCTTTCTTCAGGCGAAAAAGTTTTTTTATCCAACCCGCTTAGTTCATCAAATGGTAAGACGGAAATTATTAAAGAAGAAAACGGTCAACCGGTTGCGGAAGGAGCAATTGAATCACAAATCAGAAGTGTATTGGAAGAATATGTGCTTCCGGCAGTAGAACAGGATGGCGGTCATATCAGCTTTGTATCTTATGATGACGGAATAGTAAAAGTATTGTTGCAGGGAGCCTGCAGCGGCTGCCCTTCAAGCACCATGACCTTAAAGGCTGGAATTGAAAATCTCCTCACCCGCATGGTTCCGGGGGTAAAAGAGGTGGTAGCAGTAGAGGGGTGAAGAAAGAGCGGGATATTGGTAGAAAGTTGAAAGACAAATGACATTAGAGGAAATACAAAAGCCTACGTTATGTTTCGACAAGTAATTGAAACGAGTTTAAACTTGAACATGTGTGTTGCAGGCCTGGTTCCTCTTTGAATGGGTGCATCAGGTTTTCAATCACAAATTTCAGGAGAAGATAAAAAACTCACTCCACCCCATACTCACTCAGCAGGTAAATCAGTGCAGCAATGGAAGCGCTGCCCAATGCTAATTCGCGGGGATGCACCTTATCGAATGTATCGTTGGTGGAATGATGGTAATCAAAATAGCGTTGTGAATCAGGACGGAAACCAATGAGCAGTGTTCCCTGGTCTTCCAGATGATTGATGTCGGCACCGCCATAGCCGGGTCCCCATAGGTCGGCAAGGTAAGGAGTGAAATACTTTTTGTAGCGCATAGCTTTTTCAGTTTTTACAGGATCGCCTTTAAACCCGAAGCCGCGGGGTGCATGTCCGCCTGCATCGCTTTCAATGGCTGCAATGACTTTTTCTTTTTTGTTGTTTTTGGCAAGTTCGGCATGCCTGGCACCGCCACGGCCACCATTCTCTTCATTCATAAACATCACAACTCGGATAGTTCGCTTCAAGGGAATTCCCAACAATTTCAGTAAATGAACAGCTTCCATGGCCTGAACACAGCCTGCCCCGTTATCATGAGCGCCATGACCTACATCCCATGAGTCCAAATGTCCGCCAACCACAATTACTTCATCCGGTTTCTCAGATCCTTTTACTTCACCAACCACATTGAATGATTTCACATCAGGCCCCGATTTTGGCTGCATCACAAAATGAAATTCAATATCAGGATTACCAACCCTGAATTTACTCAATGTTTCGGCTGCACGGGTACTGATAGCGCAGGCCGGTATTTTCTGAACGGTATCGTTGTAGCCCATGCTGCCGGTATGCGGAAAATCGTCAATGGCTGTAGTCATGCTGCGAACTACCACACCGGCAGCGCCATACTGAGCAGCTCGCATAGCTCCGGCCCAACGGTAACGAACAGCCTCACCGTAAGCTTCAAAGGTGTTGATGTAAGTCGGGTCCATCACTTTATTAAAGAATACGATCTTACCGCGCACCTGCCCGGTTTTGCCCAATGCATCCAATTCATCAAAGCTTTTCACTTCTGCAATCTTTGCTTTAATACCTTCGGGCGGGGTAGCAACACTTCCTCCTAATGCAAGAATGGGAACTTCGATTTTATTATCGCGTGATACAATCCATGCCTGCTCTTTTGGTCCGCGAGACCAGAACGGAACCATACACTCCTGTTTCGTAACATTGAATTTAAGTGAGCGCATCAGGCTGTCGGCCCATTTAACAGCACGCTCGGCCTGCGGTGAGCCGCTGAGGCGGTGGCCTATGTTCAGGCATAGTTCTTCCAGCCATCCGTACGATTGCTGCTCGCGCAATGCTTTATTGTATATCATTTTTATGTAAGCCGAGTCCATGTCTTGCGAAGCGGCAGGCAACAGAACTCTGAAACAAAAAAGAATTGTAAGGAAGAATTTTTTCATAACGATTTATTGGTTCAGCGAACAAAGAAAAGAAATGCTGATGTCAGTTTTAGCCGGAAGGAAATCAGTAAACTTTTTTGTTGAAGTAAATTTTTTCGCGGCCGGTATTGTCAATAAAGTAAACCGTGTTGCCGTTCACCGACAAATTTTTGGTGCCTTCGTAAGTTACAATCTCAATATTGCCATTGATAAGAAACTTAATGCGGTTGCTGTTATCGAGCCAGACGATTTTATCGTTGTGAATGTGATAGGCAGAAGGAATAAAACCTTCCAGTTCATACTTTGCTCCGTTTACATAAGTCATGAAATAGCCATTGAGTTCATACACCACCATTCGGTCTTTGGCAAGGTAAAAGCGCGGTTCAACGGTTTCTACTTTGCGGGTGGTTTTTCCGGTAATGACATTAAAATCGCCATCAGTGCTTACATAAGCCACCAGGCTGTCGGCTGTCTGAAAAGATTTGGGTTTGAATTCGGAAAGTTTAAATGCCTTTCCTCCGATAAATGCTTTGAACATCTGAGTTGATTCGTCCACCCATGCAATGACATCTTTGCCGCAGCGGTATTCCAAAGGAGGATAACTTTCCGCTTCAGTCATAATACCGTTGTAAAAAATGTTGAAGCGGTTATTGTAGGTAATGAAGGCGGCTGTATTGAATCCGGCTTTCATTTCCTGCACATCGCCAATGGAAATGTTTTCCAGTTCATCAATTTTTCCGTTTATGAAAATTTTGAGCAGCAGATATTTTTCATCCAGAAAAAGTACAGCTTGCTGCGAGATAAGATGTTTGCCTGCATTAAGCGTAAGCTCATGGAATTTCTTTCCATCAAATACACGCAATGCTCCGTAATTCAGAAACACTACCATGTAATCGGTAACGGTATAGTTTCCGTTCCAGGCTTTTTCGAGTACGGTGAGTTTGCCGTTGTGCCAGGCTTTCAGCGTACCGGTATTATCTTCGTAAGCAATAAAGTTAAGCGAAGTTTTGAACGATTTTATTTTCTGGTGTTCGAGTTGGGTGGAAACTCCGTTATCAAAAACAAAAAAGTGATTCCGGTAATCGCTGTAGGCATTGATGTTTTGGCCGGCAGAAACGGAAATGCCGGTAATAAAAATAAGAGGATATAAAAAAAGGCGGACGAATAAAGCGGGCATAGTTAAATGAAAGCGGAAAGGGAGGCTACTTCTGATACTTCTCGCTAAAGAAGTCGTTGTATTGTCTGATGTCGCGTTTCTGGGCCAATGTAATCATGTTATCGGGTGTAATGAGGAACATGTATATGGTGCTCAGGTCAATATCGCCAACCACGTCTTCCGTGTCAATCACATTGCGGAGATAGCTCATGCCGGCATCTTTGTTTGGAAAGGAGCGGATCATGATAAACTGGTTTTCCATGCCAATGAAAGCATCAGACATTTGCAGACTTGCCACAGAATAGTAAGCAGTATTGAAATCAGAAAAACGCGTTTTCATTTCGTTCAAATCGAGGGTTCCCACCGGCCAGGCGATTACGTAATAATGAATGGTATCAGGGCTGAAGTTATAAACTGAAGCAGGGGGAGGAGCAGGAGCCGGTTCCTGCGGGGTAGAGCCAGTATCAAGGTTTCCGCCTTCGGGCACAGGCTGGCGGTTCATCAAATCAAGAATTTCCTGAGCGCGTGTACTTACCGTATCTTTAGGATAGCGGGCAACAATTTTCTTGAGGGATGCTTCAAACTCCATCCTTGAACGGATTTTACCGATAGACAATGCTTCCAGAAAAGCAAACTTAGGACTGAGTTCATTAGGCGGATAAAGCGAATCCACATTCATTTTTCGGTTAATCACATCCTGATACTGTCCGTTTTTAAAAGCGCGGTAAGTGTTTTCATAATACACCTGAAGCACAGCAGTTTTTTTAAGGTTTTCCTGATAATAATTCGGATTGGTAATCAGGCGTGCGTATTCGCTTTCTTCGTGGTCGCGCAGCAGAATGTCTTTATAGAAATTGGCTTTGACGGTATCACTCATGGCCATATAAATACGGTACAGATTGTAATATACCGGCAGCATGTATTTGTTGTTGGGATAACGCTGCATCATTTCTTCAAAATTTACGGATGCGGCTTTATTGTTTTGCAACTGCTCCTTGTAAATCAATCCGGCATTGTAATAGGCTTCGAGAATTTTGTCATTGGATTGAGCAATTCGTTCCGGAGAATCGGGAATGGCAGCTAAGTAGGCTTCTGCACGTTGCTTGCTGTCAAGTTTCATAATGGAGTCGCGCTGGGCGGCTAACAGTTCAAGGTCTTCGTTTTCTGTTTTTATTTCTTCTCCGGTATCTGAAATTTCAAGCACTTCATCGCGTTTGCTTCTGCGCCAGTTGTCTTCCAGTTTACGGTTGCCCCACCGCCTTGTAAATTCTTTCAAACCGAAATCAACCGTGGAGGGGTTATAGAAATACCAACCTCCACCGGGCAGGTTCTGATTGGGGCGGGGTTGATAATAAGGTTGATTACTCATAGGCAACTCTTCCAGTTCATTTTCATCCTTCTTAAGCGAATCCTGCATGGCCTGCTGCTGTTTTAGCTGCTCATTTTCTTTTTCAATTAGTTGCTCAATCAGTCTTTCGCGTTCATTAACAGATAGGTTGGATAATGCCAGCAAACTGTCTTCTTCCTGAATGATGTTAAGGTTTCGCACTAACCGTGTCAGACTTGATTTACGGTTAAAAAGGCGGTCATAATCGGGATGGTCGGTGCTTAAAAAAGTAACCGTACTGTCATAATAAACCTGAGCCCTGCGGTATTCGGGTTTGCGATAGTAGTAATCGGCTAATTCAAGATATGAAAGCGCCTTCTGATTGGTGTTTACCGTGCTTGATGCTACAGATAGCTGAAGCAGGTCAATGGCTTCGGTTTCGTTTCCTTCTTTAAGGGCAATGGTGGCAAGGGCGTAATAAATCTGGTCTAAGTAATCTTTGTTTTTATCATCCCTCAGCATTTTTTGCAATTGTGCTTTTATTTCCTGACTGCCTGTAGTAATGTCATAGCAGCGGGCGCGGTTAATGCGTGCATTGAATTCCATTTCATACGTAGGCGCTTTACGCATGGCAAACTGATAATTGGTAAAGGCATCCTGAAACTTTTCAAGTTTCTGATAGAGTTGTCCGAGTATGAAATAATAGCGGGCTTTTACTTTTTTGTTTTTGGTAAAGGCGATGGCTTTAGAAAGTTCTTCGGCTGCTTTTTCGTAATTGTTTTTCTGAATCTGATAAGCAGCAGCTACGGCATAAAACTCAGCGGAGCGTTTTTTCCAGGGAAAGGCTTTTTCATTTCTCAGGTAGTCAAGCAGAAATTCGGCATCAGGGGTTTTGCCAAGTTCAAGATAGCATTGCACCAGCATAAGCAGGGCATCGTAACGTATGGCATCTTTAGGGTAGGAAGATGAAACAAACTGATACGTTTCAATGGCTGACCAGTAATCGTGTTTGTAAAACTGTGCATTGCCAATCCAGTAATAACTTTCTTTAACCCAACGGTTTTTTTCTTCCCCGTTAAAAATCATGGAATGTCTTTGAATGACTATTGAAAATCGCTTGATGGCTTCATCCATCTGAGGATAGATTGTCTTGGCGCTTTTTTCATCGGCATAACGGAAAACCGTAAGCAGGCGATCATATCGGTCAACATGGGTATAGGCTAACGTCTGGGCGCCATCACGCACCTGCTGCCTTCCGTTAAAGAAGAAATTATCGCGACCGGTAACCCAATGATAGCTGCGACTGATTACAGTGTTTTTTTCGCGCGAACAGGAAGATAAAAGCATTACCATGAAGCATGGTGCTAAAAGAAAAAGCAGCTTTCTGGTCAGGAACATGATGGATTTTAAAATGAGTTTAACTTAAAAACAGGCCGTAAATTGTAAAACATGCTCAGATTTGCAGTCAAGGGGTTACTTTTGTTCACTTGCACCGGCAAACTTAAACGATTTCAGTATAACAGGGCATAATGGCTGAAGAACAGAAAAAAAGGAAGAAAATTTACCGTAAGCTCCGGAATAAATACCGGTTGGTTATTATGAATGACCAGACACTGGAAGAAAAGACATCGCTTCGCCTTTCTCCTTTAAATGTTTTTGTTTTTATCGGAACCATCATTCTCAGCCTTATCACTTTTACCATTTACATCATTGCCTTTACTCCGTTGCGCGAATACATACCCGGTTATACGGATGTAAACATGCGCAAAAACCTGGTGAAAGTTACCGTGCAGGCTGACTCTATGGCTGCTGTCCTTCGTGCACAGGAACTGTATTTTAATAATCTTCGAAACATCATTGACGGCAAAGCGGATATTGCAATTCCTGAAGGAAGCGATACTTCAAGCGCGAAATATGATACGATCAGCAAACTGAGCCGTTCTGAACAAGACTCATTACTGAGGGCCGAAATCGAATCGCAGGATAAATTTTCGCTTTTGGTTAATGCATCACGGGCCCCTGCCAATGACATCCGGTCCTTTTATTTTTTCACTCCGGTTAAAGGAACCATTACCTCCGAATTCAATCCTCGTGAACAACATTTCGGTATTGATGTAGTAGCCAAACCCAACGAAGCCATTAAGGCCACACTTGACGGTACTGTAATTTTTTCTGACTGGACATTAGAAACCGGTTACATCATAGGCCTTCAGCATACCAACAATCTTTTTTCGGTTTACAAACACAATTCGGCTTTGCTTAAAAAAACCGGACAGTATGTAAAAGCAGGCGATGTAATTGCCATTATCGGCAACTCGGGCGAGTTTACCACCGGCCCGCATCTGCATTTCGAACTCTGGTATAACGGCAAAGCGGTTAATCCTGTTGATTTTATTTCTTTCTGACAAAATGAAAAAACGAATAGCCATTCTGGGTTCTACCGGCTCTATAGGCACTCAGGCTCTTGACGTGATTGCTGCTCATCCTGATTTTTTTTCGGTTGAACTTCTTTTTGCCAACAGCAATGCCGATTTATTGATTGAGCAATCTACCGCTTTTAAACCCAATGTTGTCATTATCGGAAAGAAAGAATTGTTCGATAAGGTGAATACTGCATTATCGCCCCATTCAATAAAAGTATATGCAGGAATGGATTCCCTTATCCAATGTATGAATATGGAAACACTGGACATGGTATTGGCAGCCATGATGGGTTATGCAGGACTGCTGCCGGTTACCGAAGCGTTGAAAAACGGAAAGCCCGTTGCTATTGCCAATAAAGAAACTTTAGTGGTTGCCGGTGATTTGATTACCAAAATTGCTGCTGAAAACAAAGCTGCTATTCTGCCTGTTGACTCGGAACATTCCGCCATTTTTCAATGTCTTCAGGGAGAGCAAATCAATCCTATCCGGAAGATAATTTTAACTGCTTCAGGAGGCCCTTTCAGAGGAAAAGATAAAAACTTTCTGAATACAGTAACTCCGCAGCAGGCATTGAAGCATCCCAACTGGAGTATGGGAAATAAAATAACAATTGATTCGGCTACGCTGATGAACAAAGGCCTTGAAATGATTGAAGCCAAATGGCTCTTTGGCTTAAAGCCGGAGCAGATTGAAGTGATTGTTCATCCGCAAAGCATCATTCACAGTATGGTGGAGTTTGAAGACGGAAGCATAAAAGCGCAGATGGGTTTGCCCGATATGAAACTGCCGATTCAGTATGCGCTGGCTTACCCGAAACGGTTAGCACACGGATATACCAATTTCGATTTCACTCTTTTTCCTCAATTAACTTTTGAAAAGCCGGATGATGAAACATTCCGCTGTTTAAGCATGGCCAGGCAGGTAATGATTGCCGGAGGGAACGCCCCCTGCATAATGAATGCTGCCAATGAAGTTGCTGTAGATGCCTTTCTCAATTCTCAAATCGGTTTTCTTGAAATTCCTGTGGTGATTGAGCATTGTCTTGATAAAATTTCACAGAGCAAAGCCTTATCGCTTGATGATTATCAGCGTTTTGACAGAGAGTCAAGAGAGGCTGCCAAACATTTCATTCAACATAAAAGTATAACTTCGCCCGTCAGATAATTTTTTAAGAACCTGAAAACATTAAGCAACAAGCATGAACGGATTAACCATGGCTGCCCAATTGATACTGGGATTATCCATTTTAGTAACCCTCCACGAACTCGGCCACTATTTGGCTGCACGGGCATTCGGTATCAGAGTCGAAAAGTTTTATTTGTTTTTTGATGCATGGGGTTTTAAATTTTTCAGTTTTAGAAAAGGAGAAACCGAATATGGGGTAGGATGGCTTCCGCTTGGCGGGTATGTAAAAATTTCGGGGATGATTGATGAGTCTTTAGATAAAGATCAATTAGCTACACCCCCCCAGCCACATGAATTCAGAAGTAAACCGGCCTGGCAACGGTTAATTGTGATGATTGCCGGTGTGGCCATGAATGTGCTGCTGGGCATTGCTATTTTTTCTTTCAACCTTATCAATTATAAAAAAGAATACCTGCCCAACAATGAAGTAAAAGGAATCTATTCTTATTCTTTAGGCCATGAATTAGGACTCGAAAACGGAGATAAAGTGGTTGCAATCAATGGCAAACCATTCGAACGTTTTGAAGACCTGCTTTCTTCGCGCATTATGTTCGGAGCAGTACTAACCGTTGAAAGAAAAGGGCAAACCATTGAAGTAGTTGTACCTGATAATTTCTATAAACGGTTTTCAGGGCAGAATCTTAATAACTTTATCGGCATCGGAGAATTATCTTACTATGTTAAATCCGTTTCCACCGGTGAACCTGCTGCCAAAGCTGGGGTAAAGCCTGGCGATACGTTAATAAGCATAAATCAAAACCCGATTACAGAATTTGAAGATATACGAAACTCTATATCCGAAAATAAAGGGAAATCCATTTTGCTTACCGTTAAACGCGAAACGGGAATTGTAAATCTTGAAATTCCGGTGTCAGAAAAAGGAACCATAGGCATTGCATATTCGGCAGCCATGCAACACGACCCGGGTATTCAAATGAAAAAGTACAGTTTTAAAACAGCCGTAAAATTCGGAACCAGCGATGCTTTTGAGAGTTTAGTCAGCAATGCAAAAGGACTGCGCAAAATTTTTACGGGAGAAGAGAAAGCTACAGAATCCATTCAGGGGCCTATCGGTATAGCCACCATTTACGGAGCTACGTGGGACTGGCCGAAGTTCTGGGCAATCACCGGCCTGCTGAGCATGGTGCTCGCTTTTATGAATATGCTTCCTATCCCTGCTTTGGATGGCGGCCATGTTATATTCCTGTTGGTTGAATCCGTTACCCGAAAAAAATTCAGCGATAAGTTTATGGAGCGCTCTCAGATTGTGGGAATGGTCATTCTTCTTGCATTGATGGTGTTTGCCGTAGGCAACGACATCTGGAAACATATTCTCAATTAGATTTTCTTTGTTCAGAAATTATGGGGTGTTAGCTCAGCTGGTTCAGAGCGCTTGCTTGACAGGCAAGAGGTCACTGGTTCGAACCCGGTACATCCCACCCAATAGATTCATTGTTAGAAACAGTTTTGATAACAGAAAAACATTTTGCAAAACCTTAAGAACTGAGATTCTATTTTCGCACGCATGAAATTTTTGTTTGCAGCCTTACTTTTTTCCCTGATTTCATTTTCTTGTTTCAGTCAGGAGCAGGTTAAGACCTGCGAAACTTCTTCTGCAGAAGAAGTTTCGCTTGAGAAAAGTTATTTCGAACAAATTTTCGGATTTCAATTGTCCGATGCTTTTAATCCTTCCTGGTATGAATGTATTTATTACTGGCTGGGAACCCCTTACCGCTATGCCGGCAGGAGTTTAAAAGGAATTGATTGCTCCAACTTTGTAAACGAAGTGTATAAATCGGTTTTCGGTTTTATGGCAGGTACTAATTCTGCCGAACAATATGCACGTTCGCAGCGTGTAGGAAAAGAGGAGATGAAGGAAGGCGACCTGGTGTTTTTCAAAATCAATAAAAAAAGAATTTCTCATGTGGGGATTTACTTAGGCAACGACCGTTTTGTCCATTCAAGCCGCAGCAAAGGAGTTATTGTTTCAGACCTTAAACATCCGTACTATAAAACACGGTTTGCCGGAGCCGGAAGGTTAGTTTTTTAAACTTTCTTATCAGAAATAATTCACCAGTCCGAAATGCACCTTGGCAGCGCGGAAGCGAATCGGGTTGTCAAACTCTTTTCCGAGTGCATAGTTAAGTGAGAAAATGCCGAGTTTGGTTTCGAAGGTTATGCCTGCTCCGAAACCAATGGGCTTATCGGTTATGAAATAATCGCGTTGTTTGCGTTCGTACCATGCAGCATTGATAAAAGCCTGCAGGTAGGAATTTTCTTCCAGAATAAAGCGCCATTCGTTTTTAAGAATCACAAATTGCGAAGTAAGAATGGATTCTTCGTCAAATCCGCGAAGCGATTTCAATCCGCCAATCCGGTAAAGCTCATTCTGAAAAGTCTCTTTGCCAATCAGCGCTCCTGAAATTAGGCCTGCATTGTTCACCATACGGTTGCCGATCGGAAGATAAAAATCGCTGCTGAGTTTAAGAAGGTATTGCGTGCTTTTCAACTGAAGTTTTGAATAATCAATTTGTTTCAGTTTTGAGTTGGGAGTAATGGTTTTTGTTCCTGCTGATGCGGATAATTCAGCAACATACCCTTGGCGCGGATTTAAACGGTAATCAAGCCGTGAAGATTTGAAAGCAAGCCCATAATGCCTGCTGCTGATGTCGGCAAACGGTGGCAGTACGGTTACTGATTCATACTGTTTTGTATTCAGCAAGGTTGATTTACGGTTTTCAAAATAGGCTTTGATAAAATTTCCGCCTGTCATGCTGAACTGCACACCAATCATTCTGTTCAGTTCAATGTAAGTGGTGTCTTTCTTGTAAATGTTCAGGCCCAGATCAATGCCGAAAGGAGTTTGAAAAAGAAAAGGATAATTGAATCGCGTTTTCAAATCCTGCGTTTTTGATTCCGGCAGTTTCCAGTTAAAATCAATAAGTTCTCCATAGCCGAATGCGCTCAGTAAACGGATGCTTACATCGCCCGTAACATTTACCTTGCCGGGTTGATTGTTATCGGGCAGTACTCCCACAATCCCATCAAGTTTGCTTGCTTTCTGATTTTGGAGATACAGAAAAAGTGTAGCCGTGCTGTCATGAAAGGCAACAGCATAAGGCTTAGTTTCGCTTACCATCGGCAATTCTTTTATCCGGCTGGTGATGCGTGAAATGATTTGTTCATTGTAAACCGAGCGTTGCTTTATGCCAAGGTAACTTTGAAGATAAGCAGCATGGAGTTTTGCATTTCCTTTTACCAGGATGCTGTCAATGCTGAATGGTTTTCCTTTATCAAGCAGCAGCGAAGCAAAAATTCTGTTTGACTCAATTTTCAAATCGGAGAGCGAAGCGGTAGCAAAAGGATAGCCGTTACGGTCGCACCACTGAAGCAGTTTGTTCATCACCGAAACAATTTCAGCAGGTTTGAAGTCTCTTCCCGAATAAAATTTTTCGCGGATGCCTGTCATGCTTAAAATAGCTTCATCCACATTGCCACGGTTAAGTTTAGCCCACTGATAGCCTAAGCCCGGGCGAATACTAATTGTCCATTTTATCGAATCTCTTTCTGCTAACAATGCTTCTGCAGCAAGGTAACCCGATGAATACAGCCGGTTCATAATGCTTTGAACTTCGCGCAAGCGTTGAGCTGAATCGCTGAATTCCGTTTTGTATTTCAGGGAAGAAACAATGCTGCGTTCTTCTTCAGTACACTGTTGAGAAGGGAACGCCTTTAACTTAAATACGTTCTGTCCGCTTGTTATGGTGAATGAGCATATCAGGCAAAAAATAAGGCCATAAACTTTCATCATCATGGCGAATATACAGGAAGCATAACGGTAAAACCGAAAGATTAATATAATTGATGGGCAGTTATCAGATTCAGAAACTGTGCGATGGCACCCTTCAGGGCTTCGGGGGTGGGAATGCGATTGCCCCTTTAATGAAACGGGTGAGGGCAGTTGATTTTTAGCGCTTGCTACCTTAACCGAAATTCCTAATTTAGTAGCGCATCAAATTACGGACTCTTTCCAATCACTTAAAAAAAACTGCTTTATGAAAACCTTTGACGACAAACACATCAAAAACATTGTTCTTATAGGGGCGGCAAAGTCCGGCAAGACCACCCTGGCTGAAACCATGATGTTCGAAGCCGGACTGATAAACCGCAGAGGCACTGTTGAAGAAAAAAACACCGTTTCCGATTATCATGAAATAGAACATGAGCGCGGCAACTCTGTTTATGCCACCAGCATGCATACCGAATGGCGCGATTACAAAATCAACATTATTGATACTCCGGGACTGGATGATTTTATAGGCGAAGTAATTTCTTCCATCCGCGTTTGCGATACCGCTGTTATGCTTCTTAATGCCCAGCATGGAGTGGAAGTAGGTTCTGAAATTGTTTGGGAGTATATTGACCAGTACAGCAAGCCAACCATCTTTGCCATTAACCAGCTTGACCATGAGTATGCCAACTTCAACAAATGCATTGAAGATGCAAAACGTCATTTCGGAAATGCTATTACCGTAATGCAGTATCCGGTAAACCAGGGTGCTGGTTTTAATTCCATTATTGATCTATTGAAGATGGTGATGTACCGCTTTCCCGAAAAAGGTGGCAAGCCCGAAAAACTTCCCATCCCTGACGAAGAAAAAGAACGTGCCTCGCAAATGCATAATGAGCTGGTAGAAAAAGCCGCGGAGAATGATGATAAACTCATGGAACTTTATTTTGAAAAAGGAAATCTTGATGAGGATGAATTAAGAAAAGGATTGAAGATCGGTATGATGAAGCATCAGGTATTCCCTGTATTCTGTCTTTCTGCCAAAAAGAATATGGGCAGTGGCCGTATGATGGGATTCATTGACAATGTTGCCCCGTCTGCTACCGAAATGCCCCCTGAAGAAACTCAGGACGGAAAAGAAATACCATGCAGCATATCCGGCCCTCCGGTTTTATTTGTTTTCAAAACACTGGTGGAACCGCATCTCGGTAAACTTTCATTCTTCAAAGTGCTTTCCGGTGAAATTACAGCAGGTTCAGAACTGTGGAATGAGACCACTGATACTTCAGAGCGTCTTGCCAATCTTTTCATCATGGACGGTAAAAACCGTAACCCTGTTGACAAACTCAAAACAGGCGACATCGGTTGTACCCTGAAACTGAAAAACACTTTCACTAATCATACGCTGGCACCTAAAGGTTCAGCCATAGTTGTTAAGCCTATTGATTTTCCTTCTTCACGTTATCATGTGGCCATTGTTGCCAAAAACAAATCGGATGATGAGAAACTCAGTACCGTACTGCACGAAATCCATACCGAAGACCCGACCCTTGAAGTGGAATACTCACGCGAACTGAAACAAGTGCTGTTGCATGGGCAAGGCGAACTGCATCTGGCAGTTACCAAATGGCGGCTCGAACACATTTACAAGATGCAGGTTGAGTTTATTAAACCAAAAATTTCGTACCGCGAAACCATCCTCAAACCCTCCATTGCATCGTACCGTCATAAAAAACAATCGGGCGGAGCAGGGCAGTTTGGTGAAGTGCACATGCGCATTGAGCCGGTATCGCATGCCGTAACAAAAGACTATCAGATACGCGGAACCGAAACCCATCAGCTTCCATGGGGCGGGGTGCTTGAATTTAACAACTGCATTGTAGGCGGAGCTATTGATACCCGCTTCCTTCCTTCCATATTAAAAGGAGTGATGGAAAAAATGACAGAAGGCCCCCTTACAGGCAGCCCCGTTCGCGATGTGCGTGTGTATGTGTTTGACGGTAAAATGCATCCTGTTGATTCCAACGATATCTCTTTCAAAATTGCAGGAATGATGTCATTCAAAGAGGCATTTCATAATGCGCAGCCTCAACTGCTCGAACCCATTAACGATATTGAAGTGCATGTTCCCGAAGACCTGATGGGCGATGTAATGAGCGACCTTCAATCGCGCAGAAGCATCATCATGGGGATGGATTCATCCGGTCATTATCAAATTATCAAAGCCCGTACACCTTTGTCAGAACTGGATGGTTACAGCACAACGCTGCGTTCCATCACACAAGGCCGCGCCAAGTTCAAAACCTCGTTTGCCGAGTATGCTGTTGTGCCGCCTGATGTGCAGAAGAAACTCAGAGATGAGTATCGCAAAACTGAGATAGAAGCAGTAGCTTAATGTTGTTCATGCATTTGGCTGTTTGCCATTTGCATTTTAATCTCAAACCGCTTACGTTTGTATTCCAATTCAACGCTATGTATTTTCAAAAACTCAGGCAACAGCAACTATCAGTAAAAGACTCCTGCATGATTATTGCCGAGAGAGAGAGAGAGAGAGAGAATACAGCCTTAATTTCGTTAACCAAGTTTATTTAATTGACCCTTCAGGTCGTGTCAGTAATGACAGACCTGAAGGGTTTCTTATTTCCTACTCATAATTCCATTCATTAACCCAATTCAAATTTTATGAAACACAAAACCAATCAAAGCAAAAAGATTTTTCAGGTAACCATGTTCCTGATTTTAATTTCAGGAGTAAATCCGGTTCATTCACAATCATCCATTACGGATGCAGGGGTGCAGATGCATGAAACCACAGCAGGCATGGAATGCCGGTTTGTAATTGTTGTTGAGGATACTTCCAATGTTCAGCAGTTGGAAGTAAAGTTAGGCAGCAGTGCCGGTGATTACAGTCTTGTAAATGCTGTTTTCGATTTTGATGTTACAGGCGGACTGCCCGCAGGGTACAGCTATCAGCGTAACGGCAATACGATTACGCTTGTAACCGGCACATTGACTGAACAAAGCACATGGTTCGGCTCAGTACGGATTAAAAACAACTCCGGTCAATGGTCTGAGGCTTATGATTTCATAGCGAATTAACCTCTCCCCCGGCCCCTCTCCTCAGGAGAGGGGAATTGCCAACGCTCTATGCTCATCAAAAATCAAATTATCAGTAACACTGTAAAAGCAATAAAAAGAGATTCCTGCTTCCCATGCCTACCGGCAGGCAGGCGCAGGAATAACACGGCTGTAGATTTACAAACTTACTGGAGCGTTGCAACTACTCTGCAATACATCAGCCAAGTGATTTGCTCCCCTCTTCTGAGGAGAGGGGCCGGGGGAGCGGTGATTGTTGCATTCTTCATTGTGAATTGTCAGGCCGCTCAGAAAACCTGGACAGGCACAACCGATACAGCCTGGACTACGGCTTCGAACTGGAGCCCCGGGGGAGTACCTGCAAGCACGGATACTGTTACCATTGTAACAGGAAGCAATCAATGCCACCTTACTCAAAACACAACGATAAACCGAATAACGCTTACCTCAGGTACACTGCAACTGCATGGCTTTACGCTTACTGTTAACAATCACTCTGCGTTTAATGGCGGTACGGTATCAGGTACAGCCAATCCAGCGCTGGTACTGCGCGGAACGCGGACAACCTTTGCCGGAACTACTGTAAATGCCATTGTTGAAACCATCAGCAACCGTGTAGAACTGAACGGAAGTACTTTCAACAACAAGTGTTATCTGGAACAAACCGGAGGCACTACATCGAATGGAACAGGCAGTAATACGTTTAACGACACTGTTACCCTTGCCAACAGCGGGACGGCTAACTTTAACTTAGCTCAGAATACAGGCGACACTTACCATGCCTTACTGAAAGTGTATATGACCGGTACACATGATTTGGTTGTATCGAAAAAGACATGCTACTTTA
>CAADHD010000013.1 GCA_900696575.1 uncultured Bacteroidota bacterium
GCATGGTAACAACAGCCCGGTCAGGCGTACATCAGATGGATGTAAACCTGAACGACCTTGCCAAAGGCATGTACCTGATTGAGCTTCGCTCCAATTCAGGAACAGAAGTACAGAAGCTGATTGTAGAATAATCAACTTTCAGCTACGGATGTTAGACCTGTACCAATTAATTGGTACAGGTCTTTTTTATTTTAAAAACAAATTATTGTGAAGAATTTATTCGAAACACAAATTAAAAATTTCATGTAGGTTTGCCCCAAAAGCAAATCATGAATTTACACGAGTATCAAGGCAAAGAAATACTAAAAAGTTTTGGTGTGGGCATTCAGGAAGGCATTGTTGCTGAAACTCCTGAGCAAGCTTTAAAAGCTGCAATTCAATTACAGAAAGAAACCGGAACCGGTTGGTGGGTTGTCAAATCACAAATTCATGCCGGTGGAAGAGGAAAGGGAAAAATTTCAGGCACCGACCAAAGCGGTGTTGCTTTGGCCAAAACATTGGATGATGTTAAGCGCATTTCAGAAAACTTATTAGGCAAAGTATTGGTAACCATTCAAACCGGGCCTCAGGGTAAAAAGGTAAATAAAGTGCTGGTAGCTCAGGATGTATATTATCCTGGCGAATCGAAACCGAAAGAATTTTACATGAGCGTACTTCTAAACCGTTCTTCCGGAAGAAACATTATCATGTACAGTACTGAAGGCGGAATGGACATAGAAGCTGTAGCCGAAAAGACCCCACATTTGATTTTTAAAGAAGAGATAGATCCTAAAGTTGGAATCCAACCTTTTCAAGCCAGAAAAATCGCCTTCAATCTAGGTTTATCGGGCAATTCCTTTAAAGAAATGACCAGATTCGTTATGGCACTTTACAGAGCGTATGATTCGATAGATGCATCCATGTTCGAAATAAATCCTTTGCTAAAAACCTCAGATGATAAAATTATTGCTGTTGATGCCAAAGTAAACCTGGACGAGAATGCACTGTTCCGGCACAAAGATTATGAGGCTATGCGTGATAAAAGCGAAGAGGACCCCACAGAAGTGGAGGCCGGAGAACATAACCTTAATTACGTAAAACTTGATGGAAATGTAGGCTGCATGGTAAACGGTGCGGGATTGGCCATGGCCACCATGGATATCATAAAACTTGCTGGTGGAGAGCCGGCTAACTTTCTTGATGTGGGAGGAACAGCCAATGCTGCCCGTGTGGAGCAGGCATTCCGCATTATACTTAAAGATCCGAATGTAAAAGCCATCCTGGTAAACATTTTTGGAGGCATTGTGCGATGCGACCGTGTTGCCCAGGGTATTGTTGATGCTTATAAAAACATCGGTAATATACCTGTGCCTATCATAGTGCGGCTTCAGGGAACCAATGCCGTGGAAGCCAAAAAGATTATTGATGATTCAGGATTGAAAGTTTTTTCAGCCATTCAACTTAAAGAAGCTGCTGACCTTGTTAATCAATTATTAAAAAAATAATTACAAAGAAAACGCCATGACAACCACTGCAAATCCAAAAATTAAACCTGCACTTCCGGTACTTGGTCCGGAGAAAAATTTTTTGGGAATTGAAGACCCGGCACTTTACGATTATACCAAAGCTCGTTTTGTAATTCAACAGGTACCTTACGAACACACCTCATCTTACATGCGTGGTTCTGCAGAAGGTCCTGAAGCTATTCTTGAAGCTTCTCATTATGTAGAGTTTTATGATGAGCTGCTTGATTCAGAGCCATACCTGAATGGAGGAATCTGCGCTTTAGCTCCAATTAATTTTGAAAATAAAATTGACAATGATGCCATTAACCTTATTGAAAATCATACTGAAAAACTGATTGCTGATGAGAAGTTTGTGGTTTCATTAGGCGCTGAACATACCGTAACCTTTGGATTTGTAAAGGCTCATGCCAAACATTTTAATAATCTTACGGTACTCCAATTAGATGCACATTCTGATCTTCGGGAAAATTATCTTGGCAATCCATATTCACATGCCTCAGTCATGGCAAGGATACATCATCTGGGTTTGAATATTTGTCAGGTTGGCATTCGTGCTCAATGCAAAGAAGAATCAGAGTTGATAAAGTCTTCGGGTAATATTCATACATTTTATGCACATCACATCCGCAAAAATCCTGACTGGATGAGTGAAGCTATCTCTTGCCTGACAGAGAATGTTTACATTACCATTGATGCCGATGGATTTGACCCTTCAGTAATTCCTTCAGTTGGAACTCCTGAACCCGGGGGCCTCTATTGGGAAGAGACCATTGATTTTTTACAGATGGTTTTTAATCAGAAAAATGTGGTAGGGTTTGATGTGGTAGAAATGGCTCCTCGTCCTGATGATTTGCGATCACCCTATAATTTAGCCAAACTGGTGTATCGGCTAATTGGTTTTGCTGCGCATAAGTACTGATTTCAATTAACTTTGCCAAAATCTTAAGTTTATGGCAAGAGCAGCAGTTTCAAATCAGGGAACAAAAGTGCTGTTCAGCAATTACCTGCTTGAACGGCTAACCCGTACTCACTTCCTGTTTCCTGTCATTTTATTTTATACATTATGTGTGTTGATGTTACTTCTTTCAATTTTTTTCACCAGTTCCGGTTTTTGGGTTCTTTTAGCATTATTTTTTAGCGGAGCTTTTGCATTTACTCTGACAGAATACCTTATTCATCGCTTTCTTTTTCACTTTAATGCCAATACTGATAGAAAGAAAAAAATTCAGTACCTGATTCATGGCGTACATCATGAGTTTCCAAAGGATAAAGACAGGTTAGTAATGCCGCCTGTGGCTTCGGTATTGCTTGCTGTTTTCTTTTTTTCAATATTCTGGTTGCTGATGAAAGAATCAGTTTTTGCCTTCTTTTCGGGATTTTGTTTCGGCTATTCAACTTACCTGATGATTCATTACGCTGTTCATCGTTGCAAGCCGCCCAAAAATTATTTACGCATACTTTGGAGACATCATGCCTTACATCATTACAGAGAGGATGAAGGTAATTACAGTGTTTCATTTCCATTTTGGGACTTCTTTTTCAGAAGTAATTTGAAATTGAAATCGCGAAACGACATCAAAGAAGCCATGAATCTGCTGTAAGGAATAGTTAATGACCATAAAAAAAATACTGATTGCCAACCGTGGAGAAATTGCATTACGCATAATGCGCTCAGCCCGCGAGATGGGAATTGCTACGGTTGCTGTTTATTCAGAGGCAGACCGCAGTTCGCCTCATGTTCGTTATGCAGATGAATCTGTTTGTATAGGCCCGCCTCCTTCTTCTCAATCCTACCTTGATATGAAAAAGGTGATTGAAGCTGCATGGAAAACAAAGTCAGATGCAATTCATCCCGGTTATGGTTTTCTCTCAGAGAATCCGGTATTTTCGAAAGAAGTAAAAAGAGCAGGTTTGATTTTTATTGGACCTGATGCTGCAGCCATGGAAATGATGGGCAGTAAATTGAGTGCCAAAACCGCAGCAAAAAAATTTAATATTCCTTTAGTACCGGGATCAGATGGTGCAATCAACAGCTTAAGCGATGCAATAGATGTGGCAGAGCAAATCGAATATCCGTTACTAATAAAAGCATCGGCAGGCGGAGGAGGTAAAGGGATGAGAATCGTTAATAAAAAGGAAGAGTTGGAAGAGAGTATAACTCGCGCCATGAGCGAATCACAATCGGCTTTTGGCGATCCTTCAGTCTTTATTGAGCGCTATGTAGCCTCTCCTCGTCATATCGAGGTTCAGATAATAGCTGATAGTCATGGTAATGTTGTTCACCTTTTCGAACGTGAATGTTCCATTCAGCGCAGGCATCAGAAAGTAATAGAAGAAGCACCTTCTTCCATTATTTCTCCAGAATTAAGAAATAAAATGGGGCAATGCGCAGTACAGGTAGCTAAACTCTGCAACTACATCAATGCTGGAACAGTTGAATTTCTTCTTGATGAAAACCTCAACTTTTATTTTCTTGAAATGAATACACGGCTTCAGGTAGAGCATCCTGTTACGGAAATGATTACCGGGCTTGATTTGGTAAAAGAACAGATTAGAATTGCAGAAGGAAAAAAGCTTTCTTTCTCACAGAATGATCTTTCAATTAATGGACACAGTATAGAAGTAAGAGTTTATGCCGAAGACCCGCAGAATAATTTTCTTCCCGATACCGGGAAACTTCATACCTACCTCCGGCCACAAGGAAACGGAGTGCGTGTTGATGATGGCTTTGAACAGGGTATGACTATCCCGGTCTATTATGATCCCTTGATTTCAAAACTTATTGTGCATGGTAAAAACAGGAAGGAGGCTATCAGTAAAATGCTCAGGGCAATTGAAGATTATGTAATTTCAGGAGTTAAAACAACATTGCCTTTTTGTTCATTTGTACTGAAACACGAAGCATTTACCGGTGGAAGTTTTGATACTCATTTTGTTCAGGATTATTTTAAACCTGATATGCTAATTGCATCAGGCGGAGAAAATATGGCTGCCTTGTTTGCAACCATTCAATTCGAACTTCATAAAAAGCCAGACAATGGAGTGGAACGCAATGGAGTTTCAGAAGAAATTACTCCATGGCGCAGAAACCGGGTTTGATTTCTTTTCATGTTTGATTCACCCGCATTCTGTTTTTGGATTTAGTTTTGATTCCTGAATACTATGATGCGATTATTCCTTACTGTTCTGGCTTTGTTGACAGGCATTGCTGCTGCCAATTCGCAAAGCGATACCGCCATTAAAATTTTTAAAGGCGGGCAACTGATTGTTGATACAGTTGTTCAGCAAGAACCCAAACCAAAACCTCAGTTGCATGTAACCTATTTTATTCTTGATGATGGCGACAGTGTTCCTGTAGTGAACCTTCCCCCCGTTCAGATAGAAGATACGTTGAACCCGATTCTTGCCGATAATATGAAATTGTATCTTCGCTTAAAACGGGATGTTCTAAGGGCATACCCCTATGCCAAAATTGCCTCAGCAAAACTGATTGCTGTTAATGATTCGCTATCACTCTTTAAAAAATCAAAAGCAAGAAAAAAGTATATCAAGGAATCAGAAAGCAAAATGAAGGCAGAGTTTGAAGAGGAGCTAAAGCGACTAACTGTGAATCAGGGAAAAATTTTAATTAAATTGGTTGACAGGGAAACAGGCTCCACAGGATATGAAATTGTGAAAGAATTGCGCGGACCATTTCAGGCAATGTTTTGGCAGTCAATGGCAAAAATGTTTGGTTCTACATTAAAAATGGAATACGATCCTAATGGAGAGGATAAGCTAATTGAAGGAATTGTAAGAAGTATTGAAAGCGGAGAAATACCTGTCCCGCCAAGAAGAACTGCCCAGAAGAAGGGATGATTGTTAATAGCCTGAAATAATCAGCTTATTGGTCTGAAGTACTTTCCCGTTAAGTTCAACATTGTAAAAATACATTCCGTCACGAAGCCTTTCACCGGCAATGTTTTTTAAATCCCATTCAAACGAATGTGTTCCCGGACTCTTAAATTCGTTGGCAACTTCATGAACCTTCTTTCCAAGTGAATTGAAAACATTGATTTTTATCTGACCGCTGTTTTTTAAAGTGTAAATAAACACAGTGTTTGTTTTTGCAGGATTGGGATAGTTGGAAAGCACTCCATTGGTAATTTGGAAATCATTCAAATCAAGGGTGCAGTTTTGAAATACTCCACTTACCAAAACCCAGCTTGATGCCGGAGGCACACTGGTCATAGCAATATTGATGGGAAAATTATTCGGATCAGTATTTACCTGAACAGAAAAATCAACATTATGAAAAATCATACTGAGATTGTAAATCACTGATCCGCCCGGTATGGCACCTGCAGGCCCCTGGCTGAAATATGCATACGGTTCAAAACAAATACTCCAAAGATTGGGACCAACATTGGTCATTAAGCCAACACCTGGATTGGTAATGTTTCCAACAGCGTATTGCCAGAAGTTTCCCGGTTGATCAATCCCAACCCCGGCATAAATATATACAGGTGAAACTCCTGCCAATACGCCAGTTCCTGCATTAAAGGTGATTTGAAAGTTTGATTGGCTGTAGGAGTTCCTAAGGCCTGCAATCAGCAGGAATAAAAGTAGTTTTTTAAGCATAAATTTTACTGTGACTAATGTAATGTGTTCAATTTGAATAATCAAAAACAGTAGCGAAGGGGGGAATCGAACCCCCGACCTCAGGGTTATGAATCCTGCGCTCTAACCACCTGAGCTACCTCGCCAGTCATTCTAATTTTGGAGGCGCAAAAATAGATTTCTGGCATGTATTTCAAAGCTTCAACCTCATGTAACGCAAATTTCAAACTTTCTCACCTTTCTTTATTCCGTTTTAGCCTTTCAAATAATAATACTTTTGTATTAGTCTTTATAGCTTATTTTCAACACTTTGCATTTTAATTAAATGTAGTTTACCTTTGTACCGAAAAACATTAATTCGATAATTTCGTATTGTTTGATGTTACAATTAAAACCGGCTATGAAAAAGCTAATCCCATCAGCTTTACTACTTTTATTTATTGCGAATTCTTTTGATGTCAGAGCGCAAATATCTACTTCAAACGGAAATGGCGATTGGAATAATCCGGCAACATGGTTACCTGTCGGGGTTCCTCCAATAAACAATAACGTAGTTATCCGTGCTTCTGATTCTGTTTGGGTGAACAACCCAACCCAAATAGTTGCTGATATTACTGTAAATGGAATTCTATCCGTAAACAACATTGCCTCTGCTGATTTAACCTTTGATGGTCATTTGACAATTAACGGAAAGTTATACAATAACGGATACGTTGAAATGGTTACTCCAGGCAAAAATTTTGTGATGGGTGCCGGTTCACTTTATCAACATAACCCCAGGAATGATTTGAATACCCATTTGTTTTTTCGAGGTGTGGAGAATTTTGCCCCGACAAGTACTTTGGTTATCATGAAATGGGATGATGAGAACATTCCGTTGGGAGCAACTAACAGAGTTACAAGTGACTTCGGAAATGTAGTATTAAGCTACAATTCAGCTACTGTTTGGGAGCAACGTGGTCGTTTTGGGCCTCCCGGTAATGCAAATCGGGTAAAAGGGAGCTTTACCGTTACGTCAGGATTAATTAGCATGGATGACGGAACAAGCAGCCCCACCACTGCATTAACATTGCAAACCGTTTTGATAACAGGTACAGCACAGGTAGTCTTTCAAAAAGGTACTAACAGAAATCTGACTCTGATTACCGGCAGTTTTACAGATAACAGTACCAATCCTTTGCCAACTGTTATTATGCAAAATTCCTATGGTGCTTTAAACTGGACTGTAAATGGTAATCTTAATATCAGCCATCCTTTTATTGGAATAGAAGGAACTTCCAATGAGAATGCTACCGGAAGACTTACAGTAAATGGTAATTTCAACATCTCAGGCGGGAGTTTCGAGTATTGTACGCGCGTAAATGCTTTAACGGAGATTACTGTTAATGGTAATACAACAATCTCTGGTCCTGTTACCAAAGTACGATTCAACGATGGCAACAATTTGGATATGAATTTCATTACGAATGATTTCGTAGTTTCTAATTGTAACGACATTGTCTTACTGGGGGGCAATTACGGTATAACCCTGCCTGGTGGCACCCCAACGGTTACAATCAACAATGATTTTCTTTTGAATGGCGATTGCAGTGTTACCATTTTAGATTCAACTGCAAGTACACGCAAAACACGCGTTAATGTTATACGAGATTTGATTTCAAGTTCACCGAATGCCAATCTTAAACTTGCCAATAATCAAGGTGCGGTTACGCTTCGTGTAGGAAGACATCTGACTTATACCGGGGGTAATTATATTGGACAGGCAAATAACAATTCTACCGGGATTGACTCTGTAATTGTTGTCGGAAATTTTACTTACAACACTCCTACAGCTTCAAATTATTTCAGAGCAAACTATGGTGTTGGAAATACCTTTTTAGAAGTTAATGGCAACATGACTGTTATTAATTCCGGCACAGCTAATAATCAGGGGATCAGTTTAATTCATATCCCAACTGCCATGAACATGGGAACAGGACAACTGAATGTTACTATTGGGGGAACTTATTTGCAAAATGGTGGTCGTTTTGTTGGAATCAATCGAGGTGCAGGTGCGCTAACTTTTAATTGCACAGCCGGCCTGTTTGATTTTAATGGAGGAGTGTTTATGGGAATTAACAACCTTGATACTATATCTTCAGGGGCTGCAACTTATAACTTATTAAGCATTGATTACGATGGAGGATTATTCATTGCTCATAATGGCAGCACTACAACCGGTCCGGTTTTAAATGTGAATATTACAAACAATTGCAAAATCAATTACACTGCAGTTACTGATCAATTCCGATTTGTTGGGTTATTTCTTGTTCAGACATCCATCAATATCCTTCCATTGAATCTTACCGTTGGTGGTAACATGACCTTTTCCGGAGTAAACGGAAGCTTCACTTCAAGTCATTCGGCAGGAAATGAAACAATCGCCATAACAGGTAATTTAACAGTTTCTGCAGGAACAAATCATTTCAATTTATTTCCCAATTCAGGTTACCAAACCAATGGGCACACTGTAAACATGACTGTTAACGGGCAAGTTAGTATTTCCGGTGGTTTCACTACGCTTTGTGCTGAACTGGGTACTTTGAATGCAACTTTTAATCAGAATCTGACTGTAAGCAATGGTAATTTTGTTCTAAAATCTGGTTTTGGCAGCGGAACATTAAATATAAACGGAGGGTTCACTCAAACTGGCGGTTCGGTAGAATTGTATAAGAACTCAACATTCACTAACAATCTGGTAGTGGCAATGGTAGTTAACGCAGATAATGACGCAGTTGGTGATTTTTCGCATACAGGTGGTACCATAAGTTTCAGTGATAATAGCAATCCGAGTTCAGGAGAGAATCTTCTTTCTGTTAAATCTCCAAACTTTACTATTGGTGGTAATGGTATCATAACTTCTGCTGGTGCTGGCAGTTCGTTGATCTTGGGTATAATTGATTTCTCAAGAACCGGTACCACAGTGTTTGCCAGAGGTATTGGAAGTTCTCATAACGTAACTCAAGCACGATATATTATTTCAGCAGGAACAACTGTTGATGTTACAACCGGAAATATGCAATTGGCATCACACAATAATAACGCTGTTATTGATATGCTAAAAATTAACGGAAGTGGGGTGTTGTGGCTCCGCGGTAGCAATCAAGTTTACTCAAATGGAACTTATACCTACTGTAATATTCAGACTTTTAACTTTAGCCGTATCAGAATTGAAAACCCTAATGGTTTTTACAATGGAACCAATACTGCAGCTCTTAACGCAAACAATAATCTGAATTTTGCTCTTGCTACCGGAAATTTTGTAGAGTACCGTGGTACGGCAAATCAGATCGTAACAGGGTTAGGCGTTGGTGTTGCTACTTTATCACAGCATAAATACGGTGCCCTGGAGATTAATCATCAGGGAATACCCGGTGTCAATTACGTTTATCCTTCAGCCGACCTGAGCGTATTTATCAAGTATCAGCTAATACTAACCCAGGGAGAATTTAACCTTGATCCCGATAACAATCCTGCTACGCTTAATGGCAGAACCATCACTGTTGAAAGTGCATCTGCTGTTGCAGTAAGCCGTACCAACGGATATATAAAAAGCGAAACACGCGATGGTAGTGCAGCAATTCGCTGGTTTATGGGAAGTGCTACCGGTACCCGTACAATTCCTTTTGGATATGACCCATCTAACTATATTCCATTCAAGTTAACCACTTCCGGTGGAACCGTTGATACGGTTACAATGGCAACCTATCGTACTCCGGCTGCGGATAACCTGCCATTTCCGCCTACCGTACTTCATGTTAACGATTTATCCGGTGTTGATAACAGTCTTCAAACTATTGACCGTTTCTGGCTGGTTAATGTAAAAGGGTCAGTAGCCTCGGTTAATTACGAATTTACCTATGTGCCGGCTGAAGCTTCACTTCTTGCCGGTTCTCCCCGGGCTCAAAAATGGTTAATGCCAACTTCGCTTGGCTGGAGTTTTCCGTATCCGGGCACTCAATCAAATATTGTAAATGGTGTAGTTGCCAATGGTATATCTAACAAATCCGGTTGGTGGACGCTTTCCTCCATCACAAGCCCGCTACCCGTTGAACTGCTGGCATTTGACGCAAAGTGCATAAACAATGAGGTGAATCTTGAATGGGCAGTCGCATCTGAAAAGGAGAATAGTCATTTTACCCTGCTCAAGAGTTATAATGGAAAAGATTTCTTTAAGTTGGCTGATATAGATGGAAGAGGAAATTCATCTGCAGTAGCATTATATTCTTTCAGTTACAGAGAAGAAAGGCCAGGCTTATGTTTTTATAAGCTATTACAAACTGATTTTAGCGGAGCATCCTCGAATTTAAAAACAATTGCTTTTAATGGATGTTTGCCGAATGATGTTTTTTCAGTACAGGTTTTCGGTAGTCAAGCGTTGATTACGGTACCTGTTGAAGGGGATTATTCAATGATAATAAACGATGCTTCGGGCAGAATGATAGAAATTAAACAACTCTTGAATCTGAGAAAGGGATTGAATACTTCCGGACTGAACTTGGATCGTTTCGCTGAAGGTATTTATTTTATTAGAGTTTCATCCACCGGAGGAAACAGCATAGTTTCAAAATTTTTTATTTTCCGATAAGGGAACTGTAAAAAAGTGTGCCGCCCTGCGGATAAGTAATTTTTATCAAGTTTTTTTCTTTTTCAAGTGAATCGGAAATCCGAGATTCATTTTTTTCGAGAAAGTATATATCAGCAGTGTTTAACGGAATATTAATGCGTTCAATAGTTATTCTGTTTTTCAACTCCTGATTTTTTTCAATATAAAATTTTAATGGCAGTTCAAGCTCCAGACTCGAGAGCGAACTGTAAGGTTTTTCCTTATTGCTAAGGATAACTTTAGAAAGATCCCGGATCATCAATGGGGCATCAGCATCAGCTCGCCAATCATGAAATGTTTTTAGGTTATAGCTCGAGATAAAATGTATCATCATAAGAAAACCGGTCATGACATAAGCAAGGTTTTGGAACAAGCTTGTTCTTTTTTCTGCCATCAGCGTTAAACTGATTATTGAAACTGCCAGTATGTACAGATAAAGAGCTGTCCTTTCAGCCGGCAGCGGAGTTGAAAAGAGAATGAATAAGATTCCGTGTGAAAAAATAATGCCTGATATGGTGAGCAATAAAACAATGGCAGTTTTGCCTTCCGCGGAAGTACTATAAAGCCGTATGTTTTTTAAAATTCTTATTATCAAAAAAAGGATTAGAGCCAGTATTGTTGCTGAAAGAGAATAAAGTAAAACTGAGTTGCCGGAATGATAAGCAGAGTTCACGATCACAGAAAGAAGCATGTCCTGCATAACTCCGTTTTTGCCTCCGAAAAGAAATGCATTGAAATTCTGTAACAGAATAAAGTAGGCAACTCCGACAATCAGCGCGGATATAAATATCATATGTATGAATAAAGGTGTTCGCTTTAAGGAGTTGCGTAAAGCTGTTGTCCATTTCAGTTTTCCGTAACGGAGATCATTAACCATAGGTACTAATAAAAATACCGTCACATAGAGCAATGTAAAAGCGGGTAACAGCATAGCACCTGCAAGCATACCAGCCAATGCTGCTCCCAACATCCTGTTAAGCCATTTAGCCTCGCCCGAAAGATTATACCTGTAAATACAAACAACAGAAGTCAAAAGGCAGGCATGGGCAATACCGTAACCTCGTAAAAGACAAAAAAAATCAAACAAGTAAGGATTAAAGCTGAGAAGTGCAAATACGGAAAACGAGACAGTAAAATTCTTTGCGCGCAATGCAAACCAGGAAGTAGCCGTAAGGTAAACACCAAAGAACAAAATACTTCCAAGCCGCAGGTTAATCTCATTTATTCCGAAAATCCTTGTGAATGTATAGCTCAACCAGGTATTAAGCAGGTGATTATTGGCGGCCATTCCTCCACCTGCTCCGGGATATAATTTTCCGGTACTGATAAATTCGATACAAGTAAAAGCTTCATCCCAGGTAATGGGAGCCATGCTTGCTTTCAGAAATGAAAGCACTAATAGAATAGCACAGAATGCAGCTAATACTAGTCTTCGCCATTGATTCATAAAAAAAGCCGGAACAGATTTTTGTTCCGGCTAATATATCCAGAATGAGAATTTTAATTCCAGCTAACGGTTTGTCCAAGTTTTACCTGTTGAACATTCAGTATTTCATGGGTGGTCGAAGATGCCCCCGTTTTATTGATGAAAGCAACTACATAGGAATTACTTGTATTTATACCACTCAATGAAATGGAATAGCTTTTTGCGAAAATGCTATTTTTAATTGTAGAGGAAGCCGGAATGGCCTCTCCGCCATTGGGGGTAACAGATTTTCTTACCACTCGGTTATGTACATAACTATTGATAGGGTTACCCTGATTGTAAAACGGGCTTCCGGTAATGGTGTTAAATCCATTTGCCTGGCTGTAACCTGTTCCTGTCCCGGTGATGTTATCTTCAACTAAGTAAACATTTAATGTAAGTCCGGATGAAAAGTCTTCAATAAAGCCAGCTTTTATATCCAGGTTTGCATTGCTTCCGGATATGGATGAGGAAATAGACAATCCGCATTTGGCCGTTCTGCTTAGTGCTGCCGTAGTATTGCTTAACCATTGATTGGAATTCAGTACAACATTTCCAAGCGATGGTATTCTGCTTACCATACCTGAGGGAATTCCGGTTCCGAACGTACTGAAGTACCAGGTATAAGCCGGTATCGCCATGCTGTCGTTGTTATGAATAGTAATACTGATTACTTTACCTGAATAGGTACTCACTATCTGATCTCGTTTGTAATCGGCATCAGGGCAAGTACTGCACCAGGTACCGGTGAATGTTTCAAGCAATACACGTTGTACAAATGAAGTTGGTAAGTCATTTCCTGCCGGCAGAGGCGGAGTGTTATCAGCAGGAGTAATAGCATCGTTTTTTTTACTGCATGCCTGTAAAACAAACAGTGCAAGCGTCAGAAATACAATTCTCTTCATGGTAGATTTTTTTTTAGTTTACGATTAAAATAAATGCAGGTTGCATGTTAAAACTATGACTGATATTTTTCTAAAATAGCTTAACTACCCTTAATCTTGCATGGAATAAATTAAAAAAATGAGTTATCCATTCAATGTCCGTGTTTACGGAATTGTCATTCATGAAAGGAAGGTGTTGGTAGCTGATGAGTTTTTTCACGATACATTTATTACCAAATTTCCTGGCGGAGGATTGCAGTTTGGAGAAGGAACAATAGACTGTTTGATTCGCGAGTTTAAAGAAGAATTGGGGATTAAAGCTCAGGTTATACAGCATTTTTACACTACTGATTTTTTTCTGCCATCCGCTTTTGATCAATCGAAACAAATTATCAGTGTTTATTATTCTGTTACTGCCTTGAATCTGTCTTCTATCGTTGTTTCCAGTAGTAAACCGGAAATACGAAAGTTGACCAATGGTTTTTGTTCTTTCAGATGGCTGCCGCTTGATCAACTCTCTGAAGATGAGTTTACTTTTACTGCTGATAGAAAAGTTGCCGCTTTATTGCTCGAATCGTTAAAGAGGCAGCATTAGAACAAACTTTCCGGAGAATGTTAATTACTTATCTCACCAAACTTACCCTTCCAACATAACGATGCTCTTTGTAAAAGACATCGGTTACAACGGCCTCGTACACATAGACATCTTCTTTGGCTTGATCACGGCTGTTTTGTACCGATCCATCCCATGGATAAGAAATACAATCTTCTGTGAAATAAATTTTATCTCCCCATCGGTTCCAGATGTTCATTTTAACATCGCGGATGTTGATGCCTTTTACTAAGAATACATCGTTTGTTCCATCGCCATTGGGTGAAAAAGCATTGGGAATAAAAACAGTGGTGATTGGTTCTATGTAAATCCATTTGCTGATAGTGTCGGTACAGCCGAAATCATTCATTACAAAAAGCAGCACATGGTACCAGCCTGTATCCTTATAGGTATGCGTAGGAGTAACTTGTCCGGAAGTATGGCCATCTCCAAATTGCCATTGATAATAATTGGCTCCCTGCGAAAGATTATGGAATGTAATCACCGGATTCAGGATGTTTGTTTTTGGAGGCGAAGGCATAAAATCAGCCACCGGTTTGGGATGCACTGTAACCGCATTGGGAATGGTTACTGTATGAGTACAACCATTGTTGGAAGTAACGGTTAGCGATACATTATAATTACCTGAGTGCATATAAATATGAACAGGATTCTGAACGGAATCATATCCGCCATCACCGAAATTCCATTGCCATGCCACAATGTTTCCTGATTGAATAAACGAGCTGTCGGTAAAGTAAACAGGCAACGGGCCACATCCGATGTTGTTTACAGCAGAGAAATGTGAAACCGGATTGGGATAGATAGTAATGTTCATACTGGCAGTATCGCTGCAACCCATGTCAGATAAGGCTATGAGTGTTACCGTGTATGTTCCCGGAGTGTTAAATGATATGGAAGGATGAATGGCAGCAGAGGTTTGTCCGTTGCCAAAATTCCATAAATAAGAAACAATGCTTCCGGAACTGATAGTGGACTGATTGATAAACTGCACATTGTTGCCTGCACAGGCATTGGCAGCATTAAAATCTGCATCAGGCTGCGGGTTTACCACCACAGGAACAGTAACCATGGTTTTGCAGCCGAAGTTATTGGTCAGTTCCAGTGAAACATTGTATGTTCCAGCGGATGTGTAGTAGTGCGAAGGCTGAATCTGAGAAGATGTATTACCATCTCCGAAATTCCAGTTGAAGGTATTTCCTGAAGTGTTGGATGGGTCATTACCGTTCACCAGCAAAACAGGATCAGTAATACAACCTGCTGTTACAAGGATAGAAGGCTCAGGAGCAGGGAAGATGCGGATGGAATCGCTTAAAGTGTTTGAGCATCCGTTGAGCGAAGTTACGCTAAGTGTAATGTTATAAGTGCCGGGCAATGTATATTGATGTACAGGATGCTGAGCTTGCGAAGTAGTGCTGTCACCAAGATTCCATGACCATTGGGTTACAGGAGAACTATTAGGCACTGAAGAAAGATCAGTGAATAATACCTGGGTGTTAATACATGCATCGGGCGCAGTGAAATTTACAATTGGTAAAGGATATACTTCTACCGGAAGTGTAATTGTGTTTACACAACCGTTAGCTGAAGTGGCAGTAAGCGAAACCTGAAATGTACCATAAGTGCTGTAGGTGTAAACAGGGTTCTGATCAGTTGATGTATTGCCGTCACCGAAATTCCACAGGCAGCTAACAGTACCTCCGCCTGAAAGAGTACTTTGATTGAAAAAAGCGGTTGGCATGCCAAGACAAACATTTCCTGTGCTGAAATTAGCAACAGGAATTGCAAAAGAATTTACGGTTTGAGTAACAGACTGCGTACATCCCTGAGCAGAAGTAACCGTAAGTGTAACAGGATAAGAGCCGGACGAGCCGAAAGTATGTGAAGGATTCTGAGAAGAGGAAGTATTACCATCACCAAAGTTCCATGACCATGAAGTGATGGTGCTTCCGGCAACGGTTGATGTATCAGTAAATACAGATTGGCCATTTAAACAGGCATTCGTAAAACTGAATCCGGCCAAAGGCAAGGAGTAAACGGTTATTGATTGAAAGGCACTATCCATACAACCCTTATCGCTTACTGCTACCAGCATTACATTATAACTTCCTGAATTGGAATAAATGTGGGAAGGATTCTGAATTCCGGCAAAGGTGCTATCGCCAAATTCCCAATACCAGTTTTGAATGCTACCTGAGTTGATGCTGGCATTGCCTGTGAATTGAGATGGGGAAGTATGGCAAACAGGCTGTGTGGTAATAGAGGCATCAGGTAACGGGTTTACACGAACAGGCATGGAAAGGGTGTCGTTACAGCCTTTATCAGAAGTAACAACAAGTGTTACGTTAAATAAACCGTCAGTTAAATAGGTATGTGATGGATTCTGAATTGATGCATTACCACCATCGCCAAATGTCCACTCCCAACCATCAATGCTGCCGGGTGTAATGGTAGACAGGTCAGTAAAATCCGTCATTGAGCCACGACAAACTTCGGTGGCTGAGAAGTCAGCGACAGGTCGCGGATTAATATCAACCGGAGCAATTATTGTGTCCGAGCACCCTTGGTTTGATGTTACAATTAATGTTACAATATAATTTCCTGCTGCATTGTATTGATGCATTGGGTTTAAGCCGATCCCTGATGAGCCATCACCAAAATCCCAGTTCCAGCCTGTAATGTTTCCATTATTTACCGCTGAAAAATCCTGGAATTGAGTAATTTCCCCGAAGCAAACGGTATTGCTTACGAATAAGGCATCAGGCTTTGGATAGATTGTGATGTTTTGAGAGATTGAAGCAGAACATCCGTTTCCACTGACAGCCGTAAGTGTTACTGTATAGCTTCCTTGAATAAATTGATTTGATGGTTGTTGCGCTGTTGATGAATTGCCATCTCCGAAATCCCAAAACCATGAGTTAATAGTACCGCTCGAAATGGTGGTATTGTTGGTTAATAATGTTGGCGTGTTTTCACAATTTGGCGAAGCTGAAAAGCTGACCAGCGGCAAAGGATGAACGGTAACATTAGCATTGTAAACTGCAGAGCAACCTGATCCATCAGTAACTGTTACGGTGTATGTTCCTGCTGTATTCACAATGATGCTTTGCGTAGTGGCTCCGGTTGACCATTGATAAATCGATCCAGGATTACCGGCATTGAGTACAGTGGAACCTCCATCGCAAAAGACAGCCGGAGTAAGATTTCCCGCCAAACCTGTTCCACCTACTGTTATGTTGGCGCTTCCTGATGACTGACAACCAAAATTGTTTGTAACTATTACGGAGTAGAAACCTGAAGTACCTACTGTAATAGTTTGAGTTGTTTCGCCACCTGGCGACCATAAATAAGTGGAACCTGCATTTCCTGCATCCAGGGTAACGGTATTACCGGAACAGATAAATGCTGATTGAAGACTTACAAGGGGTGATGGATTTACAGTAACACTGACAGTATCCCAATTCTGGCAACCGTTGGAATCTGTAACAAGTACAGTAAAACTGGAGTTGGCTAACGGATTTACGTAGATAGTTGCAGAGGTGCTGCCGGAAGGGCTCCACAAATAAGATGTTCCTCCTGTTGCAGATAACGTGGCAGTAGCACCACTGCATAAAGTTACATCAGGTCCGGCATTAGCTGAAGGAAGCGGATTAACGGTAACAACAACTGTATCGTTGTTAATACAACCGGCAGCACTTGTGGCAGTTACAATATAACTTGTCGTAGTGGTTGGGTTAACTGCAATCGAAGCTGTTGTAGCTCCTCCCGGATTCCACAAATAGGTTGTTCCGCCTGTTGCCGTAATGTTTGTTGAGGCGCCTATGCAAATGTTTTTATCTGCACCTGCATTAACAACAGGAAGCGGAAGGACATTGACATTCACAGTATCTTGATTTGCACAACCATTGCTGTCAGTTACTAAAACCACATAGGAAGTATTAACTAAAGGAAATACAGTTATTGATGCTGCCGTTTGTCCGCCCGGTGTCCATGAATAGATATATCCTCCCTGTGCATTCAGCGTTGCAGAAGTTCCAAGACAAACAGACTGATCAGGCCCGGCATTGGCTGCCGGTAATGAATTTACAGTTACCGGTTGTTGAATGGAAGCTGTACAGCCGTTAGAAGAAGTGGCAATCAGGGTTACTGTATATGTTCCGGCATTGTTGTAAAGATGAGAAGGATTTTGGGCTGCAGAAGTAGTGGCATCTCCAAAGCTCCATTGCCATGATGAAATAACGCCACCGGGAACTGTGGATGTAGAAGTGAAAGTTGTTGGATTGCCAACACAAACCGGAAGAGCATTAAACGAAGGCTGAGGCAATGGATAAATGGTTATAGGTTTGGTAATGGTATCGCGGCAACCGCCATCAGTAGTAACAATTAAAGTGATGTTGTAAATGCCGGGAGATGAATAAATATTCGTGGGATTCTGAAGTGTTGAGATGTTTCCATCTCCGAAATTATAATTCCATCCTGTAACATTTCCGACACTCACAGTAGATGTATTAGTAAGGCTCACTGCTGTTCCGGTACAGGCATTGTTCAGATTAAAATTAGCTTCAGGCAAGGGAAATACTGTGAATGACTTGGTAATGGAGCTTACACATCCCTGATTCGATGTAACAGTGAAGGTAACAGAGTAAGTGCCTGGTGTTGCATAAATATGAATCGGATTTTGTTGCTGAGAAACATTGCCATCGCCAAAATCCCATTGCCAACTAACAATAGTGCCACTGTTGATGGTAGAGATATCCATAAAAAACATGCTGTCGCCTATACAAACATCATTGGGTATAAACTGAGCCTGTGGCAATGGAAATACATTTACAGTTGTGGAAACTGTTCCACTGCAGCCATTGCCATCGGTTATAGTTACACTGTAAGTTCCGGTATTGTAAACGGTGATAGTCTGTGTAGTGGCACCGGTTGACCAAACATAGGCAGATCCGGAGTTTCCGGCATTCAAAGTAGCACTGTCGCCCTGACAAAACTGTGCATTGGTTAAACTATTGGTAATTGTTCCGCCAACACTGATTACGGCTGATGAGGATGCCGTACATCCCTGGGGAGTTGTAACGGTTACAGTATAAGTTCCTGCACTCGATACTGAAATGGTTTGTGTTGTTGATCCGTTTGACCATACATACGTTGATCCGGGATTGCCGGGATCAAGAGTTATACTCTGCCCGGAACATACAAATGCATTCTGCAAGCTGACAACCGGCAATGGATTTACAGTTACATTCACAAATCCTGTCCCTGTACAACCGTTGATATCCGTTACGTTTACGGCATAAGTTGTAGAAGTTGATGGAGTAACGGTAATGGTTCCTGTGGTATTTCCCGATGGATTCCAATAGTATGACACACCTCCGGTAGCGGTAAGATTGACACTCTGGCCTATGCATATTGATTGATCGGGGCTTACTGTCGGTACCGGTAATGGATTTACCGTAACAATTACCTGAGCAGTAGCCGTACAGCCATTAGCATCGGTTACTGTAACGGTATAAGTTGTATTAGTTGGCGGGCTTACAGATATCACATCTGTTGTTGCGCCTGTATTCCATTGATAAGTTACTCCACCCGATCCAACCAAGGTTACTGATCCTCCCAAACAAACACTTTGCGGGTTGCCGGCATTTGCCGTTGGTGGAGGATTAACAATTACTGTATGAGTTACCGTGCTGACGCAACCGTTCAAACTGGTAACCGTCAATGTAACATCAAAACTGCCCGGTGTGTTATAGGTAACGGATGGATTGGGAGAAGTGGAAGTTTGACCATTGCCAAAATTCCAGTTATAAGTTGTTCCGCCTGTAGATGTGTTGTTGAAAGTAATGGTTCCTCCCTGACATGTTCCTAATGGACTGAAGTTAAATGCAGCCACCGGCAGCGGATAAACTGTTACAGGCAAGGAGAAATTATTTATACAACCATTAGGTGAAGTTGCGACAAGAGTAATAGTGTAAGTGCCCGTGTCGCTGTATGTGATGGTTGGGTTTGTTCCTGTTGATGTTTGGCCATTTCCGAAGTTCCAGTTGTAAGTACTTCCCGCAGGATTGGTATTGTTGGTTATGTTAATGGCAGTACCCAAACAGGCATTCCCTGCTGCGAAACTGACAACCGGTAAAGGATAAATGGTTATAGGGATGATGACTGTATCAATACAACCTAGATTGGTTGTAACCACTAATTGTACATTGTATGTTCCGTCATTGGTATAAGTATAAACGGGATTTTGTTGTGTAGAGGTTCCGCCATTACCAAAATTCCAGTTCCATGACGTAAAAATTCCTCCCGGCAAAGTTGACAAGTCTGTAAACTGAATGGGAGTATTTATGCAGGCATTTGTTGCTGTGAAATTTGCGGTAGGTTCATAAGCGCTTATTACATCCACTGTATCCGTATCAGTACACATGCCATCACTTACCGTAAGAACATACGTTCCCGGTCCGACTGTAATACCCGGATTGGTTGAACCTGTACTCCACAGATAAGTGTAAGTACCGCTTCCTCCGGTTGCAGAACCATATAAAGTAGCTATGTCATTGCAGGCTATTAGCTGGTCAGTACCTGCATTGGCCTGAACTCCCACTACTGTTAAGCAATAAGAATAAATCTGAGTTCCATTCATAGGACAGGCGTCATCCTGTACCATTGCTGTAAAGCATTGCTGAGTACCTATGTCAGCATCGGTTGGCGTCCAGCAAAAGGTGGCTGTAGGATGTTGTGCTGCATTAGTGGTGAATGTTCCTCCGGCAATACCGCCATCCCAGCTTACAAAAACATTTTGCCCGGCATCAGCATCATCAGAGTAGATGTTAAAACAATAAGGTTGATTGGCACAGATGGTTGCGGTAAACTGATTGGTTCCGTTAATACCGGTAAGGGTGGGTAATTGATTGTTGCAGGCAATTACTGTAACCTGAATATCTCTTTCCACAGTACCTATTAAAACTCCATTCCTGTACTCGCTAACAAGCACGGCCATTACTGTAACCTGTAATTGCTGAGGTGTCATGCAGATATCACCTGTGTTTGTATTGAACTGAACCGAGGGGCTTGAATTAAGTGGATTTGTTGCTGAATAGGGTGGGATGTAGTTGACTGTTCCTGCAGCAGTTTGTAATGGGGTGATCAATGAGTAAGCCAGCGAGTCGCCATCAGCATCAAATGCTCCATGGTTAAAACAAAGCTGTTGGCCAAGGCAGGCAAAGGGTACCGGTTTATTTGAAAATACCGGTGAAGTATTGCAGGGCGAAATGGTATTGTTTAATGTAGCATAAATATGAAATGTACTTGTTCCCGGATTGGAAATGGTATTGATGGCAGCATTGCGGCAGCACAGGTCATAACTGAATCGCCAGTCAGTGCATTGCATGGGTAAAGTAATAACGCCTTCGTAAATCCATTCCTGTATTCCGGTAAATGTTCCGCCATTGCATGTGGATAAAGCGCTCGGGCAAAGAGGAGTTACTTGTACTCCTGTTCCTGGTATAGGATTGCAGGTAACTCCAAGGCTCTGGCCGCAGGATGCAGAAGTTACATTTATATAGACACTGTTGGGCGCATTTATGCCAATGCAATCTCTGTAAAAAGATAATCTTACCCGGTAGGTGTTGCCTCCAAGGCAAGTGTAAGTCAGATCCGCGCCCATGGCATGACTGGCCTCGCTTTGGAAACTCCAAAGACTGAGTAGTGAAAACAGGATGGCTGGTAAGGATTTTCTGAGTAGTTTTTTTACCATGCGTAATTACATTTTATCGTTTATAACTGAATTAGGTTTCACTCAGTTGGATTTAAATTGAATTACATATCAAATGTATTTTTGATTAACAGCGATGATGAACCAACTTTAAGTTATTCTTGTTTTTGTAAGAAACGAAAGGTCAGCTCTATGTAATTGGGGAGATTGAAGAGCTGGAAACGAAAAAACCTTTTCATCTGGCTTAATCAGCCATGTAAGGAAACAGGAAAAATGTTAAGAAATCACATACTTGATAAGTGATTAATCGGAAGTGTCTGTATTCTGTTGCTTAAAACAGACATTGGGTTTTGAAAACAGGAACAGAATTTGGCTAAGCAGCGGATTTTTTTATGCTGACCACTCGCCAATTACCGTAATTCCACCTTTGGTTTTTTCGTTCAGTTTAACATTGATTTTTGTGCCTATAGGGAGGTACAAGTCAACTCTTGAGCCAAACTTTATGAAACCCATTTGAGAGCATTGTTTAACCATATCGCCCTCATGAGGATAGTAAATAATCCTTTTGGCAAGAGCACCGGCAATCTGTCTGAGAAGTATAGATTTATTTTCCTTCTCGATGACAATTGTTGTACGCTCGTTTTGAGTAGAAGCTTTCGGGTGCCAGGCAACTAAGTATTTGCCTGCATGATAACAGATGTATTTGATTTTTCCGCTGATAGGATACCAGTTGATATGAACATTAAATGGTGACATGAAAATACTGACCTGAATTCTTTTGTCTTTGAAAAACTCATGTTCTGTTGTTTCTTCAATAACTACCACTTTTCCGTCAGCAGGAGCTAAAATCAGTTTTTCGCCAAAAACAAACTCTCTGGAAGGGCTGCGGAAAAACTGCAACAGCAATAACATGATGACGATTGAAACAGAAAGTGAGGAAAGGATAATCCAGTCATCATCTCTAAAATAAAGCAGCGCAACGTTTACTGCAAGCAAAATAAAAAATGCAGAATACAGAATGGTATGTCCTTCGCGGTGAATGGTCATAAAAGAGTTGAGGTTATAGTTTTATTTAAGATTATGGAATACCTGTTGCACATCATCATCCTGCTCAATAGCTTCAACTAACTTAATGACTTCTTCCTGCTGCGATTCATTTAGTTCGACCCATGTATTAGGTATGCGTTGTTTTTCTGCACTAATCATATCAATTTTTTTTTCTTCAAGCGCTTTGGCCATGTTGCCGAAATCGTTAAACGAAGTATAGATATAAGCTTCCTGCCCGTCAACGGCAAGATCTTCAAGCCCGAAGTCAATCAATTCAAGTTCTAATTCTTCGGTATTTAAGTTGCCAGTCTTAATTTTAAAAACGCCTTTTCGGTCAAAAATAAAATCAAGTGATCCGGTTTTACCTAATGTTCCCCCTCCGCGGTTAAAATGCATACGGATATTGGCTACCGTCCGTGTGGGATTGTCGGTAGCCGTTTCGACAACAATAGCAACTCCATACGGGCCGTAACCTTCATAAACAACTTCTTCAAACGTGGAAGCGTCTTTTGAAGATGCCTTTTTAATGGCATTTTCTACTCTGTCTTTTGGCATGTTTACCCCTTTGGCATTTTGTATTGCCGCCCGTAATCTCGGATTGTTATCAGGATTTGGGCCTCCTTGCTTTACTGCAATTGCAATTTCTTTTCCTATTCGGGTAAATGCTTTAGCCATCCGGTCGTACCGGGCAAACATTTTATGCTTTCTTTTTTCAAATATTCTTCCCATTTAAAATTCTAATTTCGGTTAGCAGAGGGCAAATGTAAGCAGGTTATGGCTGGGCATGATTTTTATTTAAATCAAGTTTCATTACATGATCATTGTAAAGTTTTTTCCCTACCATAAATTGTTTTTCTCCAATAATTTCAAATCCCCATTTTTTGTAAAATTCAACAGCTCTCAAATTTTGTTGCCACACGGTTAACCATATTACTTCCATTCCTTTAGCCAGCGATTCGCTTATGCATTGTTGCATTAACAGGGCGCCAATTCCTGTACCCAATGCTTTTTTACGTGCATAAATTCTCTGTATCTGCACAGTTTTTTTGCCTTCCAGAGTATTTACTCTTTCGTTTGTATTCAATTTTGCATATGCTATTGCTTCATCATTTTGGAAAAGCAGAAAAAAAACATTTCCATCTTCTTCAATTTCTGATTTCATCTGATGAATGGAGAAGGCAGACTGCAAATAACTTTCAAGATCTTCTCGGGTGTTTACTTCGCCAAATGCTTCAGAAAATGTAATAGCACCCAGCTGAGATAATAATTCTGCATCTTCAATTGTCGCTTTTCTGATAATATTCATTTTACTGCCATGTTAGTCCAAGCTTAACACTAACACCGTTCGTACCAATGGAAGACACACTGTTGATATATGGATTCGTCAGGCTTAAGTCCGGCTCAACAACGAAAGAAATACTGTCCATCAATATGCTGTCGCGGCCGGCTGAAGATAAGTCAAGATCATAAACACGCAGGTGGAATTGTTTTCCGAACCCGGGAATGTAAAGCGGGGAAGTCAGGTTGTAAACTAAAGGCAGGTTTCGCGGATCAACGTTAACAAAGTGTGTTTGTTGATAAAAACTAAACGGAAAAAGAGTATCATAAATGCCGATATTGTAAAATACATCAGGGTATTGAAAGTTTACGGAATCAAAATTTGTTGTTATTACGGTATCCCAAAGCTGTCCGAACGGGTTTAGTGAATCAAAACTGTTTAAAATAATGGAAGAAATAAATACTGAATCTTTGGGTACTATTATGGTGTTTCCTTGTTCATCCTGACCTAAAACGGGTATATCCTTTTGGCATGAGCTAAGCACAGAAGCGATGGAAATAAAGATTATTGTTGTGCCTAAATGTCTGTTTGCGAGCATGTTATGAGTGTATAAGGGTTCAAAAATAGGCATTCTGTAACGCCCGCCCAAATGGAATTACTGACAAAAAAATTATTGAAATTGTTTGCGCAGGTCTAATCATTTGCTTTTAAATTTGTACGATTTTCAACAAACTTGCTTACCAAAACTTGAAAAACAATGGCAACTAAAAAGAAACAAAAACCCAAAAAGGCTTCAGCAAAAAAACCTGCAGCCAAGAAAAAATCTAAACCTTCAAAAAAGCCGTTGAAGAAAAAACCGGCATCAAAAAAAGTTGCTCAGAAAAAGGCCAGGAAAAGTTCTGCCAGACCAAAGGCAAAGAAGGCAGCCCCAAAAGCTAAAAAAGTTGCAGCAAAAGCAAAGACAATAGGAAAGAAAAAGAAGGCGCAACCAAAAATATCTGTTAAGAAAGTTGCAGCAGCCAAAGTCAAAAAGCAAAATTTGAAGCCGAAAAAAGCAGCATCAAAACCCAAAGCCATAGCACCTCCGCCACCACTTCCAAAACCGAAACTTGGTAAGATTAAAGAGATACCGATGGTTCCGCCTTTGGATGAAATAACAATAACAGAAACAGCAGTGATCGAAGTAAACGATCAGCCCGTTGATGAAGTAGGGGATGAAAGGCTTGACGAGTTCCGCGAAACGCTGGGAAGTCCTGTTCGCGATTGGGGAGAACTTCTTACCAGAGGCGAAGAAGAGGATGTAGATGATGACTTGGAAGATGATCTGGATAAAGAATTATAGAACCAAATTCTTTATAAAAAACCGGCTGCAAGCCGGTTTTTTTGTTAGAATCCTTTTCCGGTTCTGCCGGTTTTGTTAAGTGCTTCCACTCTGCTTTGCACGTGCAGTTTGTCGTAAATATGATACACATGGGTACGAATGGTATTAGCGCTCAGGCTTAGTTTTTCAGCAATCTCTTTATTACGATAGCCTTTGGCAAGCAAATCAAGAATTTCATTTTCACGCGGAGTGAGTAAATCATTTTCAGGGGCAACCTGATTTCTGTTCTGAAAAAAGGAAACAACTTTTTTGGCAATGGCAGAACTCATCGGGGCGCCTCCCTGCTGCAATTGTTTGAGCGATTCAAGCAAGGAATCTCCTGCAGCGCGTTTCAAAATATAACCGTTTGCTCCGGCAGAAAGAGCTCTGAAAATTTTATCATCGTCTTCATATACTGTGCACATCATAATCTGAGCTTTAGGATATTTCTGTCTGATGATTTTAGTGGTTTCAATTCCATCAATGCCGGGCAGATTAATATCCATCAGCACAATTTCGGGAGGATCCTGCTCAAAAGCTATCAGTGCATCTTCAGCTTTTGAGAACGGCAATGCTGTAAACGATGGGTCGTTGTTAATCAAAAAAGCCATACCATCACGAATGGCATGATGGTCTTCTATGATAGCTACCTTCTGTTTTTTTTCGGTTGTCTGATTCATATGCGATCGGTTAAAATTCCGGATAAAGTTAAGCACAATTTTCTATCTCTTAATCAAGCCGGCAACGGAACCTCAAGGGTTACTGTTGTTCCTTTTCCGATAGCCGATTCAATAGTATAAACACCATGGATTTCATTCATTCGTTTTTTCATGTTTAAAAGGCCGTTGCCGCTGCCGGTTCGCTCACTTACATTAAAGCCTGAGCCGTTATCTGATATAATAATCTTCAGTGTTTTTTTATCAGGCAAAAGAATTTTGATTTTTAATCTTTCTGCTGAGGAATGTTTAACCGCATTATGAACAGATTCTTTAACCACCAGAAAAACGTTTCTTCTGTAACCGGCTTTCAAATGAACATTGGGAATCTGAGACGGGATGTTTACTTCAAAATCTATTTTAGCAGTTTCAAGATTTTCTTTGAGGTAACGGTGCAGGTAGGCAATAAGGTTGGAAAGAGTATCGTTTGAAGGATTAAGTGCCCAGATGATCTCATTCATTTTATTAATTACATCGTTGGCGGCATTTTCAATCCTGTCAATGGCATCTCGTTCCTGCTCTTTTGGCTTGATGGTTTGCCGTGCAATTTTTGAAAGAATAACAATGTTTGTTAAATCGGCACCAAGATCATCGTGCATATCTCTCGATATGCGATTTCGTTCCTGCTCCAAAGCACGCTCTCTTTCGTAAACAGCTAACCGTTTTCTGAATTTGGCTGATACCATGTTCCGCAAAAGCATATAAAGTATAAATACTAATGTATTGGCTATGATCAGGCGAAACCAAAGTGTTCCATAAAACGGAGCAATGATTTCAAATTTGACAAACACTGGTTTACTCCATCCTGAATTTGCTTTTTTGGCCTGTACCTGAAAAATATAAGTTCCCGGATCAAGCGAACTGTATTCGGCAAAGGTGTTTTCGGTTTCTGTCCAATCTTCGTTAAAACCATTCAGCTTATACTGGTATCTTACACCTTCAGGGCTGTGATATACCGGAGATTCAAATTCAATATGCAGCGGACCTTTCCGGTATTTAAACTTCATACTGTCATTTAAAGAATATGTTTGAAAATCGTAATTAAATAGCTTGAGAAAAACCATAGGTGGTTCTGAGATGTATTTTATCATGCTGCCCGGAAAGAAATTAATTCCCCGGTAACCTGCAGTAATTAACTTGTTTCCTGCCAGAACATCATTGACCGAATTGGAAAGCAACCCGTCATAATAATTAAACTGCTCATATGATTCAATTTGTCTGCTATTTATTAATAGGCGGTAAATACCGGTTTGAGTGGCCAGCCAGGTAACACCTTCCTTGCTGATAGTAATACGATTGACCGATCCAATGTATTTCTTTTCAAATTCTTTGAATTGAAAAATCTGATTCCCTGCATGGTATCCTAACAATCCTTCATTGGCAGTTGCTATTAAAAGTGTGTTGCCAACGGTCATTTGCAAATCATTGATTACAGAATTGATTTTTGGCGAAAGGGGTTCTGCAGAAAGATCTGTAATATCATAAACCGTTTGATTTATTACGGCAAGAATTTTATTTTCAGGAGCTTTTCTAACCTTGGTGATCAGCGCTTCGGATGTATATTCTTTTTTCAGTTTTAGACTCGGACTGCTAAGAGAAACAGAATATACTGTTGTATCAGAAGCAATCAGCCATTTATTGCCTTCAAAAATCAGGTCATTAATCTTTTTAATTGAACTTCTTTTTTTAGTTGGTTCAAGAAGGTCATCTAATGTATAAACCCGTGAACTTTGGTTACGGTAAATGGATAATTTATTTCCGGAAGCAATCATGAACACACCGGAGGATGAATCAGCATCGGCTGAAATAGATGATGGGAAAGAGTTCTCCAGTGTTTCTGTAAGGAATGTTATTTTGCTGTCCTTAAGAATTGCCGATGAACCGTCACTGGTAACCGCCACCAATTGATTATTTGAAAATGGCAGCAGCCTGACGATTCGGTCAGAAGGAAGGCTGTCGCGCGATGTCATATAATTTCCTGCAAGCGATACCGATGAAAACCGGTATAATCCTGCTCCATCGGTATAAACCCATAAATTATTTTCAATATCTGTAAAGTATCCGTTAACCTGTATTCCCGAAAACATCTCGTAACCTTTGCGGTAAACTCCTTGATCATAGAAAAAAAAGTAACTGCGCATCAGGGAGCTGAGCCAGATATTATTGTTATGGTCATAATGAATACGTTCAATTTTTTCAGACGAATGAATCCGCTTGGGCGAAATCACGGTTCCGTAGTTTTTATTAATCATTCTTTCAACCCCTTTTGAAGTCATAAATATGGCATTGCTGGGCGAGATGAAGTGATAGACCAGTTCGCGCTGCGTTTGAATTACCGGACCAAGTAATAATTCAAATTCATCGCTGTCGTAATTGTAATTGTAAAAGTTGGAGGAATAAATTATCCACAGTTCATTATCAGAGGTGAGATAAAATTCAGGTGCATAGCTGAAATTACCGGGATGCGGAGAAGCAAAAAAAACCAGCGCATCAGAAACGGATAATTTTGACAATGATCCGCCTGCATAACTGAACCATACATTGCCGAATATATCTTCCATTATTTTCTGCGGCATTTTCTGATTTTCAATTCTTGCCAGCAGCTTTTTGGAAGCAGCAGTATAAAAAACATTGTTTTCGATTAAACTTATTTTCCCGGAAGGATGAAATACCCACAACCGGTTTTTTAGATCAGCATAAATTTGTGAAATCTGATTATCGGCCAGTCCGTCTTTAATAGTATAGGTTAGAAATTCACGACCATTAAAAAAACTCAACCCGGCATCAGTTCCAAACCAGATAAATCCCCTTTTATCCTGTGCAGCGCAAAAAATTCTTTCCGATGGCAATCCGTCAGTCATGGAGTAATTAAAGGGTGAAGGAATCTGCGCACTGATACGCAAGGAAGATGCAACAGCAATTAACAATACACCAATTAACCGCATAAATTTATTTGCTCGTGCCGCAAGTTATGAATTGAAGCGCTTGGTCAATCATTGAATTAGATACTTTCGCAACCTGTTTAAACTATGAATAACCAGTTTCTTGAAAGAGAATTTCTTGGCAATACCGTTGAAAGCTATCTGTGGTTTGCGGGCATTCTTCTGATAGGTCTTTTGTTTAAGAAACTCATATCACAGGCAGTTTCCTGGATAGCTTTCCGGCTGATTAAAAAGTATTCGAAAGGGATTACGTTTAACGACTTTAAAACACTCTTGCTTAAACCGGGTAATCTGGTCATTCTTCTTATAGTGTTATACCTTGCTTTTGACCGCCTTTCCTTCCCTGCACACTGGAATCTTGATCCGGTTGACAAGCCCGGTTTACGCAGTTCTATTTTCATGCTTTTTCAATTACTAATTACTGCAGCTTTTGCATGGACTATTCTCCGGTTTATTGATTTTATCGGTCTTATTTTGATGAAAAGGGCTGAAGCAACCGAAAGTAAATTGGATGACCAGTTTGTTCCTTATATCAAATCAGGATTGAAGATTATTGTCTCCATCATGGCCATTTTTTTTGCGCTGGGATTCATATTTAAGGTTAACATTTTAGCCATTGTAGGCGGGTTAGGTATCGGAGGGCTTGCCCTTGCATTGGCCGGAAAGGAAACCGTAGAAAATCTGTTTGGCTCTTTCACCATCTTTTTTGATAAACCATTTACCGTTGGCGATCATGTAAAAGTGGGCAGTGTGGAAGGTTTTGTTGAAAGTATAGGTTTGCGAAGTACCCGCATCCGAACGCTGGAGCGAAGTCTGCTGGCCATACCTAATAAAAAAATGATTGATGCAGAATTAGAGAATGTTACACTGCGCAGCATGTGGCGCGCCCGTTTTTTTATCGGGCTTACGTATTCTACCAGCGCAGTACAGCTTAAGGCGGTGATTAAAGATATTTACGATTACATTCATGCCCACCCGCAAACCCGCGATAATCCTGTGGTCAAGTTCAGCGAATTTAACAGCAGCTCACTCGATATTCTTGTGGTTTATTTCGTGCTAACCAGCGAACTGGAAACCTTTCTGAACATTAAGGAAGAAATCAATTTTAAAATTATGGAAATTGTTCAGCAACACGGATGCAGTTTTGCTTTCCCCAGCACCAGTGTGTATGTGGAGAAATGGAATGAAAAAAATAATCGGTTAGAATGACAACTATTGATTGGATCTGATGGCTTCAACCGGGTCAAGACGGGAAGCGGTGTAAGCAGGCATAAACCCTGAAATTACCCCTATCAAACTAGAAATAAATATCCCGTACATTACATTGAACCAAGTGAGCGTAACATCAAAATCCATCGCTTTTGTGGCAAAAACAGATCCGATAAATACTATTGTTAATCCCAAAACACCACCGGTAATACAAAGCACTATGGCTTCAATCAGAAATTGCAGCAGGATAAAATAATTTTTTGCTCCTAATGATTTCTGTATGCCGATGATGCCGGTTCGTTCTTTAACCGAAACAAACATGATGTTGGCTATACCGAATCCGCCAACCAGTATGGAGAATCCTCCAATAACCCATCCTGCAATGCCAATGGCGTTGAATAAACTTTCAATTCCGCTGTTTAAAAGGTTCGACTCATTCAATGCAAAATTATCTTCTTCCATCGGGCGCAACCTGCGTATGGAACGCATGGCACTGCGCAAGTCTTCTGCCATCTGTGCATTGGTAATTCCCGGTTTTGCTTTTGCCTGAATGAAAGGATCAATCCTGTCGCTTCGCAGGTTCATCAGGTTACGAGCAAAATTTACCGGTATATTTATCTGATTATCTTTTGAATTTTCAAAAATACTGCTGCCTTCTTTTTTATAAACTCCGATGACCGTAAGCCTTCTTCCCAAAGTTTGTATTTCACGGCCAATGCAATCTACATCCCCAAAAAGACTAACAGCCACCTCGTGTCCTATTACAGCTACATTTTTTCCTGCTTCTGATTCGGCCAAAGTAAAATACCTTCCGTTTACAATTTCGAAAGAAGTAATCAGGTAATGATCATGAGAAATACCGCCAATGGTCGCATTCTCAATCGTTGCTCCGCCTGCTTTTACCGGTTTGTTTACATAAGCTTCGTACGAAAAAGCCTCAACCGTTACCGTTCTCTTTTTCAATTCAGCCATCTCCTCATAGCCCGGCAATGGCCTTTGCCAGTATTTCCACCAGGGATAATCTCCTCCAAACGCCCACGGCCATTTCTGAATAAAAATTACATTGCTTCCCAGCGACTCTACATTCTTTCGTATGCTTCGCTCTAATCCGTCACTTACGGTAAACACGGAGATGATGGCAAAGATTCCTATCGAGATGCCAAACAAGGATAGAAATGTACGCAGTTTGTTCCCATTCATCGAATGGAATGCCATCAACACACTTTCCTGAAACAAACGGATAAATATCAGCATGGCGTAAAAGTAAATTTTCAGACTTTAGCCGCGCTTTAATTCACCTTTTTATGCAGTATGAGTTTTCAGAATCCTTCGCCCGTTCTGTGGATGAAATGGATGTTTTAAGAAATTTCAGAGAAAAGTTTCATTTTCCTGTGCATGAAGGAAAGCCGGTAAAGTATTTCTGCGGTAATTCCCTTGGGCTACAACCTAAAGAAACAGAACAGGCCTTACTGCAGGAATTGAACGACTGGAAGTTGCATGGCGTTGAAGGCCATTTCAGAGCCGGGCATCCCTGGTACAGTTATCATGAGTTTTTGAAAGAAAATATGGCAGCCGTAGTCGGTGCTTTGCCTTCTGAAACTACCTTAATGAATTCACTTACTACCAATTTACACCTAATGCTGGTGTCTTTTTACAGGCCAACAAAGCAGCGGTATAAAATTATTTATGACTGGTCGCCTTTCCCGTCCGACAGGTATGCGCTTCAATCGCAGGCAGCTTTTCATGGTTTTGACCCTGATGATGCATTGATTGAATTGAAACCGGATGCCAACGGATATGTAAGCACCCGATCGGTTATTGAAACTATAGAAGCAAACAAAAATTCTTTAGCATTAGTAATGATTGGCGGAGTGAATTACTACACCGGCCAGTTGTACGATCTTAAAAGTATAACAGAGGCAGCACACAAGACCGGAGCATTGGCCGGTTTTGATCTTGCCCATGCAGCCGGCAATGTACTGTTGAAGCTGCATGACTGGAATGTTGACTTTGCTGTTTGGTGTTCTTATAAATACCTTAATGCTGGACCTGGTAGCGTAGGCGGCATTTTTGTTCACGAAAAGCATCACAGCGAAAACCTTCCTCGCTTTGCAGGTTGGTGGGGCAATGACCCTGCAACAAGGTTTACCATGCCCGAAAGATTTATTCCCGTTAAAAGTGCTGATGCCTGGCAACTCAGTAATGCTCCTGTTTTCAGCATGGCCCCGCTTATGGTTTCACTGAACATTTTTTCAGAGGCGGGAATGGAAAAACTCAGTGCCAAAAGCAAACTGCTTACAGGGTATCTTGAATTTCTGATTTCGGAAATCAATAAAGAACAGGATGCCATTACCGTACTTACTCCTTCTGATGAAAATGAAAGAGGATGCCAGCTTTCTTTGGTTATGAAAAAAAACGGAAAAAAAGTTTTTCAGATACTTGCTGAAAAGAGAATAGTTGCAGATTGGCGCGAACCTGATGTTATTCGTGTGGCCCCGGTGCCCTTGTATAATTCTTTTGACGATGTTTATCACCTTGGTTCGAATTTGAAACAAGCCATTGAAAATTTAACGGCATGAAGAAACCTGAACATATTATCATTCTCGGGGCAGGATTGGTAGGAAGCCTGCTCGCTGTTTATCTTCTGAAAAGGGGTTATCGTGTTACGCTTTACGAACGCAGGCCTGACATGCGCAAAGTTCAGATTCCGGCCGGGCGTAGTATTAACCTCGCTCTTTCCGACCGGGGATGGCGCGCACTCGAAGGGGTTAAACTGGCAGAAGACATTCGGAGAATTGGAATACCCATGAAAGGCCGTATGATTCATCCGCAGCAGGATGAAATTTATTTTCAGCCTTATGGCAAGGAAGGGCAGGCAATTTATGCCGTTTCAAGAGGAATACTGAACTGCACACTCCTTGATCTTGCTGAAAAAGCCGGAGCAGAAATTATTTTCAACCAACGATGTTCAAGTGTTGACCTGGCTAATAACACTGCAAAATTTCTGCATAGCGATACCAACCAGGCTTCAGAAGCAAAAGCCGATTTGATTTTCGGGGCCGATGGCGCTTATTCTGCTGCCCGCCTTCAATTACAGTTTACCGACCGCTACAATTATTCACAAACTTATCTTGAACACGGCTACAAAGAGTTGATGTTTGTTGCCAATGCCGATGGCACTCACCAATTCGAGAAACATGCCTTGCACATTTGGCCGCGAGGCGGATACATGCTCATTGCGCTGCCCAACCTTGACGGCACTTTTACGGTTACACTGTTCTTTCCATTTAAAGGAAATCCTTCGTTCGAAATGCTCGACTCAAAACAGAAAGTGAAATCATTTTTCTCCGAAATTTTTCCTGATGCTGTTCCGCTGCTGCCAACGCTGGAAGAAGATTTTTTTCAGAATCCTACCGGTTCATTAGTTACTGTGAGAAGCTTTCCGTGGAGTTTTGACAACAAATTGGTGCTGATTGGCGATGCCGCCCATGCTATTGTTCCGTTTTATGGACAGGGGATGAACTGCGGATTTGAAGACTGCACGGTGTTGAATCAGTTGCTTGATGAATATGATGACGAGTGGGAACAGGTAATTCCTGCTTATGAACAGCACCGCAAACCGGCAGCCGATGGTATTGCCGAACTGGCCGTCAATAATTTTTATGAAATGCGCGACCTCGTTGGTCATCCTGATTTTATTCTACGTAAAAAAATCGAGGCCTGGTTTTCAGAAAAACATCCTGACAAATGGATTCCGCTTTACACCATGGTTACCTTCAGCCACATTCCTTATCACGAAGCATTGAAACGCGGTAAGCAGCAGGATGCCATTATGGATGAAGTGATGAAACAGCCTGACATTGAAAAGAACTGGCAGAGCGAAAAAGTAGAGCAGAGAATTCTATCAATGCTTAATTGAATTTCAGCACCTCTTAATCAACAGAAAATATATTAAAGCTTTGGTTTTAACCGGAACATTGTGGTCTTACCGGTTCGGAATATCTTCTTCCATTACTTCCACCTTTTCTTCCTGTTCTTTATATTGCATCACCTGCTGTAAAGCATCTGGTACAACATCGCTGCAAATTACAATGAATGAACCTTTCCTGGCATGTTTCAATGCATAGTTTATCGCTTCACGTTCCTGTGGAATCACTTTAACAGGTTTACTTCCATTAACAGATTTAATTCCCTGAAGCATCAGGTCTATGATTTCCTGTTCGGTACGTCCGCGCAGGTTTCTGTCCTGACGGATGATTACTTCATCAAACATTTTAGCAGCTAACTGTCCAAGGCCGATGATGTCTTCGTTTCTTCTGTCGCCAACACCGGCAATGATTCCGACTTTAGGTTTTGCTTCTACTTTTTCGAGAAATCGGGCAATGGCCTGAAATCCTGCAGGGTTGTGTGCATAATCAACCATAACGGTGAACTTCCGAAACTGGAACATGTTCATTCGTCCCGGTGTTTGAACCGGTGAAGGGATAAAAGTTTCCAGCGCAAGCCGAATGTCTTCCATTTTAAAATTGCGGATGAATGCAGTTAAGATAGCCGGCAAAACATTCTGAATCATAAACACGGCTTTGCCTCCGAAGGTTAGCGGAATGTTTACCACTTTATCTACTCTCAGTTTCCAGTTTCCTTTGCAAATGGTTACATAACCGTTTTCATAAATAGCGGCTAATCCTCCGTTATTACAATGTTCCTTAACAATCAGGTTGTTTTCGTTAAGGCTGAAGAAAGCTACTTTGCAATCAACTCCTCTTCTTATTTCGGTTACCAGTGGATCATCGGCATTTAAAATAGCATAACCTGAAGGCATGACGGATTCTGCTACCACACCTTTTACTTTTGCCATATCTTCTAAAGTATTAATTCCTTTTAACCCGAGATGATCTGCAGCTACGTTGGTAATAATGCCAATGTCGCAATTATGAAAACCCAACCCGGCTCTGAGAATTCCACCCCGTGCAGTTTCAAGAACGGCAAAGTCAATAGTCGGATCTTTCAATACAAATTCAGCGCTTTGCGGGCCGGTGCAATCGCCCTGCTGAAGCATTTGGTTTTGTATGTAAATACCATCGGTAGTTGTGAAACCTACTTTATGTCCGCAGGTTTTGGCAATGTGAGCAATCAGTCGTGTTGTGGTTGTTTTGCCATTGGTTCCGGTAACAGCTACAATCGGAATACGCGAATTTGAACCGGGCGGATAAAGCATATCTACCACAGGTTCTGCAACGTTGCGTGGTAACCCGTCTGTCGGAGCAATATGCATGCGGAATCCGGGAGCAGCATTCACTTCCAGAATGGCTCCGCCTGCCTCGGCTATGGGAAGGCTGATGTCAGGGGTCATAATGTCAATACCGCAGATGTCAAGCCCGATGATGCGTGCGATGCGTTCGCACATAAATACATTATGCGGATGAACAATGTCGGTTACATCGGTTGCTGTACCACCGGTACTGAGGTTGGCTGTGCGCTTCAGAAAAAGTTCTTTTCCTTTTTCCAGAACAGTTTCAAGAGTAAGATTCTTCTCTTCAAGAATCTGCATGGTCATCTCATCAGCTTTGATAGCCGTCAATACTTTTTCATGGCCGTATCCTCTTCGCGGATCGGAGTTAATCTGATCAATTAACTGCCTGATGGTTGACTTTCCATCGCCAACAACAGCTGCGGGTTTGCGTTGGGCTGCCGCAATAAACCGGTAATTGATTACCAGAATACGATGGTCGTATCCGGTGATATATTTTTCAACAATAACACCACGCGAAATTTTTTTGGCAATGGCCAGTGCTTCCACTGCCTGCTCTTTTGAATTGATGTTGATGGTGGCCCCCCGTCCGTGATTTCCGTTAACCGGTTTAATCACCAGCGGAAATCCGATGTAATCAATGGCTTCCATCAAATCTTCCTCATCATAAATAATCCTTCCTTTAGGCACTGGAATCGAAGCGGCTTCTAACAGAGTTTTGGTATCCTCTTTATCGCAGGCTATTTCAACGGCAATGCTTGATGTGGTTGATGCCACGGTTGCCTGAATCCGTTTTTGATTGATGCCGTAACCAAGCTGCACGAGCGAATGGCGGTTTAAGCGAATCCACGGAATGCCGCGGGCAGCCGCTTCTTCTACAATACTTCCGGTGCTGGGGCCAAGGCGTTCCTCTTCTCTTATTTCACGTAGTTTCTGTATATCCTCATCCAGTGCATATTCTTTTCCGTCAACCAATGCCCGGGCAATGCGTACCGAAGCTCGTGCTGCATAAACGCCTGCCTTTTCTTCCATATATGAGAACACAACATGATACACTCCGTGTTCACCGGTGCTGCGCGTTCGGCCAAAACCGGTATCCATTCCGGCCAGGGTTTGTAATTCCAGGGCGATGTGTTCAATCACATGGCCCATCCATGTTCCTTCCTTCACACGCTTAAAAAATCCACCGGCATGGTCTTCGCTGCAGCGGTGTTCGTACATGGTAGGAAACATCTTTTCAAGCCGCCCGCTGAATCCTTCAATCTTATCGGTAGGAAAATCTTCAAGCTCTTCAAGATCGAGCTTCATCACTATTAGTTTATGTCTTCTTATGCTCCAGAAGTTAGGACCGCGCATGGGGCGGATCTCAAGTATTTTCATAGTTATGGTTCAACTGAGTGTTTGAGCAAAGAAACAAAGCGGATTACAATACTGCAATGCTAAAGTGCCGCACCATCGTTTGAAATTTCACCATCGAAGGCTGCAGCCTACTCCGCTTTCTTTATCATTTGCGAAGTATTCGCCTGTGCCAGTGGAGTAAGTATTATTTCATTAAGGCATACATGTGGCGGCCGGGTGGCTGCAAAGTAAATAACCTCTGCAACATCCTGCGCATGCAGCGGTTCATAACCTTTGTAGGTTTTTGAAGCACGTTCGGCATCGCCTTTAAATCGTATCAGTGAAAATTCAGTATCCACTGCACCGGGATTGATGGAGGTTACTTTAATGCCATGCTCTAATAAATCAATCCGCATGGATTTCGTTATGGCATCAACCGCAAACTTGGTTGAGCAATAGACATTTCCTTTCGGATAGGCTTCTTTTCCCGCAATGGAACTCAGGTTGATGATGTGACCTTGCTTTCTTTCAATCATCCATGGCATTACCGCACGCGATACATAAAGCAGCCCTTTTACATTGGTGTCAATCATTGTTTCCCAATCGTCAATATTGCCTTCCTGAATGGTAGATAATCCTTGGGCAAGGCCTGCGTTATTGAGCAAGACATCAATTTTCTTCCAATCATGCGGCAAGCTGTTTAAGTAATTGATCACATCGTTCCGGTTACGTACATCAAAGCATAATGACAAAACTTTGGAATTTGTTAATGACTGAATTTCTTCCTCCATCTGTTTCAGTCGGTCGGCTCTGCGGCCGGTAATGATGACATTCCATCCATGCCGGGCAAATAAATAGGCGGTGGCTTTCCCGATTCCGGCCGTGGCTCCGGTAATAAGAATTGTTGGCATAAGTTTTTGCGTTTTCAGCAAAGAAAAGATGTTTGAATTTGATGTGCAGGCAGCCAGTGGGTTGTTTGTAATTTTAACATAGATTATCCTGAATGCATCTATGGGCTTGATACATTTGTTCAATGAAATTAAAAATTGTCTTTGTATGGGTATGTGTGAATCTCTTGCTGCCACATAATGCAGATTCTCAAAGCCTGTATTTCCCGCCTTTATCTTCTTCTCAGCCTTGGGATACGCTTTCTGCTTCCTCGCTTGGCTGGTGTGTGAATTATGTTGATTCACTTTATGATTTTCTCGATCAGAATAATACCAAAGGTTTTGTTTTACTTAATGACGGAAAAATTGTGCTTGAAAAGTATTTCGGCAATTTTACGGTTGACAGCCTGTGGTACTGGGCTTCTGCCGGAAAAACAATAACTGCATTTTTAGTTGGCAAAGCACAGGAAGAGAACTTTCTCAGCATTACCGATACCACTTCTGATTACCTTGGAACAGGATGGACTTCCTGTTCATCAACCCAGGAGGAAAAAATTACGATCCGGAATCAGCTTACCATGACTTCAGGACTTGATGATGGCGTGTCCGACCCATATTGTACGCTCAGCTCCTGCCTTACCTGTTTGGCTGATGCCGGTACACGCTGGGCTTATCACAATGCCCCTTATACATTGCTTGATGGGGTGTTAAGCAATGCCACCGGTTTTACTTTGAATAATTTTACCAGCACACGTTTAAAGATTAAAACCGGCATGACGGGTTTATGGCTTCAGCTTGGCTACAACAACGTTTACTTCAGCAATGTAAGAAGCATGGCAAGATTCGGGTTGCTTGCTCAAAACAACTTTATATGGCAGAACGATACCTTGCTGATTGATTCTGCTTTTAAAAATCAAATGGTGAATTCTTCCCAGTCATTGAATCCATCGTACGGCTACTTATGGTGGCTTAATGGTAAAAGTTCATATATGGTTCCGGGTTTACAATGGATTTTTCCGGGATGGCTGGCTCCTGATGCCCCTGCGGATATGATTGCCGCCCTTGGAAAAGACGGACAGGTATTGAGTATTTCAAAAAGCAAAGGATTGGTTTATGCGCGGATGGGCGATTCACCAACCGGACCGGTTCCTTACACCATTTGCAATGACATCTGGAAATACCTGAATCTGATAATCTGTTCTCCATCATCAAGCAGCTTTAATAATTCACCTGAGGTATTTTCAATAAGTCCGAACCCGGCCGGTGAATTTATTCAGATTTATTGTAATGCAACGGAAGATTTTGAAACAGTAATTTATGATATCAGCGGAAGGCTTTTACAAACGGATTTCAATTCGTATAAAGTAAATGTCAGCAGGTTACAGCAAGGTGTTTACTTTTTAAAATTTTCCTCTGGCCAGCTAACATCAACTATCAGATTACTTATTAACCGTTGAGGAGAATTTTTTTTTAGGCCTGTCTATAACGTCCCCGTCTGCTTGTTTCAAAAAAGCAAGAGGTGAGCGATGGAAGATGAGAAGAAGTAAATTGCAGATACCTCAACCAGCCGGACAGTTCCCCTTCCTCCCCTCTGTGCGGCCGGCAAAGCGCGCAGGAGAGAGGGGGTGCGAATGATTGCGCGGAAGCAGGGGTGTGTAAAAAAATCTCATTCACTCACCACAAACTTCCTGCTCAGCGTTTCCTTTTCTGTCTGCAGTTTAACCACATACACACCGGCAGAAAGGTTCGGAAGGAAAATATCCTGAGTGAAGTAGCCAGTGTTGGGAGATGCTCCCCTCTTCTGAGGAGAGGGGCCGGGGGCGAGGTTTTTCCCTGCAACATTAAACACCTCCACCGTTACCATTCTTCCTTTCAAATGCTGCGCATTCACAAACAACTTCTGCCATGAACTCACCCAGGTAACGAAGAGTTCTGCCTTCGTTATTCCTTGTTCGATACCCGGTACTCCCGTTAAGCACGGGCAACCTCCAGTTGTATCGCATCCTAAGTCATAATCGGGGTTGTTGGGTAAGCCCCAGTAGGTTCGTTTGCCTCCAAGGTAAAATGAGTACGGCTGAAAATCGCAGGCAGCGCCAAGACTGTCGGGCTGATTGATGACAGAGAGGTTCATGTTATACATGTTAAAAACACTGTCTGGATATGGATAAACAGCATTAGTATATCTGCATGCCAAATAGATTTTGTCGTTTGGACCTCGTTTCAATGTACCGCCAGAGTTTACAGGATAGTTTGTTGACCAGATTGTTTGACGACTTGCAGCAATATTGGGAGCTGTTAAATCGTATTGAAACAAGAAGGATGTAAAATCACTTGTAGAGACATAAAGTATATTACTGTTAGGTGAAATTTCATTTGATACCCATAGGGTATCAAAGTTGACTGTATTTTCAGGTTGAATAGTAATAGGATTAGAAATAATACCTGTACATCTGTCAAAATCATATTTTTCAATTAATCCCCGCCATCCAGAGTAAATTAAAATATTACCATTTTTTGAAAATGTCAATTTCCCTCCACCATCAGTTTGTAAAGATCCAACATTTTGCATGGAAAAATTAGTAATCCCTGCAGGTGAAATTAAAAAGGAATAAAACTCATTATTTGGTGTAAAAGAGCTAGGGTATCTTTGTCTGAAAAACAGCCACCAGTCTCTTCCGTTCCCATGTTTAATGGCGTTCAGACAATCAATCTGAGCAAAAGGAACCAATTGATTATTTTTTGATAAGACTATGCCTAAACCACCATTTGCATTTAGGTTAACCAAGGTATAATATAGTCCATATATTGGCCCAACCCCTGCAAAAAAGACATAGTATAAACTGTCATCGGAAGGCAATGGAATAATAATTACTTCATTATAAAACAACAGGCCTATGGAAGAGTCACCATTTGCCATCAATGTGTGATTTTTATTAAAAATGGCTCCCATATAAACATTACCTGATAAGTAATATGGCAAATAACTAGTAGATGCATAAAATAAAAGATTGCCGCTAGAATCAGCAATTGCACAATTACTTCCATGAGTGTCATTGCCGGTTGAAAATACTGAAGGACTGGAAATATTATTGAAATCTATCCCTGCACTATCTCCAAAACACCAGATATAGTTTCGCTTTTGTGCATTTAAATTTATGGAAATAATGAATAAAAGTATCAGGAAGTATTTCATTTTTTATTTGAATTTAGAAAAAGTACCTTTAAACTCCCTGTTGTTGCAGATTACCCTGTATGAATATAAACCAGCAGCAAAAGACTGTACATTTACTTCATGAATTTTATAAGTATCGGCAGGCAGCATCATTATTTTATTTCCTGCATTATCATAGATTTCTATGAGAGCAAGGTTTTCCGCTACAAGCGGTTTTAAATAAAAGTAGGCTTTGTCGAATGCAGGATTTGGGTACATGAAAACATCATTTTTTGTCAGCGGTTTTTCTTTCTTTGGATTTACATCAGACTTTCTTGCTTCGGAAGAAAACTGTTGATGGATTTCCAATCCAAGGATTGCTGCTGCTGTATATATTGCATTACCGGCAAGTGTCAATGGCAAATGTGCGATGTAATCAAGTGTTGCAGAGTCGGAAGGAGATAATTCGCCAGTTGCAAACAAAGTAAGCTGAATCTCATGCATTGTCTTACTAAAGTATTCCACATTATTTGTATCATTGATTGAGCTGTTTATATTGCTGGCAATAAGAAAAGTTGTACTGTCATTCATTAATGTACCTACCGAATCGAGCAAACCCATATTACCTGCATCCATGCAGGCAACAAAATATTCATAGACATGGTCATCAGGTTTCCCCTGATGAATAAGTGCACTGTCTTGCTTTAAAGCTTTGTAAACAACCATTTTTGCCTGGTACATGTTTTCTTCGGGGTATTCATCAAACTCCAACGAATCATTTACTGTTTTTGCAATGCTGTTTTCCCTGCTTTCATAGCGTGCAAAATCTAGGCAGTCATTGTTGCCTGAATTTGGAGTAAAAATTGGAACAATATTAAACGTAGCTGGCAGTGGGTAATAAGGATTTAATGGACTAGTTGCGCCTTGGTAATACCATAAGATGGGGGTATTCGCTTCACTCACTTTCAAAACTGATGGAGGTTCTGTTCCTGTATAACCCCACCAATTATCATAGGGGAAATATTGTCCGCTGTTTGCATCTAAATCTCCTTGCGCAGGCAATAAGGTGTTGGGTTCTAAATGTACGCCATGATCATAGCCCGACATGATATTGTATTTCAACTTGGTTAAATTACAATTTCCGGTGAAGTTTATGCTGCGGGGCAGGTTAGTTATCGTATTACAATTAATCCTGCAATCATTGGATGCCTCCATATCAATCCCTCTGAAATTATCAGTACCGGTTGCCGGCACATCATTGGAAATTTCATTGCTCACCACTTTAGCGCCAGAGCAGTTTTGCAGCCAGATGCCTTTGTAATGTATATCAGGAGCGGGAGATGAGCCGAGGTTATACCTGATCGTGTTGGTAAATCCCGTTCCGAAACTACTTGAAGCATTCATACCTATTTTAATATTGTTATAATTAATAGCATGGATGCCTATCCGGTGATTTAAAATAGCATTCTTGAAAATGAATATGTCCAAAGGTTTAGTGCCGTTGATTTGATAATTAAATGATAAAGCAGTATTGTAAAAATTGCTTCCTGAACCTTGACCCTGCAAGCCGAAAGAGCTGTTATCAAATGAGTTGCCGGCTACCGTAATTTCAAAATCTTTTCTGCGGTTTATGACTAACAGACCAATGTTGACATTTGAAAAAGTGTTGGGTTCATAAGCATTTTCACCACCGATAAATATTCTGCCATTAGATGTTTGCCTGTTTTCAACAAAGATACCTGTTCCGTAATGTGAGGCATGATAGTTTCCGTTTTTATCAAAGATGCTATTGAAGGTGTTATTATAAACTCTTGCCTTAGCGTCAATAAGACTGATACCTCCAAAAGCATTTTCAAAAAGATTGCCCTTTGAAGCGACATCGCGTCCGATAAGAGGGAGACTCGCGCTACTTGTACAGGTGGAACATACATTATGCAACTGAACATGATAAAAAGGAATCTTGCCCGTTAGCGGATCTCTTCTTAAGCTGCCTTTGCTGCATATAAACCGGTTTGCCTGAATAACAGCATTACTGAAGTTTCCGTTTTCAAGAAATACAGATGTTTGGTTTCCGTCAAAATCATTTCCAAATAAATTTACCAAAGCTGTTCCGCTTGCCTGTAC
>CAADHD010000014.1 GCA_900696575.1 uncultured Bacteroidota bacterium
CATCATACATTACAGAAACCCGGCCTTCGGGTTGTACCGCTCGTTGTGATGCGTAATAGAAATTGAAACTCGGCTGCGGCTGAAATGATTTGGCTTATCAGGTGGTTGTGCAACGGTTACCCGTGTTGGCAGCTGTGCTTCTCATTTGTCTGTCCAGTATGCAAATGATTGTGGTGGAGATAGGTTAAAGTCCCCCCTCAAACATTTTGGTTTTCTATACTTTCTTGTCTTTTTGATTTTGATTGCAAATCCTTGTTCTTTGTTTGCGAAGTAGTCGTAATAAAATTCCTCGCTGATGCCTGAATGTTCTTGTGTTAAGTCCCAAAGTGTTGAAAGGTCATAATTTAAAACTTCGTCAATTTCAAATTCTCCAATTACTTGTTGAACAGGCGATGAAGCGTATACAATTACTGATTTTATGTTCTCATTTTTGAAAATTGACTTCCTAAATTCAAACTTCTTTGTCCCGTCAAAAATCTTGAACGCAAACTCTGGTTTTATTGATAATACTACTTTCATTTTTGTTATTTCTTGCTGTAGGCAAAGTTAATCAAATCGTTAAACTGGTCGTTGGTCAATTTAGCAAAACCTTTGGGTAAACTCATTGGGTCTGCAAATATTTTTAATTTAATCAAATCATTAAGTGTTGGTTTTGGTGTCGGCAAAGAGTGAGCATACAGAAAGTTGATTACAAAAGGTTTGTATTTTGGAAATTTGTCCCACCACTTTGTTTTCAAATCCTCTTTTGAAATCATTGTCCTCCTATTGCAACTATTGAAAAAATCGTCAAAGTCCTTAAAGTTGTTTTTAACACTTTCTACAATACAAATTGTCGTTACGGTGCTAGAGTATGTCTTAGGTGTTGTTTCGCCAATTCGATAAATCAGCACAATGTCTCCTGACTTTAAATTTCTGTCTGGTGAATGAGAAATATATACTTTACTTATTCTGTTTCTGTGCGGTTCGTTCTCGGTATATTTTGCCTTATCTTCTCTTGTGTTAATGCTGTCAGGAAACAGTTCTGTATGATATTGTGGTTCTATTCTTATCAAATACTTGTCGGTTTCTCTTGAAAAGAATGGAAATGTAAGTTTTGGATTTTCGATGTTTACAGGCAGGTTTTTGCTAAACTCTCTTACATAAACCAATTCGTCTCCGTTTTGGGTAGATTTAATGCCGTGTTTTTTAAAGCCCCATTCTTCCAGCATTTCAATGAGCTGCTCTTGTTCGGGTCTTTTGTCAAAAATAGTTACGTAAATTTCTTCAACCTTGAACAGAAGAGCATTGTCGAAGATTGTTTTTAAAAACCGTTCTCCAATTTTATAGCCGTTACCAGTTACTTTAAGAGTTCCAATTTTTAGTCGCTTCTTAGGTTTAAAAACAGGTGTTATTTCAGTGTATGGTTCTTCTCCTGTCTTTTCAATTTTTATAAACAAGAAAGCTGTCAGTTGGTTGTCGCTGTAACAGACATAACAAGGTTGTTCTGCTTTGCTGTTAAACCACTTGTCGAACTCAGCATAATCATTTCTAAAACTGTCAAAGAAGCTGTCTTTTAAGTCAACCTCTGCAAAGTCAACTTTTTTTACTGCTAGTACTTTATGTTTTACTAATTCAGGATTTTCAGCGGTCGCCTTTTCTAAAAATGTTTGAATACGAAATACTTTGTCTGCAATTCCTAAAAGTTTTGCTTTCGTGTGTATTTTCTTGTCTTCGGAAATGAGAATGTCAACTCTATTTTCAAATACTTCATTTAGTATTTGTGTGTCATTAAGGTCATTCTTTTGGTTGTCAACTTGCTGGCTTACTTGTTTAATGGTGTCACTTAACGGTGCTTGATGTTTTAATTGATTATAGCTTTCAATTTTGATGTTCATTGTTTTCAAGGAGTTTTGGTCTTTATACCTGTTTAACTCCTGAATTGTCAATGGGTGAATGTATTTGTCGTATTTAAGTTTGTCGAGCCAATTGAAAAGCTGTCCGATGTCAAGGTTGTAAATCTTGCTGGCTTCTCTGTGAATGATAATATTTGTATCAAGTAATACTTTCATTTGGTCTCTTTCAATGTTGCGATGTCGTCAAATAGCATTGCTGCCAACAATCAAATATGCGAACCAAATCTATCAAAAAGTTCGCTTTTACACACAAAATGTGTCGGCTTTGCGAACTTTTGAGGTGCTGTAATTTCCATCCCCCCAAATTTTCTTCTCCCTCCTTAAGTCTAAAGCCAGGAGTATAAATAAGTTCTTCTGCTCACATTGCAGTGATAATTAATTCAATCAGGTAGTTTTACAATCTAAAAACAGGATTTAATTCCGGAAAAATGAGAAGTCACACTTTCAATTTGTTCATCATGTAAGAGAGGAAGATCTGCCGTAAATCTGTAAATTCAAACCAGTTTCGGGATATTTTATTTATGTTTTAGTAAGTAGTTCAAAGACGGGAAGTGCAGGCCTAACATGTTTAAAAAGAAAATTAATGGGTTTTATTTTCATTCTTAAAAGTAGAAAATTCTAAACAGAGCCTTACTCCGTTACCGCAAACCTTAGTATCCCGCTCAGGTTTTTCGCTGTAAGACGCAAAGAATAAATACCGGTGGCAAGCTGTTCATTCAATCCAACAGTTCTCTCATTCTTTAATTGACGCGAATAAATCAATCGCCCCGCCATATCAATCACATCCATTCGTGCATCAGTCAATTCTTTCAGAAATATCAGTTGAGGGTTTTTACCGGGAGAGTTTGCAAGCATCACCGCTCCGCTTTGCAGTAGTTCATTAATGCCTACAGGCGTAACACAAATTGTATCACTCTCTACCGAACATCCCATGCTATCCGTTACAGTAATACCATAACAACCTGCAGCCGTAATGGTGTATTGAGGGTTATTGGCTCCTGAAATCAGCACTCCGTTTACCGTCCATTGATAAAAGTAAAGCGGATTGTTAACCGATGAAATCAAAACAGGATTGTTGTTCTGAATAACAGGAGTAGGTATCTGTGCACCTATGTAAATCAGAACAGAATCAGTTTTCGATAAGGCGCAGTTGCCATTCGCTGTTAAAGTAAACAACACACTACCCGTTTCGCCCGGCCCGGGATTATATCCTGTAACCGCTGAAGAAGGACTTACAATCATTCCCGTTCCTCCTGCCCATTGCAGTGTGGTTGTTCCTGCAGCTACTCCTTGCAATTCTATGGGCGAACCGAAACAGAATGTTGTGTCTTTACCGGCATTCACATTAAAGTTTGAAACAGGTGCCTGGCATCCGTAATTAAGATAAGTCGGTGTTCCATCAGGAGCAAACGCTGCAAATGCTCCGTCATTCTCATAATTCACTCCGCCAAAATATCCGAACTGGTTAATCAGTTGCGTGCGGTCGTATGTAACCGTATCGCTGCAGCCTGCCGGTGTACTGAAGGTGATGATGGTAGTGCGCAATCCGGGTACAACATTATAATTGGCAAAATGGCCGGCTGTATTACCGGCACACTGAAATAGAACAAATACCGTATCATTGAGATTAGCAAATGAATTGGCAGTGGTGCTTACAGCAGTGCTTGTAATCAATAGCACTTTTGCATTAGCCGGAAGTGTTCCGCCTTGCGGTTCGAGTAAATATCCGCAGCCTTGTATCGAACTGTTAAATGCTGCAATTTTTGCTGCAGTACCTGCATCCTGGCATAAACCCAGCCAGTTGTTATTTGGCCATTGAACATTCATGTTCGAAGTATTCAAAGCATTTGGCCCAACCTGAAAGGTTGCCATTTCATTTTCACCCTCTACAGGTCCGCAGGCATCAACTAATATGCGGGTAATTTCAAAACAGGATTGAGAGTAAGCATCTGTAATGCCGGTCAATGCGGCAATCATCAGTGGTAAATATCGTTTCATCATTGATTTTTAAAAAGCATACAAAAGTAGATTTCATAATTCTTTTGGAGAGCAGACAAAGCATTTTGTTCATAAAAAGATAACATTCAGCCTCCTGTTTCAGCATTTAGAATAACTTCGCCTGCGTTTATGATAAGCAGGAGAAAAATTAAGTTCTATTTCCTGTCACTTACAAAACACGATTTACGTGCGAGTATCACCGTGTTTTTTGTAGCAGTGCCTTTATGTCTGGGAATTTCACTGGCTTCAGGCGCTCCGGTTTATGCAGGATTGATTTCAGGAATTATTGGCGGCATATTTATTCCGCTTATCAGCCGTTCGCCACTTAGTGTAAGCGGCCCTGCTGCGGGTTTAACTGCCATTTGTGCATCTGCTATTTCAACCTTGCCTACCATCGAGATGTTTTTCATGGCTGTTTCGCTCGCAGGAGTTATTCAGGCATTGGTAGGATTTACAGGCTTAGCCGGGTTTACAAGGTTTATTCCATCGTCTGTTATAAAAGGAATGTTATCAGCCATTGGTGTAATTCTTATTTCGAAGCAGGTTCCTCTTCTCATCGGTTACAATCAGCCCGACTTCTGGTCGAATGAACTGTTCAACATCATCACCTTTAATCATGTGTATTCAAGTCTCAGTAGCTTGTATGAGCATACCTCAAGAGGGGTGTTAATGATCAGCATCTTTACACTTATGGCCTTGATTTTATGGAAAAAGTTTGCCGCGGTAAGAATCCCATTCGTGCCTGCATCTTTTATAGCTGTGCTTACGGGCATAGTGATAGTGCATGTCATCAAGAATTATTTTCCGGCTTATCAGTTATCATCCCGGCAGTTGGTAAACATTCCTTCTTCTCTTCAGATTTCAGGAGGATGGACAGGAGTGCAGAATGTTGTATTCAATGCTGAGCTTTTCCGCATTGCGTTAGTCATTGCCATGGTGGCTTCACTCGAAACTTTGTTAAGCATCGAAGCTATTGATAAACTGGATCCTTACAATCGTGCTACTCCTCACAGCCGCGAACTGGTAGCTCAGGGAGCCGGAAATTTTCTTTGTGGATTGGCCGGAGGGCTACCGGTTACTTCCGTCATTGTTCGCAGTGCTGCCAATGCCGAAGCAGGAGCAAGAACACGTTTATCAGCCATCCTGCACGGAATATGGATTATTGCTGCCATTTATCTCGCTGCGCGGTTTATAAACATGATTCCGCTTGCTGCTCTTGGTATTATTCTTCTTCGCACAGGCTATAATCTTGTAAAGCCTAAAATGATCCTGGCAGTCTGGAAGCAAGGCCGTGAACAATTTCTGCCATTCTTCATCACCATCATTGCCATCCTGACTACCGATTTGTTGATTGGGGTTTTAATCGGTGTTATCTATTCAGTCTATTTTATTGTGAAACATACTTATCGTGCAGGTTTTACCATTACCGAAACAGATGAAGGTCATATTCATCACATCCGTATTGACCTGGCTTTAAATGTCAGCTTTCTGAATAAGAAAAAACTGATAGAATTGCTGGACGGTATCAAACCATACTCCGTAGTTGTGGTTGACGGGACGCGAAGCATTTATATTGATCATGATATTCTCGAAGTGTTCAGCTCTTTTAAAAAGAAAGCAAGATCAAAACACATTGAATTGCATTTGAAAGGTATCCGCGAAGTAGAAACGATGGAAGTTCATTAACCATCTTGTAAATCTGATTAATGAGAATAATTCAGGAAGTGCCATGCGAAAGCGCCCTTTAGGGCAACGGGTGTGGGAAGCAGGAGGGAAAGGCCATTGAATAATAAAAAAAATTCAGGAAGCACTGTGCGAAAGCGCAACGGGTTCGCGAAGAAGAAGTCAAATTTCAGATGTTAGATTTCTTATTCAATAATTTTCCACAACTTGCAAGCGCTTTTAATTGGAGATAAGTAATGCTTACCATTGACATTCATACACATATCCTTCCGCGCGATATTCCTAAGTGGAAAGAGAGATTCGGGTATGGAGGCTTCATTCAGCTTGATCATCATAAGCCATGCTGTGCAAGAATGATTAAAGATGACGGAACGTTTTTCCGCGAAGTGGAGCAAAATTGCTGGGATGCCGAAACCAGAATTAAAGAGTGCGATACACATCATGTCCATGTGCAGGTGCTGAGTACAGTACCTGTAATGTTTTCTTACTGGGCCAAACCTGAACATGGTCTTGATCTTTCCAGATTTCTGAATGATCACCTTGCTGATATTGTAAACCGTTATCCGAAACGGTTCATTGGTCTGGGCACTGTTCCTATGCAGGCTCCTGATCTGGCGGTTAAAGAACTGGAGCGTTGTAAATTAATCGGCTTAAAAGGAATTCAAATAGGAACCAATATCAATCAGAAGAATCTGAATGAGCCTGAATTTTTTCAGTTTTTCAAAGCATGCAGTGATTTGCAGATGGCTGTGTTCGTTCATCCATGGGAAATGATGGGCCAGGAATACATGCAGAAATACTGGCTGCCGTGGTTAGTGGGCATGCCTGCTGAAACATCGCGTGCAATATGCTCGATGATTTTCGGGGGAATTTTCGAAAAGCTGCCTGAGCTGCATGTAGCCTTTGCTCATGGCGGGGGTGCTTTCCCTTCAACTGCCGGAAGAATACAGCATGGCTTTGAATGCCGGCCTGATTTAACCGCTATTGATAATCCGTATCCTCCTGTCAGGTATCTGGGAAAGTTTTTTCTTGATTCATTGGTGCATGATGCCTCTATGCTTCACTACCTAGTTAATTTAATCGGAGTAAACCGCATTGCTCTCGGCAGCGATTATCCTTTTCCTTTAGGAGAAGATATTCCGGGTGCTTTAATCAAATCAGAAAATTTTTCGGAAGAAGAAAAGGAATTTCTTCTTCACCGGAGTGCACTCGAATGGCTCAGAGAAGACAAGAAAAAATTCCTTTAGCGATATAAATCTTCATTCCTGTAAATACTCAAATACGATTCGTAACGGCTCAAAGCAATTTCTTTTTTTATTGCAGGTATGACAGCACAGCCCGATTCATGGGTATGTGTGCAATCGGAAAAGCGGCAATGTTTTCCGGCCTGAAATATTTCAGGAAAAAAATGCGAAACTTCTTTCGGATTGAAATTCAGCGTACCGAATTCTCTTATTCCAGGAGTGTCAATTATAAAGCCTCCATCGGGAAGAGGATGCATTTGTGCAAATGTAGTTGTATGCATTCCTTTCAAATGTTGTTTTGATATTTCAGCAGTTTTGAGCTGCAGTTCCGGAATTAAAGCATTGATTAGTGTTGATTTTCCTGCACCGCTGTGCCCGCTCAGTAAAGTTACCTTGTTTCGTAACATTTCTTTCAGTTTCAATAATGTTTCAGGTTGAAGTGCCGAAACTTTAAAACAAGGGTATCCAACTTTCTGATAAAGCGATATCAATTCATCCGTGTAATCATGTACATCGTTATCATACAAATCAGCTTTATTAAAAATCAATCCTGCCTGAATGGAATAAGCTTCTGCGGTGGCAAGGTAACGGTCAATAAATCCGGTGGAAGTTCGTGGCAGAACAGGAGTAACTACTATCAATGCCAGATCAAGATTAGTGGCCAGTATATGCGCTTGCTTCGAAAGGTTTTTCGATTTGCGGATGATGTAATTCTTCCGCGGCTTTACTTGCGTTATCCATCCTGTGGTTTCTCCTTCGGGCAAATCAAGCATTACTCTATCCCCCACAACAACAGGGTTTGTTGTATCAATTCCTTTCAGTCTGAAAGTTCCTTTTATCCTTCCGTTAAAAACCTTTCCCTCATGCCAAATCTCATAATTGCTTCCGGTAGATTTGATCACCAATCCTGTAATTTCCATTTGGCAAAGTTAATCAGGCAGTATACCGATTTAAGATTCTTTATTTGCAGGCAAAAACAATAGATGAATAATTTTCTGAAAAAAGCCGGAAGACTTTTACTGAAAGTTATCTTTTGGTTTTTTATTCTGAGCATTGCTTCTGTTATTCTCTTCCGGTTTATTCCTGTTCCATTTACACCATTGATGGTTATCCGCCTCTGGGAACAGGCCTGGGATTCAAAACAGGACTTGCGTTGCAGCAAAGGCTGGGTTGCAATGCGTGAAATTTCGGTCAATATGCAGCGCGCAGTGGTAGCTTCGGAAGACCAGAAGTTTTTTGAGCATTTCGGTTTTGACCGCGAAGCCATTGATAAAGCTATGAAGTACAATAAAAAGCATAAAGGCAGAAGAGTAAAAGGAGCGAGTACCATAACCCAGCAAACAGCCAAGAATGTTTTCCTCTGGCCTTCGCGTAACTGGTTTCGTAAAGGGCTTGAAGTTTATTTTACATTTCTGATTGAAGTTTTCTGGAGCAAGGAGCGCATCCTGCATGTTTACCTCAACATCCTCGAAACCGGAAAAGGCATTTACGGAGTGGAAGCAGCCGCGCAGGAGTATTTCAAAAAGCCGGCATCGAAACTTACGGTCAAAGAAGCTTCGATGATTGCTGCTTGCATTCCCAATCCGCGAAGATGGTCGCCTGCTAAACCAACGCCCTATATTTTAAAAAGACAGGCATGGATTGCAAGGCAAATGTTTCAGATAGAATGGCCGGAAGGGAAGTAGGCCCTGTTTGAATGGGAGTAGGTAGCTGGGCAGCGGAAAAAAGATAACAGATGAATCTATGGATCAAAACCCGAAAACGAATCCTGCTCTGATGATAGGATTCTGATAAGGTGAGTTTCTTTCTTCCATAAGGTTGTAAAGCAGCAACAATTCAAAAGCCGAACGCTCACCCATCATCTGGCGATAACCTCCGCCAACAAACAAACTGGGGATATTGGTGCGTACCAATTTATAAGTTAAATCATCCAGCACTTCCATATTCAGAATTTCATATTCAACATGGGCAAACAGGTTTTCCATCAGGTAGTACTTGGAAAAAGCTCTTCCCCCGAAAATGTTGGTGCTGTACTTGTATGGAAAGTCATCAACACTGTAATAAATGTAAGTTGCCCCCAATCCCATAATTAACTGATCGGTTACTTTATAGCCAACCAATGGCGATATATCTACAAACGTATATCGTCCGAACTGTAATCCAATGTTGCCACCGAAAATTAATCGTTGCCCGAAGGGAACTTTATCCTGCGGGCGCTCCTGTGCCATGACGGTGATGCACGGAATCAAAAAGCTCAGAAAAAGAAAAATGGCTATAGTATTTCTTTTCAGGATTGGCATAAATAAAAGTTTTGAATGCCAAAGATAGGATAGATTTGCCTGCATGGAAATGAAAACGGTTCTGATTACAGGCGCTTCCAATGGAATAGGATACCATACAGCCTTACAATTAGCGGTGAAACATGGGTGCCGGATTATTGCATTGGCAAGAAGCAGAGAGAATCTGGAGCAGTTGAAAACTGAAATTAGTAAGCAGCATGCAGGTGCTGAAGTGCTGTCGCTATGCTTTGATTTGAGTTCAGGCAACTTCAATTTGGTAACTGATTTTTTAAGGATAAATAAGATTGCGGTTTTAGACGGATTGATAAATAATGCCGGATTGCTTATCAATAAACCATTTGAGGAATTGACTGAAGGTGACTGGCTGGCCATTTATAAAGTGAATATAATCGGGGTGGCTTCTCTGATTAAAGTTTGTATTCCGTTTCTTGCAAAGTCAACTCATGCGCAAATAGTTAACATCAGCAGTAACGGGGGAGTGCAGGGAACGCAGAAGTTCAGCGGGCTATCGGCTTACAGTTCTTCCAAAGGGGCTTTATCTATCTTAACCGAATGCCTTGCCGAAGAGTTAAAATCAAAAAACATTTCGGTGAATTGTCTGGCTCTTGGTGCTGTAAACACCGAAATGCTTCAGCAGGCTTTTCCCAATTATACGGCAGAAATGCAGCCCTCAGAAATGGCAGAATATATCAGTTGGTTTAGCCTTTACGGCCACCGTTTCTTTAATGGAAAAATTTTACCGGTAACTACTTCTCAGGTTTAAAACAGCAATTGAACTGCAGAACAAAGGTTGTTCTACCGTTCATTCCGATTCATCGGCAAATCTTTTTCTGACTTCAGGTAAGCAGCATATTCCTGCGGGCTGCAATACCTGCGTACTCCGGTTGTTTCAGGAAAAATAAAAATGCTGTTATGAAGTTGTCCGTTAAGTACCAACTCATCAATTTCTTTTTTCCGTTCTTCATTTGGTATGTACATAATGCTCATCAATTGCTGAGGAACCTGCTCTCCGAAAAGTTCCATGATTGTATGGTTTCGGTTTTCTGAAAAAACAAAGACTTCTCTCAGCAAAAGAGCTGTGTTATTCAGATTGCAAGAATTGTTTTGAGCATTGGCTTGCAGGGTTAATGCCAGAAGTGAGAGGATGAGTATTTTTTTCACAGAAGGACGAAAGTACAAAAAATAGTGAATGGTTAGTGGTGAAAGGTGAGAGGTGAGAGGAAAAGACTCACGATACATGATTTGTTGATGCCTGAATAGGTTGACTCATAAATCTTCAAAGTGCGTTTATTGAATATAATTCAGATTCATTTATGACAATACTATCTTATAAACAAACTTCTTTTGCTAAAGGTGCCTCCGCCTGTTTTGTTTCATAAAAAAGTTAATGGAATTTTAAACAAGTGGAACCCAATTATTTTTTTAATCGTAAAGTTATTAGAATAAACTGATTTATTAACAGAACACTATCATGAAAAAAATCACACTCTTGCTTCTCTCGGCTTTCGTCTTATCAACTGCTCTTGCACAGGAATCTGATAGGAAAACCGGAATAGGTTTCCGTTTTGGCGGCATGACCAGCGGTATAACATTCCGTGCTGCCTTGAAAAATGAGGCTGCTTTTGAAGGAATCGTTTCCTTCGGCCATAAAAGTTTTCTTCTTACCGGACTTTATGAAAAGATGAAACCCATTGAAAGCACTGAAGGGTTAAAATGGTTTTATGGCATTGGCGGGCATATCGGATTTTTTCAAAGGGGCGGCACTTACTGGGTTTTTAAAAACAAAGGTCATCATGTGTATTATTTTGAAGAAGGCGGAAGCAAAGCAGTACCCGGAATTGATTTCATCATCGGTATGGACTACACGTTTAAAAATGCTCCTTTCAATATCAGCCTTGATGTAAAACCGTTTATGGATTTTATTGAAGGAACTGAACTTTACTTTGACGGAGCACTCAGTGTGAGGTTTGTGTTCTGATATGTAAATTCAACAATTGAAATTCGCGGCAATCACCCTATAAAATTCATCATAAATAAGAGAGTTAGTCGCTAAAATTTCTTTTCCGAAAATATAATTTTCTTTTCCGGAAAAGTCGGTTACGCATCCACCCGCCTGCTGCACAATGAAAGCGCCAGCGGCTACATCCCATGCATTAAGTCCGTATTCAAAAAAAGCATCGTATCGTCCTGTTGCGGTATAAACCAGATCAACAGCGGCAGAACCCGGTCTGCGCAATCCGTGTGTGTGTTTCATGCAGTAATCAAACACCTGCATATATTCTTTCAGCCGACTGTAATTGGTGTATGGAAAACCGGTAGCAATAAGGGCATCTTTCAAATGAGCAACCTTCGAAACGGAAATTTCTTTTCCGTTTAGGTATGCGTTACTTTTTTTCCATGCATAAAACGTTTCGTTAAGGTTTATCTCATGCACCACGCCCAGCACCGGAACATTGTTTTCTAACAAAGCAATGCTTACCGAATAGCATGGCACGCCATGCAGGTAATTCGTGGTGCCGTCAAGCGGGTCAATTATCCATAGAAAATTTCTCTGCTCTTGTTCTACTGTATTTTCTTCCGCTAAAAATCCGGCATTGGGCAACAATGGCTTCAGTTTTTCAATAATCAGTTGCTCTGCCATACGGTCAACAAAACTGACAAGGTCATTCAGGCCTTTGAGTTCAATATCACGGGTTGAAACATTTTTCCGGCTTTGTTGAATGAACTCACCGGCATTTCGGGCAATACCAATTACTTCTTCACACAGTTGCTTTTCCATTTTCCTTAAATCGCTTTCTGAAAAAGTACAATCCGGCAATGCCTGCGATAAAAAGGCAAACCGAGATGATTTCAGCCTGTGTTATTTCATTTCCGGAAATGTGGTACTTGGTATTCACACGTATTTTTTCAATGAAGAATCTTTCTGTACCGTTCATGATGAGATAAACGGAAAACAAAATGCCCGGAATTAAAATTCTTTTCCGGATGGACCACAAAACGAAAAACAAACCAATGCATATCACAGCTTCATAAAACGGAGTTGGAAAAACCGGCTCGGGCAACATCATGCAATGCCGGCCTTCGCAACCTGGTATGGGAATGCCTTCACTGATTACGTTATGCGGATAATGATAACTCCACATCCAGTCGGGCAGAAAAGAAAGCCGGTCAGGTTTAGGCGATAAATTCACAATTCCCCAGTCACCATCACCGCTCAGATGACAGCCCACCCGGCCTGTTCCGTAAGCCAGCATCAATCCGGGTGCGGCACAATCAATTAAATGATACCATGATATATTGTTTTTATTTCCGAACCAGATAACGGCAATAGCACCGCAAATCAATCCTCCGTACATCGTTAGCCCGCTGAATGAAAGCAGTGCATCCACCGGGTCGGTCATTAGTTCATCAATGTTTTCGAGGTTGTGAAAAATTTTGGCTCCGATTATACCGGCAACGGCAGCAATTACTGTCATATTTCCTACTAATTGGTATGGATGAATTTTTTCGTCAACAGTAACCGGTTTTTCTTTTTTGTTTTTTTCCGATTCGCGGTAACGCATGAAAACAGAAAGTGCACCAATTAGAATTCCACCAAATAAATTCCCTTTTGAAGAGAGAATGACCCCCTGTGTATCGTTTACAAATTCGCTGTAATTTGTAATGACGTAAAGCAGTTTCCACCCTATAAGAAAACCAGCCGAGGCCGAGACTGCATAATCTGTGGTAGAGGCCGGCTTTCCTTTTACTTTTTTCTTTAAAACGGGTTTGAGCAGTCCTTCTTTTTCTTTTCTCTTCAGTTCAAGCGATAATGTCCATGCCGCACATAGAAAAGATATAGCCAGAAAAAATCCGAAGGTTTGTACGGGCAGGGGAATGTAAATGCCCGTCAGGTCATTGATTAAATCGCTGATGGTTGGATACATGTGAAAAGCAGCAGTGTTTAAGCGGTGATGAGTTCAGAAGAAGGGGAATAAATCAGTTCAACAACCTGATTCACTTTCGAAACATCATAAGGCCGGCTGATGCGGATGTAGTTTTCGGAATAGCCGCTCATCAGGCCATTATTTTCAGAATGTTCAAATAGCACTTTTAAGGTTCGTCCTTCATTCAGATCAAGAAACCTTGCATGGAGTTTATCTGAAAGGTTGCGCAGCTTAAGCGTTCTTTCCTTGCGGATAATGTAGGGCACACTGCGGACCAAAGTAATTGCATGAGTGTTATCACGTTCGCTGTATGTAAACACATGCAGGTAACTAATTCCGAGCGATTGAATGAAATCATAAGTAGTCTGAAAATCCTCATCTGTTTCGCCCGGAAAGCCGGTAATAACATCAGCACCAATACAGGCAAAAGGCATCAGCATTTTTATTTTTCTGATTCGCGAGGCATAAAGTTCAGAAAGATATCTTCTGCGCATCTTTTTCAGAATTTGATCAGATCCGCTTTGGAGCGGAATATGAAAATGCGGGACAAACTTTCCGGAAGCGGCTACAAATTCAATGATTTCATCGCTGAGCAAATTAGGCTCAATAGAGGAAATACGGAATCGTACATTACCCTCCAATACTTCCAATTCTTTAATCAAATCAAAAAAAGAAAAATGTTTTCCATTTTTGTAGTAATGAAAATCGCCAAGGTTAACTCCTGTCAATACAATTTCTTTAGCGCCATTACGGATAAGCTGGCGGGCATCGTTTAGTACATTTTCAATTGTATTACTTCTGCTTTTTCCGCGGGCTAACGGAATGGTGCAGAAAGAGCATTGATAATCGCATCCGTCCTGCACTTTCAAAAAGGCCCGGGTGCGGGTTTCGTCAGATATACCCGGAATAAATTCGTTTACCTGTTCAATATCGCAGGCCATCACCAGCGGTTTCAGATTCTTTTGCTGATGGATATGCTCAATGATTTTAAATTTGTCATTAGCCCCTGCAACCAGATCAACACCTTTAAAGCCGGCAATAAGATCGGCCTTCAGTTGGGCAAAGCAACCGGTAACGGCAATAAAGGCATCAGGATTTTTGCGCAGAGCTTTATTGATTACAGAGCGGCATTCACGGTCGGCATTTCCGGTTACAGAACAGGTATTGATTACATACACATCAGCCGTTTCATCAAACGAAACTTTTTTATATCCGGCTGATTCGAATTGTCGTGAAATAGTTCCGGAATCGGTAAAGTTAAGTTTACAACCCAGTGTATGAAAAGCGACTTTTGGTGCTGGCATGAAGGAGGCAAAGGTAGTTTTACAGCGTCAATACATATGAAAAGTGCATATAAAAAACCTTCAACTTACCTTTGTTGCCTTGTACATTTTGATTACTCTGTTGAAACCGAATATAATCATTGCTATTGATGGCTACTCGTCTTGCGGCAAAAGCACGTTGGCAAAGGCGCTTGCGCGCAGGCTTCATCTTATTTATGTGGATTCAGGCGCTATGTACAGGGCAATTACCCTGTATTTTCTTCAGAACAAGATTCCTGTTCCGTTACCTGAGCAATTAGACACCATCAAGTTTGATTATGATTCAGCCTTGCGCTGGATAAAAATCAATTTTAAAATCAATTACCTCACAGGCAGTTCTGAAATTTATATTAATGGTAAAAATGTGGAAAGGCAAATCCGCTCTATTGAAGTTTCACAGAATGTAAGCCATGTAAGCGCTATTAAGGCAGTAAGGGAAAGATTAGTAGCCATTCAACAGGAGTTTGGCAAGAAAGGCAGAATTGTAATGGATGGCCGGGATATTGGAACTACTGTATTTCCTCATGCCGATATTAAAATATTTATGACGGCCAATGTTGAGGTTCGTGCCAAAAGAAGGTTTGATGAATTAACGGCTAAAGGCATTAAGACAACGTTTGAAGAAATACTTAAAAACATTTCAGACCGCGATTACGAAGATTCCCACCGAAAAGAAAGCCCGCTCAGACAGGCACCCGATGCATTTGTTCTTGACAATACTTTTCTTGATGAGCAGGAACAGATTGAGTATGTATTGAAAGTAATCAAAGAAAAATCACTTATTAACTCATAAATCCTTTTAACCGATGAAATACCTGGCATTTTGTTTAATCGCATTTACCATGATGGGTTGTAAATCATCAAAACCCGGAACAAACAATAACACAACTGCTCCTGCTGATGATATTGCCGGACAGTCGTATCAAAAACTTACGGCAGGCGATTCAGAAACCATTGAAGGCGCTGATGCCCTTGAAGAAATGAGAACCACCGTTTGGCGGTTAATTGTTGAGTTCTTCAGCATTGGCGAAGGAACGGATATGGAAGCCAAAAAGCACTTTGATCATTACCTGAGTCAATGGAATGCAAATGGAAATCCGAAAGTGAATTTTGTAACCGTACCCTGGGGAAGAGAAGGAGAAGTTGATTTTTGTTTTACGCTGGCCGGTATGTCTTCAGACCAGCAGCAAAAGTTTGTTGACGGCCTGCGTGAAACACTAAGTTTTTCCAAATTGGTGAGGCTTACCGAAAATGAAAAATGCACGCATATCCGGTAAGCATTCAGCCGTTAAATTTTCTTTTCTTTGCACCCTAAATTATTTCACTTATGAACGAATACGGATTGAAAAATCCCAATGCCAGCCTTGCAGATTACGGCTTAAAAAATGTTTCTGATGCTTATTGGAATCTTACGCCTGCCGAATTGGTTGAAGAAGCCATTATTCGCGGTGAAGGCGAGCTTACGGATATGGGCGCTTTGGCGGTTGATACAGGTGAGTTTAAAGGCCGTTCGCCCAAAGACAAGTTCACGGTTATTGATTCTGAAACCGAAAAGGATGTTTGGTGGGGTGATATCAACATAAAATTCGAGCCTGAAGCTTTTGACAATTTGTATAAACGCCTGTGTGCGTACCTTACAGGACGCGAAGTGTATGTGCGCGATTGTTATGCCTGTGCTGACCCGCGATACAAACTCAACCTGAGAGTAATTACCGAAACCCCCTGGCATAATTTGTTTGCAAATAATTTATTTCTTCGTTTAACAACTGATGAAGTTAAAACCCATCAACCCGATTGGATTATTGTTAACGCACCCGGATTTTTAGCCGATCCGAAAATTGACGGAACTCGCCAGCACAATTTTGCCGCCATTCATTTTTCAAAACGCATGATCATCATTGGCGGAACAGGTTATACCGGTGAAATCAAAAAGGGAATTTTTACGGTACTTAATTATGTGCTTCCTAAACATAAAGGCGTACTGCCGATGCACTGCTCAGCCAACCTTGGCAAAGGCGGAGATACTGCTTTGTTTTTCGGTTTATCAGGAACCGGTAAAACAACCTTAAGCGCAGACCCCAACCGTTCTCTTGTAGGTGATGATGAACATGGCTGGTCGGATGAATCGGTTTTCAACTTTGAAGGCGGATGTTATGCCAAGTGTGTGAATCTTTCCAAAGAAAAAGAACCCCAGATATTTAATGCCGTACGCTTTGGCGCACTCATTGAGAACACCGAGTTTTATCCCGGTACTACCACTGTTGATTACGATAACATCTCCAAAACCGAAAATACGCGGGTGGCTTATCCGCTCCATTTTATTGATAATGCAGTGGAACCCTCCATTGCAGGACCACCTAAAAACATCTTTTTCCTTACCTGCGATGCATTCGGAGTATTGCCTCCCATTTCGAAGCTTACCAGTGCACAGGCCATGTATCATTTCATATCAGGCTATACCGCCAAGATTGCTGGTACGGAAGTAGGAATTACCGAGCCAACTACAACCTTCTCAGCCTGCTTCGGAAAAGCATTCCTTCCCTTGCATCCTGCTAAGTATGCCGAACTGCTTGGCAAGAAAATTTCAAAAGGTAATGTAAATGTATGGCTGGTAAATACAGGATGGACCGGTGGTTCTTACGGAACAG
>CAADHD010000015.1 GCA_900696575.1 uncultured Bacteroidota bacterium
CGTCATTCTGAAGGTTTGTAAACTCGCAGTTCAACACCCTGAAATCACTTCCCCATCCCACCACACCGCTGTGCATGCGGTTAAACTGATTTTTGTTGTTTGAATAATTTCCAATCACCATTCCGGCCAAATTATTCAACTCAATCCCCGCTCTTGGAATACTGCCGTGAGGCGGCTGACCGATGTATGCGGGTTTCAGTGTTCCGCTGTTCCACATTCCGAACCTGGTTCCGTAAACCGCGGCCGGTTCGGTTACCGTTACCGTTTGGGCATTAATGGCTTGGGTGTTTAAAAACAAAGTGAGCAGGCAAACAAAGACCTTGATTAAGTTTCCGGCTGGTTTGATTCGGCATTCGGGTTTTTGTTTCATAGTATTGAGTTTTATAGGTAATAATAAACGCGGGTTAGTAACTGTCTGTACCGAAGTACCTCGAAGCACCCGTCACCAAACAAGCTACGCCCGCGCTTTTCGATACAGGAAATCGCTAACGCAACTATCTTTTGATTTTTATTGTGGCATTACATGTTGTTTATTTAAATAGTGATGTAAAGATGAAAAATATTTTACAAAATGCAAACAGGAATGCTGATGGTTAACAAAAGAATACCAGCCTCAGCCAGAATTGGTTAGAACTGAATAGCATATTAATGGTGCATTGTACCTTAATTGATGAGCCAAAATAGCTTAAGAGAAGGTTCCCATTCCCATTAAAATGCTCTATTCTTTTAAAATGAGGACTTTATCATGTAAAGGAGTACACACTATCATACATAATAATGCACACTATCATGCATAAGAGTGTACCCCATTATGCCATAAAATACATGAAATTAAAAGATAAAATGTGCCTTCCCGAATTACCTTTTCAAAGAAAATTATCCCCAGCGGACAATACAATAAATAAAGGTAATGGCCATCAGCACCCAAAGAAATGCAAAGGCACCGCTGGCTCCCGGGTAGAAATACGTGCGCATGAATTTTTTCATAGAAATAACTTATGAGTTGGTCGAAACTTTCTGCTGGCTGAAATTACGCAGGCGTATGGAAGTAATCACCTGCTTGGTCTGCATCGGAAAATCGCCTTTCATCATCCAGTCGTAGTAACTTGGTTCATCACTGAAAACCTGAACTACTTTTTTGCCTTTGTGTTTACCGAAATTGAAAATTTCCTCCCCTTTTTCGTTGAAAATGATTCTACCGGCAAGGTCAGCGTTGTTGTTGGTATAGGAAAGACTGTGCAGGAAATCAAGGTCGTTTTTCAGATCGGGATAACGGTCAAGCTGTGCTTCAAGTACCTCAACAGTAGCCACAATATCCGCTTCAGCACTGTGAGCATTTTCAATTTCCTTTTGGCAATAAAACTTATAGGCGGCATTAAGCGTGCGCGGTTCCATTTTGTGAAAGATATTCTGCACATCTACCAGCCTGCGTCCTTTAATATCAAAAGCAATATCGCAACGCATGAATTCTTCCACCAGCATCGGTATATCAAACTTGTTTGAATTGTATCCGCCCAGGTCGCTGCCATTCATAAACTGCAGAATTTCATGAGCAACTTTAGCAAATACCGGAGCATCTTTTACATCCTCATTGGTAATGTTGTGAATCTTGGCGGCTGCTTCCGGAATCGGAATTTCAGGATTGATTCTCTTTGTTTTAATCTGTCGTGTTCCGTCAGGATTCAGTTTAAGAATCGAAATTTCTACAATGCGGTCAACACCGATAACTGTGCCCGTTGTTTCCAAATCGAAAAAACAAATAGGTTTGGTAAGTTTTAGTTTCATGCAATAAAATTGCTGCGCCAAAGTAAATAAAATTTCATGGCAGTTGATTCCCAAAGCAGAATTACATTTGAAACCAAAAACATGAGAAAAAACATTTCCTCCGGTGCCGAATGGGAACAGATAGTCAGCTACTCACGTGCGGTAAGAACAGATAGCATTATTGAAGTAAGCGGAACGACAGCGATAGAACATGACGGACAATCCCTGAAAGGAAATATGCATGGTCAGGCATTTCATACACTGAAAAAAATTGAAGATGCAATGAAAAAGGCAGGTGCAGGAATGAAAGATGTGGTACGCACGCGCATGTATGTAACCGACATCAGCCGCTGGCAGGAAGCTGCCCGTGCCCATCATGAGTTTTTTAAAGACATTATGCCTGCAACCAGTATGGTTGAAGTTTCTAAACTTATTCATCCCGAGATGCTCATTGAAATTGAAGCTACGGCTGTTGTATCCAATGAATAATCTGTAACCACCGTTTCAATTTTTACTTTTGACCCATTGCAAATTATGCTCACCCGTCTTTACATAAACAACTATGCGTTGATTGACCGGCTTGAGGTTAATTTCGGCAGCGGGTTAACCATCATCACCGGTGAAACCGGTGCGGGTAAATCTATTCTGCTTGGGGCTTTAGGCCTGATTCTCGGCAACAGGGCCGACACCTCGGCTTTGCTGAATAAATCTTCCAAATGTGTTGTTGAGGGAGCGTTTGACATTGCTGCATATAAGCTCCAAAAGTTTTTTATTGCTAACGAACTTGACTTTGATGAGCAAACCGTCATCCGCAGGGAAATAAATCCCGAAGGAAAATCCCGTGCCTTTATTAACGACACACCGGTAACCCTTCCCTTGCTGCGCGAACTCACTTCCATGCTGATTGACATTCATTCGCAGCACGAAACTTTATCGCTGAATGATGGCCGTTTTCAGATAACCCTGCTGGATGTAATGTCAGGCAACCTCAGGTCTGCTGAATTTTTTTCAAAACGCTTTCTTGCATGGAAGGAATTATTGAAATCATTGAATGAAAAAAAGGCATCAGCTTTACAGGCCGCTGCCGAACAGGATTACCTGCGTTTTCAAGTGGAGGAGCTGAATACTTTGAATCCGGTTGCCGGTGAATTGAAATCGCTGGAAGAAGAATCAGAAACACTTTCCCATGCACTGCAAATCAAAGAATCGCTGAACATGGCGGTGAACCTGCTTTCCGGATCGGAAAATAATCTCTTATCTGTTTTTCAATCAGCCAGCGGTTATGTAAAACAGGCTGCCCGCCATTTCAAACCGGCCGAATTTTCTGAACAAAGACTGGAATCGGTAAAAGTAGAACTCAAAGACATTGTGGCCGAATTAGAAGAACTTGCCGAAAAAACCGAATTGAATCCCGAGCGGTTGCAATGGGTAGAAGAAAGACTGGATGCTTTGAACCGTCTTTGCCGTAAACACAGGGTGAAAGATGCCGATGAACTTATTCAAAAGAAAATCGAATCAGAGCAGAAACTCAACAGTTTTAAAAACCTGGATGCTGAAATTGAAAAGCTCGAAAATGAAACATTAAAGGAGGAAGCTGATTTGCTGAAATCGGCAGCAGAGATGAGCACTAAGAGAAAAACGGCTGCCGGTTTGCTCGAAAAAGAGCTGAGTAAAATGCTGGCTTCTGTAGGTATTCCCGATGGTTGTGTGAAATTTGAATTTGAAACTGCCCCGTTAAATCCGACCGGTATGGATATCGTTGCCCTGCTCTTTTCTGCGAATAAAGGAGTGGCTCCTGTGCCGGTTCAGAAAGCGGCTTCGGGCGGGGAGTTATCTCGGCTTATGTTGTGTGTTAAATCATTGATGGCACAACACACCTCCCTGCCTGCCATTATCTTTGATGAAATTGACTCAGGCATTTCGGGAAGTATTGCTATGAAGGTTGGAAACATCATACGTCTTATGGCTGAAAAGATGCAGGTGATTGCCATAACCCATCTTCCGCAGATGGCCGGCAAAGGACATGCCCATTACCATGTTTACAAGGAAAAGAAAAACAACATAGCAGCCACACGCATTCAGTTGCTCAGCGGTGAAGAGCGAATTCGCGAAATTGCACGCATGTTAACCGGTGACCGGATAACCGATGCAGGTTTGAAAAATGCACGGGAACTCATGAGCTCATAAAATTCAATTAAATCATCTTAATCCAAAAAAATATGAATGACTTACTGAAAGGAAAACGCGGAATTATTTTCGGAGCGCTTGATCCCAATTCCATAGCCTGGAAAGTGGCACAACACTGTAATAGGCAGGGCGCTGTTTTCACACTGACCAATGCTCCGGTGGCCTTGCGGCTCGGAGCTATCAATCAATTGGCGCAGGAGTGCAATGCCACTGTTATTCCGGCCGATGTTACTTCTGATGCCGACCTTGAAAACCTGCTTGATAAATCCATCGAACTACTGGGAGGTAAAATGGATTTCATTCTGCACAGCGTTGGCATGTCATTAAACATACGCAAAGGGAAAGCCTACACCGAACTCGATTATGAGATGATGAAAAAAACGTTTGACATCTCCTCTATTTCACTTCATCGCTTATTACAGAACTGCATGAAAAAAGATGCCATTAATGAATGGGGAAGCGTAGTAGCGCTGACGTACATAGCCGCCCAGCGCGTATTTCCCGATTACAACGAAATGGCCGATGCCAAAGCCTTGCTTGAAAGTATTGCCCGCAGTTTCGGCTATCATTACGGAGTAAAAAAGAAAGTAAGAGTAAATACTATTTCGCAATCGCCTACCAAAACAACGGCAGGCAGCGGTGTGAAAGGTTTTGGTTCCTTCTTCGATTATGCCCATGCCATGTCTCCGCTTGGTAATGCCACAGCCGATGACTGTGCCAACTATTGCGTGGCCATGTTTTCCGATTTAACGCGCATGGTTACCATGCAGAACCTGTATCATGACGGAGGCTTCTCCTTTATGGGAATCAGTAATGCCGTTATTGATCAGATGAAATAACACGGCTTAGTTTTCGCTTCAACCATCCACCTGATTAAATCAACCCTCATGGCCAATTCGAAAGAATCAAAACCGAAAGAAATCAAAAAGGTAACCACACATACGTTGCAGCAAATGAAGCGTGCCGGTAAAAAAATTGCCATGCTTACCGGCTACGATTTCAGCCTTGCCCGCATACTTGATGATGCAGCCATTGATGTAATTCTTGTGGGTGATTCGGCCAGCAACGTGATGGCCGGCCATGAAACCACGCTGCCCATTACCCTTGACCAGATGATTTATCATGCGTCTTCTGTTGTACGTGCCGTTAAGCGTGCGCTGGTAGTGGTTGATCTGCCTTTCGGTTCATATCAGGGCAATTCAAAAGAAGCTCTGAACTCAGCCATCCGGATAATGAAAGAGGCAGGCGCCCATGCCGTAAAATTAGAAGGCGGGCGTGAAGTGAAAGAAAGCATTGAACGCATTCTTTCGGCCGGTGTGCCGGTGATGGGTCACCTTGGTTTAACGCCTCAGAGTATCTACAAATTCGGAACGTATATAGTGCGTGCCAAAGAAAAAGCCGAAGCGCAGCGGCTTCTGGAAGATGCTGCCATTCTTGAAGAAGCCGGTTGTTTCAGCATTGTTCTTGAAAAAATTCCGGCTGCACTTGCCAAAGAAGTTTCTGAAAAAATAAAAATACCGACCATCGGCATCGGTGCCGGGAGGCATGCTGACGGGCAGGTGCTCGTACTGCATGACATGCTTGGCATCAACAAAGAATTCAGCCCGCGCTTTTTACGCAGATACCTGAATCTGTATGATGACATTAAAAAAGCCGTGGGCAATTACATTGCCGATGTTAAGTCTGAAGATTTTCCGAATGAGAAAGAACAGTATTAACCCGTTCTGAAAATTCTTTCCATGAAAAAACTTTTCATTTTTTTTCTGCTGACTTCACCTGCCTATGCGCAGCAAGTACAGTTGCAGGGCGAACCGCAAAGCCCGGTGAAGTGGATGACGCTGGAAGAAGCGCAAAAGGAACAAAAGAAAATAGCCAGGCCATTACTCATTGATTTTTACACCGATTGGTGCGGATGGTGCAAACGCATGATGATGACCACTTATTCCAATCCTGATTTTGCCGCATACATCAACCAATGGTTTTACCCTGTTAAATTCAATGCCGAAACGCGCGACACCATTTATTACCGCGACACCATGTTTGTAAATAAGGGCGAAGGATTAAGAGCTACACATGATTTCGCGTTTCGCATGTTGGGTTCACGCCTCTCCTACCCCACAACTGTTTTTGTAACCGGTGATTTTCAGCAATTGGTTGCTCCGGGTTATATGGAGGTAAAAGACATGGAACCGTTATTGGTTTACATTGTGGAAAATGTTTTTCGATTTGTGTCTTATGACGATTTTAAAAATGTGTTTTATTCGGCTTTCCGTGAAAACAATTCATCACCACCGCCCGCATCCCTTTCCTTTGATCAGTATGCCGAACTGAAGAAAGACACCACCAAAAAAACTTTGGTGTTTCTGTTTACCAACTGGTGTATCAGTTGCCGTGCCATGCAGCTGGCCGTGTTCAGTGATACGGCTGTTGCCCGTCTTATCAATGAACATTTCTATCTCATTTATCTCGATGCGGAAACACGCACGCCCATTTCCTGGAATGGAAAATTGTTTACATCAGAAAACAATCCAAACCCTTTTCATCCGGTAATCAAAGAACTAACCGGAGGCGGAATTCAATTGCCTTCGCTTATTATTTTTGATGAAACCCAAACCCGCATTGACCAGTTGAGCTATTTCACTACGGCTGCCCACCTGCAGAAAGTACTCACCTATTATGGCGAAAACCATTTCCGCAAAATGAACTGGCAAACCTTTCTTCAGCAATACTAAGCCGTATGGCCGGATAAATTTCTGCCGTTATCCTTTACCCGTCAGTCTTAATACGGTTGAAATTTCAACACAGGCGCCTGTCATGGCTTTTTACTTACCCGAAAGAATAAAAAACGAAAGCCGCTATATTCCGGTTTCGAAATTAACCTAACCAAAATCATTATTCATTGCTTTATAAAATCATATTCCATCAAAAAACAATTTCAGTTTTTGGCAACCTCATCGGTTAAATGCTGCACTGCTGGAAATCAACGTTTCGCCTGATAAATCATAACAGCCGTAGCGAAAACCAAAACAAAGAATGCTTCATTCCTTACTAATAAAAATCACGATTGATACACCGGTATGAAAAAACACATCAAATCATCATGGGCTGAGCCTTACAGAATGAAAATGGTAGAGCTGCTGAAGATGACCACCCGTAAACAGCGACAGAAAGCCATCAGAGAAGCAGGGTACAATACGTTTCTGCTGAAATCGGAAGATGTGTATATTGATTTACTAACCGACAGCGGCACATCGGCCATGAGCGACCGGCAATGGGCCGGCATGATGACAGGCGATGAGGCCTATGCCGGCAGCCGTAACTTTTTCAGGCTTGAAAAAGCCATTCAGAAATTTTACGGGTATAAATACATTATTCCCACTCATCAGGGGCGGGGTGCTGAAAATATTCTATCAAAAGTGCTGATTAAAAAAGGAGATATGATTCCGGGCAACATGTACTTTACCACTACACGCCTCCATCAGGAACTGGCCGGTGGTACTTTTGCGGATATTATTATTGATGAAGCCCATGACCCCTTAAGCGAACATCCGTTTAAAGGCAATGTTGATATACAGAAACTCGAGGCACTGATTAATAAATACGGGGCAAACCGGATTCCTTATGTTAGCATAGCCACCAATGTAAACATGGCTGGCGGGCAGCCCATCAGCATGAAAAACCTGAAAGAAGTAAGAGCCCTGACAAAAAAGCATGGCATCAGAATCATTCATGACATGACGCGTGTGGCCGAAAATGCCTACTTTATTCAGCAACGGGAGAAAGGTTATGAAAAGAAAAGCGTGCGTGAAATAGTTTTTGAAATCTGCTCTTACACCGATGGAGCCACCATGAGCGCCAAAAAAGATGCATTGGTAAACATTGGCGGATTTATGGCTACCAACGAATGGGATGTTTTTGAAGAAGCACGTAACCTTGTTGTGGTTTATGAAGGGCTGCATACTTATGGCGGACTTGCAGGACGCGATATGGAAGCCATGGCCATAGGCATTGAAGAAAGTGTAAGTGATAATCACATCCGTGCCCGTGTAGGACAGATTGAATACCTCGGAAATAAAATGATGGACTTTGGTATTCCCGTTGTTAAACCTATAGGCGGACATGGAATTTTTGTAGATGCCCGCCAGTTTCTTCCCCATCTTTCGCAGGATGAGTTTCCGGCCCAGACCTTAGCCGCAGAAATTTACATTGACTCAGGAGTACGAACCATGGAGCGCGGTATTGTTTCGGCCGGCCGGAAACCCAACGGAGATAATTATTATCCCAAATTAGAACTGGTTCGCTTTACCATTCCGCGAAGAGTTTATACTCAGGCACACATGGATGTAATTGCCGAATCGGCTCTCAACGTTTTTGAAGAAAGAAAAAAAATCAAAGGCCTGAAGATGGTTTATGAACCCAAATATCTTCGCTTCTTTCAGGCCCGATTCGAAAAACTGAAATGATGATTAAATACCTGATTTTACTCCATGTTCTGGGAGCTTGTATCTGGACAGGAGGCCATCTGGTTCTGGCCTTAGCTGTGTTGCCAAAAGCATTGAAAAAAAAGAATCCGGAAATTGTGCGTGAATTTGAATCGCATTTTGAAAAAATTGGTATTCCGGCTCTTTTGCTTCAGGTTATAAGCGGGCTTTTTATGGCTGCCTATTACCTTCCTGTTCAGGAATGGTTTTGCTTTAACGGACGCATTCAGACACACATCGGCATAAAACTGATTCTACTTATTTTAACTTTTGCCCTGGCCATTCATGCTCGCCTGTTTATCATTCCAAAACTTTCACCTCAAAATTTAACGCTGCTGGCCTGGCATATTGCCGCAGTTACCTGTATTGCCGTGCTGATGGTTTTTCTGGGATTAAATTTCCGTTTAGCCATTGAATAGCACCGCGCATTATGTTTTGGCAGGTTAATGCACCTGCCTAAATTAAAAACTGACGGGTTGGAGCGGCTACTGAAATACCTGCCTGATTCTTGAAACTACACCACTGCTTTTAATCCCAGTTCTTCGCCCTTTTTCAACATCAGTCGGTAGGCATCTTCATAAGTATTCGGAATCACTCCATCCAGAATAGCATCGCGAATGGCATCTTTAATAATTCCAACATTACGTGATGGTTTTAAACCGAAGGTTTGCATGATGAGTTCTCCGCTGACGGGTGGCTGCCAGTTTCGGATGCGGTCTTTCTCTTCAATCTCCACCAGCTTTTGTTTTACAAGTTCAAAATTCTGACGGTATCGTTTTACTTTCTCTTCGTTTTTTGATGTGATGTCGGCATGGCAGAGGGTCATGAGGTCATCAATATCATCACCGGCTTCGAAGAGTAATCTTCGTACAGCCGAATCGGTTACTGTTTCCTGAGCCAGCACAATAGGCCGCAGGTGAAGCAATACGAGTTTCTGTACATACTTCATTTTCTCATTAAGCGGAAGTCGCAGTTGTTTAAAGATGGCAGGAACCATACGAGCGCCTTTGTCTTCATGTCCGTGAAAAGTCCATCCTGCTTTCGGCTCGAATCGCTGGGTAACCGGTTTGGCAATGTCATGCAGAATGGCAGCCCAGCGAAGCCACAGGTTGTCTGTCATTTCACTGATGTTGTCAAGCACCTTAAGCGTGTGATAGAAATTGTCTTTATGCCCTTTGCCGTTTACATACTGAACTCCGTGAAGCGCTGCCATTTGCGGAAAGATGATATGCAGCAGGCCGGTATCAAACAGCATATTAAAACCGATGGATGGCGATTGGGCCATGATGATCTTATTCAGTTCATCGGTAATACGTTCCATCGAAACAATTTTAATCCGTTCGCACATACTTGAAACAGCTTCATACGATGCGCTTTCAATGCCGAAGCGGAGTTGTGTGGCAAACCGTATGGCACGCATCATACGCAACGGGTCATCGCTGTAGGTAGCTTCGGGCTCCAATGGCGTACGGATAATTTTTTTATTCAGGTCGGCCAGCCCTTCAAACGGGTCAATCAGTACACCGTAATTTTTTTTATTGAGAGAAACCGCCAGCGCATTGATGGTAAAATCGCGTCTGAGCTGGTCATCTTCCAGTGTTCCTTTTTCCACATCGGGTTTGCGCGAATCCTGTTGATACGATTCTTTACGAGCGCCAACAAACTCAATCTGATAATCGCCATGCATAAACATGGCCGTTCCGAAATTTTTAAAAAACGACACATGCGAAGCGCCTTCCAGTTTTTCAGCCGTTAGTTTTGCCAGTTCAATTCCGTTGCCTGTGGTAACAATGTCAATGTCTTTACAAGGCCTTCCGAGCAAGGCATCACGCACAAAACCGCCAATGACAAAACATTCTTCTCCATGCTTTTCAGCCGCTTCGGAACAAAGGCTGAAAACAGGATGGGTAAGAATATCGCTGAGGTTAAGGGTTGCCATGGTACGCGAATTTACTTTCTAAGAAACCTGAATGTGCCGTTCAGTTCCATCCTGATAATGACAGAAGGAACCCCCTTCCTTTTTTTCTCGCTATCGAGATTCACCATATAATCCACCTGCGATTTTACGGCTTCTGAAATTTCATCAAAACAGGAAGGCGATGGCTCACCGCTGATGTTAGCCGATGTGGAAACGATAGCCTTTCCGGCAAGGTGCATCAGCCTCCGGCAGAAATCATGTTTCGGAATCCGGATGCCCACTGTGCCATCCTCTGCTATGACGGCAGGCGACAGGCTTTTGGCTCCGGGATAAATAATGGTAAGCGGGCGTTCGCTGTTTTCAATAAGCGGCCAGGCCATTTCGGGAACAGCCCGTACATATTTACTCAGATGATTCTCTGACTCAACAAGCACAATCATGCTTTTGCTTTCCTCGCGCTGTTTTATTTTAAAAATGCGTTTTACGGCTTCGGTATTTGTTGCATCGCAACCAAGCCCCCAGATGGTATCGGTAGGATATAAAATAACTCCACCGTTGCAGATTATTTCCGCACAATGCCTTGCTTCTTTTTCAATTACTTCTTTCGGGATCATGGCAACAGGGATTCGGTGAATTGAATGTGCATGGCGCAGTTAAAATGATTTTGCGGGCAGGCTTTCATACCATGCAATCCACACGGGCGGCAGGCCGGAGCCGGATGGGCGCTGATGATTTTTGATTGATCAGACAGCGGCCCGAAACCAAATTCAGGAACCGTTGAAAGAAAAAATGCCGTTACCGGTGCATTGACGGCCGAAGCCAGATGCAATGGCGCTGAATCATTCACATAATTCATTACGGCTCCTTTCATCAATGCTGCCGATTGAAGAAAAGTAAGTTTTCCGGTGAGGTTCTCGGTTTCCGCTTTCGTCATAGCCCTTATTTCTTCTGCCGGTTTATCATCCTCCTTCCCTCCTATTAAAAACACTTTGTATTTGTCATTCAAAAGATGAATAAGTGCTGCCCATTTAACGGCAGGCAATTGCTTGGTAAACCAAACCGAAGCAGGGGCAATACATACATAAGGCGATATGGTAAACTGTTTTACAAATTCAAAATCATCAGCAGAAGGATATAACCGCGGCTTTGATTTTTCTTTCTTTACCAGATGACTTATCAATTGATGGTTACGCGAAGTTTCATGCTCCCCATTGCCAATCAAATGAGGATAACGGTGTGTGAAAAAAAACGAAAGCGGATTTTTTACAAATCCTGATGTGGATTTACCTCCGGAGAAAACAGTTACCAATCCCGATGAAAAAAACCGTTGAACATTGATCACTTCATCATACTTCTCATTTCTGATTTCGCGAATCAGCGAAACAAGGTTTGCTGCTTTTTTCTCCTTCTTATTCCACACATAAACCTTCTTTACAAACGGATGATTACGAAACAGCGATTCATTTCCTTTCCTTACTGCAAAATCAATCCGGGCATCAGGCAAATGATGATGCAATGATTCAGCAACGGAGGTACTGAGAATTACATCGCCCGGAAAAGCAGTTTGAATGATGAGAATTTTCAATTTCAGGAAACCGGTTAAACCGCTACATTGAATTCGCGCAGCGTATTGTTAAGTGAAGTTTTTAAATCGGTGGAGGCTTTGCGTTTGCCGATAATCAGGGCGCAGGGAACCTGAAAAGTGCCGGCAGGAAATTTCTTCTCCATGCTTCCCGGAATCACCACCGACCGTGCCGGAACCATTCCTTTGAACTCAACCGGAGCGCTGCCCGTAACATCTATAATTTTGGTAGAAGCCGTTAGCGTTACCCCTGCCCCGATAACGGCCTCGCTTTGCACCTGCACTCCTTCCACGATAATGCAACGCGAGCCGATAAAACATCCGTCTTCAATAATAACAGGCGAAGCCTGCACCGGCTCCAGCACTCCGCCAATCCCGACTCCTCCGCTCAAATGGACATTCTTTCCGATCTGCGCGCAACTGCCAACGGTTGCCCAGGTATCTACCATGGTTCCTTCGTCAACATAAGCGCCTATGTTTACATACGAAGGCATGAGGATGACATTACGGGCAAGGAATGCCCCATAGCGCGCCACGGCATTCGGAACCACACGAACTCCGAGTGCAGCAAAATTTTTCTTCAACGGAATTTTATCGTGATACTCAAACGGACCGGCTTCCATTGTCTGCATCTGCATCACCCCAAAATAAAGCAGCACTGCTTTTTTCACCCATTCATTAACCTGCCAGGCAGTGTCTTTCTTCTCCGCTATGCGAATGATGCCTTTATCCAATTGTTCCATTACGGATTTAATGGCAGTTACCGTTTCTTGGTTCTTTAGTAACTCCCTGTTATTCCAGGCATTCTCAATAAGTTGTTGCATGATATATTCTGAAAGCGCAAAAGTAACGCTGCATGGATTGATACTTTTGCCTCATGCCCCGCATCCTTGCCATTGATTATGGATTGAAACGTACCGGTATTGCCGTTACTGATGAACTGCAACTGATTGCCACCGGTTTGCAGGCAGTGGAAACCCGTAAGCTGACTGACTTTCTGAATAAATACGTTTCAGAAAATCGAGTGCAAACCATCCTGATTGGCGAGCCGAAACGATTGAATAATCAGCCTACACACATTACCAAAGAGGTACATACACTGGCTGATAAACTGAAAACTCTGTTTCCATCTGCAGAAATAAAACTGCTGGATGAGCGCTTCACTTCCAAAATGGCGCAGCGCGAGATAGCCGGTATGGGTTTAAAAAAATCGCAGCGGAAAGAAAAAGAGCTGACTGATGTGGTAAGTGCGGTAATACTGCTGCAGGGATATCTTGACTCCGCAAAATAAAAAACCCTGCCACATCCGGGCAGGGTAATGATTGGTCAGCTTTCAAGTATTATTTCAGCTTCATTGATATCTTTCCTGATTTCAAATCAGTGATTTCAAAACGACCGGCATATTTTTTATCAATTACTGTGGCCAGATCATCCGAGCTGCCATGATGACGAACACTGTAGGTTGCAATGTTGTTTTCAAATTTTGCCAGTTCAGCGCTTTTTACTCCTGCTGTGTTTTTCAGCATATCCAGCGTATTGCTTTTCTGCGAAAAGGAACAATTGGATACTACTACGGTTGTCAGATTTGAATTGAGTTCCTCAGCAGAAGGCATCGGAATGTTATCCTTTTCCTGAGCAAGATACTCCACGGCCTGAATAATTCCCTTTTCAAGAGCAGCAGCCACAGCAGGATTAGAAGATGTTTTGCCTGACATTTTTATGCCGACAAATCGGAAACTGCTTCCGCTGCCTTTCCTGGCTTCCACATTAAAACTGGTTGATTTAAGAATGGCTCCTGTTTTAGGACTAAGGACTTTAAGAATAAAACCGATTTTCGCTTTTGATGTGCTGGAACTTATTCCCAGAGTTCCCGAAGTAGAAGTGGCATCATTGTATTCGGTTACTTCACCGGTAACTACTATTTGTGCCTGCAGTAACTTACCTTTTTCGGTTCCCGTACCGGCATCCACATATTCGGAATTGGCAAGGTCGGTTTCTTTGGTTACATCATCTAATTTGCGGATTTCTTCCAAAACCTGAAAACAATTTACCTGACTCAGGGCATTACTCAGCATGGTACTCATGTTCTCTCCCAGTTCTTTCGGAGAGTTGCCTGCAGTAGAATTGAAACGTGATACACGAACGCGTACACGTTTCTCAAATGGAATATCCTTACATTTTTCCTGAACGGCTTCCATTTTTATCTGTACTTCGTCTTTCTTTTTGTCTTTGTCCTGCGAAAAGACGGTCTGTGAAAACGCAATCAGCATTATGCCGGTGGCAATCAAGGTGTTTTTTAAGTTTAACATAGTCGTTTGTTTTTAGATGGTTTTGATTTATTTGTTGATGAGGATAAGCGCTGAATTCTGTGTGTTGACGCTGATTAAATTGAGCCGGTAAATTCCAGCAGGCACTTTCAGTGAAAGTCGATTTTGATTTTTTACCGGTAAGGGTTGGGCTATCAGTTTACCATTTACATCGTACAGAGAAAATACAATTTCCTTAGTAGTTATATCCGGGCTTGAAAAGTTAAAATTCCCATCAGACGGATTAGGCCAAACTTTTAATTTTGACTGATTATTCGCTGAAAGAAAAGGCACTGAAGACGTAGCGCCCACTTCAACCAAATCACAATTCGGATTCTGGCCTTCTGCCTGAATAAAACCGTGAACCAATGTATAAGTATTGGTGTTGTAATCAAACTTAAAAACCACACCATTTCCGTTTGGTCCGCCTAAACCCAATGTAGCATACAGTTTTGAATCGCTGGCTTTGATAAAACTCTGCCAGGGCAAGGCACCGGTGTTCATGTAATTAAAATTGAATTCGATATTGTAAACATTGGTATTGATATCAAAACTGAAAACAAGACCGCTTCCGACTGAACCGCCATTGCTGACTAATCCGTACAACTTTGCGCTGTTTACCTGTATCATACTGTTCCATGGCCATTTGCCATTGGTAATATTAAAGTCCATCAGTTTGGTATAACTGCCATTGGCAGGATTAAACATGAACAACACGCCATCATCCGTTTGACCTCCGTTTCGTGTCATGCCATACATCATTCCGTTACTCGCTTCGTAAAGCGAGCCGTAGGGAGTTTTGCCGTTGGCTGCTGCAAAATGGTGTTCAACAATAACCTGTCCTGTGTTGATGTTATAGCTCACAATAGTTCCGCTGCTGTTAGCGCCACCGTAAGCAAGCAATCCATAAAGCCGGCCATTTAAGGTTGACTGAATAAAGCGATCAGTAAATCCATTTCCTTCTGTTGCATTGTTGAAAGTATGCAAACTTGTAATCTGATCATTGGCAGGATTCAGTTCAATAAGATTATTGATTCCGCCTCCGTACAGTTTACCATTATTGGCCAGCATAAAACTTCCCCATGGAAAAGCACCATTGGTAAAATTGAAATCAAGCAGTTTGGTAACGGTGTTATTGGAAGGGTTCACTTTAATTACAGTTCCAACATTGCCGCTGCCTCCGGCATTGGCTGTTCCATACAGCATGTTATTCGGGGCAAGGCATAAACTTCCCTGAGGGTTGGAGCCGGAAATAGAGTCAAAAGAGAAAATGGTTGAAAAACCGGTACCGTCACCATTCACTTTAAAAATGGTTCCTTTATTCATGGTACCTCCGTAAGTACACATTCCCCATAGTTGAGGATTCTGTGCAGATGCCGGTATATTCAGCGAGGCAAAGCATACTGCCCATAAGATGATGCGAATTATTTTCATAGTCGTTTATAAATTTTCGGCAATTTAATTAATCGCTTCACTTTGATTCGTTACAGATGTCAGCACTTCGATCTTCTTCCACTCTTCGCTTCCTGCTTCCGAAATCATGGCTTCTTCGTTCAGTGTTCCATTATTCTTAAGCAACAGAATTTCTTCTTTGGCAACCGGTCCTTTGGGAACACCGCCCGGAGTCATGTAGAAATAGCGCGTTTGCGTTTTCTCTTTCACTTTATCGGCAATAAGTTTTCCGGCTTGCCCGGCATGCCCGGCTAAAGTTTTTGTGGCTGAAGAAAGACTGCTTCCGGCATTACTCAGGAATTGCTGCAGCCGTTCGCCATCATCGGTTTTAAATTCTTTAAGGCTGGTAACATCGGTAGCTCCGCTGATATCAAATTGCAAATAAGGCGCTTCGGAAAAACCCATGAACCGTGCAACAAAAATGGTTGGGATTTTTAATCGTGCCTGATTGTACTGTTCTACGCATGAATTGTAGGCTATGCGTTGGTTCTGTATGTCTTTCTCACATCCTTCAATGTTATCAACCAGCCGGTGATACTGTTCATTGGCTTTGAGGTTGGGAAAACGCTCTATCATTCCCTGAATGGAAGCCAGCGTAGCCCCCGATTGCTGATAGCTGTTCATCAGGCTGGCGGCTGTGGTGTCATTCGAAATTTTTAATTGAACGAACTGCTCGGCTTCCTGGTAATTCTTCACCACATCAATCAGTTGATTGATCAGCGAAAGTTTTTTGCTGATGCTTACCTGGATGTTGCTGGCCTGCCTGCGTACGGGTTGTGCAAGGCGCTGTAAACGGTTGTAAGAAGTAATGGCCAAAGCCACAATTACAATGAGTAGAAGGATAAATAGTGTCATGGTTTTGTTGTTTTAATTGTTTGTATGATTGATCAGAATTTATAAGCAATGCCGATAGTCAGATAAGAAACTCCATACCCGACTTCTGCCAATGCGCCAATTTTTTGATTAAAGAAATACCTGCCTCCGGCATAAGCGGTAATACCCACTGCACTGCCATAACTGGCTGTTACATAGCTATCCGAGTAAGGATCATTGTCCTCGTATTTATAGCTGAGTATATTGTAAGAAAGCATCAACCCGCCATAGAGATCGAAATTGTCGCTTTCCAAACCTGTGTAATGAAAAGCGCTGCGCACACCTAGGATGGTGTAACTCCACTTTTGAGAGTAAGTGTAGTTGCTGTAATACCGCGCTGTGTATTTGTAGCTCTTAACACCGGCATAACCGCCAAGGCTGATGAAACCTACATCACCTGCCTCCCACATCATGCGTTCAAAATGAAGGCTGATGCCGGGGGTCTGCGATCCGTAGGTGAATCCACCGAAGCGGCCGCCTAATCCGATACCGGCACTGAGTACATTGGTTCCTAGTTCAACAGCTTGGCCGTTGGTGTAAAGAGCAGCCATTAAAAGCACTGCCATCAGGGTGATTTTTCTTTTCATTGTTTTGGTTTTTGAAGATTGTTTTAATGCTTGATTCAGGCACAAACGTAAGAGCGATTTTTACTCTGTTAAGCCGCAATGAGTATGTGTGCCGTCCGGATTAGAATTCGTTGATATTCGCTTAAAATCCGTATTACCGTTTTTTTTCATTTACTTTGTTCAATAACCATACACTGGTGAAAGCAAATTATTCAACTATAGTATTTATTTTAATTTCCATTCAGGCTCATAGCCAGTTCTCGGTAGTTGATTCACTAAAAACCGAACTTCAAATGAGGCAGCAAGGAGACAGCTTCCGTTTCCGTATTTTGAATTCGCTATCGTATGAGCTATGCAAATCCAATCCTGAAGAAGGATTGCTTTATGCTGACAGCGCATACACTTTGGCGCAGAAATTAAAAGTTTCTAAATATGAACAGGAAGCACTGTTGAGCAGAGCCGATAATCTGGAAAAATCCGGCAAAGATTCGGCTGCAATGATGCTGTACAGTAAGTTACTCGAATGGTGCAGCAAAACCGGAAACCGGTATGCCATGGCTAACATTTACCAGCGCATCAGCATTGTGAATTTCAATAAAGCCGACTATAACACAGCACTTGATTATCTGAAAAAAGCAATAGCGCTTTTCAGCGAATTGAAAGATACAACACGTCTGGCAGGCTGTTACAACAGCGTTGGTGTAAATCAAATGCGGCTTGGCAATTATCCCGAAGCCATAGAAAGTTACCTGAAAGCAGAAGCCATCTTTGAAAAGACTAACAATCCGGAATACCTGGCCATGGTTTCTTCCAACATCGGGCTGGTGTATTCAAGAATGGAAGAATTTATTAAAGACCTCGAATACCAGCAGAAAGCTTATCGCATCTATCAGCAGGTTGACAATAAATTCGGAATGATTAATTGCCTTGGAAACCTTGGCAATACATACGATAATCTTGACAGCCTCGACCGCGCCCTCGAATTTTATGACCGCTCCATTGTCATGGGAAAGGAATTTAATTTTCCGAGAAATGTAGCCAGCGGATTAACCAATAGTGCCGGTGTGTTTATACAGCAATCGCGCTACAAAGAAGCGGCTGAAGCCCTCACTCAGGCAGTTCCCTTTTATGAAAAGGCCGGTGATAAATCAGCAGCAGCAGTAGCTTATGGAAATCTCGCACGGATGTATGACGAAGCTACGGCTGAAGAATTAAAAAAAGCAGGTTTAAAATTCACGGATAAAAATGCAGAAGCCGAAAAGAATTTCCGGCTTGCCTTGCAATCGGCTAAAGAGGCTGCAGACAAAACACAGATTTACCGCGGGCTTACCAGTCTGAGTTCTTTTTTGGAAAAGCAAAAGGATTTTGAGAATGCTTATAATTTTTACAAAGCGTCCATCGTCATGCGCGACAGCATTCAAAGCGATCGTAAGAAAAAAGAGATTGAACGATTGCAGATGCAGGCAGAATTTGATAAACGCGAAGCCCTTCTGGTTGCAGAACATGAAAAAGAGCAGGCCCTTTCAGAAGCCGAAGTGAGTCAGGCAGAACTTATGCGGAAAGTTTATGCTGGCGGAGGTCTTCTGCTTGTGGCCGGAAGTATATTATTTTTTGTTCAGTACAAACGCAGGCGTGATGCCCTCGAAAAAAAACATGATGCTCTGCTGCAGGCCGAGATTACCGAAACAGAAATGAAAGCCCTGCGCTCGCAGATGAATCCTCATTTTATTTTCAATGCACTTAACTCCATCAATGATTCCATACAGAAACTTGATACGGAAAAAGCTTCTTACTTCACCATTCGTTTTGCCAAACTGATGCGCATGGTTCTCGAAAACTCGGAGCAGAAAGAAATCACCCTGCGCGATGAACTGGCTGCTCTTGAAATGTACCTGCAGGTAGAGAAGCTGAGGCTCGATAACAAATTCGATTATTCTATTCTGGTTGACGAAAATATTGACAGCGATAACCTTTTTGTCCCTCCGCTTATTCTTCAGCCGTTTGCCGAAAACAGCATCTGGCATGGCATTACACCAAAATCCGGAAGAGGAAAAATAAACATCATTCTAAGCCGCAACAATGATATGCTGCGCTGCATTATTGAAGATGACGGAATAGGAAGAGTAAAATCTAACGGTGATAAAGAACCCGGTCGCCAATCGCTCGGCATGAAAATAACTGCTGACCGCATTAAACTGCTTAATAAACTGCGTAATACACATGCCTCTTTTCACATCTCCGATAAAGAGCAGGGTGTTCATGCAGAAATTTCTCTCCCGGTGTTAATGAATTAACTTAGCCCCTGAAATCTAAAATATGATCAGGGCGGTAATTGTTGATGATGAACAGCATTGCATTGATCATTTAACCCGACTGCTCGAAAAGCATACCGGCCATATTGAACTTGCAGGTTCATTCCAAACCGTAAATGATGGCCTCCATGGCATTCTTAACCTTACCCCTGACTTGATATTCCTTGATGTTCAGATTCACCGGGAAACAGGTTTTGATTTACTCAGCAGAATTAAAGAAAAAAAATTTGAAATCATCTTTACTACAGCCTTTGACCGGTTTGCCGTGCAGGCTTTTAAATTCAGCGCCCTTGATTACCTGCTTAAACCCGTTGACCCGGATGATTTGAGCGCTGCTTTAAAAAAAATTAAACCTTCCGTTACTCATTCAGGATTTAACGAGCAGATTAATAACCTGTTATTCAATATCCGGTCTGCAAGCCAACAACTTCAGCGTATTTGTCTTCCTGTACTCAACGGCATGGTATTTTTAAATGTAAGTGATATTATCAGGCTGAAAAGCGATTCGAATTACACACAGTTTTTTCTGAAAGACGGAAAGAAAATCATGGTTTCAAGAACCCTTAAAGAGTTTGACGAATTGCTTTCGGAAAACAACTTTTTCCGTATTCATCAATCGCATCTCATCAATCTTGCCTGTATTAAACAATATACCAAAGGAAAAGGCGGATATGTTACCATGACTGACGGAGCCGAAATAGAAGTAAGCGTCAGAAAAAAAGAGGAATTTTTAAAGCAGGTGATGAATATGTGAACAGGCAGAATCATTGCACAACTTTCTGTTTTTAAACAACAGAAAAGTTGTCGTCTTTAAAGAGAATTTGGTAATACCCATATTTGCCCCCAATGCCATTGAATTTTGAAGTAGTCATCATCGGTGCAGGTCCGGCAGGAAGTACAGCCTCCTTGTTTCTGGCCAAAGAAAAAATACCTCACCTCATTATTGAAAAAGAAAAATTTCCGCGCGATAAAATCTGCGGAGATGCCCTCAGCGGCAAAGTGATTCCTATCCTTAAAAAAATTAATCCCGAACTGGTTGCTGAACTGGCCGGCAGCAGGCATGCCTTAGGCAGTCATGGAATTATCTTTTCTGCGCCTAACGGTAAAAGCATCGGTATTCCTTTTAAAACCGTTACCAGCAAGGTTGACTTTGCCCCGGGCTTTATTTCACGAAGAATTGATTTTGATGATTTTCTTTTCAGGAAAATTGACAGAAATTTTGCTGAAGTATCTGAATCATCTGTTCTGCTGGATGCCTCTGCTGAGGGTAATGAAATGCTGTTGAAGGTTCAGCAAGGCGATCAGACTATTTCCATCCGCACCAAACTGGTTATTGCCTGCGATGGCGACCGTTCGGTTATTGCACGGAAATTCGGCAATAAAACCATGGAGGAGGAGCATTACTGCGGTGGCATCCGTGCTTACTATAAAGGGGTAACCGGTATGGATCAAAACAATTTCATTGAGCTTCACTTTCTTGATGAACTGCTGCCCGGCTATTTCTGGATTTTTCCTTTGCCCGGTGGTTATGCCAATGTGGGTGCCGGTATGCTTTCAAAATCTTTGAGCAGTAAAAAAGTGAATCTCCGCCATGCAATGGAAAACATCATTACCCATCATCCTGTCTTTAAGGAACGTTTTAAATCGGCAACACCGGATGGTAAAATACAAGGCTGGGGTTTGCCGCTGGGCTCGAAACGCAGAAAACTTTCAGGAAATAATTTTCTTCTCTGTGGTGATGCCGCCTCGCTGATTGACCCGTTTACCGGTGAAGGCATAAGCAATGCCATGTTCAGCGGAATGACCGCAGCAATGCAGGCTGCCGAAGCCGTGAAAAACAAAAAATATGATGCCGGTTTTCTGACGGCCTATGATGAAAAAATTTACAGCCGCCTGTGGAGCGAACTCCGTTTAAGCCGTACGCTTCAGAAACTCTGCAACTATCCTTCACTGTTCAATTTTGTAATAAACAAAGCCGAAAAAAACCAAACCTTCCGCGAAACGCTGAGCTGCATGTTTGACGATATGAACCTGCGCGAAAAACTCCGCAAGCCTTCTTTTTACTTCAATCTGCTTTTCAATTAATCCATTTGATTGCGACTCTTATTTTTAAGAAAATTTACTTATAAAATAAAATTGACAGGTGCAATAATGCCCTTCAGGGCTACGGGTAAGCGATAACATTAATATGCTTGCTACATTTACCGCCTCAACCTCCTTATGCTGAAATCGCTCTTCCGCAAAAAATCTATTCCGGAAATTTTAAAACAAGTTGATCTTCCACACGATGATCTGGAAAGACCCCAACTGTCGCGCCATCTCGGAGTGCGCGATCTTACTTCGTTCGGAATTGCTGCCATTGTAGGTGCCGGTATTTTCAGCACCATAGGTTCTGCCAGTGCTGATGGCGGGCCGGGTGTTATCCTGCTTTTTATATTCACAGCTCTGGCCTGCAGTTTTGCCGCTTTTGCTTATGCTGAGTTCGCCTCGCGCATTCCGGTTTCGGGCAGCGCCTACACATATTCTTATGTTGCCTTTGGCGAAATCATGGCGTGGATAATAGGCTGGGCATTGATTATGGAATATGCCGTAGGCAATGCCACGGTTTGCGTTTCATGGTCCGATTATTTTACCGGTCTGCTCGCTTCCGTAAAAATTGAAGCGCTTGGCATTCGCGGTATAGTAATTCCTGCCTGGGCTGAGATTGATTATGTATCAGCCAAAGGATTTTATCACGAAGCTGTTGCGGCCATGCAGAAAGGAAAACTGATTCAGGATTTGCCTCCTCATCTTCAAACCGGATTTGCAGCCTGGGAACATGCTCCTTCACTCTTCGGATTAAAACTCATTGCCGACTGGCCGGCCTTGTTCATCAACATTGTTATCACTTATCTTGTTTTCCGCGGAATCAAAGAAACCAAGCGGGCAGCCAATACCATGGTGGTACTCAAACTTGCCGTGATACTTGCTGTGATATTGGTAGGCGCTTTTTATATTGATACTTCCCACTGGTCGCCTTTTCTGCCTAACGGAATTGGTGGAGTATTAAAAGGAGTATCGGCAGTGTTTTTTGCTTATATCGGATTTGATGCCATCAGCACTACTGCCGAAGAATGTAAAAACCCTGAGCGCGATTTGCCGCGCGGCATTCTCAATGCCATTGTCATCTGCACCATCCTTTACATTTTAATTGCACTCGTCCTTACAGGCCTTATTCCATTTGACCAGTTGCGGGTTGGCGATCCGCTGGCTTTTGTATTCGACAAACTCGACATGAAATTCTTTTCAGGCATCATAGCCGTAAGCGCTGTAATAGCCATTACCGGAGTAATCCTTGTTTTTCAGGTTGGCCAGCCAAGGATCTGGATGAGCATGAGCCGCGATGGTTTGCTTCCGAAAAAATTCTCCACCATCCATCCGCGCTACAAAACGCCATCGTTTGCAACGGTTATTACCGGTGTGGTTTGCGGCCTGCCCATCCTTTTTATTCCCAGTGATGTTGTTCTTGACCTGTGCAGCATGGGAACCTTATTTGCTTTTGTACTTGTTTGCGGAGGTGTATTGCGGTTGCAGAACGACCCGGATGCACCGAAAGGCAAATTCCGGACTCCTTATCTCAACGGAAAATATATTTTACCCATGCTGTTTATTCTTTCCTTAGTATTGGTTACTGTTTATACCAAAGACTGGATGAACGAGATGCTAAGGTTCGAAAGCTGGGAGCAGTTCCGTCATAACATACCCATGTGGATGTTCATTATTCTTTGTGCAGGTATTTCAGTGCGTGCCTTCCTGAAAAACTATTCCGTAATCCCTGCTCTCGGAATGATTTTTTGTTTTTACATGATGGCGCAGATTGAATGGAAAAGCTGGATAGGGTTTTTAATCTGGCTTAGTACAGGCCTTATCATTTATTTCGGATTCAGTTACCGTAACAGCAAGCTATCATCAAAAGCATGATAAAAAAAAATCCCGCCTTGCGAGCGGGACTCTTTTTATTGATGAAGTGAGATTTATTCAACCACCACTTTACGATTTTCTTTCTTTTCGCCAGCGGTAAGGTTTACCATGTAAACACCTTTACTCCATTTTGAAACATTGATGTTATGAGCGAAAGTGTTGCGGGTTTCAACAGCAGAATAAACTAATTGTCCATGAACGTTCATCACTTCAATAGAAACCGGACCCGTAGCGCTGACAACACGAACAGCCATAATTTCAGAAGCCGGATTCGGGCTTACAGAAATACCGGCCGCCAGTTGGTTCTCGTTAATACCCGTTACCGCTGTTCCATACATGATAAAGGGAAGCCCCTGAGGTTCGAGCAAAGTGCCGTCAACCAAATCAGCCCATGTACCATTGGTAGGATTAAACTGAAGTGCATTACCGGTATTGGTTACTCCGGTAATAGTAATAGGAGGCACCCATGGGCCGGAAGCAAGACTACCGCCTGTTTGCCATGCCAGCCAGTAAGTACCTGCACCAAGGCTAAGGCCAACAGTTGCAATTCTGTTTGTCATGATTGGACGCTGAGTATTGGTAAGGTCAACATCCGTTGTACGATAAATACCTGACCAGTAAGAACCATCAAGGTCATTGGCAGTTGTGTCACCGGCAATGATTTGACCGCCTGCTGCAGGTGAGTTATCCCATATAGACCAGTTAACGTGGTTCATGGTAGAAGTTGTGGTTGATCCCGTTTGATAGGCAAAAAACACCATTGAATCAACATTCCAGGTTGCACCAGCAGGAATGGTAAAGTCATCAGCCACTCGGAAACCGGTAGTTACAGCATGACCAAAACCAAAGGTGGTTATTCCTGTATGCAGATTAGAAACATTAGCACCGCCTGCTCCGGCACCCGGGCTGTTAATCAAAGGTCCATTGTCAATTAGAACCTGAGCAAAAGAGATAGCCGGCAACAAAATAGCCAGCGAAATTTGAGTAATAGTTTTCTTCATAATTTTTGAGTTTTTGTTTTATCGGTGGCAAAGGTATTAAATGACATTACAATGACAATTATCTATCATCTTCAAACGAAAAACTTTTCAACCTTTCTTTAAGCTCAATCGTCCTACTTTTGAACGCATTTTACTTAATAGCAGCGAAATGAAAAGAATCGGAGTATTTACATCGGGAGGCGATGCCCCGGGAATGAATGCATGCATAAGAGCCGTAGTACGTACCGCCCATTTTCACAAGAAACAAGTTATTGGCATTCTTCATGGTTTTGACGGAATGATTAAGGGGCAGATGGTTCCGCTCGGGCCGAATGATGTAAGTAATATCATTCACCGCGGAGGAACGATATTGAAAACTGCGCGCAGCAAAGAATTTATGACGGCAGTAGGAATGCGTAAAGCGTATGAAAATCTTAAAAGGCATGATATTGACGGATTGATAGCAATAGGCGGTGACGGAACATTTAAAGGATGTGTTGAATTCAATCAAAAATTTAAGATGCCATTCATAGGAATACCCGGCACCATTGATAATGATCTGTTCGGAACAGATTTTACCTTAGGATTTGATACGGCAGTAAATACTACGCTTGAAGCCATTGATAAAATAAAAGATACTGCCGCATCGCACGACCGCCTGTTTTTTATAGAAGTTATGGGACGCGATACCGGCTACATTGCGCTCTATACAGGAATTGCCAGCGGTGCCGATGAAATTTTGCTGCCCGAGACTAAAACCGATATTGGCTCATTAGTAAAACTCTTAAAACACAGGCAGAAACAGGGAAAATCATCCATAGTAATTGTTGCTGAAGGTGATGAAGCCGGTGGAGCACTTAAAACAGCCGCTAAAGTGAAAGAAAAACTTCCGGAAATGGACACCAGAATTACCATTCTTGGTCATATACAGCGTGGCGGTTCTCCAACAGCCAATGACAGAATTTTAGCTGCCCGGCTGGGTGTAGCAGCCACAGAATCTCTGTTGAATGGCCAATCAGGTAAAATGGCCGGCATGATCAACAACCAGCTTGCTTTTACATCATTTGAAAAAGCCTGCAAAGCACGCTCTCCTCTTGACCGGGATTTACTGCGGATTACTGAAATGATGACCACCTGACTTAACTGCGTTTGGTAACATTTTGTTTTTAAACCATTTTGTTATCATTGCACCCGCAAATTCCAATTAAAACTTCTTAAATCAAATCCTCAACAAGAAAATTCAAAACAACTCTGTTATGAAAAAAATTCTCCCGTTGTTAAGTTTCCTCATGTTTATCGCTGCCGTTTCAACTGCTGTTGCACAAGATGCTGCCAACATGCTCAGCGCACCGGAAACCGACCAGTCGTTCCATCAGGTAGTAAAACAAAAGTTCATTGAAGGCGGCCCGCTGTTCATGACTCCTATTCTTATCTGCCTTATTCTCGGTCTTGCCATTGTTATTGAAAGAATCATTTACCTCAACCTAAGTACAACCAATACCAAAAAGCTGCTTACAGATATTGAATCTGCGCTTGCTTCAGGTGGTGTGGATAAAGCTAAACAGGTTTGCCGTAATACAAAAGGCCCTGTTGCCAGTATTTTTTATCAGGGTTTAGACCGTGAGCACGAAGGAATTGATATTGTTGAAAAGTCAATCGTTGCCTATGGCGGTGTTCAGATGGGGAATATGGAGCGTGGTCTTATATGGGTTTCGCTTTGCATTGCTCTTGCCCCTATGCTTGGTTTCTTCGGAACAGTTGTAGGGATGGTAAATGCATTCGATGCCATTGAAGCAGCCGGTGACATTTCTCCAAGCCTTGTGGCCGGTGGTATTAAAATCGCCCTGATTACTACGCTTGCCGGTCTGTTGGTAGCTATTATCCTCCAGATTTTTTACAATTATCTTGTTTCTAAAATTGACAATTTGGTAAATGATATGGAAGATTCTTCCATCAGCCTTATTGACCTGCTCGTTAAACACAAACACAAATAATCCTAACCGTAAGAACTTAAACGTATGATTAACTTCGGACTTTGGATTACCTACCTGCTCGTTATCGGTGCGGTTGCAGCCGCCATTATCTTTCCGGTTATGCATATTGCAAGAAACCCTAAGGCCGCCAAAGGAACCTTTATCGGTTTGGGCTTATTGCTCGGCATTTTCCTCATCAGTTTGATCCTTTCCAGTGGTCAAGTAAACGAAAAATATGGGATTTCGGCAGGACAGTCAAAAATGATAGGAGCCGGATTAACCATGATTTATTTGCTGGGATTCGGGGCTATCGTTGTAGCTATTTATACTGAAGTAAAGAAAGCATTCGGGAAATAATTTATGGCAGGAAAAAAATCAAGGGAAGTTCCTGAAATTAATGCCGGTTCTATGGCCGACATCGCCTTCCTGCTTCTTATTTTCTTTATTGTAGCCACTACCATGGATGTGGACAGCGGAATTACCACACGCCTGCCCCCTATGCCCGAAGAAGAACAGGAGCCGCCACCTCCCTTAAAAGAAAGAAACGTTTTTCAGGTATTGGTAAATGCCAGTAACCAGATTCTGGTTGAAGGCGAATGGGGCGACATCAACAAACTGAAAGATCAGGCCAAGGAGTTTATTAATAACAACGGAAGGAAAGACAATCTGTCTGAAAATCCTGAGAAAGCCATTATCTCCCTTCAGAATGACCGCGGCACTTCTTACAATATGTACATTCAGGTACAGAATGAATTGAAACGTGCCTATAATGAGTTGCGCGATGAAGCCGCCCGCGACAAATTCGGAAAAAAATTCTCTGACTTGCCGACTGATCAACAAAAGGAAATTCAGAAAATGTATCCGATGAAAATTTCGGAAGCTGAACCTAAAAACATCGGAGGAACCAAATAATATGTCACGTTTTAAGAAAAAGCCCGGTGGCAGCAGCCCTAAAATCAATACAGCATCTTTGCCTGATATAGTATTCATGCTGCTTTTCTTTTTCATGGTTACCACCACCATCCGCGATGCCAGCCTGAAAGTGCAGATTCGCCCACCGGAGGCAACCGAAATTCAGAAACTCGAAAAAAAATCGTTGGTAAGCTACATTTTCATAGGTCCACCCCTTAAACAATATCAGGCCAAATTAGGAACGGAGCCGCGCATTCAGCTTAATGACAGTTATGCAACGCTTGCCGATATTGCTCAATTTGTTGAGATGGAGCGTAAACAGCGCGATGAAAAAGTAGTTCCGCAAATGACCTTTTCTTTAAAGATTGACAAAGACGTGAAAATGGGCATTGTTACCGACCTTAAGCAGGAACTGCGTAAGGTAAATGCTCTTAAGATTAACTATTCCACCAAAAAAGGCGGAAAGAAAGCTGAATAACTTTCCTTAAATTTTTTAAAAGCACGTTTGAAATTGCAATGAACTCCATTTCCGAAAAATGGGAGTTGCTAATTCTGACTTTATTTTTGAAATGAACCTGGCGGATTTCCGTTTTCTGTTCAATCATAATTCCGCACATTTGTTCCGGCAACATTAAAATCATCTTTGATTGTTTTCTCTTAAAAAATACGCTTCGCTCAGCACTTCATCTGCTATGGTTCAAACTGCATTGCTGACTGCATTTTTTTGCCTTCCTTATTTTTCGTTCAGCCAATATCAATACCGAACCAAGAATAAAAAAGCTATCAGCTACTTTGAAAGAGCCGCACAGCAATACGATGCAAAACAGTTACTAAATGCCATCGAACTACTCGAGTCAGCCTTAAAAGAAGACCCTCAGTTTCTTGAAGCCAATATGCTGATGGGCGATGTGGCTTCCGATTTGAAGAATTTTAAAAAATCGGTACAGCATTACCGCACGGCTGTTGCCATTGACGCTGATTATTTTCCACAGAATTTTTTCAACCTTGCCAAAGCCGAAATGCAACTGATGGAATTTGATTCGGCATCAGAACATCTTGAATTATTCCTTCAATACAAATCGCGCACACATGACATACGCGATAAAGCGGAAAAGCTGCTGTCGCAATGCCGCTTTGCCGCTTATGCCGTAAAACATCCCGTGCCGTTTAATCCTGTCAATATCGGAAGCAACATTAACACTGCCGATGACGAATACCTGCCGGCCCTTACGGCTGATGAGCAAACCATGGTATTTACCCGCAGAAGGCTGATGTCTTCACAGGGGATGCGAAAAGATTACAACGAAGATTTTTACATCAGCACCCGCGATGACAACGGCAACTGGAAAGAAGCCCTGAACATGGGTCCACCCATTAACACCAATGGCAATGAAGGCGCACACTGTCTTTCGCCCGATGGCAAACATGTATTCTTTACGGCCTGCAACAAAGGAGAATTCAGAGGATGTGATTTGTATTATGCCAAACGAACCGGTAATAAATGGAGCGAACCGGTTAACCTAGGCCCGAAAGTAAACTCCGAACAATGGGACTCCCAACCTACCATAACCTCTGACGGAAAAACCATTTATTTCGTGAGTTCACGGCCGGGCGGAAAAGGAAAGCAGGATATCTGGAAAACAACGGTAGATGAAAGTGGCCGCTTTCAGCCCCCTGTCAATCTGGGCGAGGTTATCAATACGGAAGGCAATGAGATGTCGCCTTTCATTCATCCCGATAACCGCACCCTGTATTTTGCCTCTGATGGCCATCCGGGAATGGGAGGAACAGACATTTATGTTTCCTACCTTGATGAAAACGGAAACTGGAGCAAACCCTTCAACCTTGGTTACCCTATCAACACCATCAATGATGAAAGCAGTTTGTTTGTTTCGGCCTCCGGCAAATCAGCCTACTTTGCTACCGATCGTTTTGAAAACGGAAAAGGTAAACTCGACATCTGGATGTTTGAACTTTATAAGGAGGCGCGGCCAGCACCTGTAAGTTATGTTAAAGGAACGGTAACCGATAAAGTGAGCGATTTTCCATTGGAAGCTTCCTTTGAGGTGATAGATCTGAAAAGCGGAAAGGTAATGGCTTCCTCCATGTCAGATAAATCGGATGGAAGTTTTCTGGTGTGCCTTCCTTCGGGTTATGAGTATGCACTCAATGTTTCCAAAGCCGGTTATCTTTTTTATTCTGATTTTTTTTCGTGCAAAGACACCACCTCCGCTTCTTACCAGCTGCAGGTTGAGTTAAGTCCTGTAAAAACCGGTGAGAAAATGGTATTGCGAAATGTTTTTTATGAAACCGGAAAATTTGAGTTGAAACCCGAATCGCATGCTGAACTGAATAAAGTAACTGACTTTTTAAAATCAAACAAAAACATAAGCATTGAAATAAGCGGCCATACCGATAATGTTGGCGACCCGAAAAGCAATATGGCTCTCTCTGAAAAACGCGCCAGTTCGGTGTTTGATTTTCTAACCCGAAACGGAATTGAGCCTGCGCGCCTGGCTGCCAAAGGTTATGGAGAAACAAAACCGGTAGCCGACAACATAACAGAACAAGGCCGCGCCAAAAACCGCAGAACGGAATTGACGGTTACGGGTGTGAAGTAATTTATGCAGCACGCATTATAAACTCGCGCCAGTGGGTTTACATTTCCAGATTATGCATGGTAAAAGCAATGATATCTGTCCATTCATCAATTTGCTTGGAGGTGGGTTTGCCGGCACCATGCCCTGCACTTTTATCAATACGTATTAACTGAGGATTTTTTCCGCCATTCAAAGCCTGAAGCATAGCGGCAAACTTGAATGAATGTGCCGGCACCACACGGTCATCATGATCGGCTGTGGTAATCAAGGTGGCTGGATAAGGAATTCCCTGATTGATTTTATGATATGGAGAGTAGCCCAGCAGGTACTTAAACTCCTCGGCTTTATCGCTGGTTCCGTAATCTTTTGCCCATGCCCAGCCGATAGTGAACTTATGATAACGCAACATATCAAGTACACCGACAGCAGGTAAGGCCACTTTGAAAAGGTCAGGCCGTTGGGTCATGCAGGCGCCTACCAACAATCCGCCATTGCTGCGGCCATGAATGGCAATTTTTTCGCGGCTGGTGTATCCTGTATAAATCAGGTACTCGGCTGCTGCAATAAAATCGTCAAACACATTTTGCTTACGTTCTTTGGTTCCGGCTTCATGCCATTCTTTGCCAAACTCCCCTCCGCCCCTGATGTTGGGCATGGCAAAAACAAATCCCTGTTCAAGCAATACCAGCCTCCACACTGCAAAACTCGGTGTGAGGCTGATGTTGAATCCTCCATAACCGTAAAGAAAAACAGGGTTCTGGCCATTTTCCGCTAAATCTTTTTTGTGTACCACAAACATGGGAATGGAAACCCCGTCCTTGCTTTTATACCAAACCTGCTTGGTTTCATAATTATCAAAATCAAATTTGATGAAGGGGCGGTAATGCTCCACCGATTTTTTGGTGGTTAAATCGTATTTGAAAATTACGGCCGGATAGGTGAATGAAGAAACCGTATAAAAAACATAATTCTCTTCAGGATGTCCGCTTACGCCATCAATCGAGGCAAGCACAGGCGGGCGAATTGTATCATAAGCCATTCCGTTTCTGTCATAAACTATCAGCAGGTTAGAAACATTGCTGAGATAGCGCGCCACTAAAAATTTGCCTGCCACAGTAACGCTTTGCAGTACATCGTATTTATTATGTGGAATGACCTCTGAATGTTTTTTCCCGTCCACTGTGCTTACCCTTATCAGTTTCTGGTTAGGTGCTCCTTCGTTGGTAAGGATCAGCAAATCATTTCCATCGTTATCAACAACCGACCGGTTGAAATCAAATCCCTCAAACAAACTCACAAAATCATTACCGGGTTTGGTAAGGTTTTTTACTCTGAGGTCGTTGCCACTGGTGCTTGTAGAACTGCTGATGTAAAGAAACTTCTGATCGTAGGTAACGCCAGCTCCGAAATTGCGCTGCGGATTTTTTTTATCTTCATAAATCAGTTTGTCCTGGCTTTGTGCAGTGCCTGCTTTATGAAAATACACTTTATGAAATTCGTTTTTCTTTTTCAGCTCATCACCGGGTGCAGGAGCATCGTAACGGCTATAATAAAAACCATCACCCGCCCATGCCATTCCTGAAAACTTAACCCATTTGATGGTATCGGGCATAAGTGCGTTCGATTTCATATCGCGTATGTAAAACTCGCTCCAGTCGCTGCCGGCTTTAGAAATTCCGTAAGAAAAGTAGCGGCTGTCTTTGCTCATAGCAATGCCGCTCAGCGAAGCTGTTCCGTCTTTTGAAAAGGTGTTGGGATCAATAAAAATAACAGGTTTTGCATCCCATGATGTCATCATGTTCAGTACACTTTGATTCTGCATACCGTCATTTTTATAGAAGAAATAATACTTGCCCATACGGAACGGAGCACTCTGGCGGGGGTAATTCCACAGTTCGGTTAAGTGGTTCCTGATTTCTTCCCGGTTCTTTAATTTACCCAAATACTTAGCAGTTACTTCATTTTGGCGATCCACCCATTGCATGGTTTCTTCAGAACGGTCATCTTCGAGCCATTGATACGGGTCTTCAACCGGAACACCGAAATACATATCGGTAACCGGCTGTTGTTTTGTTTTAGGATAAATGAGTTTGCCGTCATCAGGCGGTGGCGGAGCCGTTAATTGAAATTGTGCGGCCAGCGGATAGGAAAAAACCACTAAAAGTGTAATGAAATTAAGCTTCTTCATAGTCATTATTAAGAGCTCAAACATAAATAAAACTTATCCTTGCAGGCCATGAATCTTTGCAAAGGCCGGAAACAAGGAAACATCAAAGCGGTAACGAAGGGAATAACACAATGGGAAATTACAGACTCCATTGAGGCAACGGATAAAAAAAAATGGAATGAGTTAGCCGGCAACAAACATTTTCTGAAAGCAGATTACCTGCTGGCGCTTGAAGAGTCAAAAATAGCCGGCTTTGCTTACCGTTATGTATTGGTTTCTGAAAACAAAAAACCAATGGCTGCGCTTTACTTTCAACTGGTTGATTTAAGCTCAAAAGATGCAGGAAGTATTGTAAACATGCATCAGTACGGTAAGATAATGCAGGCCATTGCTTCCGGCATAAACGATTTGCTGCTAAACGGAAAAAAATTCTCGGGCAACTTTTTACTGGTGTGCGGAAATTTGCTTGTAACCGGTAATCATGGAATTGGCTGCCCGCCTGATAAGATTTCCAAGGTCTTTGATTTCTTAACGGATGTCATTGATTCGTTAACTGAGGAAATAGAAAAATTAAAAGGGAGAGTGGTATCAGTACTCGTTAAAGATTTTTATGAAGAGGAAATGCAAGCTGCTTCGCTGCTTGAAAACTCTGGATTCAATCCATTACGTATTGACCCGAATATGAAAGTATTTATTCGTCCGGAGTGGAAGACTTTTGATGATTACCTGCAATCGCTTTCTGCCAAATACCGCCTGAGAGCGAAGAATACCAAAGAACTGTGCAGCGGATTAGTTATTAAAGAATTCGAAGTTGAAGAAATAAAAAAACATGCTTCAGAAATTGAAGACCTCTACGTGCAGGTTGCCGGCAAAGCTCCGGTGCTGATTGTGCGTGCCAATGCCGGCTTTTTTATCGCCATGAAAAAGCGGTTAAAAGAACATTACCGATTCCGTTCCTATTTCAAAAACGGGAAAATGGTTGCCTTTACATCCGGTTATTATTACGATGTGTTGGAAGCGCATTTTATAGGCATGAATTATCATCTGCATAAGGAACATCAGCTTTATCAATTTATACTTTACGATTTTATAGAGTGCGCTATCCGAAACCGGAATAAAGAATTGATTTACGGAAGAACAGCCATTGAAATTAAAAGCACGGTTGGCGCAGTACCTTTTGAATTGACAGCCTATCTGAAAATAAATTCAGCCATCTTGCATCGTGTGGTGGGCGCAGTACTGCCATTCTTCAGAAATGATAAATACATCATCCGTAATCCCTACAAAGAATTAAAAGAGTAAATGCTCAAGGTCGTAAAACCATTTGCTTTTTAAAAAACGTGAGCCGGAGTCTGTTCCGGTCTGATAACCCTTTTCATGATAATCAGCTACTGTTTTATAGCGTGAAGCAAAACGGAAAACCGGTTTTACACCGGCAATGATGTAAAGCAGGTTGCCCATCAATCCGCCAAAAGCAAGTCCGGAGAGAGCACCAATGGCTAAATTCTTTTTAATCAGGATGCATAGTACGATTCCCCAGCACATCATTACCAGTTTAAGGCCTTTGGTGATACGATGATATGATTGAGCATAAGCGCTGCGCGGAATAAGAACCGTATGACTGAAATTTTTAAGCAACCTGACTTTATCAGCACCCACTGTGGCCTCATAAAACATTGGATACTTACAGGGTTTTCCATCAGCCATTTTATTCCATGTGAAAAAACATTTCGATTCCGTTACCTGAATTTTTAACGGTTCGGTAAAATAAGATTTGTTCCTGATTTTAACGGCAGCACGGTCAATGACCAGACTTCCGGTTTGCATCGGACAAATTATGTAGGTAAGCGTAGTTTCCTTTACTTCAACTTCTGACTGAAGTACTTTTCTTACAGAAACATAAGGCACACCGGTTAGAAAAAAATAGATGAAATCAGGTTTTTTAAAAAAGCGTCCATCACCGGTATAAGTAAACGAGATCCGCAGTTCTTCAAAAGACGGAACAACAGCTTTATCAGCCATTGCATAAAAGTTGAAAATAAAATTGTCAGCCGGTTCTTTGAAGGGTTTGCGCCTGTCATATTCCTGCCTTCGCAGTGGGTCAATCAATGTTTCATATGCTTCTTTTACTTCCAGAAAAAAAATGGAGTGGTCGGCATTGCTGTTTCTCATATCGGGATGATGAATTAAAGCCAGCCTGCGGTAAGCTCGTTTAATATCTTCGGCTGAAGCACTTACCGGCACTTCCAGAATCTCATAATACGACCTTTCCACCGTTCAAAATTAAGTACTCTACCTGCTGCTTTATACATCATAAAAAAGATTGATTGTGCTTTATGCCTCTGCCCTATCTTTGCCGAATGATTACAGAAACCATCATGAAAGAAGAGTATTTTAAATGGCATTCTCCCATTTTGGGGAAAGAAATGGAAATGCTGACCTTCGGTGAGAAAGGTTATCCCGTCATTGTTTTCCCGACAAGCATGGGCAGCTATACTCAGAACAAAGACTTCAAATTGATTGAATCGGCAGCATGGTTTATTGATAATGGCCTGATTAAAGTTTATACGCCTGCCAGTATTGATAATGAGAGTTGGTATGCAAAAAACATTCATCCTGCTCATCGGGCTATGAATCATGTACTGTATGACAAGTTCGTTCTTGAAGAAATAGTGAACCGCGCCTGCTCGGAAACCGGTTATGATAAAGTAGCCGTAGCCGGATGCAGTTTCGGAGCTTACCATGCCACCAACTTCGCATTCCGTCATCCTGAGAGGGTTGGCTACCTGTTTAACATGGGTGGCGCTTTCGATATTAAGCAACAGGTAGATGGGTACTATGATGACAATATTTATTTTAACAATCCTCCCGACTACTTGCCGGGCCTTGAACATCCCGCTCTTCATCAGATGGGTATAGTGTTTGGAACAGGCGACCGCGATATGTGTATGGAAGCGAATATCCGCATGTCTGAAATCCTCAATAATAAAGGAATTGCCAACTGGCTCGACATCCGTAAAGATGCCGTTCATGACTGGCCGGTATGGCGCGAAATGTTTCCACATTATCTTTCGCTGATAAAATTCAATTGATATGCACAATAAAATGCGTTTCTCAGTTCTCATGCTTCTCGTTTTTCCCTTATGCATTGCAACTGCACAGGAAGGAAAACCAACTTTATGGGCTGAAAGAATAAAGGATGAAATAAAACGCGGGATTGATTCGCCCGAAGATTTAGGCAACTTTATTTTCATAGCTCTTCAAAACGATGTTGACCTTGCTCCTTTTTACAGCAGGCGTGAAGTATTTACCGACATGATAAGAGCAACCGGTAAAAAGAATGAAGAAACCGCACAAGCAGCAGCCGATTACTGGTGGAACGATTTTCAAAAAGAAAGACAGACCATGCTTGACCAGTTTTACGACCTCCTGAAAAAACAAAAAATTAAAGTTTCGGAATTTATGCTGGATGATGTTAAAACAAAAGTGACAGATATACCCGGCACCAATGGTTCAGTAAAAGCAGCCGACATTTTCATTCACATCAGAAAAGGAAATGAAACGCATGTCATTGCGCTGGATGACTGCGGTATGGTAAACGGCCGCTGGTATATTATGACTCCTTACATTTTTCTGGATCAGGAATTAAGGTAACCTGAATTCATTCAATATAACCTTTACTGCAACTTCCTTACAACTTCAAAAAAAAAATACTCTTAAACAAACTACTATGAAAAAGATAGGAATACTACACGGCATGGAAACAAATTTTCCGGCTGCCATAGTTGATCGAATCAACTCCAAACAAATAAACGGTATAACGGCCGAAATCATACGCATTGATAAACTCATTCAGGGAGCCCCTATAGGATATGATGTAGTGCTCGACCGCATTTCGCACGATGTGCCCTTTTACCGCGCCATGCTTAAAAATGCAGCTTTAACCGGAACAGCAGTATGTAACAATCCTTTTTACCTGAGCGCAGAAGAAAAATTCATGGCTAACGTAATAGCTCAGCACATTGGGGTTCCTGTTCCGAAAACCGCATTAATTCCCTCTAAAGATTTGCCGCCTGATACTTCCGAAAATTCTTTCCGTAACCTGACCATGCCATTGGATTGGGAAGGAATTTTTAACCATGTAGGATTTCCGGCCTTTATGAAACCTCATGCCGGTGGCGGATGGAAGAGCGTATCAAAGCTACACAATGCCGATGATTTTTTCAGAGAACATCAGACTACCGGACAATTAGTAATGCTGCTGCAGGAAGCCATTGAGTTCGAATCCTACTTCCGCTGTTATTGTATTGGCCAGCATGAAATGCGCATCATGCCTTATGAGCCTCGTAATCCGCATCATCTCCGCTACTCCGCAAGTTTTGATGTTGATCATTCCATCATTGATAAAATAAAAGATTACTGCCACCGGCTGAACATCGCTTTAGGTTATGACTTCAATACCGTTGAATTTGCCGTACGCAACGGTATTCCTTATGCTATTGACTTTACCAACCCTGCACCGGATTGTGAACCTGCCTCTGTTGGCGAAGAAAATTTCCAGTGGGTACTCGAAGCCGCATCCAACATGCTTATCCGTAAAGCTGCCGAACATCAAAGCGGAAAAGACAACCTTACATGGGGAACTTTTTTCAAAACTGCTGTTGAAGGAAGCATTATTAATGCAGGCAGCGTGATGATGACAGCCTGATTACTTACGGTTTTCTACTTTTATCCTTTTCACTTTATTCAGTTGTCCTGAAGTTATTCTCAGAAAATAATATCCGGGTCTGAACACTGATAAGTCAATGGTAGTTTGTTTTTCGGGTGAAAGGTTTTCGTAAACCAATCTTCCCGCAAAATCAATCATCCGTATGGCTGCTCCCCGGTTCTCCGATAAATAAATATTATAGTAACCGGACTGAACAATCGTTACATCACTTTCTGTTAACTCAGCAATTCCTAAGCAGGCATTCACGGTAACAAAGGCCAAAGCAGGTTCAGAAATACAGCCATCAAAAATTCCGGTTGCCGAATAAACTGCATACCCTGTCTGATTTCCGCTGCTGAGAATCTGTGAAATTTGATTTCCATTACCGTTAAACCAGCCATTTACATTCTGAGCCTGTACGGTCCATGATAATGAAGTTCCGGAAAGAGAAGAATTAATCTGAATGCTGGCCAAATTACCGCTGCATATCACTGTTGAGTCAGGATTCATATCAAGGAAAGGAACCGGTTTCACTCTGATTGGAATTAAAACAGAATCACCGGCACAGTTGTTCAGCGATGCATAAGCTATGTAGGTAAGCGAATCGGCTAATAAAGCATTGTTAATTAACGCCTGACTGATGATGTTTCCGCCTCCTGCAGAAGCTCCGGATACGGATGATGGCAAAGGCATCCAGTCAAAATATACACCGGAATAAAGAGATTGCAGCGAAATATTTGTTGAACTTCCGCTGCAGATGGATGAAATTCCGGGTGGTGAAAAACTAATATCGGGCCGTGGGGTAACGTAAATGGTGTCTTTCCAAATCTGCGAAATACAATTTCCATTTTGACCTGTAATGTGATAAATTACTTTTCCTGAAACCGAACTTGAATACAAAATCTGCTGAATGTTATTACCGCTTCCGGCACTTGCCCCGGTTACATTCAGTTGTGTTGCGGTCCAGGAAACACCGGTACCTGCAGGAAAAACATTAAAACTGATATCGGTTTGTTCTCCGCTGCAAAGCTGTTGGCTTGCTATGCTTCTTTGAACCTGAATAGCCGGCAGCACCCGTACAATAACTTCCGTAGTGTCACTGTTACAACTGAGTGTGGAAGCAAATACCTTATAGATAACAATAGAAGTATCGCTGGCTATGTTGTTGAGTGTTTGAATAATAGAATTGCCGGATCCGCTGCTGTGTCCGGTAACAGCCTGTCCTGCGCTGATGTAATTCATCACTGCCCCTAGCTGATCAGATGAAAGTTGGATATTGATTGTTCCTCCGTTACAGACAATAGTATCCAGCGTTGAAATGAATGCCTGTGGTTTCTGAATAACCTGCACTATGGTGCTTTGCATTTGCCCGTAACAAGTGGCAATGCGCGGTATTACGTTATACAAAACCTGTCCGCTTCCCTGGGCAGTAAGATTCAGTTTTTGCTTCACAACAGCACCTGTTCCGTTGGCTGCGCCTGTAACATCGGTTGGAACAACGGTATAATTGTATTGAACCCCTGAAACATTGCTGCTGAAAATGATCAAGGTTGAATCCTGACTGCAGATGTATGGTTTTGCATTGTAAATTGAAAATTGCGGCTCAGGCCTGACGGGAATCGTTTTAGAAGCTGTTGAAGTACCTGCACTTCCGGTTACGGTAATAGTGTAAACCGCATTAATGTTCACATACGTTTGATTGACTACTGAAGTGCTAATGGAGGAATTCATATCACCGGTGTTCCATAAGTATTGCAAACCTGTGCCGCAACCGGAAGTAGTAGCACTGATGATAAAAGCTTCGCCACTGCAGGCAGCAGTAGTACTTGCATTCAGTGTAACCGAACATTGACTTAGTCCTGTGAAAGTGCAAGCCAGCAAAAGGAAAGAAATCAACAGACTTCTTTTTTGTAGTTTCATATCCTGAAGGTTTTGACAGGTTCAACGGAATCTTTGAAAACAATTCAGTTGCAAGAATTTTTTCTGTTCTTTAAAATCTGCCTTAATATCTTCTTAATCAGCGAATGATGATCAGCAATATCTAAAATTCATCCGTAAAAACACGTAGAAAAATCCGTGAATCTACGGATGGCAGGATAGCTTCTGAATGCGATTTAAAATCAAAATCCTGCTGATTTTCTGTCAGATTTCAGGAATTAATGCAACACTTCATTCCATAACCTGCTAACCGTCTCTAATTTTTACCTTAGCCACCGCAAACCAACCATGTTCAGGTTCATTTCCCGATTTATTCTCCGAAACCGGTATGCCTTGCTGGTTATTATGGCATTGCTTACTGTTTTTCTGGGTTTTCAGGCCGGGCGTATAACATTAAGTTATGACTTTGCCCGTGTTCTTCCGGCCACCGACCCCGACTTTCAGGCTTATGAACAATTCAAAAAAACATTTGGCGAAGACGGCAGCGTTATGGTCATCGGTATTACTGACAGCAATCTTTTTACCGTTGAGCGTTTTAATGGCTGGTATGATCTGGGAAATAAAATAAAAGCCATTGATGGAATTGAAGCTGTTGTTTCCATTGCATCGGTTTACAACATTCATAAAAACGAAGAAGAAAAAAAATTTGAGGTTAAGCCTTTGGTCAGCAGCCCTGTTCATTCACAGGAACAGTTAGACAGTATCCGTGAGGTTATTTACAATCTGCCTTTTTATGATGGATTTATTCTGAACCGCGAAAGCCATGCTACCTTGCTGGCAGTAACTTTTGATAAAAACAAGCTGAACACACGCAGTCGTATTAACATGGTTCAGGAAATCAAAGATCTGGCCTACCGGTTCAGTAATGAGTATAAAACAAAGATTCACATTTCGGGTCTTCCATACATCAGAACAGTTATAACAGGCAAGGTGGCTAATGAACTTAAGTTATTTCTGGTACTTGCTCTTTTCGTATGCGCAGTTATCCTGCTGTTGTTTTTTAAGAATGCCCGCATTGTAGCCTTTTCACTTCTGGTTGTTATAACAGGAGTTGTCTGGTCGGTAGGAGTAATCGTTTTATTCGGCTACAAAATCACCATCCTTTCCGGGCTTATTCCTCCGTTAATCATCGTAATCGGAATACCAAACAGTATTTTATTCCTTAACAAATATCATTCGGAATACGCACGTCACAGAAATAAAATAAAAGCGTTGCAGCGCATGGTTGAACGCATTGGCTTCACAACTTTTCTGGCTAACTTCACGACCGCCATCGGTTTCGGAGTTTTTTATTTCACCAACAGCATTATCCTGATGGAATTCGGAATAGTAGCTGCTGTGAATGTAATGCTCACCTATCTGATTTCCTTAGTACTCATTCCTGTCATCTTCAGTTTTCTATCTGCCCCAAAGGCCAAACACACCTTACACCTTGAAGCAAAACGCATTTCTGCCTTGCTGCGAAATATCGATAAATTGGTACATAAACATACAAAATTGATTTTTGGCTCAGTTGCCGCTATTACTGCCATTGCAGTATTGGGCATCACCAAAATAAAAACCATAGGCTATGTGGTTGATGATTTACCGAAAGATGACCCTGTTTATGTTGATTTGAAATTCTTCGAAAAGAATTTTAATGGCGTTCTCCCTATGGAGGTAATGATTGATACAAAGGTTAAAGGCGGAGCAATAAAACATGCTAACCTGCAAAAGCTGAGCAGAATGACTAAGCTATTCCGTGAGTATGATGAATTTGCAAAACCTTTAAGCGTAGCAGACGGAATGAAATTCGTCAATCAGGCATTTCATGACGGGCAACGAAAGTATTTCATCCTGCCAACTGCTTTGGATCTGGGCGAGATGAATGAGTACATAGGAGATGCTAAAGAGCGGCCTGCCATGTTCCGTTCTTTTCTTGACAGCAACCGCCAAATAACGCGCTTCAGTGTGCAAATGGCTGATGTAGGCTCGCAACGAATGGAAACGTTAGTGAATGAATTGCGACCGCGAATTGATTCCATATTCCCGCCCGGAGATTATAGCACCGTACTTACCGGCAACAGCCTTATTTTTCTGAAAGGCAACAGTTACCTGTTCCGTAATCTGATGGAGAGCGTTGCACTGGCTGTATTCCTGATATCATTGGTAATGTTCTCCCTATTCATGTCAAGCCGTATGATTGCGCTAAGCATTCTGCCAAGCATTATTCCACTGGTTATCACGGCCGGCATCATGGGTTTTGCAGAAATTCCATTAAAGCCCTCTACCATTCTTATCTTCAGCATTGCTTTCGGTATTTCATCTGATGGTACTATTTACTTCCTCACCAAGTACCGGCAGGAAATGAAAAACCGGCATCTCTCTATTTCAAAAGCGGTTTCGCTCACCATTAAAGAAACCGGAGTAAGCATGATTTATACAGCCGTAATTCTCTTCTGCGGATTTTTTATTTTTAATGCCTCAGGTTTCGGAGGAACCGCTGCGCTCGGTATTCTGCTTTCTATAACATTATTGGTAGCTATGGCCAGCAATCTTATTCTTCTTCCGGCATTTCTTATTGCTTTGGAAAGAAGAATGACAACTCGCGCCTTTCTGGAAGAACCTCTTGTTCAGTTTATGGACGAGGAAGAAGATATTGAACTGAATGATCTGAAAATTCAGAGAGAAAATGACAAAGACAACATCACCGTTAAAACCGTTTGATAACATTGCACGTTTAACGCTGCACAAACCATGAAAGGAATCATTTTAGCCGGAGGGTCTGGCACACGGTTGTATCCGCTTACCATAGCCATCAGCAAACAACTGATGCCCGTTTATGACAAGCCTATGATTTATTATCCGCTCAGCATTTTAATGATGGCCGGCATTCGTGAAATACTTATCATTTCTACTCCTCAGGATTTGCCCGGTTTCATCCGCTTGCTGGGAGATGGAAGTTCTTTGGGTTGTTCATTCCAGTATGCAGAGCAACCGGTACCCAATGGGCTTGCTCAGGCATTTGTAATCGGAGAAAAATTTATAGGAAAAGACAAGGCCGGTCTGATACTGGGTGATAACATATTTTACGGAACCGGTATTCAGCCCCTTCTTCAACAGAATATTGACCCTGATGGCGGAGTGGTTTTCGCTTACCATGTTGCCGACCCTGAACGTTATGGAGTAGTGGAATTTGACAAAAACAAAAAAGTAATTTCCATAGAAGAAAAACCAAAACAACCGAAATCTAATTATGCTGTACCCGGACTTTATTTCTATGACAACAATGTAGTGGAAATTGCCAAAAATTTAAAACCCAGCGCACGGGGCGAATACGAAATAACGGATGTAAATAAAGAGTACCTCCGTCAGGGAAAATTAAAAGTCGGAATACTTGGCCGCGGTACTGCCTGGCTCGACACAGGAACTTTTGTTTCACTGATGCAGGCTGCCCATTTTGTACAGGTAATTGAAGAACGGCAAGGATTAAAAATCGGTTGTATTGAAGAAATTGCTTACCGAATGGGATTCATTAACCTTGAGCAATTGCATAAACTCGGTTCTGCTCTTGTAAAAAGCGGATACGGAGAATACCTTTTAAAAATAACAGAATAAAAAAATAAATATGTCGAAAACCAAAATTTTAGTTACCGGAGGAATGGGATTTATCGGAAGTAACATTGCCCGTAAATTAGCTGAGAATAAAGACAATTATGTAGTCATTGCAGATAATATGCATACCGGTCATTTCGAAAATCTTCCCGTGGCGAAGCATAACAACATCAAGTACATAAAGTCTGACACCAATTTTTTCAAAGACATCTCCAGCATTTTTTATGCTTACAAGTTTGATTATGTATTTCATTATGCCGCTCTGGTAGGCGTAAAACGAACACTGGAAAATCCGGTAGCAGTGCTTCGTGATCTGGAAGGAATCAGAAATGTGCTTGGTCTTTCAAAAAACACAGGCGTAAAACGGATTTTCTTTTCCTCTTCATCCGAAGTGTATGGCGAGCCCGTTGAGTTTCCACAAAATGAATATACCACTCCGTTAAACTCGCGCCTTCCTTATGCCATTGTGAAAAACGTTGGGGAAGCATTCCTCCGCTCTTACAAACAAGAATACGATCTTGATTACACCATCTTCCGGTTTTTCAATACTTACGGGCCTAATCAGAGTGAGGATTTTGTAATGTCAAGATTCATCCGTGCTGCACTGAATAATCAGGACCTTACCATTTACGGAGACGGCAGTCAAACACGTACATTCTGTTATGTGGAAGATAATGTGGATGCATGCCTGAATGCATTTTACAAAAACAAATACGTGAATGATGTAGTAAACATTGGGACCGATTTTGAAATCACCATTCTTGAACTGGCTAAAAAAATAATTAAACTGTCAGGATCCAAATCAAAAATTATACACCTGCCACCGCTAAAGGAAGGAGATATGACAAGGCGTTGCCCCGATGTTAGGAATATGAAGAAACTGTTAGGCCGAAAAATGACCGGCATTGATGACGGCATCCGTATTCTTTTAAAAGAATTCCGCAAGCGTAAGTAATGCACTCCATAGAAGAGTTGCAGCAAGAAATTGAAAAGGCGATGGCTTCGCTGAAAATCGGCAGCCGGCCTGCCTCGCTTTACGATCCTGCTCATTACATGCTCTCCCTTGGCGGTAAGCGCATGCGGCCGTTGCTGGTGCTTGCTGCCTGCGAAATGACGGGCGGAAAAATTAATGATGCCATAAATGCTGCACTCGGATTTGAATTGTTTCACAATTTCACGCTGCTGCATGATGATATTATGGACAATGCTCCTCTGCGAAGAGGAAAGCCAACCGTTCACGAAAAATGGAATACTTCAACGGCCATTCTCAGCGGTGATGCCATGTTTGTAAAATCAGTGCAATTGATTCAGGCATGTGGTAACCGGAAAGTGATGGATGTTTTTCTCAGTAATGCATTGCTGGTTTGCGAAGGCCAGCAACTCGATATGGATTTTGAAAAAAGGGAGGATGTTTCCATTGACGAATACTTAGAAATGATTACACTGAAAACTGCTGTGCTGCCCGGAGCCTGCCTGCAGGCAGGTGCTTTATTGGCAAGTGCCTCTGAAATAACAGCCTCTCATTTGTTTGAAGCAGGAAAAAATATAGGCATAGCTTTTCAGCTTAAAGATGATTTACTTGATGCTTACGGCAGTGAACAGTTCGGTAAACAAACCGGTGGCGATATTTTAGCCAATAAAAAAACGTATCTCTATTTACGCTCTCTTCAATTGCTTCCTGAAAGCGATGCCTTAATACTCAAACAACTTTATACGTCAAAAGAAACCGGCATACAAAAGGTAGAAGCAGTTAAAAAACTTTTTGATTCGGTAAACATACAGGAAGAAATTCAGCAGGTGATGAATGATTATTTCCGCCTTTCGCTTGAGCACCTTGAAAAAACTCCCGTGCAGAAAAAAAACAAGCTGCCTTTGATTAATCTATTTGATGAACTGATGCAACGGAAAAAATAATCAGGCATTAAAAAATCAATTGAGCGCTTACCCTTATCCCGTTGGGATGAATACCGGGATTATCGCGGTAAGTAATCCGCCAGAGCATATCCACACGAAAAAATCGTAACACATTCTCCAATCCTGTGCCGGCTTCTACATAGGGCATACTTTTTATGAACGAAACCGGTGAAGGCGGCATCATCAGGTTTTTGTTTTTGCTGTCAAGGTGACCAAAAAGAATTTTAGCCGAAATCAGTTCACGCCAATCCAGTTTTCTGAATAAGGGAAGCCTTCTCCACAGCCAGCCGTCAAGATGATGAACGGCAGTTGCCGATACATAGCGGTCAGTATAGAACTCATAATGATTCATCAGGTTGAAAGCCGTGTAATCATAACGCCAGGATTCATTGCCGCGATGAACGAACAGCATCGGATACGGAACAACGCCTTTTGACCAGCCGCCCTCAATAGCATAATCGAGAAATCCGTAAGGAAATGTGTTCAGGCGATGCGACATGCGTGCACCCATACGCGTATAATTGTAATTGCCCTTTAAAAAACCGTCAAGGCCCTTGGTCAGGCTGATTTGAAACACCGGAAAATCGGAACCTAACGAAGTACGTTTGTGCTTCTTCTCAATAAATTTCTCCTGAAATGAATAGCGGAACAGCAAGCTTGCTTCAGAAATACGTAAATACTCCTGCTGCAAAGTTTCTGAAGCATCGCTGTAAGTGTTGAAGAAAATACTGCGTGGTTTATAAAAATTATTCACGTAATGTGCGCGCAGGGTTATTCCATTTCGGAACGAGCTTTCAACATAAAATTTATTGCCATCCATCACGGCCAGCCGGTCTGAGGGGTTTCTGCGAAAAAGAATTACCAGAAAACCTTCATCTCTAAAAACCGGTTCATGTAATCCGGGCTGTACTAAGTCATGCCGGTGCTGAAATCCTGCTGCCACAAACGGCTTTCTGCGAATTGCATAACGCACACCACCCATGTACTTGAACTCCTTATCTTTAAATCCATAGGCTCCATATCCTTCAAATCTCCAGCGCGTATGAAACTTATCATTGGTCCTTCCGCCAAGGCGCATCCTTACTCCTTCCACATCATTGCTGCTTATTAAATGATAATAGGGCCCTATATCAACCTTTTTGTATTCCACATGGCCGGTGAAGAGTACTACAAGAGTGGCTACATACACCTGAAAAGCAGGAATGGTTTTTAATGTATCCACCAAATCGAAAATTCTTTTTTCGCGTTCGGTCAATGACTCAGGCCTGCGTTCGTTCCAGAACTCACGGCTGCGGTCAAACGCATCAGGACTCATGGTTACATAAGATCCGCGTTTGAATACTTTTTTATCAATCGGTGAATTGATGGTATGCTCTGAATAATTACGCGACTTGCGTACCGTAATGCTCATGCCGTTAACCCTGCGCGAAAATTTTACAATCAGTTGTTCATGCGAGGGAACCCATTTATTCTCATTCATGCAGGTAAATACTTTTACATAAGCCAGCTCATCAATAAAATTTACATGCGCTGTTTTATCAAGCATAAGCGTAATGCGCTGTAAGGCAAACGTGGTGTCATGAAACCAGAAGTTGCCGTTGAAGGTACGTTCAAAGCGGTTGTTCGAGAAGAAATCAACACGGTAGCATTTGCGGCCTTCAATGATGGAACTGTCACTTACCACATAGTCATAATGTTTCATCCCCTCTTTTGAAACCGGGCTGACAAAACTTTTTCCGAAAATGTTGATGTAATCATCATAGACCGCTACATTGCGATAAATGTCTTTCAGGATCTGAATCAAGGTCAGATTTTCAACACCGGCTGAGCGGCTTCCTTCAACCATTTCGCGTTTCTGCAACGGTTTATGACGGTGATAAACCGAAGAAGCCGATTCTGTAAAAAAGAAAGGAAGGGACGGGCTTTGATTCGTTCCGATGGTATCAGCCTGTTCGAGGAGAAATTCAAACGGCTTCAACACACGGTTTTTTTTCAACTCATCGGTAACATCGTTCAGTTCAAACTGCAGTTTCTCATACACTTTGTATGAATAATAATCATTAAACACAGGATTGTTTGATTCGCGGTTCTGGAAAATACGGTTCACGTACTTTTCAATGATGTCACTGCCGGTTTTTCGTGCTTCCTGCTGCATGGTTTGTGCGCTTGAAGTAAGATCGAAGACTACCTGATAGCCTGACATCTGTTTTAAGGGAATAGTTACGGAAATGTAACCCCTGGCCGTAGCGGTAAGTGCAGTTACATTATATGAAACATGAATGGTAAACCTGCCTTTACTGTCAGCAAAGGCAAATGAGGTATCGTTAAGGGCAGCCACAAAGGCATATGGAACCGGTTCATTGGTAAATGCATCTTTAACCATGCCATTGATGGTTGTCTGAGCCTGCATGCAGATGTTCCCCGACAGAAGAAAAACAATAAGCAGGATATTTAATTTCTGCATACTGAAAACTTTATCCGTTATCGGCAAGAGCATCCCAATATTCCACCGCCCTGCGGGTATGGGGTATGACAATAGTGCCGCCAACAATATTGCAGACGGCTAACAGTTCGAAAAGTTCATTACGCGTTACTCCCGTTTCATGGCATTTGCCAAGATGGTATTTCACGCAGTCATCGCAGCGGAGAACAAGTGAAGCCACCAGACCCATCATCTCTTTGGTTTTTGATGACAAAGCCCCGTCAGCATAAGTATTGGTATCAAGATTAAATAGACGCTTGAGCACAAGGTTATCTGCATCCAGAATTTTTTTGTTCATCCGATCACGGTAATCGTTGAAATCTTTTACTGCCTGATTCATATTGCTGTGGTTTTATTGGCAATCAGTTTATTTGTTCTCTCTGAAAAATGCATCCCAGCCCTGTGCTTTCAATTGGATTTGATGGCCGGAAGGATCTTCCATCTTTAATCCTTCTTCTTTTCTGGTTATATGTCCGATGACGGAAACATCTTTCAATGCCTTTACTTTTTCAAGATCAGCCGGAGAGATGGTGAAAAGCAACTCATAATCTTCACCACCATTTAGCGCACAGGTTACAGGATGCATGTTAAATTCTTCTGCAAGTCCGGCAGTTTTTACATCAATGGGAATGCGGTTTTCAAGAATACGGCAACCCGTTCCTGATTGGGTACAGAGATGAAACAGTTCTGATGCTAATCCATCACTGATGTCAATCATGGCAGTTGGTTTTATGCCGGCCTGCATCAGTTGATCAATAATGTCTTTTCGTGCTTCGGGTTTCAATTGCCTTTCGAGGAGGTAATCATAACCGGAGAGGTCGGGCTGTATGGAAGGGTTTTCCTGAAAGATTTTCTTTTCGCGGCTGAGGAGTTGCAATCCGAGGAAGGCTGCGCCCAGATCGCCTGTTACGCAAATCAAATCATTCTCATTGGCAAAATTGCGATACACCACTTGATTTTTGGCAGCCGTACCAATAGCAGTAACCGAAATGACCAATCCTGAAACGGATGAAGTAGTATCGCCACCGGCAAGGTCAACTTTATAATGATTGCAGGCGAGGTTGATGCCTGCATAAAGTTCTTCTACCGCTTCGAGCGAAAAGCGGTTTGATACGGCTATGCTCACCACTACCTGTTTGGGTGTGCCGTTCATTGCATAGATATCGCTGAGGTTGCAGATAATGGCTTTGTAGCCGAGATGTTTCAAAGGAGTGTAGGAAAGATCGAAGTGAATGCCTTCGGTTAGCATATCGGTGGTGATGAGGGTTACTTCTTCTGAATTAAGTATAACGGCTGCATCATCGCCAATACCTTTCAGCGTTTCGGGATGGTATAGTTTTACGCTGCGTGAAATTATTTCTATTAACCCGAATTCGCCAATGGATGATAACTCGGTTCGCTGACCTGCATTTTCAAACATAATGTACAATTAGATGAGTGCGAAGATACGCTGATGAAAAGCAAGGTGATGTACCTTATTGCATTATGCTGAGTGTTCTTCCGAAAACTCCGAGGGGAAGTTTGAAACCGGTGGTGCTTTGCAGAAAAATTTCTCCTGTTTCGAATTTATGCTGACTGTAATTGGAAAAAAGGTTCTCAATAATGAGAGAAGAGAATCCGAGCGAATAGGTATTCATCAGCAGGAAATGATTTGGTTCGAGCAGGCTGAAGACCATGCGTGTCATTTCGTTAATCATTTCTTCGAGTTTCCATTTGCGGCCGTCAGTGCCGTGGCCGTAGGCAGGCGGGTCGAGAATGATGCCGTGGTATTTTTTTCCGCGTTTTTGCTCGCGCTGTACAAATTTCATGGCATCTTCTATCATCCAACGGATATTATCGAGTTTGCTGAGTTCCATGTTTTCGTTGGCCCAGGTAACGACCTGGCGAACGGAATCGAGGTGGGTAACTTCGGCACCTGCAGCACGGGCGGCAAGGGATGATGCTCCGGTGTAAGCAAACAGGTTGAGTACGCGTGGCGGAGACGTTTCTGCTTTTTTTAGTTGATTGACGGAATGGTAGATGTAATCCCAGTTGACGGCCTGCTCGGGAAAGATGCCGGTATGTTTGAAGGATGTGAGAGCGAGACGGCAGGTGAATGTTAGTCCTTCATTGTTTTGGTAAGAGATGTTCCATCGGTCGGGTATGGGTTTGAGTTTTTGCCAATTGCCCGAGGAACTTGATTTGGGAACAAAGCGGGCATGGGCTTTCTTTTCCCACTCATTGGTTTTGAGTTTGGGACTCCAGATGGCCTGCGGCTCGGGCCGGATGAGGATATAACTTCCGAAGCGTTCGAGTTTTTGGAAGTCTCCGCAGTCGATGAGTTCATAGTCATGAAAGGCGGAGGGAGTGAGAAGGAGCATGGGGCAAAGGTAAAGGGATGGGACAAAGAAGTTGAGAGGGGAAATATAACCTCTCCCCTTAACCCTCTCTCCTCAGGAGAGGGGGTACTTCCTCCGATTGATATTCTGAGGGAGGAAGAATAGCAGGGTTTACAACAATAGAAGAAAAGAACATTAGAACAGCAGAGCATTTGAAATGATGAAGCTGATGCGATGAATGTTTGAACCTCCGCGGTTAATGTTTGTAGGATTTTGGCAATGTTTGAACGTTTTCATTTTATGCTTGAACATCCACGGTTAATGTTTACACATCCGCGGCTAATGTTTGACCGATTTTCTACAATGTTTGAACCGCAATGGCAAATGTTTGAACGTTTGCGGGCAAAGTTGAGGCATTTATGAGGTGATAACTAATTGGTATTAAATTATTCAGAAGGATTTTGTAAGATGTGGTGTAAGGTTTTGAGGGAAACAGAGGGAAAAAAATGTAAGGTTTTTAGGGGAATAGATGGCTTTTGAATGTTTAGCTGCTGCGAAATGAATATCCAATAAGGAATAAGAAATAAGGCTGGTTGGTGAAGGAACACCAACCAGAGGGAAATGTAAAAGGTAGGGAAATGCAGAATGTTGAATGCCCAATTATGAATGCAGAATTGGCGGCAGTGGTAAGTGTTAACGTCCGTAGGCACAAACACTCAGGCTTGGCTTCAGACTAGAGACAGCGGGACAGTTGGGGAATTATCTGTTAATCAGATGAAGACGCATTAAGGATACTCCTTTTCTAACTTTGAATAACTCACCGGGCTCATCATACTCAGCAAAAATTCCTTCAAAAGCAATGGGAATAATTTCTTTAGGATGAACAGTTTTAAGGAATGACTTCATTTCAGAAGTAAGTATTTCACTGCTTCCTTTAACAGAAATATCAGGTGCATTATCTCTGATTATTGTCATTTGAAATTCTTTAATTTTCAATTTATATATTTTCTCTTTGCCAATATATAGGGCATGAATTGATATTAATCCGGCTGCATCTTTTGATGAGATTGTATCGTTATGAGTGAATAAAGAACCATCATTTGCAATGGCAAAAATAAAATCACCTGATCGTATTTGAGCGAACAAAATGCTGCAATGGACTAACACAAAAACAAACAGTATTACTCTTATAACAGATAGCATAGCTTTAATTTATTTAATGATGACAAAATCAGCTTCTATAATCATTCCGCTACCCGCGACTCTGTTTGTTCCTTCACCACAAGGACACCTGACAGTAGTGCAACAGGTGGTTGATGCATTAACACATAAGCATACTTTTGTATATAAGCTCCAATGGCGAAATTCACAATTGCTATCAGGGCATGCACAACCTTGCGTGCATGAATAACACCAAGGCTCGCGCATCACAAAAGGCTCAGAGCCATCAAAGGGTATAAACCAATAGCGGCCGAAATCAGGCGGTTGAAAAACAAAATCAGACTTCCATGGAACATTGGTTGTATTAATAATGCACATTCCCACTGAAGTTTCGGGGTCCATTTCTGTTAGAGTAATAAAAGCTATATTGTTCTTTTTAATCAGAGAAATCTTCTTATATCTTTCTGTGTCTATTTTCGCTTTATAAATTGTTTCTAACTTTATGGCAGATGCTTTCAAAATAATTCCGCCACCCGTTCTTAAAGGATGATTACCGAAATTCTGCTTTACATCAATTTCAGCCTTGCATGGATTAGAAGTTTGATCGCCACATTTACATGCCTCGCAACCTCCGCTAATAGTCACCCAAGCACAGGAGGAGGTGCGGCACACATATAGTTCTTTACAATCGCTAATAAGATAAGTTCTTGGCATCAATATAAAAGGTTGTATTTCATCAAAAGGAATAAACCAATAGTTAAGCGAGTCAGGTATATAAATTTTGTTATTTCCCCATTCAAGATCAGTTATAATATAAACGCGTTGGCCAATAATGGAGTCATGTTTAATCTGCTCTTTCACAATATTAGCCACTCCATCATGATAGTTGATAGTAATCTTTATTCCTAAATAATCAGAAATCATAGAAACATAGGTGCTACCTTGTGCATTTGCGAACATGCTGCACAAAAGGAAAACATTAAGCAATAAAAATGTTTGAAGGAATCGTTTGTGAAGATACAAACGAGGACGGGAAAATAAAAATGTTACTGCATGTTGAATTGCGGGAGGGGGGGGAGGTAGTTACAAAGTTTGATAGTTTTTTCATGAGTTGATGATTTAGTGATGTAAACTTAAGCGCTTATGTAAATACAAACCAAATTTATTTTTATTTTTTAAGAACTGAAAATGAGGGGATTGAAAAATAATTTTTTCAGCGATACCGTGTTTTCCTTACGGTGGATGGCGGCTTTTGGTGTTTAATAACCAGGGAGGAAGTTGAAGGTGGTTTGTGAAAAGAACACCAGGCAAGAGGCGATGAGAAAATATGAAAATGTGAACTATGATCGTTTTTGGAGACACAAACGATGGCGGAAAAGCACCACAAGCAAGACTCAAGCATAAAAAAATGCATTATTCACCATTCGAGGCGCATGATTCGCCACTTACCCCTTGCCTTTTGCCTACTGTTTTTTGTGAAAATGCGGGTGAATGGGTTATTTGTAACCTGAACAGGGGTAACGGAGTATCAGTTTAAAAACTCAACATGAAAAATTTCTCAACCTTATTATTGTGCCTGATGGCGGTAAGTACGGCTATGGGGCAAAGCGCACTAACGGCTGAATTTGTAAATAAAAAGGCAAAGCTGAGCTGGCTGGCGGCTGATGAATCGAATTTGAATTATTATGCTGTTGAGCGTTCTTCGAACGGGCGGAAGTTTGAAACCATAGCCATGATAAAGCCTAACGGTCGGGATAGCTACTTGTGGTACGATAAGGATGGATATACGGGGATGGTTTATTATCGTGTGAAAACTGTTAATCATGACCGGACGTTTGAAATAACGGGAGCGGTAATTGCCTTTCAGATAAAGGAGGGGCAGAAGGAAATTTCGATTTATCCTGATTTGAAGAATCCGGTATCGGTTTATGCCGATGCATCATTGCTGGGGGATAATGAGGTTTCGATTGAGATAACCGATACGGAAGGCTTTGTAATGACTAACTGCCGCCCGGCCGAATTAGCTCAAACGGCTTGCCCTGTTATGATGGGCTCTGCGTTGCAGAAAGTAAACTGCACGATAAGCGCTGTATTGCCCGGTAAAATGATACGTACACGGTTGAATATTTATGATGCTTCGCTTAATTTCAGCGATGCTTCGGAAGATGGGAAGACGAATCAGGCGTTGCTGATTAAATAGAAGGGCTAATCAACGAATACGAATCCACCTGAGGCGGACTGGTCTGTACGAATTTACGAATGAAAGACCGGATGGTGAAAAAACACCAACCGGAGGCAAAATTAAAGGGACACGCGTTGCAAATGCGCGCCAGTGAGGCTCTTACGCGAGAGTAAAAAAGTTACTTTTGGCAACGGATGGAAGTTTCGTTTCATGGTGCAGCACGCACAGTAACCGGCAGCAGGCATTTGGTTACTACGGCAACAGGTTATAAATTCTTGCTCGATTGCGGATTGTTTCAGAATGCAGGCTCAGATAATGAAACACTGAACCGCCACTTTGGCTTCAACCCAACGGAAATCCATGCCGTTATACTAACCCATGCCCATGCCGACCATGCCGGCAATCTGCCTTATCTAGTAAAACAAGGTTTCAGCGGTACTATTTTTACTACACAGGCTACCATAGATTTATGCTCGGTAATGCTGCCCGACAGCGCACACATACAGATGCATGACCTTGATTACATCAACAAGAAAAGAAAAAGGAAAGGACTTGCGTCTTATCAGCCGCTTTATACGGTGGCTGATGTGGATAAAACATTACAGATGATGCAGGCAGTTAATTTTGATGAACCGTTTACTCTAAGTGAAGATGCTGATGCTATGCTTTATCCTAACGGACACATATTGGGCAGCGCTGCCGTAATGCTGCATTTGAAAAATGAAAAACAGAAAGAAACGCGGTTGTTTTTTACGGGAGATATAGGCCGTTACGGAGATATGATACTAACAGACCCGGAGCCGTTTCCGCAGGCGGATTACATCATCTGCGAAAGCACTTATGGCAATAAACTGCATGATGATTTTACGAATGCCGGCATAAAACTGCGTGAAATCATATTGCATACCTGCCTTGAGAAAAAAGGAAAACTTCTGATACCGGCTTTCAGCCTCGGACGAACGCAGGAAATAGTTTATCAGATAGACAGGATGATAAACACAGGACAGTTGCCGGCCATGAAGGTGTTTGTTGACAGCCCGCTGTCTACCAGCGCTACCGGCATTATGCGTAAACATGCAGACCAATTCAATCAATCCATTCAAGAATACATGAAAGCTGACCCAGACCCGTTTGGCTTTCCGATGCTTCAATACATACGCGATGTGGAGGTTTCAAAAAAACTGAATGAATTAAATGAGCCATGTATCATTATTGCTCCATCAGGAATGATGGAAGCCGGGCGGATAAAACATCATTTGAAAAACAATCTGGGCAATCCGAAGAACAGTGTTTTGATTGTAGGATTTACGCCACCCGATACTCTAGGCGGAAAACTTACTGCAGGAGAGAAAAAGGTGAGGATTTTCGGGGAGGAGTATGAGGTGAAGGCTGAGGTACATGTATTAAATTCGTTTAGCGCTCATGCCGATTATTCTGAAATGCTGAAATATCTGAAATGTCAGGATTTTGAAAAAGTGAAAGAGATGTTTTTGGTTCATGGCGAATATGATGTTCAGGCAGCCTGGAAAGAAAAACTAACGGAATTCGGGTTCAGGAAGGTGAGCATTCCTGTGATGCATGAGGCTTTTAGTATTGATTGAAATTTAATAATATGATGAAAGGGTACATGTTGCAAATGCGCGACAGTGTGAGAAAAAAATTAGTAGCCGGTGCAACTTTTAAAAGACTCTGGTTGTCGCATGCACAGTAAAAAATTGTTTCTCCTTTTAAAATGTGATCAGTATCTTTGAAAACTCATCAACCCATTCAACCCGGCATGAAAAAACACTTACTTTTCTTTTTGCTGTTAACAGTCATTACTTCATTCACGGCTCAATCGCAAAATTGTTTCTGGCATGAGAATTTTGATGCTCCGTCATTGCGCGACAGTTGTACAACGGTATTTAATGGTACTCATGGCTTTGGGCAGAATTCACGTTTGTTCACCACGTCAGCCTTTTCGGACACAGCTTATATTGATGTGGGTGATACGATTGAACTGCGCACAGATTGTTTTGATTTAACTGGAATGACTTTTGCGATTTTATCTTTTGACCACATCTGTAAAGTTGATTTTTTCGATGTGGCTACCATACAGGTTTCGACCGACTGTGGCGCTAACTGGATTCAACTTACAGGCACGCATTATCTGACGGATATTTACAATCCTCCCGGAGCACCATTCAGTCAACAAGGTAATCAGTTTTCGGCTGCATCTTATCCAAATTGGGTACCCGCAAATCCTTTAGCTGTTCCGGTGCAATCATGGTGGAAACGCGAGTATTTTGACCTTTCACCCTTCGGAAATAACAGCCAGGTGATGGTGCGTTGGATAATGTGGGACAGCAACGTACCCGGAGGTAACGGTAATAGCGGATGGGCTATTGATGACATTTGTATAGTGGCAGCTCCCTGCGAACTTACCCCGCCAACGTTAACGCAGCTAAGCCCGTTATATCAGAACACTGTTTACAGCCTTGGACCTTACACGATGAATGTTTCTGCTACAGACCAGTCAGGAATTGACAATGTAACGATGTTCTATTCGGTAAATGGCGGTCCTTACTTACCGGTACTGATGACAAGCGGAGGCGGAAATAACTACTCAGGTGTAATTCCTGCAGTGAATGATGGCGATACGGTATGTTATTATTTTGTTGCTACGGATGCATCTGCCTGTTTAAATCAAACAACTTATCCGGCATCGGGATGCATCCAGTTTATTGCTTCGCAGGGAATAACCTTGCCGTATTGCGATGGATTTGATGTACCACCGCCACTGTGGAGCGACTCGACCACCAGTGGAACGGTATGGCAGAACGGTGTTCCGACTAACGGTGTACTTACAGGAGCATTATCTGCGCCTGACGTTTGGGCAGTTGGATTAACAGGAGATTATACCAACAATGCGAATGCACTGTTGTACTCGCCTGTATTCGGTACACCTCCGGTGGGAACCAAACTCAGTTTTTACATCAAGTATCAAACAGAAACTTCGTTTGACGGAACGCGCTTAGAGTATTCAACCGATGGAGGAATTACCTGGGCGCTTTTAGGTGATTTGGCAAACTCATGCGCTTGCCAGGCTAACTGGTACACCAACAATATATTTTCGAGCAATCAACCGGCATGGGCCGGAACACAAAATAACTGGACCAAAGCTGAATATACATTCACAAGTACCTTTCCGTTCGGTGCCAACATTCAGTTCAGGTTTGTGTTTACTTCAGACGGTTCGGTAGTGTTTGACGGTGCAGCCATTGATAATTTCTGCCTTGAAGCACCCCAGCCCTTTGATGCAGGCGTGCCGCTTATCAATCAGCCGTCAGGATTTGCAGCCGCAGGCAGTTGCCAGCCGGTAGAAGTTACTGTTCAGAATTTCGGATTAAACCCGATCACTACGCTTGATATTTACTACTCAACAACTCAGAGCGGAAATACGGTTGTTTCAGGCCCATTTTCATGGACAGGTATTCTTGCACCGGGCGCAACCGCTCAGGTAACTTTACCATGTGTAACCTTTCTTTCAGGTGCATTTGCTTTTTGCTCATGGACTGTTTTGCCTAATGACGGCAATGCATTGAACGATACTTCATGCGTTTTGCTGACCGGTGTAACCGTAATTCCGGTTTCTTATTCGCAAACGTATTGCGACAATTTTGAAGGTGTAAATCCGGGGTGGGTTAATGTGTTGCTGCCCGGAGGAAATGCAGGAACCAACTGGCAGTCAGGCACACCCAATTCTGGAACTTTAAACGGAGCCAATTCAGGAGTAAATGCTTGGGCAGTTAACCTTACCTCGGCTTATACCAATAATGCCAATGTCGCATTGGTATCGCCCATCTTTGATTTTACGAATGCGGTAGATGCAAAGATGTCGTTTTGGTACAGGCATAATACAGAGCAGGGTTTTGACGGAGTACGGGTAGAGTATTCATTGAATGGAACCACATGGACACAAATAGGCGGAGCCAACCCTCCCGCACAGTTTTATTCGAACTGGTATAACGGCAACATAAGCTGTGCCGGAACGTGGGCGTTTATGGGCAACAGCCAGGGATGGAAGTTTGCAGAGATGAAAAACCTTGGCATTTTTCCGGGAGTCAATAATGCGCCAGCTATTCAGTTCAGATTTGTCTTTTGTTCTGACGGTTCAGTTACAAGTGATGGATTTTTGTTAGATGATTTCTGCCTTGAAGTACCGGTACCGGTTACGGCTGCTCCGGTTACCATAAAAGACAATACTACGTTCCCGCTGATATTCGAAGGGCAAAACATTCAGTTCAGTTCGCATTTGAAAAATAAAGGCACCACTCCCCTATCAACGCTTGATGCGCAATTGTGGATAGATGGAAATCTGATTGTTACGGATCTGAAAAATTATTCTCCGCCAATGCCATTGAACGACTCGGCTTTGCACACTTTCAGTGTTACATGGTCTGCAACTGCCGGCACACATACTGTATGCGTTGTAACCGCCAATCCAAACGGAACGGCTGATTTGAATCCGAATGATGATACGTTGTGTTATCAGCTTCAGGTTATTGCCAGCATAAATGCGGTGAATAATAACATCTGCACCGATTTTGAAAATGCACCTGAGTTTGTTTCGTACAATGCACTTAGTTACAACAATAACACTTCATGGCAATGGGGCACACCGGCACAAACCGTATTGAATGCAGCCAACAGCGGCACCAAAGCTTGGATGACAGGCTTAAGTACCGATTACGGCAACCGTGATTCATCAGGCTTATTCACCAGCCTGTTTACCATTGATCCGGCACATGATTACAAACTCAGTTTCTATCACAAATTCAACACAGAAGTTTTTGCTGATGGCGGAGCTGTTGATTACTCAACCGATTTCGGAGTTACCTGGCAGCAGCTTGGCATTTACAATCCGGCTACGTGGTATAACTATCCGTTTGTAAATTCATTAGGCGGCATTCCTCCTCAGCCCGGATTTACCGGCAACCTTGGCAATTATGTTCAGGCATCATGGCAACAGAATTTCGGAACGAATAATGTGCTTTTCCGATTCCGTTTTATGAGCGACCAAACCGTAACAAACGAAGGCTGGGTAATTGATGATGTATGTTTTCAGGATATGGGGCCGACTTCAGTCAGTGAACAGCAGCAGCACACATCCATTTTCTCAATATTCCCCAATCCGGCAACAGAAACTATTTATATCAGGACAGATGAAGCCGGAAGCGAAAACCACTCATTCATTTTTACCGATGTAACCGGCAGGATAGTAAAATCTATACCGCTTAAAAAAACTGTTTCAAAAGGGCTTATCATTCCGGTGAATGTATCAGATTTGCAGGCAGGAATTTATTTCATCTCCCTTAACGGAAACCATTCATTGAATTCACACAAAATAATAATCACCCGATAAATCACCGCCAACTCCAAAAATCAATTTAACATGCTAAAAAAATTAGTTGCTCTTATTGCATTTACTGTAATCACTGTTTCGGCCAACGCACAAAACTGCACATGGCATGAAAACTTTGATGACCCATCGCTTCGCGACAGTTGTACTACCGTTTTCAACGGAACGCATGGCTTTGCACAGAACAGCCGGCTGTTTGCCAGTGCACTTTACTCTGATACGGCTTACATTGATGTAGGCGATACGATTGATTTGCGTACAGATTGTATAGATCTAACCGGAATGACCTATGCGATTCTCTCATTCAATCACATCTGCAAAATTGATTTTTTTGATGTAGCCATTGTGGAAGTATCTATTGACTGCGGGCAGAACTGGTTTCAGCTTACCAGCGAGTATATTACGGATCAGGTAAATCCGCCCGGAGCTCCTTTTTCTGCACAGGGCTATCAGTTTTCAGCAGCATCCTATCCAATTTGGGCTCCCGGTAATCCTAATGCCGTTCCGCTGAACGGATGGTGGAAAACAGAGTATTTTGATATTTCGCCATGGTCGGGTTTTCCTGATGTTCAGATCAGGTTTATAATGTGGGACAGCAACATACCCGGTGGCAATGGCAACAGCGGCTGGGCAATAGATGATATTTGTATTGTTGCAGCGCCCTGCGAGCTTACCCCGCCAACACTATCATTTCTTCCACCGCTTTTCATCAATACGGTTTATAACCTCGGGCCTTACAATGTTACCGTTGCAACAACAGATAATTCGGGCATAAACAGTGTTACGCTGTATTATTCCGTCAATGGTTCTCCTTATACGGCTGTTGTGATGAACAACACACAGGATTCTATTTATGTAGGTCAGATTCCGGCTGTGAATGACGGAGACACAGTTTGCTACTATGTGGTTTCCGAAGACGGCTCGGCCTGTCTTAATCAAACCACGAACCCTTCATCAGGTTGTATACAGTTTGTTGCCTCGCAGGGAATATCTTTTCCTTTCTGCGATAATTTTGATGTGCCGCCTCCGCTTTTTTCTGATTCTACAGCTCTTGGAGCCACTCCATGGCAGTTAGGAGTTCCGACTAACGGTGGATATACTGCCCAATCACCTCCAAATGTATGGGCCGTTGGTTTAAATACGATTTATGGCAATAATGCCAATTCATTTCTCTACTCACCGGTATTTGGCACCATACCCATTGGCACAAAACTAAGTTTCTGGCTGAATTACAATACGGAAACCAGTTGGGACGGAACACGGCTTGAGTATTCTACCGATGGAGGAACAACCTGGGCACTGCTTGGCGACTTAGCCAATACCTGCGGCTGCCAGGTTAACTGGTACACCAATACCATCATCTCAAGCGGTAATCTGCCGGCATGGGCCGGCAACAGCAATGGCTGGAAAAAAGCTGAATACACCTTTCCTCCATCCTTCCCTTACGGACCTATCATTCAGTTCAGGTTTATTTTTACTTCGGATCCTTCCGTGGTGGTTAGTCATTTTGCCATTGATAATTTCTGCATTGAAACACCGCAGCCGTTAGATGCCGGTATCCCCAATATTGTAGGGCCGGTTGGTTTTGCCCCTGCAGGCAGTTGCCAGGATGTAACTGTAAATGTTCAGAATTACGGTTTAAATCCCATCAGTAACTTCGATATTTTTTACTCACTCAATATCAATGGAACAGTAACCACCTTTGGCCCATTTCCTTTCACGGGAACATTAACTCCCGGCCAGGTGCAACAGGTAACATTGCCTTGTGCTACGTTCCCTGCCGGGCAGTTTACTCTCTGTTCTTGGACTTCCCTCCCCGGTGACGGCAATGCGTTGAATGATACATCCTGTACTGCATTGGTGGGTATTCCTGTAATCACACTTGGCACTTCAAGTTATTGCGATGATTTTGAAAGCGGCAATCAGGGATGGAGCGCAGTACTGAATACCGGTGGAAATGCAGGTACTATCTGGCAGTTAGGAACGCCTGCTTTCGGACCAACTACCGGTGCGCATAGCGGTTTAAATGCATGGGATATCAATCTTAACAGCGCTTATACCAACAGTGCAAATACCTCACTTTATACACCTATTTTCGATTTCAGCAGTATTACGCTTGCAGGAATTTCGTTCTGGATAAATTACAGCACAGAAACCGGATGGGATGGTGTTAGGGTTGAATATAGCTTAAACGGCAGTACCTGGACACAGATTGGAATTAATGGCGCAAATCCGAATCCGCCTTATGTAAACTGGTACACCGGAAATATGAACTGCAGTAATACATGGGGGTGGGCAGGAATAGGTACCGGTTGGATTAAAGTTGAAATGAAAAACCTTGCCTTGCTCGGAATTCCCGGCCAGAGTTATGTTCAGTTTCGTTTTATTTTCTGCTCTGATGCTTCTGTAATCGGAGACGGCTTTTCATTAGATGATTTCTGTATTGACGTTCCTCAGCCGTTTGATGCAGGAGTATCTGCAATTTCTGCTCCTGCCGCTTTTGCACCTGCCGGAAGCTGTCAGCCTGTTACTGTTACACTTGAAAATTTCGGATTAAACCCTCTTACCTCATTTGATGTTTATTACCGTGTAACCGATAATCAGGGAAATACCACTGTTTACGGACCTTATCCATGGACAGGTAACCTTGCACCGGGAACGACAACACAATTTACCATGCCTTGTTTCAACTTCCCTTCCGGTGGTTTTACATTGTGTTCATGGACAGATCTGGTTAATGATGGCAATGCGCTTAACGACACAACCTGCAAACCATTGGCCGGTATGCCTACTATTACGTTATCATACACTCAACCTTATTGCGACAACTTCGAAGGGCCGAATATCGGTTGGGCATCGCAGGTAAATGTGGGTGGCAGCCCGGGTACGAACTGGCAGTTAGGTACTCCGGCATTTGGCGCTACCACAGGTGCTCACAGTGGTGTTAATGCATGGGATATTAACCTTAATTCCACTTACACAGCCAATGCAAGCGTTTCGCTCTACTCTCCATTCTTTGACATGACCAATGCCATTGATACACGATTGACATTCTGGCGAAATAACAACCTGCCGGCAGGCGGTGACGGAGTTAGGCTTGAATACACCCTGAACCAAGGAGCAACATGGACACCTCTGGGAACTTTGAACGCACCCCCGCCATACATTAACTGGTATTCATCTAACCTAACCTGTGCTACTGCACTTCCGGGCTGGAGTGGTAATTCAAGCGGTTGGGTTCTTACGCAAATGCAGAATCTTGGCGCTGTTGGAGGGGCTTTCAACGGCCAGCCTTCCGTTCAATTCCGCTTTACTTTTTGCTCTGACGGATTTACCCAGACCGATGGATTTTCTTTAGATGATTTCTGCCTTGAAGTTCCTGTTCCTTTAACGGCTGCTCCGGTTACTATTAAAGACAATGCTCCTACTCCTTTGATTTTTGCAGGACAAACCGTTCAGTTCCGTTCACACATTAAAAACCGTGGTACTACTCCGCTAAATGAAGTAGAAGCTCAGTTGTGGATTGACGGAAACTTTATCGGAGCAAACCAAATCAACTACAGCCCGGCATTGCTTACCGGTGATTCAGCCCTTCACAATTTCCCATTCAACTGGATTGCCAGTGCCGGGTTCCATGATGTATGTGTGGTTACTGCAAATCCAAACAGCTCTGTTGATCAGAATCCGACCGATGACACCTTATGCTACGTTATTCAGGTTATTGATACCATCAGTGTAACCTCAGCACCTTATTGCAACGATTTTGAATCAGGCCCGCAATGGGTTGCTTTGAGTGCCTTGAGCTATAATAACAATTCAAAATTTGAATTAGGTACGCCCAATCAAACCGTTCTTAATTCTGCTCACAGCGGTGTTAATGCCTGGATGACCGACCTGAATAATAATTATCCGAACCGCGACACTTCAGGTTTATTTACTCCGGTATTTACCATTGATCCTGCCAAAACATACAAACTCAGTTTCTGGCATCAATTCAACATTGAACCGTTTGCTGACGGTGGCGCTGTTGATTATTCAACTGACTATGGAAATACCTGGCAGACTTTGGGTGGCTTCAATCCGTCTGACTGGTACAATTCACCTTTCATTATTTCCTTCCCCGGTTTGCCTCCGGGCCCCGGTTTTACAGGATTCCCGGGCAATTATATTTTATCGCAATTTGAACAATGTTTCGGTGGCAGCAGTAATGCCGTGTTCTTCCGTTTCCGGTTCATGTCTGATTTGACAGGAACTTATGAAGGTTGGGCTATAGATGATGTTTGCTTTGAAGAAGCCGGCATTTGCCCAACCGGAATTACTGAGCTAACCCATGGAAATACTTTGTGGTTAGGACAGAATGTACCGAATCCCGCCAATGATCAAACGGTAATTCCATATCATCTTCCTGAGGCTGGACAAGTAACTATTGAAATTACTGACCTGCTTGGAAAAACCGTTATGCAACCATTTAATAATTCTCAAACTCTGGGAAGTCATTATGCGGTAGTAAATACTGCTGATTTGAAAGCAGGCGTATATTTCTACACTTTGACTTTAAATGACCAAAAAGTTGTGAAGCGAATGGTGATTACCCGTTGATAAAAGTTTTGATCAGAAAAAAAGCCCCGCTTCTTATCGGGGCTTTTTTATTTCAATGCCTTATCAAGAAGTTCAGCCTGTTCTTTTTCGTGAACCTTGTATGAGCCCGAAGCCGGGCTTGCGCTTGCAGATCGGCAGATATAGTCAATACCCTGTATGTGCTTAAGCTGCATCTGTAAAAACCAGTTAGCTCCCATGTTTGAAGGCTCTTCCTGAACCCATCTTACCGGGATTTTTCCGGTATATTTTTTTAATACCTCTTCCAGTTGATTTTTAGGAAAAGGATAAAACTGCTCCAAACGGATAATCGCTGTGTTTTCTTTTTTCTGCTCTTTTATTTTCTGCAAAAGATCGTAATACACTTTACCGGAACAAATCAACAAGCGCTCTGCATTTTTCAATTGAGATGCTGAAGGCAGAATAACTTCCTGAAAACGACCTTGTGTAAAATCCGATACAGGCGATACACAATCGGGATGACGAAGCAGGCTTTTCGGGGTAAATACAATTAAAGGTTTGCGGAATGGCCATTTAAGCTGCCTGCGAAGCACATGAAAAAAATTAGCCGGTGTTGAACTATTGACCACCTGTATGTTCTCTTCGGCACAGAGAGCAAGAAATCTTTCCATCCTCGCACTGCTGTGCTCAGCTCCCTGACCTTCGTACCCATGCGGAAGCAGTAATACTATTCCGTTCTGTCGGTTCCATTTGTCTTCTGCGCTGCTCAGGTACTGATCAATGATAATCTGTGCTCCGTTACTGAAATCGCCAAACTGAGCTTCCCAGATGACTAAGGAATGAGGTGATGACAAAGCGTATCCGTAATCAAAGCCAAGTACACCGTACTCAGACAACAGCGAATTGTAAATAGAAAACCTTCCTTGTACTTCTTTAAGATGTTGAAGCGGTACATAATGCTCTTCTGAATCTTCCACTGTAACTACAGCATGGCGATGAGAGAAAGTACCGCGTTCCACATCCTGGCCGCTTATGCGGACTGATTTTTTCTCTGTCAAAAGCGATGCATAGGCAAGCAATTCACCCATAGCCCAGTCGAGCGGACGGTTTTCTTCTATCATCCTTCTGCGCTCTTCAATAAGCCTGTTGGTTTTACTGAAGAATTTCTTATCAGCCGGAAGTGTATTCAGTTTAATGCCGCATTCCTTCAACACATTTTCCGTTACCGATGTATCAGGCGATTGAAGAAAATCCTCCGGAGTGGATTTGCGCAGTCCTTTCCAGCTTCCTTCCAAAGAGGGCGACTCTTTCTGTTTACTGCTTTTTCTGGCTGTTTCAAAGCTTCTGTTCAACAGTTCCCTGAATTCCTTATCCATGGCTCTGGCCATCTCGGCCTCCAGTTCACCCTGCTCAATCAATTTCTGTACATACACTTCGCGTGCATTGGGATGCGAAGCAATGGCTTTGTAGAGCAGCGGCTGAGTAAACCGGGGTTCATCGCCTTCGTTATGTCCGTACTTTCGGTATCCGAGAATATCAATAAACACATCGCGGTGAAACTTCTGCCTGAATTCCATAGCTAATTGAATGGTAAACACAAGGGCCTCCACATCATCGGCATTCACGTGAAACACCGGGGAGAGCGTAACCTTGGCTACATCAGTACAATAAGTGCTCGAACGGGCATCGAGATAGTTAGTAGTAAACCCGATTTGATTGTTAAGCACAAGATGAATAGTGCCTCCTGTACGGTAACCGCGCAACTGCGACATTTGAATTACCTCGTAAACAATACCCTGCCCGGCAATGGCTGCATCTCCATGAATCAGAATAGGGGCAATCATATCCTCGGTTCCCCCCTCGGTCTGGTCAATTTTAGCACGTACCATTCCCTGCACAACAGCGTCCACTGCTTCCAGATGCGAAGGATTAGGAGTTACACTGAGGTGAACATCTTGTCCGGTTTGAGTGGTGATGTTGGAAGAAAATCCGAGATGATATTTTACATCACCGGCAAAAAGATTGTCTTCGTATTCAATGCCTTCAAATTCGGTAAAAATCTCTTCGTATTTTTTTCCGAGAATATTGGCTAAAACATTTAACCTGCCGCGGTGAGCCATGCCAATGACGTATTCCTTAATACCGAGATCGGCTCCATGGCTGATAACAGCATCTAAGGCAGGAATCAGTGCTTCACAGCCTTCCAATGAAAACCGTTTCTGGCCGGTAAAACGCGTATGAATAAAATTTTCGAAGGCCACTGCCTGATTCAGCTTGCTGAGAATATGCTTTTTCTCTTCTATGGAATAATGAGGCGTGTTTAATGAGCCCTCCATTTTCTTTTCAAGCCATTGAATAATTTCAGGTGTCCGTATGTATTTGTACTCAGCGCCAATGCTGGTGCAATACGTTTTTTCGAGCCTTTCAATTATGCTTCTAAGAGTAACGGGGCCTGCTCCTATTTCGGTTCCGGCCTGAAAAACGGTATCAAGATCAGTTTCACTTAAGCCGAAATTTTCCAGATCAAGAAGGGGAGTATATTTTCTTCTTTCACGAACAGGATTCGTTTTGGTAAATAAATGGCCGCGTGTTCGGTAACCATTGATCAGGTTCAGTACACGGAACTCTTTCTGTAGCTGTTCAGGAATTACTCCTTCCGTTTCGCCAAACGAAGTCCTGGCAAAATCAAATCCTTCAAAAAACTTTTGCCAGCTTTCATCTACAGAATCATGATCTTGCAAATACTGCTGATACAAGTGTTCCATAACAGCAGGCTCAGTTCCAAGATAAGTATGTTTCATCAATCAAAAAATAAACGCAGACAAAGGTATGCAGATACAATGGCAGCAGCAGGTCATCCTTTGGTTAAAGAAGAGAAAGCATAAGCTGAAAGCGGCAAATGAAATGAAAGGACAGCATAAAACCGGATTAAGCCACGGCCAGGGCGGCAATACTTACTTTCACTTTAGCATCGTTAACTAAAATTGAAGCACATGATGCGAGGGTAGAACCAGTAGTTACAACATCATCTACCAGCAGCACATGACGATAATCAAACTTCCTGGCTTCATTAAGGCGAAAGATTGTTTCAACATTCTGCCATCTTTCGTATCGGTGTTTTTTAGTTTGTGTGTCTGTTTTAACACATCGGTAAATCAGATTATTATCCATGAAACAATTCAGGCATTTGGCAATTTCTTTGGCCGGAAATTCACTTTGATTGTATCCTCTTTTTAACAAACGCGAAATGTGTAAAGGAACGGGAACAACAGCATCAATACCCTGAAAAAACATGGATTGTTTCAACTCGTTTCCAAAAAGGTTGCCTAAATATGTTCCGATTTCAGTAGCTCCATTATACTTTAACTGATGCAAAAGCCGTTGCACTCGCTGTCCTTTATTGAACAGCAGATATGCCGAGGCATGTTGAATGGGCACTTTCCCCCAAAACCTTCTTTCAACAGGATTACCGGCATACTTATGATAATTTGTCTTTGGTATGTGATATTGGCAGAATGTGCAGAGAACCTCTTCTCCTTTAAACAAGGCATTACCGCAAGCGCGGCAACATTCCGGAAAAATGTAATGTAGAAAGTCAGCCAGCATGGATATTCAACTGCCCTGCTAAATTAGCTAACCCTTCAATTTTTAGTAACCAATGGTAATAATTCGCGTATAAAATCAAAATTTATACTTTCGTGCCTCTAATGAATAACCCCTGCTTATGACTGAAAACATGGATTCACCTGAATTTGAAAATAAGGAACAGGATTCCAAAAAGGTAATCGTTATTGTTGTAATTTCAATTCTGTTAGCGGTAAACGGATTATTGCTATGGCAGTTTTTTGATAAAAAAACCCACCTCGAAGAAGTAAACAAAACCCTTGACTCCACAATAGCTGAAAGGGATATGATATCTTCCGAACTTCAGCGGGTAAAAACCGAGTATGAGAAAATTAGTCAGGAGAATGCCGGCTTACAAAGCCAGCTTGCCGCCAAAGACGAAGAGATAAAAGCTAAAATTGAAGAGATACAGCGTTTAATTAATTCAGGTGATGCAGCTCAGTTGAAAAGAGCAAAGGAAGAGTTGACAATTCTTCGACTTATGAATCAAAACTATGTGATTCAGATGGATTCTATTAAAGCGGTGAATGAAACGCTGAGTCAGGAAAATCAATCGCTCAATGTGAATCTGACAGAAGAGCGCAACAAAGTGCAAACATTAACTCAGGAAAACACTTTGCTGACAAGCAAAGTGGCTATTGGTTCTATTCTGCGTACCACGGATATTAAGACCATAGGTGTGAAATACAAATCAAATGGCAAGGAAGTAGAAACAAATAAAGCTTCGTCTGTAGAAAGATTTAAAACCTGCTTTACTATTCTTGAAAATGCTGTTGTTGACCGTGGAAACAAAGATGTATATATTAGGATTTTAACCCCTGATGGCGCAGTGATGACTACCAGTACCGAAACTTTTATGTATAACAGTCAGGCCATATTGTTCAGCAGTAAAGATTCCTTTGATTTTGACAATAATAGAATGAACCTTTGTTTTTACAGCAATAAAGGCTCTTCACTGGCAAAAGGAAAATATCTTGTTGAAATTTATACAGGAGGAAATCTGATTGGAGCAACCAGCATTATGCTGAAATAAACCGCCTCTTTTTTTATTTCTTCTCTGTAAGGGAAGTCAGCTTTTCAAAATCCTGCCACGATAACTCTTCTGCACGTGCATTGCGAAAATCTGCTTCAGCAGGCCATTCAAAAATTAATGATTTAAGGGCATTGCTTAATTTCTTTCTTCTCTGATTGAATGCTGTTTTTACCATCGTAATGAATTTCTTCTCATCACAATTCAAGTGCTTAACAGCGTTTCTATTCATTTTTATGACTGATGAATGCACTTCAGGCGGAGGATAAAAATCAGATGGCGATAAGGTGAACAAAAGTTCAATGTTATAAAAAGCCTGAAGCAGCACACTTAAAATTCCATATTGCCGATAACCGGGGGGAGATGCTAATCGCTCTGCAACTTCCTTCTGCAGCATAAAAACACAGCACAAAGCATTATTCCGGTTTTCGAATACTTTGAAGAGCACCTGTGTTGAAATGTTGTAAGGAAGATTTCCGGCAAGATTGAACTGATTTCCGAATTGATGCCAGTCGGTTTTTAGAACATCATCATGAATGATGTTGAATTTTAATGGATAGTTTTTATTGAGAAATTGAATGGCTTCAATATCGTATTCAACAACGGTGAGGGGACGATTTAACCGGAGCAGAAATCTGGTGAGTGCTCCGGTACCGGGTCCGATTTCAATTATTGGAAATTGATTTTCTCTTGGAATGGCGTCAGCGATTCTTTGGCAGGCAGTTTCATTAATAAGAAAATGCTGGCCAAGATGTTTCTTTGGGCGGATACTCAAGAGTTGCTTCGAAGCCATTGAATGATTTTGTCGCTTAATACAGAAGCTATTTTGTAATTTGATTCGTGAGTCCAGCCGGCAATGTGAGGGGTAAGAATTACATTTTTGGATTGCCTGAGGTAGTTGAAATCTGCATTGGAAGTGAGATTTACCTGTTCGAATGAGGAATCTTCGAAGTCGAAAACATCAAGACAGGCTCCGAGAAGTTTTTTGGATTTGAGTGCTTTGACTATTGCTGAAGTGGAGGCTACTTTACCTCTTGACGTATTAATAAACCAGATGGGTTTACGAAAGGAATGAAAGAAAGAATCATCGGCAAGGCAAGTGGTTTCATCGGTAAGTGGCAGATGAAAGGAAACAATATCAGCATGCGAGAAGACATCCGGCCAATCAACCTGTGTAACATAAGGATAGATGGATTTATCTATCTTAAGGTATTTATCAAGAGCGAGGAGGTTAACCTCAAAGGATTGAAGTTTTCGGGCAAGGGCGCTACCTGTATTTCCGAAGCCTATGATGGCTATGGTTTTGCCTTGGAGTTCAAAGCCACGGTTTGCTTCGCGATGCCAGATATTATTGCGAACTTCGGCATCAGCGCGGGGAATGTTGTTGAGAAGGGCCAGCAGCATGGCAAGGACATGTTCGGCAACGGCATTGCTGTTTCCTTCAGGAGCGTTGATGCACAGGATGTTTCTTTTCTTAGCAGCGATGAGATCAATGTTTTCCATGCCTGCACCGGCACGGGCAATGAGGCGGAGATTGGTTGCTGCGCTGAGCAGTTTTTGGTTGATGGGTATGCGGGAACGTATAACGATGGCTTCGAAGGAAGGGATGATACTGAAGATTTCAGCTTCCGAAAAGGAGGTACCATCGGTGATATGAACATCAACCTCCTTCATCCTTTCAAAAAAATGAGGATGAATGGTATCAATCAAAAGAAGGTTCATTATCAGATTTTGGTGATAGAGGGTTTTAGGCTTTTGCGGATGATGAAGTAGCCAACGAAACTGCCTGTAAGGGAGGCGACCAGGATTCCGAGTTTGGCCTGAAGGGTATAATCGGGGTTGGCAAAGGCAAGACCTGTAATGAATAATGACATGGTAAAGCCGACTGCAGCCAGAAAGCCAGCTCCAACTATATGGCTGAAGTTAAGCCCTGCCGGCATGGTTACCCATTTAAGTTTAAGAAATATGTAAGCTACCCCGGCCACACCAATGACCTTACCCGCCAGAAGACCGAACATAACGCCCAGAGTAACGGGACTGAAGAGATGATCGGAGAGATCTCCTGAAACGGTAATACCGGCATTGGAAAGGGCGAATATGGGCATAATGACGAAGGCAACAAGAGGATGCATGGTATGTTCGAGGCGCTGGAGGGGAGTCAGGGCACTTTGAGAGAGGTGGCGTACTTCTTCGAGGATGTGGAGTTGTTCGTTGGTTACGGTACTTACGTTGTTAGGACGGGCGGTGCGGAACTTCTGCATGAGGTTTTCCATGCGCTTAACGAAGGTGAGTTCGTCAATTTTAACGTTGGCGGGAATGGTAAAGGCGGCAAGCACAGCGGCAATGGTGGCATGTACGCCTGACATGAGGAAGGCAAGCCACAGGCCTCCGATACCGAGGATGCCGTACCAAAGGACACTTCTAACTCCCAGTATATTCGAAATGATCATGGCGCCCATGAAGATGCTGCCGGTGAGGAGGCTGGTGATGTTAATGTCTGAGGTATAAAAAAGAGCGATGACGAGGACGGCACCGAGATCATCGGCAATGGCAAGGGCTGTGAGGAATACTTTGAGGGTGAGGGGTACTTTGTCGCCCAGCAGGTAGAGTACACCAAGAGCGAAGGCAATGTCTGTAGCCATAGGGATTCCCCAGCCTTTGGAGGAATACTCGCTGTGGTTGAAGAGGAGGTAAACGGCCGCAGGGAATACCATGCCGCCTATGGCGCAGGCTATGGGGAGCATGGCTTTGCGGGGTTCGTTAAGCTCGCCAGCGATGATTTCGCGTTTGAGTTCGAGGCCGACTACGAAGAAGAAGACTGCCATTAGCCCGTCATTGATCCAGTGATGGAGTGATTTTTCGATGTAGAAATTGTTGAAGCTAAAGCCGAAGTTGATTTCCCATAAATGGTGAAACTGGTCGTGCCAGGGCGAATTGCTGAGGATAAGGGCAAGGGTGGCAGATGAAAAGAGGAGGATTCCGCTGGTGGTGGAGTTGTTAATGAACCGTTTGATGGGTTCGAACAGTATATCAACAGGGGCTTTTTTTGACATGGGGGTAAAGATAAAAGAAAGGGTAAGGATGATTTTTGGTAATTTAGAATGATTGCCGGGAAATATCTCACAGCTCTGCATGACAAGAGCTATTAAAAAATCAAGTTAAAAAGGGGCAAAAAATTGACCCTCCTAGCTAATATTGGTATTTAGATGAATTGAGGCAGGAAATAAATTAAACCTGAAATTTTTTTACCAAATATAACAGACTATTCACCCATCTTTTTAATACATTGAACTTAAATAACATAGTGTTCACATAAATGAAGGAAAAGTGATGTTGTTCAGTGAGGGATATGTGAGTACATTTCGAAACGAAATTAACTTTTGTTTTCCGTGAAAACTCGTAATAACAGTATTTACAAATAAGAAAAAAATAACATTTTAAAAATTAATCAACAACTAAAAACCATAAATCTTATGAAAAAAATCCAATTACTCAGATTAATATTTCTGCTATTGATGGCAGGAATAATGATGACGGACGCGGCATTATATGCACAATGTCCGGTAAGTGCATTAACGGGAGGCGGAGGCACATCAGGCAATGCGCGTGCACCTTCAACACGCTACCGCCTGGCACAGGCTCATTACATAATATCGCCTGCCGAAATGGCTGCTGCGGGTTTTGTAAACGGACAAACGTTTTCTCAAATCGGATGGGGTTATACAACAGCACCGGGAGTAGCCGGTACGGGTAACTTAAGGGTTTGGTTTCAAAACACCACGGATGCCACCGATTTAAAAAGTACTACTTGGGCAACTGCCTTGACAGGGATGACAGAGGTACATAATGCGGCTACCACTTTGCCGGGAACAGTCGGAAATTTTCTTGTAAATTTAAGTAATGGGGCGGCCTTTACTTATACAGGTCAGGGCATATATGTAGCTTTTCAATGGGAGTATTGTGTAGGCACTTTATCAACCACAGCGGTTGTAGATTGTAATACTGCCGTAAGCCCCGGGTTATATCAGGCACAAAGTACATTATCATGTACTCCGGTTGTAACTTTGAATGCTACTCCAACTGCATTCAGACCGGCTACCCGCTTAACACCTTCTTCTTTTAATAATGATGCAAAGGTTGATTTAATATATACGTATGGAAGTCTGCCGAATGTTTTTACATCTGGGCATCAAATTCAATCACGCATTACTAATGTAGGTATCAATCCTTATACAGGCAATGTAACTTTGAATATAACAGGAGCCAATACATTCAGCGATATACAAACAGTAACTTCCTTGCCATCATGTTCAAGCACAGTAGTAACTTTTAGCGGATATACACCAACTTCAACCGGGGCCAATACAATATCAGTAAGTGTGCCGCCAGATGATAATACAGGAAATGATGCATTGAGTATGTCGCAACCGGTAACAGCGAATTTGTATTCCTATAAATATACAGCACCGCTGACCGGTGGCGTAGGTTTTAATCCGGGAATTTTTGGAGTATTTGTATCAAAGTTTAATGCAGCGGTACCGGCATTGGTTAACGAAGTGAAGGTAGATTTCCAACTCAGCTCTGCTTCCCGTCAATTTCGGATTGCCATATTTGATGAAATTTCCGGACAACCGGGTAATCTGCTTTATGTTTCGCCATCGGTTATCAACATAAGCAGCGCAGCACAACAAGCTTTTATACCCATAACACCGGCACAAAGCGTGTCAGGGAATTTCTTTGTTGGGGTAGTACAAGAAACAAGTAACACCGTTAACATAGGTTTCAGTTATCAGTCAGAAAATCCAACCAGAACACAAACCTTTTTCTTTGCAAATGCATTTACCGGCCCGTGGACTGATTTCGGAACGCCCACGGTATTCCCGTTCCGTTCGGCAATTGAAGTCCAGTTTTTTATACCCTCACCTCCCAATTGTGCTCTGTTGAACGAACCGGCAGATGGTGGTGTAGCCTGTATAAACGGCACCACGCTTACATGGGCATCAGGCGGAGGTGGCCCAACCGGATATAAAGTTTATTTCGGGACCAATTTTGCCGATGTTGACGGAGAAAATCCTATTGCATTAGTGCAAAACAGCCCGGCCACCTCGTATGCAACAGGCCCGTTAACCAATACTACGTATTACTGGAAAGTGGTGGCGTATAATGTTGACGGAGATGCTACGGGATGCAGTACAAGATCGTTCACAACAGATTTAATTTCATGTTATTGCATACCAACTTATGCAAACGGAACATCCTTTGGAGATTATATTTCATTAGTTGAAATACCCGGCACAACGTTGAATAACCCTACGTTAGGAGCACCAACTGCACCATATTATACATTGTACCCTGCTTCGGGAAGCACAACCTGCGAATTAAGTCCAGGTGGTACATACAACATGAATGTAGCCGGTGGTACATGGATTGATTGTTTTATACGCGGGTGGATTGATTACAACCAGAACGGAACTTTTGAGCCTACGGAAAGCATTGGAGTATCAGGCAATGTAGGCGGACCGACTACCGGTTCCATCACCTTCACTGTGGATCCGAGTGCTTTGTTAGGGCCAACAAGAATGAGATTACGTTCAAGCGATACATCACCAGGTCCGTTAGCTACCCATTCATGCGGAGCAACAAATTCAGGCTTCGGTGAAACAGAAGATTATATAATAGACATTGTATGCGGAGTAACAGCGAGCAGCAACGAACCGGTTTGTGAAAATGAAACATTGCTGCTTGATGCCACTTACCTGGGGTCCTCTACTCCTGTCACTTGGGTATGGAGCGGACCCAACGGATTTTCAGCTTCGGTTGAAGATCCTTCACGACCAGGTATGACACTGGCAGATGCCGGAATTTATACGGTAACAGTAACGGATGCAGCTTCGTGTTCAGCTACTACCACCGTAAATGTTGGAGTATCACCTTTACCCGCTGCAAGTGCAAGTACAAATGCTCCGGTATGCGAAGGCGATGCGCTTACAGTCAGTTCCCTACCAAACGGAATGCTGTTTTACGAATGGAGCGGACCGAACGGATTCAGTGCATTTACACAGAATCCAACAGTAACCGGAAGTGCAGCCTCGGTTCATGCTGGTACATACACCGTAACGGTTACTAGTTCATTCCTGTGTTCGGCAACAGCTAATGTTAATGTGGTTGTAAATCCCCGTCCTGTTCCTTTCATTATTAACCAGATCAACGTAAGTTGTAACGGAGGCAATGATGGCGAAGTAGAGATAGGCAGCAGCGGAGCATCACCCTTCTTCTTCGACTGGGGCTTTAACAACGACTTCGGAGTAACGACCACCATCAGCAACTTAACGGCACAAACCTTATTTGTACAGGTAACCGATGACAATGGCTGTATTAGCAACCCTGATTTGCAGGTTGACATAACCGAGCCGGCTGTATTAACAGCAGGCCCAACAAGCAACAGCCCACTGTGCACAACAGGCACACTGAACCTGAACAGCAACGCTGCAGGCGGAACAAGTCCTTACAGTTATGTTTGGAGCGGACCCAACGGTTTCAACGCAACAGATCAGAATCCGTCTATTGTCAATCCGCCAGTAGCCAACAGCGGCACCTATACAGTTACCGTAACTGATGATAACGGATGCGTAACATCGGCCAGTACATCGGTAACAATAATAGCTGCTCCTACAGCGGCAGCAACAGGCGGAGGTAATTTGTGCTTAACCCAATCAGGTACCGTAACGCTCAACTTTACAGGCACAGGCCCATGGAGCGGAACAGTAAGTGACGGAGTAAACTCAGTAAACTTCGGCCCGACCAATAACAATCCTGAGAATGTAGCGGTAACACCAACGTTAACAGGGGTAAGGACCTATACCGTAACAGCATTGAGCGATGCCAACTGCCCCGCAGGAACCTCCAGCGGCTCGGCAGTGTTTACGGTAAGCAGTGCGCCACCGGCAGGTACCATAGGTTTTGTAAACTCACCGGCCAGTGCCTGCAGCGGAACGGTAACTTTGGTAACCACCAATGCAGTATCGGGTCAGAACATACAGTATAGCTGGAATACAGGCAGCTATTCTTCGGTAGTTCAGTTCAGCAATAACATAGGAGGCCCGTTTACAGCAGGCCCGTTTGTTACCACAACTAACCAGGTGTATGCCCAATACGGAGCCTTGGGAGGAAGTACCTCGGGTTATAACATCTGTGTACAGGCCATTAATGGTTGCGGAGTTTCTAATAATAAATGTAACTTCAGCAGAGGAACGGTATCAACACCCGTTGGCATTACCGGATCAGCCACACAATGTTCAGGAGCCACCGGACAAGTGTATTCAGTAACAGGCCCGTTACCTGTAGGAGTACAAACCTTCGTATGGAGTTTCTCGGTAGCGGGAGCAGTGATCACTTCATTAGATCCGCCATTGAATAGCCAGGTAAGCATTGATTTCCCGGCATTCAGCACAGGCACACTGTCTGTACAGGCAGGATTATCTTGTC
>CAADHD010000016.1 GCA_900696575.1 uncultured Bacteroidota bacterium
TACCACCTTTTGCCAGGGCGGCAGCGTAACGCTTACCGCCAGTGCAGGAAGTTCTTATTTGTGGACACCGGGTAACCAGACAACGCAAAGCATCACTGTTAATGCAGGTGGAAATTATTCTGTACGCGTAAGCAACAGCAGCGGATGCTCGGCCACCTCATCACCGCAATCCATAACTGTGAATACTGCTGTTGTACCTCAGATTTCAACATCAGGTTCTGTAAATCTGAATCCGGGTCAATCTGTAACGCTTACTTCATCGCCTGCGGTCTCATATTCATGGACTCCCGGCAATGCCATAACGCAATCTATCACTGTAAACATGGCCGGAAGCTATCGTGTTACTACTACCGATGCCAATGGTTGCCAGGCCACATCGGCTGCGGTGAATGTAACAGTAAATCAATTGGTACCGGTAACCATCACGTCCTCTTCGGCAACCACTTTCTGTCAGGGCGATTCGGTAATTCTTACTGCTTCACCCGGCTTTACTTACCTGTGGTTACCCGGCTTACAAACCTCTCAGTCAATTGTGGTAAAGCAGGGTGGAGTTTATACCGTTCAGGCTTCTAACGGAACATCGGCACAGGTTACGGTTAATGTTCTTGACCGCCCGATGGCTCCGCAGATTACATACAGCTATATTCCTAACAGCGCCTATCAGTTAACTGCTTACGAACCTTCGGCTGTTTCTTACCTGTGGTCTAACAATTCAACACAACAAACGATAACAGTTTCTTCTGCTCAAACACTTTCTGTAAGAGCTACTGCTTCTTCAGGATGTATCAGTGAGCCGCGCTCTATCACAGTAAGTAATCCTGTTTCTCAGCCGTGCGCTACACCTAACATGTTAACTGCTTATAACATAATCGATGTTGCTGCTTCTCTGGCATGGAATCCAGCCGTAACAGCCGACTCATTTTATGTTTACTATGCCAAGGCTGGGCAACCTTATCAGTTTGTGAAATTGAATGGCAACATTTCATTCACCAAAATAAACGGACTTACTCCGGGTACTGTTTACCACTGGTATGTAAAAGCATTCTGCCAAAGTGTGAATCCCGGAAGTGCGGTAAGCTCCTTCACTACACTGTCAGGCCCGCTTAGCTGCAGTTCTACTCCGGTTAATCCATTACCTGCCATTGTTACCGAATCAAATGTAAAGCTGAACTGGTATCAAACTGCTGCACAACAGTATAAAGTAAGGTTCAAAGTAATCAATACAAATGTTTACAAAATACGAACACTTGATGCTGTCACCAATCCTGATTTTGTGCACCTCGGCAATTTGTTACCCGCAACAACTTACGAATGGAGCGTGCAGGGAATCTGTAATGGCTCACCAACGGCTTGGTCACAGACTTTATACTTTACAACACTGGCTGCTTGCCCGTTCCCGGGTCCGGTATTGGTTCAGGATATTACTCACAAACAGGCCATGATTTTGTGGGATGGCAACTCGCAGGCCGATTCTATTAAAATTCAGTTCGGAATTGTAGGTTCGGCTGTAGTGCGCTATCAGAAAGTAGCACAGGCAGGCAGCACCGGTAAAACCATGCTTCGCAACCTGCAGCCCGATACCGATTACTGGGTGATTCTCCGCTCTAAATGTCCGTGGGGTGGAAGGTCAGCATGGTCTGATACACTTTACTTCCATACGCTTACAACTCCTGTGGTGCGTATTGATGATCCGGGAAATGATATGGAATTGAACTTGTATCCTAATCCTGCTCGCAATCATGTAAGTTTTGCTTTCACGGCCATTCAGGATGGAAAGTATAAACTCAGAATATCCGACATGGCAGGACGTGAATTGCTTACCAAGGAAGGTGATGCATGGGAAGGCGAAAACGGTGGCAGCTTTGATGTATCCTCATTTGCCAGCGGTATTTACACTGTCATTGTTGAACAGGCAACCATGAGCGGACGTTTCCGGTTAAGCGTACAATAGTCATAGATTTGGTTTGGAAAGCCGCCTCCTTGTGGGGCGGTTTTTTTTTGATGGAAATCAGTTAGGGGAAACCGGATGTTTCATTCGCTTGTTTCTTCGGATGATTTCTTTCCACTTCCGGTTAAAGAGCAACAGACCGAATTCAACCGCTCCATGTTTGGTGATAGTTTTATGATGCGCCCGGTGTGCCCTGCGCATGGCATCGAAATAATCGGATCGCAGGCTTCTTAAAAATTTGGCACGGCCATGAATGAAAACATCGTGTAGCAGGAAATAGGTCAATCCGTAAGCCGCTACTCCGCAGCCCATCCAGAAACGATAATCAAGGTTTTCCCATCCGAAGTAAACCAAGGTCATACTTACTGCTGCATAAAAAACAAAATACAGGTCGTTCCATTCAAAAATACTTTTGCGTTCTTCGTGATGCGATTTATGCAGAATCCATCCCGGCCCGTGCATGATGTACTTGTGGTTGCTCCAGGCCACAAACTCCATGACAAGGTATGTTCCGGCAAAAGCCAAAAGGTTAATGAGCCAGGTATTCATATAGGGGTGCAAAATTAACCGGTTGGTATTACTTATTGATTGACAGGATTACATTTGCAACGCTTTAGAAACATCAACCCAGGGAAAAAGTTTTCAGTTTATGTACAGCACTCCTTACGATTACCTCCCCATGGCCATCATGGCAGCCGTTGCCTTCGGTTTTGTAGCGGTAACCATGGCAGCTACTCACTTACTCGGTCCGAAACGCAAATCGGAAGTAAAGCTCGATACGTTTGAATGTGGCATTGAATCGCAGCAGAATGCTCGCTTCCCCTTTTCCATCAAGTATTTTCTTATTGCCATTCTCTTTGTACTGTTTGATGTGGAAGTAATTTTTATGTACCCCTGGGCTGTTAATTTTAAAGAAGGAGGCCTGGAAGGATTTATTGAGATGCTCGTATTCATCGGCATCCTGTTAGCCGGTTACTTGTACATCATTAAGAAAGGTGCGCTTAAGTGGGAGTAAATAGAATAAAAAACCTCGGAGGGGTCGGGAACCCCTCCGAGGGGGAGGCTTATTCAACCACTACCGTTTGCTGCGCAGTTGATTTTCCGTTTTCGGCAGTTACCAGTACCACATAATTGCCGGCAGGCATTGCTGAAACATTGAGTTGAGTTTCTTTATGGTTGGTAAGCAATTGCTGCAAAACTTTTTTTCCTGTTATATCGGTAAGCGAAACGGTTGCATTGTTTTTCCAATGGCCATTTAAAGTGATGTTGATGATATCAGTAGCCGGATTGGGATATACCGAAAAGGTGAGGGGAGAAGTGGTTTCTGCAATGGAAGTGGATGATGGACCGTATTCCCAGAGGTCGTTGTAATGATTATTGATATGATCACGGCCTAAACCTGCATAACCAAAATTACCAATTGAAAATCCATCACCTGCAAAACGTCCTGATGCAGGAAGGTTTGCAATTTGACTCCATGAATTAATGGAAGGATCAAAACGGAAAAATGTATTGAAAGATTGAAAAGCATTTACGGTTCCTGTTCCGACAAATCCAAAATCTGAAATTTGAAATGCAATCGTTGCATAACAAGTACCCGGTGGATAATTTGACTTCTGCGTCCATGAATTGGTTGAAGGATTGTATTCCCATGTATCGTTTAATGCACCGCTTGCCCCGGAACCACCAACGATATAAAGCAAATTGTTCACAACAAATGCAGCCAAACTTTGACGAGCTGCTGATGGCAGAGATGCTTGCTGTGACCATTGATTATTTACATGATCATATTTCCAGAAATCATTATTGAGCGGAGAGTAGCCGAATCCGATATAGCCATATCCGGCAACAGAAATTCCAACTGCATCATATCGGGCGCTTCCGGGAAAATTTGTTTTCTGTGTCCATGTATTAGTTGAGGGATCATATTCCCTTAAGTCATTTAATACCCCCCGTTCATTACAGAAAACCCTGTAGTAACATATCCTTTACCATCAGCAGCAAATGCAGCAGCACCATATCGCGGTGGACCGGGAACATTTGCTTTTTGTGACCAAACATTAGTTGACTGATCCCATTCCCAGAAATCATTATATGGTTGAGAATTCAAAACGAAATTAGCGCCAGTACCAAAATAACCTTTAGTGCCAATTGAAAATCCAATGGCTTCGTAACGTGGAGTACTCGGAAAATTTGCCTTTTGAGTCCAAACGTAGTTCTGTGAATTTACATGAAGACTAATTAATGCAGTAAGAGGAAGCAACATTAAAGTTTTCATATAGTTCAGAGTTAAAACCTGATAAAAATGTAATTATGTGATTCCGATTATACAAATCAAGCTACCGGCTTTATTGCAACAGAAAGTATAGCTGCCGAAAAAGTTTTAGAGGGAAACATTCTTCCAAATATTTTTTCAAGTGCCCAAAAAACTTTTGTTTTCAATCCGCTTATTTTTGAAAGAGTTTTCTTGAACGAATAGAAAGCAGGTTTTTTGTCAATGATATCCATGTTTACATAAAAACTGCAGCCGGGCAAATAAGTTGATTTCAGGTTTTTCAATCCTGCTGATTCAATGGCTTTTACTAGCATTTCTTTATCAAGAATAACATGAATGTCATAAACTGGGCGATTAATTGTCTTTTGCAGCCATCCTAATAATCCTGCATGATTCGGAATGGAAGTAAGCAAAATGCCACCGGGTTTAAGAAAAAACTTAAGTGCTTCAATGGCGGCCTCAGTATCGCTGAAATGCTCAACCACTCCCAAGGAAACAACCATATCAAACTGTTCTTTCAATTCGGAAGGTGGAGAAAACAAGTCTGAATGATAAATTTTTCCTTCAAGGTTTTCCCGATTTAAAATGGCTTCGGCCTGCTTGCACCCATGTTCTGAGTAATCAAGACCATAAGGTAAAAGACCGTATTGTTTGGCGAAATAGGGTAGCCAAACAGAGTTACCGCATCCAACTTCGAGCATTTTCTTATTACTTAAATCAAATCCTGATAATAGCTTTTCAAAAGTTTCATGAAATGCTATGTTGAGATGATTGGATAAAGAAAAATCGTTGACATTAATGGGCGGAGGTAATTCCACCTGTTTCCATACCTGAGTCCAGTATTGTTCGCCCGCCTTATCCTTCACTTTTTCCATTCCCCAAAAATAGAATTTCAATGAAAAAGCAAGTACAGTAGTAAGGTTGATGAAGAAACACCGGCCATTGGCAATCAATTCTGCCTCCCCTTGGTGTTAATTCACCAACCGGTTTAAAGATACCTGCCTATCCTTTACTTTCGCCCTGTGAAGCATTTAATATTCTGCTCCCTACTTATTTCTGTTTTCAATTCCGCCTTCTCGCAGTCAAGTGTGCAGAATCAGATTATTTTTCACGAATCGCTTAAGCAGCAAACTGTTATTACAGGCGCTGAACAAACCGGAAAATACTTTCCGTTGATTGAAGGTAAAACCATTGCTGTAGTCTGCAACCAGACTTCCATCATCGGCCAATCGCATTTGATTGATACGCTGCTTGCTATGGGCATGAAACTGAAATGTGTTTTTGCTCCTGAGCATGGATTCCGTGGCGAAGCCGGTGCAGGAGAAACTATTAAAGATGCAAAAGACAAGCGCACGGGCCTTCCTGTTGTTTCTCTTTACGGAAATAAAAAGAAACCAACCGCTCAGGATTTGGCAGGCGTGCAAACCGTCATCTTCGATATTCAGGATGTGGGCGCTCGGTTTTACACCTACATCAGCACTATGACGTATGTGATGGAAGCCTGTGCTGAACATAAGATTCAACTTCTCATCTTAGACAGACCCAATCCAAACGGCCATTACGTAGATGGCCCGGTTTTGAAAAAAGGTTTTGAATCGTTTGTCGGCCTGCATCCTGTGCCCATAGTTCATGGAATGACAGTTGGTGAATATGCCCACATGCTCAATGGCGAAGGCTGGCTAAGCAATAAACTGCAATGCAACCTTAAAGTGATTACCTGCCGTAATTATGATCATCAGACAGAATACAATCTGCCGGTGCGCCCTTCACCAAACCTGCCAAACATGTCAAGCATTTATCTTTATCCGAGTTTATGTTTGTTTGAAGGAACACCGCTCAGCATTGGCCGCGGAACTGAATTTCCTTTTCAGGTAGTAGGTTTTCCCGGATTTAAGGATGGCGATCTGGAATTTACTCCGGTAACCATTGATGGCGTAGTTAAAAATCCTCCGTATGAAAACCGGAAATGCAAAGGCATTGATTTGCGCGCCTTCGGAGAAGAATACATGAAAAACTTCCGCGGCATTTATTTATACTGGCTTACAGGTTTATATGAAGCATTTCCCGATAAAGAAAAATTCTTTACTCCTTTTTTTAATAAACTGGCCGGAACGGATGAGTTGATGAAACAGATTAAAAACAAAATGCCCGAAGAAGACATCCGCCAGTCATGGCAGAAAGAGTTGAGCCAATTTAAAAAAATCCGCAGCAAGTATTTGCTGTATGATGATTTTGAGTAAGTCATTTCTGCCACTGCTGCCTCGGGTTGGTGTTCTTTCACCAACCGGTTTTCTGTTAATTTTGAATTCTTGGTAAAACTGCCATGGATGGCCATCGAATAAAATTTTGCACGGATTATAGATGGTTGGTGAAAGAACACCAGCCACAGGCAAGGCATCAATCACAGGCAAGATTCTGGATGGTTGGTGAAAGAACACCAACCACAGGCAAGGATGGATTGAATGGATTACTGATCCAAAAACTTTTTGATCCGTTCAAAATATATGTTTTTATCCGTGCTGAAATTTTCAGCATTGGATGGGCTGTCTTTCACTGTGTAAGTCTGCGTTACATTTTTTATGGATTTAATTTCATTCGGCCCGACAAGTAAATCCTTTGGTGAAATGATAATCAGCATTCCTTTTAACTGGGCCTTCGGTTTGTCAAAAGCATACATCGGCTCATAATTTTTATCATAACCGAAAGGAACATTAACATCTTTATTCAGTTTTTCCTTGATTCGCTTTTTCATGAATTCAAGACCTGTCCATGGACCATCGGCAATTATTTTTCTTGTTTCGGTTCGCTGCGTACCAACACCTATGCTCAGGCCGGCACCAATTCCCAAACCATACAAATCAAATTTGGTGATGGCTCTTGACTTACGCAGGTAATCGAGTACGGCATTCAGGTCGTTTATAAATTGAGGATAGATAAACAGGTCGGGGTCAATTTCAAAATCGCTGCTCTTGCCATAACCACGGTAATCGTAAGTACAGACATTGTAACCGGCTGAAAGGAATGAATTAACAATTTCAAGATTATCGGCCATGTTGCCATCACCGCTGTGGCTGATCACTATCCAGTTGGTGGTTTTCTTAGGCAGTTCAAAAAACCATGCATTCAGGATGGCTCCGTCTTTCTGGCTGATTTGTTCTTCCTTGTAAGTCATTCCGAATTTTGAGGGTAGTACTTTGTATTCGCGCGATGGGTTCAGAGCTGCAGCGTGTAATGCGGCCATGAAGAGAATAGTTGCAAGAATATTTTTCATATCGAGTATGTATTTGCTGCAAATAAAAAAAAGCAGGATGAAGTAATCGGGCGAATGCCGTCAGTCTTTCAATTGGCTTACATTCGCAACCATAACCAGAAAGCATGAATTCGAAATTTAAAGAGCTTGAAAAAAAGAGAAAGGAATCACTGGCAGGTGGTGGCGCCAAGCGAATAGAAAGTCAGCATAAGAAAGGAAAACTCACTGCGCGCGAACGGCTTCATTTCCTGTTGGATGAAGGAACTTTTGAAGAGATTGGTGCCTTTGTAACACACCGTGCCATTGACTTTGGACTTGAAAAAGAAAAATACCTTGGTGATGGTGTGGTAACGGGTTTTGGAAAAGTAAATGGCAGATTGGTTTATGTTTATTCGCAGGATTTCACCGTATTCGGTGGTTCGCTCAGCGAAACCCATGCAGCAAAAATCTGCCGCATTATGGATCTGGCCATGCAAAACGGTGCGCCTGTTATAGGTCTTAACGATTCAGGCGGTGCGCGCATTCAGGAAGGCGTGGTTTCGCTGGGAGGTTATGCCGATATTTTTTACCGGAACACGCTTGCATCGGGAGTTATTCCTCAAATAAGTGCTATCATGGGGCCCTGTGCCGGTGGCGCTGTTTATTCACCTGCCATTACCGATTTTGTTCTGATGGTAGAAAATACTTCTTACATGTTTGTTACCGGTCCTAATGTGGTTAAAACCGTAACTCACGAAGAGGTAACAAGCGAAGACCTGGGCGGAGCATCGGCACACTCCACCAAATCGGGGGTTACCCATTTCTCCTGTGCCAATGAAATAGAATGTATTCAAACCATAAAGAAACTGATAAGTTATATACCTCAGAATTGTGAGGATATGCCTTTAGCAACTTCACCGCAACATGCCGGCACTGTCAATCTTGATGAACTTATTCCGTCTAATCCCAATCAGCCTTATGATATGCACGATGTGATTAAAGGTGTAATTGATAAGGATACTTTTCTTGAAGTGCATCAGAACTTTGCGCCTAATATACTTGTAGGATTTGCCCGCCTCAACGGAAAAAGCATAGGCATTGTAGCCAATCAGCCGGCTCATCTTGCCGGTGTGCTTGATATAAATGCATCTTTAAAAGCAGCAAGGTTTGTACGTTTCTGCGACAGCTTTAACATTCCATTGCTGGTGTTGGAAGATGTACCGGGTTTTCTTCCGGGTACCGATCAGGAATGGAATGGAATCATCACCAATGGAGCTAAATTGCTTTATGCATTCAGCGAAGCTACCGTTCCGCGTATCACAGTAATCACGCGCAAAGCTTATGGTGGCGCTTATGATGTGATGAACAGTAAACACATTGGCGCTGATATGAATTATGCATGGCCAACGGCTGAAATTGCTGTGATGGGAGCCAAAGGCGCGGCTGAGATCATTTTCAAAAAAGAAATAGCCGAGGCCAAAGACAGCGAAGCCAAACTGAAGGAAAAAGAAAAAGAATACCTGGAGTTATTTGCCAACCCCTACAAAGCTGCCGAACGCGGTTATATTGATGAAGTGGTTTTGCCTTCGGAAACGCGAAGCAAACTCATCATTGCTTTTGATATGCTTAAGAACAAAGTAGCCAAGTTGCCGAGGAAGAAACATGGAAATATCCCACTGTAATAAAAAAAATTATCATGAAATCAATCTCTACTCTCGTTCTCATCTCCGTTGCTCAATGGATGTACTCTCAAAATTTGGTTATCAATCCAAGTTTTGAAAATCATTCGGCCTGTCCAAATCAGATAAATCAGGTTGACTTTGCCACCGGATGGAAATCATGGGGAGTTACACCCGATTACTTTAATGCCTGTGCAAATACCACTGCTCCCAATTTCGGAGTGCCTTTAAATAACCGTGCCTTTCAGCCTGCACGCACAGGCGTGGCTTATATGGGGTTGTTTACTTATACAGTTTTTCTTCCCAATCAACGTGAATTTATCGGAGGGCAGCTTTCCTCTCCGCTTATACCGGGTCAGCAGTACTTTATTTCATTCTGGGTAAATCATGTTGAAAATTCCGTGCTGCTTAAAGCCTCCGATGGCATTGGCCTTAAATTCTCAACGGTTGACCATAACTATTTTGCCGAGCCTGATACTGCCAATGATGCTCCGCATGTTTTTGCAAATACTATAATTACAGATACGGTAAACTGGGTGCAGGTTCACGGTACCTTCCTGGCTGACAGCGCTTATACTTTTTTCGGTTTAGGAAATTACTTTGGCGATTCGCTTACCACCGTTATTCAGATGGGAACAGGCAATTCAAATTATGCCTATTATTTCATTGATGACGTTTGCATATCAACCGACCATTCTGTTTGTGAAGTCCCGCTTTCATTCAATTCTGTTAAACAGAATGATCTGTTTTTTCAAATCACTCCTCAGCCTGCTGATCATGATGTGATTGTTTATTTTAGAAAGACTGTTGAATCTGGCAGGCTGGAAATTAAAAATCTCGCAGGCCAGCTTTTGCTAAAAGAAGAAATTAACGGCCAGATGAAATTACAACTGAATACTTTTATGCTCCCTGCAGGAGTCTATATTACTGAATGCTATTCAGACAGAAAAATTTACCGGAGCAAACTTATCATCAGCCGGTAGAAGCGAATACAATTTAATGAATTAATCTGTGCACCCGAAACTTAACGCACTTTTAAATGTTTCCCTGAAAATTAATCCGTAAAACTGCATTTGTGTTAAGGGCTTTTCTTTTTATTGCTGTTCTGTTTATTATTGATCTATATGCATATCAGGCAGTGCGATTTTCGATACGAAGTCTGAATCCATCCACAGCAAAAATTATTTTCTGGAGTTACTGGTCTGTTTCAGCAATCTGTTTCGCATTGATTTTGTTAGCCAACTTTACCGACTGGCATATCTGGCCCAAAGCATTACGAACTTACAGTTTTGCATTGGTCTTTATACTTTTTGTTTCAAAACTGATTGTAGCTGTTTTTCTGCTTACAGATGATGTGATACGAGTTATACGATTTGCAGGTATTAGAACGGTTCAGGCATTTAATCCTTCTGTTACACCTGCTAATGGCATCACGCGAGCAGAGTTTCTTGTAAAAGCAGGTTTGTTTGCAGGCGCCATTCCCTTTTTTTCGCTGATATGGGGAATGATGTATGGCGCTTATCAATACACCGTCAGAAAAGCGAAAATAAGCGTGAATGGTTTGCCTGATGAATTCCGCAATTTCCGTATAGTTCATATCTCTGATTTGCATACCGGCAGCTTTCACACAAAAGAACCTTTGCAGAAAGCCGTGAAAATGATTAATGAACTGAAGCCCGATTTAATTTGCTTTACGGGTGACCTGGTCAATGACAGGCATGTGGAACTACAGCCTCATGTGGAAGCATTGAAAGGTTTGAACGCGAAATATGGTATTTACAGCGTACTCGGCAATCATGATTATGGCGATTATTACCGATGGCCATCTCAAGAAGAAAAGCATGATAACCTGCAGAAACTGATTGCTATGCAAAAGGAAATGGGTTGGAAGCTATTGATTGACGAGCATGATTACATTGAAGTAAACGGAAAAAAACTGGCTGTTGCCGGTGTGCAGAACTGGAGCGGACGAGCAGGCTTTCAGCGTTATGGAAATCTGGATAAAGCTATTAAAGGAATGAGCGGTTCGTTTTTCAATATGTTGTTAAGCCATGATCCGTCACATTGGAGAAATGAGGTACTGAAACATGAGCATATCCACCTTACCTTAAGCGGGCATACACACGGTATGCAGTTCGGCATTGAAGTGCCGGGATGGAAGTGGAGCCCTGCCCGGTATTTTTACAAAGAGTGGGCAGGATTGTATGCCGAAGGAAAACAAAAAATTTATGTGAACCGCGGCCTGGGATTTATTGGCTACCCCGGCCGGGTTGGTATTCTTCCGGAAATAACCGTAATTGAATTAACGCCTGACTTATCAGCGTAACTCTTATTTTATTTTGGAGATGATCAGTTCATCCAGCGGCTTTACCTTCGATGGAAAATAATCGGTAAGGTTTCCGTTTTCATCCACTAAGTATTTATTGAAATTCCATGCAGGTGACTGGTTGTTCCATCCGTTTTTTTCAGGATCGGTAAGCCATTGATACAAGGGGTGCATCTCCTTTCCTTTTACCGTTATTTTTGAAAACATCGGGAAGGAAACGCCATAATTTTTTGAGCAGAAAGTTTTTATCTGTTCGTTGTTGCCCGGCTCCTGCGCTCCGAAATCATTGGCCGGAAAACCAAGCACGACAACTTTATCTCCGTATTGCTCATGAAGTTTCTGCAGATCGGCATACTGCGGAGTGTAGCCGCATTCGGAAGCAACGTTTACAATCAGCATTTTTTTGCCTTTGTAATCAGCAAGAGTTGTTTCTTTTCCGTCAATGGTTTTTATTTTGATTTCATAGATGGAAGTTTTCATAGCGGCATTAGCTGGTTTGGAAACCGGCTGTGAGCACGAAAAAAGACCGGAAACAATTCCGGATAGAAAGGTGATAAAGCCCATGAAGCGCGGAGATGAATTAAGCATAATTATTTTTTATGGAAGACTAACAATGGCGTTTTGGTATGGAAAGCTAACTCTTCCGAGCGGCTCGAATTGAAAATTCTTTGCAGAAATGTTTTCCTCTCGCGGGTAAAAACAGCTACTAATGAGGGATTCATTTTTTCTGCATACGTCAGCATGTTTTTTGAAAGGCTGCTTCCGCTCATCGGAATAATCAAGACTCTGATGTTTGAATCTTTCACCTGTTTGCTCATTTGTTCTTCTGCTTTGCTTATTCCTGCTTTTTTGGCAAAATGAACCAGTTCGGTTTTTAAATTCAGTTTTTCGGTAATGGCAGCTAATTGTTTTATTTCACTTGCCGGATTTTCCAGATCACAGAAATGAACAACGGTTTTGAGCGTTCGCATTTTATAATTAAACGGAACCACCATAACCGGAACGGTAGTGCGAGTGATGAGATTACCGGCCGTAGTGCCTAAAAGTTTCGGCAGCTTGCCTGCACCGCGGGTGGAAATACAGATCATGTCGGCTTTTATTTTTCTCTGAAGATGGAGAATGGCGCTTTCAACAAAAAAAGATTCTTCAACATGGTAGTTCACTGTGTCTTTACTGTCAAAGTATTTCAGAAAGGGTTTAACGAATGATTGAAGACGTTCTTCCAGTTCTTGCATTTCTTTTTTAATCCATGCTTTGTGCGTATCCGCATCCTCTTCCGGTTTTCCCGGAAAATAACAGACATGCAGAAAATGCAGTTCGGCATGCAGTACGGATGCTAAAGAAGCGGCCATACGCAGACCGGCTATGGAATTATCAGAAAAATCGGTAGTAACAATAATTTTCATTTCAGTCAATGTTAAGGATTAGAGATAATTTTCTTTTTAGGAAATGCGAGTGAAAGCACTATGCTCAATACAAGAACTCCTACAACAATTATCAAAGACAATTCAATTGGTATTTTGTAAAAACCTGATACAATCATTTTCATCCCGATAAAAATTAAAATTACCGACAGGCCGTAATGCAGAAACCGAAACAGATTCATAACACCGGCAAGAGCGAAGTAAAGCGAACGTAAACCGAGAATAGCAAAAGCATTAGAGGTAAAAACAATGAACTCTTCAGTAGTAATGGCAAGGATAGCGGGTACGCTGTCAACGGCAAAAATCAAGTCGGTTATTTCAACCATCACAAGCACAACAAAAAGAAGTGTGGCAACATTCTTTCCGTTTTCCTTGATGAAAAACTTATTGCCATGGAATTTATCCGAAACCGGCATGGTTCTTCTTAGGAAACGTATGATGATATTTTTTTCGGGGTCAATTTTTTTGTTTTCATCCTGTTTCAGCATTTTGGCTCCGCTTAATACCAGAATACCACCGAAGAGGTAAATCATCCAGTGAAAACTTTCAAGGAGTGCTGCCCCTGCAAAAATGAATGCAGCACGCATGGCCAATGCTCCGATAATTCCCCAGAATAAAACTCTGTGTTGGTATTGTGGCGGTACATTAAAGAAAGAAAACAGCAGTACAAACACAAAGACATTATCAACGCTGAGCGAAAGCTCAATAACGTATCCGGTAATGAACTGGAGGGCGATTTCTTTGCCGAACCATTTCAGGGTAAACCAGGCAAATCCCAGAGCCAGGCTTACCCATACAGAAACCCAGATCAGCGATTCGCGCATGGTTACCACATGATCTTTTCGGTTAAAAACGCCAAGGTCGAGAGCCAGCATGGCGGCAATGAATAAAACAAAATAGACCCAAAACTCGGTTTGGACCAGCAGAAGTATCATAGTTGGCAGCATCGGGGCGCAAATAAAACATAATGACCTTCAATTTGTTCAGTACTTCATGTCAAATGAGCATAAGCCTGCTATTGAATCTTATCTTTGCAAGGTGAAAATTACCATTGATCAGGCTTCAGGATTTTGTTTCGGAGTGGTTTATGCCATCGAAATGGCCGAAGACGAGCTGAACCGTACAGGCACACTTTACTGTCTTGGCGATATTGTCCATAACAATATGGAGATTGAACGCCTTAAGAATAAAGGTCTGGTCATTATCAATCATGAGGATTTGAAGCGACTGCATAATTGCAAGGTGCTCATTCGCGCGCACGGAGAGCCGCCTTCAACTTATAAGTCGGCTGTTGAGAATAACATTGAATTAATAGATGCTTCCTGCCCTGTAGTCTTAAAACTGCAGAACCGCGTTAAAAACAGTTTTGAAGAAACAGAAGATGAAAATGCTCAGGTAGTCATCTACGGCCAGGAAGGCCATGCCGAGGTAAATGGATTGGTAGGCCAAACTAAAGGAAAAGCGATTGTCGTACTGAAAGAGGAAGATCTGGAGTCTGTTGATTTTACAAGGCCGGTACATCTGTTTTCTCAAACCACCAAGAGCACTTCGGGTTTTGAAAACATGAGGCAACTCATTGAACAACGCATACTTAAAGCCAAGGGCAGTATTGAAGAGGATGATCTGATTTCGAATGATACCTTATGCCGGCAGGTGTCAAACCGCGAACCCCACCTCCGCAGGTTTGCAGCATCGCATGATGTAATCATTTTTGTAAGCGGAAAAAAAAGCTCCAATGGAAAGGCGTTGTACGGTGTATGTAAAGAAACCAACCCACGAAGCTATTTTGTTTCTAGTGTAGAAGAAGTAGAACCTCAATGGTTAACCAATGTTTCCACACTTGGAATTTGCGGAGCTACTTCTACCCCTATGTGGCTGATGGAAGATGTGGCTACCAAGCTGCAATTGTTGCAGAGCGAAGTGCCGGGTCAGTAGATCCGAATTATGGCTATTCAGGAAAGTATTATCTGTTTGTACAGATCTTCACAGGCGGTCTGCATCTCGGTTTCTAATCTTCTGATTACATCTTTGCAGGATACAATATCATCAACCAGTTCGACCGACTGGCCAGCGCACCATAGGTTCTGATAGTTACCGGGCATAACAGCTTTTTCAAGCAAGGTTAAACCGCGCTTCTGAACCAGCATTTTAAAATATCTTTTGGTTCGCGGATTACGGCTCAGCCATCTTTCAATCTTATTCTGCTTCAATCCAATCTTCTGAACATACGGAGTGTTAATGATAGTACAGGGCGTTCCGGAAATACGCTCTGTCAACACTATGTCGTTCATTCCGGCATTAACCACAGCCTTTTTATACTCCTCACTCACCTTCGCCTCAAATGTGGCTATAAAGCGTGTGCCAATACTTGCAGCAGATGCACCTGAAGCAAGCGAAGAGATGATACCTGCACCGCTGGCAATTCCACCGGCAGCTACAACCGGTATGTCCGGAAATTTTTTCTTCAGTGCAGGTACTAAAACCGTAAGCGGATAAGGTCCTGCATGGCCGCCTGCTCCCTGACCAACAGCTATAAACCCATCGCACCCTTTTTGCATGGCTTTCTGTGCATGCTCAAGATTGGTTACATCACAAAAAACTTTTGCTCCGTATGAATGCGCCTTTTTAATTACAGTGGAAGGATTTCCTAAAGAGGTAATGTAAAACGGAACACGGTGATGTACACACAATTCAAGGTGTTTTTCGTACCAGATATTCGTTTGCTGTACAATCAGGTTCACCCCATAGCTTCCCTGTGAATCGGCTTTTGATCTCCGGTAAGCGCTTAAATGAGTCAATACCTCTTCCAATTTTTTTTCTTCCCTGAAATTTAAACTGGGAAATACCCCCATTACTCCATTGGCAATGGCAGCTTCCATCATCGGTACATTAGAAACCAAAAACATAGGAGCCATGATAACCGGCAGTTTTACACCGGTCATCGCGGTAAAGTCAGTGTTAACTATCATGCAGCCAAAATATCAAAGTGAACTATCAGCAACATTTAACCGTAGAGATTGTTTTCAACCGCATTTGTTGTTTTGATTTCCTTTTTTTGTGCAAAGTAATTATGGAACCCACCCGTCTTTTTGAATTACTCGACCGGCAATTGGCAGGTTTTCCGAAAACGGATGCCTTGGCCTGTAAAGAAAACGGTCAGTGGAAAACATATTCAACGCAACAGATCAAAGATTTTGCTGATAACCTCAGTTATGGATTATTGGCATACGGATTAAAACCCGGAGACAAGGTTGGGTTGATTTCAAACAACCGCCCTGAATGGAATTTTATTGACCAGGGAACGTTGCAGGCAGGTATTATTTCCGTACCGGTTTATCCTACCATTTCTTTGAATGATTTGAAATACATCCTTCAGCATGCTGAAGTTAAAATGGTGTTTGTTTCAACTTTGGAGTTGTATGAAAAAGTGAATGCCATCAGCCATGAGATAAAAGAGTATAAAGGCACTTTTACATTTGATAAAGTTCAAAATGCTCCGCACTGGTCAGCGGTAACGGAAGAAGGTAAAAAGCATCCTGCTGCTGATGAAGTTAAAAGAATCCGTGATACCATTAAGCCGGATGATTTAGCCACGCTGATTTACACTTCGGGAACTACCGGTTTCCCCAAGGGTGTAATGCTTTCGCATCATAACATTCTGAGTAATTGCAAAGCCACTGAAAAACTTTGTCCGTTCGATAAGTCCTGGAGGGCGCTCAGTTTTCTGCCACTGAATCATATTTTTGAACGGATGCTGTCTTATGTGTATATGTACTATGGCATTTCTGTTTATTATGCCGAAAGTCTTGAAACAATTGGCGATAACTTAAAGGAAGTTCGCCCGATGATATTTGTAACGGTTCCCCGCCTGCTTGAAAAGGTGTATGATAAAATAGTAAGCAAAGGCAGCGAATTGCCGGGCGTTAAAAAAGCCATGTTTTTTTGGGCACTGAATCTCGGATTGAAATACGAACTGCATGGAGTCAATGGAGCCTGGTATGAGTTTCAGTTAAAAATAGCCAATGCATTGGTATTTAAAAAATGGAGGGAAGCGCTGGGAGGAAATATTGTGGCCATAGCCTCGGGCGGAGCTGCATTGCAACCGCGCCTGGCCCGTGTTTTTCATGCGGCCCGCATACCGGTACTTGAGGGATATGGTTTAACGGAAACCTCTCCTGTAATTGCCGTCAATAATTTTCAGCCGGACTGCATCCGTTTCGGAACGGTAGGCACTGTGATTGATAATGTGCAGGTAAAAATTTCCGAAGACGGAGAAATTCTTTGCAAAGGACCAAATGTTATGCTGGGATATTACAAAGACGAGGAACAAACCCGGCAGGTGATTGATGATGATGGTTGGTTTCATACCGGTGATATTGGCGAATTTGTAGAAGGGAGGTTTCTTAAAATCACTGACCGTAAAAAGGAGATATTCAAAACATCAGGAGGTAAGTACATTGTGCCTCAAATGATAGAAAACCGATTAAAAGAATCGCGTTTCATTGAACAGGTGATGGTAATTGGTGAAAACAGAAAGTTCGCTGCGGCATTGATTGTACCTGCATTTGCATTTATTAAGGAATGGACTTTAAGAAAAGGAATGGCACTTAATTCCAATGATGAAATTTGTCAAAGCAAAGTTGTGAAAGACCGGATACGGGAAGAAGTGGATGTAGTTAATAAGACGCTGGCCCAGTTTGAATCCATCAAGAAGTTTGAACTGCTGCCTCGTGAATTCAGTATTGAAAATGGAGAGCTTACTCCAAAACTCAGTATGAAAAGGAAAATAATCCTGGAAAACTTTAAGGATGTTGTAGATAGAATTTATGGAAATGAAGGTTAATAAATAAAAGGCATAAAAAAAGCCCCCGTCATTGACGGGGGCTTTTTCTTTTTGATATACTCTTAGAAATATATTTTTAGAAATAGAAAAGAGCACGGATAGAACCACCAACCATGTCGGTATCAATTCCGAATGATGATGACTTTCCGGGGCCGGGCATTTTAGTAGTTTGAACTGCAGTACCGTTCCATCCTTCGGAGGTGGTTTCGCCTTCACCGGTTGAACTCATGCCGATACCCCATCCTATTTCACCACCGATAGAAGCTTTGGCCATATAGAAGAATTCAACACCAACAAAACCACGTATGCCAAGATCGAAAGTGCTGCCGTTCTTTACTTCTTTAATTCTGTAAAGTCCGCCTTGCAACGGGTAGGCAGTGGAAGGAGTAGGATTATCGGCAGTAATGGCATTTGCAAATGTATGAGTGGTTTTGCTGCCGCCAAAGCCAATCATAGCTTCAGCACCATAGTAACCCTGTACACGGCCTGTACCTCTGCGTTTCTCAATACCGGCACCCAGGGTAATGTTATTACCCGAAGTTTTTACTTCATCACTGCCATACTGAGGAGTAGAGAACGCACTGCCATCGGTTGAGTCTTTTTGAACAATAAGGTTTCCTGTTGAAGAACCGAATCCAAGACGCACCATGGCACGATAGTGAGTAGTAGCATCTTTTACTTTTTTACCCCAGATTACAACATGGCCATCAGGAGATGACATTGAACCGTCAAACCCCGGTCCGCTTATATCTTGACTGTTATTCATTGTGTTACCCAAATAACGAAAGAAAGGGTAGGGGTCAACACCAAGAGCCCATTCTCCTTCAACAGGAAGAATCGGTACACCTTTTTTGGACGTCATGTCCTGTGCAAATGAAGCAGTTGCGAAAACTGCAATTACAAAACTTAGAATTGATTTTTTCATAGATATTTGATTTTGAGTTTAATGTGTTAATTTTTGATGTGATTCAGGGGCAAAGGTAACAGTCGATTTGATGTTACCAAGTATTATTCTCGATTTTCTCAACAAATACTTGTGCATAAAGTACTTACGATTTTTCTTCAAGCATGGGCACAAATCTGAACTTTCCAAGTGCATGTATTTCATAATCTCCGTCACCTTTTTTCAGGATTGATGTCATTTCCTGAACAACACCGGCACCCACCGGAACAACCATAATACCTCCCGGCTTTAATTGTTTAAGCAATTCTTCAGGTATATGAGGTGCGCCACAGGTTACCAGTATGCGGTCAAACGGGGCAAAGGGTGGTAAGCCTTTAAAACCGTCTCCGTAAAAACAGTTGACATCAATACCAAGAGAACTAAGAAGTTTTTTAGTCTTCTCATACAGTACCTTATGCCTTTCAATGCTGAATACCCATGCTCCCAGTTTAGCCAGTACAGCAGCCTGATAGCCTGAACCGGTACCCACTTCTAAAACCTTTGCTCCTTTAAATACATCAAGCGCATGTGTCTGAAAAGCTACGGTATAGGGTTGCGAAATGGTTTGTCCGGCTTCAATAGGAAAAGCTTTATCGGCATAGGCATATTCAAGAAAGGCTTTATCCATAAACAGATGGCGTGGTACTTCATAAATGGCATCAAGTACTTTCCGGTCGGTTATGCCTTTCTTTTTTATTTCTTCAATAAGTTTTTTTCTTAAACCCTGATGGCGGAATGTATCCTGTAGTACCATAACTTGAAGACGCAAAATAAAACCATCTTACATCACGAACAGATGACATTTTTTTTATTTTCACACAAGGTGAATAAAAAATTTATATCAGTGGAATTTTTAAATCATGCCTTGCCACGGTTCGCCCAATAAACAGCAATAGCATTAGGAGTATAAAACTGATAGTGAATAATCGTCCCTCTCCTTTGGAGAGGAATAAAGGGGTGAGGCGGGAACAGGAATAGGAAACACGCGTTAAAATGCGTGCTTATGAGTGAACTGGCGGTTGAAAAGAACACCAATCATAGGCAATGGTTGCAAACTCAATTCAAAGTGATGGGCGAGGACGCCCTGTCACCGGCCTGTTGAGGCAGAAATAATAAATGAGTTTCCGATAACAAACACACACCAGAATCTTTTTTATCGGATTACATCAATCATAACCATAATTCCGAAAATAACACTGGCAATGCCATTAGTAGTAAAAAAAGCAACATTAACCCGGCTTAAATCATCAGGTTTTACAAGACTGTGTTGGTAAACAAGCAAAGCTGTAAAAACAAGCCAGGCCAGAGGATAGATAATTCCATTCGGGTCGAAGGCATAAACAGTAATGAGTAAAACTGAGCAGAAGAAATGCATAATGCGCGAAAACGTCAGTGCATTCTTTATTCCAAGCCATGCAGGTATGGAATGCAGTTTCATTTTGCGGTCAAAACTCTCATCCTGCAATGCATAAATAATATCAAAACCGCTTACCCAGAAAAGAACTGCCATCGAAATAAGCACCGGAGGCCAGTCAAACCGTCCCGTTACGGCAAGGTAAGCACCAACAGGAGCAAAACTTAACCCTAATCCGAGAATAAAATGACTGAGCGGGGTAAACCGCTTGGTATAACTGTATCCTAAAACTACAGCCAGCGCAACCGGTGACAGATAAAAGCATAAACGGTTAATAAACCAGGTGCTAATAATAAAAAGGATGCAGCAAATAATGACCAGTATCAGGCTGCTTTTCGCTGAAATTATTCCGGCAGGAATTTCTCTGTTTCTGGTGCGCTCATTTTTTGCATCAATCTCCCGGTCGGCCCAGCGGTTAAAAGCCATAGCGGCTGTGCGTGCTGTAACCATGCAAATCAGAACAAGAAGGGCAGTAAGCCATTCCATTCGGAATTGCACGGCTTTCAATCCCATCATAAAGCCCACCAATGCAAACGGCAGCGCAAAAATCGTATGGCTGAATTTTACTAAGGAAAGATAATGACGGAGCGGCATCTGGATTTTCAGAAATAATAAGCACTGAAAAACAGAATGACGTGAAGGGTAATATTGGCATATATTCCGGAGAGAATGTCATCAAGCATTACTCCCCATCCGCCATGCACTTTTTCCATTAATCGTATGCCGAAAGGTTTCAGAATGTCAAAAAAGCGGAAGAGTACAAAAGCAGCTAACAGATTCTGAGGATTGCATTCAATCCAGATCATGGTAATAAACATGCCTGCCATTTCGTCAACGGTGAAACGGGGTGAATCATGACCCCATTCCTGCTGAAGTGCATTGGTTGAGATGATTCCAGCAAAAAAGAAAAACAGCGTAATGAGAATGTAAAGTAATTGTGCATCGCTGTAATGAAATGAACTTACGGAGTACCAGTAAAGCCAAATAAGCCCTCCCGCTAGGGCGCTTCCGAAAGTACCGGGTGCTCCCGGCAAAAATCCTGTTCCGAAACCGGAGGCAATCAGCTTATGGATTTGCTTCATTGAGCAATGAACTCTTCGTAATAATCGAGTCCGAGATGCGTAATAAGGTCTTCGCCTTTCAGATGGCGAAGAGTATTCTCTAATTTCATCAGTTGTTTGAAGATGTCGTGCAACGGATTTAATCCCGGAGCGGTTTGAGGTGATTTGAAATAAAACGAAAGCCATTCCTGTACGCCAGACATGTTGCTTCGCTGTGCAAGGTCAAGAAACAATGCCAGGTCGAGCACGATAGGCGCTGCAAGAATGGAATCACGGCACAGGAAATTGATTTTGATTTGCATTTCATAACCGAGCCATCCGAAAATATCTATGTTGTCCCAGCTTTCTTTGTTATCGCCACGCGGAGGGTAATAATTGATGTTGACTTTATGATAAAGATTGCTGTACAGGTCAGGTTGCTGGTCAGGGGCTAGAATGTCTTTCAGTACGCTGAGTTTTGAAACTTCCTTGGTTTTAAAACTGGAGGGGTCATCCAATACTTCGCCATCGCGATTGCCAAGGATGTTGGTGCTGAACCATCCTTTAATTCCCAAAGCGCGGGCGGCAAGTCCGGGAGCAACAATGGTTTTCATCAGTGTTTGCCCGGTTTTAAAATCCTTGCCGGCAATGGCAGTTTCATTTTGCCTGGCTAATTCTGCCAGAGCAGGAATGTCGCACGATAAATTTGGTGCACCATTGGCAAAAGGTACTCGGCATTTTATTGAAGCATAAGCATAAATCATACTTGGCGAAATGTAAGGGTTATTCTCCTCCAATCCTTTTTCAAATGCTTCAATGGTTTGATGCACATCATGCTCTTCGGTAAAAACTTCAGTACTGCCACACCAAACCATAACCAGTCGTGTACAGTTGTTTTTTTTCTTAAAATCTTCAATATCCTGAATAAGCTGATGGGCAAGATCCATTTTATTTCTGCCCTGTTTTACATGTTTGCCATCAAGATTTTTTACCCAGGCTTTATCAAACACTGCTTTCATGGGTTTAATCTGCTCCAGTTCGGGGCGCAATTGCAGCAGCAGGTTTTTATCAAGCACTTCGGCTTTCATGGCGGCATCAAAAACATTGTCTTCGTAAATATCCCATCCTCCGAAAACAACCTGGTTAAGCGGCTGAAGCGGAACAAAATCTTTTATTTTCGGGTTACGCATTTCTTCGCGGGTGCGTTTTCCTACCCTTATGTTACCCATTTGGGTTAGCGATCCAATAGGTTTACCTAATCCTTTGTTAACGGCAATGACTCCGGCAATAAAGGTAGTGGCTACTGCGCCCATGCCCGGTGTAAGTATTCCCAGCCGTCCTTCGGCAGGTTTGATGGTGTTAGTTGAACTCATAATCGTTGTAATGGTAAGTAGTTTTTAAATGTTAATTCGGAGTGTTCTCTTGCCTGACGGTTTCAATAAAATGAAATATCCGGAGCAGGTAGATGTTAATGGCGGGGCAAAGGTAATGGATGGTTGCAAAACTGTATGAAGAATGTATGCCATTTACAGCCGTTAAAGGATGAATTACTTTCGTGCGCTCTTTACATGGATATAAAGCCTTTTAACCGTTTTTCGGTCAAAGCAGTTTTAACTGCAACTTTGCTTTCGATAGCGTTCGTAATCTGGGCAATGCTCATACCGGGCTTAAGAACGGATCATGTTTTCCTGCTAATCCTTTGTCTTGCACTTTGGTTTGCACATCCTGCATCGCGGAGTTTTATCAGCGCATTTTTTGTGTTTGTGGTTTACTGGATTGTGTATGATTCCATGCGGGGCTTTCCGAATTACACGGTAAATCCCGTTCATGTAGCTGAGCCCTACCAGATCGAAAAAAGTATTTTCGGAATTAATGTATCAACAGGAAGAATTACGCCTAACGAATGGCTTGAACAGTTTCATCATCCTGTGCTTGATCTCATAGCCGGATTTTTTTACATCAACTGGGTTCCTGTTCCTCTGGCTTTTGCTTTTTATTTGATGCGTAAAGACCGGAATTATTTCATGCGGTTTGCTTACTCTTTTGTGGCTGCAAATTTTGTTGGCTTTATTATTTATTACCTGTATCCGGCTGCCCCGCCCTGGTATGTTCAGCAGCATGGTTTTGATTTTGATTTGACGGTTCCTTCCAATCCGGCAGGTTTATCAAGAGTAGATACCATACTGGGCTTTCCGCTTTTTCATTCCATCTATTCAAAGAATGCCAACATTTTTGCTGCCGTTCCATCGCTTCATGCTGCTTATCCTTTGTTGGTAGTTTTTTATGGATTTAAGAGAAAGATGGGGTGGATCAACATCCTGTTTCTTCTGTTTGCAACAGGTATCTGGTTTACTGCTGTATATTCTTACCATCATTACATTATTGATTTATTAGCCGGAGCATTATGTGCAGTTGCAGGAATTGCCATTGCTGAATTGATTTTCGGAAGAAAAAATAGCAACCTGAAATCAATGGTCGGAAAAGCTGGCTGATGAGCGAATCTGTATTGGAAAACGATTCAAACCTTATCCAGCACAAAAGCAATCATAACCACAGGCAGATAAATTATGGATGCAAACATCAGGTTACGCGCGGCTTTATCGCTGCAGGTTTGGTAAAGCTGATAAGCATACCATGTAAAGATGATAGCTATGGCAGTAACAATACTTGCTGAAATTATTCCTGTCAGGTTCATCCAGTAAGGCATCAGTCCTGCCGGGATGAGGCTTGCCGAATAAATGACGGTTTGAAAGGCGGTGGCTTTATTTTTTCCGCCTTTAGATGGAAGTAAACGGAATCCTGCTTTCGAGTAATCGTCATCCAGCCGCCAGGCAATAGCCCAGAAGTGAGGAAACTGCCAAAGAAACTGAATGGAAAAAAGCATGAATGCCTCTACACTCAATTCTCCTGTTGCAGCCACCCATCCGATTAATGGAGGCATGGCACCGGGTATAGCACCAACAAAAACCGAAAAAGGTGTAATGCGTTTCATGGGTGTGTATGCAAAAGCATACAGGAACATAGCCGTCATTCCCAGTATTCCGCAAAGAAGGTTCAGATAATGAGCCAGCACATACATACCGGCAAGTCCCATAATGATGCTGAATATGGTCGCTTCGTTTGCATGCATGCGTCCGGCTGGCAGCGGGCGGTTGCTGGTGCGACTCATCAATGCATCAAAATCTTTTTCGAAAATTTCATTCAGCCCGTTGGCCGCACCCGTTACCAATACTCCACCCAACGATAACCAGAAAAACCGGCTCCAGTCTATAGCTCCTTCAACTCCCAACAAATATGCAAACGAGGCCGAAAACACTACAAACAACAGCAGCTTGAATTTTATCAGCAGGCCGAAATCGTAAAGTCGCGAAATCAAAGTTGCGGGTTTGGAAATGGAAACAGGTTTCTGCACAGCGGGGACAAAGGTAAAAGATAGTAAAGAAAGAGACTTGATCTTCTGTCGTTCTTAATTGGAAATCAATAATCAATCACGGTTGCCCGCCAGCGTAAAGAAGCCTTTGTGAAGATTTTTCCGAACCTGTTATTTTTTAAGAATACTGTAAGATTATCGGATAAGATGTAAATTAATGAAGGGTGGCAGGCTTCATTCTTGAATTGCAAGGGCCAAAACGCCACAATATGAAAAAACTACTCTTACTTGCTGCTGTCGGATGCTTCCTGTTTTCTTCCTGCTACAATTACCGTCATGGTCGTACCGGCTGGACTAAAGAAAACGTTAAATCAACAGAAAAAGTAAAGCCCTGCTGAGTAAGCAAGGCCTTGTAAAAAACGTAAGGCTGTGGTTAATACACCACAGCCTTTTTTATTGCTTTATTTTTTCCATCAGAAAGTTGAACGGAATAAACTCCTGAAGAAAGATCAGGGGTTTTTAATTTTATGTGAGGGTAATTCGGTACAACCATTTTGTTAAAAACCAATTTGCCTTCAGCGTTGATTATTTCCAGATTAAGCACATGGTTGGTAAAATGATTTATTTCAACCGTAATTGAATGTTGAAACGGATTGCCGACAAGGCTGAAGGAGTTGAACAATTGACTAAGCTCATTAATTCCGGTTACAACAACGGTATCTGACGAATTCTGGCAACCGGTCGGGTCGGTAACAATAACATGATAACTGCCCGGAAAAACAGCGATGTAACAGTAATTGGTGGCCCCGGGAATCAAAGTACTTACGTTGTAATACCATTGATAAGTGTAATTGGAGTTAAACGTTGCGCAAATCGTATCACCGTTAATGGTAAGAACAGGAGCAGGAGGATTGGGATTCACCTGAATGAATCCCGGAATGGTTAATGAATCGCAGCCATTGCTATTGCAAGCTACGAGCGTTACATCATAACTGCCCGGCTGCGTATAACATATTAAAGGATTCTGCTGTGTGCTTGAGTTGGGAAGCGCTCCCGGAAAATACCATTGCCAAGAAGCAGGATTGTTGGTTGACAGATCGGTAAACTGAACACATGATTCTTCACAGAACGTCTGAATATTGGAAGTAAAATTCACCACCGGCAAAACAACATTCTGAACTCCTGTTACTTTAATTTCATCAATACCGAATCCCGGATCATTAGCAGCAGTGGCTACCTGATTCACAAAACGGAATCCGAAACGCAGCGTTGTCTGATTGGCAAAAGACGGGAGTGTGATATTTTGCTGAGCCCAGCTACCATTGTTGTTGTAATTCGAAATGGGGTTGGTTATTTTAGTCCATGCACTGCCGCTGTTCAGGCTGTAATAAACCTCACCAAAAGAATTATTACCTCCCTCGCAAATCCACCAGAAGGAGAGTGTAACAGTATCGTAACCGGATGTACTGATATCATTAGTCATTGCGGCAAAGTAGCGTTCGGCTGAATTACAAATTCCATCAGCGGCCAGAAAACAACAATTGCTTACACCGCTGGCAATTGCGGCATCACTTACTGTATGAAGGTAGTAGCTGTTAGGATTTCCGGTAATGCCGGCCGGTTGCGATGGTGTGTTGGGGATGGTAAACGTAAACGGAAAGCCAAGACAGGTTACGGATCCGCTGCCTCCGCTGTATGCATTGTTTACTGTCCAGCTATTGTATCCTGATGAAGTGGAGTTTACATCAGTTGTATTTAGTGTGAAAGTGGAATTACCGGTTTCAAAATTTTCGCTGAAGAGTACCGTTTGCCCATTCACTAAAGTGGAAATGAGCATTAAAGAAAGCAGTAAATTTTTTTTCATGAGATGAAGTTTAGAAATCAGGCTGCAAATTAGCTTTTTTTGCAAAAGTGTCAACCTCAGCCGTACATGATTTTTTTAACTTAAAAAAGTATTTCCTTTTCCTGTTGATCCTTTCGGTTTATCGGAATTCTGAAGCCAGAATCGTTTCGGGGTTGGTTACCAATGAGCAGGGTACTCCTTTAGCTTATGCCAGCGTATTTATTAAAGGAACCACCAATGGCACCACTTCCAATGCCGATGGGTTTTACCGTCTTTCTACCGGAAATGAAAGTTTTACAATAGTATTCAAATACATTGGATTTAAAACCAAGGAGGTTACCATTTCGGAAGGAAACAACGATCAGACAGTAAATGCTGTGCTGCATCCTGAAACTTACTCATTGGGTGAAGTTGTTATCAAAGCAGGAGAAGATCCGGCCTATCCTGTTATGCGGAAAGCTATGGAAAAAAGAAAATTTTATCTGAATCAGGTGGAAGGATATTCCTGCTCAGCATACATAAAAGGAGTTCAGCGGTTGCTGGAATGGCCAGAAAAAATTTTCGGGCAGCCGGTATTGGTTGCTGCTTTTATTGATACCAATACCAAAATTATTTACCTGAGCGAATCGGTTTCCGAATTTAATTATCAACGTCCTGATAAGTATTTTGAAGAAATGATTTCATCCAAAGTAAGCGGCAACAGCCGCGGCTTCAGTTGGAACCGTGCCAGCGATTTGCAATTCAATTTTTATGAGGCTGTAATAAAAACCAATGTGGCACCGCGCGGACTCATTTCACCCCTTTCGCCTTCTGCTTTTTTTTACTACCGCTTCCGTCATGATGGAACCTTTGCCGAAAATGATGTTCTGGTTCATAAAATAGCAGTGTTCCCTAAAAGAAAAAATGATCCGGTTTTTTCAGGACATCTGTTTATTCAGGATGATACATGGCGTATTCATGGAGTTGATTTAGTGGTTACCAAAGATGCTCAGCTTGAGTTTGTAGATACACTGCAATTGAAACAGGTATTTATTCCGGTAACGGATGAAATATGGCTGCCCGCTTCCAACAGTTTTTATTTTCATTTTGGTATTCTCGGATTTACCGGTAACGGAAATTTTACTGGAGTCTTTTCCGATTATAGAATCAACCCCTCTTTCAGCAAGAATACTTTCTCAGGTCAGAAGATGAAAGTGAATGAAGAATCCAATAAAAAAGATTCTGCTTACTGGGAGTCCGTCCGTCCGGTTCCGCTTACCGGAATTGAAATACGCGATTATGTTTTTAAAGACAGCCTTCAGGATGTGCGCAGGTCAAAACCATTTCTTGATTCTATTGACCGCGTAACCAATAAAATGACCATCGGAAAATTACTGCTTACCGGTTATGAATACCGGCAGCGGTACCGAAGGCTTACTTTCAATTTTTCTTCGCTCATTCAAAACATTCAATTCAATACTGTGGAAGGTTTTAATCTCGGCATGAGTTTCAAGGCCTCTAAGGTGATTGACACATTGCAATGGACCCGGGTCGAGGTTAATCCTTACGTTCAGTACAATTTTTCAGCAGAGAGTTTTTATTCTACTTTGCAAACGACATGGTATTACAACAGAAAGAAATTTTCATCAGTTTCTCTTGAAGGAGGAAGAAGATCATTTCAATTCAACCCTGAAAATCCGGTCAATGTTTTTATCAATACCAATTACACCCTTTTTGACAGGAAGAATTACCTGAAAATTTATCAGGCTGATGTTGGAGGAGTAAACTGGAAGTCTGAAATAATTAATGGCATCAATGCAGAAGCACGTGCACAATGGTCAAAACGAAGAACATTAGTGAATACCAGTGATTACTCATTCAGTAAGAGCGACAAACGCGATTTTACTTCCAATAATCCGCTTGACCCGCAGAATGATATTCCTGTTTTTCCCGATCATGATGCTTTTACGGCTTATGTGCATATTATTTTAAAACCAGGGCAGGAATATATTGACCGTCCGTATTCTAAAATCATTACCGGGCAGAAATACCCAACTTTTACTTTGAATTTCAGGAAGGCTTTTACAATTAATAATTCCGCTCCCGATTTTATGCATGCTGAGGTTGAAGTCAAACATACTATCGATGCAGGATTGCTGGGAGAAATGGAAGTTGACATGTCGGGTGGAAAGTTTTTCAATGCAGAAAAAATTTATTTCCCCGACTATCATCATTTCAACGGCAATCTAACTTTCTTCTCTGATTTTAATCTTCGCCACTTCAATCTGCTCGATTATTATTCGCACAGTACCTCTGATCGTTATATGGAAATTCATGCTGAGCATAAATTTAAAGGATTTCTGTTTAACAAAATACCGGGTTTGCGAAAGTTGAAATTAAATGAACATGCCGGTTTCCACTGGATGCATGTGCCTGATATGAATGACCATTACGAATTGAATTTCGGAGTTTCCAAGCTGGGTGTCGTTCGATTGGATTTTGTTATCGCCTTTGAGAAATCAAAAATCACACAGACCGGATTCCGGTTAGCGCTGGCCGGTATCGAGTGAAATTTATTTTTAAGCAGGTAAGCAGGGAATTGGAGAGTTAGTTTACATTTTTGCAAGGTTAAATGAAATCAGAAAGCAAACCTGTTTACGGAGTTAATCCGGTGGTGGAAGCCATTCGTGCCGGAAAAGAAGTGGAGCGACTTTTTATCGAACGTCAATCGCGCAGTGACGGTATCCGAAGACTGAAAGAACTGTTAAAGGAAAAAGGAATTACATGGACGGATGTTCCCGAAGAAAAACTCCGCAGGCTTGCCGGGTCCAATCATCAGGGTGTCGTTTGTTTTCTTTCTGAAATTGAATACCAGAAAACCGAAAATTTGCTTCCCGCGGTTTTCGAATCGGGCAACGTTCCGTTGATTCTTATTCTTGACCAGATAACCGATGTACGAAATCTCGGAGCGATTGCACGTACAGCCTGTTGCATGGGGGTGGATTTTATCATAGTGCCTGCTAAAGGAAGTGCTATGATTAATGCCGATGCCATAAAAGCTTCGGCCGGGGCCTTGCATCATATTCATATTGTACGCGAGAGTAATCTCGCCAAAACCATTCAGTTCTTAAAAGATTCCGGAGTTACCATTGCCGGCTGCACAGAGAAAGCTGCTGAACTTGTTTCCGCTTTTGATTTTACAGTTCCCTGCGCTTTGATTTTAGGTTCAGAAGAAAAGGGAATCGAGCCGGAATTGCTCAGACGATGCGATGCATTGGTTAAAATTCCGATGCCTGGCAAGGTAGCTTCACTTAATGTATCGGCAGCGGCAGGAATGGTTTTGTATGAAGCCATGCGACAACGTATGTAATCATACTTCATAAGTAATTTTGCCATTGATTATGCAGGATATCGAACCTTTCTATGCCTGGCGCGATTTGTACATAGCTGCTGAAGATGAGTTCTCCCCTTTTTTTGGAAGGGAGTACAGCGAATTTGTTTATACCCATACCATTTACAACTATTACATCCATCCGCAGTGGGATGACTTCGGAAGCAATACGCTTTACACCAAAATTCTTTTTGTTGATTATGAAAGAAAATTTACAGTAATGGAGTTTATTGGTGAATGGAACGATGCCATCAATAACGACATCATGATGCTTAAACGCGATGTAATTGATGAAATGCTGTTGCGGGGAATCAGGCATTTTATTTTAATCGGTGAAAACGTGCTTAACTTTCATCCATCGGATGATTGCTATTACAGCGAGTGGCAGGATGATACAGATGACGGCTGGATTACGGCTATTAATTTCAGGGTGCATGTTCTTCAAGAGTTTTCAAAAATCAATATTGATTCATTTTTAGTTACCGGAGGAGAACTTAATTCTCTCAATTGGCGGAATTATAGCCCCGTGCAGTTGTTTGATAAAGTGGATTCACTTATTCGCAGAAGGCTCGGATAGTTGAAAACGCTTTGAAAAAAAATTAACGTTCATTATTTAATTATGAATAGGCAGGTTATTTTTAGGCTATGGATATAACCAGATGCGGAAATTTTTAGTCATTGTACTTTTTGTAATTCCGGAATCATGGTATGACCCGCCCAGGTACCGTGCCGAAGGAATGGCTTCATTTTATGCTTTTGAGTTTCACGGCAACCAAACTGCCAGCGGTGAACTATTCGATCTTGCTGATTTTACGGCAGCACACCGTACCTTACCCTTCGGCACTTATATTAAAGTGAAAAGTAAAGAAACGGATGAAAGCATTGTGGTAAGAATAAATGACCGCGGACCTTTTGCCAAAGGTCGGATTATTGATTTGTCGGAAGCATCAGCAAGAGTAATCGGCAGTTATCACATTGGTGTAATTCCTGTCTCGCTTGAAGAAGTAAGAGTATTAGAACCTGATGAAGAAACCGACAGTCTTTACAGAAACACAAGAGTGATGGATTGCCTTGGTAATCCTGATACGCTGTACAAATACAGTTTATCTATTTGGTCAACAAAGTACCTTGCCCATGCACTCTACATAGCCAACGATCTTTACCTGAAAGAAGATTTCGATAAAATTTATATCTGCAACCGCACTGCCTCCCGTAACAAACGGTTCTATCTTGTTATTTCCGGCATTGAATCACGCAAAAAGCTCGATGAATACAGGAGTTATTTTAATAGTAAAGGTTTCATTCGTGTAGAAGCCTATCCGGGCTAAAAACCTTGTTTTTTCCGAACATTTGAAGGCATTTGCTCAGGTTGCTGAAAGTCATAAAATTTTAAGATGAAATGCCCGGAAGCAACTTGAAATTTTAATCAACTGGTATAAATTAGCAGCCTTGAATTTTTAAACCCCACACGAAAATGAAAGTTACAGTTGTAGGCGCAGGAAATGTAGGCGCCACTTGTGCCAATGTGATAGCACACCGCGAACTATGCAATGAAGTAATACTGCTTGACATTAAAGAGGGAATTGCCGAAGGGAAATCCCTTGACATCTGGCAGACCTCTCCTATCAATCTTTATGACACCCGGTTAAGAGGAGTTACCAACGATTATGCTGCAACAGCAGGATCGGAAGTGGTAGTAATTACCAGTGGGCTTCCGCGCAAACCCGGTATGAGCCGCGATGATTTAATTGCTACCAATGCAGGTATAGTGCGTAGTGTTACCGAGAATATCGTAAAACATTCGCCTGACACCATTATAGTAGTTGTAAGCAACCCATTAGATGTAATGACCTACTGCGCTTACCTTACTTCAGGATTGGATTCCACGCGTGTGTTCGGTATGGCCGGCATTCTTGATACTGCCCGTTATCGTGCATTTTTAGCGGAAGCATTGAATGTGTCTCCTAAGGACATTCAGGCAGTACTGATGGGCGGGCATGGAGATACCATGGTTCCGCTTCCGAGATATACTACGGTTTCAGGCATTCCTGTTACAGAATTGATTTCAAAAGATAAACTGGATGCCATCATCAAACGCACTACTGTTGGCGGTGGAGAATTGGTAAACCTGATGGGTACCTCCGCATGGTATGCACCGGGTGCTGCTGCCGCACAAATGGTGGAAGCTATTCTGCGTGATCAGAAAAGAATTTTCCCCTGCTGCGCATGGTTGCAAGGTGAGTATGGTTTGAAAGATGTTTATCTGGGGGTTCCGGTTAAAATCGGCAGAAAGGGAATTGAGCAAATTATAGAACTGAAATTGAATAAGGAAGAAATGGAATTGGTTAATAATTCATCTGCTGCCGTTAAAGAAGTGATGAATGTGCTTGATAATATGAATGCGGCTGCTTTGAAATAAAAAATCCTGAATCAGGATTCTTTCCACAGGGCATTTTTTAAAACTTTCTCTTTCAGAATATCCGGAGTAAATGGTTTCATCATGTAATCGTTCATTCCTGAACTGAAGCATTCATCAATTCTTTCTTTGGTTACGCTGGCTGTCATAGCGCAAATACGGATTTTGTTTTTTGGCGATCCGAGATCATTACGTATAAATCGAGTAGTCTCAAAGCCATCTATATCCGGCAATTGAATATCCATCAGAATCATGCTGTAGTCATGTGCAGATACCAGCTCAATGGCCTTGCGCCCGCAATCGGCAATGTCAACAACAATTCCTTCAAACAAATCCATCAGTGTATCAACCGCTACCATTTGGTTGTATTCATTATCTTCTACCAATAAGATCCTTTTTCCTTTAAGGTCAGTTGCGCTTTCACTTTCATCTACATTGGCTTCAACAGGTTTGTCGGCTTCTACATAGTCAATAGTAAAATAAAAATCAGAACCTTCACCGGGTTTGCTGCTTACATTTAATTCTCCGCCATGCATTTCTACCAATTGTTTCGAAATAGTTAACCCCAATCCTGTACCGCCAAACTTCCTGGTAGTGTCAGAAGAAGCCTGCCCGAAACTTTCGAAAATTTTATCAATCCTGTCAGCAGGAATACCGATGCCCGTGTCTTTAATACTGAACTTAATAGATTTTTTTCTTTCGTCAGATTTCACAACGGAGAGAGAAATAGTAACCCCGCCTTTTTCAGTAAACTTAATGGCATTACCCGCCAGATTCATCAGTATCTGTGAAATGCGTGTTTCATCGCCAATAACATATTCCGGAACATCTTTTCCGATTTCCTGATTAATATAAATTTTTTTCTCTTCCGCTTTTAAGCTTAGAATCGTATGGGTATTCTGAACAGCAATATGAAGCGGAAACGGAACTTTTTCTAATTCCATTTTTCCGGCTTCAAGTTTTGCGAGATCAAGAATATCGTTAATGATGACCAGCAGGTTAGCACCGCTTTTTTTGATTACTCCCAGGTATTTAAACTGTAATTCATTCAGCGGAGATTTTACAAGCAGGTTCGTAAGTCCAACAATGGCATTCATGGGCGTACGGATTTCATGACTCATATTGGCAAGAAACTGATCGCGGAATTTTTGTGTTTGCCGCAGTTCTTCCAAAGTGGCATTCAATTCAGCCGTACGTTCATCCACTAACCTTTGCAAACGCTCTTCGCGGGTTCTGGCTTCCAGCAGTGCTGCTTCATTGCTGGTGCGCAGCCGCTGAAAGTTGATACGAAAAATATTAAAAACCAAACGCGGATAAACTATGGCAAGGCTGTAAAAATCTTCTTTATTGATTTCAACGGTTTCTAAATCGGTAATAGCAATAGTGGTGGCGGTAGCAGTACCTTCGGCTAAAATGCTTTCGCCCATAATGGTGAGAGGCCCAAGCTCGGCCAGCAGAATATCTTCATTGTAAATGCCGACTTTCCCATTTTTAATAATATAAAGTGCATCAGGAACGGTGCCTTTTTTAATCAGTATAGACCCTTTTGAATATGTTCTGCAAACAGCCTTTTCAAGTATTTCATCCGTAACTTTTTTCTCGAAATGCAGAAACAAATCGCAGCCGTATAATTTATGGTCGGTTATTTCCATGGGTGCAGGTATAGATATTATGCCGGGTATTGTTTCATCCTTTCACGGATTGTTTCAAGGTTTTTTTCTTTAACCGGTTGCCGTAATAGTTTAGAACTGGCAGTAAAGTAACGGTGTGTTGCAAGAAATTCTGTTTGCAAACGGTCAAAGTCGAGCATGTTTTTCACTTTGCCGAAATGTTTGAACTCTTGATATAATTTTTCGGAGTAGATAAAAAAGTCGTCACGCCCTAAGTAATCAAGATCAGCATCGCACAAAATCTCAGCCAGTTTGTTTTTAGGAGATTGAGGAATTTGTGTGGCCATAATCAATTCGCAAACATTATCAGTCATTCCGTTACTAAAGAGTTTAAAAGTATGAGACCGGAATAATTCACAGCTTTTCGCTTCGTGTTCGTGAGTGCCAGTAAGGTAACCGGCATCATGATACAAGGCTGCCAGTTTCAGCTTTAACAGGGAGTCTCCGTCTTTGATGTTTTCCCGTTCGGCAATTTCTTCACAGGATTTAATTACCTCCAAAGTGTGTACATCATTGTGGTAAGACAGAAAAGGAGGTAAGCCTGAACGAAGCTGCAAAAGCAACTTGTCTTTTAACTGACCGAAAACATCCATAGGGTTAAGATGGTGTAAATATAAAAAGGTTAATGATTCATCTCACGTGCTTTGCCGGGTCTGCCAAATCAATGTCAGGCATTTTTGTATTTTTAATTTTATTGTTGAGGTTCCTTATCAGGCTAACCCCCGTGTACAGAATGCAAAATCAAAATCTGAAATACTTAGTCAATTATACCGTTATGGCGGAGGAAGGCGTCAAATTGTGCTTCGCGGCCAAGAAAATTTTTGACGATTATTGATTCGTCAACCGTGGCGCCTTTTTCAAGTACGTCATGCAGGTATTTTCTTCCTGCTTCAGGATTGAGCAACCCTTCTTTTTTTATCTGATAGTACATATCATCAGCATAAACTCTTGACCACATGTAACTGTAATAGCCGGCAGCATAATCTTTCAGATGGCCGAAGGATGTTTCGAAATGCGTACCTTCCAGATAAGGAAACAAGGTAATGGAATTCATCAAATTACGAACGGCATCGGTAGTGGTGTTTTTGTTTAAATCATAGCCGTCATGATAAGTCATATCGAGCGAGGCATAGAATACCTGCTGAAGCAGAAAGATTCCGCTGTTTACATTGCGCGAATCTATCATGCGTTTATGCAAATCTTCAGGCAGCGTTTCACCTGTTTTGTAATGATGTGCAAACAGTTTCAGCGACTCATAATCCCATGCCCAGTTTTCAAAAAGCTGCGAAGGAACTTCTACAAAATCAATAGCGGTATTGGTTCCGGAAAAGTAATATACAGGAGATTTTGTGAGCAGGTGATGCACCAGATGACCGAACTCATGAAACATGGTTTCCACATCGTCATGAGTAAGGAGGGAAGGAGTAGTTTCCTGTGGTTTCGGAAAATTACAAACCAAAGCGGCACATGGTTTCTGATACGAACCATCACTCAATAATTTCCCGGCTGTAATGCCAAAGCAGGCCGCATGGCTAAATTTATTTTTCCGTGGAAACAGGTCAAGGTAAAATCCTGCTATGGTTTTATTTTCACTGATTACTTCGAAAAAGCGGACTTCTTCATGCCACACCGGTTGGTTATTAATTTCAATGATTTTAACTTCAAACAATTTTTCACAGATGGTGAATATACCCTTGAGTACTGAATTCAGCGGAAAGTATTCTCTCAGTTTTTCGGAGTTGATCTGATAGGCCGATTCCATCAGTTTCTCGGTATAATAGCTGCTTTGCCAGGGCATCAATGCACTGTCATCACCGGTTGTATTTTTTTTAATTTCCATCAGCAGCGCATAGTCTTTCTTTGCTTTATCCTTTACCTTTTCTTTCAGGTTGTTTTCAAATTGCCAAACGGCTTCCGGAGTTTTGGCAACATTATCATCAATACTGAATTCGGCAAAGCTTTTATAACCGGTCATTCTGGCCATCTGGTTACGCAATGAAATAAGCTCTTTCAGCACTTCTTTATTGGCAGCCGCGCGGGTGGTAAAAGCTGTATAAAGTTTTTTGCGCGACTCATCGCTCTTACAGTATTTCATGAAAGGATGATAATCGGGGTAATCAAGAGTTACTAAAAAAGTACCATCCGGCTGTTTGCGTTGCTGAAGGTAGGATTCGGGAAGTCCTTCAATTTGCTGTGCTGTAAAACGGAATTCGTGATGCTCTGAATCAATGTTATTGCTGAAAGCAATGCCAAGGTCGGAAATGCGGTCTTTGATTTTTTTCAGTTCAGCGCGTTTGGTTTCATCAAGGTTGCAGCCGTTTCGTTCAAAGCTTTTTATGATTTTATCTGCAAGCCTTTGCTGCCATCCGACCCATTTGTTTTTTTCATATACCGGTTTAAGCGCCTTGTATAACTCTACATTCAAAGAAATTTCATTGAACATTTTTCCGGTTTCGGCTAATGATTTCATCGCCTGCTGCCGAATACTTTCATCGGGTGAAACATAACTCAGCAAATCAAGAAGATTATGTGCACGGCCTAACTGATTGAAAAGGTCATCCATCCTCAAAAAAGAAGTTTCAAAGGAGGCAGTGTTACTGATGGATATCATTTCTTCCATTATCTGTTTTGAAAAGCTTATGGATTGAATTGTATATTCATTCAATGTTTCAGCAGTCATTGCAGAAAAGTCAATGGGTAAACTTGCATTTTTCAGGTTAGCGGTGTAGGTTCTGGTTTCCATAAGAAGGGTTAAAACAGGTGATACAAAAAATTAGATTCCGGTTAGTTTGCAATACGTTTCAGCAGCTAATTGTTCGGCTTTCTTTTTTGAAAAATCGCTGGCAGCAGCTACTTGCTGATCATTAACGAGAAGGGTTACCTTTATCAGGCGCGAATTGGCAGGGTCATCAGACGATTCGAAGGCAACGCTGTGTTTATGGCGCTGCGCCCAGTTTAGCAGGCGGCTCTTGTAATTCTTTTCGGTATTCTCCAGTTCGTTCAGGTCAATGTAAAGATTAACCATTCTTTCAAGAATAAACTTTTTAGCAACCGAATACCCTTTATCCATATAGATAGCGCCAATGAGCGCTTCGTAAGCATCGCCAAACATTGACTTGTAAGAGCCGGGGTGCGTATCTTTGATGATGAGTTTATCAAGCCCCATTTTAATGGCCATGGTTTTAAGGTTTTCGCGGCTCACAATTTTGGAACGCATTTCGGTCAGAAAACCTTCATCGCGGTAAGGAAACCTGCGGAAGAGGTGTTCGGCAATAACAGCCCCCAGAATGGCATCGCCCAGAAATTCAAGCCTTTCGTTGGTCAGTATTTTACCGTTGGGCAATTGCCGGGCAGCAGAAATATGGCTTAATGCAAGTTTATAAACAGAAATGTTGCGGGGCATAATGCCGGTAAGATTACGAATGCTCGTAATCAGTTTTTTTTCACTACTGAAAATAAATTTGATGTACTCAACTAACAATCAATCTGTATATTTTTTAAATATGACGGTAGCGTTATGCCCACCGAATCCGAAAGTATTACTCAAAGCAGCATTGACTTTTGTTTTAATCGCTTTGTGGAATGTGAGATTCAGACGCGAATCAATTTCAGGGTCATCAGTAAAATGATTGATGGTAGGCGGAACAATATCATCCCTTACAGAGAGAATAGAAGCCAGTGCTTCGACTGCACCGGCCCCGCCCAGCAGATGGCCGGTCATGGATTTGGTAGAACTGATGTGAAGTTTGTAAGCATGTTCGCCAAATGCTTTCTGAATGGCTTTTAACTCCTGCGGATCTCCAATAGGAGTGGAAGTGCCATGAGTATTGACATAATCAATTTCTACGGGTTTCATTTCTGCATCGCGCAGTGCATTGACCATTACATGGTATGCCCCGAAACCTTCGGGGTGCGGGGCAGTCATGTGATAAGCATCGGCACTCATACCACCGCCAACCATTTCGGCATAAATTTTAGCTCCGCGTTTTTTGGCATGTTCCAGTTCTTCAAGAATAATGCATGCACCGCCTTCGCCCATTACAAAACCATCGCGGTCTTTATCGTAAGGACGTGAAGCTGTAGCGGGGTCATCATTTCGTGTGCTTAAAGCATGCAAAGCATTAAAGCCTCCAACACCAGACTCATTGATTGGAGCTTCGCTTCCTCCGGTTAGCATTACATCTGCCATGTTGAGACGTATGTAATTAAAAGCATCAATAAGTGCATTAGTTGAGGATGCACAGGCCGATACAGTTGCGAAATTGGGACCTCTGAAACCATAGCGCATGGAAATATGCCCGGGCGCAAGGTCAATAATCATTTTCGGAATGTAGAACGGGTTAAAACGCGGTGTACCATCGCCTTTGGCAAATTGTAGTACCTCATCCTGAAATGTTTTTAATCCTCCTACTCCTGAACCCCATATTACACCGGTACGGTCAGGGTCAATGGCCGGGTTGTTTTCCAATCCGGCATCCTGAACTCCCTGAACAGATACGGCAATAGCATAATGAGAGAAAGGATCCATTTTACGTAACTCCTTTTTCTCAATAAAATCAGCCGGGTCGAAGCCCTTGACTTCGCAGGCAAAACGGGTTTTAAACTTAGACGCATCAAAGCGGGTAATAGGTCCGGCTCCGCTTACTCCGGCAGTAATGTTTTTCCAGAAATCGTTAACATTATTGCCTAAAGGCGTAAGCGCACCAAGCCCGGTTACTACTACCCGTCTAAGCTTCATGCAGGCTGGAAGATTTACTTGGAGTTGGCCTTAATATATTCTACGGCCTGGCCTACGGTACTTATTTTTTCAGCCTGATCGTCAGGTATGGCAATGTTGAATTCTTTTTCGAACTCCATGATTAATTCAACGGTATCGAGCGAATCGGCACCTAAATCGTTTGTAAAGCTTGCTTCATCGGTTACTTCAGAAGCTTCAACTCCTAATTTGTCAACAATGATGTCACGTACTTTAGCTGAAATGTCAGACATGTTTTAATGGTTTTTTGGTTTAAGACGGGGGCAAATGTAAAAAAATACAGATTGAATGCAGTCGGTTGTATTTTAAGGAGTGTAATGGAGCGGAGCGCCCGGTCCAATTGGCAACCCAAAAGATATCCAGGCAATGAACATTACAGCCCAACCGAGGAAGAATACTACTGAATAAGGCAACATGGTAGCTACAAGGGTACCAATGCCGCTTTTCTTTTCATACCGTTCGAAGAAGCTGATGATAAGAGCAAAGTATGACATCATGGGCGAAATAATGTTGGTAACGCTGTCGCCTATGCGGTAACAGCCCTGAGTAAGTTCTGGTGAGTAGCCAAGCAGCATGAACATTGGCACAAAAACCGGAGCCATAATGGCCCATTTGGCTGAAGCACTTCCCATAAACAGGTTAATAATGGCTGAAAAAATTATCAATCCTATTAATAAAGGGATTGTGCCCATGTTCAGGGCTTTCATCAGGGCTGCGCCCTTTACGGCTACAATCAACCCTATGTTTGTCCACCCGAAATACGCCACAAACTGTGCTGCAAAAAATACAAGTACTATGTATCCGCCCAGGGTTTTCATGGAATTATCCATTCCGGAAATAACATCTTTTTCGTTCTTGATTTTTCCGGCACCTATTCCATAAGCAATAGCCACAATGGCCGCAGCGAGAAAAAGAAATGCTACAATGCCCGACAGGAATGGCGATTTGAGTAATGACGGGTCTTTTAAATCGCGCAGGAAACCATCAGAGGGCAATAACCCCCAAAGAATAAGTATGGTAATAATAAGGGTAGCTACAAATGCATATTTCAAACCGCGGTTTTCTTCTTTGGTTAATGGTTTTATTTCTTCTGCCTGTGCATGGCCGGTATAAGGCCCAAGGCGGGGAATAACTATTTTCTCGGTTACCCAGGTTCCTAGAAAGGTTAAGAGAAAGGTAGAAACAAACATGAAATAATAATTGCAGGCAGGATTGACCGAGTACTCATGATTAACAATGCGTGCGGCTTCCTGCGTTAGTCCGCTGAGTAAAGGATCAACGGTTCCTAACAAAAGATTGGCAGAATAACCGCCCGATACTCCGGCAAAGGCTGCTGCCAATCCTGCAATTGGATGTTTACCTACTGCATGAAAAATAACCGCTGCCAGCGGAACCAAAACCACATAACCTACTTCGCTGGCCGTGTTCGACATAATACCGAGAAAGACAACAACGGCTGTGATCCAGCTCTTGGGTGCTTTGGTAATGACCTTACGGATAAGCGAGCCGATAAGGCCGGTTGATTCGGCAATGCCAATGCCCATTAACGCTACAAGCACTGTACCCAGCGGTGCAAAACCTGTAAAGTTGGTTACCATTTTATTTACAATCATGTGAAAACCTTCTTTTGAAAGGAGGTTAAACACCGTGATAACATCGCCTTTGCCGGGATGGATGGCCTGTACATTCAGAGCTGATAAAATGCCGCTGAGAACAATTACCAGCAATGCGCAGATAGCAAACAGGGCAGAAGGATGGGGCAGAGCATTGCCTCCGCGCTCAACTATGATAAGAAACTTTTGAAGAACACTTTTTTTGGGTTGTGACATGGGTTATGTTGATTTATTGGGTGGCTAAAATAGGAAGTGCGGAATAATAGAATCAGCCAGAGGCGGAAAGGTTGAATGTTTGAGAGGAGTCGGTAAGCACAAACATGCAATGCCGGGTTTCAGACTACGGACAGCGAGGTTCCACTATTGTTAGTGAAGAAAACGTAATGACAAGATCAATAAGAAAAAGCCCCGCAACTATTAATTGCGGGGCTGTTGGTTTGGTTATGTGTGCCGGTTACTGTATGGCTATTTTCTGCCGGTAAATAATGTTGTCGGATTTTATATTGATATGGTAAAGGCCCTTGGCAAAGCTGCGCATGTCAACCAGGGTGTTGTTTGATGCAGCGAGCATGGTTTGAACAAGCCTTCCGCCTGCATCAAAAATTTCGATAACGGCCGGTTTGTTTTTCAGCAAATCAGATTTGATGAGGACATTGAATATTCCGTTGGAAGGATTGGGCATAATGGCCACTTCATTTGAAGCCGTAACGGAGCTGATTCCCGTAACATCATATACGTTTATATTATCAAGAAACAGATTATTGCCATAACCATTGATGTTTACAAAACGCACGAGGATGTTGCTGCCAATAAAGGGAATAAGGTCAACCGTATCTTTACGCCATTGTGTAGCGGCAGTGGGTGTCCAGTCGGCTGTTTGATCAGGTGCGGTAGCAAGGTCTGAGCCTCCTTTAAAATATACGCCTGTTATCCATGTTTGTCCGCAATCGGGCGAAATGTCAATGCGCATGGTGTCGCTGTAAACTGCAGAGTAACGGACATAAGCCACATCAAATGTCATTTGAGGTGCAAGGGCATTGGTTACATTGAATTCAAAAGTTTCAAGAACATCCTCAGCACCCGGATTGTTGTAGTTGTAGTTATTTATGTATGCGGCATTGGTAGGATTGCCCGAATAGCCGGTAATGTTATTGATTCCCTGCCAGGTGTAAGCGCCACCGGCCGGAATTACATTCCAAGCTGCAGGAGGAAACACTCCGCTCTGAAAATCTTCAACTAAAGGTATGCTTACCGGACTGCTGATGATGACGGCATTGGGTTGTGAGTAAGTATCGCTGCCGAATGCATTAGATGCTACGAGTGTTACATCATAAAATCCTGCAGTGTTGAATTGTACCTGCGGGTTTTGTGAAGTGGCCGATGTGCCGTTTACAAAAGTTACTGTGGATGGATTGAATGACCAGTTCCACGAAGTAGGATTATTGGTGCTTAAATCGGTAAACTGTACAATTTTTCCTACGCAGCCGTTGCTGGCAGATGCTGTGAAGTTGGCAACAGGCGGAGCGGCAGCTTCAATAATGTTGATGTCATCAAGTGCAATATCACTTTCAAAACCATTACCTGTTGTACCGCGGAAACGCACTACAATGTTCTGACCGATATAAGGCGTAAGGTTAACAGTACCCAGATTCCATTGATTACCCTGATTGCCGGAGATGGTTGGAATTACATTGTTGTTCCACACTCCGTTTGCCATAATATCCACGCTCAGGCTTCCCATGCTGGTACCCCACATGTGATACCAGAAGGTAAGTTGCGGATTAACCGCACCCGTTAAATCCATGCAGGGAGAAGTAAGGATGGCAAGCTGATTATTACAGGTTCCCGATGCTTCAAGGTAAATGTATTTACCGGCATTGGTTCCTAAGGTGTGGTCATTAGTCGGTCCTGTTCCTGCAGAAGCCGTAGCTCCGTTATGTGTACGCCAGTCAATATTGTCTTCGCTGCCGTTGGCCGCATTAAGCCATCCGTTGGATAATGAACAGATGGTTGCTCCGCAATTGGTAGTTACGGCACAATTGGTAAAGGATTGAAAATCTTCGATAACCGGAATGGTAACTCCGGCACCGCCAATGATGTTGGTCGAATGAGACGAAGTGTCGTTATAGATATTCATATCACCCGGATAATCGGTCCATGCAACTATGCTGTTGTTTCCCGGAATGTTTAAAGTAGCTTGTGTGGCGAATGTATAAATAGCGGTTTGGTTCTGATTTAATGTTCCGGTATAAGTTTCAGTTACGATGGCTCCTCCGTTTATTTGATAACTGATCGGAATGTTTGAAACCGGATTGATACCGCGGTTTTCAATTTCAACAGAAACATCGTAAGGATTATTAGCCATGCAGGCCTGTAAACTTCCGGCTGCAGGAGTAACGATTTGTTTCAGCTCCACATCAAAAAGCATGGGGCAGTTTACCACTCCGGGAGCTTTGTAAACTGCATTGGCTCTGCGGCCTTTAAATCCGTTAGCGTTTACAGCACGTACGCTGAACCAGTATCCGTTTGAAACATTGTTCAAACCTGTAACTACAAAATCAGTGGTGGTTGATGTGCCGATGGAATCCATATACATGGTTCCCAGCTTGCTTATTTCATACCAGGCAGCGCCATTAACGCCAACCCAGGTTAATCGCAGAGAGTCAGGACATGACCAGTCAACCTGTATGTTGGTGGGCAGGCCGATGATGGAGAAATTGTCAGGACTCATCCCCGAAACACTTCCACGAGTAACACGCACACGCGCCTGGCCTGTAATGGTTCCGGGAATCGTCCAATCATATTGCTGTGAGGAAGCTGAAACATTGTTGGCAATCAGATTCCATGTTGAGCCGGCATCGGTCGAGTATTCTAAGGTAAAAGTGCCAAGGCCTTTCAATCCATCCCAACGAATTAATTCCTGCTGGCCCGGAACAAAGCCTTCACCGCCTATCGGGTAAGTTACGGTTATTTCATCAGTACGAAATTCATAAACGAGGTAATACTCCTGAGGCCCTGCGGGAATGGCAAAGCCGTCAACATTCACTGTGTAGGTACCTGCAGCAGGGTTATCAATGGTTATCTGCTCCATGTTATTAAGATGGTCAGGACCGCGTGTGGCATTGGAAGTAATGGCGGCAACCGTAGGGGTATGGTCAAGCACCCATGGATCCCAATTAACAGAAGATGGGTCAGTAATGGTTACATCTATATCATTTACCAAAGAAACGGATGCGCCCGGTGAGCCGCCTTCATCATGCCAGTAAACCATAACGCGGAGTTCAGTAACATTGGCAGGAACGGTGATGGTATGTGTATTAGTTACTCCCTGAGAAACGGAAGCTGCTATATAACGTCCGTCTTCTAAAGTTTGCAATGCGCGCAATGCATTAACCCGCCCATAGCCGTAAGTAAAGTCGGGGCCGGGATTACCAATATCTTCAGCGCTGTTAAGCAGGCAGGCTTTAATTAAAGCGGTAGGCGCATTGGTGGCATTATTAATTTCTTTATAAGCCTGAATTAACTGGCAGGAAATACCTGCAATGCCCGGGCAGGCGGCCGAGGTTCCACCGCCAACCTGATAGGTATTGTTGGTGTTGGTTGAATTCTGGTTGCGGCCGTTGGCGCTGATGTCAGGTTTAATTCTTCCATCGCTGGCAGGACCGCGGCTGCTGGTGTTATCGCGTACTTCAAAAGCATCAAGATTAGCTACTGCAATAACATTTTTTCCCTGTTTGTAACCACCGGTAATATTTCCCCATCCGGCTCCTGCCCCATAATTACAGTTGGCGGCTGCATTATTTCCTGCTGAAAATACAAAAAGCAGATGCGGATTATCACGCGTAGTCTGATCGCCAAACTGCGTATCGGCTGTATATTCATTGCAACCTTGCGAGTAACTGGTTGAAGATACTACTGTTCCCAGTGTTGCATTATTGGTAACGGCATCAACAATTTGCGGGTAGGCGCCAATATCAAAAACATGCAGTTGAGTTCCTGTGGCCATACCTGTCATGGTTGGATTCAGGTTGCCGGCACCGGCTAAAATTCCACCGGTCATATCGCCATGAGTTCCACCGGGTGCATTGGTACTGTGGTTGGTCAGGCGACCCATAAAATCAATATGCGGGCCAACTACGCCATCATCAGCCAAGGCGGCAGCCGTACCTGAGCCATCGTAATGGCGGCCGGGTAAATAATCAAGTTGATTGATTACATCGCTGCGATGCAGACTTCGGCCTCTGCTATCATCCGGAGTGGAAGGCGGTGCAATGGGTTCTATGAAAAGCACCCAGGGCATGGTGGCTATATTTTGAATTTCTTTTTCATCAACCCTGATAAACAGAATTCGGTTGTATTCATGAATGTTTTCTACTGCGCCAACAGATGCTGCTAATTGCAACACACGTGCTGCAGAAAGGTTTTTCTGGTATTGAATTCTCAGGTCAGCTTTTCCTTTTGCTTTCTGTGCATGTTCAGGCACACCGGCAAGAAGTGAGTTTGAAATTTTCTGAATCGGATTCTGAGTAACCACTGCACGGATATTCAATGTCCTTAATTTCTGTTTATCCATAGTTACCGGAATGGCAGCCATAAAAGTTTTGTAAGGAATGTAATCGCCCAATAAAATTCCGGTAGAAGCTATCAGTTGCTTATGCGCATCGGTAGGAACAGCGTTGAACTGTATAAAGCGGTAATAAAATCCATCTACTTGTTCCGATACGGAAGGCAATGAAGAGGTTATAAATGATTCAAGATTGGCTTCCGGTTCAATAGCACCGCTGTGAAGCATAATACGGTTGGATGGCTGAGAGTGAAGGCTGATAACCGCAGCCATCAGAATCAATGAGGTCAAGAGTTTTTTCATTCGAGTTGATTTTTGAAGTGGCGAATATAAAAGGAAATTGCCTTTCATAAACGGAATGGGAAAGCAGTGCAATGACTTAACGAATAAGTGCTAAAACTACTTAAAGTATGATATATATCGCAAAATTTTATATAAATTATCTTATTACATTTGTTCTGAATTTTACAGTAATATAAACTTAAAACCAAAAACCATGTTTACAAAATCCACCTTCTGTTTTGTTGCATTAGTTTTTATGATTACCGGTAATGCGAAATCACAAGATTGGTCACTTACCGGAAATGCCGGCACTAACCCGGCTACCATGTTTATAGGCACTACGGATAACAATGCGTTTAAAGTAAGAACCAATAATACCGTTAGAATGACGGTTACGAGCGGAGGAAAAATTCGAGTGGGAACGGGGAATCCCGTGTTTAAATTCGAAGTGCAGAATGGAAGTATTTCGGTTGATTCCATGTACCGCATCAATGGGGTTCAGGCATTAAACCGGGATGCATCCAATCGTTTTCAGATAGGGAATGCAACAGCACTGGTAGGCATTGGCACTTCACTTCCCGTTACGCCTCTTCATGTTAACGGCATCATCACCGCGGCTGGAGGTAATTCAACAAACTGGAATACGGCCTTCAGCTGGGGTAATCATGCAACGGCAGGGTATCTTACTCAAAGCGGTCTTACCAATAACCGCATTACCAAATGGAACGGAACCGCTATGGTAAACAGCCTGTTGTTTGATAACGGCAACCGATTAGGCTTAGGAACCACAAGCCCGCTGTTTACCTTTCATGTTGCAACCTCATCAGAACTCAGAAGCGTTTACATCGAGAATAATACATCTTCGGCAGGCACCACATTCGGAATTTATGCCGGAGCACTGGGGGCCGGTGCCGGTGATAAACGGGGCGGTAGTTTTGATGCCATTGGTGGCACAGGAACCAATATTGGAGTAAGAGGATATGCTTCGGGCGGAACGGAAAATTTTGGCGGTTATTTTATTGGTAAAGGCTATTTCAGCGACCGGCTCGGTATCGGAACCGATGCTCCTTCAACCTATCTGCATCTTGCTACTCCTAATCAGAATGTTGCCGGCCTGTTATGCAATATCGGTTATACAGGTAGTGTTGATTTATATGCAATAGATGCAAGTTCGGTAACCAACCCCGGGTTTGGAATTGGTGTCAGAGGTGTTGGCGGATATAAAGGGGTTGAAGGGATAGCTACTCCTACAACTTATACAGGCTCTTCCTGGGGCGGGATATTCACCAACAGTGGCGGAACTGCAGGAACGCATTATGGCGTTTTGGCCTCTGCTTCGGGATCAGGAACAACTAACTATGGAATTCATGCAACTGCATCAGGAGGCACAACCAACTGGGCAGGTTATTTTGTAGGAAATACTTACATAAGCGGTGACCTCCGCATCGGAACCACTACTCCGGCCACAGGATATAAGGTATCCATAAACGGTAAGGTAATTTGTACGGAACTCCGGGTTGAACTCCAGTCAAACTGGCCTGATTATGTTTTTACAAATGAACATGAATTACAATCTATTGAAGCGCTGGATGCTTTTGTAAAGGAGAATAAACATCTCCCCGGAATTCCTTCGGCAGGGTGTATCCGGGAAAATGGATTGCATGTTGGAGAAATGCAAACTAAACTGCTTGAAAAGATTGAAGAGCAGGCTTTGTATATTATTCAGTTAAATGATAAAATTAAAAATCTTGAATCAAGAATTGAATCCTTAACTGAAAAAGAATAACCGGGCAATTGGTTGGTATTAATTTTAAAAAGTTTTTTACAATGAAAACAACAACTTTTTATTCAATCATGCTGTTTCTGCTGATTAGCCTTGCACCTTTCAATGCTATCAGCCAACAGCAGCAAAAAAAATTACCTCATCAACTTGCTCAGATTGCAAGGCCTGACAGCCGCGAAGGATGGATACGGTTTAATCCGGATGTAAGCATTAACCCGGAAACTTTTTTTATTGATTACCGGGATGCTTTAGGACTCTCGGCAGATGATAATATGCAGAAAGTGAGAACTAAGTTTGATGAGTTGGGATTTGCCCATTACCATTTTCAGCAATATCATAAAAATATCAAAGTGGTATTTGGCGAGTACAAACTTCACCAGCGGCCTGATGGTTTTGTAAAATCAGCAAATGGCAGGCTTATCATCGGTATTCAGGCACCACATCAGCCTCTAATTACAGAAGAAGTTGCCTTGCAGGCTGCCCTGCAGTTTATGAATGCCCGTAAGTATTTGTGGCAAAACGAAATACTGGAAAACGAACTTAAGCGCACAGAGAAAAATCAGCAGGCTACTTATTATCCGAAGGGAGAGTTGGTTTTTGCCCCTTCCGGTTCTAACATGAATTATGAAGGCAGTTCCTTCCGGTTAGCCTGGAAATTCAATATTTATACTGATGATCCGGAGGTTATGGCTAAGACAATTTATATTGATGCCTTAACCGGTAATGTTAATTATTATCAGGCTATTGCTATGAACTGCAGTAACGGCTCCGGTAACAGTGCTTTTAATGGTAATGTTACTGTTTATACTTTTTATACAGGTTCCACGTACCGTTCACACAACGATTGTCAAGCCACAGATATCCGCGTTTATAATTGTGCAGGTGGAGGTGCTACAAGTACTTATTATACTGATACCGACAATAACTGGGCAAACCTCTCAGGGGTTCAATGCATGTGGGGATCTGAAAAAACCTATGCATATTTTAATGTTGTGCATAGCCGGCAGAGTTGGGATGGCCTTAGCGGTGACATGATTTCTTATAACAATGCATTTGCAGGTCAGAATAATGCCTGCTGGGGATGTACCGGCAACAGCGCTATTTTTTATGCTGGCAGTACCGGGTCCGCAACCGATGATTGGAATACAAATGATATAGTAGGCCATGAATTTGGTCATGGTGTAACACAGGCGGAAAGTAATTTGGTATATGAAAAGGAACCAGGAGCGCTTAATGAGTCATTCTCCGACATCTTCGGTGATATGGTTGAAAGTTTTTCAGAAGGAATTAACGACTGGTTGTTTGGCGCAGATAGAGGGGCCATCAGGAGTTTTATTAATCCAAACAGCTTCTCACAGCCGGATACTTATTTAGGAAATAATTGGGTCAGCACAAGTTGTTCACCAAGCCAGTTCAATGATTTCTGCGGAGTTCATACCAATAGCGGAGTACAGAATTTCTGGTTCTATCTGCTTTCTGAAGGAGGTTCAGGAACCAATGATAATGGAACTGCTTATAACGTATCGGGTATTTCACGTTTCAGTGCCAGACTCATTGCCTACCGTAACAATGCTATGTATCTTACCAGTTCTTCACAATATATTGATGCCCGTGATGGTTCGCTTGATGCTGCAGAAGATTTATATGGCAATTGCTCCAACGAGTATATTCAATGCGGTAATGCCTGGTATGCCGTAGGTGTAGGGCCTTCGCTTTCTTACTACAATAACAACCTCTGCGGCACATGGCCATGGCTTGGAATCGGAGGTGATTTCAAAGGAATTAACACCATAACTGCTGCCAACGGTTGTACCACTACGATTGTACCGCATGCCACAGCATCCGTTTCCATTGCATCGCCAAATCGTGCAGTTATGTATCCCGGCTTTATTGCTCAGCAGGGAAGTCATTTTACAGCTTACATTGATCCCTGTGCTGTAAGTTTTCACAGAACACCGGGCGAGGAGCCGATGAGCGAAGCAGAAAAAAATTATATGCAGCAAATCGTGCAGCAGGAGCTTGTCAGCGAATGGGCAGATACAGAGGCAGAATTAACTCCCAATCCATTTCAGGATCATCTGGAATTGGGATTAAAGACGAAGGCAGAATCGTTGATAGAAGTTATCTTAACCGATGCTTCCGGCAGGCAAATTGAAACTCTTATAAGTGAGAGCCTGATTAAAGCAGGCAATCATCGTTTCAGTTTCCATTTAGCATCCCTTGCTCCGGGGGTTTATATGCTGCAAATCCAAACAGAGGGAGGTTCAAAGCTTTTTAAATTAGTGAAGGTAAATTAATCTTGGTTAAGTAAACTCAAATGAGAGGCGATGCCATCCGGCATCGCCTCTCGTGTTGTAAAACCATTATTAAACAGCCGGACTATTGATCAATTAAACCAAAGAAACTTTTAATCGGCCAATTGCTGACTAGTTTACCCTGAAAGAAATGTTTGTGATTTCCTCGAGTGCTTTCAGCATTTCATTATCAAAACTTACTCTGTGTTTTCTTGAAATACCTTCAGCGCCTGTTTGCATTTCATGGTCGCGAATAGAAAACCTGATAGGGATACGGCCCGGATAGTTTTTGACCAATTCAAAAAGTTCATGGATTGTTTCTTCAGTCAGATCCTCAGCATTGGCTATTACCGTTATTCCTTTGGCCGCTTTATTTCCAATCTCAGATAGCAGACTCAGTTCAATAATGCTTAATTCAAATTTATCGGTTGTGTTGTAGCGTAATTGAGAACAGGCACGCACATACAGGAACACATCAGGTTTCATGTACTTTTCAAATTCAAGGTATTTTTTTTCATTCCATAAGGGAAGTTCAATGCTGCCGGTCATATCTTCAAGAGTGAAAATGCCGAATTTTTTTCCGTTTTTACTTATGCGGTGATGAGCCTGTTTTACTATTCCGGCAAAGGTGAATGCCCCTTTGCGCGAAAGTTCAGGCCAGGCTTCCGGATTATTGATTTGGGATATGGTGCATGAACAGAAATTTTTTATTTCATAACGGTACATATCCAGCGGGTGGCCGCTGATGTAAAACCCGATAACATCTTTTTCATGATTCAGTTTTTCAAGCATTGACCATGGCTCGGCATCAGGCAAGCGCGGTGCGGCCATGTTATAATTTCCTGAATCGGCTTCACCAAAAAGTGAAACCTGGTTTTTATTAATAGAATCCTGAACAGAAGCGGCATATTTCAACGCTTTATCAAGTCCGGTTTGTGCCGATGAATCGGCAGTAAAAAACTGAGCACGGTGTACATCGCTGAATACATCAAATGCCCCGGCTTTAATAAGGCTTTCCAGACATTTTTTATTTACTGCTTTACTGTTCAGCCTTCCAAGAAAATCAAAAACTGTTTTAAATGGTCCTTTTTGTTTTCGTTCTTCAATAATAGCCGAGGCTGCCGCTTCGCCTACACCTTTTATAGCAGCCAACCCAAAACGGATTTCACCTTTTTCATTCACTGAAAACTGATAACTGCTTTCATTCACATCAGGCCCCAGAACTTTTAATTTCATTCTGCGGCATTCTTCAAGGAAGAAAGTGATTTTATCAATGTTCTGAATGTTATGGGTCAATACAGCGGCCATGTATTCGGCCGGGTAATGCGCTTTAAGGTAAGCTGTCTGAAAAGCAAGATAAGCATAACAGGTAGAATGCGATTTGTTGAAGGCGTACTGGGCAAATGCCAGCCAGTCGTTCCATATTTTTTCTATTTTTTCCTGCGGATGACCTTTTTCAATTGCACCTGAAAAGAATTTTTCTTTCATGTTTTCAAGAACGGCCTTCTGTTTTTTACCCATGGCTTTGCGAAGTACATCTGCATCGCCTTTCGAGAACCCTGCCAGCCTTTGAGAAAGAAGCATGACCTGTTCCTGATAAACAGTAACTCCATACGTTTCTTCCAGAATTTCTTCCGTACCCGGCAAATCGTAAACGATCTGCTCTTTGCCATGCTTTCGTTTTATGTAAAGCGGTATGTAATCCATCGGGCCGGGCCTGTAAAGAGCATTCATGGCAATTAAATCTTCAAACTTATCAGGCTTTAACTCGCGAAGATTTTTCTGCATACCGGGCGATTCGAACTGGAATGTGCCGTTAGTTCCGCCACGCTGGTACAATTCAAGCGTTTTTTTATCATCCAGCGGAATCTGGTCAATGGTTATTTCAACTCCGTGATTGGCTTTTATCATGGCAACGGCATCGCGAACGATGCTCAGGGTTTTTAAACCAAGAAAATCCATTTTGATGACACCGGCTTTTTCAATGATTTCGCCCTCGTACTGTGTAATAAAAAGATCAGAATCCTTTGAGGTGGCAATAGGGATTATTTCGGTAAGGTTTTTAGGAGCAATGATAATGCCCGCGGCATGTACGCCTGTGTTACGTACGGAACCTTCGAGTTTTAAGGCCTCCTGCAATACTGCTCCTTCAGAACTTCCATTAGTAAGGTACTGGCGAAGTTGTTTTACTTGCTGAAGTTCTTCATCAATCAGTTCTTCCCGGTATTTCAAACCATCTTCACCATCAACCGGTGCAGTAAGCACTCTTTTAAGACTTATCCCCGCTTTTTCAGGAACTAATTTGGCAAGAGCATTGGATTGCGGTAAAGGAAGGTCAAGTACTCTGGCAACATCTTTAATGCTCATGCGTGCAGCCATAGTACCGAAGGTGATGATTTGGGCTACCTGCTCTTTCCCGTATTTTTTAACGGTGTAGTCAATTACTTTCTGGCGGCCTTCATCATCAAAATCGGTATCAATATCGGGTAGTGATTTACGGTCGGGGTTGAGAAATCTTTCAAACAGCAGATTGTATTTTATCGGGTCAATATTGGTAATGCCGAGACAATAAGCCACAGCGCTTCCGGCAGCGCTTCCTCTTCCGGGGCCCACCAGTACGCCAAGTTCTTTTCCTGCTCTTATAAAATCGGCCACTATAAGAAAGTAACCTGCATAACCCATTGTTCGGATGGTAAACAGTTCAAAGTCTATACGCTCTTTTATTTCATCGGTAAGCATATCGCCATACCGGTGTTTTGCTCCCTGGTAAGTTAAATGACGCAGGTAATCATCCTGATTTGTAAATCCGGAAGGCAAACTGAAATGCGGAAGGAGAACTTCTCTTTCCAGTTTCAGGGTTTCAACTTTTGAAACTATTTCATTGGTATTGTCAATGGCTTCGGGAATGTCGGCAAACCGGTCTTCCATTTCGCGCGTTGTTTTGAAATAGAACTGGTCGTTGTAAAAGGCAAACCGTTTTCCTTTTACAAGCACATCATCATCAGCAAATTCTTTGATGGCTGGTGTTGCTTTCTTTTCGGCTGTGTTGATGCATAGTAAAATGTCATGAGCATTGTAATCTTCCTGGTCAATGTAATGCGAGTCGTTAGAAGCAATAACCTTTACTCTGTGCTTTGCAGCAAATTTTAAAAGCACCTCATTTACCTGATGCTGTTCAGGAATGTCGTGCCGCTGTAGTTCTACGTAATAATCATCGCCAAATAAATCGAGCCACCATAAAAATTCTTTCTCTGCTTCTTTTTCACCCGATTTTATAATTGTTTTTGGAACGATTGCGCCAAGGCAACAAGTGGTGGCAATCAAACCTTCATGGTGAGCAAGTACTAATGCTTTATCAATGCGCGGATATTTTCCGTACAAGCCTTCGGTAAAGCCTGCAGAACAGAGCTTGATAAGATTGGAATACCCGACCGCATTTTTTGCAAGAAACAACTGGTGATAGCGTTTGTCTTTGTTGTCTTTGGTAAATTGTTTTTGATGACGATCTGCTACCAGGTAAAACTCACAGCCTACAATGGGCTTGACTACTTCCTTGCCTGCTTCTTTATTTATTCTGGCAGCTTCGGAAACAAACTCAAACACTCCGAACATGTTGCCATGGTCGGTTATGGCAACAGCCGGCATGGTATCGCTTACTGCTTTTTTAAAAAGGCCTTTGATGGAGGCTGCTCCGTCAAGCAGAGAAAACTGTGTATGTACGTGAAGATGTGAAAATTGCATGGTCGAATCCTTGAGCTATAGTTAATGGAGTGTAAAAATAGTCCTGCATCAACCCCATTTAAGTCAATGTGAAAAACTTTAGCCTTTTTATTTTTTCAGGAATGGATATCTGCTACATCCGGCACTTAATAATTCAACATGGAATTAACTTAAGCCTGTTAATAAACTATGGAAGCCGGCAGGTTGATTGTTTAATTGGGCAGATATTTTTGACCCCGTTGAAGAGCAAAAGAATTTTAAAAATATACATGGTTTCATAGGGTTAGTCTTTTCGTTTATGCAGCCTCGCAGCAGCGGGGCTTTTTTTTGTCTTTAACCCTGTTTAATGTTCTTCCCGGGCATCTTTGTCTTTCGGATCGCGCTCCATCTTCAATTCCGGTGCATTGAATTCTTTAGTCAGAATATCGCTTAATGTTTCCACATCAATTTTTTTGGCTTTGATTTTTTTGTCTTTATCAAGCAGAAACATTTGTGGAGTGGAATGGATGTCGAATTCATACCGGTAATTGTCTCTGAACTCCATATCAGCCACATTGATCCAGTTCAGGTCATGTTCCCTTATGAACTTTAACCATTTATCGCGCTCTACTTCATTGTTGATGGCATAGACTTCAAACCCATAAGACTTCGCCTTGTCATAAAGTTTTTTCAGTTTTGGCGTAGCTTTTTTGCAATGGCCGCAATCAGGATCCCAGATGTACACAAGGGTAAAAGGTTGCCTGATATCATACATGGACCGAAATACCCCGGCTGTGTCTTTCATAACAAGGTTCCTCATTTTTTTTCCCAGCAGAATCGGTTTTAAAATTTTTACACGCTCCTGTATTTTATAAATAGTGGTGCTATCAACCCAGTATGCCTGGTCTCTGGTATAGTATTTCTCGCCCATGTGAACAAAGACTGCATCAAAGCCCATGATGTTTGAGGTTTCGTAATGATTGGTAATCCACCAGACTACGTACTTGAACATTTCTTTGTTCGGACGGGTAAGGCTTACTACATAATCAGCCGCTGCAATGATGGAATCAGGGGTTTGGGGAGTAAGTTTGGTCAGGTATTGTTCAAGCTTCGGATGGAACACAGGTGTGCGGAGCATGCGCTCATCTTTCATGTCTATGTTATCAAAGAAATGCTCCTTGTAAAATTTATAAGCGAACAGGGAATCTTTGCTTCCGTTGGCAAGAACCGGGGCTTCCGGTATTTCAATTTCTTTGGTTGCCAGAAAAACTTTTGACATAAAAGCATCAGGATTATTTTTCAGAAACTGATTTTTGTTTTCTACTACTTCTTCATTCAGTTTAGCCATTTTTTTCTGGGCTTCATCACGCTCGGGGGTGCCTTCTTTTGAGCCTTCCATTTCGGCACGGATAGCTTCCGCACGTTTGGAGATGTTTCCTATAAAACGCAGGTAATCATAAAAAGCCTCATTGTCTTTCGAGCCGGTTACTCTCATGTTGGCCACATAATCATCGGTGTTGGTTTCAAGAGTAAATCGTTGCTCGCGGTCAACTATCATTTCAAAATAGCGCTTGCCGGGCAATACAAACAGATATAGTCCTTTTGGAAGTAATGTGTCTGCTTTGAATACTACCGTACCGGAAGCATCAACCTTAGCCGAATCCTGTATGTATTGTTTCTCTCCATAATAATTGGCTAAGTAGCACAAGGAATCTTTTTCCAATCCTTTTACGGTTACTTTGATGTTGAATCCTTTTTGGGCCGGAGCCGTTGCTGAAATGAGGCAGGCAAAAACAATTACAGAAATTCTCATAAGCAATTTGAAGCGTGGCAAAAGTAAATGGCAGATCGGTGAAACGGATATGAATACATCATTATTCCTGATTATTCAAGTCAATTTCAAACAATGATTAAGTTGATTTTCTGCCAGGTTAAAACATGCCCGAAAATCCGGAACGAAGACCTGATACTTTAAGTTATATCTTAATGGCAGACTTTAATGGGCTTTGATGATTACCGGGAATATTGCCCTATTCGTTCTGTTGAATTAATTTTTAAATTTGCACCAGTATGCGCATAAAACATGGTATGTTATTCAGTTTGCTTTCAGCATATCTGCTGATGTTCGCGCATTCCGTTATTCCGCATCATCATCACGAAAACCAACAAGAGGCAAATACACATCACCATACCGAACAAACCGCTCACCACCACGACCAAGAACCAACCGAAGGGCACGGACACACAACGCATTTCGTTCATTCCCCCGATTTTGGAAATTTTGTTGTAACCCCTTCATTTAAACTTACCGACTTTTCTAAATTTCATTTAGACCTGGTTTTTTTCGCCCCGACTGCGTTTAATTTTCGAGATCAATCTTTTATTGCCGAAGTGGACTGGTTTCCCGACCAGCCGCCCCCTTACCAATTTTACACCCCTCTGCCCAATGGAATGAGAGGTTCCCCGTCATTTATTTTCTCAGCCTAGCATTCAGATTTTCTGTTTGCCGGTGGTTTCATGCTGTCTGCTTTAGCAGATGCACAGAAGTTTATAATTGTATTTATCCCGGTAGATTATGATATGATTAAAATAAAACGTTTACTAATTATGCTTTTGCCTTTCATGGGAGCCACAAGGGTACCCGCACAAACCGTATTAACCGAGCAGCAAGCCGTTGAACTTGCTTTGAAGAAAAGTCCATTGCTCAATGTGGCAACTTTGCAGGTAAAAAAGCAAAAGCAGTTACAGGGAACAAGTTTTAACCTTGCAAACCCCGACATTACTTTGGAAAGCCCGACAGGTGATTTTATGACTGTTGGCGTGTTGCAGTCCTTTGAGTTCCCGACTGTGTATATTAAACAAGGACAGATTGCCAAACAGCAAATAGTATTAGCCGAAAAAGAAAAAACGCTGACCGAAGCCGAAGTAAAGCAGCAGGTAAAAACTGCATACCTCCATTTGCAATTTACTAATCAGATGCTGGCTCAGCTGAAAAAGCAGGACAGTATCTATTTTATTATTGCCGATGCAGCAAGCCGACAATTCACAGCAGGACAAATTGATTTTGTAGCTAAAACTTTTGCCGCCACACAATATGGCGAAGTGCATAATCAGTTTGTACAAGCCCAAACCGATGCAACTCTTGCTTTACAGCAATTACAACTTTACACAGGAATTACTAACATCATCACCACCACACCTTTTACAAAAAGTAACAACACATTTCTTCTTACAGAAATTGCCACCGACAGCGCTACGCTTGTCAGCACTCCTTTCATTCAATACTATACGCAAAAGCAAAACATCGCAAAGAAATCTTGGCAGTTAGAAAAGAACAAAGCACTACCCGGCTTTTCTTTCGGTTACATGAATCAGGGAGCAAAAAACACTGAATTCCCTTTACGCCTTCGCGCTGGTATAAACATTCCAATTTGGTTTTGGCAATACAGTTCAGCAATCAAGGCGGCAAAAACAAATCTGCAAATAACACAGCAAAACACATTGGCGCAACAGCAAAACCTCAATTCAAAACTGCAACAGTTAAAAAGTGATGCCATTAAATTTCAAACCTCGCTTGTCTTTTACGAAACCACAGGACTAAAACAGGCAGACGATTTAATTGCCGCATCGGCAAGAATGTTTTCAGCAGGTCAAACCGATTACATCACTTACCTGCGAACCCTTTCCGATGCTTACAACATTCAGGTAAAATATCTGGAAACACTTCGTGCTTTCAATCAATCCATTTTAAACATTAATTACCTCAATGGGCAATAGACAATGGGCAATGGGCAATAGACAATGGGCGATGGGCAATAGACAATGGGCAATAGGCAATAGACAATAGGCAATGGGCAATGGGAAAAACACAAATACTAAAACAGAGAATATGAAAAATACTATCAGGCAACTGCTAACTACATTTTATTTATTGCCAATTGCCAGTTGGCGATTGTTCTTTACCTTCTTGCTCAGTGCAAATTGCCAACTGCTAATGGCATCTGGTGGAGACGACCACACGCACGGTGATGAAAAGCCAGCAACAATGGAACAGCAGCAAAAGTTTTTTTCATCCGAAGCTGTGTCTGACAAATACGAGTTGCTTATTCGCTATGAACCTATTCACGTTGGCGAACCCGCTCACCTCACCTTGTTTATAAGCGAATACGCCACCAACAAACCCGTTAATAATGCAGTTTTAAAAATCACTGCACAGGAAGACAGCAAACTTGTTTTCACCATCCATCAAACGGATGAAGGAACTTATACCATTGAAACTTCTTTTCCCGAAAAGAAAAAGTATTCATTAGCCGTAAACTTCAACAGCGCATTAGGTCCTGACTTGATTTTGCTTTCAAATATTGAAGCGGGAAAAGAATTACCACATGAAGAAACAGCAAGTAAACAATGGGCAATCGGCAATTGGCAAACTATTTTGCTCTTTACTTTTGTACTGCTGATGGGTTTAGGTCTTGGAATTCTTATTCAAAGGAGGAACACAAAAACCGGAAGACAAGTTTCCTCTTTTTTATTACTCATTGCCTATTGCTTATTGCCTGCTGAGCAAAGCACAGCGCATGGCGATGACGACCACGGAGAAAAAAAATCAGGCAACAATTTTTCCAACTCCTTCCATGTACCTAAAGAAACACAATTTCTGTTTGATGTGCTTACCGAGAAGGTTCAAAAAGGAAGTTTTACCGAAAGCACTAAGCTTTTCGGTACAATTATTCCAAGCAGCAACGGTCAGGCATTGGTAACTGCTCCGCAAAACGGAAAAATTATTGCGCTCAATGTTCGCGTAGGGGAACACATAAAAGCAGGTCAGCAATTAGCCATCATTGAACAAATTATTGATGCAGGAACACAGATAAATTTGATAGCAGAGAAAAATAATCTCACGGCTGAATACGATGCAGCGAAAAAAGAATTTGACCGCCTTAATTCCATAAAAGACATTGCAGCAAAACGCGATGTGGACGAAGCTACCGCACGGTTGCAGAAAGCAGAAACCAATTTGAAACTTTTCACAGGCAATACAGGAAAAACCATTGAGTTACATGCGCCTATCAGTGGTATGGTTGCCAACTTCAAATTATCAATAGGCGCAACGGTAAACGCGGGTGAAACGCTTTTCACCATCACCAACCTTGCACAGATTTATGCCGAAGCGCAGGTGTTTGATAAAGATGCGAACAAAGTTCAGCATGGCGCAAAGTTTACGATTGAGTGCGCCAACGACAGCCACAAAACAAGCGAAGTAAAACTGCTTTCACTCGCTCAGGAAATAAACGCCACCAACCAATCGCAGCGCATTTTGATTGAACTCAGCAATCCTGACAGCGATTTTAAAATCGGTGAGTTTGTAAACATCCGCGTTTTCGCTTCCGAAAATTCACAACAAATCGCTTTGCCAAATTCTGCCATCACCGAAATAAACGGCAAACCTGTCGTGTTCATTAAAGATGCAGCCGAAAAATATACTGTAAGCTATGTGCAGTTAGGCGAAAATAACGGCACTTACACAAGCATCATTAAAGGTGTGGAAGAAGGTGAGCGTGTAGTAGTCAATGCCAGTTACCAACTAAAAATGATTTATCTGAATCAATAAGCAATTTGCAAATGGCAATAAGCAAAACATGAATCAATAGGCAATAAGCAAAAAATGAACAATAGGCAATTGTCAATAAGCAAAACATTACTCTATACCCTGCACAATTAACCTACATCCATTATTTATTAAAAACTAAAAATCAATAAAAATGAAAACAAAAGCAAAAATCAAATCCTCATCAACAATTCGTGGCTCATTTTCAATTGCAGATTGCCCATTGCCTATTGCCAGTTGCCCATTGCCTATTGCCAGTTGCCCATTGCCTATTGCCAGTTGCCCATTGCCAGTTGCCAGTTGGATATTGCCCATTGCTTGTTGGACAATGCTCTTTCTTGCTTCTTGCAACAATATCAGTAACAAAGAAAATTCAACAGTAAAAACAGAAGAACACGCTCACGGTGAAGGCGAACACCATGAACACATTTTCGCTTGCCCCATGCACCCGGAAGTGACAGGCAAAGAAGGCGACAAATGCCCTAAGTGCGGAATGGCTTTAGAACACATGGACGAAGCACCCGAGAAAGGAAATTTTCAAATGCAGCTTACTACTTCACCGCAAACCATTGAAGCCGGTAAACCCGCAACACTTGTATTCACACCAAAAAATAAAGACAACGCAAGCGCAGCAGTTCCTTTGGAAGTTCAGCACGAAAAAAAAATCCACCTGATCTTAGTAAGCGAAGATTTATCCTGGTTCAATCATATCCACCCCGAATATCAGACAGATGGCTCTTATACTGTGGAAGAAACTTTTCCTAACGGTGGCAACTACCTTCTTTATGCCGATTACAAACCAAGCGGAAGCACTCACCAGTTGGAAAAAATCAATGTAGTGGTGAAAGGAAAAACTGTTCCTGCAAAAACTTTCACCACTATTCAAAATACAGCCGTAAGTGATGCTTACACCATAACACTTAAACCCGATGACGGAGTTTTCATTTCCAATAAAGCCATTCACTTTGACGGTGTGTTTACCAAAAACGGGAAATCCTTTGATGTAAATCAACTTCAAAATTACCTCGGTGCAAAAGGTCACATGGTTGCCATCAACACCGAAACAAAAGACTATCTGCATCTGCATCCCGAAGTAGAAGGAGTTATTCTACACTTCCACACCACGTTTGAGAAAGCCGGAAATTACCGCGTATGGCTGCAATTCATGGCAGACGGAAAACTGCACACTGTTGACTTTTTCATAAATGTGGAGCAAGGTGAAGCAGTAACAGCCACAACAGAACATGACCACAGCGGACATTCACACAAACATTAAGTTCAATAAGCAATTGGCAATAAGCAACTGGCAAAAAGCAAAAAGCAACTGGCAAAAAGCAATAAGCAAAAACTAAAACGATGGCGGCAAAAAGAGTTCAGGATACTAAAGTGTATCAGTTAGCTTTTCAGCTGGCGATGGAAATTTTTGAAGTGACTAAAAAGTTTCCCGCGGAAGAAAAGTATTCACTGACTGACCAGATAAGAAGATGCAGCAGAAGCGTGTGTGCTAATCTTTCGGAGAGTTATCGCAAACGGCAATATCCTGCGCACTTTGTATCCAAAGTAAGTGATTCAGATATGGAAAATACAGAAACTCAAACATGGCTTGAGTTTGCTCTTGCATGCAAATACATTTCAGAAACTCAGTTCAATGATTTTCAAATCAAGTCCGAAGAAATTGGAAGATTACTTAACCATATGCTCAACAATTCCGAAAAATATTGATAGCCAAACTGCTTTGTTCCACTTTGCCAATTGCTTATTGCTTATTGCCCATTGCCCATTGCCCATCGCCCATTGATATAAACCATGCTCAACAAACTCATAAAATTCTCCCTTGAAAACCGCCTCTTTGTTGTCGCGTTCGCGGCACTGCTTATGGTTTATGGCGTGTTCACCATCATTAATTTGCCCGTTGATGTGTTGCCCGACTTAAACCGTCCGCGCGTTACAATTTTTCTGGAAGCCAACGGCATGGCTCCCGAAGAAATTGAAACACAAGTTTCAATGCCTGTTGAAATTGCATTGAATGGTGCGCCCGGTGTAGAAGCTGTGCGTAGCAGTTCAGCGATTGGTATAGGGATGGTGTTTGTTGAATTTGACTGGAACACTGATATTTTTCGTGCACGTCAAATAGTTGCCGAAAAACTCCAAACCGTTCAATTACCCAACGGCATTACGCCCATAATGGGTCCAATCAGTTCAGTGATGGGGCAAATTATGCTTGTTGGTATTTCAGCCGACAGTACTTCCCCTTCCGAATTACGCACCCTTGCTGACTTTACCATTCGCAGACGGCTGATGAGCATCAAAGGAATTTCACAAGTCATTTCCATTGGTGGCGAACGCTTGCAGTATCAGGTGTTGATTTCATCCGCAAAACTCAAACAGTTCAATCTCTCAATTGATGATGTGGACAAGGCCTTGCAACTCACTAACCAAAATACAACAGGTGGTTTTTTCAATCAATACGGCAGCGAAGTGTTGATTAGAAACGTTGGTCGTGCTTACACTTTAGATGATTTAAAAAATACAGTTGTTGCCAACCGTGATGGCTTGCCGGTGTTGCTTTCGCAGGTGGCAGAAGTAAAATTCGGTGCAGCCCAAAAACGGGGCGATGCCAGCATTAACGGAAAACCGGCTGTCATTCTTACCATAGAAAAGCAACCGGGCGCTAATACGGTTTCGTTAACTCAAGAAGTTGAAAACGCGTTAGCAGAACTGCTATCATCTTTACCACCCGATGTTAAACTCAATGCCAAAATATTTCAGCAGAAAAATTTTATTGAAGCCGCACTTATCAATGTGGAAGAAGCTCTGCGCGATGGATTTATTTTAGTAGTAATTATTCTCTTTTTGTTTTTGCTGAATTTCCGAACAACCATCATTACGCTTACGGCTATCCCGCTATCTCTCGTTATCACTGCCATTATTTTCAAACTCTTTGGTTTCAGCATCAATACGCTTACGCTTGGCGGACTTGCCATTGCCATTGGTGAACTGGTGGACGATGCTATTGTGGATGTAGAAAATGTTTTCAGGCGCATCAACGAAAACAAGAAACTGCAAAATCCGAAACCACTTTTGCAAGTGGTGTATGATGCCAGCCGCGAAATCCGCAATTCAATCGTGTATGCAACTGTTATAGTGGTCTTGGTTTTCATTCCCTTATTCTACATGCAGGGCATGGAAGGACGAATTTTTGCACCGCTTGGCATTGCTTACATCACTTCCATTATTGCATCGCTTGTTGTTTCACTCACCGTTACACCTGTTCTTTGTTCTTATTTATTAACCAATAAACAATCGGCAATAAGCAATCGGCAATTATCGGTTAGCAAATGGCAGTGGGCGATTACTAAAAGCAGAGGTAATGTATTTCTTGCCTATTGTCTATTGCCTGTTGCTTATTGCCTGATGCCTATTGCCTATTTGAGAAATTCAAATCACGAAAATGAAAGCTGGCTTGTAAGGGGACTAAAAAAATGGGATAAAAGATTGCTTCATTGGGGTTTGGCGCGACCAAAATCAGTTATCGGGGCTGCCATCATTTTAATTATCGCATCGGTTAGCATCGTTCCGTTTTTCGGATCAGAATTTTTACCTCCATTCAATGAGGGCTCTTTTACTATCAACCTTTCCACTCCCGCAGGAACTTCTTTAGAAGAAAGCAACAAGATTGGAACAATGGCAGAAGAACTGATGCTGCAAGTTCCCGAAGTAGAATATGTGAGCCGCAGAACGGGAAGGGCAGAGTTAGACGAACACGTTGAACCCGTTTCTAATTCTGAAATTGATGTGCTGCTGAAAACAAATTCTGAAAGAACCCGAAACGAAATTCTTGCTGACATCCGCAGCAAATTAGATATTCTCAAAGGCGTAACCGTAAATGTGGGGCAACCCATTTCACACCGGTTAGACCATTTGCTTTCAGGTGTTCGCGCACAGGTTGCCATAAAACTTTTCGGCAGCGACCTTACGGATTTGAGAACAAACGCCAATCAAATTTCCGAAACCATCAAATCAATTCCCGGTGTAGTTGATGTGCAGATTGAAAAGCAGGTCATGGTTCCGCAACTGCTCATAAAAGTAAACCGCGAAGCTTTGCAGCGTTACGGATTGCAAGCAGGTAAAGTGGCAGAGGACCTGGAAATTTTTTACAACGGAAAAGTTACAGGACAAATACTTGACGGTAACAAAACCTTTGACATTCTGCTTCGCACCACCGATGAAGAACGCACCAACATTGAAGCCATCCGAAACACCTTAATTGATGCGCCAAACGGAACGCTTATTCCATTGCAGCAAATCGCAAGCATTGAATACACAACAAGCATCAACAGCATCATGCACGAAAACACACAGCGTAAGATTACCATCAGTTGCAATGTGCAGGGCAGGGACTTAGGAACAACCGTTCAGGAAATTCAAAACACAATCACCGCAAAAATAAAACTGCCCGAAGGTTATTTCGTGCAATACGGTGGGCAGTTTGAAAGCCAGAAATCAGCATCACGCCTCATTCTCTTTCTCAGCATCTTTTCCGTTATCGGAATTTTTCTTGTCCTCTATTCACATTTCAAATCCACCCAAATTACTTTGCAAATTATGCTCAACATTCCCTTGGCACTGATTGGTAGCGTAATTGCCGTGTTGCTCACAGGCGGAACTTTTTCAGTTGCAACAATGGTCGGCTTCATCACGCTTACAGGCATTGCATCGCGCAACGGAATTATGATGATTTCTCACTACATACATTTGATGGAACACGAAGGCGAAACATTCAGCAAGCAAATGATAATTCGCGGCTCGCTAGAAAGATTAGTTCCTGTTTTAATGACCGCCTTGGTTGCGGCACTTGCACTAATTCCATTAACCTTAGATGCACAGGCATCAGGTAAAGAAATTCTTTATCCCGTTGCCACCGTTATTTTGGGCGGGCTTATCAGCAGCACTCTTTTAGACATGATTGTAACGCCAGTCGTGTTTCATACTTTTGGTGAAAAGGCAATCAAAAAGCATTTTTTAAAAAGCGAAAAACTGGTTGAATAAATCAGATTCCTTTTCTGAGATAGAGATAAGCTATGTAAATGGAAGTTAGTCTTGTTGATCTTTAGCGTGTAATACTGATGGCTGGAAGTTTGAAACTTTCCATTTGAAAATTTAATGCATTAAACAAGTTATTCGACTGACGGAGCCGGTTTGCTTGTCTTATCATGATCCATCATCCATTGCAGGGTTTGAAGCATGGAGTAAGCATAACTCTTCATAAGCGTTGTTTTATTCAGGGGTTGCTCTGTACTTCCCTTGAAATTGTAAAATGTTTCTGAACCATATTTATTTATCACCAGCAGGCTGGTGCTGTCCATAATACATAATCTGTTATCCTGACTGAAATAGATAAACGGCCGCTTTTGATTGAGCGGATTTACGGCAAGCGTGTTATTGCTGAACGAAAATCCAGCAAGGTGCATCAGAAGCGGAACTATATCAGTTTGCATTACCGGATAATTAATTTTATTTGAGTTCAGGTTAGGAGTAACAGCAACTAAAGGTACATGATTATGGCTTAGCGGAGCTTCAAACGCTGAAGGAAGATTTATTCCATGATCGCCTGTTAACACAAAAACGGTTTCATCATACCATAATTTTGATTTGGCTTCTTCAAAAAACTTCTGCAAGGCATAATCGGCATATTCATAAACCTGATTTAAGACTTCTTTACTCTTTGGCTTAAATAAAGTGTGCTTTGGCATTTCCTGGGGCGGGTGTGTGCTGATGGTAAGGATGGTTGAGAAAAATTTTGTGTCAGATTCATACAGTGAATCCATCTGTTGAATGGCAAATTCAAAAAGATATTCATCCGAAACACCCCATACATTTTCAATTTTGGTTTGATCATAATCTTTCCGGCCAAAAATCCGGTCAATTCCATTTCGGGGAAGAAAGAAACCGTTGTTATCAAACTCTTCATCATGGGCAACAAAATAGTTAGTGTAATAACTCTTCTCTTTCAGCAATTGCGGCAAACCGTAAAAAGCGAGCGATTGTGAACTTACATGCGAAAACGGATGGCGCGACATCAATGCCGGCATACCATACAAAGCAGCAAAAACTCCGTTGCAGGTATGTATTCCTGCCGAGTAACATTGGCTGAAGTAAAGCGAAGCATGAGCAACACTGTCTAAAAACGGAGTGAGTTTTCTTCCATCTTGTTTCAGTCCGGTCATATCCATGCTCATACCTTCCATCAGAATTAATACAATGTTGAATTTTTTATCAGACGAAGAATTATTTTCCATTCTGAGAACAGGAAATCCGTCATGTCCATCAGCGCCTAATTCTTTTTGCGCGTAACTTATGGCATCCTCTGTTTTCTTGAAATAATCAAGTTTAAAAAAATGGAAACTGTCGTACCACGTATAAACAGGGTTAAGGCTCATTTGATTGATGTCGCTGTTATTGGTAAAGAAAGCATCTTTCATACCGGGCGGCCGTTTCAGCCGTGCACCGCGCATTCCATAAAAAAGCAGGGCAGAAACAAGAATCAAAACCGGCCAACGAGAGGCATGGTAGTTGTTTTCATTCAGAAATTTTTTTCTGACTAATTTAAACATGAAGGTTACCAGAGTTATTAGAACCAAAGCAGCAATAAGGTAGGGGAAAAATAATTTTTCGCTGAACATAAATTGCATAGATTGGCCGAAATCTTCAATCCACAACAGTGCAGCCGTTGTAATTCTTGAATGAAAGAAATGGTAGAAAGGAAAATCGGCTATAACGATAATGATGGTTGAAAGAAGCGTTATGGCCATCAGCGAATGTGCTGTTGTCTGTAGTGCTTTTCCTGCTTTTGCTCCAATAAATAATGAAATACAAATCATTATAAATGGAAGAGCAATCAGGTAAGAGGCAGCCATCAGGTCAAATTCGAAGCCTGTCCTGAAAACCCTGCCCGGCACATCAGCCTTTACAAAAAGAAAGTAAAAAATCAGCCTTGATACTGTGAAAATCAAAAGCAGAAAAGTAAAATTGAAAAGAAAATAAAATGGCCAGCGTGGCATTAGTTTCCCGATTCGGCTATCTCTGCTATGGCCTTCACCAGGAGGTCAAGGTCGGATGTTGAAGTATAAACATGTGGTGTAATTCTTACGCCATCTATATTTTCCCATGTAATGGGGGCTGTATGGATTCTGTATTTCTCAAGCAATCGCGATTCTATGTCAGAGGTATTAATTCCGTCAATTCTGAAATTACATAGTGCGCATGATTTGTCAGGATTCAAAGTGGTATTAAATTTCACTCGGGGAATGTTTTTCACTTTATCTGTCCAGTATTGCTTTAAAAATTTTAACCGGGCTAATTTTCTTTCAGCGCCAATGGTGTTGTGAAAATCGGCTGCCTGGCTGATAGCATGCTCAATCGGGAAACTGCGGGTACCAAGAGTTTCGAATTTACGAATGTTATCCATCTTCGGATTGTCATTAGGAAACAATGGCCATAGATTTTTAATTTTTTCTTTTCGCACATACAGCAGGCCAGCGCCAAAAGGAGCACAAAGCCATTTATGCAAACTGGTTCCGCCATAATCGCAGCCGGTGTCAGGAAAGTTAAAATTCAAGTGAGCGAAGGAATGAGCTGCATCCAGCACCACTTCTATATTTCGCTTATGTGCTTCATCGGCAATTTTACGTGCAGGTAAAATCTGGCCTGTCCAGTTAATCACATGAGTGATTTGCACCACTTTGGTTTTTGAAGTGAATGCATTTTTAAAAGCATTGACAATTTTTTCATCCTCATCAATGGGAAGTTCAAGGTTTAACCAAACGAGTTTTATGCCTTCTCGCATTTCTCTTTGCTTCCATGCCTGAATCATGTTCGGATAATCCTGTTTTGTCAATACTACTTCATCACCGGCTTTCAGGTCAATTCCGAAAATGACTGTATCGAGTGCTTCGGTAGAATTCCGGTTAATGGCAATTTCTTCAGGAGAACAACCTGCCAGTCCGGCTAATTTGTTTCTTAAGGTTTCGCGCCCTTTATCAAGAATACGCCACATGTAATAAGAGGGGCCTTCATTGCACATCTGGTAATAACGGATCATGGCATCCTGCACTTGTTTTGGCTGTGGCGATACTCCGCCATTATTCAGGTTGATGATTCCCTGCGATACGGTAAAACACTCACGAACCCATCCCCAGAAATCCTCATCAGAGGCAACCTGCAACGGATCGAGTGCATCAACGCGCTTTAATTCTTTTTTAAACCCTGCCGAAAAAACTTTTTCATTCAGCAGCGGCAACGACAGGGCTGCTGCCCCGCATTGTTTCATAAATTTTCTTCTTGATGACATGAGGAAAAATTTTTGGTAAAGTTAATGGAATGATAACATTAAACAGGTTTTAATCTTATTCTATAATCTACCGTTTGTTGAAAAGTATTTGTTTAGATCAGCAACTTATTTTTAAGATTTGCCGCAAGTAAAAAATTATGCACTCAATTGAACAGCTCCGGAAAATTTGTACTCAGGTACGCAGGGATATAATCAGGATGGTGCATGGAGCGCAAAGCGGGCATCCGGGCGGGTCGTTGGGATGTACGGAGTTTATGGTGGCCTTGTATTTTTCTGTGTTGAATCATGATCCGGAAAATTTTTCCATGGAAGGCCGTCATCAGGATTTGTTCTTTCTTTCCAATGGTCATATATCACCCGTGTGGTACAGTGTACTTTCCCGTTCGGGCTATTTTGATAAAAAAGAACTTTCAACTTTCCGGAAACTAAACTCCCGTCTTCAGGGTCACCCCGCAACGCATGAAGGCCTGCCGGGAGTAAGAGTGGCTTCCGGCTCCTTAGGTCAGGGATTAAGTGTGGCCGTTGGAGCAGCTTTGGGTAAAAAGCTTGATGGAGATACCGGCCTGGTTTATTCGTTACATGGCGATGGAGAAATACAGGAAGGGCAGATATGGGAAGCAGCCATGTATGCTTCAGCAAATAAGATTGACAACCTTATTTCGACCATTGATGTCAATGGTCAGCAGATTGACGGAAGCACCGATGAAGTTTTAAACCTTGGAAATCTCAAAGACAAATGGATTGCATTCGGATGGGAGGTTTTTGAAATGGATGGCCATAATGTGGATGACATTCTTAAAATCTTTGAAAAAGCGAAAGAATCGTCAGGAAAAGGAAAACCCGTAATGATTCTGATGAAAACAGTTATGGGGCAAGGTGTTGATTTTATGATGAACACCCATAAATGGCATGGCGTTGCTCCCAACGATAGAGAGGCAGAAACTGCACTTTCACAATTGGAAGAAACCCTTGGAGACTATTGAATTTTTGTTCCCAACAAAAAAGGGATTTACAGGCGGTTAAATTCAATTTAAATTTTTTTTCACACTACTTGTATCTGTTACAATCTTTTATACATTTGCCGTCCCTTTTTTGGGGGGTAATAGTATTATTAGTCTTTGACAATCAGGAAGAAAGCAAATTAGTAAGCAGGTATGGGCAACGGCCTGCCCTGTTTAAAGAAAACATAAAAGCGCTTTCCGAACCTGCCGATGTAGCTCAGTTGGCCAGAGCTACTGATTTGTAATCAGTGGGTCGGGGGTTCGAATCCCTCCATCGGCTCGCGATCTTTGAAAGAAATTGACTTGTAGGGGCGATACCAGAGTGGCCAAATGGGGCAGACTGTAAATCTGCTGTCTTACGACTTCGGTGGTTCGAATCCATCTCGCCCCACTTTAGTCGTAAGTCTGCTATTAGTTCTTTGAATGCATAGTGAAATTTAGATAGGTGACTGGTTCCAAGTCAACCGTCATTCAAAAAGCGGAAGTAGCTCATTTGGTAGAGCATCAGCCTTCCAAGCTGAGGGTGGCGGGTTCGAGCCCCGTCTTCCGCTCATGAGGGTGGTCCCGCCTCAGGCGGGATCTTTCGCTCTTGTCAGGAGTTGAAAATTATTAACCTCAGACTTACTGAAGCCGTTGTAGCTCAGTGGTAGAGCACTTCCTTGGTAAGGAAGAGGTCATGAGTTCAATCCTCATCAACGGCTCAACGGCTTAGCGGTGATTGGGGAAGAAAGAAATTGTCTAGTCATAGAGTTGCCGTGCGTACCCTCAAACAGAGGCAACGGAATAGAGAGGGGAGAGTTTTCAAACGTCAATTTCTGAATTTCACTATTACGGATACTGAATTATAAACATCAACATAAATAAATCATACTAAACAACTAAACATCAAATAAAATGGCTAAAGAAAAATTTGATCGTTCCAAACCCCATGTAAACATTGGAACAATTGGTCACGTTGACCATGGAAAAACCACACTAACTGCAGCAATTACCACAGTACTTGCAGATAAAGGATTTGCAGAAATCCGTTCATTCGATTCAATTGATAACGCGCCCGAAGAAAAAGAGCGTGGTATTACCATCAATACTGCTCACGTTGAGTATCAGACCGAAAAACGTCATTATGCGCACGTTGATTGTCCCGGTCACGCTGATTATGTAAAAAACATGGTTACAGGTGCTGCTCAGATGGATGGCGCCATTCTCGTAGTGGCTGCAACCGATGGCCCTATGCCTCAGACCCGCGAGCATATTCTGCTTGCCCGTCAGGTAGGAGTACCTAAAATTGTTGTATTCATGAATAAAGTTGACATGGTTGACGACCCTGAGTTGCTTGACCTTGTTGAAATGGAAATACGTGAACTGTTAAGCTTTTATGAGTTTGATGGTGCTAATACTCCCATCATTCGCGGTTCGGCATTGGGCGGATTGAACAAAGATGCAAAATGGGTTCCAACCATTATGCAGTTGATGGATGCAGTGGATACATATATTCCGATTCCTCCGCGTGATATTGATAAGCCATTTCTTATGCCTGTGGAAGACGTGTTTTCCATTACAGGACGTGGTACAGTAGCAACAGGCCGTATTGAAAGAGGAGTTATCAACTCAAATGATAACGTTGAAATTATCGGAATGCAGGAAAAGAAACTAACCTCAACGGTTACCGGTGTGGAAATGTTCCGCAAAATTCTTGATCGCGGTGAAGCCGGTGATAATGTAGGATTGTTGCTGCGTGGAATCGAAAAGAATGATATCCGCAGAGGAATGGTAATTGCCAAACCGGGTTCCATTACTCCCCATACTGATTTCAAAGCCGAGATCTACGTATTAAAGAAAGAAGAAGGCGGGCGCCATACTCCTTTCCATAATAAATACCGTCCTCAGTTTTACCTGCGTACTACCGATGTAACCGGAGAAATCGAATTACCGGAAGGCCGCGAGATGGTGATGCCGGGCGATAACGTAACTATTACAGTTAAGCTGATCGTTCCTGTGGCTATGGATAAAGGTCTTCGTTTCGCTATTCGCGAAGGTGGCCGAACCGTAGGTGCCGGTCAGGTAACAGAGATAATTAAATAAGATCGTTTACGGTTTAAGGTTTACGGGTTATTTTAAGCCGTAATCCGTAAACCGGAGGCTGTAAACTTCTACGGGTGTAGTTCAAGGGTAGAATAGCGGTCTCCAAAACCGTTGATGGGAGTTCGAATCTCTCCACCCGTGCTGAAATTAATAATCAAGTATCCAACTAAGGAACAAAAGATGACAAAGTTTAAAAATTACCTGTCAGAGTGCTACACAGAGTTAACCACCAAGGTATCGTGGCCGGCATGGTCAGAACTGCAAAGCAGCGCCATAGTAGTGCTTGTGGCAGCCATGATAATCGGTATCATCGTTTTTCTGATGGATACAGTTTTTCAGGGTACCATGAATTTTATTTATTCCATTTTCTCTTAACCAACGTTTTATCAAATCATGACATCCTCCGAAGGTAAAAAATGGTATGTGCTTCGTGCCCTCAGCGGTAAAGAGAAGAAGGTGAAGCAATACATAGAAAGCGAAATAAAGCGGAACAATCTGGGGAACTATGTTGCTCAGGTACTTATTCCCAGCATGAAGGAGGTAACGATTAAGAATGGCAAAAAAGTAACCAAGGAAAAAAACCCGTTACCGGGCTACATTCTGATTGAGGCTGAATTAACAGGCGAAGTGCCTCATATAATTGAGAATGTTACCGGAGTTATTAACTTTCTTGGCCCTAAAGGAAAGCAGCCTGAACCGCTGCGGCCTGCCGAGGTTAACAGATTGCTGGGTAAAATGGATGAGTTGGCCGATGCGGAAGAAGTAATTACTATACCTTTTCATGTTGGCGATGCAGTAAAAGTTACCGATGGACCATTCAATTCGTTCAGCGGTGTGATTGAAGAAGTAAACGAGGAAAAGAAAAAACTGAAAGTGATGGTTAAAATTTTCGGAAGAAGAACACCTCTTGAACTGAGTTATATGCAGGTGGAAAAAGAATAAATTTCAAATAATATCAATCTCAATAACAGAATTAAATAACAAAGAATATGGCAAAGGAAATAGGCGCAATAGTAAAACTACAGGTTAAAGGAGGCGCTGCTAATCCCGCTCCACCTATTGGCCCCGCATTAGGAGCCAAAGGAGTTAACATCATGGAGTTCTGCAAGCAGTTCAATGCACGAACTCAGGAGCAGGCCGGCAAGGTACTCCCTGTAATACTGACAGTATATACCGATAAGTCTTTTGAATTTATCATCAAAACACCCCCGGTGGCTGTACAACTTCTTGAAGTTACAAAGCAAAAAAGCGGATCACCGGAGCCTAACCGCAAAAAAGTAGCAACGGTTAATTGGGATCAGGTTAAGAAAATTGCTGAAGCAAAAATGCCTGACCTTAATTGTTTTACCATCGAATCGGCCATGAGTATGGTTGCCGGAACGGCACGTAGCATGGGCATTAATGTGGAAGGAACAAAACCATTTTAATATTCACTTGTTGGAGGTTCGCTTTAAGCGTACCGTTTGCACAACATAAACTTTAATAAAATGCCAAGACTAACAAAAAACAGAAAATTAGTAGAGAAAAAATTTGATCTCGAAAAAAGTTACTCCGTTCAGGAAGCAGCTAAAATGGTAAAGGAATTAACCTTTACAAAGTTTGATTCATCCGTTGATCTTAATGTAAGGTTAGGGGTTGACCCGCGTAAAGCCAACCAGATGGTAAGAGGTATAGCTACCCTTCCGCATGGAACCGGCAAAAAAGTACGTGTACTGGTGCTTTGCACTCCTGACAAAGAAGCCGAAGCCAAAGAAGCAGGTGCAGATTATGCAGGGCTTGATGAGTACATTCAGAAAATTGAACAGGGTTGGCTTGAAATGGATGTGGTTATCACTATGCCTTCGGTAATGGCCAAGGTTGGTAAGCTGGGAAAAATTTTGGGACCCCGAAACCTGATGCCGAATCCGAAAACAGGAACGGTTACTACCGAAGTTGGCAAAGCGGTAAAAGATGTAAAGGGAGGAAAAATTGATTTTAAAGTTGACAAAGCCGGCATCATTGCAACTTCGATAGGCAAATCATCTTTTGATGCCAACAAAATTTATGAAAATGCCAATGAGGTGCTTACTACTATTGCTAAGCTCAAACCGGCTTCTGCCAAAGGAGCTTACTTTAAAAGCATAACCATGAGCAGCACCATGAGTCCGGGCATTAAAATAGATACCAAATCTTTTCAGCACTAATCTCTTTTAACAAATTACAGAAATGAAAAAAGAAGAAAAAAATAAGATCATTGACAGCTTGGTGGAGTCATTCACTCAATACGGCACATTCTATATCACCGATATTTCCAGTCTTACAGTTGAAAAAACAAACACACTTCGCAGAAAGTGTTATGGCAGTAATATCAAACTGCGCGTAGCAAAGAATAAATTGATTCAGAAGGCGCTCGAGAAAGTTGAAGGTAATGATTATTCATCCATCTTCCCTACGTTAAAAGGCTCCAGTGCCATCATGTTCTGCGATATTGCAAATGTTCCGGCCAGGGTTATTAAAGAGTTCCGACAGAAGAATGACAAACCGGTTTTGAAAAGCGCTTTTATTGATTCGTCTGTTTTCATCGGAGATAATCAGTTGGACATACTGGCTGCCTTAAAATCGAAGAATGAATTGATTGCCGATATAATTGCCTTGCTTCAGTCTCAGGCAAAAAATGTTATTTCAGCATTGCAGTCAGGCGGAAATAAAATTTCAGGAATACTTACCACTTTGGAAAAACGCGGTTCTTAATGCTTCCAACAGGAACACGTTATTCATATAAATCATCATCAACAACAATTAAAAACAAAAATTATGGCAGACATTAAATCATTAGGCGACCAGTTGGTAGGCCTTACTGTTAAAGAAGTTCAGGAGCTTGCCGCTTACCTGAAAGATACTCATGGCATTGAGCCTGCAGCCGCAGCACCTGTAATGGTAGCTGGCGGTGGCGGTGGCGCAGCAGCACCTGCAGCCGAGAAATCTACATTTGATGTAATTCTCAAATCAGCAGGTAACGCTAAGCTCGGTATCGTTAAAATTGTAAAGGAACTCACCGGTCTTGGCCTTAAAGAAGCTAAAGACCTGGTTGACGCTTTGCCAAAGCCTGTTAAAGAAGGTGTTTCTAAAGAAGAAGCAAATTCAATTAAACAGCAGCTTGAAGCAGGTGGTGCCGAAGTTGAGCTTAAATAACTCCGCTTCGGGTCAACCCACAGCAGTCTCCGGCACTTTGCTGATGCCGGAGTCTGCTTCCTTTTTGCCGTCATCCCTGCGATGTCGGTTTCAGCATTTTAGTGAATTAACGTTTTAAAACTTCTTACACCTTGGTCACCATCCATAACACTCCACAGAAATTATCCTCACGCAGGATCAATTTTGCCTCAACCAAACCGGCCATCGAGTACCCTGATTTCTTAGACGTTCAGCTCAAATCTTTTCAGGACTTTTTTCAGTTGGAAACCACTTCTGACAACCGCGAGAAGGAAGGGCTTTACAGGGTGTTCACCGAAAATTTTCCCATTACCGACTCGCGCAACAATTTCGTGCTTGAGTTTATTGATTATTTCATTGATCCGCCCCGTTACTCTATTAGAGAATGTATTGAGCGCGGACTAACCTATTCGGTTCCGCTTAAAGCCAAACTGAAACTTTATTGTACCGATCCGGAACACGAAGATTTTGAAACAATTGTTCAGGATGTTTACCTCGGCATGATTCCTTACATGACTCACAAAGGAACCTTTGTGATTAATGGCGCTGAACGCGTTATTGTTTCTCAGTTACATCGTTCGCCCGGTGTTTTCTTCGGCCAGAGCCGTCATGCCAACGGTACCAAACTTTACAGCGCACGCGTTATTCCTTTTAAAGGATCGTGGATTGAGTTTGCTACAGACATAAACAATGTAATGTATGCTTACATTGACCGTAAAAAGAAATTTCCGGTAACCACCTTGTTGCGCGCTATCGGTTTTCAGACAGATAAAGATATACTGGAGATATTCGGATTGGCCGATGAAGTAAAAGTAAGCAAGGTGGCATTGAAGAAAATGGTGGGCCGCAAATTGGCTGCCCGTGTTCTTAAAACCTGGGTTGAAGATTTTGTAGATGAAGATACCGGTGAAGTAGTTTCCATTGAACGTAATGAAGTTATTCTTGAGCGCGAAACCGTACTTGAAGATCATCATGTTGATATGATCGTTGATGCAGGAGTAAAATCCGTCATCTTCCATAAGAGCGAAGCCAATGCTGCCGAATATGCTATTATTTACAACACGCTTCAGAAAGATACTTCCAACAGCGAAAAAGAAGCGGTTGAACATATCTACCGCCAGTTGAGAAGCGCTGAACCTCCTGACGAGGAAACAGCGCGCAGGGTAATTGAAGGATTATTCTTTTCTGATAAGCGTTATGATCTGGGTGAAGTAGGCCGCTACCGTATCAATAAAAAATTAGGAATTGAAATTCCTACCGATATAAAAGTGCTGACCAAACAGGATATCATCAGCATTATCCGTTATCTCATTTCGCTTATAAACTCTAAAGCGGATGTGGATGATATTGACCATTTAAGCAACAGACGTGTTAAAACTGTGGGTGAACAGTTGTACTCTCAGTTTGGAGTTGGCCTTTCACGTATGGCACGCACTATCCGTGAGCGTATGAACGTACGTGATAACGAAGTATTTACTCCGGCTGATTTGATCAATGCCAAAACATTATCATCAGTAATCAACTCCTTCTTCGGAACCAACCAGCTCTCGCAATTCATGGATCAGGTTAATCCACTGTCGGAAGTAACGCATAAGCGCAGGTTATCAGCCCTTGGCCCCGGTGGTCTTTCGCGCGAAAGAGCCGGTTTCGAAGTTCGTGACGTTCACTATACTCACTATGGCCGCCTTTGTACCATCGAAACTCCTGAAGGCCCTAATATCGGATTGATTTCATCTCTCTGTGTTTATGCCAAGGTTAACAACCTCGGTTTTATTGCCACCCCTTACCGGACTGTACACAACGGCACAGTAACGAATGACGTTGTTTATCTGACTGCCGAAGAAGAAGACGGAAAAGTTATTGCTCAGGCAAATGCTAAAATAAATCTGGACGGAAAATTTGATGACCCGAAAGTAAAAGCACGCTTTGAAGGTGATTTCCCGATTGTGGAACCTGATAAAGTTTCCTTAATGGATGTTGCCCCAAATCAGATTGCCTCTATTGCTGCTTCATTGATTCCGTTCCTTGAGCATGACGATGCCAACCGCGCCTTAATGGGTTCAAACATGCAGCGGCAGGCAGTTCCACTGCTTCGCCCCGAAGCCCCGATTGTTGGTACGGGTTTAGAAGGTCAGTTGGTTCGCGATTCCCGCGTATTGATCAATTCTGAATATGATGGTGTGGTAGAGTACGTTGATGCCAATGAAATTCACATCCGCTCCATGCGTAGTGAAGACGAAAAGCTCATCAGCTTTGAGGATGATTTACGTATTTACAAACTCACCAAATTCCAGAAAACCAATCAAAGTACCAGCGTTAACCTCAAGCCGATTGTTAAGAAAGGAGAAAAAGTAAAAGCCGGACAAGTGCTTTGCGAAGGATATGCAACACAGGATGGTGAATTGGCATTAGGCCGTAATCTCATGGTGGCCTTCATGCCTTGGAAAGGGTATAACTTCGAAGATGCCATAGTGATTTCCGAGCGCGTAGTACGCGATGATATTTTCACATCACTGCATATTGATGAATACAGTCTTGAAGTGCGCGATACCAAACGCGGCCTTGAAGAGCTCACTGCCGACATTCCGAATGTAAGCGAAGAAGCCACACGCGAGCTGGATGAAAACGGACTGATAAGGGTAGGAGCAGAGGTGAAAGAAGGTGATATTCTGATTGGTAAAATTACACCCAAGGGTGAAACCGATCCATCACCTGAAGAAAAACTTCTACGTGCCATCTTTGGTGATAAAGCAGGCGATGTAAAAGATGCTTCGCTTAAAGTACCTCCATCAGTAACCGGGGTGGTGATTGATAAAAAACTTTTCTCACGCAATATCAAGGAGAAAATGAATAAGAATGATGAGAAGGCATTGCTCACCAAATTAGATGAGGAAATGAATGCAGCTCTTGCTGATTTAAAAAATCAATTGGTGGATAAACTTTTCGTTCTGGTATCAGGAAAAACATCACAGGGTGTTTTTGACCTATACAAGGAAGTTGTAGTTCCTAAAGGCGTAAAGTTTACGCAAAAGATGCTGGCTGATATGAATTACAACAACATCAATCCTACCAAATGGACTACTGACCGTGATAAGAACGATCAGGTAAATCAGTTACTGCATAATTACAACATTAAAGTGAACGATACCATTGGAGCCTTCAAACGCAAAAAATTTGCACTCACCATTGGTGATGAACTACCTGCAGGAATTGTTCAGTTGGCTAAAGTTTACATTGCCAAAAAGCGTAAACTGAAAGTGGGTGATAAAATGGCAGGCCGCCACGGAAATAAAGGTATTGTTGCCAAGATTGTACGTGATGAAGACATGCCTTACCTTGAAGACGGCACACCGGTGGATATTGTTCTTAATCCATTAGGTGTACCCTCACGTATGAACCTTGGTCAGATCTATGAAACCGTTCTTGCATGGGCCGGAAAAAAATTAGGAGTGAAATTCGCCACCCCGATTTTTGACGGTGCTACTATTGAACAAATTGATCAATACGTTACCAAAGCAGGCTTGCCAAAATTTGGCGGTACGTATTTGTATGACGGAGGAACTGGCGAAAGATTTGATCAGCCCGCTACAGTCGGTATCATTTACATGATGAAGCTTAGCCACCTGGTTGATGATAAAATGCATGCCCGTTCCATCGGACCTTATTCACTCATTACGCAACAGCCGCTTGGAGGTAAAGCTCAGTTCGGAGGTCAGCGTTTTGGTGAAATGGAAGTATGGGCCATCGAAGCATTTGGCGCTGCCAACATTCTGCAGGAACTACTCACCGTTAAATCAGATGACGTAGTAGGCCGTGCCAAGGCATACGAAGCCATTGTTAAAGGCGAAAACCTCGGCACACCGGGTGTTCCTGAATCGTTCAATGTACTGCTTCACGAACTCCGTGGCCTCTGCCTCAGAGTTACGCTTGAATAAATTCTTTATCCGGTTTCATCATACCGATGTTACCGGAATTTAAACTCAACATGTTAAACGTCTAAATCAAAATATGGCTGCCAAAAAAGAAATAAAAGTTAAGAGTAACTTTTCAAAAATCACCATCAGCCTCGCTTCGCCCGAATCCATCCTTGAGCAATCAAGCGGTGAAGTGCTGAAGCCTGAAACCATTAATTACCGTACCTACAAACCTGAGCGTGACGGCTTGTTCTGCGAAAGAATTTTCGGTCCTGTTAAAGACTGGGAATGTCATTGCGGAAAATATAAACGCATCCGTTACAAAGGCATTGTTTGCGATCGCTGCGGTGTGGAAGTAACCGAAAAAAAAGTAAGACGCGAGCGCCTTGGCCACATTCAGTTAGTGGTGCCTGTAGCTCACATCTGGTATTTCAAATCGTTGCCGAACAAAATCGGCTACCTGCTTGGATTGCCGACTAAAAAACTCGACCTCATTATTTATTATGAGCGTTACGTGGTAATTCAGCCGGGCATTAAAGCACAGGATGGCATTCAGTATCTGCAATTCCTTACCGAAGAAGAATACATACAGATTCTTGATTCACTTCCGAAGGACAACCAGCATCTTGATGATAATGATCCGAATAAGTTCATTGCCAAAATGGGAGCAGAAGGCCTTTACGATTTATTGCAGCGCCTTAATCTTGATGAGCTTTCCTACAATCTGCGTCATCAGGCAAACAATGAAACTTCACAGCAAAGAAAAAACGAAGCTTTGAAACGTCTGCAGGTAGTTGAAGCATTCCGCAGTGCGAATACCAGAATTGAAAATCGGCCTGAATGGATGATTGTAAAAGTAGTTCCGGTTATTCCGCCTGAACTTCGTCCTCTTGTGCCATTGGAAGGTGGACGATTTGCCACTTCTGATCTGAACGATCTTTACAGAAGGGTAATCATCCGCAACAACCGGTTGAAGAGATTGGTAGAAATCAAAGCTCCTGAAGTAATCCTGCGTAATGAGAAACGTATGCTTCAGGAATCGGTTGATTCATTATTTGATAACTCAAGAAAAGTGAATGCTGTAAAAACTGACAGCAACCGTCCGCTCAAATCATTGAGCGATTCACTGAAAGGAAAACAAGGCCGTTTCCGTCAAAACCTGCTGGGTAAGCGTGTTGATTATTCAGCACGCTCGGTAATTGTTGTCGGCCCTGAATTGAAATTACACGAATGCGGTTTGCCAAAAGATATGGCAGCAGAACTTTACAAGCCATTCGTTATCCGCAAAATGATTGAAAGAGGTATTGTGAAAACGGTGAAGTCGGCCAAAAAAATTGTTGAGCGGAAAGACCCTGTAGTTTGGGATATCCTGGAGAATGTAATGAAAGGCCATCCCGTATTGCTAAACCGTGCTCCTACGCTCCATCGTTTAGGCATTCAGGCTTTCCAGCCAAAAATGATAGAAGGGAAAGCCATTCAGCTGCATCCGTTGGTTTGTACAGCTTTTAATGCTGATTTTGACGGTGACCAGATGGCAGTTCATTTACCATTGAGCAATGCTGCCATTCTTGAAGCACAGCTACTTATGCTGGCCGCTCATAACATCCTCAATCCGGCCAATGGCGCGCCTATTACAGTTCCTTCTCAGGATATGGTGCTTGGGCTTTATTATATTACCAAAGCAAAAAAATCAACTAAAGATGAAAAGGTAAAGGGTGAAGGAATGACCTTCTATTCACCGGAGGAAGTCATTATTGCCTACAATGAAAAAATGATTGACTTGCATGCAGTCATTCATGCGAAGGTGCCTGTTTATACAGAAGAAGGCATTATTAACAAAGTAATTGAAACAACTGTTGGTCGGGTGCTGTTTAACCAGGTTGTCCCTGCCGAAGTTGGTTTCATCAACGAATTGCTTACCAAGAAGAATCTTCGTGATGCCATCAATCTTGTATTAAAGCGTGCCGGTATTTCCAAGGCTGCCATATTCCTTGATGAGATAAAAGATTTGGGCTTTAAGATGGCATTCCGTGGCGGTTTGTCTTTCAACATGAATGATGTAATCATTCCTGACGAAAAAGAAAAACTGATTCTCAAAGCCGAAGAAGAAGTTGATGAGGTAATGAACAATTACAATATGGGGATCATTACCAATAACGAGCGGTATAACCAGATAATTGATATCTGGACACGCACCAATTCCCGCATTACAGAAAACCTGATGCGCAGACTTACTGCCGACAAGCAAGGATTCAATTCTATATTTATGATGCTTGATTCAGGAGCCCGCGGATCTAAAGAGCAGATTCGTCAGTTAGGCGGTATGCGCGGACTGATGGCTAAGCCGCAAAAATCAGGAGCAACCGGTGGTGAGATTATCGAAAATCCTATCCTTTCTAACTTTAAGGAAGGATTATCCATTCTTGAGTACTTTATTTCTACCCACGGTGCGCGCAAAGGTCTTGCCGATACGGCTCTTAAAACAGCCGATGCAGGTTACCTCACCCGCAGGCTGGTTGACGTGGCTCAGGATGTCATCATTAATGAAGAAGACTGCGGAACACTTCGCGGACTTGCAGAAACTGCTTTGAAAAATAACGAAGAAGTTGTAGAATCGCTGTACGACCGTATTCTCGGACGTGTGTCAGTTCATGAAGTGGTTCATCCGCAAACAGGAAAAGTAATTGTAAGATCGGGGGAGGAAATTATTGAAAAGTATGCCGAAGAAATTGAATCATCTCCAATCGAAACAGTAGAAATCCGTTCTGTGCTAACCTGCGAATCGAAAAACGGTGTTTGTGCAAAATGTTACGGACGTAATCTTGCCACCGGCCGCATGGTTCAAAAGGGCGAAGCAGTAGGCGTTATCGCTGCTCAGTCAATCGGTGAGCCGGGTACACAGCTTACACTACGTACATTCCACGTGGGTGGTGTGGCTGCTAAGAGTGCTTCCGAATCAAGTATAGTAGCCAAATTTGCCGGTATCATTGAACTGGAAGAAGTTAAAACCATTCATAAAGAAGATTCTGACAAAGCAGGAGATGTGGTTATTGGCCGGTCAGGCGAGTTAAGAATTCTGGATGCAGCTACCAAAACCCCGTTAGCTACGCATCACGTTCCCTACGGTTCTCAGCTTTATGTTAAGAACAAAGCTAAAGTGAATGCCGGAGAACTTCTTTGCGAATGGGATCCATACAATGCACTTATTCTTACCGACATCCATGGTAAAATAGAATATGAAAACATTGATGAAGGATTTACTTTCCGAGAAGAAACGGATGAGCAAACCGGATTTAAAGAGAAAGTAATTATTGACAGCCGCGATAAAACCCGCAATCCGGTTATTAAAATTATGAGCAGCAGCAAAGAAGTACTGCGTGCATACAACATTCCTGTGGGCGCTCATATTGTTGTAAGTAAAGGGCAAGCCGTTAAAGCAGGTGATAAAATTGCCAAGATTCCACGGGCAAGCGGAAAAACAGGCGATATTACCGGAGGTCTTCCGCGTGTTACTGAATTATTCGAGGCACGTAATCCTTCCAATCCTGCTGTAGTATCCGAAGTTGATGGCGTGATTTCTTATGGCGGCATCAAACGTGGTAACCGGGAAGTAATTGTTACTCCCCGCGAAGGTGAAGTGAAAAAATACCTTGTTCCCCTTTCCAAGCATATCTTGGTTCAGGATAACGATTATGTAAAAGCAGGTCAGCCATTATCTGATGGAATTATTTCTCCCGGTGATATCCTTGCCATCAAAGGCCCGTCATTGGTTCAGGAGTATCTGGTTAACGAAGTTCAGGAAGTTTACCGATTACAAGGTGTGAAGATTAACGATAAACACTTTGAAGTAATCGTAAAGCAAATGATGCGCAAAGTGATCATTGATGATCCGGGTGATACACGTTTCCTCGAAAAAGAATCGGTAAACCGTATTGACTTTATTGAAGAAAACGATAACATCATAGACAAGAAAGTGATTACCGACCCGGGCGACTCTACGAATTTCAAAGCCGGGCAGATCATAACTCTTCGAAGGCTGCGCGATGAAAACTCAGCTCTTAAGCGCAAAGACCTAAAGCCTGTAGTTGCCCGCGATGCAATTCCTGCTACTTCAGTGCCTTTATTGCAGGGTATTACTCAGGCCTCATTGCATACTAAGAGCTGGATCAGCGCAGCATCCTTCCAGGAAACAACCAAGGTGCTTAACGAAGCCGCAGTAGGAGGTAAGGTAGATTACCTCAATGGGTTGAAAGAAAATGTTATCGTTGGTCACTTGATTCCGGCCGGAACAGGTCTGCGCGAGTATGAACGGCTTATCGTGGGCTCGCAGGAAGAATATGACTTGCTCATGGCTTCCAAGCGTGCGCAGCAAGCCGAACCAGCATCATAACAGAATTTTTCTTTAAGCTGTTTTAATACCAAAGGCTATTCGTCAACCTGGCGAATGGCCTTTTTAAATTAATAAACCTGATGCGAAAGCTTTTTTGTTATTGCTTTTTATAAAATAGAAAATTTACCGGTCAGGGTTAACTTTAACTAGAATTGGCCATGTTGGAAACCCTTAATTTCCGGCTGCAACATTCTTAAAAACTTGGATGCTGTAAGTTTTGTAAAGGAGGTTTAAAGTTAATCCACCCAGTCAGCAATAAACAGATTGGTATCACGAGAGCCATTATTATTTCGGTTGGATGACCAGATGAGTTTTTTTCCGTCAAAAGAGAACATCGGGAAAGCATCAAACGTGTTATCAAAAGAGATCTGTTTAAGACCAGTACCATCAAGGTTAATCATGTAAAGGTTGAATTTGTATCCTTTCGTTTTATGGTTGCTTGAAAAGATTATCCGTTTTCCGTCAGGGGTAAAAAACGGAGCCCAGTTTGCCCCTCCTAAATTGGTTATTTGGCGAAGTTCCGAGCCGTCAACTTTACAAACAAAAATTTCCATTGCCGATGGGGTAACCTGGTTTTGAGCAAGTAACTCTTTGTAGTCTTTTATTTCCTCTTCCGTTTTTGGCCTTGATGCGCGGAATACCAGCATTGTGCCGTCAGGAGAGAAGAACGCTCCGCCATCATAACCTAATTCATTCGTAATTTGCTTCACATTCTTTCCGTCAAGATCCATGGTGTAAAGCTCCAGATCACCGCTGCGCATGCTGGTAAATACAATTTTATCGCCATTCGGAGAAACAGTAGCTTCGGCATCGTAGCCGGGTGCATCAGTAAGCTGACGGATTATTTTTCCATTCAGATCCGAAACAAAAATGTCGAATGAATCATAGATGGGCCAAACATATTTTTTATCAGCTCTGCGTGGCGGAATATGCGGGCATTCGTACGAGGCCAAATGAGTGGAAGCATAAATTATGCTTTTGTTTCCCGGCATAAAATAGGAGCATGTTGTACGGCCATGTCCGGTACTTATTAAACGTGGTTTGTTTTGCGCCATGTCATCATTTTTCCAGTCAGCCATAAAGATCTGGTCGCATGGGGCATCCCATTTGGCAAACGTTGACTGAAATGTGATGTATTTGTTGTCAAAACTGAAATAGGCTTCGGCATTGTCGCCTCCGAAGGTGAGTTGTTTTACATTTTTCAAATGAACTTCTTCAGGATAATGTATCTGGTTTCCGCCTTCAGCCCTTTGACCGAATGACGCAATTGAAGCCGAAAAAGAAAACAAGGTAAAAAATGAAATACGATACATAAGTTATTGATTTTCAGAGCCGCGAATCTATTTCCGGATAAACTAGATTTTGTCAGATGAAGGTAAAAGTTAAGCAATAAATGCAAAAACTTTAATCATCTTTTGACCTGACGCAAGTTATAACGTATTATTGTAGTGAAATTTAATACCAGCAGACAATAATAAGTTGCCATCACCGTTTTAACTCAGTCAAAGTTTAACTAAAATAAAAAGGAGGACCACAGCATAACAGACTTCTACGCTATTTTTTTTAACCGATAATTCAAAAAAAGAAGTCTATGCATGTGAATCATTTAAGTGATGATTTTCTCATCACACAATACCTTAAAGGTGATGAATCAGGATTGAAGCAATTAATAACCCGCTATGAGCAAAAGCTGTTCACTTCCATTTTCATTCTTGTTAAGAAGCGTGATTTGGCAGAAGACCTTTTGCAGGAAACCTTTATAAAGATTATCAATACGTTACGGCAGGGCAGATATCAGGAAGAAGGAAAGTTTCTTGGGTGGGCCATGCGAATTGCACACAATTTAGTAATTGATTATTTCCGAAAAGATAACCGGATGAGAATGGTGCGTGATACGGATGAATACCGCATTACCGATAATCTTCAGATAACGGAGGATTGTGCCGAAAAGCAGATGATTAAGCACCAAACCCACAACAGGTTAAAGATTTTGATTGATATGCTTCCCTATGAACAGCGCGAAGTGCTCATCATGAGACATTATGCAGAATTAAGTTTTAAGGAAATTGCAGATATTACTCAGACAAGTATCAACACTTGCCTTGGCCGAATGAGGTATGCATTGATTAACCTGCGTAAGCTTGCCGCAGATAAGAAAGTAAGCCTGACGGATGATTAACCGGAAACAGATAATAAGCATTAACATCAAGGAGGCGTTAAGCCTCTTTTTTTATGTTTGTTTTAAGCTGCTTTAAAACTGGTTTTTCTGAACATAACCCATTGTTATTTTTACGGCAGGATGAAATGACAGGGTAATTATAAAATGAAAAAACGGCATTTTTCGAATGCCGTTTCAAAGTTTTTAGTCCGGTATAAAATCAGGAATGCTGCTGTTTTTTTGCCGGCTGATACTTACCATAAGCCGGGCATTTTTCTTTTGGTTTGCAGGAGGAAACAATACCCAGGCAGACAACAGCAACCAATACGGTGAGAATTCTTTTCATCAGTGAGGATTTTTTGAATCTTTGTGGTGCAAATAAACGAATTGAACAATAAGAATGTTACGAATCAATCATTTTTTCTGTTAACATTTGAACAATTTTCATGTTGAAAATCAAGCCCCAAAAAGACTTTAATATAAATGTATGTGAACATAACAACCGTAACCCCGAAAATTGAGGCAAGTTGGCTTGAAGCCATGAAAGATGAGTTTTCTAAAGATTATTTTGCTTCAATTAAAATGTTTCTGAAGTCAGAAATGGTATCAGGAAAGGTAATTTATCCTCCCGGCAGGCTAATTTTTAATGCATTCAATCATACTCCGTTTGATAAGCTGAAATGTCTTATTGTAGGTCAAGACCCGTATCATGGTACCGGCCAGGCTAATGGCCTTTGCTTTTCTGTGGCAAGAGGTATGCGCCAGCCTCCTTCCTTAGTCAACATTTTTAAAGAGTTGAATAACGATTTAGGAATTCCGGTTGCCAATCATGGCGATCTCACCTCATGGGCTAATGAGGGAGTGCTGTTGCTTAATGCATCGCTTACGGTGGAAGCAGGTAAACCCTCCTCTCATTCAAAAATCGGTTGGGAGATTTTTACTGATGCTGTTATAAAAAAAGTTTCAGATGCCAGACAGCATATTGTTTTTATTCTTTGGGGAAAGTTTGCTCAGTCGAAAGCTGATCTCATTGATACTTCCAAACACTGCCTGCTTGCCGCATCGCATCCTTCACCTTATTCTGCCGCTAATGGTTTTTTCGGATGCAGACATTTTTCAAAGACCAATGATTATTTGATTAGTCATGGTATTGCTCCAATTGACTGGAAGCTATCTTAAGGTTATTTAACTTTCAATTTTAAAAGGCATTGATTGCCTATAAATCCTTCGAGTACATCATTTCTCTTTACAGGACCTACACCGGCCGGTGTTCCCGTAAAAATCAAATCACCAATCTTTAGTGTAAAAAATTCGGATGCATAGGAAATGATTTTTCTGATTGGAAAAATCATCATGCTGCTGTTGCCTGCTTGTTTGGTTATTCCGTTTATGTTCAATGAAAAGTCAAGCGATTCCGGATTCAGGTCATTCACGGAAACAAAGCTTCCGACAGCTGCAGAACCATCAAACCCTTTTGAAATTTCCCACGGCAGGGATTTCTTTTTTAATTCCAACTGTAAATCGCGGGCAGTAAAATCAATACCAACTGTGACGGCATCAAAATACTTGTGAGCAAACCGTTCTTCAATGCGTTTGCCGGTTTTGCAGATACGAAGCACCAATTCTATTTCGTGATGCACATCCTGAGAAAAATCAGGAATAAAAAAGGGAAGCCTGCCGGTAATCAGTGCTGTTTCCGGTTTCAGGAATATAACAGGGTCTTCATTTACCGGATTATTCAACTCGGCAGCATGGGCTGCATAGTTTCTACCGATGCAGATAATCTTCATGTCGTATTAAAATTCAATTCACGGAATGTTTTCTTTTTGAGAAAAAAATATCTCCATACTATGGATTTGCTGTAAATGGTTGCCGGATGAATATAAGGAAGCGCCCGTCTTAACTCATTTCTTCTTCCTCCTGAAATTAACACACGTGTATGAAAATAAACATGCGAACGCATCACTGCCAGAAAGTCCATCACATCCCCTTCCATTAAAAATTTTAATGCAGCAATTCCATCCAGAAATAATCTGTAAAAAATTACCGGAAAGACTACTGAGGGCGGCAGGTTATTGTGCAGCATCATCAGATTGTTTCTGAAGTTGTAATATGTTTTTTGTGGATTTTTTTTAGGCAGTGTTCCTCCGCCTACATGGTAAACCGTAGAGGAAGGTATGCATTGAATGTTATAACCTGCGCGGTGAATCCGCCAGCATAAATCAATTTCTTCCATGTGTGCAAAAAACCGTTCGTCAAAACCGTTCAGTTTTCTGAATACCTCGCTTCTTACAAGCATACATGCGCCTGTAGCCCAGAATACGTTAGTTACAGAATCATACTGTTTGTTATCTGCTTCCAGTGTATTAAACAGTCTGCCCCTGCAAAAAGGATAACCGAGGTAATCTAAAAACCCACCGGCAGCTCCTGCATGTTCAAAAAGATGCCTGTCGCGGAATGATCTTATTTTAGGCTGGCAGGCAGCGGTTTCAGGATGTTGATTAAGAAAATCAACCAAAGGTATAAGCCATCCTTCCGTTACTTCCACATCAGAGTTAAGCAGCATGAAATACTCAGCATCTACCTGCTTTAAGGCTTCGTTGTAACCTTGGGCAAAACCAAAGTTAACCGGTAATGGAATAATTCTTAAGGCCGGAAAATTCTTTTTAAGAAATTCAACAGAATCATCCGATGAAGCATTATCGGCTACTATTACTTCAGCCTGTGGTGAATTGGAAATTACATTCTGAAGAAACTGTTCAAGCAGTTTCCGCCCATTCCAGTTCAGGATTACTACTGCAACCTTCTTCATATGGAAGGTGCAAGGTTAAAACATCGGAAATAAATGAAAGGCTGAGTTAAGAATCTTTAACGCGGGTTTTCGAAGTTTTTGAAAACGTTATTACCCGGGGTCAGGTCACGCATGTTGTAATCTCGGCTATCGTCTTTCAGGGGGGTGTCGCGCTTATGTAATTCTGCCTGCCAGTTTTTATTTCCGGTTTGTTCTCCCAGCACATCAGAATACAAAATGGTGAAATTATTGGTAACCAAATCGGTGTTGTAAAAAATAAATTTACGGTTTTGCTGATTTCCGATTTTGTAGTAGTGCCATATTTCGTAGGGATAGGCGCTGGGCTCATGATATTCTTTTGTTCGGGTATTGGGCGGGCCGTATTTCAAATACACGCGTCCGCGCTCCGTATCATATCCTTTAATGGTTTTGGTTGAGAACTCGGCATTAGCTTTTTTTACTTCTTCGTGGTAAGCAAGCCATGCCTGCTCAGGATTTTCCGGATGGCGTTTATGCCAGAAATCATAAAAGAATTTTTGCATGATTTCGGTTTTAGCCACTTTCAACTGATTGTTGTGAAAAGCGATTTCCTGTGAAGATGAAATCGGGCGGAGTGAGTAAATGTATTCTGATAAAGAATCGCGGCTGGTAATAGCTGCTGCAAATGTGTTTTCAATATTCATCTTTTCAAATTCACCGGCCTGCAGGCTGTCGGCCATCGGGCTGAATCGGATAAAGGTGGATTGCCTGAACGCAAGTATTTCGTTTTGCCTGTTTCTTACTTCAACTACCAGATTATAATTGCCTGAAGGCAGGGTTTCAATGGAAAATTCACCAAGCAACGGAATTACTTCAGCGGTTTCGCGTCTGCTGAATCCGCGGAACTTTTCCACTATTCGTTTCTGCTCGAATGTTTCAATATGATAGGTAACAAGGCATACTTCACCGGGCAACACTTTGGATGTATTATACAATTCAGCGTAAAAACGGAGAGAGCTTCTTGACTGCGGGTAATAATTGTCAACAAAAGGTATAAGGTTATAACCGCTCTTGGTTAGAACATTTTCTTTTCCCGGTTCGGTTTTACTGTAATTTTCAAGAAACTGAATATCGCTGATGGCGGCAATGTGAGAATGATAATTTAGTTCAACCTGCTGGGTAACCGTAAAAGGTTTTTTGATGGAAGCATTCAGGTCGGCTATGGTAAGTTCAAAAACGTATTTGCCGTTAGGAAGCGGATAACGTTGCTGGTCAAGAAAATTAAATCCGGGGTCTGATGATGTTTCTGTGGGAGGGCTGGTAAGAATATACTTGTCAAAATGTTTTATTCCTCCATCATTTTTGAAACTTACCATGATTTCGATTTCAGCTTTGTATTTTCCATCGGGCTGCTGTTTATAAACCACACTGTTGCCTGCTACTGACAGATAAGTTTCAATGAATGGGCCTGTGCCGGGAGACCAGAATGTATTGTAAACCAACTGCGCTTTCAGGTTTTTTTGGGCCTTTGTGAATGTGGAAATCGTTAGCAGCGAAAGAAGGGCAATTACTCCAAGATTAATGGAATTCTTCATGGCAATTATTTTCTGCTAAATTAATACAATGCAAGCCTGATTTAAGGCTCCGGATAGCATGAATCCATAAAAACCACATGAAGTTGTCATCAAAGTTCGCCAACAACCGGGTCAATGTAACAGGGTGTTTGAATGACCTCTTTAATTGAACCTTGGGCATTCAATAACCGAACATACAGGCGTTGATGAGGTTTGTAATTTCTGATTAATACGCTTTGTCCACCGGGCAGCAGTTTACCATCAGCCGGCTCGCAGGTATCTTCATATTTCAATTCTAAAAGTTCCTGTGCCGGTTCTTTCAAATAAAATCGGTGAAATTCAAAGGGAGAAGACGTGCCGATGCTTTGTGCAATTGCATATTGCAGAGACAGGATGAATGACAGGAGCAGTAAGAGGGTTTTCATGAGGAGGTAAAAATAAAACGAATCCGGAAACCTTCAGGCGCGTCCGACTATCTTTGCAGATATGTTTTTAACCACATTTCTTTTTCTTGACAGCCTTGGCGGAGGAGAATTGCTGGTCATTATGTTTTTCATTATCATTTTTTTCGGTTCAAAAAAAATACCTGACCTTGCCAAAGGGTTAGGGCGCGGAATGCGCGAGTTTCGTAATGCCATGAATGATGTCAGAAGTGAAATTGAACATGCGGCAGAACACGGGAAGCCACCGGAATTAAGCACTGAGAAAAAAACGGAAGAAACAAAACCGGATTTGCCAAATACCTATCCGGAGGAATCCATGCATCGTTAAAGCTAACTGATTTCAGGCCAGAAAAGCTGCGTTTATATTTGCGCCCTTTAAATTTTTAAAGTATGGGATTAAAATGCGGAATTGTAGGGTTGCCGAATGTCGGAAAATCAACCTTGTTTAATTGTTTATCAAATGCAAAAGCACAGGCAGCCAATTTTCCGTTTTGCACCATTGAACCAAATCTTGGAGTGATTACCGTTCCGGATGAGCGTCTGAATAAACTCGAAGCATTGGTAAAGCCGCAACGGGTGGTTCCTGCTACAGTGGAGATTGTTGACATAGCCGGTCTGGTTAAGGGTGCCAGCAAAGGCGAAGGGTTGGGAAATCAGTTTCTGGCCAACATTCGCGAAACCGATGCTATTCTGCATGTACTCCGTTGTTTTGATGATGAAAATGTGGTGCATGTTGACGGCAGCGTGAATCCTGTCAGAGATAAGGAGACAATTGACACCGAGTTAATGCTGAAGGACCTTGAGTCGGTTCAGAAAAAAATTCAGCGTATTGAGCGTGCAGCCAAGGTGGCCGGTGATAAGGAAGCTAAGAAGGCGTTAGAAATTGCTCTGGTTTACCAGCGCCACCTCGAAAGCGGAAATCCTGCCCGTACTGCACCGGTTGAAGCCGATGACCGTAATCTGATGGCCGATTGTTTTTTGCTTACCGAAAAACCAGTACTGTATGTGTGCAATGTGGATGAGCAATCAGTAGTGAACGGTAATAAGTATGTAAACATGGTAAGAGAAGCAGTGAAAAGTGAAAAGGCAGAAATACTGGTTATTGCTGCAGCCATTGAAGCCGAGATTGCACAACTTGAAACCTTTGAAGAGCGCCAGATGTTTCTGCTCGATTTGGGATTAAATGAATCGGGAGTAACAAAACTGATAAAAGCCGCTTACCGGTTACTGGAATTGCAGACCTATTTTACCGCAGGCGAAAAAGAAGTGCGGGCATGGACCTTTCATAAAGGCATGACGGCTCCGCAGGCTGCCGGAATTATTCATTCCGATTTTGAAAAGGGATTTATTAAAGCCGAAGTCATAAGGTATGAGGATTACATAAAGTACGGAAGCGAAGCCGCCTGCCGCGATAATGGAAAGCTTTCCATTGAAGGAAAAGAGTACATAGTGCAGGATGGTGATATCATGCACTTCAGGTTTAATGTCTGAGTTTAATGTGACTTTACAAGTTTGAACCTGACTGATGAGGAAGCGGCTGATACATCAAGCTGATAGAATCCTGTTGCAAACGACTCCAGATTCCAGACTATGCGGTTAAAGCCTGCCCCGGCCTCGTATATTTTTTCAGCAACTTTTCTTCCTGCAGCATCAATCAAATCAAACGTTACGGTTTCGCTTTCGGCTGATGTGAATTCAATATAAACCTCACCGGCAAACGGTGTGGGATATACATTGATTACCTGAACTCCCTGGTTGTTTTTTCTGCAATAAGCAACAGCAGGAGTAAACTTATGGCTGCGTCCGTTAAAATCAAATTGAACAAGGCGATAAAAAACTTTTTGCTCAATCAATGCCTTATCGGCTACAGAGTAATTCTGCAATTGCGAAGAGTTACCTACTCCTTGTACGCGGGCGAATTCAGAAAATAATATTCCATCAAAACTTTTTTCTACAGAGAAATAATCGCAATTAGTTTCGCTGGCTGTTGACCACTCAATTTCTACCTTATCAGATTTACAATTTGCAGAAAATTCCAGCAATTCTACAGGCAAGGGAACCGATTCCGGGGCAATATTGAAATTTTCCGTATCAAAAATATTCCAGCCTGCTTTGGTTACACTTCCCAGAACAGGAGAGGCTGCTGCAATGGCCGAGTTTCCGGTAATGTGCCTCCACTGAATGGGCGGAATGTTATAGCCCCACTCTGTCATTTGCAAAGTAGGGAAGCTGGTTACATTATCCTGAACATCGTCAACATACAACCTTACATCCGTATTCATTCCTCCGCTTATTCGCGAAATTTTCTGATACCAGTAAGGATTGATAACCCCAAGTGTAGGGTCTTTTATCGCACGGTTAAGCCCATCTAAGTTAGCATCGTTATTTACAAAGCGAACGGCAAAAGCGCCTGTTGCAGAGGTGTTAGGTCTTAACTCAACAGGCCTGAATCGTGGAGTGGTCAAACTGGAACCTACAGGAAATAAATAGAAACTTGCTGAGTTGGTAGTTCTGTAAAGCCGGCCATTGCCGGTGCTGCTTACAAATCCCTGTACCGGTGTTGAATTCAAGGCTCCGGTTCTGGTAATTGCGCCAACGGCCGGATTCATCACATACATAATATTGGCATCAGTTGCTAATTCACGGTCGTTCAGTGCAAGAATGCCATAGGTCCGGGCATCAACGGTTTGTCTTTTTATTCCTGTTCCTGATAAAGTGAGATTGAAGAAGTTTGTAGTTGTAGTTCCTGTGATTAATTGATTTGCTCCCAACATTTCGAAAGTTCCTGCAGTAAGGTTTATAAAAGCAAATCCGGTAGAGTTGTTAGTCCAGTCACCGGTTAAGGTAACGGTACCCCGGTTATCCCATTCGCCAATAAAAGGACCATTATCCTGATTGATTACCCCGCCTTGAACAGTAACTGTTACTCCGGGTTGTATGAAAATATAACCGCCATCATTCACAATTAAACCAGAACCAACCGGAGGGCAGGTTACAACATTCACGTAGTTGGTTTTTGTATGCGTATTGTTTCCAAATCCGTTGGTTGCAGTAAGTGTAACATTGTAAACACCGGGAGTATTGTAAGTGATGACAGGGTTCTGAGCAGTAGATGTTCCCGGAGTGCCACCGGGAAAAGTCCAGCTCCATGAGGTAGGTGATTGAGTGGATAGGTCAACAAAACTTACGGTTTGCCCTGCACAGACTAACAGTGGATTGCCAGCAAAGTTTGCTGTGGGTGCGCTGCAAACATTAACTGTAATGTAATTGGTTCTGGTAAATGAGGCGCTGCCGCTGGCATTGGTAACGGTTAAGGTTACAGAATAAACACCCGGTGTATTATAGGTTACAACAGGATTTTGAGCAATAGAGGTCAATGGTGTTCCACCCGGAAAGCTCCAGTTCCATGAAGTGGGTGAACCGGTTGATAGGTCAGTAAATGTAACCGAAGCACCTGCACATAGGGTTGTGGGCGATCCTGTAAAGTTTGCTGTAGGAGGTGGCGGACAAGCATTAACAGTGATGTACGAAGTTTTTGTAACAGTATTGTTGCCGTAAGGATTGGTAGCCGTAAGTGTTACATTGTAAACTCCGGCCGTATTGTATGTAATAACAGGATTCTGAGCGGCAGAAGTGGCAGGTGTTCCTCCGGGAAACGACCATGACCATGAAGTAGGACTGTTGGTTGACAGGTCGTAAAAATAAACCTGCTGTCCTTCGCAAAGGGTTGTCGGGTTACCATAAAAATCAGCCACGGGAGGCGGGCAATTGTTTACGGTAACATAATTGGTTTTGGTGTGAGTATCACTGCCGAAACCGTTAGTTACTGTTAAGGTAACGGAGTAGGTTCCGGGCACTCCGTAAAATATAGGGGGCGGGTTTTGCCCGTTGAATGTTGCAGGCACTCCTCCCGGAAATGACCAGTTCCAGGATGTAGGAGTATTGGTACTTAAATCAGTGAATGTTACGGTAAGGGTATTACAACCGGTTAATGGAGTTCCCGAAAAATTGGCAACAGGAGCAGCAATGGCGCAGTTAGCAGCCGTAAGGGCAATCATAGCCGTTGGCCCGCAGGGGTTATTAATCACACTGCGGGTCATTATGTCCAGGCCTCCGGCTGTTTCGCTGGCCGGTGTTAATGTTCTGCGATCGGTATTTGGCCCAATGGCATAATTCATAACAGTAACAGGTAAAATAGTATGACCAAGCTGATGACTGTGTCCGAGTTCATGCACGGCTACCGATTCAAAGTCGAACAATCCACCGGTGGTTGCTGCCGGTCCGTAATTCCAGTTTATACCTCCAGTACCATTGGTGCGGAATTTCAAATCGTTTTCATTCAGATACCAAACCCCGGCAGCACACGCTGCATAATAACTGTACGAAATTCCAAGCACACCAGCCGGTAATGCGCAGGAGCCATCAAAGGTTACCAGATTCGTTCCATCCAATGCCTGACATGCCGTTGCAATAGTGCCGGTTCTGTAAAAATTGACAAACGTTCCGCAGCGCCAGGTTTGTAAAGCTCTTTCAAATGCAGCAACAGCAGGAGCATTTCCATTAAATGTTGTATTGTAAGTGTAAATATATCCGCCTGTGCCATTTCGGTTAACCAGATCAGGCTGATAATAAACTCCGCCCGAAACCACATTCGTTTCATTGTAATTAATTGTAATTGCAATGGCCGAAACAGTTGATTCATTCAAATCATTGGTTACCCTTATGGTTCCGCTACCGGCCTGTGTAGGTACCCATGCCTGTATGCTGGTGTTGCTCCAAAGCACAATGTGATTGGCAGGAGTACTTACAAATCCGGCACCTCCATTATTGGCATCTCTCCATTCAAGATTCCGCGTTCCCCCGAATGGTCCGTTACCAAAGTTATTTCCGGTAATGGTTACCAATGAAAATGTTCCGGCCGTACTTGTTCCCGGTGTAATGGCGCTGATAACCGGAGGAACCATCATTTTATACTGTGCACCTGATTGAGGCGAGGTAATATCAAACAAAATAACATCCTCATAAGGCCGGTTGAGGATAATTTCTATTTGCAGATACACATCAGCCGGAATGTTTTGATATGTGCCGAACGGGTCAATACCCGATTGCGATTTTAAATCGTACCTGATAAAACCCTGATGGAGTGCATACGCAGAAAATTGTTTCGCAGGATAAAAGGGAGAAAGCGCGTTTGCCTGAACCGGATTATTCAGGAAGAAAGTTCCGATGTCATTCGTTTGCAATTCCAGATTGGGTTCTGCCGTAATTTTTGTTCCTCCGACAATACCTCCTTCGGTAATGATTTCAATCTGTGTTCCTGAAATGTTACCCTTAAAAACTTTGTAAACATCAATAACATGGCTGGTATAAATAAAATCCTGATTGGTGTTCCAATACGATTGTTGTGAAATAATCTTGCCTTCCACAATTGCAGAAGAAGAGAGCACCCTTTCCTGAAAGGAAACAGGGTAAGTCATACATTGTGAATATACCGTATGGCTGCCGGTTAAAAGCAGCATGGTAAGCAGGAGGGATAATCTTCTTCTCATAGAAGGAAAATTAAAATGCAGAATTATTTTCCGGAAGATTCCGGCTTATTCACAGGCAACATTTCCTGTTTTGGTCTGTCATAACCATAAACTACATTATCAGATGGCCAACGGAAAATTTTGGTTGGATCAGGTTGATTGCGCGCCTTGGCAGCTGGTGGATCTTGCTTTAAGCCAACCGGTCCCGGAGCCTGCGGAAAACGGCCTTCTCCAAAATTGGTTTTCGGCTTAACTATAATCTGGTAATCAATCCAGCCTGTACTGTTTCCGCCATTCAATTCAACAAGGTCAAAACCCGTAGCAGTACGGTTGGTTACAGTAATACCTTTAAAATTTGGCATATCCACCGGTGTACTGAACACGCGTATCGGGTGGTCATTATCTACGATGATGATATCAGCTAAAATAGGATCGAGGTCAACATGGGCAAATCCATTCACCATTTTTACCGAGCCGTAATCCTGATACCAGTATTCAGGCGATTCGGGGCAGGTTAGGGTTATTCGTCCATGATTAGGCGTAGGTATTATTTCGCTTACCGACCCCGAACCGGCAATCTTACGGTTAAGGCCGGCATTGGCCACATATGCAAATGCATTGTTGATTGAACCGGCATAATTATTTGATTCGAAATAACCTCCGGAATTCAGGTTGGTAACTATGTTGCTGAAGGTTAAACCCATTACACCGATGGCATCCTGATTTTGAGAATTGGCCAAACCCTGAACCCCTACGCTATATCCCGGATTTCCGGCTGTGGCTGCTCTGTTCATGAAACCGCGTGAAGCAATCTGAAACCCTGCTAATGTTTGGTTAGTAACATTCAGTTGGCCATAAATTGCCGGAGGATTAAATGAAGCTGATGCATTGTCGGTTCCGAAATAACCGGCAATCCATACATCGGAGTAAGCTATATTGGCTGCGTAAGACGCGGGGGTTCGTGTCACGGCAATGAAAGAAGGATTGGCAGTAGCTGTACCTTCTTCCGAAAACATTACGGCTCCGGGAGTAGTTCCGAATGCTCCCAGATTGATGGTATTCTGATATCCAATATAACCTGAACCGAAACTTGTGTTGGTACCGCGTATGGCAATGCTGCCGGTAGCCGGAGGAACTTCCACATGTAAACGTGCTGTGGGGGCTGTTACACCAATACCTATATTGCCCGTTGAGAGTGCACGCATCCGTTCCAGATTATTTGTTCTTAAAACAAAATCAACAGCATCAGTAGTTCCGAGGAAATTTACCGATGCATTAAGTCCTGCATTACCTGATGTCATCCACACATCAGAAGGAGTTCCCGGTGTGGTGGTTAAATCACCAAATGCATTGGCATAAACATTTCTTGTTCCGGCTCCGCTTAATCCGTCAACCCGGATGGTTTGTCCTGCACCTGCCACGTGCAGTTTTTGCTGAGGTGTAGCTATCCCTATACCGACATTCTGTGCATTAAGCTGAACTGAAACAGACATCAATAAACCGAGAGGTAATGATTTTTTCATAGCATAGTTTTTTATTGCGGTAAATATAAGCAAATCATTTACTAAATGATTTCATATAAATGTCGTAAGCCCAAAGGCTTTTATTCACTGCTTTGTGGTAAATGGCCGGTTTTTTCAGGCGATTTAATAAAACGCAGCATTAAAGAGTTGCCAATAACAACCACATCGGAGAAAGCCATAGACAAGGAAGCTACTATCGGAGCCAGATAACCGGCTGCTGCCACCGGTATGGCCAGTACATTATAAAAGAACGCCCAGAATAAGTTTTGTTTAATGGTTTTTATGGTTGATTTGCTCAACCGGTAAGCCAGCAGCAGATCATTTAACTGATGTTTGCGCAGTAAAATAATATGAGCGCTTTGCATGGCAATGGCCGATGCCTCGGAAAACGAAATGGAAACATCAGCCGTGGCCAGTGCTCCTGCATCGTTAATTCCATCACCGGCCATGGCTACCGTCCCTTCCTTTTTTAATCGCTGAATGATGGCTGTTTTTTCATGCGGCAACTGACCGCTGTAAACTTCTTCAATGCCTGTCTTCTTTGCCACCGCTTCGCATTTCTCTTTTTTATCGCCACTGATAAGCACCGTTTTGATTCCGGCTGATTTTAATTGATAGATGACTTCTGCTGCCTGCCCGTTTAACTCATCTGTCATTGAAAGTGCAGCTACCGTTATTCCGTTTTTGCTCACGTAAATGTCAAAAAAGTTTTCCATCTCAGGATTGACAAACCGATATGAACCCATTTTCCATTCATTACCTGAAATATCTTTTCCGGTTATGCCTGCACCTTTTATTTCTTCAATACTTCTGAAGGGCAATACCTCCGGCTTGCCGAATTTTTTTTCGATTTCATTCACCATGGATTTGGCTAACGGATGATTCGACTGTAACTCCAGCATGTAAATAGCCTGAAGTGTTTCTTCTTTTTCTGTCTGAAAAAACTCCAGTTTGTCAATCGTGAATTCGCCTTTGGTTAATGTGCCTGTTTTGTCAAATGCTACGATGTTAACTTTACTTAATGTTTCAAGATGTTGTCCGCTGCGGATGAGTATTCCGCTTTGGGCAGCTCTGCCGGTTCCGGCACTTAAAGCGGTGGGCGTGGCCAATCCCATAGCGCAGGGGCAGGCAATTACCAATACGGCAATGGCTCTCAATACAGAACCGGTTATATTGATATCAGCCATAAAATGATTGATCAAAAATGTAATGATGGCAACAAGAATAACTGCCGGTACAAACCAGCGGCTTATCTTATCGGCCATCCGCTGAACTGGCGGCCTGAACTGCTGCGCCTTTTTTACCAATTCAATTATTCCTGAAAGGGTAGTCTGCCTGCCGGCTTTCTCCACAAAAATTTTTATGCTTCCTCCGTTAACAATGGAACCCGCCAGCACCGAATCGTTTATTGTTTTGGAAACCGGCACAGGCTCACCTGTTAAGGCGGCTTCGTCAATCCATGCGCTGCCTTCAAAAATTTTTCCGTCAGCCGGAATCTGATCGCCTTCAGCAATCAACAGCAAATCATTGGGCATTATTTCATCGGCATTGATTTCAATCACTTGTTCGGAGGAGGTGCTCCATCCTTCAATTTTTCTTGCTCTTGCAGGTTGCAAACGAATAAGCGAATCAAGGGCTGCTGTTGTTGTCTTTATGGTACGGTGTTCTATCAGGTTTCCAAGAAGTACAAAGCAGATGATGGTGGCCGAGGTTTCGAAAAACAGATAACGGTTTGCATCAGCCGTCCCGTAATGAATAATCATTCCGGCTATGCTGTAAAGAAATGCCATACTTGACCCGAGTAATATTAATACATCCATATTCGGGTCGAGTGCTTTTACAGATCCCATGGCACCTTTTCCGAAATAAATCCATCCGATTACCAAAACCGGAATGCATAGCAGCAGTTGAAACCATGCATTATGCAGTACGGGCGTATGCAGAAACATGTGTGCCAGTAACGGAAGAGTGAAAACTATAGATACTCCGAAAAACCATTCAAGCTTTCCTGATGTTTCCGCATGATGATTTTCATCAGCCTTGCCGGTTACTTTATAGCCAATGCTGCTTATGCCCTTAATGTATTCTTCCAGTTCATTTTCTTCTGCAATAAACTCTACTTTTCCCGAAGTATAAGAAACATGAACATCCTTGCCGCCTTTCTTTTCAATTAATCGGGAAATGCTTTGCGCACAATTGGCGCAGGTCATACCTTCAACCCGTAAAATGGTTTTTTGATTCACTCTGCAAATTTGGTACGTTTAATAAAAAGCCATCATGAAAGTTTAAGTGGCATTGACTTCTCTGCCATTAGCAGATCCTGTTTTGGCTTTTAAGAAGGGATATGCGTTACAAACGCGCGCCATTAGAGGGTAATCTGGTTGGTGAAAAAACACCAACCAGAGGCAAAGTGAAAAAACACCAACCAGAGGCAAAGTGAAAAATCACCAACCAGAGGCAAAGTGAGAAAACACCAACCAGAGGCAAAGGGCACGCGATACAAACACGCGCCAGCAACTTGTTTAAATGCTGATACTTCAACCTATATTTGCCCACCGATGCCGAAAGTTACTATTGACGGGCATACCATCGAAGTGCCCGAAGGGACTACCATCCTTAATGCAGCCCGAATGATTGGCGGTGATATTGTTCCGCCTGCCATGTGTTATTACTCTAAACTGGCCACCAGCGGAGGCTATTGCCGCACCTGCATTGTACAGGTTACCAAAGGCTCTGAAAAAGACCCGCGGCCAATGCCGAAACCCGTTGCTTCTTGTCGTACCACAGTGATGGATGGCATGGAAGTAAAAAACATTACTTCGCCCGAATTGCTTGAAGCGAGAAAAGGAGTAGTTGAATTTCTTTTAATCAATCATCCGCTTGATTGCCCCATCTGCGATCAGGCAGGCGAATGCCATCTGCAGGATTTGAGTTATGAACATGGTCTCAACAAATCGCGTTATGACTTTAAGCGCAGGGAATTTGAAAAAATTGATATTGGCGATAAAATAAAACTGCACATGACGCGCTGCATTCTCTGCTACCGGTGTGTTAAAGTGGCCGAGCAGATTTGTCCGGGCAGAGTTCACGGGGTGATGAACAGGGGAGATGTTGCCGAAATTTCAACCTACATTAAAAACTCGGTGGATAATGAATGGAGCGGAAACATGATTGATGTTTGCCCGGTTGGCGCGCTTACAGATAAAACATTCCGTTTCAAATCGCGTGTATGGTTTACAAAACCGATGGATGCACACCGTAAATGCGAAACCTGTTCAGGTAAAGCGGTTTTGTGGTTAAGCGGTGATGAGGTGCTGCGTGTTACCGGCCGAAAGGATAAGTATGGCGAACTGGAAGACTGGATTTGCAATACCTGCCGTTTTGAAAAGAAAAACAAATCAGATTGGACAATGGAAGGCCCCCGTCATATTGACCGTCATAGTGTCATCTCACAAAACCATTATGAATCGTTAAAGCAATTAAAGATTGATGTTTCGAAGCAGAAGAAAATTGCAGAGAAAGCACATCAGTCGTAACAACTTTGAAAAATTTTCAGCGTGGATACCACTGAATTTCTCATAAAACTCATCCTTGTGATTTCCGTTTTCGGTATTTCATTGCTCATTGCCATGTACAGTACCTATGCCGAAAGAAAAGTGGCTGCTTTCCTTCAGGATCGTTTAGGGCCTAACCGTGCAGGGCCTTTTGGGATTCTTCAACCTGTAGCTGACGGTGTTAAAATGTTTATGAAAGAAGAAATCATTCCGGCCAATGCCGATAAATTTCTTTTCATAGCCGGCCCCAGCCTGATGATGCTTACTGCCTGCATGACAGGAGTGGTAATTCCCTGGGGCGGAGAATTGACTATTGGCCGTAATACATTCAACCTGCAGATTACGGATGTAAACATCGGCTTGCTCTATATCTTCGGAGTAGTGTCCATCGGTGTTTATGGTATCATGATTGGCGCATGGGCTTCCAATAACAAGTATTCATTGATGGGAGGACTTCGTGCTTCTTCGCAAATGATCAGCTACGAATTAGCCATGGGTATTTCCATTATTGCCTTAGTAATGACTACAGGCACTCTCAGTACAAAAGAAATAGTAGAGCAGCAATCATCATGGCATTGGAACATCCTTTACCAGCCGCTCGGCTTTCTCATTTTCTTGGTATGCGCTTTTGCTGAAACCAACCGCACTCCTTTCGATTTGCCCGAATGCGAAACCGAATTGATTGGCGGTTTCCATACCGAATACTCATCCATGAAACTCGGCTTCTACCTCTTTGCCGAATATATCAACATGTTTATCTCTTCCGCCATTTTAGCTACACTTTATTTTGGCGGATATAATTTTCCATTCATTGAATCATGGGGATTATCGCCCAATGCAGTTACCATCATCGGAACCCTGCTCTTTTTCGGAAAAATTTTCTTTTTCATTTTCTTTTTCATGTGGGTACGCTGGACCATCCCCCGTTTCCGTTACGACCAGTTGATGAACCTCGGCTGGAAAGTCATGATTCCTTTGGCTTTGTTCAACCTGTTCATCACCGGTATCATTACCCTCTGGAGAAACGGAGCATTTTAATCGGATTACAGGATTTTAAATGAATTGCAGTTTAAAAAATAGCAGAAACTCATACAGCAATGAAAGTAAGTAAACTGAAAGACATCACTGTTTATCAACAGATGATGGAACTGATCCGGATTGGAAACAAAGGAAGAGAACAGACATTGGCAAAGAATAAAAGATTGGGGTTTCCCAACGAATTCAGCATTAACGGTACTTTATGCTTCCAGCTTCCTGATGGAACCATTACCACCCGTTCACCATTCAAAAAGTTGAAGTCAAAAAAGAAAAACTGATTGTTGTTAATTAGCACCGGTTATGCAAGCATTAACTAACCGCAGCATGGTGGTGGTCAATAAAAAAATGACCTGGATGGAACGCATTTACCTTCCGGCTATCATCGGGGGGTTGATGATAACTATCCGTCACCTGTTTAAAAAGAAAGTAACCATTCAATATCCCGAACAAGAGCGTCCGCGCTCTGCCGTTTACCGCGGATGGCATGTATTGAAACGCGATGAACAGGGAAGAGAAAACTGTACAGCCTGCGGCCTTTGTGCCGTGGCCTGCCCTGCCGAAGCCATTACCATGACGGCTGCCGAGCGTAAGCCCGGTGAAGAACATCTTTACCGCGAAGAGAAATATGCGTCTGTTTACGAAATCAATATGCTGCGCTGTATCTTCTGCGGACTTTGCGAAGAGGCCTGCCCCAAAGAAGCCATCTTTCTTACCGACCGCATTGTGCCCTCCGGTATGCTGCGCGAGAATTTTATTTTCGGAAAAGACAAATTGGTTGAAGGAGTTGAACCCGATAATCGCATTGATGTATCGAAACGGGCCCGGGCACACCGCACATATTAAAGGCTTCTAAATTTATCGGTATTCAATTTGGTTCACTAATCAGTTTCTGACTATCTTAGCTGCTCTTTTCATCAGAGCATGAAAACAAAATTGCCATGGTGTTTGCTTTTCCTGCTGTTAAAATCTGTTGACAGTTCATCTCAGAATTATGTGTGGACGCAAAAGGCTTCCCTTCCATCGCAACCACGAATGGGCGCAGCCGGTTTCAGCATAGGCAATAAAGGCTATGCTGTTGGCGGCTATACAGGAATTGCTGTATTGAAAGAAACATGGGAGTACGATTCACAAACCAATACCTGGAGTCAGAAAGCAGACTTGCCCGGCTCAGTACGCTACAATGCCAGCGGCTTTGCCATTAACAACAAAGGATATGTGTGCCTTGGATGGGCCACTACCAACGGCTCCGTTCAGTTAAGCGATTTATGGGAATATGATCAGGCAGGTAATACATGGACGGCCAAAGCTCCGTTTCCGGGTGGCGCACGTTATACGGCTTCGGCTTTTGTTATCGGCAATGCCGCTTATGTAGGGTTGGGCTACCAGCCGCTGTACAACGACTTTTACCGCTACGAGCCCGCCTTGAATCTCTGGACTCAGGTGGCCAGCTTGCCAAGCGGAGTGAGGCAGAGCGCTTCTGGTTTTTCAATAGGAGGATATGGTTACATTACATGTGGCAGTCCAAATTTTTCTACATACTATAAGGATTTGTGGCAGTATGATCCATCCTCAAACTCATGGATTCAAAAATCAGATCTTCCTTCTAATGAAAGATTCAGTGCTGTTGCATTAACAATCAATAATGATGTATTTGTAGGTTTAGGTGTTGTTGGCTTAAGTCCACAGATTTATTTTAACGATGTTTATTTCTACGACTATCTTTCAGACACATTCACGCCGCATTCTATTTTTCCCGGACTGACAAGGTCTAGTGCCTCAACTTTTGAAATGGCAAATGCCGGTTATGTGGCTTTTGGTAAGAGTGGTTCATCAACATTTTTGAATGACAACTGGGCACTGATTGATGTAACAGGAATTTTTATAGATGGAAATTCAAAAGCTTATGTAAACGTTACTCCGAATCCGTTTTCTGAATCCTTGATTATTACCAGTTCGTTTTCTAATTTCAAAATAGAACTCTTTGATTTAAACGGAAAACTGATTTTCAATAAACTCATTGAACATCATTATGAAGCCAAAATTGATTCGAAGGCTTTACCAAAAGGTCCTTATTTTCTTAAATGGTCAGCGATGAAAGGAACTATTCACAAGACAATTAGGGTCATAAAAATTTAATAAGATTCAATAGGCGGCAATGGAGTAGAAGCACGTTGCAGAAAATAATGTTGTAAATTAAAAAGAAGCTGCCATGGTTAAGTGATTTTTACTAACTGATTTACGGATTACTTCCATAGTGAAATTTTGGAAACAGAAGCCGGTAATATCAGGATAATTGATTTGCGGTTTGGATAATTAAAAAAAATCATCAGCGAGATGGTGGTTAATCATCGCCATTTTTCGTCTCTTAGTTAAAGTGTTAACCGTATGCAAATAACTATAGCTGCCGGTTATTTCTTTTTTTAGCTATGAAGGCCATCGGTATGCTTTTATACTTGTCCTTAATATAAAAAAATAACCACAGAAGTTTTTAAACTTCTGTGGTTAGCAGTTTTGTTGATTGCTATTCTTTAATAAATCTGATGGTTTCTTTTTGGCTGCCCGAAATAACAGTCATGAAGTAAATTCCTGCAGGAAAAAATTTAAGATTGATTTCTTGTATTAAGACAGATTCAATAGTTTCTGTTGCTGCTGTATAGATTATTTGTCCGGTTGAATTAAAAATTAAGACCGTAACCTTATTATCGTTTACAGGCGCTTCAATCACCAGCCAGTCTTTAGCCGGATTGGGATAAAATGTAAACGGGTTTACGATAGCCGGTTGAATCCGGATTCCGGTATGCTGTAACCATGTTTCATCCGTATCATACTGCTTAAGCTGTAATGGCGGAATATTATATCCTCGGAGGTAATTCGATTTGGCTTTGCTTCCGGTTTCGGTAAATGCTCCTCCTGCAAAAATGTTAACTGCCGTTGCTTCGGTGGTGTAAACAGAATTATTAAGTGCAGGGTTCCATGCCTGCAGCACTGCGGAATTTGTATTGTCCACTGCTGCAAGATTGGTTCGTGCAGATCCTTTTACGGAAGTAAATGTTCCACCGAAGTAAACATTATTTGTAAGCAACGAAACAGATTGAACATTTGAACCAAGTACCGTAGGATTCCATGTTCTCAAAGAGTTATTCGAAACAAGATACGATACCAAATAATTTCTGGCTGCAGCGCTAATGTTAGTGAATGCCCCTGCCACATAAAAATAAGAGGCATCGCCTGTAATATCATAAACGGTGTTGTTCGGGTTGGGCGCAAAACTCTGTAAAGCTGCAGTTCCGGTATCTACCAGAGCTAAATTGGTTCGTGCCGTTCCGTTGATGGAAGAACAGGATCCACCCACAAAAACCTGCGCCCCGTAAATATAGATAGCCCGGAAAATTGCTCCGGTATTAGCGGCAGGATTCCATGCCTGTAAAGCTCCGGCTCCTGTGCTGCTTGTTTTTGCAAGGCCATTACGGCTGTTTCCGTTCACGCTGGAAAAAGAACCGGCCAAGTAAATAAAGGAGCTTTTGCTTGCAATATCATACACTATGTTATTAGGCAAAGGATTCCAGCTTTGCAAAGCTCCGGTAGATTTATTAAAAGCTGCGGCATAGGTTCGGGACGTGTTGTTGGCTGTTGTAAAACTGCCGCCTGCATATAAAATGTTTCCTTTTAAATGCAAGGCTTGTACATACGAATTGGTTGATGCGGCAAAACCGGTTTTTGCCAGACCGGTAGTCATATCAATGGCGCAGATATAGCTTGTGTTTAACCATTTTGTATAGTTGAAAGCTCCACCCGCACCAATTTGTCCGTTGTAGGCAGAGAGGCAAATAACCGCAGCACTCATCATCGGAGCATAAGTAGTGATTTTTGTTCCGTTATTTTTAAATGACAGCAGGTGATTGGAGGTGGCATCAGTAAAGCTGCCGCCTGCATAAATGGTATCATTGATAACCACTAAATCATTCACGGTATTATTAACATTCGGATTCCATGTGTTCAGCGCACCGGTACTTGCATTAATGGAAGCGAGGCGATTACGGGCGGTACTTCCGATAGTAGTGAACGATCCGCCAATATAAACTTTGGAGCCATATCGATAAATGGCATTAACATAACTGTTGGGTGATGGTGCCCAGTTTGTAACATTACCCGTACTAAGGTCAAAAGCCATAATATAATTTCTGATACCGCCTCCGAGAAAATCAAAATTGCCGGCAAGAAACAAGTTGGTGCTGTAACAAATATCGTTAATAGCCCCGTTGGATTGCGGATCCCATGTGCCTAGAGTTCCGTTGGAAGTATTGAATGCGGCTCCGTATTTCCGTGCTGTTGCCCCTGATGCTAAAGTAAAATTGCCACCGATGTACACATTATTGCCTTGTACCCAAATGGCATTGACAGCATTGTTGAAATCAGGATTCCAGCTTTGCACATTTCCGTTTGACGAGTCGGTTGCAGCGGCATATCCTTTGGCAACTCCGCCCACTGTGGTAAACGATCCTCCAATATATACCGTGCTTCCTTTTTTTCCAATGGCATACACATAACTGTTGGGAGACGGATTATAATTAGTTGCGATGCCGTAATTGCTCAGGTTATGACATGAAACATAATTGCGGCTGTATGCTTTCAGAAAAGTAAATGCACCGCCTGTAACAATTGAAGTGCCGTCAACAATAATTGTGTTTACGGCACCATTGGCTCTTGGATCCCATGAGGTGGCTGCACCGGTTGAAGAATTAATTGCTGCAATGTATCTGCGATCAGTTCCGCCAACAGTTGTAAAACTGCCGCCTGCATAAATATTATTACCTGATATGTTAAGGCAATTCACAGTACCGTTTAAATTAGGGTTCCAGGATGTTTCATTTCCGCTGAGGGTATCAAAAGCGGCAAGATAATTTCTCGCAACACCGCTTGCCATGGTAAATGACCCTCCCGCAAAAGCAGTTGCGCCATTTATTAAAATAGCATAACAGTAACTGTTCAATGTAGGATTCCATGAAGTTGGAGTTCCATCTGTATTATTTACTGAACCGATATAGGAACGGGCTGTTGCATTTTTTAACTGTGTAAAATATCCGGCTAAATAAATTTTACTTCCTGAACTATTGGTGGTCATCGAAAATACATAGGAGTTTGGATCAGGGTCCCATGCGGTAAGAACAGCCGTGGATAGATTTACGGCTGCTGCATATTCTCTGGAAACACTGTCAATCACCGTAAATGCTCCACCGGCATAAAGTATTCCGTTGTTAACTATCATGGTGTAAACAGAGTTGTTGCAATCTGCTCTGAAAGAAAGGGTGTTGCCATTGGTTTTATTGATACCGCAGAGCCTTTGGCGCGGGCTTCCGTTCAACGTAGTAAAATCGCCTCCTGCGTATAGGTTGTTTCCATCAATGGCCAGCGTGCGAACGGTGCCATTCAGCAAAGGATCAAATGCTGCATCAATGGTATTGTTGGCCAGAATATGAACCAGGTATGGATAAGACTGATTGTTAACCAGCGTAAAATTGCCGCCAAGGTAATATCCGCCCGAACCATCGGCCACGACAGCATGCACCGTACCATTAGTCGTTGGAAAATTATAGGCCGGTATATCGCTTGTATTGGAAAGTTTGGCGGCATAACGGTTGCTGAATCCCGTTTCGTAAAAATAGCCACCCTGATACAATAAATTTGATTCATTAAAAAAGCGAAATACGTAACTGTTGGTTTGAGTGTAATAAGGTTTCACATCTGCATTATTAGCAGTGGAAACACAAACCGAATAAGGTTTGTACAATCCGTCAACAAAAGAAAACTGCCCGCCCAGATAAACGAGCGTATCTTTAACAAATAATGCACGCACTGCGCCATCAACATTCGGATCCCAGCTTGTAGCAGAACCGGTATTTTTATTTAGCGCAGCGCAATAATTTCGGGTAACACCGGCAATGGAAGTAAATGAACCGCCAACATAAAGAGTGTTGCTTTTCAATGCAAGAGCATAAACTGTCCCGTTGGGGTTAGGATGAAATGAAGTGTCAACAGAATTATCCGATTTAATGCGCGCAAGATTCGTATAGGCGTAACTTCCTACCTGAGTAAAGGAACCGCCAATATACCAGCCTCCGCTTCCGTCTTTTAGGCAGATATGCGTGGTGCCGTTTACCACCGGAAAATCATAGTTGGGATTGGATGAAGTACCCTGCATTTTTACTGCACTTCCCGTTTTTTTGCCGGCATACGTCATATAACCTCCGGCATAAACCGTATTATCGTAAACATGCGTTTCAAGAACATAACTGTTTGCGGAAGGGTAATTTTTCATCAGTAACCCGGTATTGATATTAAATACTGCAAGGTATTGTCGGGTAGTAGATCCCATTAACGAAAAAGCGCCTCCTGCAATGAGTAATGTATCTTTTACATTTAAAGTGTAAACAAGGTTATTCGGATTCGGATTGAAGGATAAAACATTTCCGTTTGTTTTGTTTACGGCAGCCAGATAATTACGTGCAACGGATTTAATAGTTGTAAAATTACCGCCTACATAAAGGGTGGTTCCCGCAATAGCGAGTGATCTGACGGTATTGTTGGTTGATGCCTGAAAAACCGTATCAACCGTTTTGTTGGAGTTTATATGCACAATGTTCGAAAAAACATTTGCATTGATGGTTACTGTGAAATCTCCGCCAACATACCATCCACCGCTGCCATCAGGAATAATGCAATGGGTTGTTCCGTTGATGAACGGCATATCCAATTGAGGAATATCGCTGTTCTGATTGTAAAATGCTGAATAGCCTGTATTGTGACCAACACCGGTAAAATAGCCTCCCAGGTAAAGTGTATTTGTTGCTGAATCAGTTTCGCTGGCAAGCACGAAGGAGTTTGGAGTTACGAATTTATTGTTGTAGTTGCTGTTTTGAGCAAAAACCTTTACAGATGTAATCAATACAAGTACAATTGATAGAATAGTTTTTTTCATAGGACTTATTTTTTTGTAGTAATATTAAAAAAGAATTATGCTGTAAAGAAAGTAAAAATTGGTGTTGTTATAATACAGTTTTGAAATGAAATTATTGACGCAAACAGCAAGACGGCATAGGCAGTCTTTCATTTGTTGAAACTCTATTAATTTTAAAAAAAGATGATTCCATGATGAGCCATTGTATAGGGATGAATACCACGCATTAATAAAAAGTAGTTACAGGCAGTTTAGTGATCTATCCATCGAAGCACGTAAAAGTGGCTGCGAAGCCGAAGCACAATGCCAACAGAAAGTTCATCAGGTCAAAAGAGGTGAATTATTAAACTCAGATTTCCAGTTTAATCTGTACCTGTTTATCTGCGGTTTTTACCGGTTCGGCCTTTTTTTTTGAAATGTCAGGTTTTTGTTTTAATGAGGGAGCAGGACTGATTTCTTCCATAACAGCTAACGGAACTGAAACGGTTTCTTTGCCGGTCTGTTGTACTTTATGAACCGGAAATTTGGTAACAATGTTGCCTATGGCGCTGCGGTTTTTAATTCCAACTTCGGCAAAGTTGACTTTAACCACTAAGTTTCTCAGCTTAGGACGCGGTTTCAGAATTACATCCACCTGCGGAACGGTGTTTACATCGGTAACGGAGAAGAAAAGCACTTTAGAGTTTTCATTTCCTTTGGTAAGGTCATACACCTTATCGCGCGTAATGCCCGAAACCTGAAAGCGTTTTACCATGATATTGCCTTTAAGGCCGTCACGGTAAATCATGTTGTAAACGGTTTTTGAATCATCTTTATCAAACACGGCAATGTGGCGTATGTCTTTGCCGAAATACTTTTTCTCGTCTATGCGGCCAACCATCATTTTGCCGTCACCGCTGAAGGCGATGATGTCATCCAGGTCGGAACATTCGCAAACAAATTCATCTTTCTTCAAGCCGTAACCGGCAAAACCCTCTTCGCGGTTTACATACAGCTTTGTGTTGTTGATAACCACCTTCTTTGCTTCAATCAGTTCGAAAGCGCCTTCTGTAATCTGTGTTCTGCGCTCGCGTCCTTTGCCGTATTTCTTCAGCAGATCTTTAAAATAGTTGATGGTAAACTGCGTGAGGTTAGCCAGATTTTCTTTCACCTCTTTCATTTTTGCATTCAGATCTTTGATATGTTCATCGGCTTTGAACGAATCGAATTTCGAAATGCGTTTGATTTTAATTTCCGTCAGGCGGATGATGTCGGTTTCGGTTACTTCGCGTTTCAGTTGTTTTTTGAAAGGAGTAAGTCCTTTGTCAATGGTTTTGATAACGGCCTCCCAGGTTTCGCAGTCTTCCATTTTCCGGTAAATGCGGTTTTCGATAAAGATTTTTTCGAGCGAAGCAAAATGCCATTCTTCCATCAGCTCGCTCAGTTTTATTTCCAGTTCGCGTTTCAACAGTTCCTGCGTGTTGAAGGTTGATTCTTTCAGCATTTCATTCACGCTCATAAACACCGGTTTGCCGTCACGGATTACACAGGAGTTTGGCGAAATAGAAACTTCGCAATCGGTAAAAGCATAAAGCGCTTCAATGGTTTTATCAGAATCTTCGGCTGAGTCGGGATGGAGGTAAAGCACAATTTCAACTTCGGCTGCTGTATTGTCTTCTACCTTTTTTACTTTCAGTTTGCCTTTATCATTGGCAGCAAGGATGGAATCTATCAATGACTGGGTAGTGGTGCCAAACGGAATCTGTTTGATGACTAACGTTTTCCGGTCGCGTTTTTCAATCAGGGCGCGCACCTTTATTCTTCCGCCTCGCATACCTTCGTTGTAATTCGAAAAATCGGCAATACCTCCGGTAGCAAAGTCAGGAAGAATGTTGGTTTTCTTTTTACGAAGTACGTCAATCGAACCTTGAATCAGTTCACAGAAATTATGCGGAAGTATTTTGCAGGCAAGGCCAACGGCAATTCCTTCAATTCCCGAAGCCAGCAGCAATGGAAACTTTACCGGCAGCGTAACAGGCTCTTTGTTTCTTCCGTCATAACTCTGTTGCCAAATGGTGGTTTTAGGGTTGAATACGACATCCAGAGCAAATTTGGTAAGCCGGGCTTCAATGTAACGCGAAGCGGCAGCCGAATCGCCTGTGTAAATGTTTCCCCAGTTTCCCTGGGTGTCTATCAGTAAATCGCGCTGGCCTATTTGTATGATAGCATCGCTGATGGAAGCATCGCCATGCGGATGATACTTCATGGTATTGCCAATGATGTTGGCTACCTTGTTGTAGCGGCCGTCTTCCATCTCCCACATGGAGTGGAGTATTCTGCGCTGAACGGGTTTGAGGCCGTCATCTAAGTAAGGAACAGCACGTTCGAGGATTACATAGGAAGCATAATCAATAAACCAGTTCTCGAACATACCGCTTACCGGTATGTGATGGGTAATTTCTTTTTTCTTCTCTTCGGGTTTAACTTCTTTTTTTCTTTTGGCCATGATAATGCTGTTTTACTGTTCTGCTTCTTCAGGTTCAAGTTCTTCTTCAAGGCGCAGTTCGCGTATGATGTGATCCTGCCTTTCTGGCGTATTTTTTCCCATGTAATAATTCAGCAGTTGCTGTACGGATGATTCGCCTTCTACCGAAACATTTTCCAGGCGGATTTCTTCACCTATAAAATTTTTAAACTCATTGGGCGAAATTTCTCCCAATCCTTTAAAGCGGGTGATTTCGGGTTTCGGGCCTAATTTTCCAATGGCATTGATTCGTTCCTGTTCGCTGTAACAGTAAATGGTTTCTTTTTTGTTCCTCACACGAAACAGGGGAGTTTGCAAGATGTAAACATGTCCTGCTTTTACCAGTTCGGGAAAAAACTGGAGAAAGAAGGTAAGCAGCAAAAGACGGATGTGCATACCATCCACATCGGCATCGGTTGAAATGACAATACGGTTATATCGGAGTTCTTCCATTCCGTCTTCAATGCCGATGGCATTAACCAGCAGGTTGAATTCTTCGTTTTCGTAAACTACTTTTTTGGTCAGACCGAAACAGTTCAGGGGTTTTCCTCTGAGCGAGAAGACAGCCTGTGTATTTACATCGCGGGCAATGGTAATGCTTCCGCTGGCCGAATCGCCTTCGGTGATGAAAAGAGTGGAATCAAGTCGGTCCTGATGTTTGCTGTTAAAATGTATGCGGCAGTCGCGCAGTTTTTTATTGTGAAGGTTGGCTTTTTTGGCTCTTTCGTTGGCTAACTTTTTAATGCCTGCAATTTCTTTTCTTTCCTTTTCGCTCTGTTGAATTTTTTTAAGCCATGCTTCAGCGGTCTGTGGATGTTTGTGAAGAAAATTATCAAGCTCCTTCTTTACAAAATCATTTATCCAGTTACGCAATGAGGGACCTTCGGGATAAGTATTCTGACTTCCTAATTTGGTTTTGGTCTGCGATTCGAAAACCGGCTCCTGAATACGGATACTGATGGCAGCTTCAATGCTTTCGCGCACATCGCCCGGATCAAATTCCTTCTTGTAGAATTCGCGCGCTGTTTTAACAATGGCTTCGCGGAATGCTGCCAGATGAGTTCCTCCCTGCGTGGTATGCTGTCCGTTTACGAATGAGTAATAATCTTCACCGTAAGACGTGGTATGGGTAAAAGCAATCTCAATGTCTTTATCTTTCAGGTGAATGATGGGATAAATCGGCTCTTCGGTAATATGGCTTTTCAGTAAATCAATTAATCCGTTCTCGCTGCGGAATTCTTTTCCGTTAAGAATCAATGTGAGTCCAACATTCAGGTATGCATAATTCTGCATCATGCGTTCGGCATATTCCATATCAAAACGGAAGCGTTTGAATACCGAAGCATCCGGTATAAATTCGATTAATGTTCCATTGGGTTCCTGTGTGGGTTTTTCTTTCTGATGAAGTTTCTGAACTCCTTTTTCAAATTCGCCCACTACGGTTTTTCCGTCACGGAACGACTGCACTCTGAAAAAATCGCTCAGTGCATTCACTGCTTTTGTACCTACGCCATTTAATCCGACCGATTTCTGAAAGGCCGAAGAATCGTACTTACCGCCTGTATTGATTTTCGAAACGCAGTCAATCACTTTTCCAAGAGGAATGCCTCTGCCGTAATCGCGAACGGATACTTTTCCATCGTTGATTTCCACCACAATTTTTTTTCCGTACCCCATGGTGAATTCATCAATGGAATTATCAATGACTTCTTTCAGGAGTACATAAATACCGTCATCGCGCGAAGACCCATCGCCCAATTTGCCGATGTACATGCCGGGCCGGAGGCGGATATGCTCGCGCCAGTCGAGGCTTTGAATGCTTGCCTCGGTGTAATTGTGTGAACTTTTTGTTGCCATAATATTCAAATCGCTTGCTGAATGATTGTAATGAAGCATGGGCTTCACAGTCATTGCCATTGCTTTGTTCAAAGTTAGGAACCCTGCAATTTTTTTAAGCGGATGCAAATAAAAATATCAACACCCTTATTAACCTGAATTGAGAAAGGAGAATTTTTGAACAATGGACATGGTTGGGGCTGAATGGATTTTCGTTAATTCGCCATCAGTAAAACCACCCATTATGATTAAAATACTGGCCAATGACGGCATTGATGCTGCCGGAAAAAAAATTTTTGAAGCTGCAGGTTTCTCCGTTTCCACTGATAAGGTGGTGCAGGAAAATCTGGGCGAAGCCTTAAAAAACTTTGATGCCGTGCTGGTGCGCAGCGCCACGCAGGTACGTAAGGAACATATTGATACAGCTCCCAATCTGAAACTCATCGGCCGTGCCGGTGTTGGTATGGATAACATTGATGTGAAATATGCACGCGATAAAGGACTGGCCGTAGTCAATACTCCGGCTGCCAGTTCACAAAGTGTAGCTGAACTTGTTTTTGCGATGTTGTTTGCCGGAGTAAGAATGCTCAATGATGCTTCGCGTAACATGCCTGCCTGCGAAACAAAAGAGCGGTTCAATGAACTCAAAAAAGCCTACTCGGCAGGAACCGAACTTTCCGGAAAAACCCTTGGAATTATAGGGGCAGGGCAGATAGCCAAATGCGCAGCAAGCATGGCTGTGGGAATGGGAATGAATGTGTTGTTTCACAGACTTAACAATGAAGATGTAATAGTGCCATTAAATTTTCACCCGGCATTAGGCCAGAAAAAAACAGAGATTGTTTTCAAGTGTGTCAGCTTTACCAGAGTATTGATTGAAAGCGATTTTATTACGCTGCATGTTCCGTTTCCGAAGGGAACTCCTCCTGTCATAGCCAAAAAAGAATTTGACCTGATGAAAAAAGGAGTAGCCGTAATTAACACAGCCCGTGGCGGAGTAATTTCAGAAGCAGATTTAATGGAAGCGCTTAACAGCGGCAAGCTTTCATTTGCAGGCATGGATGTTTTTGAAGGTGAACCATTAATCAAAGAAGCATTAAGGCAGCATCCGAAAGTGATCTGTACCCCACACATAGGCGGTTCCACCCGCGAAGCGCAGGAGCGTATCGGTATTGAACTGGCCGAGAAAGTGGTGGAGTTTTTTAATAAATAACCATGGCAGTTTTTGAATGACATATTTCAAAGCCTCCTCAGAAACGAGCACGGAAAAGAAAGGACATTATGAAACACCAATACTTTTGTTTACCTGGCAAATAATTATTCTGCATGAGTTATCCTTTTCAAATTCTGAATTTAGAACAGTACCGGCAGGCATACAGGCAAAGCCTCGGGAATCCTGAAGCCTTCTGGAGCGAAATAGCTTCTCATTTTCTTTGGAAAAGAAAATGGGAAAAAACTCTTGAATGGAATTTTTCAGAACCAAGAGTGAAATGGTTTATCAACGGAAAACTCAACATTACCGAAAACTGTATTGACCGGCATCTGGAAAAATCTTCAGAATCAATAGCCATACTATGGGAACCTAATAATCCTCAGGAAGAAGGACGGTCGTTAACATACAGGCAGTTATTTGAAGAAGTAAACCGTTTCAGCGCAGTTTTGAGAAACAACGGTATTAAAAAAGGAGACCGGGTGTGCATTTACATGGGCATGGTACCCGAATTGGCTATTGCCCTGCTGTCATGTGCCCGCATTGGGGCTATTCACTCCGTTATTTTCGGTGGCTTTTCGGCCAGTTCCATTTCCGATCGTTTGCACGATGCACAGGCCGAATTTGTTATTACCTGTGATGGCGCATTCCGCGGTGCAAAAGAAATTCCGCTGAAGCCTGTAGTGGATGAGGCATTGAAGCATTGCCCTTTTGTTAAAAGAACCATCGTTTATCAAAGAACCTATCAGCAGGTTGACATGCTAACGGGCCGCGATGTATGGTGGCATGATGAATTGAAAAAAGTGGCGGCTGATGTAATTACTCCTGCCGAAGAAATGGATGCCGAAGACATGCTGTTTATTCTTTACACCAGCGGCTCTACCGGAAAACCAAAAGGTGTAGTGCACACCTCCGGAGGTTACATGGTGTGGGCGGCTTATACATTCGTCAATGTTTTTCAGTACAAACCCGGCATGATTCATTTCTGCACTGCCGACATAGGCTGGATTACCGGACATTCTTACATCATTTACGGGCCGCTTTGTGCCGGTGCAACTTCGCTTATGTTTGAAGGTATTCCCACCTGGCCTGATTCAGGAAGATTTTGGGACATTGTAGATAAATACAAAGTTGATATTCTTTACACAGCGCCAACAGCCATCCGCAGCCTGATGACATTCGGAACGGATTTTATCAAGAATAAGAAACTCGATTCGCTCAAAGTGCTTGGAACTGTTGGCGAACCTATCAACGAAGAAGCATGGCATTGGTATCATCATAATATTGGAAAAGACCGCTGCCCTGTTGTGGATACCTGGTGGCAGACAGAAACCGGAGGCATCATGATTTCTAATCTGGCCGGAGTTACTCCTCATAAACCATCCTATGCTACATTGCCTTTACCGGGTGTGCAACCCTGCTTAGTTGATGAAAACGGAAAAGAAATACCTCTGTCTGATACGGAAACCATCTCCGGAAACCTTTGTATCAGATTTCCCTGGCCCGGTATTTTGCGTACAACTTACGGGGATCATGAGCGTTGCCGCCTGAATTATTTTTCTGCTTATAAAAACCTTTACTTCACCGGTGATGGTTGTTTCCGCGAACCTGACGGTAATTACCGCATTACCGGTCGTGTGGATGATGTATTGAATGTTAGCGGCCACCGCATTGGCACAGCCGAAGTGGAAAATGCCATCAACATGCACGACCATATTGTGGAGAGTGCTGTGGTTGGTTATCCGCACGATATAAAAGGACAAGGCATTTATGCTTATGTGGTTTATGTTGGTCCTCATAAAGATGATAACCTTGCCCGAAAGGAAGTGAGTGATAAAGTGGTGGAAGTTATCGGCCCTATTGCCAGGCCTGATAAAATTCAGTTTGTAACCGGATTGCCCAAAACACGCAGCGGAAAAATTATGCGCAGGATTCTGAGGAAAATTGCCGAAGGCGATACATCCAATTTAGGTGATATAACCACCTTGCTTGACCCGACTGTAGTGGAGGAAATCAAGACCGGAAGGCTGTAATGGTTACCTGCCGTTCTTATTTACCTGCCCATCCTCATTGGAATCAAATGCTTTATCCCGATGCTTCTGTTGTGTAAGGGACAGCGGCTGTAGTTCCCGGAGGATTATCAGGGTTATAACCTGGCACCTTAAAATACCATCATAAAAATATAATTGCCTGCCTTTTCAGGTGCTTATCACGGCCTAGATTAAATTTATGTTTTAGTGATTTTTTGAAACGATAAAACTTCTAGTGCAGGTTTGATGTTGTAAACGGTCATGTAACGGATTCATGTCTGGCTCCTTCCATCACCCTGAAAATATGAAATACTTCAGGAATGATTGCGTCCATAGATTCTTCGGCTCCTCTTGTAGAACCGGGCAGGGCTAATACAAGAGTTTTATTTATCAGACCGGCCATGCTGCGCGACAACATGGAGTAAGGGGTGCGTTGTTGTCCGTAATTTCTCAACGCTTCTTCAATACCCGGAATCCGTTTTTCTAAAACCTGCTCCAGTGCTTCGGGGGTTACATCTCTTGGCGAAAGCCCTGTGCCTCCCGTAAAAATCACCAGGTTCAGATTAAGCGATGCGTAGTATTGAGCTTTTTCACGAATCAACATTGTTTCATCAGGTATAATGATGTAATCGGCAATTTCAATCTGGTGGCGCGATAGTTTTTCAATTATTTTTTTTCCGGCACGGTCTTCTTTTTTACCTTTTGCAACCGAATCGGAACAAACAATAACGGCAGCCTTTATGCCGGTAATTTCTTTTTTTACGAAATCGCTTTTGCCGCCACTTTTTTCTAATAGCCGGATGCCGGTTATTTCAATATGCTTGTCAAGGGGTTTCAGCATGTCATACATGGTAAGTGCCGCTACCGAAACGCCATGCATGGCTTCCACTTCAGCACCTGTTTTGTAAACGGTTTGCACTTCGACCGCAATTACAATTTCGTTGTTGAGAATTTCTGAATGTACATGGCAGTATTCTACCGGCAGGGGATGGCAGTCGGGAATCATATCGCTGGTACGTTTAACGGCAAACAGCGCTGCTGCTTTAGCCATTTCATGGATATTACCCTTTGGTACACGGTTTTCGCGGATGGCCGTTAAGGTCTTTTCGCTGCTTACTTTTACAATGGCCTGCGCTTTTGCTTTTCGCAGGGTGGTGTTTTTATGGGTAATGTTTACCATATGCTCAATGGGTATTATTTGTTTTCCAGATGTGTTTTTGATTCGTCAGAATTTCGCGCCCCCATACCGGTAATTCTTTTTTGATACGCTCAACGGTTTCGCTGCAAGCTTCCATAGCAGCCTTACGGTGAACAGACGAGGTAAAAACAAAAAGGCAAATTTCACCGGCTTTAACCGTACCGAGGCTGTGGTAAATGTGCATACAGGTAAGAGGATATTTTTCAAAAACAGCTTCCCGTATTTCAGTACATTTTTCAAGCGCCATTTCCTCATAGGCAGAGTAATCAATGGCTTCCACTTTTCCATCAGTCTTTTCGTCTGCGCGTACCTGCCCTAAGAAGATACTGTGGCCGCCTATATCATGCTTTTCGCTATGTTTCCTGATGGCCTCGGCAATCTGTTCGGGCGAAATGGCACCTGTTACAAAGATATTTTTACGCTTGTGATTCATGATAATACCGGTTAAATGGTGCTTCGGCATGAAGAACGCCTCCTTCAATGTTGCAGATATTTTTTGTCGGATAAATTTTTTTCAGAATTTTAGCTGCTTCTAAACTTCTAATGCCCGAGCGGCAGAATAAAAAGAGATGGTCAGCATGGGCTAATTCGGAGCTTCTGCTTTTTAATTCAGGTAGTGGAATCTGAAGGCAGGTGAAGTTATCCGGCAGTGAATTTTCGTCTGCGTTTCTTACATCAACAAATAAATTTTTTTCCGGATTGTTTTCAACTCTTTTCAATGCTTCTTTCCATGAAAAATGCGGCACAGGGCTGCAACTGACGGCATAGTCTCTGGTGAGCAACTCCTTTCTGTTTCGCGGTATGTTTTTTTTAGAACCGGGCACAGGTAAAATTTCTGCGTTAAACCACCGGTAATTCAACAGGTTGAAAAGCAGAATTTTTCCTTGAAGTGTTTGGCCGTATCCGGTAATCCACTTGATGGCTTCGGCTGCCATCATGGTTCCGATAATGCCGGGCAATACTCCTAACACCCCCGATTGGTTGCAGTCGGGAATGGTGTCAGTTTCGGGTAGCTCCGGATTTAAGTCTCGGTAGCATACGGAATTATCGTCTTGCGGATTAAATAAAGCCACTTGCCCTTCGTTGCGGTAGATAGCCCCGAAGATCCATGGCTTTTTCATTAACATACAGGCATCGTTTATCAGGTAGCGTGCGGCAAAGTTGTCGGTGCAGTCAATTATCAAATCGTATTTTTCAATAAGCGGAATAATGTTCTGATTGTTCAGCCATTCAGGAAAAACATCCACATGCATGTTTCTGTATTGACCGGTAAGTTGCAGGGCTGCCGTTGCCGCTTTATTTTTATCAACATCATTTTCGCCAAATAAAACCTGGCGGTTGAGGTTTGAAATCATTACGGTGTCGCCATCGGCTATTCCTAAAGTTCCTACACCGGCAGCAGCAAGGTATTGCAGTACCGGGCAACCCAACCCACCGGCACCTACTACCAGAACTCCGGCATGGAGAAGTTTTTCCTGAGCAGTTATACCGAAACCTTCCAGCAGTATCTGTTTTTCGAACCTATTCATTTTTTTAACCACCCGAAAAGGGAGGCAGCAAGGCAATTTCATCCCCCGGTTTTAAGAATTGGTTTTCAGTATTGATTTTGCAGTTGATGGAAATTGCAAATTTCATTTTTTCTAGTTCAGGAAATTGTTGAATCAAGTTTTTCATCAGCACAGCGGTGGTGTCAACAAATGGGAATTCCAGATTTTCACAACCGGTTTTTTCAATGAGCATACCGAAAAATCGGATCACTATTTTATTGTTTACTTGCATAATGTTTTTCCAGATCAAGAGGAGTATTTAAATTATCAAACATTCGGTTATTGTAAACGGTAAAGGAGTCCATATTGCAAATTTTGTAATTGCAGGTAAGAATGAAATCGGTTAATTTCAGCTTATTGTCTTCAATTTGTTTTTTGACTGAAGTCAGCAATGTTTTTTTGTACACGGCCAAAAGGGGATACAATCGTTGATGAGCCTGAGCAACCGTTACCTGCTCGCTGCCGCAGTTTTTTGCTAAAAATTTCACGGCATCAACATTTAAAAATGGCATATCGCTACTGAGCAGCAGAACCGCCCGGGCAGCGGTATGGTGTAAAGCGGTAAACAATCCGCCCATTGGTCCTTTATCGTTTATGAGGTCTTTATAAACGTTTAGTCCAAGCCGGGCATACTCCTCCCTGTTAGCTATAAGGGTGGCTGATAATCCGTTACAAGCAAGTGTATCAAGAATATGGGTTACCATTGGTTTTCCTTCAAAGAGCATCAATCCTTTATCACATTTCATGCGCGAACTTTTGCCACCGGCAAGCACAAAAATTTCTATGTCGGGCCATGCCATCATGTTACCAGAAGTATGTTTTTACAAGCGTTCCTTCGCTAAACGTTTCTGCATTTTCGGGTAATTCGGCCATGCCGCAACAGTCTGAAAACGGAAGGAGATTAAAAGACTCCTGCCCGCCTGTAATCCATACTTTGTTACCGGCCGGTTTAACCTTTGCAAAAAGCGTTAAGCCGGAAATTTTAGAAAAAGAGTTTGCCAGCGGCAACATTTTAAAATCAGACCATGCATTCTGCAGGCCTTTACGCTGCAAAATACAGGGTTTAACATAGCGGAGCATACATGAAATGGCAGCAGCCGGATTGCCGGGTAAGGCGAATACCGGCTTCTTGGTATTATCAGCAGTAAGGTAATAGCCGGCAAAGAGTGGCTTTCCGGGTTTTTGTTTCACTTTGTAAAAGAGTTGCTGCACTCCGTTGTTCAGCAGGGCTGGTCTTACAAAGTCGTAATCGCCTGCCGAAATGCCTCCTGAAACAATAATCATATCATAAGATTGAAGAGCCTTGCGGATAGCTTCGGATAACAGTTGCAGCGAATCGGCAATGTGTGAGAAACTCATTTGTTCAACGCCCAACATTTTCAGAAAAGCGCAGATTGCGGGCTGGTTTGAGTTATAAATATGGTTTTCATGCAGTGGAGTACCGGGAGGCTGAAGTTCGTTTCCGGTTACAATAACAGCTACCGAAGGGATATTGAATACTTTAACCTTTTCTATACCCGCTGAGGCTAACAGTGCAATCAACCCCGGAGTAAGCCATGCGCCCTGTTTTGCGATGACATCACCTGCTTTGCATTGTGAGCCGCGCAAACGGATGTTGTCGCCTTTACGAATTTTGTCCGAATTAATTTTAAGCTGGTTGTTTGCTATTTCGGTTATCTCCTGTTTGGCAACTGTATCAGTACCCGTGGGTATTGGAGCGCCCGTAAAAATTCTGACCGCCTGCCGGGGTTCAACGGTAAAGCCGGCTGCACTACCGGCCTGTATGGTTCCTTTTATTTCAAAAAGATTTTCACCGTTGAAGCAGAAGGCATACCCATCCATGGCAGAATTATGGAAGGAAGGCACATCGTAAAGGGCATGAGCATCAGCCGCCAGCACAAAACCTGATGCCGAACAAAGACTGCGCTCAGCAATTTCTTTTTGATTACAGTTATCGGTAATGAGCTTTTCTGCTTCTGAAACGGTAATCATTTTTTTATCCTCCTATATTGACCATACTCCGGTTAAAGATTTTATGCGCTTCCGTATTCCGGTAGCCATGCGTAAACTGACCACCCATAGTTTGGTGTTTCAATAGCAGCGACTGACGGATAACGGGCTCCAGAGGCATGCCGGTACGCAGTGCTGCTAGCAGGTCGAGTTCCTCTTTTCCAAAGAGGCAGTTTTTTATTTTTCCGTCAGCAGTCAGGCGGATACGGTTGCACTCACCGCAGAACTGACGGCTCATGGTAGTTATAAAAGCAAAGGTACCTTCATAACCTATTACTTTGTATTTTCGTGCGGTAGAGTGCGGTTCATCTTTGAGTTTTACAACGTCATATTCGTTACAAACAATGCGGAATAATTCGGAAGCCGTAATAACTTTTTCACTGTTCCAGCCATTGCCTTTGAAAGGCATAAATTCGATAAAGCGAATGTGCAACGGCAGGTTTCCGGTGAGTTCGATGAATCGCAGAATTTCCTGTTGAATAAAACCGTTGATAGCCACAACATTTATTTTAACGCGAATACGGTGTTCAAGCAGCAGGAGGATATTCTTCCAGACACGATGAAAATGGTTAACTTGCGTAATGGAGGCGAAAGCATGAGGATTCAGAGAATCAAGACTAACATTAACCGATGAGAACCGGGCATTAACGAGGGTTTCAATATGGCGGTGCAGCAGGGAGCCGTTGGTAGTCAGCACCCTTTCTACAGGCAGTTTGGCAAGACGGAAGGCAATATCACCAAAATCATTTCTTACTAAAGGCTCGCCACCGGTAAGCCTGATTTTATTTATGCCGAGGCTTACAAATTCGGCTGCTATTTTTTCAATTTCATCAGCCGACATCAGTTGCCTTTGCTGTAAGCAAGAGTGTTGGCTCACCGGCATACAATAGCTGCACTTAAAGTTGCATTTATCGGTTAACGAAATGCGCAGGTAGTTGTGAAGACGGTGATAACGGTCTCTCAGCATCTCTACTCTTTCAGTTTATTGATTTCGGATTCTATACCGGATTTTCCTTTTTTGAATTCATGGATGCCTTTTCCGATGCCCCGCATAAGCTCAGGTATTTTCTTTCCTCCAAAGAGAAACAGCACTACGGCAGCTATTAGCATAAGCTCGGTAGTGCCGGGCATTCCGAACAGAAATACAGTCAGTGTTATATTTATCATAGGTTCACAGATTTAATAATTTCGGTTTCTGCTTTAATAAAAGCGGTAAGCAGATTAGCCACGGTAATAAAATATCTGCCGGCATCGCCTTCGCGTATTTTATCGGCCAAAGCCAGGGCAAATTCGGCAGCATGGTCAGTCAGAAAATCTTCGCATGCTTTTCCGGTAATTTCTTTTTCTTGCAGCCCGGGTGCAATAGAAATTTTCAGGCAGAGCAGGGCAAGAAATTCGAGTTCGTGCATGATAGAGTCAGGGTTTTCACCGCTTTTGGGGCTGAATCCGAAGGCGGCATAAAAGCCGTTAACATCAGATATGCTGTTGAATTTTTTCAGGGTATGGCTTTCGCTGAGCGGCACACCTCCTTTAATAAAAATACGGGAGTAATCATGGAGAATTTCTGATTCAACCATAGAGGAGTTTAGCGTTGCAATTAAATTTTGAATTTCGCTGTCAGGATATCCGGCTTCGCACAGCGCCTGTGATAATTCGCTGATAGTGCCAAGTTTTTCAGAGGCAGGAAAATCAAAACAGTTTGCCAGAAGACGGTAAAGGTCAGCCTTTATCAGAACTCTGTCGGTATGATGTAGTGCATCCATATTCAGTTATTTTTCGATAAATAGATCAGCCCATTGTGTATAGTGCTTACGGCCTCCGATATTCTGGTTGCCTCCATCCCAAACGGCAAAGGCGACTTTGGTTTTGTCTTTAAAGGAAGCTTTAAAGATATTGCCTGTATTTACAGGAATGATAATACAAACTCGCCATTTGCCTTCTCTCCATTCTCCCCATCCTGAAGCGGACTGTGTTTCCTGAGTGGCCAGGGTGCCAAAACCTTCGGCATTGGCTTCTTCAACGGGAACCTTGCGTTTAATCAGCGACATCGGGTTTTTGGAATAAGTTCCCGGCATAGTGCCGAAGGCGCTCGTTTCTACAATCAATTCGGCATGGATGTCTTGCGAATAAATGCGTTTGCTGCGGTCTAAATAACTTTCGAGACCGGGATATACATCAACCCACATATTCGGGTGTAGGTCGAGTACATCGCGAAATCCTTTTTCACAGTCTTCCTGCCAGATGGCTTTCCAGTGAACGATATGCACTTTTCCTCCCTGATTTCCCATCATATAATTTGGAATGTCGTTCACATCTACAGGCAACTGAACAGCCAACTGGTCGCAAAACTTGTCGGCATCTACTTCTGTGTTTTTAGAACTATCGTTCCATTCGATAAGAAAAGCAAGCTGATTTTCACGGTAAACAGTTTTTACCGTAATCTCATCAACAGTGGCTTTATGGAGGTTAGGGTAAGCTACCTTCTGAGCTGCAACGGGAATTTTTTTTGCCGGAGCATTTTTCCAGATGTCAGCATTCAGAGATTTGGGATCAATGCCTTCGGCAGAACGGATGGCTTTTATCTGGTGTTCGGCATGAACCCATTCTATAACGGGTGGCGGGGCGGATTTTGCAACGTTGGTGGTCTGTTTTTCTTTCGGGGCGGAGGGAGCCTGAGTTTTTATTGCCGGAGCCGGACTGTTGGCTTTAATGTAAGCCAGAATGTCTTTTATCTGGGTGTCGCTAAGGTTCTGATCGGGCATAACCAGTTTGTTAAACTCGTTGAACAGTTTAACGGCTGCGGCATCATTGTTTTTTATCATAGTTTGCGAAGAGCGGATAAAACTGCCAAGCCATTTTTCGGTTCTGCGGTAGGTTACTCCCGATAAATCAGGTCCTACTAATTTTCCTTTGCCAATGTGATGGCAGGGCGAACAGGTGGTTTTAAAAATCTTTTCGCCCATGGCTGTGTTTTGCGAATAGCCATTCCAGAAAGCGGTGCATATAATGATTGCAGGGAAGATTATTTTTTTCATGATTCTGATTTTTACAGGCATAATGGAATGAAATGATTAAAATGATTAAGGAGTGTTGTGGCGGTAGGTTTGGTGGGTTTCGTCCCAATGGGGGCGCATAAAAACCGGTTCGGAATAAGGAACACGGACTACTTCATCTCCGCGTTCATTGTAACCAACGGCAAAATTTTCTTCGGCACGGTAAGAATGAATGATTTTAGGAGTGTTGCCAAAGAGGAGAAAAGCAGCGAGTAATTCACGGTCGTCTTTCATGTTACGGTAGATTTCAATGGCTTTATCCACACCGGGGCCGAACATTTGGTAAAGAAAATCTTTCGGTACATGAATGGGGGGTACGTAATATACATTGGGTTGAGTGCCGAACTGAGGATACAGAGGTAATGCCAATTGGCGAATGCGCACAATCATGTCAATCGGGTTGTCTTTGCGCGGTGCTTTGGTGTCTTCCATAAATCCTTGCATTCTTATTTTGCCTATGCAGGTGGTAACACAGCGGGGCTGTTCGCCTTTTTCGATTAACGGATAACATCCAATACATTTTTCGGACACACGGGTAACCATGTTGTAAAATGTTTTCTTGTAGGGACATGCTTTCACGCATTCTTTGTAACCTCTGCAGCGCGACTGGTCTATAAGAACAATACCATCTTCTTCGCGTTTGTAAATAGCTTTTCGCGGGCAGGCAGCCAAACATGCCGGGTAAGAGCAATGGTTACATATACGTGCAAGGTAAAACATCCAAACATTGTGAATACCGGAGAAGAAGGCACCTTTATCAAGCGTGCCAAGTACTTCGTCTTCGCCAATATTGGGATAGGCATAATTGCGTTCGGTAGGTCTCCAACCGTTTACACGTTCGCCAGCAGCCGTTTCTTCGAACACGGTCTGGCCTTTGTAAACTCCGTTGCTGTCCCACTGCTGGTCCTTAAGTTCTTTAAGTGTATTTACATCCCATTTCTGAGGATAACCGCCATACGGTTTGGTTTCAACATTATTGAAGAATATGGTTTCTTCTCCTTTACCTGATGTCCAGGTAGTTTTACAGGCAACGGTGCAGGTTTGGCAGGCAATGCATTTGTTGGTATCAAACACATAGGTAATTTGTTTTTTGGGTTTGGCATCCTCGTAAGGGTAATTCATTTCCCTTTTTAATTGCGTGTTAAATACTTTTGACATAGAGATAATTGTTTTTAGGATGAAATTTTATTTTTTAATAAATCCTCCGGCAAGGAATTTTTTGAAGTCATCGTCTTCGTAAGTAGGCCTCATGCCGTTAGCAGCACCTTCCCAAAGGCCGTTACCGCCAATACCGCCTTTTTCGGCCAGTGTAATTTTTACAAATGCTTCGCGGGGATTTCCCGTTGCACCATGCACATCAACTTCGAACCCTTTACCGATTCCCTGTCCGAAATTATTTTTTCTAACCAGTGAATCAGTAAGGAGCGTAGGCTTCAGCCATGCACGGGTGCAGCTCTGGTGCGACCCGTTACGGAATAAAGCCTGGTATCCGGTTTTGTTGTTTTTGGCAATACCGGTTTCGTTTTCTTTAGCACCTTGCACCGAACCATAGGTAGCACCATAGGCATTATGCCACATACGGGTAACACCGCGTGGTGTACCCGGATAATAACGGGCACGGGCTTTTAAACGAGCCAGTTCGTATTCAGCACCATCCTTTTTCTGCTGCCATCCGCGAAACGGTCGGTCGCTAGGGTCAGCATCAATCCATACATAATCGCCATCTTCAATGCCAAGCTCTTTGGCATCCACCGGATTTATGTCCACATACAATTCGCTGGTAAACGGTATGCGTTTGTCTTTGCGGTGGATGTCGCCAAATGGACCGAACCAAACGGCAATAATGTCTGTATCTACCGGGGTGGTGTGAGCACCATGCCTGAATTTAGGGGTGTGAAAAATGAACTTATAATCCTTATCAGCTTTATGCAATGGATGCTGAGTAAGTTTAAGTTCGTTCCATGGTTTTACAACGTTACGTGCCATGCGGATGTCGGTAGCCAGGTCATTTGTATCTACTCCGTACTTGGAGGGTTCATCGGGCATAATGCAGGGATGTTTTTTACCCAAAATCACATTGGGTTCGTAAAAGGTAGAATCTATCGGTTCGCGAAATACCACCATGTTTTCGCCTGCTTCAATAAATTCGGGTTCATCTCTGTAAAATTCCAGACGTCCTGATTTGGTGTACCAGGGTTTGTTTTCGCTGCTTTGTTCCATGCCTACATATTTTGGTGTGGTGCGGGTCATCAGCAAGGCAGGAATTCCTTGTTTTGCTTTTGCTTCCAGTTCTTCAAACTTATAGCCTTTGGTTCCCTGGCTGGCATTAAGGATGCGTTGCAGGTAAACTTCCACTTTGTTATCGTGAACGAATTTGAAGTAATCTTTGAATCGCAAATCACCGGTCAAATCGGCAAAGGCCGAAGCAATACCTGCCAGCACTTCAATGTCGCCTTTGGTGTCAAAAATTCTATTAAGCGGAGTTTTAGGAAATACATAAAGGAAAGGGTTGGTAACGCTGATGGTCATGTCGGGGTATTTGAATTCAGCCCAGGAATCAACAGGGTAAACAATATCGGCATATTCACAGGATCCGGTCCACCACCACTCATGAACACCAATAAATTCAATTTTAGGAAATACATTGATGACATTATCATAATGCCCTTTTGAGTTGGCCAGCAGCGAATTTCCGTTAGAAACCATAACGGATTTTGTAGGGGTAGGCATGTGTGTTTTGCCGGTTAGGTTTTTATTGCCCATTCGCAAAATGCGGTCTCCATTGTTAAAGTAGTGTGCCGATTCGTAATGAAGGTATTTTTTTATTTTGGGAGGTTTGTTTTGATCAAGCTCAATGTTGAAAGGGTCTTCGACAATGTAACCCGGAATACCGGATAGAAGGGCACCTCGGTAATTACCGGCATACGAACCAACATTGCCGCCTATTTTTCCAACGTTGCCTGTGATGCTGGCAAGGAAAAAGATAGCGCGGTCTTTCAGGTCGTTATTGAAGAACTGATTAGGACCCATACCCATGGCAAATGTTGTGGTGCCGTTGTTGCGCGCAATTTCGCGGGCTACGGTTTTTATTCCTTCTTCGGGTGCCCAGGTTAACTCTTCTACTGATTTAGGATCAAAGTTTTCCAACACATATTCTTTCATCAAGTCGAAAACAGTTCTTACTTCCACTTCTTTGCCACCCAGAATTTTTACTTTATATTTTCCTTCGAGGGCAGGGTTTAGGCCTTTATTCCGCATGTAGTTTCCATAGTCATTGCGGGTAAGAATGGCAACTGCATTTTTGTTTTCATCCCAAATCATAAAGTCTCCCCATTCTTTGGCAGTTTCTTCGTCAACAAAGGGAACACTCTGTTGTGCAGGAGGTTTGGCTTTTTCATTTTTCTTCAGTACTTCAATGTAATTATTGAGGTCAGAAGGTACATAACCGGGAATTATATCAGAAGGCTTAAGCAGTTTTTGATTATCCATTCTGACAAGCAAGGGCAAGTCAGTGAATTTTTTCATAAAGGATTCGTCATACATTTTTTCGGTAATGATGACGTGGGCAAAACCTAAAGCGAGGGCGGGAGTGACTCCCGGACGGCATACAATAAGGTTATCAGCTTTGTTGGCAGTAGCACTGTATTCACAGGCTATAACAGTAACCTTAGCTCCTTTTAAGCGGGCTTCGGTAAGCCAATGGGCATCGGGCATTTTGGTAGTAATCCAGTTCATACCCCAAACGACAATATGTTTGGAGTGATCAACGCAAGCCAGATCAAAATCTACGGTTTGCTGGCCGGTAACCATGGGGTGGCCGGGCGGCAGGTCGGTGTGCCAAGCGTAGCTGTCCCAGGTACGGGCACCTTTGGAACCCTCAGGTCCTTTTTTATTAATGAAGTTATCGAGCAGCGCCATAGAGTTTGCCAATCGGTTCATGCCGAAAATGCGTGTAATGCCAAGTGGCGCCATGCCCCCTCTGAATTTTAAGACTTCAACACCGTGTCCATGGGTGGCTTCAACCATTAATGGGTCGTAGCCTTGCTGCATTAGTTTTTTCTGACCCTGTTTTCCATTGTATGCCGCAGCAATGTTGTGCAGTGCCATGGCAGTGTATTTAAAGATGTCGTTCCACGAAATTTTTATGAAAGCTTCTTTTCCTCTGCCTTGCAGGTATTCGGGTGGAATGCTTCCGTCTTTCTGTCGCGGCATTCCGTTGTTAATCCATTTCAGATATCCTTCGCGGATGAGCGGATATTTGGCTCTCCGGTCGCCATAAAATCGTCTGGCCAGCGCTAAACCTTTCTGACAGCAACGCGGTTCCCAGCGGGCAGTAGCCTGATGGCCATGTAAATCGGTAGCATTAGAAAATCCGTAGCTGGGTGCTATGCGTGTCACGGCACCGTTTTTAACATGGGCTTTAAGAAGGCAGTTGTGCGTATCATTAGGAGCGCACAAAAAGGTAAACTCATCATCATATTGCCACATATCGCGGTATGTTTTTTCCCAATCGCGGTGAGGATATGTACCCAGCGGATTATCCGGTTCAATCGGGTCGAAAAACGAGAATGCATTAGAGAATCCATTAAAAGGAATACTTGAAAGCGCAACGGTTCCTAACCCTGATAACAGGCCTGATTTTAAAAATTTTCTGCGGTTAATGCTCATGTTTAAATTTTTTTGCTGGTAATGGTTGAAGAATAAAAATGATTCGGATACAAACTTCAATTAAGAAGTTTGCTTAAAAAATAATCGTAATTACTTTGTGCTATGATTATAATCACAACATCCGGATAATTTTTTTTATAGTAAAAATGCTTCTGACAAATACCCGGGCGGTGAACTGAAACAGGAGCTGACTGAGAATACTTTTATAAATCCGATGAGGCGGACAGGAAGAAAATTTAGTTATTGAAATAATCAGCACGTTTTTCAAGTCTTTTCAATTTGGGTATTTGGAATTTACTTCTGTTGAGTTCAATGCATTTTGCAATGGCAAATTCGGCTAACATGCGGTAGCAGTTTCGCAAACTGTTCAGACAATGGAAAAGGTTGTTAAAGTTTTAAACATGAGTAACATCATAAAGCAAGATCATCATAGTAAGGAGTTCCATACTAATGGATTTAGAGCCTGATGATTCTTATACTGAAGTCAATTCAAGGTGCGGCTGATAATAAGTTGAAAGAGCGTACAACTGATTTGATTTTCAACTCCCATTGCCTTTTCTGATTCGCCAGGCTTTCGGATAGTGATTATTGAAGCGGTTGCCGGTTTTTCGTGCGAAACCAAGCGGTAAATTATGGCAGGTGAACAAAAAGGTTCCATCAGAAGCATCAATTTGAAACCGGGTTTCTCCTTTTAAGTAATTCAAGGCATCATTACGGCCGAGTTCGATTTCAGGGAATGATTTTCTGCGATAAAGAATGCTCATACATGATTCGTGAAGCGGAATACATACACGGCCTTTTATTTCGGCTGTTTCTGTTCCAGCCGAAACGATGTTGAGTTTGTTGCCTTCTTCGGCAATAAACCGGCTTACTTGATCTTTTAGGAAATGAAGTTTACCGTTATGTTCAAAAAAAGATCCATTATCGCTATTAAGCCATTCAGCAGTGTGGTTTGAAATTTTGAATTTGGGCTGAGTCATTTTTACAAGAGTTCTTTCATCCGTATCATCCTTTTCAGATTTAGTCAAACCAGCAATGGTGAATCCCTCACCGATGATGAGATGCGGATAAAACCTGTAAACCGTTAACGGATTTTCCTGTATATCAATATCACCCATTCCTGAAACATTCACCGGAATGCTCTTCACCGCAACATTGATATCAATCAAATGCTGAAGGACATTTTCATTCTCCTCCTTATTATATGTGCATGTGCTGTAAATGAAAATTCCACCGGCTTTTAGTGCCTTCCATGCCTGCTGTACAATTCTTTTTTGTCTATCAGCACAATGCTTAACATGAGCTTCGCTCCAATGATTGATGGCCTCCCTATCTTTTCTGAACATGCCTTCTCCGGAGCAAGGTGCATCACACACTATCAAATCAAACATTCCGGCATGTCCTGAAAATACAGACGGGTCGTTGTTCGTAATAATGACATTCGGAAATCCCCATTTGATAATGTTTTCTTTAAGAGCAGGAATGCGTGAACGAATGGCTTCGTTGGAAACAAGCAGGCTGTCAGGGTGAAGCAGGGAAAGGAGATGAGTGGATTTGCCCCCGGGTGAAGCGCATAAATCAAGTGCAGTAATAGGTTTTTCATGCATACCGGTTTGAAGAATGAATTGTTCCAGAAACATGGAGGAAGCTTCCTGAACAAAATAAGTGCCTGCATGAAACAACGGGTCATGAGTAAAAGACGGTCGCTGATCAAGATAAAAACCGGTGCTGCACCAGTTTACTTTTTTAAAGTCGTAACCGGTTTTTGATTTTTTGGGATTTAAGCGGATGCTGACCGGTACATTTTCATTTAAAGCATTAAAAAATAGATCAGCATTGTTACATTGACATAACATCCGCTTGATGAATGCTTCAGGAAGGGAGAAATTATTAACTACCATCTTCCTCCTGCACCGCCACCGCCAAAGGAGCCACCGCCAAATCCACCAAATCCGCGCGAACTGCTTCCACCAAAAGAACCTCTTCCTGAAGAAAAACTTCCCCATGAGCCGCTTTGTACCCTGCGGGCGGCATTAATCATGCGCCAGGCGGTATGCAGATCAATACCATTGGTCTTGGCAAAACGCTTTGCCTGCCTGTAACTTGCATATATGCCTGTTAAAGTAATGAGAATAAAAACACCGATAATGATGACTAATTCATAAGGAAAAGGTGGCTTCAGGTCGTCAGCCGTGTATTCTCCGGCAGCAAGTTTCATCATAGTGTCGGTGGCTTCATTCAGTCCGCGGTAAAACTGGCCTTGCTTAAATGCCGGAACTATCTGCATTTCTACAATACGTTTGGCAAGTGCATCAGGAATGGCTCCTTCAAGACCATAACCGGTGGCAATGAAAACTTCGCGGTCGTCTTTGGCTACAAGAATTAAGGCTCCATTGTTTTTTTCTTTCCGGCCTATTCCCCATTTTTCGCCAAGCTGAAATGCATACTGGCTGATGGGATAATCATAAGTAGTGGAAAGTATTACAATGGAAATTTGAGTAGAAGTGGAATCGTTGTAAGCGGTAAGTTTTGATTCAAGAGTTTGCCATTCGTCAGGTGTAAGCGTGCCGGTGTAATCATTAACTAGGCGGGGAGGATTGGGGGAAGGAGGAAATTCCTGTGCATAGGCCGACAATGCCAACAGAATAAGCAGCGGGAGCAGAAAAGTATTTTTAATAAACCGCATACAGCTACAGTTTTGTTAATATATCATCAGGCAACTCATTTTTATCATTGCTGTTGCGCGGAAAATGTTCGGCTAATTTTAACGAAGCACGGTGAATGGCTGATATGATTCCTTCTTTTAATTGTCCGGCCGAAAAGAAAACAATCATTTCATCAAGCAGCGTTTTCCAGAATTCATTTTCAACTAAACGGTTTATGCCGATGTCACCTATTATAGCACATTGATGATCTTTTAAGGCAACATAAATAAGGACACCATTTCGTTGTTCTGTTTTCTGCATTTTCAATTTCCGGAAGGCAAAGGCAGCACGGTCAAGCACATCGCATTTACATTTTTCTTCAATAACGACTCTGATTTCAGCAGAAGTTTTTGTTTCGGCCAGGGCAATTGCTTGCCTTATGGCAGATAAATCAGTTGACGGAAGGAATTCCATCCGCAGAATATAGCGCTGATTAAAACTCAACTTTTGGAGCTTTGGAGGCTTCCTTATCGGCTTCAAAATATGCTTTAGAGGCAAATCCAAACCAACCGGCTAAAATGTTTTGAGGAAAGCGCCTGATAAAGGTGTTGTATTCGCGGGCCGTATCATTGAATTTATTTCGTGAAACGGCAATGCGGTTTTCAGTTCCTTCAAGCTGTGCCTGCAATTCAAGAAAGTTCTGGTTTGCTTTTAAATCAGGATAACGTTCTACAACCACAAGCAACCGGCTGAGTGCTGAGCTCATTTCCGACTGAGCGCTTTGAAATTCTCGCAGTTTTTCGGGAGTAAGGTTTTGCGGGTCAACGGTTACCTGAGTGGCTTTGGCTCTGGCTTCCACTACCTGTGTAAGAGTACTTTTTTCAAAATCGGCATATCCTTTCACTGTATTAACAAGGTTTTGCACCAGGTCAAGCCTGCGCTGATATTGTGTTTCCACATCAGACCATGCTTTGGAAACAGCTTCCTGTAGTGTAACCATATTATTATATCCGCGAACGGCAAAGCGGTAAATAAGGACACCGAGCAGAACCAGTGTGCCGATAATGATCCATTTTTTCATAGCTGTTTTTGTTTGAAGGGCAAATGTAAACAGTGCAGGTTAATACGGCTTTGAAAATCCATATTGCAGTTTTTAAGAGGTAAAAGTTGTTATCCCGAAGAAGTTTTTATGATGATGATTTGAGTTGTTAACAAGTGAAAGGCTTTGTTTTCCCTCTGAAAAAGCTTTTTTTTAATTAGTTTTCAGAGTAAAAATTTAAAATTACAGAGCAAAGTTGTTTTTCTGATAGTGTAGAAAGAAAAGCATTTTCAGAGGATAAAATGATTTTTTAGCATGATATAATAGATTGTACAGCAGTGAATTACATTTGAAATTTTAATAGGCAAATGAAGCTGTGAAAGGGTATGTAACAGAAGAGAAAGATTATTGGCCATACTAATTATACAATGACAGAAGGTCACGTTTCCAGAGAGAAAACGAGTTTGTAAAACGAGATTTTCAGAGGGAAAGGCTGTTAAAAACTTCTTGTTTCAGAGTGTAAAATACGATTGAAACGTATATTTACTTTGAACTCGTTAAACACAAAACACAAACAACATGGCAAAAAAACCAGCTAAAAAGGCAGCTAAAAAAGCTCCTAAGAAAGCAGCAAAGAAAGCTGCTAAACCAAAGGCTAAGGTAAAACGCAAACCTAATCCGGCATTCATGAAGCCACTTACTATCGGTGAAGCACTTCACCCGATTGTAGGCAGCAAACCTATGCCGCGTACTGAGGTGGTAAAAAAACTTTGGGAGTACATCCGCAAGAACAAGCTTCAGGATGCAAAAGAAAGGCGTAACATTAACGCTGATTCCAACCTGCAGAAAGTTTTTGGCGGTAAGAAAACGGTCAGCATGTTTGAAATGACCAAGCATGTAAGCAAGCACCTTTCTTAATTGTTAGCTGTACAAATAAAAAACGGGGACATTGTCCCCGTTTTTTTTTTTGCTATTAATTTTCAGATTATCTTATTCTGATAATTGTGGTTTCATTTATCCAGCAATAATCAATGGTAAACGATTCGCCTTCCTTTAAGCTGCGGAAAAACACAGCTTCCTTATCAGGAAAGTATTTAGAATAGGTAGAAATGCGTTTATTGGCATCTTCTGCTATAAGAGCATCTATAGATTTTGCCTGCTGGTATTTATCAACCGCTGCCCAGTAAACGGCTGCTTTCTTAAAATCATCATCACCGCAGGAAGCGGCAGAAGCCACATAGATATCACCAATCACAATGTATGGCCTTCCCCATCCGCTGCGAAGTGATGCAGCACGCAGTGCATGTACGCGTGCCTGCTGATAGTTTTTCAGCTTATGAAGATTGAGTTCTGCCAGTTCAAGGTGATATAACGCCTTTTTGTTAACGGATGAATCAAGATCAATAGCTTCATTGTACAAATTGCTGGCTTTGGAATAGTTTCCTTTGGCTGCGTACATGCGTGCTAAGGAAGCAGCCGAAGATGCAGCAGGTTCAAATTTGTAAAGCTTTTCTGCTGCTTCAAGATAAACAGGCGCCTCTAAACACTTTTTCCTTTCAAACAGATGAACAATCTTCTTTGTAAGCGATTTGTCATCGGGATTGGCTTTCATGCGCGGAGCATAAATGTTAATTAAATCTTCGCAACTGGCAAACGGCCCGAAGAAATTTTCAATGTTGGTACGCGATTTTTCATAGTCGGCTGCATCGGGTGAATTATTCTCCAGGTTGTAATCAATAATGCTTCCTAACTGATCATACAAATCAAGAATTTGCTCTTTGTTAACCAATTTCTGATTATACATTTCTGTATTCAACTGAAAATAGCGGTAAAGCAGAATCGGGCCGGTTTTGTTGCCTTCTGTGGCAATAGATTGTTTTAAAATCTGCAGGGCATCCTGTTTATCTTTTTCATCAGCGGCATATTCATATTTCTTCAATCCTTTTTCGCCTTCTACATATCCCTTTTCTCCAAAGTAAGCAATGCGCCTGTCGTACATCAGCATTAAAGTGTCAAGCAGTGTCTTTTTGCGCGAAGCATCTTTTACTTCTTTAATGAGACCTTCCAGCATGCCAGCACCACGTACATAAACATTTTTACTGGAAGCCGGGCAGTTTTCGAATACCCATTTCCAGGAATCATACGCATCGGTATATGCACCTTGTTTGAAGTATTCATTAAACAGTGAGAGATTTTTTACGCATTCAGCGCTGTCCTGTCCGTAACGCGGAACAAAAGGTTGTGCTGCTATTTCAAGTGAAGCGGAAGCAGCAATCAGAAACAGAATGGTGAACCTTTTCATAATGTATGGTTTTTTGTTATTCGTAATGTCGTTTGAAGAACCAGAACTCATTCAGAACTATTCCCAAATGAAAGCGGATGTAATCCTGCTGAACCAGATTATTCTTCGTTGTACCTGAACGGCCGGCTTCTATCCCTAATTGTATCATACTGCGTTGAACTCTGTCTTTTTTAATCACAGGTAATCCGAAGCCAAAGGAAATGCCATAATCCTTAATTACAGTCTGGTTAAGCTGAAGTGCGGATGAATGATAGTAAAAGCCTGTCCGGTAGCTGACCTTTCCGAAGTAGTTTAAACTTTTCGGCTTCGGAATAATTTCCAAACCGGCATTTATCGAGTAATTGTCTTTCAGATTGCCATTAAAAAAATCGGATTGGAATCTGCTCCATTGTTGTGTACTGTAATCAGCCGTGAACCGCCATTGGCCCTGCTTGCCAACCAAAATTCCACCGGCATACCCTAAAGGAATGACAGTACTGCCTTTAAGATCGGTAACTTCTTCCACTGTGTCTCTTAACGCACCGCCAAAGGTGCGGTTGACCCAAAGCGAATTGAAAGTTGACTTGACAGCCGATTCAGGAAAAACAGAAATACCAATTCCGGCCGTAATTCCATTGCGGGTAGTGAAGTGATATTGCATTCCGGCACTCAGGTAAATATCGCCAATGGTTGAACTGGTAGTTTTTACACTGCTGAGAAAATTGGTGGAGTCAATAAAATCCACCTTACGAGAGTAATCCAGAGTGCCAAAAAGCCAGGAAGCATTGATCCCAATGGAGAAGCCTTCAATAAACCGGAATTTTTTTACATCGTTTTCTATGGCTGCTGAATCATTTTCGCTTAGCCATCGACTGTAATTTTCAGAGGTATAAAAACTGGCAGCTTTTTTTCCGAAGGGGGCATAACCCAATGCCATGTAAAAACGATTGATACCGCCTTCGCCTGTGAAAGTGTTTCTGGTGCTGCCGCAATCACAATCAGGATAGGAGATTTCGGAGGCATTAAAATCCATCAGGCTATAAGGCGCAGCCCCTATACTCATACCGGCAGAATGTTTATAAACCGGAAAACCCAAACTGAAATAACTCAATCCTGCATTATTGGCAGATTGGGAAAGCGAAACAGATTTAACTTTTGATACTTCAGCATTAATTCCTGCCTCAATGGTGGTAATGGTATCAAAAGCCATAGCAGCAGAGTTGAGAATATTAATTCTGTCGGTACTCCACGCTGCCACACCGGAACGCCCCATTCCTGATTGAGAAACTGTTCCCTGAAATTGCAGGTTACCAATTCCGAATCGCGAATAGGGAGAGTTACTGTTGCCCTGAGCTGAAATCAGGGCAGGGCATATGGAAAAAAAAACAAAAAGGCTATTTTTGGAAAAGTAAAATTTCATTCAGTCCTATAAGGGTCAATTCAGGGGCGGCAAATATGGAGTATTTCAAGTGATTAACAAACCAGAGCCAATCGCCACCCGTCAGCAAAACTTTAAGATTCCGGAATTCTCTTCTGTGAAGGCTTATTCGGTTTTCCATTTCACTTATCATACCGAATTGTACTCCGCTGAGGATGGAACCTTTTGTTGAATTTCCAAGAACATCAAATTCCGGCTTGGGTTTAATCAGCGGTAAAGCTGCCGTAAAACGATGGAGTGATTCAAAACGCATCTGCATTCCCGGAGCTATGCTGCCTCCTAAAAATTTTTTTTTAGCAACCAAATCCATTTTAAGGGCTGTTCCGCAGTCAATGATTAATACGGGCGAATCAGGAAATAAGAAATCAGCAGCCACAATGCTGCATATCCTGTCTTTTCCCAGATTCTTTACAGGATGATATTGCAGTTTTACAGGTAATTGTGTTTTCTCAGTGAGAAAGCATACATTTTCAGCTTTAATTTCCCTGAGAGTCAATTTACCTGTTACATCGGAAACAATGCTTTGCTTCGGTTTTTTTGCCACAATAAATTCGTTCAACAACTTCAGTTCATTTCTTTTAAAAGTTTTTGCAGCCAGCAGATTACGCCTTTCAAATAAACCGGCTTTAATCCGCGTGTTTCCTGAGTCAATAACCAGATTCATGGCTTAGAAGGCTGTAAAAAAAGGATTTTCCGGCTTAGCAACACAAAATCTTGCTGCCTCAGCACTATTTAAAAAAATAATTTAGGTTTGCGCCCGCTTAAAAGCAATCTGCCCGTTAAGCAATTACCCGGTGACATAGCTCAGTCGGTAGAGCAAAGGACTGAAAATCCTTGTGTCGGTGGTTCGATTCCACCTGTCACCACTTCCTTTCAAAGAGCTTATCTGAACACCAGTGACCTACCGTTTTCCTTCCGCATTACTTATTGATGATAATGAGATTGACAATTTCATTAATGAGCGAATCATCAACACCAGCGGATTTGCCGAAGAAATTATTGTAAAAACCAGCACCGATGAAGCGCTTGAATTTCTAAAAGGCTGCGAACAGAATCCGGCTTCAATGCCACCGGTTATTTTTCTTGACTTAAACATGCCGGTAAGAGATGGTTTTGTCTTTCTTGAAGAGTTTAACAAGCTAAGCGATTTGGTGAAAAGTAAAAGCAAGGTGGTAGTTCTGAGTGCCTCCATCAGCCCTGATGACATCAATAAAGCATCGGCTAATCCGTATGTGATTCGTTACCTTAATAAACCGCTCAGCGAAAAGTATTTAGAGGCAATTACTTTTTAATTCAAGGAATAACCACTTTAAAATAAAAAACCGTGAGCATAAGCCCACGGTTTTTTTATTACTCGCAAGATAATTACCTTCCGCGTGAGATGTATTGATTCAATTCGTCAATTGATGATTCAAATGTAAATGCATCGTTCACTTTGTAATAGTTGCCAATGTCGTACGTGCGGCCATAAGCGAATTTGGCAATATCCAGACGTGACTCTTCAAAAGTAAAAAGCAGCATAAGCTCTTTTACCTGAGAAGTAAGAAGGCAAGTGTTGCCAACTACTTGTTTGGCAATAGTCATTTTGCTGTCTTCGAATGATTTTGACGCGATACTGCTTTTCAAATCAGAAAATTCTCCGGGCGAAAGTGGCACAGGACAGCCAATCGGCCCGGTGTAACCCGGAAGGTAGGAGGGAGGAGGTGGCGGAGGAACCGGTGCACCTGATGAGGAAGAGGTAGTAGTGGTGGTTGTGGTGTGTGTAACGGTTGTTTGCTGAGTAGTCATAGCAGGGTCCATTCCTGAAACATTAATACTGATATTTCCACCGGTTTCACCAACATTCATACCCATATTAAAGCTAACATTGTCCGAGGTGCCGCTTTGGCTGGTGGTAGTGGTGGTTTGATGAGTTACAGTTTGCTTTGCAGGAGTTGTTTCAGAAGGTAGAGTTTCGCTGTAAACAACCGTTTTTGTTCCGGCAGGAGCCGGTGCGGCTTCGGCTATTGGCACAGCACCCATATAACGAAGCACATATTCTCCTTTTTTGTTTTTGGTGATGTTGCAGGTGGTTTCCATACCAACATTCATGCTCAGGTTCAGATTAAAACTTTTTTCTCCGAGCGAAGGGTCTGCAAAAATTACTTTGAGTTTGTAAAACTCACCGGTAAGGTCGGTCATTTTTACGTGGGTTGCCGGATCTTCGTTCATACGTAAACCGTTCATAATGGCAGTAAACTTTTCGCCATTGTCGGTAAATAAAATTACATTGGATTTGATTTGTGCCATTGCTGTGAATACCATAGCGGAAGCAATGAATGAAAGAATGATTTTTTTCATAATGAAATTGTTTTGAGGTTACATTAAAATTTTATTTCGGTTGGCTGCAAACCAATCATCATACCACCGGATTTAAATGGCATGAATGAGCGGTGAAGCGGGACGAAGATAACCAACAGAATTATTTTTGAATTGATGCCGGAGTTAATCCTTTAAATTCGCCCCGCACTTGAAATTATTGAATGAAAAATATTTTATTGTTAGGCGCTGGAAAATCGTCTGCCGCATTAATCAGGTTTTTACTTAATGAATCAGAGAAAGAAAATTTAATTATCACCATTGCTGACTTGTCGGCTGATGCGGCATTGAAAAAAGCCGGCAACCATCCGAATGCAAGAGCTATTGCACTTGATATCAATGATGCGGTAAGAAGAATGAAGGCCATACAGACTTCAGACTTGGTGATTTCCCTGCTTCCTCCCGATCTTCATATTCTGGCTGCCAACGATTGCCTCGAAGCAGGCCGTCATCTTATTACAGCCTCGTATGTCAGTGAATCCATCAAAGCTCTTGATGAAAGAGCACAGGAAAAGAATATTGTTCTGATGAATGAATGCGGACTTGATCCCGGCATTGACCACATGAGCGCCATGAAACTCATTCATCAGATTAAGGAGGAAGGCGGTGTTATTGAATCATTTCGTTCCTATACCGGAGGGTTGATAGCCCCCGAGTCAAACAACAATCCGTGGGGATATAAATTTACCTGGAATCCGAGAAATGTAATTCTTGCCGGAAAAGAAGGAGCCGTTTATCTTGAAAACGGCACCGAGAAAAAACTCTCTTATTATGATGTGTTTGACCAGGCAGAATCCATCAGCATTGATGAATATGGAAATTTTGATGCATACGCCAACCGTAATTCAGAATCTTATATTGAACCGTATGGATTGCATGGCGTGAAAACATTGCTCAGGGGTACTTTGCGTAATCATGGTTTCTGCAATGCATGGAAGGTATTTGTAAAATTAGGACTTACCGATGATCAGGAAATCATTGAGTCTGATGGAAGTTTAACATGGGCTCAATTAGTCAATCGCCTGATTCCATCCGGAATAAAAGCTGATTCAACAATAAAGAGAGTTGCGTTCTATTGCGGATTGCATGAGAAGGATGAATCTTTGAAAAGAGTACAATGGACAGGTGTTTTTGATGAGAATGTTTTGCCATTTCCAAAAGCAACCGCAGCGCGCAATCTTCAGCAGTTGCTTGAACGAAAGTGGAAGTTGGAAGAAGGCGATAAGGACATGATTGTTATGCATCATGAAATTATTTTTAAAGACAAAAACGGGCAACAGACAAAACGACTTTCTTCTTTGGTGGTTAAAGGTGAAGACAGCAACCTTACTGCGATGGCCAAAACAGTCGGGTTGCCATTGGGAATAACTGCCATGCTTATTTTGAAAAAGGAAATTAACCTGAAAGGAGTTCTGATACCGGTAATGCCCGAAGTGTATAATCCCGTTTTAACTGAACTTGGAAATCAAGGAATCATTTTCCGGGAGGAAGAATCATTGCTGCCGGTGTGATTTTAATCCGAGATAAAAGTCTTTTGTAAGTTTCCTGTAATCATCGCTGAAATCGCCATGGTCATTCTGAATTATCAATTCATCAGTTACTATCAGCTGCTTTGAAAACTGAAAGAGCATTAGCACCCGTTTAGGCGGTTTTCCCTTACGGGTGAAAACACTTGTAATGCGGCTGGCAAATAAACCTCGCGCAGCAGCCATAATTTCAAAAGCTTCTCCTTCTTTTAAAGGAAGTATCAGATAAAACCTGCCATCGGCAGCAAGCAACTTTACCACACCCTCAATCAACGCATCAAACGAAAGTGATTCATTCGAATGCCTTGCCAGGGTTCTGGAGTTGTCTGAAGTTTTGTAGGAATCATTGAAATATGGCGGATTGCTTACTATCAGATCATACTGTTCAGAAGTTGATTTAATGAAATTCTGAAGTGAACAATGAATGGCATTTAATCGTTCAGGCCATAATGAACTATTGAAATTCTCTTTTGCCTGTTCTATTGAAGATTTGTCAATATCAATAGCATCAATTAATGCTGCTGACTTCTGCGCGAGCATTAATGCAAGCAATCCGGTACCGGTACCTATGTCAAGTACACGTTTTATATTTTTCTCGGGTTGAATCCATGCGCCCAGCAGCACTCCGTCCGTACCAACCTTCATCGCGCAACGGTCCTGCTGAATCTCAAACTTTTTGAATCTGAAATGTGATTCTGGCATAATTAAGATGTAAGCTTGGATGGATAAAAGTAGCTAAAATCATCTGACCGGAAGTGTTGAATGCCGGAGTTGAGAACTTATCGGACATGTTGAAAAAAATACTTGCATCTTTCAATTAAGCTCTTTTACATTTGTAGCTTCAGAAGACCACAACAAAAATCCAATCACTATGCTAAAAAAAATTCTGCAATCAGCAGCTTTAATGCTGCTGCTCATGGCATTTAATGCCCCGGTTATTTATGCACAGTATCAGCGCTGCGCTTCCAGTGAAGTATTTGAACGCATGCTGAAAGAAGATCCGCAATTTGCCGCTAACCGTGTACAGATTGAACGCGAAACCCGCCAATGGATTCAGGACAACGCCAGCAACAAAATTGGTGCTGTAATAACCATTCCGGTAGTGTTCCATGTTGTTTACAATACTTCAGCACAAAATATTTCCGATGCAAGAATCCTTGAACAGTTAAATGTACTGAACAAAGATTTCGGCAGAACAAATGCAGATGCCGGAAACACACCTTCTGTATGGCAAGGCATTTCAGCTAATACAAACATTCAGTTTTGTATGGCTCAACGCGATCCGAGCGGGAATGCCACAAACGGAATCGTACGTAAATCAACAACAGTAACATCATTCAGCAGTAATGACAATATCAAACGTTCGGCCAACGGAGGCTCTGATGCCTGGCCTCGTGATCAATACCTTAACATTTGGGTAGGAAATCTTAGCGGTGGCCTGTTAGGCTATGCCCAGTTTCCCGGTGGTGCTGCTTCAACAGATGGCGTAGTAGTATTATACAGCTCTGTGGGTGGTCCGAATAATCCGGGTACAGCCACTCCGTATCATTTAGGAAGAACCGCTACTCACGAAGTTGGCCATTGGCTTAACTTATATCACATCTGGGGTGATGACGGAACCGGATGTTCAGGAAGCGATCAGGTGAGTGATACCCCTAATCAGGCAGGGGCTACCAGCGGATGCCCGGCTTTCCCGAAAACGGATGCCTGCACTTCTACTTCTCCAGGAGTTATGTTTATGAATTACATGGATTATTCTACTGATGCATGTATGAATATGTTCACCAACGGGCAGTCAACACGAATGAATGCCACCTTAAATGGCACCAGGGTAAGCTTGCAAACTTCTTTAGGATGTACACCACCCAGCGGAGGCACAACCTGCGGAGTGCCTGCATCATTGGCTGCATCGTCAATTACCAGTTCTTCTGCTATGCTGGGCTGGGGCGCTGTCAGCGGAGCAACCTCTTACAACGTAAGGTATAAAGCCACAGCCTCTGCAACATGGAACAACACCACCGCTTCCGGCACCTCGCTCTCTGTATCAGGGCTCAGCGCTTCAACTGCTTATGAATTTCAGGTACAAGCCGTTTGCGGTGCCAATACCAGTGCTTACTCATCTTCAGCAACATTTACCACTTCTGCTGCAGGATGTACTGATGTTTATGAATCTAATAACACATTGAGTGCAGCTAAAACAGTTGCTGTCAATACGGATATTTACGGGTTAATTTCACCGTCAGGCGATAATGACTATTTCAAATTTTCTACAACCTCGCCAAATACCTATATTCGGATTAACCTTAGCAACCTTCCTGCTGATTATGACATTCGTTTATACAACAGCAGCGGTTCACAGTTAGCCATCTCTCAAAACGGAGGAACTACTGCTGAAGTGATTACCAGAAATACCACATCAGCAGCAACTTATTATGTAAGGATTTATGGATACAAAAATGCCAACAATGCTACGCAATGTTACCTGCTCCGTATCAATACCAAAAACTCTGCATGGAGAGAAGGCGAATGGCAGGTCGTTAGTGAGGCGAAACTGTTCCCAAATCCGGCCAATGATAAAGTACATATTCAATTTAACACAAAAAAAAGCGAAGATGTTACCATACGCCTTGTTGACATTACCGGAAGGATGGTTCAATCCTTAGTAATGACCACTGAGCCAGGTCAGAACATTGCTGCCATGGATGTAATGCAACTGCCTAAAGGAATTTATCTGATGGAATTAATCAGCCCAGAAAATCGTGCGGTTAAACGATTTGTGAAAGAATAAAAACTATGAAGCAAAAAGGCCGGTATAAGACCGGCCTTTTTTATTTTGCTTCCATTCAGTTTTAATTCATGGCCACATTCATTCATTTGAAGTCAATGAAATGGAGAATTACAATTTTGTTAATGTTAGCTGCTTCCATAACTCTGTGCGGGCAAAACATCAATGTTATCAAACTGCAGCAATTGAATGACTTTCTTTCCAGACATAACGATACCACTTACATTTTAAATTTCTGGGCAACATGGTGTAAGCCCTGTGTGAAGGAACTGCCTTCTTTCGATTCGTTGTATGAATCAACCCTTAAAGCTAAAGTTAACATTGTTCTTATCAGCCTTGATAATGTCAGGGAACTTGAAAGAAAAGTTGTACCGTTTATTCAACAGAAAAGAATTATGCCGGAGGTATTACTGCTTAACGAAGCCGATTACAATAAATGGATTGATTTGGTTGAACCATCATGGGGTGGCGCTATTCCTGCCACTTTGATTTACAATCACCAAAACAAATTCAGAAAATTTATTGAAGGAGAAACTGATTTCAAAGAGCTCAGCAGGCATGTACACTCGTCACTGAAACAATCATCTGAGCGCAAATAATTAATTTTACCATCGTAAATTTTAAAACTATGAAATACACTTCATTTTCAATTCTCTTGGTTCTCATAGTACTATCTTCTTTTTCGCCTCCTTCAGGTTATCAGCCCGGTGATAAGGCTAAAGATTTTAAGTTAAGGAGCGTTGATGGAAAAATGTATTCACTATCGCAAGACAAAGAGGCCAAAGGCTTTATTGTCATTTTTACCTGCAATCATTGTCCGTTTTCAGTTGCCTATGAAGACAGAATATTGGCATTGGATAAAAAATACAAAACGCTTGGTTATCCGGTAATAGCTGTAAATCCCAATGATGAGAGAATTGTTCCTGATGATTCATTCGATAACATGGTAAAGCGTGCCAAAGAGAAAAATTTCACTTTCCCTTATCTTCAGGATGCCACTCAGTATTATGCCCGTGAATACGGTGCGCAGCGTACACCGCATGTCTATGTTTTACAACGAGATGGAAAGGAGTTGATTGTTAAATACATTGGCGCCATTGATAACAACACCTACAATCCGGAAGAAGTTACCGAGCGCTATGTTGAAAATGCAGTGAATGAATTAGTTGAAGGTAAACAGGTTTCCGTTCCTTTCACCAAAGCCATTGGCTGTACCATCAAATGGAAGAAAAGCTGATTTCGAAAATTAACTTCAGGCAATGACTCTGATTTATATTCTGATTGCGGCTTTGCTGGCAGGGCTGGGCGTCTATGTTTTTTGCAACAGGCGTCAACAGCAAATGTTGCTTACGGTTAATAATATGTACCAGCAGGCGGAGAAAGAAAGGGCTCTGGCCGAAGCGGCAAAAGAGCAGATTGAAAAACAATGGAGCGAAAGCGTGATTAAACTGAATGAGTATCAATCGGAAATTCAGCAGTTGAATACAAGGATTGCACGGGCTGATGAATTGATTAAATACGGTGAGGAGAAACTGAAAACTCAAAAGGAAGAACTGGAGGATATGAAAGAACAATTCAGAAAAGAGTTTGAGAATCTTGCCAACCGGATACTTGATGAAAAATCGCAGAAGTTTACTGAACAGAACAAGACCAATCTTGACTTACTGCTTAATCCGCTGAAAGATAGAATCAAGTCTTTTGAAGAGAAAGTAGAGTTAGCTTACAAAACAGAAGCGGCAGAACGTAATTCACTTCGCGGGGAAATCAAAAGCCTTGTGGAACTGAATAAGAAAATTAGCGAGGAAGCCAATCAGCTTGCACATGCATTGAAAGGTGATACCAAACAACAGGGCAACTGGGGCGAATTAGTACTCGAAAAAATTCTGGAGTATTCCGGCCTCGAAAAAGACCGTGAGTATGTTTTGCAATACAACACTGAGAATACCGAAGGAGACCGAATCAGGCCGGATGCTGTGATTTATCTGCCCGACAACAAGCACATCATTATTGATGCAAAGGTTTCTCTGAAAGCTTACAACGATTACTCCAATGCCGCAGATGACAATGTGCGGGAGCAAACTTTGAGGCTGCATATTGCTTCCGTGAAAAATCATGTGCGCAACCTGAGTGAAAAATTTTATCAGACAGCCAAAGGGCTGAACTCTCCTGACTTTATTCTCATGTTTGTGCCTATAGAATCTTCTTTCAGCGCAGCAGTGAAAGCCGATAATGAGATTTTCAATTTTGCATGGGAGAAAAGAATTGTTATCGTTAGTCCCGCAACATTGCTTGCCACATTAAAAACCATAGCTTCCATCTGGAAACAGGAAAGGCAAACCCGCAATGCTTTACAAATTGCAGAAGAAGGCGGAAAAATGTACGATAAGTTAGTAGGGTTTGTAGAAGACCTGATTAATGTAGGGAAGAAAATGGACGATGCAAAGAAGGAATATTCTCAAGCCATGAACAAACTGATGGATGGCAGTGGCAACTTAGTTAAACGCGCTGAAAAAATGAAAGAGCTGGGCGCCAAAGCAACCAAATCATTACCACAGCAGATACTTGACAGGGCAGAATGAATCGCTTTGCAATAGTTGTTGGAATTTTATTTTCTGTCTGCGCTATTTCATGCCGGAGCAGTCAGAAAATCAGTGATATTAATTTTTCAGGATTGTATTCTGTTTCAGGATTGCAGCCCGAAATTTCGGTTTATCAGGAAGCAGACAGCGCAGCTTCTCTTACCATTGCCATTAACAGAAAGGAACTTCTGTATAAGAAAGATGATTATGGAAGTTTTCTTGCTCATTTCCGGATTCATATTCGTTCTTTTCCTGCTTTAAAAAGCACAACATTAATTGACAGCGTTTCGCTTGAAATGAATGATGCGGATCCGGAAAATCAAAAGCCTGTTTTCTGTTCGTTAAAATTAAAAACGCTTACACATACAGTATTTTATTGCCTTATTTCTGTTACTGATATAAACCGTCAGCAGCAGTTCCGTACATGGCAGAAAGTGGATAAAACCAACAGGCAATCAAGAGTTTATTTTAGGCTTACGGATGAAAACGGAAATGATAAAACCAATCCATACCTTAGATCTGATGAGCAAGTAAAGATTGTAAGCAAGCATGAGCCATCGGAAATTAAGGTGCGCTGTTATCATCGTAATTTTCCTTTTGCACTGCCTCCGTTTGCAGAAAAAGTTCCCGTGCAGTTTAATTACGCTGCCGATAGTATCTATTCTATTGAGTATCATCCGGGGATGAAACTGAATTTTCCGGCCGAAGGTTTTTATCATCTTCAGTTTGATACCGCTGTTAAAGCCGGGCTTACTATCTTCCGGTTTAATGACGATTTTCCTAGGATAACAGATGCTGATAAAATGATTGAATCGTTGCGATACATCACTAACAACAACGAGTATAGCAAATTGCGAAGTGCATCGGATAAGAAAGAAGCTATTGACCGTTTCTGGATTGAGTTAAGCGGAAGCCGTGAAAGGGCCAGGACTTTAATCCGTAAGTATTATTCGCGAGTGCAGCAAGCTAACCGGCTATTTACCACACATCAGGAAGGCTGGCAAACCGATCGTGGAATGATATACATTGTGTTCGGTCCTCCGGCTACGGTTTACATTTATCAGGACAGCGAAGAGTGGGGGTATGGTACTTACGGTTATTCAGGGACCTTGAATTTTACTTTCGAAAAAATTTACAATCCTTTTTCTGATAACGATTTTGTGCTACGTAGAAGCCCTTTTTATGAGCAGCCTTTTTACCGTGCTGTTTCACGCTGGCGTGAAGGTGTTGCCGAGAACGATTGATTAACCGTTTTTCATTCTTACCATAGTCAGAATAGTGGCAATGGCTACTGTATCACCTGCACTAAAATCAAGTTCGTATTTATCCCGAATTTCCTGAGGGCTGCAATCGTAAACATCTACCAGCCATTTTACAATTCCTTTCGGTATGTCATCTTCTGTACGTTTTTCCTGGGCAATTTTTTCTTTGCATGTAAAGCGCACACCAATGGTCATACCCGGATAAACGGGTTTGGTAAAACGGCATTCGTCAATTCCGTAATTCAGCAGCACCGGCCCTTTAGGCGGATCCACAAACAACCCTGCAGCACGTGATAAAATGAAATATCCATGTGCCACTGTTCTTTTGAATATAGTTCCTTCCAGCGAGGTAGGGTCAAGATGGGCATAAAACTTATCACCACTCAGGTTGGCAAAATCAATTACATCCTGTTCGGTAACGGTATGGCTTGGCGTAATTAGCGTTTCACCGATTTGTAATTCTTCAAAATACCTGCGGAAAGGATGCACTCCTGTTTTAATGTACTCAGCTCCATATTGATAATTATTGGAAACATTGGTAATGGTAGTGGGGGATCCCTGAATGGCAGTACGTTGCAAGTAGTGAAATACACCGCGTTTGCCACCCATCTCTTCACCGCCACCGGCTCTGCCGGGTCCGCCATGCACCAGCATGGGCATAGGCGAACCATGACCTGTACTTTCTTTGGCACATGTCCGGTTCAGTACAAGTATTCTGCCGTGCATACAGGCTGCTCCTAAAACAAACTGTTTCGCTTCTTTATCGTTTTGAGTAACAATGGAACTGACGAGGGAGCCTTTACCCATTTTGGAAAGTTCAATAGCTTCATCCATGTTTCGATAAGGCATTAAAGTGCTTACCGGCCCGAATGCTTCTATTTCATGGCAATCGGTTTTTCTGAAGGGGTCATCATTCAGAAAGAGTATAGGAGGCATGAAAGCGCCTTTCGATTTATCAGCACCGACAACTTCAAAATTTTCGGGGTCTCCGAAAATAATTTCCTGCGATTTACTAAGCAGGTTAACTTTTTCGAGCACTTCGGTTAATTGTGCCTTTCCTGCCAAAGCACCCATTCTCACCCCTTCCGTTTTAGGATTTCCAATAGTTGAAGAAGCCAACCGTTTTCCTAAAGCAATCTGTACATTTTCAATCATATTCTCTGGAACCATAATTCTTCTTACGGCAGTACATTTCTGACCGGCTTTAGTGGTTATTTCACGCTGCACTTCTTTAATGAAAATTTCGAATTCCGGATCCGATGTTTTAACCGATTCTCCCAGAATGCAGCAATTGAGTGAATCGGCTTCCATATTGAACGGTACAGATTCTTCTATTAGGCGTGGATTGGATTTTAATTTTTTTCCTGTCGTTGCCGAACCCGTAAACGTAACCACATCCTGATTGATTACCGAGTCAAGTATTCCACTGGCAGGTCCGCAGATGAGTTGAAGTGCGCCTTCAGGCAAGATACCGGAAGCAATAATTTCACGAACCACGGCTTCAGTCAGGTATGATGTTATTGTGGCAGGTTTAACCACAGCCGGTACGCCAGCCAGCCAGTTAACAGCACATTTTTCGAGCATTCCCCAAACCGGAAAATTAAAAGCATTGATATGAATGGCTACACCTTCTTTAGGCACGCAGATATGATGGCCAATAAAAGTTCCGCCTTTGGAAAGACGGACAACATCTCCTTCAAGGCAAAAAGGCTCATCGGGAAACTGTCTTCGAAGGGAAGCATTGGCAAATAAATTTCCTATTCCTCCTTCAATATCCACCCAACTGTCGGCACGCGTAGCTCCGGTTGCCCAGCTCAACTCGTAAAAAAAATCCTTTTTCGTAAGCAAATGCAGTGCAAGAGATTTAAGCATTCTGCCCCTTTCATGAAAGGTCATTTTTCGCAAAGCACGGCCGCCTTTATTTCTTCCATATTCAAAAACAGATTTAAAGTCTATTGATTCGCCTGATACATAACCGATTTCATCTCCGGTAATGGCATTCACAAGTACTTTTTCTTTTTTACTGTTGCTTATCCACCGGCCGGTAATATAACTGCCTATGTTTTTCATATTAAAATTCTATTGTAAGAATCGGACAAAAGTATCTTTTCAAACTTAATTGATGAGTGAAAAACTCTTTTGCTATTAAAGCGAAAATATGACATTGTGGAACAGATAGTGCTTCTGAAAAGGTGGTTATGAAAATCGCTGGATTCATTTTAACTTTATTCTTCATTTTTGGAAATGTAAATCAAGGTTTTTCGCAGCGAAGTTTTACTATGAGACCGCCAGCCTTTACCGGAAAAGGAGATGCAGTAATCATTGGAAACAGAGTGGTGGTTGGGGGAAGTAATACCAAGGACAATCATGCCACCACCATTAGTAACATTGATACTGACAGCGATGCAGCAACAACAATTAATTCTTCCAATGCAACATTCTCGCTTCCTTCGGGCGCTTCGGTTTATTGGGCAGGATTGTACTGGGGCGGTCGTTCAACCAATTCAAACCGAAATAAAATTAAGTTTAAACATGCCAGTCAAAGTTATCAGACCTTAACAGCAACGCAAATGGATAATGGGAATACCATATCATCGGCTGCAGGGGAAAATCATTACCAGTGTTTTGCAGATGTTACCACCTATTTTCAAACTCATGGCAGCGGCATTTATTGGGCAGGAGATGTTTATACACAAACCGGAAATGGAGGCAGCGACCCTTATGGTACCGGATATTATGGCGGCTGGTCAGTCATAATCATTTATTCTGATCCGGGTGAAATAAACAGAAATATCACAGTGTTTGACGGATATAATGTTTGCTGGAATAATACTATTACAGTGAATGTTTCAGGATTTTTAACGCCTGAAACCGGTTCATTTACCACCAAGTTAGGGGTGATTACATGGGAAGGAGATCTTTACATAACGGATGACCGGTTGCGCATGAACACAAACAATTCGGCAAACAATATCATCAGTACGGCAAGCCCCGGCAATAATTTTTTTAATGGTACGATTACCGGTACTCCGAGGTCTCCATTAACAAACCAGAACTGGGGTGTTGATTTTGATTATCTTGTTTCCAATATTAATCCGCCTAACAATTCAACGTCAACGAACATGTACTTTAACTCAAACGGAGATTTTTACCTGCCCGGTGCTTTGGTGTTTTCAATTGAAATAAATCCTGTGCTTTTGCCTGTGCAGCTTTCGTCAAATTCAATCTCTTGTGTAAAAGGAAAGCCTTCTTTAGAGTGGATTACTTTATCGGAAGTGAATAACCGGGCGTTTGAAATTTGGTCAGGGAAATCGCTTAAAGAATTAACTAAACTGGCCTCATTACCAGGGAGAGGAACCTTTTCAGGCATCACCGTCTATAATTGGAGTGATGAAAGTTATGTTGCAGGGGCAAAAACATTTTACAAAATAGTTCAGGTAGATTACAATGGAGACAGAAGGGACTTGTCATTGCTCGAAACACAATGTAATAATACGCTTGCGGGTAAAATAGAGATTTATCCCGTTCCGTTTTCAACAGAGATAAATATCCGCTTTCCGGAAGAAGAAGATGGCGTTTTGTGCAGGCTGTTCAGAATTGACGGATCTATGGTATGTGAGCAATTCTATCCGAATAAAGGAAAACATTTTGTATTTCGAGTACAAGAAACGATAATTCCCGATCAATACTATCTGATAGAAGTATCAGGCCGTGATTATCCTAAGTACCGGATAATAAAATCAGACTGGTAATTATTCAAACAATCTGAACTGCGTCATGTGATGCAGGCAGTGTTTATAGAGTAATTGCACAGCTTGCTCATAATTCAGTTGTCCGAATACTGGATTGTCAATAATATGTTCCGGGTTTTTATCAAATGCTGCAAAACATTCTTCAATGGCATTACTCAGATCATCCAGCGATTCTTCCATTGTGGAATATCGGGTAGAGGCAGGTTCGGGCTCCATAGCCTGATTCACCGTGTTTGGTCTGAATGGCTTTTCACTCAACATAAACTCTCTGAATTTTGGCAGTAATTCTTCAGGGGTTTTCATTTTCTGATGATCCAGATTCGGATAGTTTCTGAAAGCATCCGCCAAATGTTCTACCATTTGCTGAGCATTCATTTTTCCCCATATTCCTTTTTCATCAGATCCAAGTGCACATATTTCACTTATCATGTACATGCGCAGAAAGTTCGCTTTTTCTTCAATGGTTTTCATTTTGTTTGTTTCCAGGTTTTGTAAATGTCTTGTTGTTTAGGGCGATAAAGTTCCGGTTCTCGTAGCGGCTCACATTCTTTCCAGAAGTTCTGCATTTCAAAAGGAAGTTTTTGATAAAGTTCCGTGCCTTTTAATTTCCACGCTATCATTTCATCAGAAACTTCCTTTTTGATAACTGCCGGATTGCCGGCAACCACTTTACGGTCAGGAATAATCATTTCTGCAGGAATGAAGGTTAAAGCTCCGATAATGCATTCATTTCCGATGATTGCATTGTCCATTATTACACTGTTCATTCCGATCAGTGAATTTTTGCCAATGGTTGCACCATGAATAATGGCTCCATGTCCTATGTGTGCCGATTCATGTAATACAACCGTAACTCCCGGAAACATGTGAATAGTGCAATTTTCCTGTACGTTGCAACCGTCATAAATGATAATTTGACCCCAGTCACCACGCAATGCCGCTCCCGGGCCTATGTAAACATTCTTGCCAATGATAACATTGCCAGTTACCGTAGCCTGCGGATGAATGAATGAGGATTCATGAACTACGGGTTTGTATCCGTTGAATTCGTAAATCATGGCTTTTCAAGAATTACAGCATAACCCTGGCCAACACCAATACACATAGTTGCCAATGCATACTTTTTATTTTGTTCGTTCAATTCGACAGAGGCAGTAAGGAGCAATCGGGCACCGCTCATTCCTAATGGATGGCCTAAAGCAATAGCGCCTCCATTTGGGTTAATTCTTGAATCATCGTCTTTTATTCCCAGCGCACGGGTACATGACAGGGATTGAGCAGCAAAGGCCTCATTAATTTCGATGACATCAATTTGATCAAGTGTTAATCCTGATTTATGCAATGCTTTCTTTGTTGCCGGAACCGGACCAATGCCCATAATACGCGGCTCAACTCCTTCAACTGCTGAAGAAACTATCCTGGCCATGGGATTCAGGCGGTATTTTTTGATGGCATCTTTATCTGCTAAGAGTAAAACACATGCTCCATCGTTCATACCCGATGAATTGCCGGCTGTAACACTACCGTCATTTTTAAAAGCAGGTTTAAGTTTTGAAAGTACTTCGAGCGAAGTATTGGGTTTGACGAATTCGTCTTTCGAAATAATTATGGGATCGCCTTTTTTTTGAGGTAGAACGGTTTCAACAATTTCTTTCTTCAATCGGCCATTAACTGAAGCCTGCGCGGCCTTTTTCTGAGACCACACAGCGAATTTGTCCTGATCTACACGTGAGATTGAATCACGCTGTGCCAAATTCTCAGCTGTTTCACCCATGGAATCAGTGCCATACATCTCCTTCATAACCGGATTAACAAAACGCCACCCGAAAGTTGAATCAAACATTTGGCTGTCGCGTCCGAATGCTGACGATGGTTTTGAGATTACAAACGGAGCACGGGTCATGCTTTCAACCCCACCGGCTATCACCAATGAAGCATCACCGGTTATTATCATTCTGGCGCCATTTATAACAGCAGCCATACCTGAAGCACAAAGACGGTTTACGGTTTCGGCAGGAACCCTTACCGGCAATCCGGCCATAAGGGCTGCCATACGGGCAACATTCCGATTGTCTTCTCCTGCCTGATTTGCACAACCTAAAATTACATCATCGGTTTTTGTAAAGTCAACCGATGGGTTTCTTTTCATCAACTCACGAATAACCAACACCGCTAAGTCATCTGCTCTTAAAGAAGATAAACTGCCATTCAAAGAACCAATAGGTGTTCTGATACCATCTACAATAAAAACTTCTTTCATAAATTTATTTCTATCCAGGGTTTACCTGTTCTGTAAACTGTTCCTTTAAAAACTGCAACCAGCTCATCGGATTGATTAATAACATTTACATGGTAAACGGCAGTTTTATTTCCTTTATAAATCTCATTTGCCGTAGCTGTGATCTCATCATTTTCCTTTATCTGCTTTAAATGAGAAATGGATGTTTCTATTGACACACATTTTATCCCGTAGGAGTTGGAAGCAAACGCCAGTGCACTGTCACACAAAGAATAGGCAATTCCGCCATGAGCTATATCAAAACCATTAAGCATAAGTTGTTTAACCCTCATTTTGAGGCAACAGTAACCTTCCTTAATATCAACAAGCTCAATTCCGAGCCAAATGCTGAATGGGTCATTGTCATACATTAAGTGAAAAATTTTATGCGGCAGGTCAGGCATTAATTTGTGTAGGGCAACAAATGTTCATAATTTTTTTTGAAAAAAATTTGGCCAATTCAATTATTCTTCTAACATTTGCCCCAACGATACTATAAAAGGCAGATCCCTTACTGCCGCGGTATCGGTTAGTTGACCGATTTTTTAATGGTTTCCATTCGGAAAACTAATCTGTATTCTCTTATTGTTCAATTTTAAAATCTGCGGATCCGAAACGGCTTTTGTCGTTTTCGTGTCCATTTATAATTATTTAATTAAAAATTTATACTCTTAAACTCAATATAACAATGCAACGCACATCAACCCCTCCGGCAGTAATGACTGCCCAGCCTCATGAACTGAAAAGCAAGCATGCACAAGCACTTGATACTATCAGCTTGATAGTAGAAAAACTTATTCCTATGGGAATAACACATCAATCGCCTGATGATGATTTTTTCGATGGGCGGTTGGTACATATTAAAGGTCGTGAAATGGTTAACTTCAGTTCATGCAGTTATCTTGGATTAGAGACCGATGAACGACTTAAGGAAGGTGCTATAGATGCTGTGCGCAGATTTGGAACTTATTTTTCTTCTTCCAGGGCATATCTTACCACCAAACTCTATGTTGAACTTGAAGAAATGCTTGAGCAGATATTTGAAAAGCCTGTTTTGCTGGGTACTTCTACTATGCTCGGACATATTTCAAACATTCCTGTAATAGTAGGTGATAATGATGCTGTCATTTTAGATCACAGTGTACATGCCTCTGTTCAGACTTGCTGCGAAATGCTGAAAGCAAGGCAAATACCTGTAGAAATGATTCGTCATTCGAACATGGATATGCTTGAAGATAAAATCAAAAGGTATAAAGACACACATGAGAAGGTCTGGTATTTTGCTGATGGTGTTTACTCTATGCATGGCGATTTGCTTCCGGTTAAGGAAGTTTATGAGTTGATGGATCGTTATGATAATTTTTACCTGTATGCCGATGATGTTCATGGAATGGGTTGGACAGGCAAGCACGGCTCAGGTTCAGTGAGGGCACAGGCACCTCATCATCATAAACTTTACTTAGCCACAGGTTTGTCAAAATCATTTGCTGCATTTGGCGGAGTGCTGGTGTATCCTGATGAAAAGATGAGGAATATTGTAAAGTATTTTGGCAAAACAATGACATTTTGCGCTCCCGTACAGCCGCCTAATTTGGGTGCTGCTGTGGCTTCCGCAAAAATCCATTTGTCTCCCGAAATCCATATTCTGCATCAGCGGTTGTTGAGCAAAATAAAACTCTTTAAGTCACTGGCCAAAGCGTATGATCTGCCAGTGTATTCAGATGCAATGACCCCGGTTAACTTTATTTGTATGGGTAAACCGGAAGCTGGTTATTATATGGTTCAGGAACTTATGAACCGCGGATTCTATGTGAGCATTTCCTGTTATCCGAGTGTACCATACAATCAGACAGGAATACGGGTGCCGGTAACATTACATCATACCGATGCAGATATTGAAGCTGTTATTAAGGCTATTGCAGAGATTTATCCTAAAGCTCTCGAAATTTCAGGAGCAAACATTAAAGATGTCTATCGCGCATTTAAATTGAAACTTCCTGAAGTAACTGCATAAATGAAGGCAGCAGCCAATCAAAGCATTAAACAGTGGGTTTACTTCTTTGCCTTGATTGGAGCGGCTGAGTTACTACTTTTCTTTTTGATCTTTGTTTAAAATTCTTTTCAGGACATGTTCACGGTTTAAATTTTATTTCTCATTTTTACCGTGGAAATGGAAAGTAAACCGATAAACATTCTTCATATTGAAGATGATGCCGTTGATTCTATGGTAATGGAACGCGCATTAAAAAAGTGCGATTTAAAAATGAATCTCTTCAAATCAACCAATGGAATGGAAGCGTTGGATATGCTGAGAGGCCTGAATGGAAAAGAAAAAATAAATCCGCTTCCGCGCATTATTCTCCTTGATTTAAACATGCCTAAAATGAATGGCATAGAATTTTTGAGAGAATTGAGAGCGGACCCCGAATTGAGACATATTTCAGTTTTTGTAATGACCACCTCCAGCGATGAACAGGACCGCACAGAAGCGCACAACCTGAATGTAGCCGGTTATATGATAAAACCTTTGACTCTTGACGGATATACAAGCATCATTTCAGTACTCAATGCTTACTGGAAAATAACCGATTTAGGGCAATCTTGATACCGTAACTTTTTTATTTATCTTCGTAAAAAGTTTTGCAGAGTTCTGCCAAACCAATCAGAAGTGTTCAAAAAGTTATCAGACCTTTTTTCGCTTAAGTCGTTTTACAACACTTTAAACGACAATGACCTTGTTTCAAAGCAAAGGTTCAGGTTATTTAAAATTACCACCGCTTTTTCTTTCATCGTTTTTCTCGCATTTGTTTATCAGGCCGCCATGGTGCTTGATGGCAGGCATTTCACCCTTGGGCTGATTGTAATCCTTTTCTTGCTGCTTTTTATAAACTACTTCGCTATATCAAAACATCAAAATCAAAAGATTGCATATCTCTCTCTGGTTTTGATTCTGTTCACATTGCTGCATGTTGTTACTTATTATCAGGGTGGGGTAAGAAATTCAGGAATGTTCTATCTGGCAGGCATCATTCTTATTGCTTACATGTTGCTTGGCAATAAAGGCGGAAAACTGATGGCAGCATTGTCAATAGTTCATATCGGTTTCTTTTTCTATGCTAACCGCTACACCAATTGGATATCGTATGATTTTATTGGCGACAGCGATTTTCTGATTGATCTTGATTTTCTGATTACAGCTACCATCAGCATCCTTGTGGTTACCGCTCAGTCAAATTACATTGAGAAAAGTAAAAATGCCATTATCCAGGATATTCTGGAAAAGAAAGAAGAACTCAAAAAACTTTCTTTAGTTGCCTCTAAGACTAACAATGGAGTTGTAATCACTGATCAATTCGGAAAAGCAGAATATGTGAATGAAGGTTTTGAAAGACTGATGGGATTTTCCGAAAGTGAAGTAATTGGCCGTAAACCCGCTGATTTGCTGCATGGTGAAGAAACGGATCAGAATGAAGTTGACCGGATTAATAAAATACTGGCAAAAGGAGAAAGTGTATCTGCCGAGCTGATTAAATACCGGAAAAACGGAAGTAAAATATGGATTCAGGAGAGCATTACTCCCATTATTGAAAACGGAAAACTTGAAAAGTATATCTACATTGAAAGCGACATTACACCCCGTAAAGACGCTGAGCAGCGTATGAACGAATACATGATCAACCTTGAGCGTACAAACCGCGAGCTTGACAAGTTTGCCTATGTGGTTTCTCATGACCTGAAAGCTCCGCTCAGGGCTATCGGTAACCTTACCGGCTGGATTGAGGAAGACCTTGGAGATAATGCTCCGGAAGGTGTTGTTGCTAATTTTAATATCATTAAAGGAAGAGTTATTCGTATGGAAGCTCTTATCAATGGAATTCTTGATTATTCAAAGGCTGCCAAAAAAGCAGGGGTTGAAGAAACTTTTGATACCCGCAATGTAATTCATGATGCTTTCGACCTGATTGGCGCTTCCAATGAGTGTAAATTGATACTTGGCGAAAAACTTCCGATTGTTCATACCGAGAAAACAAAACTTCAGCAGATATTTTTAAACCTCATTAACAATGCCATTAAGTTTAACGACAAGAAAGTAAAAGTGGTGGAAGTAGATGCTGAAGAATCAAAACACTTTTGGCATTTTTATGTGAAAGACAACGGGCCGGGCATTGATAAAAAGTTTCATGAAAAAATATTTGTCATTTTTCAGACATTGAATGCGCGTGACGAGTTTGAAAGTACCGGCATCGGGCTGGCCATCGTTAAAAAGATTGTAGAAGATCAGGGCGGAAGGATTTGGGTGGAAAGCGAACCGGGCAATGGATCAGTCTTTCATTTTACATGGCCAAAATCGCCTGTAAGAAACTTTGAAGATATCTCTAAAGCCGAGTTCGTTCCGGCTTAGTTTTCGTCTTTGTTTCTGTTATGGCATCTATAGAAAAACTATCAGAACTTATTAAGAGCGTTAAAGAATTAAGTTCTGAGGAACGCGAACAATTTACCAGCGAGCTTCTGCTCATGATGATCAATGAATCTGGCAATGACTTTACGTGTCAGACAAAATCAAACAGCACTTCAAAACAACCCAATCCCGAAGCCGACTGTAAGGAACTGGCCTTTCTTCTTAAACGATTGAATTATCAGCATGATGAATACATCCATCGGATAATTTAGATTCTATTCCCTTACCGTTTTTCTTTTTCATATCCGTTTTACCCGTCAGCTTTTTTCAGCAATCTCTCTTTCGCAAACCATATTTAATTTGTTCATCCATTCGTTGAAACAACAAAGCTTTTTGCTGTTTCTATCTTTGCTTCATGCAGATTTTTCCGGATGCCTCTTTGCTCACTTCAGAGTTTGAGCAGATCAGGCAGCGTTGCATCACTTATTGCCTCGGAGCTAAAGCAAAAAACAAACTAAAAGTTCTTTCTCCTGCTTCTGATTTTTCGGAAGTGAACCGCAAACTTATTCAGGTGAATGCTTTAAAATCAATGATGGATTCAGGAATACGGATTCCTCTTGACAGTTATCCTGATCTTGATGCTGCTTTAAATCTCTTAAAAATTGAAAACAGCAGATTGTCATCCGAGCAGTTTATGCAGATAAAATGGGTTGCTGAAATGGCAGAAAACCTCATCAGCTTTAATGAGAATAATAAATCTGTTCCTGAATTATTCGAACTTACAGAAAGCATCGAGTTCGAAAATGGAATTACTGATGAGATTGATAAAGTCTTTGATGCATCAGGGATGGTTTTGTCTTCTGCATCCGAAAATCTTGAGCAAATAAGAAAAGAATTACAGAAAAGCAGGGCCGAGGCAGACCGTGTTTATCAGCGCATTCTTAACCGTTACCGAAAAGATGACTGGCTTGCCGATTCTGCTGAAAGCTCAAGGCACGGCAGAAGAGTTATAGCCATACATGCCACCTTCAAAAGGGCAGCCCGGGGCACGATACATGACATTAGCACTACCGGAAAAACTGTTTTCATTGAGCCGGAAGAAGCAATTGAAATTAATAACCTGATTTTAGAAAAAGAATATGAGGAACAATCTGAAATAATTAGGGTATTGCACAGGCTCACTTCAGTTATGCGAAGGTTTCACAGGCAGATTAGTGTGTACTATGATCTGGTTGCTGAATTTGATTTTCTACGTGCGAAGGTTTTATTAGCTCAATCCATGCATGCAGGCATGCCGCTGCTGAAGGAAAAACCTATGATCAGGATTGTAAATGGTTATCATCCCATACTGTATCTGCAAAATAAAATGAACGGAAAGCCAATTGTACCGTTTTCGCTGAAACTGGATGAGCAAATCCGCATCATCATCATCAGCGGGCCTAATGCCGGAGGAAAATCGGTTTGTCTTAAAGCTGTGGGTTTGCTTCAGATGATGCTGCAGTCAGGTTTTCTTATTCCTGTTGCTTCAGAAAGTGAATTGGGAATTTTTAAGGAAGTCATGTGCGATATAGGTGATATGCAATCGCTCGAATACGAATTGAGTACTTACAGTTCGCGTTTGCGTAACATGAAAATTTTTCTGGAGCATGCCGGTGCCGACACATTATTCCTGATTGATGAATTCGGTACGGGAACTGATCCGCAGTTGGGCGGAGCATTAGCCGAATCAATTCTCATTGAACTGAATAAGAAAAAAGCCATAGGCATTGTTACTACACATTTCATGAATTTAAAAACATTGGCCTCACACACACAGGGATTGATGAATGGCAGCATGGCATTTGATGCTAAAAATCTTGTCCCGTTATATCGTTTGATCCTCGGCAAGCCCGGAAGCTCTTTTACTTTTGTGGTGGCACAGCGCAGCGGATTACCGCATCATGTCATTCAACGCGCGCAGAGTAAAGCAGATAAGAATTCGTTAATGCTTGAGAAACTGTTGAATGAGGTTGAACGCGAAAAGGCTACAGCAGAAAAGTTAAAATCAGAGCTTGAGCGGAAAGAAAAGCTATCAGATGAGATTCTGAGTAAAGCAGAAAAAATTTCAGCCGAAATGGAACAGTTTAATCAGAAATCGGAACAGCAACTGGCTAAAAAGGAGATGATGCTGCTCCGCAGATCAGAAGAAATTATTTCAAAGTTCATTCGTGAGTTTTCGGGTGCGAAGAATAAAAAGGCAGTGCTTGATGAATACCTGCTGCGATTTAAATCGGCAAAGGAAAAATTGAAGCCGGCCCACGATGAAAAGGCTTTGGCTGAAGAGGCAAGAAGGCGGCAGGATAAAATTAAAGTAGGAACCGAGGTAACCCTCCATAACGGAAGGACTAAGGGCATTATCAGAGAAATCAAGAACGGAAAGGCACTCGTTCAGTTCGGAGCCATGAAAGTTCACTGCGAGCTTAAGAATTTATATCCTTATGAAACGGAACATGCCAGAAAAAAGCAATAGTAACTCCAATGTTATCTGGAACCGGTTTTACCTTTTGGTACTTGTATTCCTGATTATTCAGATTATCTTATACACCTGGCTTACCCGCTTTTACTCATGAGCAGTATTGATTGGGCCGTCCTTTTTCTGAGCATTGCTGCTATTGTTTGGTATGGCATTTGGCGAAGCCGTCATCATCATAACCTTGACAGTTTTCTGGTTGCTAACCGTCAGTTGCCATGGTACAGCGTATGTCTTAGTGTGATGGCCACCCAAGCCAGCGCCATTACTTTTCTTTCTCTGCCGGGCCAGGCATATCATGACGGCATGCGTTTTCTTCAGTTCTATTTCGGATTGCCGCTGGCTATGATTATCATTTGTGTTACGTTTATTCCGGCTTTTTCAAAGCTGAATATCTATACTGCGTACGAGTTTCTCGAAAAACGATTCGATCATAAAACCCGTGTTTTCACTTCTGTTCTCTTTCTCCTGTCACGCGGAATCTCTACCGGCATTTCCATTTATGCACCGGCCATTGTGTTATCTGTTATTCTGAATGTAAGCATCACCGCTACCACAGTTTTTATCGGAAGTTTAGTGATTGTTTATACCGTTTATGGTGGCACACGCGCTGTATCTTACAGCCAGACGTTGCAAATAGGAATTATTTTTTTCGGAATCGCTGCTGCAGGATTCATTGCCGTTAAACTTATGCCTGCGGGTGTAACCCTGCATGATTCTTTAAAACTGGCAGGCGCCACCGGAAAAATGAATTTGATTGATTTTTCGTTTGACTGGAACAACCGATACAACATCTGGTCGGGAATTATCGGTGGTTTGTTTCTTCAGCTTTCCTACTTTGGAACCGATCAATCTCAGGTTGGCCGTTACCTGACAGGCAGTTCTGCTGCTCAGAGTAAAATAGGAATGATTGCCAATGGACTTGTGAAAATTCCCATGCAGTTTTTTATTCTGCTTATCGGTATTCTCGTTTTCTCTTTTTATCAGTTTAATTCCTCTCCGTTTTTCTTTAATCCCGAACAGGAAAGGATTGCGTTGACGAGTGAAGCTGCCGGTGAGTACCGCAAGCTTGCCATTTCGCATGGAGTTTTAAATGAGAAGAAAACCGAAACTGCCGGCAAAGCTATTCAGGCACTAAAGGCCGATGATGAAATCAATTTCAGAAAATATGCCGGTGAATTAAAAGCGATAAATGATCAGGCTCAAACACTACGTGGTGAGGCCAAAAAAATTATTGCACGTACACACAGCGATACCAACGATACCAATTATGTTTTTCTTTATTTCGTACGAAGTCACTTTCCTGTCGGATTTATCGGACTGCTTATGGCTGTAATCTTTCTTGCTTCCATGGGCTCTCTTGCTGCCGGACTTAACTCACTGGCATCATCAACGGCCGTAGATATTTATATGCGCTCGGTAAACAAAACCGGAACAGATAAGCACAACCTGTTTTTTTCAAGAACAGCAACCTTGTTCTGGGGAGTGTTTTGCATCATAAGTGCTTTGTATGCCGGTAAAGCCGGAAACCTGATTGAAGTGGTAAACATTATAGGTTCTGTCTTTTACGGAACCATTCTGGGAGTTTTTCTTGTGGCGTTTTACATAAAACGGGTTAACGGCAACGAAGTGTTTTATGCAGCCCTTGTAGCTGAAGCCGGTGTGGTTTATTGCTGGTACTATGATGTTATGGCTTTTCTTTGGCTGAATGTTGCCGGCTGCCTGGCCGTGGCAGCGTTATCTCTGATTTTTTATTGGCTGAGAATTTTCAGAAGAGCATAAAAAAAGGGCGCCCGTTTGAGCACCCAGGGTAGCAGATACCAATGTTATTTTTTTGCGGCAGATGCAGCTTTTGCTTCGCTTATCAACTTATCATTCATTTTGATGTAATCATCATTTTTTTGAGCAACCGCTTCCGTTTTTGAGACTTCGGCATATCGGATGGCTTCTGCATAATTCTTCTGTTTCATTTTAATTTTTGCCATTACATGCGAAATCCAGAATGCTTTAGGATTATTGGCCATTGCCTTACTGCACCATTCGGCTGCTTTGTCAAGGTCTTTATCATTTTCATAATAATAATTTGCAGCCTGAAAGTAAGGTTTCTTGCTGTCGCCCATTACTTCTTCAATCTGTTTCATTACCCGCGAATCAATTTCTGTTTTCACCGGTATGCTGATTCGGGTTTTATCCCACATCAGATCAATACTGCATGAAGTGTTGGTTATATTGTTGATGGCAATGGTGAAGGTTTCCATTTTATCTGCCATTGCCGATGGTTTAATCTTAAAGCGTGCTGTTTCTTTTGTTGCATCATAATCGGCAGTATTGCCGCCTAATGTCAGATCGCTGTAAAGCATTACTTCCCATTCATTCTGATTCGGGATGGAATACAATGCATACGTTCCGGCTTTAACCTCTGTTCCACTAATGTTTGCATCATCCGACAGGGTGATTTTCGTAGCCGCATTAGCACCGGTTCTCCAGATTTTTCCATAAGGAACAAGATCACCGAATATCACCCGGCCTTTCATGGAAGGACGTGAATATTCAATTTTAATTTCACCTAAGGCAAATGCCTGTGTTACGGTTTGCAACGGGCTGGGAGCAGGAGTTTTTAATGATTGAGCTGAAGCCTGAAAAAACATCAGGCTTATAATTGAAGCGGAAAGAAGTTTTTTGATCATGATTTTTAGTTTTAGGGTGCGTAAATATAAAACCATTATTCTGATTTCAAATTCATAATTTCATGTTCTGAATGTCGCTTCCAATTCTATTACATTTGTCAACCGATTTATGTATCCGAACATTCCCTTATTAAACCATACCGGTTCCGGTAATTTTTTTCTTATTGCCGGGCCATGCGTTATTGAAAGCCATAACCTCGTTATGGAGACCGCCTCGGTTATCAAAGCCGTTTGTAATAAACTTACCATTCCATTTATTTTTAAGTCTTCTTACCGTAAGGCAAACCGCTCGCGTGGCGATTCATACACCGGAATGGGAGATGAGCAGGCTTTGAAAATTCTTGCTGATGTCCGTAAAAAGTTAAATGTACCTGTTATTACCGATATTCATGAAAGTGAGCAAGCTGCCTTTGCTGCCGAGTTTGCTGATGTGCTTCAGATTCCGGCATTTCTCTGCCGTCAGACCGATTTGCTGCTGGCAGCCGCCCATACCGGTAAATGCATCAATGTAAAGAAAGGTCAGTTCCTGTCGCCTGATGCTGCCCGTTTTATTGTTGAAAAAATAAAAAGTGCCGGTAATGACAACATCATGCTTACCGAGCGCGGTACTACCTTTGGTTATCAGGATCTGGTAGTTGATTTTCGTTCCATTCCCGTAATGCAGAAAAACAAAGTTCCCGTAGTGCTTGATGTAACCCATTCCTTACAGCAGCCAAATTCTGCAAGCGGTGTTACCGGTGGGTTGCCCGAAATGATTCATACCATTGCTTCTGCGGGAATAGCCGTTGGTGCTGACGGACTTTTTATTGAAACACATCCCAACCCTTCCAAAGCTTTGTCTGATGGCGCTAACATGCTTCAGCTTGATTTGCTCGAACCTTTACTGCGGAAACTTATCCGAATCCGTCATGCAATTCTACCACATGAATAAATGTGAAATAGAGAAACCTATTATCATTCGCGTACTGGAACTGCTATTCATAGAAAAGTGCCCAGGAACCTATCAGGGCCACGGGTGCGTGCTGATAGTTACAAAAAGTCAATATTTTGATTTTATTTTCTCATGAAACTGAAAACAGTTAAACGGTTTACCAAAATTTTTAAATCGCTTCAATTTAATAGCTCAATTGATGATGGTACTGAATATCTTTCGCTTCAATCAATCTATGACGAAGGCGGAAAGCCGGTGGAAGAATTAAAGTATTTCGAAGACGGAACCGTTGATGAACGTAATGTTTACCTATGGGAGAACAAACAGTTGGTTTTACATATAATTGAAATGCCGCAGGAGAGCATGAGGGAGGAGTATCGCTATACCCGCACTCAGGATGGCAGGCTGACGAAGGAGCAAAAATTTTATGGTGATGATCCGGGTGAAGCCACCGAGTATTTTTACAATGCAGACGGACAGATTGAAAAGGTAATTAAATACGATGCCGATGGTGAAAAGGAACATGAAGAACAGTTTGGATATGAGGATAAATTGTTGAAGGTTCACAGGATTTATGACAGCAGCGGTTCCCTCATATCGGCAAGTGAGTTTATCAATAAAAATGGCAGTCCGGCAAGTAGAAAGGAAACCGATGAAACAGGAAATACGTTGCATGAAACTACTTATGAGTACGATGACAAAGGCAATCTTATTAAAACCATTACTAAGAATACCGAAGGGAAAGTGATTGAAAGCTATGCTGTTTCTTTTGATGAGAAAGGAAACATCATTGAAAAAGCCATCCGCGATTTTCATCCGCGTACCTTCCGTTACCGGTATGATGATCAGAACCGCTGCATTGAAGAAGAAATGTATAATGCCTTCGGACAATTGTCTTCCAAGACTGTATATGAATTTGATGCAGCCGGAGAACTCATTTCCGAAATCAATTACAACCTCGACCATCATCATTCCCATCACGATTCCAATAAGGCACACCGGTTTGAGTATGGATATGCAAAAGGGTAGGGGATCAACTCATTAATCAGAATTTCTTTTTTAAAACTGCATCTGCTCCTTTTATTTCCCAATAGGCAAGAGAAGCAAGGTTATTCTGAAATAGCATTCGTGTCTTCTATAATCAAGCCCGGTATCAGATTAATGACATCGGAGCATTTTCATTGCTTAGAAATAAAGCTTCCGTGAATTTTATTTACAGCGGAATCGTTATGTAATCTGCTGCTTTATAGCCTGTCTGAAGACGTGTCATTTGAAGTTTGTACGCACGTTGTTAAAAGTGATTAACAATTAAGGCGATGTATAATTGTGTTAGTACTACCTTTCAATCGGAGTGGTTAGCGGTTGCGTATAGTGTTTGCCGGTTTGGCGTTCGGGTGGGTTTCCCTGCCTTCCGGCAGGGAAGCACAAAACTGTCAGCCAGCACTAAATACACCTGAGGCTGAAACAAAGCTCCGGGTTTGTACAGCCTGCCCCGATTTTCAGGGTCACACCACATGATGCAGAACCCGTGTTATCGGCTCGAACTTTTTTTAAATCGTTTTTCAATTTGTTTTCTGTTTATCGGACCACCGTGTCCAACGTAAAAAATTTCGGCATTAAAACTCAATATTTTACTAATTGATTGGTCAATCTCTTTAATGTCGTCTGCGAAATAATGATAGTCAGGTAAATATGGGAAAAATTCTCCACCCATATAACCGCCCATCATCACGTCACCAATAATTGCTTCTCTGTTGTCAAACTCTAAGGATATACTTCCATTCGTATGTCCTTTAGTCGAATGAATAATGCCCTTAATGCCAAAACTTTCCAAGTCTGTATATTCGTCTATGAAAATATCAGATTTAAAAGCCGGAAACGGCTTGTCAACAAAGGGTTTGATAAATTTGGCTATTAGTCGAGTTGTTTTCAGAAAATCATTTTTTCCATTCACTGTCATATGGCTATCGGCAGAGTGGATAGCTGTTGGAATTTTATGTTTTTTAATTAACTCTGTTGTACTGCCGCAATGGTCTGAGTGGCCGTGAGTATGAAGTATAATTGAGATGTCTGAAAGTTCAACACCAATTTTTTTTAGATTACTGATTATCGTTGTTCCTTCACCAGGACTACCAGTGTCTACCAATATTTTTTTATCTCCTTCCACAAGATAACAATTGGAAATTTTTAATTTTATTTTGTGTATAACTGTCATTGTATATTGTTGTTCTTTTGAGCTGTCCGCTAAACGGTTTTCGTGTTCCTGTCAGGTGTGTTTCCTTGCCTGCCGGCAGGCAGGGGAGCACTAAACCGCATGCCAGCACTACACTTGAATAGAAGCAAAAAACTTCAAGTTTGCACGTCACCCCGCCTGACGCAAAACCCGTGTTATAGGCAGCCAATTATTTGTCGCATTATAAAAGCTGTCAGTCGATTAATTTTTTTTGTCCGAATCCCAAAAATTCTTTAACCTGTTTGTATTTTGTCATCAAATATTCGTACCCTTTTTTTATTTGTTGGATTCGATTCCATTGATTTGTCAATTGTTGTTCCCTTTCAGCAGGTGTCCGTAAAAGCTTCCACCCAGACAGATTAGAATATTTAGCTTCTTCTGCTTTAATTGCATTGTTATAAAGGTCAAGTGATTTTTCTAATTCTCTTCCCAATATTTCAGCTAACAAGATTGAATTGTCAGAAAGTTTATTTGTCACTTCCCTTGTCTGTTGCTCAAAAAAAGAAATTTGTTCAAAAGTTGTCTTATGTAGAGCTTCAATTTGTTTTTCCGTCAACTCTTGTAATGCGCTTATTTGCTTATCGGTCAGTTCATGTAAAGCAGTTATTTGTTTCGCATTAAGTTCTTGAAGCGCCTGAATTTGCTTGTCTGTTGATGTCTGTAAAGCTTCAATTTGTCTTGTGTTTAGGAGTTGCAAATGTTCGAGATGATTCCGAAACTGTTTGTCCGATTCTTCCTTTGATTGAAGGAAAACTATTATTGTCAAATAAACTCCTGAAATTGTCCCAATGGTCTGAAGTGCATTTGATAGCCAAGATTTGTCATTAAAATATAATGCAACAAAAACAAAAAGTCCAACCATTGCAGTGAATGCTGTCCAATTTATTAGCCATTTATGTTGTCGTAATTTGTCCATTATTCTGTCGTAATTGGTTGCCTATAACGGTTTCGGGCTTGGCGAAGGTGGCGATTTTCACCACAAATGTTGATGCGGAGAACCAAACTTTGATTAACCACAAATGTGTCTGCGAAGCACGAACCCCCCGCTATCGCAAACCCCTTGTTAGCGGTAGTCGTTTTCTTTACGAAGTATAAACAACCTTGCTGTTTTCTTTTGCCCAATTTTCCGAGAAACCAACATGAGAAATTGAATTGCTGCTGCGGTCTAATTGTCGTTCAGTTTCTTTAACCAAAATCTTTGGCTCAATTTCATAAATCACCTTAATTTTCAATGGATTCTTTTTATGAAATATTGCGAAAAAAATTTTCTGGTTCCTCCAAATACGATAAAGGGATTTTTCCCTTTCCTCTTTTGGTTCTTTGAACATTCTGTCAAGTTGCCCCGAACCTCCTTCATAACAAGAGAGATATTCATATTTTATGCTTGGGTCATTTGGGTCGCAAGCATCTGCATCACGCTTTGAATGGATTAGTTCATGCCCCAAAGTTTCTGCGATAATCATTTCCTTTACAAGTCCCGGTTGTAGAATGTTTGGAATGCCAATTTTCAGAGCAAGTTCTTGTGCTTGTATTACCAGCTTAATTATTCTGCGTATGATTTCTTTTTTCATTTGAACAAACTGTATTCTTTTTCCAGTTCAATTTGATGAACTCGTTCCTTAGTGATAGCAATGTAGTCAGGGTTTAACTCAAAGCCGATAAAATTTCTTTTTAGTTTCTTGCACACGGCAAAAGTTGTCCCTACACCCGAAAACGGGTCAAACACCACATCACCTTCGTTTGAACTGGCTTTTACAATTCGTTCAATTAACTTTTCTGGTTTTTGTATTGTGTTCAGAAGTTCTCTGCTGATAAGCTCTTTTGATTTGTAAGTAAGTTGCTTGATGTCACCCCAAACATCTCCGGGATTTTTCCCATCATCATTGAATTTTGTTTTTCCGTATTGTCCGTTTGTTACAGACGGAACTTTCTCACAGCGTAGGCGGTGTTCAAGTTCTACCAATTGAGCAACACGAATGTCGTCAAGGTTGTAAGTCTTTGCTTTACCTTTGGTGAAGTATGCAATCAAGTCATAATTGTTCGTGTAGTTCAGTCGTCCTTGAGCAAGGCGACTTGGCTGATACCAAATTATTTTTCTGTTTAAGGTCAGATAGGGTCGGTAGTCTATAAAGTCAATACAGTTGTCTTTGCCAAAAAGATAAAGTGCACCGCCTGGTTTGAGAACTCTTGAAAAAATCTTTATGAGGTTAAGATTGTAAGTTTGGATGTCGGTAACCTTGTCCCAATGGTTTGTTGTAACACCGTAAGGTCCATCACAAACAATCAAGTCAACGCTATTACTGTCAAGCTGATTTATAAGTTCAAGAGTGTCGCCTTGATAAATTTCGTTTAGTTCCATATCGCAATTTTAAGGATAATTTTCATATTGTCAGTCGGAAAGTCATGAGAACTTTTTCACAGTCGGTTGATGATCGCACAAACCTTCCATCGGAGCGTTACGATTACCGCTAACGGTTTGCGGCTTGGCGTAGTGGCGGATTTTTAGCACAAAAGTTCAAACAAAGAACTGCACTTGAACCTACCACAAAACTGTCATACGAAGCACTGAACCCGCCATTGAGCCAAACCGCTGTTGGCGGTAGTGCTTCTGTTTTCAGTCGTCATAGGTTTATAATCCAGTCGCAAATTTTTGTCAGTTGTTGGTCGTGAGTAAGATTGGCTGCATTGTTCATTGTCCCTGTTTGCAGTTGCTTGAATATTTCAACTGCCATTGCATTTTCAATTGCAGAACCAATGAAAAAGGTCTGCGGTTTCAATTTCTTCTTGTCAAAACTTGTGCGTATTCTGTTCAATGCCGAGTTTGCCGTTTTCCAATGTTCGTCTGCACCTGCTGGGTCAATACCACCTTTCAATTCTCCCAATGCAATGTATTTGTCGGCTTGGTGTATTATGGATTGTTTCCCAGTTTTTAAGTCGTCTGGTTGTGCTTGTAATATTGAAAGGTCAACATTCTTGTTTACTAATGGAACGTTGATATTCAAAATCAAAAGTCGGTCTGTTTTACGCTTCCAATAAATTGCTTTGATACGTTTTTCAATATCAGTGTCGTCAGTTGGCTTTTCGAGCCAAGTATTTGTGTCGTTGTCCTTCCATTTGTATTTGATACCTGCAATATTGAAAACAGATATGAGTGAACGCAAAAACTTTCTTTCACCGAGTGAACCTGCAAGGTTTCTTGCCTTTCCTCCTAGTGCATCTCCTTTTGTTAGCAAGTAACGATAAACCAACTCATCAATGAAACTTTCTCCAGCAGGTTCAAGAAATTTTTCAATTAGTCCCTTGATAGCAAGTGTTCGGTCATCTTCAGTCAGGTAGTTGAGTGACTTGTCGGATAATCCAGATGCCGTTAGTAAACCAACTCTCAAATCCTTAACATTCAAAAGCTCTTTAGGGGTTTTCACTTGCGAAGCAAGTGCTTTTAACGCTTTAGCTTCTTCAACGTAAGGAACAGCAATGTAATTTTTCTCCAATGCCATTGAGATGAAACCCGCACGGGTTTCTTCTCTTGATGTAACTAAATCGTCTGCTGATTTTATGAGGGAATTTGCTATTAATTTTTTTGCCATAAGTAAACACATTTGCGGACTTCGGTTCGTCCATAGTTGCCCATTTGCTGACTGCTGTTGCCTTTGCCTCTGGGTAACACAAAAATATTATTGATATTGAAACCGAAGTTTTCTGCAAACTCGGATAGAATTAAATCAACTGGAATTTCTTCTCCGCCATAGCGAACATTATCATTCACCATTACGCAATGTCCACCACTTTTTGTAATCCGTGCCATCTCATAAATCACAAAACACATTTCAAGAAAATAATTTCTCACCATTCTTGCAATGTTATTATTGTTGAGTTTTTCCAACTTGTTCAACTCGTCAAGAACAGAGTTTACTTCCATCATTGCGTTTGAGTTGTTGTAAACTTCAAGCACCCTGTCAAATGTTTTTTGTTTGCCGATTGACCTGTAAAACTGTTGAAGATGATCAACCTTTTCTTTGTTCTCAACTGTGCAAGACAACATTGACTGCCGCAAGTTGCGAACTTGGTCATTATCGTTACCGAGGAAAACCAACTCTAACGCATAAGTCCGTGTGTAGTCGTAGCGATTGCAATAGGGTGGAGAAGTTACAATGAAATCAAAAAACTCGTCTTCAATCTTTGGAAGCTCTTCCAAGCACGAACCTTCAATAATTTTTACAGGATGCTGAATAGCAGGTTTGTTTTCCAATGCTTCAAACAAACTGTTGGTCGTGTTGCCCGACAGGTCAGAAATAATTTGAGAAAGTTTTCTGTTCATCGCTTCCTCAAACGAGTAAATTTTTCCAATGTCAAACGGTTTGCCCGGAAGATTTCTTTTTGAACGGTAATCCCAACGTAAATACTGTCCGTCTTTTCGTGTAAAACTTATTTCTTCCAAAACTGAAAAAGCAGCAAAACGTAAAACGGTTTGAATTTTTTTGTCTTTGATATTTGAGCAGTAAGTCAAAAATTTATTCAACAAAATCTCTGTTTCGTCAGAAAAAGCATCTTTCGTTATCGTAATATGATTGATGTGTGTGTCGTAGTTCTCAATCTTTGCAAGTTCTGTCCATAAATTTTTTATTGTTGAACGAAGTTTGTTTATGTCAATGTCGTTCAATGCCTCTCTTGTCTGCATTACAAAAACTCCGACTGGAAGAATTTCCACTCCATAAGATTTCCAACCCAACTCTTGTCCTGCAAAAAGCGTTGTTCCTGCTCCTGCAAACGGGTCTAAAAGTTTACCCGCTTTCTTTCCGTATTCATTCAGAAAATATTTTACAAGCGTTGAAGAAAATCCTTCCTTGTATTTGAACCAGCGATAAATCGGTTCGTCTTTGTTCGCCTGAAAGCTAACTACTTTGCGGTTAAGATGATATGCAGTTTCCAACCTGTCAGCCAGTCGGCTGTATAGGATTTGTCTCCATGTTGGAATTAATTCTGCTGTTTTTGTCATTTGTCAAAGATAAAATTTTAAAGTGTCGCTTTTGTCGGTCTTATTCACAAATTTTCAATGAAGCACCGCATTTTTAGCATTACCGCCAACGGTTTCGGGCTTGGCGTTCGGGCGGGATTTCGAAGCCGAAACGTTCAGCTAATATACAAATTTCAATAGAAGCACAAAGCTCCAAGTTTGCACGTCACCCCGCCTGACGCAAAACCCGTGTGCCTGTTGCACAACTCATGCAACAGCAAGTAGTTTCTGTTAAAGCATTTTATCATTCACCTGATTTTGTTCAAAACAAATATAGAGA
>CAADHD010000017.1 GCA_900696575.1 uncultured Bacteroidota bacterium
ATCAAAAAATTAAAATCCCGAAGGGATAGAATGATTATAGGAATCAATACAATGAAAGACAGAACCCCGAAGGGGTGAAATAAAAATTCAGTTGTACACCCGACTGACGCGTGTTTGCAACGCATGCCGATTAAAATTTAAACGCGGAGACACAAAAACGCAAAGTATGGGTATGCCATGCTGAATTTTACTTGTATATTGCTGATTTTACAGCCAGTAGTTTCGTGTTCCCTGTTAAATTTTTTTTTTTGCCTGGTGATTAGATTTTTGCACTCTCGCACCCGTTTGTACTTCTTGCCTTTAATTAAAATTTCCACATACCATTATTCTCCTGAATCGTTAAACTTTCCATAATTACATATGGTGCTGCATCATGATGTTGCTGTAATTCTGCATTCAGAGAGTACCCTGCCTACCTTTGCGAGCATTTAAAATCATGAACAGAATTCTTTTACTCCTTTTTGTTTCTTTATTGTCAGCATCCTTTTCGTTTTCCCAGGTTATGCCTTCCATGGGAGGAGGCGGAGGCGGGCAGCAACAGAAAATTTATGATGGACGCATCTCAGGCTCTGTCATTGATAAACAAACAAGCAATCCTGTTGAAGTTGCCAATGTGGCGCTTTACAAAGTAAACAGCCAGAAACCGCTTGATGGCACCATTACCGATGCAAAGGGAATATTCCGGTTGAAAGACATTAAACCCGGCTGGTATAAACTTACTGTTTCCTTTTTAGGATTTTCACCAAAGACCATTGACAGCATTCAGATTACCGACAAGAAGTACAACATTGATCTTGGCAAGATTGTAATTGAACCTAACACGGAAATGCTGAAAGAAGCCGTGATAGAAGCTGAAGCCCCGTTAGTGGAAACAAAAATTGATAAGCTGGTTTACAATGCTGATAAAGATATTTCTACCAAAGGCGGAAACGGAACCGATGTACTTCGCAAAGTACCCATGCTAACGGTTGACCTTGACGGAAATGTTTCCATGCAGGGAACACAGAACATTAAGGTGCTGATCAACAATAAACCATCTTCAGTGATGGCATCCTCTGTTGCCGAGGCATTAAAAATGATTCCTGCCGATGAAATTGAAAAAGTGGAAGTGATTACCAGCCCTTCGGCCAAATACGATGCGGAAGGAACAGGAGGTATCATCAATATTATCACTAAAAAGAAAAATGTGGAAGGCGTAAGCGGCTCTGTTTATGCCGGTGCCGGTACGCGTTCAAGTAATTTATTTGGCAACATCAATTTAAGAAGCGGCAGGTACGGTACAGGTTTTAATGTGGGCGGTTTTGGTTACCGGGGGAAAGGTAAACTCGAAACCATTCGCACTACAGATTACAGTATATTGACTCAAAACGGAACCAATGAAAATCTTGGTTGGGGACCTTTCATTCAATGGACAAACGATTACGATTTTAACAGCAGGAACAACATCAGTTCCAGCATCCGTTTGCGCAACTTCCGTAATGAATCAGAGGGCGCTACTTACAACTCATTCAGTTCGCTCCTCCTTCCGGTGAGCAGCGGCTATAACAATACGTTTGATTCAAAAACCGATGGATGGAACTACGATGCCAGCCTTGATTACAGAAGGAAATTTATTAAAGAAGACCAGGAATTTTCTGCCAGCGCTCAGATTACGCATAATGAGCGAAACACCGATTACGACATCACCCGCATATACGACTCTCCGATAATTGATCCGTATGCAGAAAAAAGCATAAACGAGAGTACAAACAGCGAAATCACTTTTCAGGCCGATTACGTTCATCCGTTCAACAAGCAGGTTACGCTTGAAACAGGTGCAAAAACAATTCTTCGTGATGTGGTAAGCGATTATTCTTACCAAACAAAAGTAAACGGCTACTATGAAGATGATGCTGGCAGAAATAATGTTTTTGATTACGAACAAAATGTGATGGCCGGCTATCTTCAGGGGGCTGTTAATCTGAAAACTTTCGGTTTTAAAGCAGGCGCACGTTATGAGCGTACCGAAGTAAACGGAAGTTTTAAAAAAGGAAATGCCTCCTCCTTCGGAAACGATTACGGAAATCTGGTGCCCAGCGGAACCGTTTCTTACCGCAAAGCAGGTAAGTATTCTTTCAAAATCAGCTACACACAACGCATACAGCGACCGAGCATGTTTTACCTTAATCCCTATGTGAATAACAGCGACCCCACCAGTATTTCCTATGGAAATCCTTACCTGAGTGCAGAGAAAAGTCATTCCTTCGAATTGGGAAACAGTCTCTTTAAAAAATTCGGTTCCATCAATACCAACATTTATCACCGCTTTACCAACAATGCCATTGAAAGTATCCGCTTTATTGATACGAATGATGTTTATGTTACCACTTATGATAACGTGGGAAAGAATTACTCTACCGGTATCAGCATTGGCAGCAATGTGATGTGGAAAAAACTGATTATAGGCGGCAACCTGAATGCATGGTATTACAAAGTGAAATCAGCGGTAGAAAACGATGTTTACAATGACGGTATCAATTACAATGTGAACCTGTTTATCAATTTTAAATTCAATGACAAATGGGGATTACAGAGTTTTGGAAATTTTAACGGACCGCGGTTCAGTCTGCAGGGAAAATCCACTTCCTTCTTTTATTACAACTTAAGCGTCCGTTATTCACTTAAAGGAGAAAAAGGCGGTATAGGGCTGGGGCTTGACAATTTTGCCACGCCTTACATCTGGTTCCGTAACGAATATAAAGGAAACGATTTTATTTACAACAATTCGAATAAAATAAACTTCCTTGGTGTGCGTCTGAGTTTTGATTACCGTTTCGGAAAAATGACCTTCAGCAATCAGTCAAAAAAGAAAATCAGAAATGATGATCTGAAAGAAGGCGGTGAGGATAATCAGGGGCAAATGGGGCGTTAATTCTTTCTTTTTTATCATCGGAATTAAGCATTCATTTACAATTCCGCAAAAACCTTTAGGTTTGGATGCTGATTAAAACGCATGCTCCGATCTGAAAACATTCTGCTTCGAGCCATCGAACCTTCCGATCTTGATCTGATGCATGAGTGGGAAAATAATCCTGCCATCTGGCATTTGGGACGAACGGTCTCTCCATTTTCAAAATACAATCTTGAAGAATACATACGTCATGTAGAGCATGATATTTATGCAACACGTCAGTTGCGTTTTGTTATTGAGCAATTAAATGATCCGAAGAAAACCATCGGCTACATTGACCTTTACGAATTTGATCCGCTTCACCGCAGGGCTGGCGTGGGTATTCTGATTGGCGATGAAAGCGAACGCAGAAAACGCTATGCGAGCGAAGCCCTTCGCTCCCTGATTCGCTACAGCTTCCATTTTCTGAATCTGCGGCAGTTGTTCTGTTACATCCCGGAGAATAATTTTCCGAGCAAAACCTTGTTTAGCAAAAATGGTTTTAAAGAATCCGGCATTTTGCTGGACTGGCTTCTGGTTTCAGGCGAATGGATTCCTGTTATTGTCATGCAACTTATCAACCATGAAAAGGAAGAAGAAATTGAGGAATAACCTGATTGTTCTTCTTCTGCCCGTTTTGCTTCTTTCTGTATTGTTGATTCAATGGTCGTGCAACCGACAATCAGGAAAAAGTTATGCTTCGCTCAATCCCGAAACGCAGTATGTCGGTATGGAAACCTGCAAATCATGCCATTCTGATGTGTATGAAACTTTTTCGCACACCGGCATGGGGCTTTCTTTTGATCAGGCTTCTCAAAAAAAATCTTCTGCTGACTTTTCCAATCATGCTCCGGTATTTGATCATTTCAAAAAGCTCTGGTACTATCCGTTCTGGCAGAATGACAGTTTACGGATTATGGAATACAGAATTGAAGAAGGCGATACCGTTCATAAACTTATCGAAACAATTAGCTACATAGTAGGCAGCGGGCAGCATACTAACTCGCATATTATTGAACGGAACGGATATTTATTTCAGGCTCCGCTTACTTTTTACACACAGAAAGGTCAATGGGATTTGCCTCCGGGATTTGAAAGAGGAAGAAACTCACGTTTTGGCCGCATCATCGGCCTTGAGTGTATGACATGCCACAATGCTTATCCCGATTTTGTGAAAGGCTCTGAAAACAAATATCTGAAAGTGAAGACCGGCATTGACTGTGAACGATGCCATGGCCCCGGATCACAGCATGTTAAAGAAAAACGCGAAGGAAAATTGGTGAATACAACTCAGGAAATTGATTATACCATTGTAAATCCTTCAAAACTTCCGGTGGATTTGCAGTTTGATGTCTGCCAGCGATGCCATATTCAAGGCAATGCCGTGCTGAACGAAGGGAAATCGTTTTTTGATTTCCGTCCGGGAATGAAGCTTGCGGAAGTGATGAATGTCTTCATGCCGGTTTATTCGGGAGCAGAAGATGAACACATCATGGCCTCTCATGCCGAAAGACTCAAAATGAGCCGCTGCTTTCTGGAAACAGATAAAAAATCGCAAAAAGAAAATCAATCAGTGCTTAAGCCGAACATAAAAAGTTTGACCTGCATCACCTGTCATAATCCGCACCTTAGCGTCAGGAAAACAGAGAAGGATGTTTTTAATGCTTCGTGCAAAAAATGTCATTCATCAAAAGACGATAGCCACGGTTGTGCGGCTGATAAAAATCTTTTGAAGAACGAATTATTCAACTGTATAAAATGCCACATGCCTGCCTCGGGAGCTACCGATATTCCTCATGTTCGCGTAACCGATCATTACATACGTAAACCTGTGCCTGCCCATCAGCAGGAAAAAATCAGAAAGTTTACCGGCATTGCTGCTATCAATAATCCCAATGCACCTGAATGGAGCAGAGGTATGGCTTTTATCAATTATTTCGAAAAATTTGGTTTTGAACCCTGGTCACTCGATTCGGCTTTGAAGTATTTCCCGACATCCAACTCAAAAGAAACTGAAGAGAATCTGGAAGCGCTTATTCATATTCATTACCTGAAGAAAAATTACAGTCAGGTAGCGGAGTATGAAAATATGTTTCCTGATCTGATTAAACGCTTTTCAAAAATTTCATTTGATAACCGCCATGCCTTTACCTGTTACCGTATCGGTTTTTCGTTGGAGAATACCGGCCATGTGAATAAAGCAACAGGGTATTACAAACAGGCTGCGAATCTGGCGCCCTTGTATGCAGAGTTTCCGTTGGCTTATGCAGCTTCACTGACAGCTATGGGAGACAGCAGTAAAGCCATGTCTGTTTATGAGGATGTTCTTAAAGAACAACCCTTCAATGTGCGCGCTCTTTCCAATTACGGATTTCTGAAGTTGGCTTTGGAAGGCAATGCTTCTTTAGCCGAAGCCATGATCCGGAAAGCCATTGCTTATGACCCTGATTACCTGCAGGCGCATTACAATCTGGCAGGGCTATACCTGTTTCAAAACCGAAGAACGGAAGCGGAAAGCATTCTAAAAAAAATAGTTCAGCGGTTTCCCGAACAGCAAAAGGCACGCATGATTCTTCAGTCGTTATGAGCGCGGAAAAAATGAGATTAGACAAATGGCTTTGGGCAGTACGTCTTTGCAAAACGCGTACGCTGGCAGCAGGGCTTTGCAACGATGGAAAAGTAACCGTTAACGGACAACCGGCCAAAGCGGCAAAGACTATAAAATCAGGTGACAAAATTTCTGTGCGCAAGGGTGCTTTTACTTTCGAATATCGTGTACTGAAGGAAGTGCATAACCGCTTGCCCGCCCGTGAAGTAGTGAACTATTTTACCGACATTACGCCAGAAGTAGTGATTGAAAAATTTAAAACTCATTTGGTAACCCTGAAAACCTACCGGCAGTGGGGCAGCGGAAGACCGACTAAAAAAGACAGGCGCGACCTTGAAAATTTTCTCGACTGGTGAAAAAGATTATTTTTATAATGCTGAAATGGACTGGGATTATATTCCTTGTGCTGCTGTTGTTCAACATACGGTTGGTGATTTATGGATTGGAGCAGTTATCAGGGCAAATGCACATCATCCGTAATGCTGTACCGGTTGAACTTGCTTTAAAAGATGAAACCTTAACTGACAGCTTAAAACAAAAACTCAGACTGATTGAAGAAATCCGAACGTTTGCTTTTGATTCTCTCGGATTGAAACGAAACAGCAATTACACCACCTTTTACAATCAGCAGGGCAAACCGGTATTGTGGAATGTTACAGGTTGTGATCCCTTCCGCCTGAAGGCTTATCACTGGTGGTTCCCATTGCTTGGTAATGTGAGTTACAAGGGATTTTTCAAAAAAGAGAAAGCAGAAAAGGAGTTTTATAAATTGAAGAGCAAAGGCTATGATGCCGACCTTTCGCCCGTAAGCGGATGGAGTACGTTGGGCTGGTTCAGCGATCCGGTGTTATCCAACATGTTACGAAGGCGCGAGGGTTCATTGGCTGAACTCATCATTCATGAGCTGACACATGGAACCATTTATCTGAAAAGCAGCGTTGACCTGAATGAAAACTTAGCCACCTTTGTGGGTGAGCAGGGTGCAGTACTTTTTTTGAAAAGTAAATACGGTGAAAACTCTTCGCAGCTTATTCGGTATTTGAGTTACAAATCAGACGAAGAAACTTACGGACGGCATATACTAAGCGGAGCACTTAAACTTGATTCGCTTTATACCTTGCCGGCTTTTCAATCGCTTCCGTTAAAACATAAGCTCAGGCAGAAATACGATTTAATTGCCGGTGTTTTGCTGGCTGTTCGTGATTTGCCTTTGCACAACAAAAAGGCTTACCTGCATGATTTTCTAAAAGAACCTCTTCCCGGTAACACTTACTTTATGAGCTACCTTCGTTACCGCAAAAAGCAGGATGTATTCTCTGAAAAACTGATGATTGAATACAACGGCTCGCTTCAGAATTTTATCAAAGGGATGAAAGAACAGGAGTAAAATCTCTCTTCACCCTTCATTGCGCATCAGCCTGACGCGGTAGCGGATGACTGGTGGAGCAATCTCAGTTATTACTTCCCCCCGAAAACTTTTTTCAATAAATCGGTAGTCCTCGCCATCGGGTCTTTACGGATTTTCAGTTCTTCCTGTGCCAGAAGCGTAAATAACCCTTCCATTGCCTTAAGTGTAACATACTCATCAAGGTCAGGATTTATTTTCTTCACCATCGGCAGTTTGTTGTACGACTTTGCCAGCGGATTCCAGTATTTGGTTATCTCTACTTTCTGCAATGATGATTTCACTACTGGTTTAAAAGCATCTTTCAAAGGGGAAGATGTATTCTGCTTGAGGTATTGCGTGGCGGCATCGTCACTTCCTTTTACAATGTTCACACCATCAGTAATGGTCATTTTCATTATGGCATCGGCAAAAATGGGAGCGGCTTTTCTGGCGGCATCTTCGGCAGCACGGTTCAATGCTTTTACAAAATCTCTGGTTTGCTGTGTCATGCCCATGTTGTTAAGCGTTTGCTCCATCTGCTGTGCTTCTTTTGGAAATGGAATTTTTATCTGCGGGTTTTTATAGAAGCCGTCCAACTGCGAAGCTTTGTCGGAAGAGTTTTTACTTCCGATAGTCAACGCTTCCTTCAGGCCTTTGATGATTTCATCGTTGGTCAGGCTGCTGCCTCCGGATCCGGTAAGGTTTTTAATGATGTTGCCGGTGTTGATTTGTGCGTTAAGCTGAAGAGTGGCTGTCATAAAAAATACAGCAAGGATGCTAATGGGTTTCATATATTTTTTGTTTGGGTTTTGCATTTCAAAGATGTTGCCCCGCTGTGCCGATTACCTTTGTACACTGATTTAATTCACAACGCATTCATACAATGACGGCAGAAATCATCACCATTGGCGATGAAATACTCATCGGGCAGATAATAGACAGCAATTCGGCATGGATGGCACAACAGCTTAATTTCATCGGCATCAAAGTAAAACAAATCACTTCGGTATCCGACAGTGAGACGCACATCATAGAAGCACTTAATGCAGCCATTCAGCGCGCTGACATTATTCTGATGACAGGCGGCCTCGGACCCACCAATGACGACCTTACCAAACCCACTCTTTGCAAATACTTCAACACCGGTTTGCGGTTTGATGAAACAGCTTACCGCGATATTGAAGCATTATTTAAACAACGCGGCAGGGAAGTAACTCCGCTTAACCGCATGCAGGCCGAAGTACCTGAAAATTGTAAAACCATTTACAACAAAAACGGCACGGCTCCGGGCATGTGGTTCGAAGAGAAAGGCAAAATTTTTATTTCCCTTCCCGGTGTTCCTTTTGAAATGAAATCCATGATGACGGAAAGCGTATTACCATGGCTTGCCGGGAAATTCAACCTTCCGCCTGTAATTCACCGCACCATCCTTACGCAGGGAATAGGCGAATCCATTTTAGCCGATAAAATAAAGGAATGGGAAAATGCATTACCGGCTGACCTACGGCTTGCTTATTTGCCTTCCGTTGGAATGGTAAGGTTGAGGCTTTCTGCAGTTGGTGAGAAAAAAAAGACATCAGCCGAAATCAATTCGCAAATTGAAAAAGTATTACCGTTGATTGATAAATATGTTTTCGGATTTGATGACGATACTTTGCAAAGCAGGGTAGGAGTGGAACTGAAAAAAAGGAATGCAACATTGGTAGCTACTGAAAGCTGCACGGGTGGATACGTGGCACATTTAATTACATCGGTGCCCGGCAGCTCGGCTTATTTTAAAGGAGGAATTGTTTCATACTCCAATGAAATGAAAGTAGATGTACTGCATGTATCGGCAGATACACTTAAAAAACACGGAGCCGTAAGCGAAGAAACCGTAATGGAAATGGCAGAGAATGCAAAAAGAATTTTTAAAACAGATTATGCAGTTGCTACTTCAGGCATTGCCGGCCCTGATGGCGGCACACAGGAAAAACCCGTTGGTACTGTCTGGATTGCCGTAGCCACCCCCGATAAAATCATCAACCGCAAATTGCAGCTTGGCAATAAACGGTTACACATTATTGAAGTGGCTTCGCAAAGTGTATTGCATTTGCTGCTGAAAGACCTAGTTTAACGGATTTGTTTTTTTTCATCCCATTTTGATTTTTCAGAATTTATTTACATTTGTATTTCTGATTTGGATCATGATCCGGCTCGAAAACACCAATCTCCCTCTGCACGGTTCTTGTAATGTGTGTGTGTGTGTGTGACGACACGCTAAAAACCCAAACCGAGAAAAGTATAATCCCGTTTTATCTCGTCCATGAAAGACGAGACAATACGGGATTTTTTATGCTTATCGGTATGGTCGTATGGCTTGCAGCAGAATTGTATCAGGAAATGGAAAAGAAACAGGTAATAAGTTTATAAAACAAAATTAAAAGGAGGAAGCCGAAAATCCCTGCCTGCCCTTGGCAGGCTTTAACAGAGTAGGCAGAAAATAAAAACCAAATCAATATGTTAAAAAAATCATTTACTTTGGCTCTTGCAGTCATGCTAATGATGACCCTGAGCTGTCGGAAAGAACAACAGGTTAACACCCTTAACAAGAAAGGAGGTAATACGGCTGCCTTACGGCTGGCGCCTTAAGAACTGGAGTCGGTAACCAACGACTTTATTACCCAATCGCTTTCACGGCAATGGAACCTTGGAACGTATGAGTACGAAGATGTGGTATTGATGCACGAAGGAGCGTTGAACTACCGCACCTGCACACCGCATGAGTATTATGATGAGATTGCCATAGACAGCGCTTCAAGGTTCATCACCATTGAACAATCAGAAACTGATGGGCCATGGGTTGTAAGTCCCGATGTACTGAGAGAATTCTGGGAAGATTTACTTACTCATGCACAGCAAACAGCCGAACGCTTAGAAAACGGAGAGTACTTCAACATAGTAGCTGATCTTGAAATCGGCCATGTTGACTACGAAGAAAAAAGGATAAGAGTGAGTGTGATAATGGTTGCAGGCATTAATATCTATGACATAAAAGCCTGCAATTTTGATCCAAATACAGATTATTAGAATTCTGCTTCTTTTGGCCCTTGTAATCCTGGTTCAGGAAGTTTCTCACTTGGCTCATGGGACATTATCCAAATGAAATTAAATCCTTTTCTTAATTGCTATGAGCAGTATAATTGTGACTATTTTTCAGACATTTCATGGAAATCCTTTTCGAATTATTATCCCCCTTGGCCCCCGTATAATCAATGTGGAACAGGATGTAATTCGCTTTCTGACATTTGGATGGGAACATACAATCAGTGTCTTACACCAACAGAATTAGAATGTGAGCGAGATGCGATTAGATCATTTTCTTATTGTAATAAACCTCTTGTTTCAGGTAGTTTAGTTCAATACAAATTACCAATTGTATATAATGTGACAGTTGATCCATTTTATACAAATCCTCAAGTCGCCTTTCATGGAGCGCAAGTTTTTTATGGCAAATGCAGTTCTTATTCAAGTGAAAATTAATTATGAATATACAAATTGTTTTAAAATTTATTAGAAATCTTGTTTTAAGTATGATAATGACTGGGAATTTATATTCCCAGTCATTTGAATATATATACCAAACAACCGATGATGAAGTAATTTCTGATGCGGTTCAAGATGTTAAAGGAAATTATTTTTTAGTTGGAAGCATCGGTAATAGCCTGCCACCATCACAGGGCGATAAAAGTGGATTAATTATTAAAATTGATAGCCTTGGGCAGTATATCGATTCTAAAATTATCAACAGCAATCAGGATTACATTAGTTTGGGTAATATAATCCTTGATTCAGATTCTACATTCTTAATAACTGGTTATAGGATACCAATAGGAATGTCGAACAGTTTAATTTATACTTTAAAATTAGATACAGCTTTGAATATACTCTCTGAACAAAGCTTTGGGGACTTTGCTTATAACAATCAGATTTCTAAAATATATAAAATCAATCTTGATACACTGATTTTTGTTGGAAGTGTGCAAACATATTCTCCCCAAATTAATTCAGACATAATTTTCGGAATGATGTCAACTAATGGAGATTCAATTAGTATGTTGAAATTTGGAAATCCTAATGGTTTTCAAATGGGATTTGATTTGTTAGTCTATAATAATAATATTGATTCTGTATATTTGTTTGTTTATGGAATGCTTAATACACCAATGTATCCATTGGAAGTTATTAAACTGAGTTCCAATTTTGGTTTGGATAGTATTGCTATAATACCTATATCCTCAACAATTAGAACTATGTCTGCAAAATGGATAAGCTTAACTACTTTCTTGGTTGGCACATCTGGATATGAAAACGTATGGTCATTAGATAAAAGTTTGGGTATAGGTAAGTTTGATATAACTTTTAATTGTATTGATACATTGTTTTTTGGTGTGGCTGATACAAATGAACATGAAGCAGGTTTTTGTATAGATTTTAAAACTGTTGACAAGGTTTATTTTGGTGGAACAAAGAACTCTTCTCTATTCTTTTCTCCTTTCGAATCATATTATTACATCATAAGAATGGATACGAGTTTTAATGTAAGTTTTGTTAAATCTATCGGATATCAAAATGATTGTCTTGGCCTATACAAAGTCCTCGCCACCAGCGATGGCGGAGTGCTGCTTGCGGGTACCAAATACGATGCAGCCACAGCCAACGGGCAGGAGCGCGATATTTATGTCATCAAACTCGATTCGCTGGGCAACTATGTAACCGGTACCGGCAACAGCCCCATTGAACAGGTTCATGATTTTATTGTTTATCCCAACCCTGCTGCTTCACAACTTACGTTTTAATACTCACCACCAAAATCAACCGGCCATGCAACTGTTTACAATGTTTTAGGTGAAGCAGTGCAACAATTCACATTACCCCCTAACACCACCCGCCAGCAACTCAACATTACTCACTTGTCAGCAGGGCTTTATTTAATAAAGGTAGAGGCATATGGGAAAAGCGGAGTAAAGCGGTTTGTAAAGCTTGCCTGCCGATAGGTATGGGAGTAGAAGAAAAAGCTAAATGAAAAATGAGCTCAGAAGTAACCAAGTCCGTAGTCGCCAGAGTGCAGTGCCGGGCTTCAGGCTACGGAGAGCGGGGGTTGGTGAAAAGAACACCTGCCAGGGCAAAATAAACGGTTACATATTATTGAAGTGGCTGCGCAAAGTGTATTGCATTTGTTGCTGAAGGAACTGAAATGATAGGTACATACAACCAGCAACAAAGCAGAGTCAAGTATAAATACTGGTCACAAACCTGTAATTCCCGATCAGGTCTTTCAGTAACTGCACTTCACGGAATCCATGCTGCATCATGTATTCAGGCAATGCTTTTCCATACTGAAAATGCACTTCGAAAAATAAATGCCCCCCTTGCCTGAGTAATCTTTTCCTGCATAAGCCGATGATGGTTTTGTAAAAAAGCAGCGGGTCATCATTCGTTACAAATAAAGCTTCATGCGGTTCAAAGTCTGCAACGGAAGTCTGCATTTCCTGCTTTTCATTTAAGGTAACATAAGGAGGATTGCTGACAATTACATCAAACTCATTCCATGCATTGCAGCGTAGAATATCTTTTTGCAAAAACTCAATATCAAGATGATGCATAACGGCATTGGCTTTTGCGGTTTGCAGAGCTTTTTCGCTGATGTCGGATGCCGTGATATTCCACTTTGGAAAAAACTTTTTCAGCGCTAACGCTATGCAGCCTGAGCCTGTGCCTATGTCAAGCACTTTGATTTTTTCAGCAGCAAGGTCATGCAACCGGTCTTTTATCATAAATACCAGTTCTTCCGTCTCAGGGCGCGGAATCAGTACGGATGGATTCACCTGTAATTGCATTCCTGCAAATTCTGTCCACCCTGCCACATATTGAACAGGCTCATGATTCAGTAATCTTTTTTTGATGGATTCAAGTTCTTGCTCATTCATAATAGTCAATTTTTTTTCAGACCACCAATGAAGGATGTAATCAACAATGGCGCTGCCATCGTCCCTGCCAAACTCACGGGTTAAATCATCTTTTAAATAATTTTCAATTTCGTTGTGCGAAAGCATTCTATTTTAGCCGCCCTGATGTATCCGCAAATAAAGTATATGCAACGCTGTCTCGAACTGGCAGCAAAAGGATTGGGAAGTGTTTCTCCCAATCCGATGGTGGGCTGTGTAATTGTTAAGGACGATAGAATCATAGGAGAAGGATTTCATGAAATATATGGCGGACCTCATGCCGAAGTGAATGCAATTCAAAATGCCTGTGGAAATTTCAGTGGCGATGAAGTCATGTATGTTTCTTTAGAGCCATGCAATCATCATGGAAAAACTCCTCCTTGTACCGAATTGATTTTACAATCCGGAATAAGGAATGTGATAATTGCCTGTAGTGATATAAAACAAAATTTTGAGGGGAATGGAGCGCAGCGCCTGAGAAAAGAAGGAGTGAATGTGATTAAAGGATTCATGGAGAAGGAAGCTCGTGAACTCAACCAAAGGTTTTTCATTTATCATGAAAAGAAACGTCCTTACATCATTCTAAAATGGGCACAGACGGCTGACGGCTTCATTGGTCATGCCGGCATATCAGCCAGCCGGTTGGTAGTATCGAATCAGGAAGCGCATATTCTTGTTCATCGCTGGAGGAGTGAAGAAGATGCCATCATGGCCGGAGCTAATACGCTGCTGACGGATAATCCTCAACTGACAACCCGGTTGTGGAAAGGAAAAAATCCGGCAAGAGTGTTTATTGACCGGAATTTATCGTTGCCGCAAAATCTCAATGTTTTTGATAACAATGCCCGGGTATTTATTCTGAATGAAAAGAAAACACTGACAGATGGCCATCTTCAGTTTATAAAAACCGATTGTGGAAATTTAAATTCTGTTCTTGAAGTGTTGCATGGTTTGCAGATTCAGTCATTACTGGTTGAAGGCGGAACAAAAACACTGAACCGGTTTCTTGAAAAAAATCTTTATGACGAAATGCGGATTATTGTTTCACCTCATTATGTTGGCAATGGAGTAAAAGCGCCTGTGGTTAATCTTGCCGCAGCAGAAATTATTCCCATTGGCAACAATAAACTTTTTCAAATCTGCAACAGAGCATGAGCATCATACTGTTACTCTCTATCATCTGCGCTTCGTTTCTGTTTATCGTTTTCAAGTATTTCAAGGTATTTGGCATTGACAGCAGCCAGGGAATTGTTTTCAATTATTTTACGGCATCGGCTTGTTCTTTTTTTCTGAACTATACCATCAACGTTTATCATCTGGCAGAGGTAAGTATCATCTGGCAGCCGGCATTGATGATTGGATTCCTTTTTATTCTTGTTTTTAATCTTACTTCCATCACCACCCGAAAACTCGGATTAGCAGTTGCTTCGGTAGCGGCCAAAATGTCGGTAGTCATTCCCGTTTCCGTTGGTATTTTTCTTTATTCAGAACAACCCGGCATTATCCGCATCATCGGAATCGGAATTGCATTGCTTGCCGTCTTTTTTATCAGTTCAGGAAATAAAGAAGAAACCAAATCAGCTAAAGAGAAAAACGGATGGGCATGGCTGCTTCCTGCGGCTTTGTTTCTCGGAACAGGTTTGGTGGATGGAAGTATCAAGTATGCGCAGGCTGAGTTTATGAATGACGGCAACCGATATCTGGTTATGTCCGTGTTATTTGGTTTTGCCGGAACGATTGGCCTGATAAAATTAATGTTTGATTATGTAAAGCGACAAGCAGTGTTTGCATGGAAAAATGTGTTGGGTGGAATTTGTCTCGGTTTATTCAATTATTTCTCGCTGCACTTCCTTGTCATATGCCTTGAAGAGCCGGGCGCGCAGAGCGCCATCATCTTTGCAGTGCTTAATGTCGGCATAGTGCTTACTTCAACACTTTACGCCATACTTATTTTTAAAGAAAAACTAAGCTTAATGAATAAAGCAGGTATCCTTTTCGCTTTAGCAGCAATGGTAATGCTGTTAGCCTGAAAAAGTTTCAATCAAATGATTTCGTTTTTTCTGAGATAGACATGGCCACTCCGGCCAGCCTAAAATAAGTTTTCATCACAGCAGTTTTTAGCGGGCTGTGCGGATGAATAATAAAAAAATCGTTGATATAACTATTCCACATTTTGTCATTGATAGAGTTGATGGAAACGGCTAAGGAGGTTGAAAGAATTTTTGTGCTGTGCCACCATCCGCTGGGTATAAACATGGTTTCACCCTGCTTCACTACAATCATGGAATAGTGAGCATTTTTAAACAACGGAAATTTTTCCAGATCAGGATTAAACATATCCCTCACCTTACTTCGGTTAGGAATCCTTTCTTCGGGATACATGTAGGGCGATTGATCGGGAGGATAAAAATAAAACTCTTTATCGCCCCTTACCTGAGTAACAAAGGTATGCATGTGAAAACCGTCATAATGCAAGCCGGGAAATTTAGTGCCTTTTCCGGCAATCAATAATTCAACTAAACCTTGTCTCATCCCCCAGGATGCAGGAATAAGATGGCTTTGAAGCCTGTCGGGTAAAGCATATTTGAGAAACGGTTTAAGTTCATCTGTCAGTTCCGGAAACATTTTATGAATGTTTACTTCGTTCAGGTATGGTGAAGGATTTTCAGCGGTTGAGTTATCAACGATATCAAGGTAATCGGAAAAAACATATTCCTTACCCATAACAGATACTTTGCGGCTGCCGAATTTTTTGCGGAAGTAATCAGTACTCCATAGAGTATGCGCCTGCCAGCCGGCAGTTGCATCACTAATGACTACCGGTTTGCATGGACGCAAATACTCATTTACAAATTCTTTGTGTGATAGGTTTGTTCTTTTTTCTACTTGTATCATTAGCCTTTGTAAGTTGTGTACAAAATTATTTAGAAAACAGTCTTTAGATTCGGACATTCAGTTTTTTTAAAAATACTTTTGCACAGATCATTTTTAAACATGGAAATACCCAAAGGAAAACTGATTGCCATTGGCGGCAATGAAGATAAAGGGACGGAAAGCGAGCCGGATTATGCTCAAAAAAGTAATCTTCATTTTTTCGAATTACAGATTCTCAGTCGCATTGTTCATGAACTACCCCATGGAAAAGATTCGAGAATTGAAGTAGTAACAAGCGCCTCTTCCATTCCTAAGGAAGTAGGGCAGAATTACCTGCATGCCTTTTCAAAGTTGGGATGTAATAATATCGGTATTCTTGATATCCGTTCCCGCGAAGATGCACAGAAGAACGAGGTAATTCAGCGTATTAACAAATGCGATGGAATCATGTTCAGCGGAGGAAACCAGTTGCGGCTTACGGCCATTTTCGGTGGTACAGAATTTCTGGAGCTTGTTCAGCAGCGGTACAGTAATGAAAACTTTATAGTTGCCGGTACAAGTGCAGGCGCCATGGCCATGAGCAATACCATGATTTATCAGGGCAGCAGTTCAGGAGCATTGATTAAAGGTGAAGTGAAAATAACTACAGGTTTGGGATTTATTAAGAATGTAATTATTGACTCTCATTTTGATAAACGCGGCCGTTTCGGACGGCTGGCGCAGGCCGTAGCCAGCAATCCGGCCTGTATCGGTATTGGTTTAGGAGAAGATACCGGTGTTTATATTTCAGATGGAAACCATCTTGAGGCTATCGGTTCGGGTTTGGTGGTAGTGGTTGACGGACATAATATCCGCCACAGCAACATTGCTGATCAGCAGGAAGGAACTCCCATCAGTATCGAAAATCTTATTGTGCATGTGATGACCAAGGGAGATTGTTATGAAATTAATCAGCGGAAGTTCACTCCTGATCAGCTCTCCATCAGGTCTTCATCATAACCGGAAATAAACCTTTGTTTCTTCGCGTTGTCTGCAGGTTATAGAAAATGAACAGCCAGCAACGCAAAATCAATCATTTGTTATGGCGCTCCGGTTTCGGGCCGGTTGCACAGCAGCATCTGAACACTTCCGGATCGTTACAAACCTGGATTGATGAAATTACCGATAAAAGAAAACCTCTGTTTTATCTTGATTATTCCGACAAAGCCATTGCCGGTTTGCAAAAGAAATCAGGTATGGAAATGATGGAAAGAGCCGGGAATAAAGTGGTAAGGCGTTTGTTATTTGTCGGTACAAATCATTACTGGCTGCAAACCATGATAAACAGCAGCAATGATTTGCATGAGCGGATGACTTTATTCTGGGCCGGAATTTTCGCCTGCCAGAATCTTTTGGCCCGCCAAGGAGAAAGTTATATCAATACTATCCGGGAGCATGCGCTTGGAAAATTTCCCGATTTGCTTTCTGCTGTTTCAAAGCATCCTTCCATGCTCCGTTTTCTGAATAATAAGCAGAACAGAAAAGAACATCCTAATGAAAATTTTGCCCGCGAAGTGATGGAACTTTTTACGCTGGGCAGAGGAAATTATTCCGAGAATGACATCCGCGAAGCTGCCCGTGCTTTTACAGGATGGGGGTTTGACAACCGCGAAAATTTTATTTTCAGAAAGCAGCATCATGACGATGGCGAGAAAGAGTTTCTCGGCATGAAAGGAAAATTTGATGGCGATGATATCTTAAATATCATCACTTCACAGAAGCAGTGTGCACGGTATTTAAGTACACGGATTTATATGCACTTTGTAAATGATCAGCCTGATGAGAAAATTATTGAAGAATTAACTGCCCGCTTTTTCAATTCGGGCTATGATATTCATGTTTTAATGAAGCACATCTTCAGCAGTGATTGGTTTTATGCAGAAGAAAATATAGGAGTGAAAGTAAAATCACCTGTTGTACTGCTGGTAAATCTTTCGCGCAATTTCAATATCCGTTTTGCCGATCATGCAGAAGTCCTCCGCATACAACGCATTCTCGGTCAGGTGCTTCTATTTCCGCCCAATGTAGCCGGTTGGCCCGAAGGTAAAAACTGGATTGACAGCAGTACGCTGCTTTACCGGCTTAACCTTCCTTCCATGTTGCTGAAAGCTTCTAATATTCCCATTAAAGCGAGAAAAGAATTTGATGCCCAATTGGCCGATGCCGATGTGAGCGAAGAAGATAAAAGCAGGGTGAAAATTTATTCTGACACCAAGGCATTTGAAGATTCTGTCCGTGCCATAAAGCCTGAATTATGGAAATCGCAGTTAGCCGGATTATTGCTTCAGACCCCCAACACCGACACCATTCTCCATAAATGGAAAGAGCGTTATACCTCGCCCGCAGAAGCCGCTCTCTACCTTATGTCATTACCCGAATTTCAACTGAGCTGAGTATGAAAGTATCCCGCAGAAAATTTATAGGCACCACTGCATTGGCATCCTCTGCTTTGTTTCTGCCTGATTTTATCCGAGCGACAGCATGGCAGAACAAGGGAGGGTTTATCGGAAAACGACTTGTTATCATTCAATTATCCGGTGGCAATGACGGCCTCAATACGCTTATTCCCTTTGAAGATGATTTGTATTACCGGTTGCGCCCATCCCTGAGCCTTGATTCTGATCAGATAATTAAAATCAATGAACTTGCTGCCTGGAACAATGCCTTGTTGCCGCTGCATAAATTATATGAAAGCGGTGAATTAGCTGTATTAAACAGCGTTGGATATCCCAATCCTGATTTTTCGCATTTCCGCAGTATGGACATCTGGCATTCCGCTTCGGGAAGTGAGAAAACCATCAATACCGGCTGGATTGGGCGTTACCTCGATTCGCAATGTCATGAGTGCAGAGCGCATACAGCCATTGAGTTTGATGATACCTTAAGCATGGTGATGAAAGGAGAGAAAACCTTCGGACTGGCCGTTAATCATCCTGAAAAGTTTTACCGGATGACTAACAATCTGTTTAATAGCCACGATTTCCGTTACGGCTCAACCGGCATTGATGCGCTTGATTACATGTACAAAGTGATGGCCGATGCCAATGAATCGGCTGCGGTGATAAAGGAAAAGTTTGATGTCAAAGAATCAACAGCCGCATATCCCGACCATGCGTTCGGAAAAGATTTGAAGAACATTGCTTCTTTGATTACAGCCGGGCTTGACACTACCTTTTATTATGTTTCGCTGAGCGGTTTCGATACCCATATTAATCAGAAACAAAATCATAACAACCTGCTGAAAACGTTAGCAGGAGGCATAAGCGCTTTTTGTGAAGACCTTAAAAAGAAAAACGAGTTCAGCAATACCCTGGTCATGGTTTTTTCTGAATTTGGCAGACGGGTTAAACAAAATGCAAGCAACGGTACAGATCATGGAGCGGCCAATGCTATGTTTCTGATTAGCGGCAGCCTTAAACAAAAAGGATTACTCAATCCTGTTCCTGATTTAAGCAAATTAGACGATGGCAACCTTACTTATGAAGTTGATTTCCGCTCGGTGTATGCTACCATTCTTACGAGTTGGCTGAATGCTGATGCAGAAAAAGTAATCGGTAAAAAATTTGAGAATTTGGGCTTTGTGTAATCAGCCTTCCATCCAGCTTTTATAGTAATCGTCAATCGAAATGCGCATGGCTTCTTTGGTAAGCCATAGCGGTCGGAAAGTGTCTATCATTACGGCTAATTCGCGTGTTTCTTTCTGCCCAATGCTTTTCTCCACCGTGCCCGGATGCGGTCCGTGAGGAATACCTGCCGGATGTAAGGTGATCTGTCCTTTTTCTACATTCTTGCGGCTCATGAATTCTCCATCCACATAATAAAGCACCTCGTCCGAATCAATGTTGCTGTGATTGTACGGAGCTGGTATTGCCTGCGGATGATAATCATAAAGACGCGGCACGAATGAACAGACTACAAAATTGTTCGCTTCAAAAGTCTGATGGATGGGAGGCGGCAGATGTACACGACCTGTTATAGGTTCAAAATCATGAATAGAAAATGCCCAGGGATAACAGTTGCCGTCCCAGCCGATGGCATCAAAAGGATGAGTAGCATAAATAAAAGGATAAACGATTCCCTGCTTTTTAACCATTACGGTGAATTCGCCTTTTTCATCGTATGTTTTAAGGTTCAGTGGTTTGCGGATGTCGCGTTCGCAAAACGGAGCATGTTCTTCTAACTGTCCGTAAGCATTACGGTATCTGCGCGGTGTTTCAATAGCGCTGAAGGAATCAACCACCAGAAGACGGTTATTGCTGTCGTTAAAATGCAGTTGAAAAACCGTTCCTCTCGGAATGATAAGGTAATCGCCATAGCCGAATTCGATTTCACCATAAAGCGAAACCATTTTACCGCTTCCATGATGAACAAAAATCATTTCATCGGCATCGGCATTTTTCAGAAAGTAATCCGTGATGGATTTTTTAGGAGCAGCCAGGGAAATGTGCAAATCATTATTCACCAGAACAGGTTTTTTGCTCCTGATGTAATCATCTTCCGGCTCAATCATGAATCCTTTAAAGCTGTGATGTTTCAGAAAACGCTGATGAACAACTTCCGGTTCTCGCGAAAAAGGTTCTAATGTTTTTTTGATAAGGGTAGGAGGATAGAGGTGATAAATAAGCGAATATACATTGCTGAAGCCATGGGTAGAAAAAAGTTCTTCGGAATACAATGAACCATCCGGTTTTCGGAATTGCGTATGGCGTTTATGAGGAATCTGACCTAAGGTGTGATACTGCGGCATAATTTTTTTTTGGCTTGCCAAAAGTAGAAAGAATGCATTTGCAGGATGTGATTAAAATCAATAAAAAAAACGCTGCATTATGCAGCGTCTTCGTATTTAATAAAATGGTATGACTCAGTCTTTTCTTCTGGTACCCGGTACTTCCGATTTTCTCACGCAGCATTTGTCAGTATGGCGGTCCTTTTTAACCTGACGTACATTTTCACCGGATGGCTGCTGCCTTCTTTCCTTTTCCTGAGTTTGTACAGGGGTACGATTTGGTTGCTGACGGTTAACTGCATGCTGGGCATGAGCAAATAATCCCAGCATGGATAAGAGAAGAGTAACAACCAGTGCTTTCATGTTTTCTTTCTATTACGCCACAAAGGTGATAATGTTGCTCTGAATTACAAGTGAATCAAACAGTACTTTTCCTGAATACAAGCCTGAATGTACTTCCTTCATTCAGTGTGGATTGAACGGAAATATCAATTCTATGAAATTCTGCAATGGTTTTAACTATCGGTAAGCCAAGCCCGAAACTGTTGTCATCATCCTTATTGAGTTTCTTAAATCGGGTGAAGATATGTTCAATCTGGCTTTTATCAATACCGCAGCCGGTATCTTTTATTTCCAGCACATAATCATTTCCGGAAACTTTTCCCGAAATATCAATGCTTCCGTTATCCTTGTTGTATTTAATGGCATTGTTAACCAGGTTAAAAATCATGGTGTAGATAAGGCTTCGGTTGCATGGCTGGTATTGAAAGTTTTCGGTTTGTTGTGAAATACTGATGTTTCTTGACTGAGCGCGGTCTTCCAGTTCATCTACAGCTTCGTTAATCACTGATTTCAATTCGGCTTTCTCATCTTTCAGATATTGTTCGTTTTCAATTCTCGAAATCATCAGCAAGGCTCTGATGATGCGGCTAAGGCGATGGATGGTTTTCTGTGATTCCATCACCTTTAACGATACATGTTCAGGGGTAGAAGGATCAGCTACAATGTTTTCAAGCCGCGATTTAAGTATGGATAGCGGAGTGAGCAATTCATGCGATACATTCGAAATAAATTCTCTTTCTATGTTGAATGCATCCTGAATTTTCTTCATCAGGTTATCAATGCTTTCATCGAGATATGCGAATTCGTAAGTGGTGCTTTTTATTTTGTGAAAATGAAACTGCATGGGCGAATTGGTTCTCCGCAGCTTCTTGTCAACAATCAGGTAAAAGGGGCGCAGCAATAACCTTGAAAAACCTAAATCGAAAAAAACTGAAATAAGAACAATTAAAGCCATGCTGTACAATGAAAATGTTACAATGGTGCGTTTAAGCTGTTCAATAGCCGATACCCCTTCGCCAATGTTCAGTTCATACCATTGGTTATCGTAAAGAAAAGGCTGCCTTATTACGCGGTGCTCCTGCTGATTACCTTCGTCAATATTCCAGATTTCGTTACTGAATACCGATGAATCCGGATTATGCGCTCCATCATTGCTGATAGGCTGAATGGAGATAAATTCTTCCTTAAAAATGTTGTAATCGTCAAAACTGCAGTCTTCTTCGAGCAGCGCCTGATCAAGACCTCCAAGTTTTATTTTTTTAAGTATAAGATCGCGCCTGGCTTCCAGCCTGCTGTCAATGTGTTTATATACAACCTGCTCGGCAATGGCAGGAAGCAAAAGAGCGAAAGCGCCAATAATCAGCGCTTTCGAAAGGGCATTGTAAATGACAAATTTTAACTGAAGCCTCATGGGCAATTATGTTCCCGGCAGGTTAAATCGGTAACCTATTCCTCTTTCAGTTTCGAACCAATCAATAGGCGCAAACGCTGTAAGTTTCTTGCGAAGATTTTTAACATGTACGTCAATAAAGTTTGAATCATATTCCTCGTCCATCGTATCGCCCCAGATATGTTCTATCAGTTGCATCCTTGTAAGTACGCGGTTACGGTTTAAGGCAAGGTAATGCATCAGGTCAAATTCTTTTTTGGTAAGCGGAACAAGGTTTCCGTTATGATGTACAGTGCGGTTGTTAATGTCCATCACAAAATCTTTAATCTGCAGGGTGTTTGACTTCAAACCATGCTTTCTGCGTAGAATAGCCTGCATACGCGCCTGCAATTCTGCAAGTGAAAATGGTTTTGACAGGTAATCATCAGCGCCCATTTCAAGTCCTTTTACTTTGTCATCTACATGGCCGCGGGCAGTAAGTATAATGAATGCCGCTTCGCAACCTTTGGCTTTTGCTTCTTTAAGCACCAGCAAGCCGTCAGTATCGGGCAAGCCTAAATCAAGCAACACAAAGTCATAGCTGTTCTCTTCTATTCGCTGAAGAGCTATGGCTCCGCTGAATGCGGCATCGCAGTGATATCCTTCTTTGGTCAGAAAAATTTCGATTTCGTGGCTGAGGCTTCGCTCGTCTTCTACAATCAGTACAGTCATAAGTTTTAAGTTTTAGAAGTTACAGTGTTTACGGATGATAAAATGATTTTACAAGCAGTTTGAATTTCGTGCAGACTTATGTTCAGTGGGGGCGCAATTCTCAGTTTTTTCGGTGCAAATAAAAACCAATCGGTAATTATTCCGTTGAGGATACATTGCTTTATTACCTGCTGACATATTTCTGTATTTTCAAACTCAATACCAAGAAGCAGGCCTTTGCCGCTGATGTTGATGATGGAAGGATGAACGAGCATCTGCCTGATAAGATTTTCTCTCTCATAGATTTCCTTTTCGCTGATTGCTGAAATTATTTTTAGTGATGCTTCTGCAGCAGCACAACAGACCGGATGCCCTCCGAAGGTGGTAATGTGTCCGAGCGGAGGATTTTCACTAAGCGTCTGCATTATTTTTCTGCCGGCAATAAAAGCACCTAAGGGCATTCCGCCACCGAATGCTTTAGCCAATACTAAAACATCAGGCACGGTTCCATAGTGTTCAAAGGCAAACAGTTTTCCTGTTCGCCTCATGCCGGTCTGAATTTCATCGGCAATGAGTAAGGTGCCTGTTTCATCACAACGTTTTTTCAGTGCAGCAAAAAAGGAATCTTCGGCAGTAAGCGCTCCGGCTTCGGCCTGCACAAATTCGGTTACAATGGCAGCCGTGTTTTCGGTGATAAGTTTCAGGTGAGAAGCATTGCCAAAATCTATCCATTTAATGCCGGGAACCAGCGGACGGAAGGCATCTTTAAAATATGAATTGCTCATCAGGCTCAGGGCTCCTGCCGTGCTGCCATGATAGGCATTGCGGAATGCCATGATTTCATACCGGCCTGTAAATCGCCTGGCCAATTTCAAAGCGCCTTCAATGGCTTCAGTTCCTGAGTTTACAAAATAACAACTGTTCAAAGTTGAAGGCAGCAGCGAACAAAGAAGTTCGGCAAGGTTGTTTTGAGGCGCTTGAATAAACTCTCCGTAAACCATCACATGGGCATGTTTATCAAGCTGACGGATGATTGCCTTTTTAATTTCGGTATGATTATGACCCAGGCTGCTTACTGAAATGCCTGAAATAAGGTCAATGTACTTTTTGCCTGACGTATCGGTAATTATGCTTCCTTCTGCGCTTTCTATTTCAAGCATCAGTGGAGCCGTACTGGTAGGGGCAAGGTAACGAAGAAAAATTTCGCGGGCAGCAGACATGAGCCAAAGAAAATGAATCAGGATGAAAATTGTTTTTTGAACTGGCTAATACCTGAGTGGTTGCTCTTGATTTTAAATTTCCTCTGTTCACTATTACCGTTCCGTCAAAGTTTAAATACATTTGCGCCCCCGAAACGGTGATTGTAGCTCAGTTGGTTAGAGCGCCAGATTGTGGCTCTGGAGGTCGCGGGTTCGAGTCCCGTCTTTCACCCTTATTGTTCAGTCTTAAGGATGAGGTATGTTTTGCTGCTTTTAATACTGCCTTTTTTCGCTAACAGCCAAAAGCCGTTACCCTGTCCGCCTCCTGCATCATCCAAAGCCAAAAGCCTTTTCGAGAAAGCTGTATCGGCCCGTAAAACCGGTAAGAAGTACGAGCAGGTAAAAGAGCTTGCCTTTAAAGCCGTTGAAGAAGACACTGCTTATGCCGATGCCTGGAAACTGATTGGCGATATGGCTTTCAACATGCGTGATTACAAGGTGATGAAAGAAGCATACGCCAAACTGATTGCCGCTTGCCCCGATGCTTCGCCCGAATCGCATTTCCGTTTGGGAAGTTACTTGTACGACACAAAAAAGTATGCAGAATGCGAAAAATACCTGAAAAGTTTTCTTGATTTCGGCAGCCAGGCAAAAGAGGATCAGATCAAACGTGCAGAATTACTTCTGGTAAGAGCTAAGCTGATGGCCAATCCCGTTTCTTTTAATCCTGTTGTGGTAAAGGAAATAAGCACATCAGACCCGGAGTATCTTGCCGTTATATCTGCCGATAACGAGCAGTGTTTTTTTACACGCAGGTTCGAAATCACCAGCAAATCGGCATTAACACCCATCAGCGTTGAAAAATTTATGACAGCAAAAAGAAAAGCAGATGGAAATTTTGAACGTGGCGAACCAATGCCACCACCATTCAACTCAAGAAATTCCAATAATGAAGGAGGCCCTTCGGTCACCATAGATAACCTTGTCATTTATTTCACAGTTAATCAGGGCGGCAATTTTGATATCTGCTATTCCGAATGGAAAAAAGATGCCTGGGGGCCTATCACTAATCTTGGATATGAGGTGAATGACCCAAAGCAGTGGGATTCGCAGCCCAGCATTTCTTCCGATGGAAAAACACTGTACTTCGCTTCCTTCCGCGATTCGGTTACCATGACATCTGACATTTATGTTACCAGAAAAACCAACGGTAAGTGGAGCAAAGCAAAACCATTAAGCAGCATGATTAACACAAACGGAAACGAAAAAACACCCTTTATTCATCCTGACGGAAAATCGCTTTACTTCTCATCCGACAGTTTGCCCGGCATGGGCGGCTTTGATATTTTCGTCAGCCGCATGGATGATAAAGGCAACTGGAGTAAACCGGTTAACCTTGGTTACCCGATCAATACCGAAGGCGATGAAGTAGGTTTTTTTGTAAGCACCGATGGCCGCACAGGATATTTTGCTTCTAACACAGTCATTTCCGGAAAAGGTTATGACATTTACTCTTTCGATATTCCTGAACAGGTTAAACCCGAGAAAGTATTGATGGTAACAGGTACATTGATGGATGAAGAAAAAGAAGTTCCTAAGGCAGCGAAGATTGAACTGAAGAATATAACTACAAATGACATTACCAATCTTGAGTACGATACACTTACCGGGCGGTATGCTTCTGTTGTTCCTTTTAAAGATGATTACATGCTTACGGTAAAAAAGGATAATGCCGCATTCGCTTCTTCCTATTTTTCGAAAGAAGATACCGTCAATTTTGCACCGGTGAAAGTAAATTTTGAATTAAAGAAAATAGAACTGGGCGTAAGTTACACCTTGCCTGATATTCTTTTTGCTACCGATTCTTATGAACTGTCTTTAGGCTCAAAAAGAGTGATTGCCGAATTCAAAGAGTTTCTCGATAAAAATCCCAAATTGCATATTGCCATTAACGGCCATACCGATAACAGCGGCACTGCAGAGAAAAATCTTGTGCTTAGCCAGCAGCGTGCAAAAGCGGTTTACAATTTTCTTATCAGCCTTGGTATTTCCCCTTCGCGGTTAACCTCACAGGGATTCGGCCAATCCAAACCTGTTGATTCCAATTTGACTGCCGAAGGGCGGGCTAAGAACCGCAGAACTGAATTTGTAATCACCGCCAAGTAATCATGCTTGAGGAGAATTTGAAAACCATTTCGGCCGAAGCTGAAAAGCATCAGGCTGTTTTGGTAGCCGTTTCTAAGACTAAAAGCATGGATGAGATTCTTCAGGTTTATGATAAAGGCATCCGTCATTTCGGTGAGAATTATGCCGATGAACTTGTCGCGAAACACATCCGGCTTCCCGATGATATATTCTGGCACTTCATCGGCCATCTTCAATCGAATAAAGCCAAACTTATTGCTCCTTTTGTTTATCTCATTCATTCGGTTGACAGCATCCGGTTGCTTAATGAACTGGAAAAACAAGGCTCAAAATACAACCGGGTAATAAAATGTCTGCTGCAGGTCCATATTGCTAAGGAAGAAAGCAAGTTTGGCATCAAACCTGAGAAGCTGATGGATTTCATTCACGAATCATTAAAAACAAAACGCAGGCATGTTCTGATTGACGGGCTGATGGGAATGGCTACGCTTACCGGTGATGAACAAAGCATCCGCAATGAATTCAGACAACTTAAATTGCTTTTTGAAGAAGCAAAAAAACTATTGCCCCAAATTTCCATTCTCAGCATGGGCATGACCAGCGATTATACCATTGCCCTTGAAGAAGGCAGCACCATGATTCGCATAGGCAGCGCCATATTTGGCGAGAGGAATAGTGGAACATGAGCAGTAAGCTCGGTTTTGAATTATGGAGCTGTAATGTACCGCTTGTAGTCTGCTGCTGAGTGTAACTTAAACACTCGCTCATTTCTTACTTTTGCCCTCCGTTTTTAAAAACCAGATTATGTCAACCGGATTTTACAAAGTACCCGTAGCCGTTAATGAACCCATTCTTGATTATGCGCCCGGCAGCCCCGAGCGCGATGCATTAAAGAGAACCATTGAACAAATGCGCTCTGTGCAGATAGATGCACCCATGATCATTGATGGCAAACCTGTGGATACCGGTAAAAAAGGACGCATGGCTCCGCCTCATGACCATAAACATACTCTTGGGCACTACTCCATTGGCAGCACTACCCATGTAAAGCAGGCCATTGATGCAGCACTGAAAGCCAAAGCCGGTTGGGCAGCTATGAACTGGGAACACCGGCTTGCCATCTTTCTAAAAGCCGCTGAGTTGCTTGCAGGACCTTACCGTTATAAAATTAATGCGGCCACCATGCTTGGCCAAAGCAAAAATGTTTTTCAGGCTGAGATTGATGCTGCCTGCGAAATGATAGATTTCCTGCGCTTCAATGTTCAGTATGCAACGGAGATTTACAGCCAGCAGCCCATATCCTCCAGAGGTGTATGGAACAGGGTAGAACAACGCCCGCTCGAAGGGTTTGTATTTGCGCTTACACCATTCAACTTTACAGCCATAGCGGGCAACCTGCCAACCTCTGTTGCCATGATGGGCAATACCGTAGTGTGGAAACCGGCCTTTGCTCAGATTTATTCCGCGCAGGTGCTGATGGAAGTATTTATGAAAGCCGGATTGCCCGATGGAGTTATCAACCTCATTTATGTATCAGGACAGGAAACCGGTGAGGTTATCTTTAAGCATCCCGATTTTGCCGGAATACATTATACCGGAAGCACCGGTGTGTTTCAGGGTATATGGTCAGAGATAGGGAAGTACATCAGCTTTTACAAAACATATCCCCGTATTGTAGGCGAAACCGGTGGCAAAGATTTCATCCTTGCCCATCCGAGTGCTGATGTGGATGTGCTGGTAACAGCTCTTACCCGTGCGGCATTTGAGTATCAGGGTCAGAAATGCAGTGCAGCCTCGCGTGCTTACATACCTGAAAGCCTGTGGCCTGAGCTCAGAAAAAAACTGACCGATAACATTTCCTCATTCAAAACAGGAGGGACTGAAGATTTTTCCTGCTTCTTCAATGCAGTGATTGACGAAAAAGCATTTGATAAAATTGCCGCTTACATTGATGCTGCCAAAAAGAGCAAAGACATTGAAGTGATTGCAGGAGGTAATTACGATAAATCGAACGGTTATTTTATTGAGCCTACCGTTCTGCGTACCTCCAATCCCTACTACGTAACCATGTGCGAAGAAATCTTCGGGCCCGTACTTACGCTTTATGTATATCCTGATAATAAGTTTGAAGAGATACTTGATGTGGTTGACAAAACGGCAGTGTATGCACTTACAGGCGCTATCATAGCACAAGACCGTTATGCCATTCAGCTTGCCACCTCACGGCTTAGCAATGCAGCCGGTAATTTTTATATCAACGATAAGTGTACGGGAGCCGTTGTAGGTCAACAACCCTTTGGCGGAGGCCGTGCATCGGGTACCAACGATAAAGCCGGCAGCATGATCAACCTGTTGCGTTGGGTTTCACCTCGTACTATCAAAGAACTGTTTGTTCCTCCGGTTAATTACCGCTATCCGTTTATGAAATAATCAATCCGCCCGAAACGGTTTGATTTATTTGTCCGTTCCTCATCATGGATAAACTGAAAGCCCTTTTGCTGAACAGGTATTTTGTATTTGCAGTTTATACCCTGTTTGCTGTAGCTGCTGCGATAGGGCAGATGATGAAAGCAAAGCCCGGTGATACTTTCAGCCGCTATAACAATTACCTCATCTTTAAAGAATCATTTACTAACCTGAAGAACGGGGTTAACATGTATGTGCCTCATCCCGAACAGCATTATGACCTGTATAAATACAGCCCTTCATTTGCCGTACTGTTTGCACCTTTCGGATGGTTGAATGATACGGCAGGTCTTATCCTGTGGAACCTGCTCAATGCCTTGCCGCTGCTGCTGGCCGTGTTTCTTATTCCGTATGACGGAGACAAAAAGAAAATCTATGTGTTGTGGTTCATTGTGCTTGAACTGATGACCAACATGCAGAATTCGCAAAGCAACGGTTTAATTGCCGCATTGCTTATTGGCGCATTTGTTTCATTCGAAAGGCATAACAACATGATGGCGGCTCTGTTCATCATACTTTCTGTTTACATCAAAGTATTCGGGTTGCTCATGGCCGTTATGTTTATGGTTTATGAAAAGCGGCAGCAGTTCATGTTGTGGTTTGCCGCATGGGGAATAATAATTTTCATGCTTCCGTTATTGTTTACCTCTTCGCAGGGATACATAATACAAATGGAAGGATGGATGCATTTGTTGCGGAGTGACCACGGCATTTCCGATGGTATTTCTGTTTTCGGTATTATGCATTCGTGGTTTGGCATTGTGCATCTGAAAGGAGCGATATTGATCTTTGGTTTGCTGCTGATGCTTTTGCCCATTCTTTTTATCCGTCATTTTATTTCCTTCCGATTCAGGCTATGGTATTTTACCTCGCTGTTGGTCTGGTTGGTTATCTTTAATCATCGTGCCGAATCGCCAACATATATCATAGCCACAGCAGGTGCGGCTTTATGGTATTTTCAGAAAGACCAACCTTCAAGGTTTGAAACCGGAATGATGATTCTGCTCTTTGTGCTGACTGTCCTTTCGCCCACCGATGTATTTCCCCGTATTTTAAGAAATGAATGGGTAGTACCTTATTCGCTTAAAGCCTTACCCTGCGTAATCGTGTATTTTAAAATTTTCGCAGATATGATAAGACAAACACGCTCTGCCCCGCAGCTATGAGTATTGAGGAAACAAGATGTGTTTCTTTATTTGCAATGCCTGAAGCAGATGCCTTTTTACATGGCGGTTATGAAGCATGAGCGCTTCGCCAATGTTTACATGAATAAAAGAAAAGTTAGGAGGGATAAGGTACCCCGATGAAATATCAGCCTGACTGAATTTTACAGAATATGATTTCAATCTTTCCTGCACTTCATAAAATTCTTCAAGGCATACTTTGCCGGTGATGAGGTGATGGGGTATGAAAATGGCAGGAGATTTAAGTTTAATTTTAGCTTCGGGAGTAATGATTTTAAGAAGGTATTTGCTCAGTATTCCCGGTTGAAACTTATCAGGTGTTCCGGCTTTGAGTTTCTTCTTTGGTATTTTTTCAAACTGCCTGAGCCAGTGGGTGCCTGTCATGTTCAGGTGCTGTATGCACTGCGCAATGCTCCAAACCGATGGGCGATATCTCCAGTTGAACTGATCTTCTTCCAAGTCGGAAAAATGCAATCTGGCGAATGTTGTATTCGTGTCGCATTCTGCCGCGAAGGTTTCTAAAAGACCGGTGCGTGTAATCATTCTTTTTTTACAAAACGGTAAGGCATGTAATCAATAAAATCATTCACTTTGATTGTAACGGCAGAAATCCGGTTTGCGTCAACTTCAAATGTAATCTTTTGAATTCCGTAGGTTACATCCGAGTAATGGCAAAGAAAATCATTTTCACCCAAAGAAGTGAGTTTTCCTTTAAGTCGCGGATGATATTCAAAACTCATTACCAACATGCCTTTGTCAATTATTATTTCCATCGTGCCATACACTTCATTCTTAAAAGTGCCGGTGTAACTTTCCAAAGAAAGGGCAGGCGAGGGGTTTGATGCTGCTATTTGTTTAAGCGAGTCAAGTTGTTTCTGATGTTCTTCTGTTTCCTTCGCATAATTCTGATAAAATATTTCGCTGAGGTTACGGTATGGCAATCCGGCAAAGGCTTCGGTAAGCTGAAAGGACAAAGCCTGATAAAACTCATTCACATCTGTATTGGTAAGTACCACAAAGCCTGCCTGTTCACCGGGCATCAGTGTGGTAAGGGTAACAAAGCCGTTAGCTCCCCCACCGTGTTTGATAACTCTACGTCCGTAATAATCCTCCACAAACCAGCCCAGTCCGTAAGCCGACAGTGTACGGTAAGGAAACAGGGGGCTGTTAAGGCTGCGCACCAACATGTTGGCTGCCCAGGTATTAAGAATAACCTGCTTCGGAAAAATTTCCTTGCCGTCAAGCCTGCCGGTGTCAAGCTGTGTTTTTACCCACTGCGTCATGTCATAAACCGATGAATTGATGGAAGCAGCCGGGCCCAGCGCATCAATATAAGCATAATCAAGCCGCGTTAATTTATTTTCGAAAAGGGTATAAGGCTTTGCGGCATTGGTTGCTTCGGTTATGCCCTGATAGGTAGTGGAAGATCGGTTCATGCCCATGGGCAGAAAAAAATGATATTTTATAAAATCATCCCATGAAGTATCGGTAACGGCAGGAATAATTTCACCGGCTGTAAGGAAACACACATTGCAGTAACCGTATCGCGAGCGGAAAGGATGCACGGGTTTTACATTGCGCATATTTTCGATAAGCGCATACCTTGTGGCGCGGGCATCCCAATTAAGAAAATCGCTCTGGAAAGTCTGAAAACCGATACGGTGACACAGCATATCGCGAATGGTGGCATTTTCAGCCGCATATTCATCATACAGATCGAAGTAGGGGAGGTGCTTTTTCACCCGATCGTTAAGCGAAAGCTGCTTGCGGTAATCCAGCAACGAAAGCGCTGTTCCGGTAAAGGCTTTTGAATTGGAGGCCACCTGAAACAATGTATGTTCATTTACTTTTTCCTTTCCACCGGCCTCGGTAGTTCCATAGCCTTTCATGAACACCGTCTGGCCTTTATAAACAACCGATACGGCTACAGCCGGTATTTTCCACCGTTGCATTTCGCGGTTGATGTAAGTATCGAGGCTGTCTTTTACGAAGGATGGCTGGGCTGTAAGCCGGATGCTGTAAAGCAGGAGAATAATAACGAATAAAAAGGTTCTCATTGAAATTTTATTTGTGTGTAAAATTAATGGAAATGGGCAAGCAGCTTCCGTAACTGTTTCTGCGTGCATGCGCGGTAATGCTTGTCATGAAACAAAACCTCTTAGCACTTGCCCTGTAGGCTAAAGAAGAGGTATTCGCCATGATTTTCCTGCCGGAGATGGAGGCATTTTCTGTTTCTATGCTTGTTATGCCGACCAACGGGACGAGTCTCCCCACCTCAGCGACCGTGGACCTAAGTCTTGAAACAAAGAATATATTGGCTTGCTCAATAAACACGAAATCAAATTTGGCATGACCGAAAATGGCGACCCACTTGAAAACGCTGTTGCAGAAATAGTAAACTGAATTTTGAAAGAAGAGTATTTATATGCTCAGAAAATAAAATCGGTGAAAGAAGCCGTTGCAATCAAATTATACAACAGGGAAAGACCTCATTTGAGTATCAGTAAACTCACTCCCGATAAAGTTCATCATGCAAATGAACCAATGAATGTAAAGCGAGGCCGGAAGAATTATTACCAGAATAATAAACTAACTGTAAACCAATATCAGGACTAAAACTAAATTTTTAAATCAATATCAGGATTAACAACAACGACTGTAAACTTTTTTCAGGACGTGTTAATAAAAAACAACAGACTGCTAACAGGGGGATTACAATAGCGGGGGTTCCGTGCTTTGCTGACACCTAAGAGCAAGGTTCAGGTTCAGTTTTCCGTAAAAGTGTAATGCTAAAACTTACATCCATTCAACGAAAAAACTTTGAAACAATGTTTGGCCTGCAAGCCGGAATGAAGGCATCAACCTTCAAAGTAATTAGGTTGGGCATGGCGGATATAACTACAGAATGGCTTCTTTTGCATTGTTATATTCGCTGAAACAATTTTTCAAATTTTAAACGGATTTTCTGATAATCATCCCTATGGTAAAACTTCAATTCAACATTAAAATCAATGCGACTGCAGACAAAGTTTATGACAAAATGTTGGGCATTTCAAACAAAGCTACCTATGAACAATGGACTGCCTTATTCAATCCAACATCTACCTATGATGGCAGTTGGAATAAGGGAAGCAGAATTTTCTTTGTCGGAACGGATGAGAAAGGAGAAAAGGGAGGAATGGTTTCTGAGATTGATGATAACATTCCCAACCGTTTTGTTTCCATAAAGCACCTTGGCATTTTAAAGGGTGGAAAACAAATTACAGAAGGCCCCGAAGTTGAAAAATGGGCAGGAGGATTGGAAAACTATTCTTTTGAAGAAAGCAACGGCACTACCACCGTTAATGTTGAAATGGATTCGGCTGAAGATTATATTGAATACATGAATCAAACTTATCCGAAAGCACTGTGTAAACTGAAGGAAATTTGTGAGGAGTGAAATGACAGCAGTGTCTATTTACTCCGTGTAAATGCAGTTTCAAGCGGTTACTTGAATTATCATCCTGCCATCACCAGGTAATAATTTTTCTTCCCTTTCTGCACCACTAAATACTTATTTCTGATTAGTTGTGTCTTACCAAGCATGGTATTGGCATCAGTGAGTTTTACTTTATTAATGCTTACGCCACCGGCAATAATCATTTTGCGTGCTTCCGCTTTACTTGGAAATACCGGGGTGTTTACTGCCAGCAGATCAACAACATTAACTTCGTTTTCAAACATATTTTTATTCACCGTAAACTGCGGCACTCCATCCATAATGTCAAGTAGTATTTCTTCGCTCAGCGAATTCAGGCTATCTGCTGTTGATTTGCCAAACAAAATTTCTGAAGCTTCCACCGCTTGCTTTAATCCGGCTTCAGAATGTGTTCGTGCTGTGATATCTTCTGCCAGTGCTTTTTGCAACAGGCGTAAATGCGGCTGCTCTTTATGCAAAGCAATCAGGGCATCGCATTCTTCTTTTTTCTTTAACGTAAAAATTTTGATATAATTCTCAGCATCCTCATCCGAAGTGTTCAGCCAGAACTGATAATACCGGTAAGGAGAAGTGCGCCCGGCATCAAGCCATACATTGCCGCTTTCTGTCTTTCCGAACTTGCTTCCATCGGCTTTAGTTAACAGTTTGGTGGTTACGGCATAGGCTTCGCCCTGCTCAATTCTTCTGATCAGTTCAGTGCCGGTTACCATATTGCCCCACTGGTCGCTGCCGCCCATCTGAAGCCGGCATCCATATTTCCGGTACAGATGCAGAAAATCATATCCTTGAATCAACTGATAAGTAAATTCAGTAAACGAAAGTCCGGTTTCAAGTCTTTTTTGAACCGAATCTTTAGCCATCATATAGCTGATAGTAATATGCTTTCCCGTATCACGGATAAAATCAAGCAGTTTGAAATTTTCAAACCAGTCGTAATTATTCACCATTATGGCTCCACGGCTGTCATCAGAGAAATCAATAAACTTCTGAAGCTGTTTTTTAATGCCTTCGAGGTTATGATTAATGGCTTCTGCCGAAAGTAAATTACGTTCTTCACTCTTACCTGACGGATCGCCAACCATTCCTGTTGCACCGCCAACTAAAGCAATAGGCCTGTGCCCGCAGCGCTGAAAATGCAGCAATGTCATTATCTGAACAAGACTGCCTACATGCAGCGAATCGGACGTAGGGTCAAAACCGATATATCCTGACTGGGGTGTTTCCAGAAGTTTATCAGCTCCGGGCATCATGTCATGCAACATGCCGCGCCATCTCAGTTCTTCAATAAAATTATTCTTCATATCAGCGAGCGAAGATAAACACGGCATTCAATCATGCTGCAAGAATGCAATTGCAATTGTCTCTATATGACGGTTGATAACCATTCACCTACCTTTGAACCTTCAATTATTATGAAATCATTCAGAAAAAAGAGAACAGATAAACCTTCATTCGATAAAAAGCGAAGTAAAAACAAGGGCGAAAGACCATTCAGGAAATCAGGTAAACCAACTTTTGAAAAAAGACGAGATGAAAGCGGAGGCGAAAGACCATTCAGGAAAACAGGTAAACCAACTTTTGAAAGAAGACGAGATGAGAGCACAGGCGAAAGACCATTCAGGAAATCAAGTAAACCTGCATTTGAAAGAAAACGAGATGAAAGCGGAGGCGAAAGACCATTCAGGAAAACAGGTAAACCAACTTTTGAAAGAAGACGAGATGAGAGCACAGGCGAAAGACCATTCAGGAAATCAGGTAAACCTGCATTTGAAAGAAAACGAGATGAAAGCGCAGGTGAAAGACCATTTCGGAAATCAAGTAAACCTGCTTTTGAAAGAAGAGATGAAAGCGCAGGCGATAGACCATTCAGAAAATCTGACAAACCTTCTTATCCTAAGAGAAGAGATGACTTCGGTGAGAAGAAGCCATTTAAGAAATCATTTGCTCCACAGCAAAAGCAAACAGAAAGTTCAGGGTTAATTCGCCTGAATAAATACATTTCTAACAGCGGAATCTGCAGCAGGAGAGAAGCGGATGAATTAATCAAAGCCGGATTGATTATGGTGAATGGCAAGATTATAACTGAAATGGGGACTAAGATTAATGCAGAGGATGAGGTAAAATATAATGGTGAGAAGATGCGCAATGAACGCAAACAATACGTTCTTCTGAATAAACCTAAAGATTACATCACAACAACAGATGATCCTGAAAACAGGAATACCGTGATGGAACTTATTAAAGGAGCCTGCAAAGAGCGTGTTTATCCTGTCGGCAGGCTTGACCGTAATACTACTGGGTTGCTTTTGTTTACCAATGACGGTGAACTGGCAAGAGCATTGATGCATCCATCTTCCAACATAAGCAAGTTGTATCATGTTGAAACAGATAAGCCGGTGCGTTACGAAGATTTAAAAAAGATAGCAGAAGGAATTGAACTGGAAGACGGTATTGCGCACGTAGATGCAGTAGAGTATGATCATCCTGCTTTGAAAACACATATTGGTTTGCAGATTCACGAAGGCAGAAACCGTATTGTACGCAGAATCTTCGAAACGCTCGGTTATGAGATTCACAAATTAGACCGTACCATGTTTGCAGGATTAACCAAAAAAGACCTTCCGCGCGGGCGTTGGCGCCATCTCAGCGAGATGGAAATAAATATGCTTAAAATGATTACCGGGCGGAAGGCTAAAAAAGATTAATCTGATTTAATAGGTGGTTAAATGGCCGATTATTTTTTCAATTGCCCCTGCCCGCTCTGCAACATAATTTCTCTGACCAATTTTCAACTCTGATAATGAGTTGCTCTCATTCAATTTGTCAAATACAGATTTCAATTCTTCCGTTGAACTGACAGTAAACCCGGTTCCATTTTTAATCATCGCTTTTGCTTCCGGATTTTTATCTATGCGGTTTCCGAAAATTACAGGCAGTCCGTAAGCAGCCGGTTCAAGGATGTTATGCAATCCTCTTCCCAATCCTCCGCCTACATAAGCTGTATCACCATATTGATAAGCAGATGAAAGCATGCCGATGTTGTCAATAATCATAACATCATTTTCAGTGTTGTTGAGTTTTGAATACCGCACCGTTTTTTTTCTGATTCCGGAAATTAAAAAGCTGATATGCGATTCGCTGATTTCATGAGGAACAATAATAAATTTCCAGTCATCTTTAGAATGATTGATCATATCGAAAAGCAGTTTCTCATCTTCAGGCCAGGTACTACCGGCAATGAAAACTTTTTTGCCTGAACTGAACTTTGCTATTTCGGGAAACTGTTTTGGATTGGAAGCAATCTCCATTACTCTGTCATAACGTGTATCTCCGCTGACGGAACAGTTTTTTATTCCGGCATGGAAACAGAGTTGAAGGGAATTTTCATCCTGAACAAAAATATGTTTGGCTTTTCTGAGCATGGCCCGGAAAAACCTTCCATACCCTTTAAAGAAGATCTGATTCTTCCTGAAACGTGCAGAGATAAAATAAAGCGGTATGTTTCTGATGTATAGTTCGTGGATGTAAAAGTGCCAGAATTCATACTTGATGAAAAAAACCATTTCCGGTTTTATCATATTCAGAAACCGTCTGGCATTGGCCGGACCATCGGCCGGCAAGTAAAAAACATAATCAGCCAAAGAAGTATTCTTCTTCAATTCATAACCGGAAGGGGAGAAGAAGGTCAGAATGAATTTATGTGATGGATATTTCTGTTTCAGTTTTTTGATAAGCGGAACTGCCTGTTCAAATTCGCCAAGCGATGCACAATGAAACCAGATTCGTTTTGAAGAATCCTTCCCGAGCTTATTTTCAATCTTTTCAAAAATCCTTTTTCTTCCTTTAATCCATAACGCAGCTTTATTGTTAAAAGGAGATACAAGCCAAATCAGAAACGAATAAAGTTTAACGGCAATCAGGTAAATCCACTGCATGTTCAGTAGAAATAAAACTTTTGCGGAGCGCGTCTGTAAACAGGCAGCATCCATCCGGCACGGATCCCGAACAGCAGATCCACCCGTTTGGTTTCATCCTTTTTCATTTCATCAAAATTGTAACTGCGCCTGTTTTCGGTAAATGCCTGAATAAATTCGAAGCCTGCATAAAAGTTGATGAGATGCTTGTTTCCGAAATGATAATAGCCGATCATTTCATGCAGCGACAAACCGTTGCTCAGCCTGTCATATCCTTTTTTGTATTCTTTATCCAATTGTGGAACGGTATTGCCGATGGTTTCAATTCTGATTTTATGCTGTAGCAATCCGGCACCACCCATGAGAATTATTCCTGAATTTGGATTCGGTTTATTCCATGACAACATTTTACCTGCCGACAATGAGCAATGAAAACCTCTTTCAAAAAAACGGATATCGGCAAACAATCCGTCCTTGTCAACAATTCCGCCACCTTCGCCCTGCAACGCACGGAGCATATTATTCTCCTTCACCTGATTTCCGAAAAGGAATCCGCCATTTGCACCCAACAGCAAATTTGATTTCAGTTTGAAATAATAACTTCCTTCAATCATGCTGTTCCATCCGAACCGGTCGGCCAGATCACCGGCCGGCAGTTGAAAAGAGTAGCCGATGCCAACTATATGCATGTTGATGCTCGAATCTCGGATGCTTACCTGCGAATGAGATTCTGATACAGCGGATAGCAGGAAACAGAATGCAAACAGTCTTTTCATGTTGTTTAAATCTGCTTCAGCAATTCTGTAACTATGGAGCTTACTTTCTTCTCTGCTTCCTGTGCAACTTTCAATACTTCTTCGTGGGTAATCACTTCAAGCTGTTCGCCACCGCCTATATCAGTTATAATAGAAATACCGAAACAGGGCATGCCCATGTGGCGTGCAACAATCACTTCAGGAACGGTACTCATTCCTACGGCATCAGCGCCTATGGTACGTATGAAACGGTATTCGGCACGTGTTTCAAAGCAAGGGCCTGTAACTGCAGAGTAAACTCCTGTGTGGCAACGATAGCCGGCCTCATCGGCAATGGCTTTTGCTTTTTTGATAAGGGTTTTATCATACGGCTCGCTCATGTCAGGAAAACGGGGGCCAAGCCTGTCATCATTTGATCCGATAAGCGGATTCACACCCATCAGATTTATCTGGTCATCAATAATCATCAAATCGCCCACTCTGAATTGCGGATTTACTCCACCGCTGGCATTTGAAACAATCAGCAGGTTGGCTCCGAAATATTTTAGTACCCTTACAGAAAAGGAAAGTTCCTGCATGGTATAGCCTTCGTAAAAGTGAAATCGCCCTTGCAGGGCAGCTACTTTTTTACCGCTCAGTTCGCCAAGAATGAGTTTGCTGCCATGTCCTTTAACGGTCGAAACAGGAAAGTTTGGTATCTCTGTGTACGGAATTTCAAATTGCTTGTTGATTTTATCAGTCAATCCTCCTAATCCGCTGCCAAGAATGATGGCTACATCGGGAGTAAAAGATGTTTTTGATTTAAGCCATGAAACGGTTTCGTTAATTTTTTCGAGCATGTTTTATCAGTTCTGTTTTCAGTAATTCTTCTTCATCAGGCAGAAAATCATGTTCAACAGGAAGAAAGTACAGAGGTAAGATTCTCAGTTCTTCAGATTGTTTCAGTTTAACGGCATCTTTTCCTGTCGTGATGATGATTTTTTTATCACCGGCAATATTATTGAATCTGCGGGCAATCATTCCTGCATCTTCATTTGTGTAATGATGATGATTGGGAAAGCGAATGCTTTCCGTTTTTAACGCTTGCCTTTTGATGTTACCTGTAAATGTTTCATCATTTGAAATTCCTGAAACAGTAAGACAATGATACCCGCTTAAGGATTCATTAAACGTTTCTCCGGTAAAAACATGCTTCAAAGGTTTGTATGCAAGGGTTGAAAAAATGACCGGTGCATTACTATGCTTTTTTATACGGCTGATAAGATGCTGCTTTGATTCACGGCTTGTTTCTTGCGGAGTTTTGGTAACTACAATTAACTGTGCCCTGTGTGCCGCATTGGCCGGTTCGCGCAGGTATCCTGCCGGAAGCAGATGATCGGATGTAAAAGGATTCTGAAAGGCTGTAAGCAGTATGTTCAAGGATGGTATTACCCAACGGTGCTGAAAGCCATCATCCATCACCACAACATCAGTTTCGGGAAACTGATGCAGAATGGATTCTATTCCTTTTACACGATTGCCCGACAAAACAACAGGCACATTTCCGAAATGCTGAAAGAGGATCATCGGCTCATCTCCGGTATCATTAACGAAAGAATTACCGCTGACAATATGTATTTCCTCAGTACTTCTTTTGTATCCGCGCGAAAGTATGGCAGGCTTCAATCCCGAATGAAGAAGCATTTCCACTGCCTTTATGACCATGGGTGTTTTTCCCGTTCCACCTGCAGCCAGGTTGCCGATGCATATTACAGGAACATCAAATTCCTTAGCTGAAATAATACCTTTGTCGAACAAAAAATTTTTAAACCTTACGCCTGCTCCGAATAAAAAAGAAAGCGGCAAATAGAGTTTCGAAGGCTTCACAATTCACAAAAGTAAACTTCTGTTATGTACCTGATAAAAGACATCGTTTCAGTTCTTGAAAATTTAGCTCCGCCTGTTTACAGCGAAAGTTATGATAATACCGGCCTGCTTTGCGGAAACAGTGATTGGAAATGCAACGGAGCCATAATAGCACTTGATTGCATTGAAACGGTAATTGACGAAGCCATCAGCCTTGGTTGCAATCTCGTTATTGCTCATCATCCCACAGTATTTTCAGGATTGAAGAAAATTACAGGAAACAATTATGTGGAAAGAACAATAATAAAGGCCATTAAGAATGACATTGCCATTTATGCCATTCATACCAATCTTGATAATGTTTACCACGGAGTAAACCTTAAAATCTGTGAAAAACTGGGATTGAAAAATACCCGGATTCTTCAACCCAAACGGGGAGCGCTAAGTAAGCTGGTTACCTTCTGCCCCAAAGATAAAAGTGCTCAGGTGCTTGATGCGTTATTTGCTGCAGGTGCCGGTGAGATTGGCAATTACAGCGAATGCAGTTTTAACCTTGACGGAACAGGAACATTTAAAGGCAACGAACAAGCCGACCCTTATGTGGGTGAGAAAGGCAAAAGGCACCATGAACACGAAACACGCATTGAAGTAATTTTTGAATCGGTTAAGCAATCCTCTGTTATGAGTGCTTTGCACAATAGCCATCCTTACGAAGAGGTTGCCTATTACCTTACCAAACTCGAAAATGAGTTTCAATCGGTTGGGTCGGGTATGATGGGTGAGTTTGAAAAACCGTTGTCTGAGGACCAGCTTCTTAAGCTTCTTTACACCTCTTTTAGTCTTAAAGTGATAAGACATACAGCACTTACCGGTGCAGAAATCAGGCAAATAGCCGTTTGCGGAGGATCTGGAAGTTTTCTTTTGAAAAATGCATTAAATGCTGGTGCTCAAGCTTTTATCACTGCAGATTTCAAGTATCATCAATTCTTTGATGCTGAAGAAAAAATCCTGATTGCCGACATAGGCCACTACGAAAGCGAACAATTTACAGGGGAGTTGATTGCAAACGAGTTAAGGAAGAATTTACCTACATTTGCGCTCCATTTAACAAAACAGCACACCAATCCTGTTCATTACTACTATCAGTATGGCCACTAAAACCGTAACACGCAGAAAAAAACTTTCTGAAAAAAAGGAACAACGCGTTCACAAAACTTCTGACTTTACCGAGATTCCAAAACTCGATTTTGAAGTAAAACTCTTCATAAAAAACAAAAACGATGCGCCTGTAGAGCAAAAACTTCTTGCACTGCTTCAGTTGCAGTTGATTGATTCGCAGATTGACAAGATAAAAACCATCCGGGGCGAGCTTCCTATGGAAGTTGCCGACTTGGAAGATGAGGTAGCCGGTCTTCAAACCCGCATTAACAACCTTGCCGAAGAAGCCAAGGAGATACAGGATCAGATTGCCATGAAGAAGCAGGCTATTAAAGAGGCTAACCAGATGATTAAGAAATACCAGTCTCAGCAAAACAACGTTAAAAATAACCGTGAGTTCGAATCGCTGAACAAGGAAATAGAATTTCAGCATCTGGAAATTCAGTTAGCCGAGAAGCGTATTAAAGAGCACATTGCCGACAACAACATTAAAGTAAGCATGATAGAGCAGGCGCAGCAGCAATTAAATGACCGCATCAACGACCTTAAACAAAAGAAAAGCGAACTTTCCGGAGTGGTGGATGAAACCCAGAAAGAAGAAGAGAACCTTACCGAGAGTTCAGAAAAAGCAGCATCCATTATTGAAGAGCGATTGTTAAATGCCTATCATCGCATCCGCAGTAATGCCCGCAATGGTTTGGCGGTTGTGCCGGTTGAGCGCGATGCCTGCGGTGGATGTTTCAATAAAATTCCGCCTCAGCGACAGATTGACATCAGGCAACGCAAAAAAATCATCGTATGCGAACACTGCGGTCGAATTCTGGTTGATAATAAACTGGTTGAAATACTTAAAGGTGCACCTGAGCCGCAAGCGCAGCAAGCATGATTGATTAAAGGATAAAAAGCAAGTCCCGCCAATAAAGCGGGACTTTTTTTATGCGCAAATCTCCAACTCTTCTCATGCCATCCTGTTCTTGGTTTGTCATGTCGGGGAACGAGGCATCTCCCCATATCTCAACGAATTCATCTAAGCAAAAAGCCCTCCCGTTATTAATAACGGGAGGGCTTTTTGTTTAAAGTTTTCAGCTTATTCAGAAATCGTAACCTTTTCAGTTACCACTCCTTTAGCGGTTTCAACTTTTACTAAATAAACTCCTGTTGCAAAACCGGAAAGATCAACTTCCAGTGTTTGAGTAATACCTTTAATTTTTGCTGAATAAACATCTTTACCCATTACATCAGTCATCATAATTTTTGCATCGCTGTAGCTGTCAAACTGCAGGCTGATGTTCAATTTGTCTTTGGCAGGATTCGGGAAGATGTTCATATACACACCGGCAGTCTGCTCCTGAATAGATGTAGGTGTAACGCCAATGTCGTCAATGTAAAGATTGTTTCCACCGCCATGCGTGTTACGGAAAGCAATCAGCAGGTTTTTAACTCCGAGATAGGAAGAAAGACTTACTGTCTCTTCTCTCCATTCAGCACTGGTAGGTACAAAGACCGAAGCGTTATTGGCAGCAGCTGTGGCTAAAGTGCTTCCCCATTTTTTGTAAATGGAAGTATATGTTTTTCCGCAGTCGGTAGAAGCAAAAACTTCTAGCGTATCATTAGTAGTAGCTGTTCTTTGCGCATAAGCAACCCAGAATTTAAGACCGGCATTGGCAGGAGCGCTGCTCATGTCAATAGGTTGAATAATCATTTCATCCATCACTCCGATCTGCGTAGCTGTTTGGGTAAAATTGGTGTAGGTCAGAGAATAAGTGCCTGAATGTGCAGCAGTATTAAGGCGCTGCCACGCTGTACCGCAATCATAATTTCTGTTAGCCCATCCAACAGGAGGGAAGGGTGTTGATTCAAAACCCTGAGTAATAGGGAATGCTCCGTTTATAGCATGACCTATAAAGTTTCTTGATGTTCTGTCGTTTACTGCATTTCCATCTGTTCCGCCATTGGGCAAAGTAGTCCATGCGTAGAAGATATGATCGGTGGCATTATTGCTCGCGCCTAAAGTTTGCTGAGGAAGGGTTACGGAAGTTGTTGCCCCTGAAGCCAGATTACCGCTCCAGCTATATGTGCTGGTTGCTCCGTTATCAATTTTGTAATTGATGGTAGCAGAAGTAAGCGCAGACGTACCGAAGTTTTTCAACTGTACTTCGGGTATAAAACTCCGTGAAGTAAAATCGCATGGCGAAAAAGCCGGGCTTGTTATTTCCGATATGCCTGCATCCAGTGCAGGCACTGTTACCGGATTTAAGCCGGGTGAAGTTGACAAGGAAGCACGTGTTGAATTAAGTACGGCCCACATGCGGTCTGCCTGTCCTTGAGAAAACATATACATGCATTTATCATCGGTATAATCCATATAGTTCATATACATATCACCAACAGGCTGATTGCTACACGTAAATGCATGGCATGAAGGGCAACCGAAGTTAGAAGTAGAATGAGTGGGGGTATCAGCAACCAAATCGCTTCCGCAGGAAGCATCGCCCCAGATATGACGAAGGTTTAACCAGTGGCCTACTTCGTGAGTTACCGTACGTCCGTAGTTATAAGGAGCAGCAGCGCTAATGCGTCCAAAAGCCGAGTAAAGAATAACAACACCATCCGTAGCCGCTGTACCACCCGGAAATTGAGCATACCCAAGCAAGCCGCCACCAAGATTACAAACCCACATATTAAGGTACTGGGTTGTATTCCATGCATTGCTTCCGCCCTGTGCCGTGTATTTTACAGCATTATTCTGGCTGAAAGAAGTTATCGTAGTTGAAACACGTACAATACCATTTGTAGCAACTCCGCTTGGGTCGCGTTTGGCAAGTTCAAAACGAATGCCTGTATCATTGGCTAAGCGGCCTCTGAAAAACGGTGGTGTTTTAATAATATCGGAATTATAACCGCCAAAGTCTTCATTAAATACATCAATCTGCGATTTAATAAGTTCATCGGAGATGTTTTGTGCAGCGCCATTGTAAACCACATGCACCACTACCGGAATAACAATGTTGTTTCCCTGCTTTCTCAGGTTATTTTTGTTATGCAACAGCCATTGTTCTACTGCCTCATTAGCAGCATCCATTCCCTGAGCCGAAGCAGGGTCGTTGGCGCGGAGCCATGCATTATATTCATCGGTTCCGCAGCGCTGATAAGTGCCCTGAGCTTGTATTGCCAAAGCAGAAAGGCAGAACAGTGTTAAAACGAGTAATTGTTTTTTCATAATTTTTTTGATTTTAAGTTTTGAGGTTGACAAAGCTAAAAAAAACCTATAAAATTCAAACTTTCCCGTCTTTAAACTTCCACAGATACATACATGCATAACTGCGGTAGGGTACCCAGTTTTCGGCTATTTTTTGCATTTGCGTAATCCGTTTCTTTTTATCAGGTGAACTGATGCCGTAAAGATTCTTCATTGCAGCAATAATTCCTCCGTCATCCACGGGAAAAACATCCTCTCTTCCCAGAGAAAACATTAACACCATTTCTACCGTCCAACGGCCTACGCCTTTTATTTCGGTGAGGTATTCAATCACTTCTTCGTTTTCCATTTTATTGAGTTTGCCGTATGTTAACCCTTTATCAATGGCAAAAGAGGCTACATTTTTAAGGTAGCAGCTCTTGGCTTCAGATAATCCTGCTTGGCGCATCATTTCAGTTTCAATTCGCAAAAGTTCTTCAGGTAAAGGGATTTTATTTTCATTCAGATTCAGAAAACGGCTTTTGATAGTCCGTGCTGCCGAAACCGAAAGCTGTTGTGAAATAATACTTGAACACAAATACCAGAATACATTTCTGTTGGTTGTCAATTCAACAGGACCATGCTTCCTTATTACCGGCTCGAGTATTTTGTCTTTTTTAAGATGACGGATGTGTTTCATGGTGGGCTATCGCGGGCCGAAAAACGGAAGTTTAGCAATAAATATAATTCCTGCTGCCACATGCATGGCAAACACCATAAATGCGACTCTCGATTTCAAACCGGTTTTTTGTTTAAGCAGAAAGATGATGGAAGAAAGAAACAGTATGAAGTTGCATATAATGGTTTGCCAGCTGAAATTGCCGTGAATGGCTCTTGCTCCGGTTTCGTTAAGCAGGATGTAAAGAATAAGTCCGGTAAAAAAACTCAGCCATGCATATTGGAGCAATTTATTTTTTAGTGCTTGCCGCGGATAAAGAACTATCACCATTAATGGAAATGCAACAGATACAATTAAGCTTAACGGAATGTTATTGCTCCATGTTCGCCAGGCTTCGAATGGTTTTATAATCACCTGCGAATCCGATCCTGAATAAACATAGTGCCGTATTATAATCATGGCAACAAGTCCGGCTGCACAGATAATGATAACAGCTATCAGTGGTTTCGAAAACTTATGGTTCAGGAACCAGAACACCGGAAAAGCAATTACAAACACAAAGAAAAAACTTGGTTTAATAAGTACAGACAACACGGTAAGCAGCATCAACCCCAGTGCTTCTTTACTGAAAAACGTTTTCTGTTTTGATTGAATAAAATCAAAAGATTTAAAAAACAACAGCAGTGCGGCCGGCATCAGCATTATGGTGGTGGAGTTATGCCAGGTATTCACCGGTATGTAACCCAACGCCATCGTTGCACTGAATTTACAGATGAGGTTCTGTGCCAGGCAAAGAAACATGGCAAGCACCGAAGCATTTATCAGAAACCCGTATCCTCCGGATGTTTGTGTATATTTTATGATCATCCTGTCTGTAATTATAAATTTTAAAATCACCATAGTTGAAAGCAGCACCACGGCAGCAGCCTCCATCCATGTTCTGTTATAAGTGAAGAAGGAAAGTAGGTTAATAACATGGAAATACAAAGAGTAAAGTTTAGCCTCCGGATCGCCCTCATGCCATCGGGTAATAAAATCAAGATGGTGGGGAATGTCCACCTGATTTTGCATGATGCTGATGACTGTCCATGAAGCCATCACCACTGCCGGTATGGCCATGAGCAGGTAATAAGTTCGGCTGCGCTTCATGAGTTTAATCAGGCGCAAAGGAAAGATTGTATGTTTAATTTAAGTGTGGTTGTTTTATTTTTGAATCCGAAACCATCAATTAAAGCTATGAATTACAACGAAAAAAGAATTGGCGTTTGGCTTGATCATCATCATGCCCATTTTATTGAACTTAACGGTGAGGAAGTAATTACTCAAACAATTGAATCAGGCTTTACACGGCATGAACGCGAAGAAGGCGAAGGCGCTACGGGTTCTCGCTTCGGCCAACATTCAACTAATAACGAGAACAACAAAAACAACCGTATGCAAAATGAATTGAAGGGTTATTACAAACTAATAACTGACCGTTTGGCCGGCTATGATCATGTGCTTCTTTTCGGCCCGACCACTGCCAAAAACGAACTGCATAACTACATAAAAGAGCAGAAGACCTTTTTAAACAAGAGGATTGAACTTAAGAACAGCGACAAGCTTACCGAAAATCAACTTAAGGCAGCAGTAAGAGAGCATTTTACAAAAACCTGACAAGAGAAATGCAGAAACTTCCGTGCTGCGGGAAGGCATACCATACGGGTTGGTGAGCAGGGGTGTATTAACATGAGTATTGGCAGGAGCATGACGGGCTAATGTATTTCCTCTTCCGGTTCTTCCACATCAAAATCAGGAAGTGAATCTGCAGGCATAACTAAGGCAGCAGCGCGTCCTGAAATTTTTAAAACAGGGCTTACCGATAAAAATTCTTCTTCCGTTATTTTTTCTTTCATCAGCAAACGTTCCGAAACTATTTTGAAAAACGATTGAAAATAATTACGCAGGTTGCCTTCCTTGTCAAAGGCAAAACGGAAGTATTTCGGATTCGGAATGATGCCGGCCAGAAAAATGCATTCATTCAAGGTAAGCTGATCTGCTTTTTTATTGAAGTAATACTGAGCTGCTTCGCCAATACCATACACATCCGGACCCCATTCTATTATGTTCAGGTATATCTCCAACATCCGCTCTTTTGAAACCATTCGTTTGTTTTCAATAAACCACACCCACAGCGCTTCTTCCATTTTGCGTGAAATGTTTTTATCCCTTCCTAAATAAAGATTTTTAACCAACTGCATGGAAATCGTACTTCCACCGCGCGCAAACCTTTTCTCTTTAATGTTAGTGATGATGCTCTGACGGAATGCTTCTTCGTTAAATCCGGAATGTGAAAAAAACGAACCGTCTTCTGCCGTAAGCACACAGTTAACCAGTGCAGCAGGAATTTGTGAGTAAGAAACAAAGTGAGGGTTATCTGTTCCCACTGTAATTCTCCTTACCGGCCTGCCTTTTTCATATGCTGTATGTTCAAACGAATCGTTCAGACGGTACGGGTTTACTTCCCCGAATTGCTGAAGCCTTATTTTTTTTCCATTGAAAGCACTTTCAAAAATCAAACTGTCGGGCAAGGAAAGATCAACAGAAAAATTTAAGGTATAACCCAGCTCGCCTTCTGCTTTTATGTTTTTGAATGATTGGAATAAACCATCAGGCAATGAATTGAAAAAGGCCTGAGCCGGCATCACAGGTATTCCCGCTTTAAGTTGGATGGAAGTCTTTTCATTTCTTTCAATTATTAGTTCTGTGTTTATGCTGATGTCATTAATCTGTAATGAGGAGGAGGGGGCGAGGGCTAAAGAGTTGTCATGAACAACAGCATGCTGGCTGGTTTCAAATCGGTTTATCTTAATGGTATCCTGCGAAAGGCGCCAGTGAAATAACTGCAAACCTTCAGTCTTTATAAGGCAATGTGTTACCAGTTCTGATTTTGACCAATTGTTCTTTTTAAGAATCAATGATGCTGACCTGAACGAAAACTGTAAGGCTTGGCTGTCCAGCGTTGCAGCAATCAAACCATAGCCTTTCATCCGTGCATTAAGCTCATACGTTCTCGGGCCGTTGGTGATGTTTGCATTTACGGCAATCTCAGCCCCGTTTTCTGTCTTCACCAATCCTTTCATTTTGGAATTATCCCATTCAAAATCGTCAATGCTCCATTGTCTCAGATTCTTGTTTTTCAAAATAGTAATTTCTGCATGGCGGATGTTTACCTTTTCAGGAAGATTTTTAATGATTTTATTTTCCAAATGAAAAAGGCGGGCAGCAAATCCGGTTTCAGTTTCATTTTGATGGGCTACGGTTGATGCTGATGCAGAGTCAATACCGGGTTTTTTAAAAACAGACAGCGAGTCAATCGAAATCAAATTCACCGGAAATCGTGCTGTTAAATACCTGAAAACAGAATATCCTATTTTACCATGCCGGATAGTAAGGAGAGTATCATTTGCTGCATTTATAACAATGAGCGAATCGAAAGAAATTTTGTTGATACCGGAACCAGACCAATTGACTGTTCTTAAATCATAACCGTTTTGAGCAGCCGCAGATTTTACTTTTTTTAATGTTAAGGATGGAACCAAAAAATAAAGGCAGGCTGAGTAAATCAACATGATGACGACTGCCGAAAACAGAATGATAGCCGCTTTACTTTTCAGCATGAAGAAAAGCAAGAAAGGAGAATCACTTTACCACATCAAGCATGCCGTAACCTTCATCGGTCAGCATGCCAATGCCTGTTTGCCAGATGAAACGGTGAACGTCCGGATGTGCATGAAGCGTAAACGGAAGCAGATATCCAGTCATCGGCAGGCCTGAACTGCATTTGTATTGCCGGGCAAACTTTTTCCCTTCATGATGCACTTTATTGATGTATTCGCTGTCGGGAATAATTTCAAATTCTGCGTATTGGTTGAGTTGTTCTTCAGTAAAACCTGCCTTCTCCATTTTTTCTATCACCGAATTGTAAAGCATGTCGCTGAATTCATGCGAAGCCGGGTCAACAACCTGCATCGCTTTTTCGGCATCGTTATTCGGGTTTACCAATACTATCGGAGAAATGCAGAGGTACCGCATCCGTGTTTGAAAATCGGGGTCTTCAATTTTAATTTTTCCTTTTACGCGAAGGGTAAGCCGGCCTATAATCAGTTTCGGATGCTCAAAAATTTTCTCTTTCAACTGCCTTACTTCATCCTCTTTTCTTCCCGATATAACCAAAGTGATTTTTGCCGAAAGAAGTTTCATGTATCCGTTCTGGATTTTGGACGTTGCTTTCAGCGATGAAAAATTGAAGTCGTACCGGTTATTGGAAATCGAATCAATCATCGGCCCAAGCGCATCGTTAATCAGTTTCTGATGATGCAGCGGAATGGTGTTCGTTGAGTTTTTCTCGCGGACAAAAGTGATTTTGTAACGCATATTGGCAAGGTTTAGCGGGTTATAAAAACAGTTAAAGGCAAGCGTCAGTTATGGTCTGTACTCATTAAGAAAAACAACATTGAAATGGTGTTTTAATAGTCCGGTTATCAGCCGCTTCAAAGTCAATGCAAACGTACATTTTTTATGAATAGTCGCAACTTCCCTAATAAAAATCTTCTGCTCTAAAACGGGCAAACAGGGGGTAATGATCAGACAAATACTTCCTGATTATCCTGAATTCAAGGCAACCCATTTCCCGGCTGTGAAAGATGTAGTCAATTCTGAAAGCAGGAAACGGGCCGGAATAGGTAATTCCAAATCCTTTTCCTTTCTGAATAAACGAATCGTTCAGTTGTTTGGTAACTTGCCAATATGCCCAGGAGGAAGGGGTGTCGTTAAAATCGGTGCAGAATAAAACAGGATAGGAACTTTGCTCCGTATGTGCTAGTACTTTTTTCAATTGCTCTGTACGCATTTCAAGGGCGAATTTCATTCTGTGGGCTATAGACTTCATACCTTTCAGATTTTCTTCTGATGCCTGCAAGTGGTTATTCAGCATCATTTTATACTCGTCAGGCCCGAAACGGATAGATTGAAAATGGACATTGTAAACCCTTACAGTATCATGTTTGATTTTTATATCGGCATAAAGGCAAAGATTAATACTGCTTCCTTTTCGATTAAACTGCGGTTTCGGAAGTTCAATTTCACCTGTGTTTACTATAGGGTAACGGCTGTAAATGGCCATGCCCCAGTGATGATGTTTATACAAGGTTACCGGCATTACCACAAATTGTTCTTGGTAGCCCAGTGTATCGGTCATGTATTGCCGTATGCGGTATTTGCCTGTATCGCAATGAAAAAATTCCTGAAAGCAGATTATATCAGGATTCAGTTTACGGATCATATCCATGGCATCCTGCCTGATGGTGGATGTACCGAAATAGTTACCCGACCAATTGTAAAAATCAAAATTACGGGCATTGAAGGAAAGAACAGTAAAATCGGAATCTGATTTTGTTTTTGTAATGCTGTTCCATGCCCATTGAACGTTGAATGTTTTAAAGCCTGTTACAAAAACAATCAAGTGAAAACTTAAAAGCAGCCATTTTCTTCTGCTCAGCCAGAAAATCAGAAAGATAAAATTGAGCAGGAACAAAAACGGGAATACAATTCCTGAAAGGGAGATAACCCAGTATTTTCCGGGCGTAATGTAAGCCGCCATGGTTGACATTCCCGCGACAACCCATACCAGGAGTGAAAAGGGTAAAAGAAACCAATCGAAAAAACGCAGGCCTTTCATTTACTTTTTACTGGCCTTGAACAGTATTTCTTTTTCTGCCGATGTTAAACTTTCATAACCCGACTGACTGATTTTATCCAGTATGCGGTCAATGGTTTCCTGATCGGTAACCTCAGCGTTTTTTTTGCGGTGAACCACGCGCATAACCGGTTTGTTCTTTGAAAAGAGATTCTCAATAAATGTTGTAAGGCTATCCATCCATGCACCGATATTAGTTCTGCTGCGTAATTGTTTAACATAAATGAATCCGAACAATGCACCGCCAAGATGGGCAATATGTCCACCGGCATTAGGCCCTGCCATACTCAGCAGGTCTAAAACAACAGCAGCAACAGCAAGATATTTCAATTTTACCTGACCGAAAAAAAGTAACCCGATAGAGTAGTCAGGAACTAATGTGGCGGCAGCAACGGTAATGGCCAATACACTGCCCGATGCCCCGATAACACTACCAAATTCGCGTATGCCTGAAAACAAAGGCAATGCCTGATAGGCAGTCATAAACAACACTGCTCCCGTCATTCCGCCAATCAGATAAACACTCAATAATTTACGGCTGCCGAGAAATTCCATAAAAATCCTGCCCATCCAGTACAACCAAAGCATATTGAACAATAAATGCAGAATACCGCTATGAACAAACTGATAAGTAATAATACCCCAGGGATGTGCAAGAAAAGATTTCCATCCCGAATACATGGCAAAGTAACCGTTAACCGTTTCCGTAAATCTGCTGTTGTTGCCGCCAAGGCTGATGAACACTCCCGTCAGATTGATAATGATAAACACAGCTACATTCAGTATAATGAGCCGCGTAAGCACATTCCCAAACTTTAACTCATGTCTTAATTCATCAAGCATTTTTTCAATTCCGGTTTAGCGGTACTATTAAATACGATGGCTGTCTTAATGCGCACAAAGATATTCATCCAATACCATGGTTTGTGATACACACTATTAATGGCCGAAGGTCAGGTTTTAATCGTTGTTGATATAAGTAGCCGTTTGCTGAAAGTTTATTCTCCTTTTTTATTTCTCAAAAGTTATCTGATTTTGTATTCCCGGTATGGATTATGACCTGTTCCGGAGACATAAAACTCCCACTGCACGATTTCAGTAGTGTGTGTGACGGCACGCTGACTACCCAAGCTGATAAAATTTTAATGCCACTTGCCTTTCAGAGACGAGAGGTGATTTTGTTACGTCTGTAAAAAATAGTTTTCCGTTTCCATTTTTTTTATCACCGGTATTTCCGTGCTTATCAGAAGGGCTTCCGTGCTACGCAGCGAAAGGGCGCCCTTCAGGGCTACGGGTGCGCGCAGAAATTTCAGTTTACTGCATACATCAGGGCTACAGCCTGTTCAAAAATGTGAGAAAGTGCGAACAGGCAGAACACCCGTCACGGGTAAAAACTAAATGAAAAATGATTTCAGAAGTAACAAACTCAATAGTTGCCAGAGCGCCAGGCAGGGCTAAAGACTATGGACATAGGGAAATTTACGAAGCATACTATTCACTCCTAAACTCCCAACTCCGAACCAATTACTCCCCGCTATCCTAACTCCACTCCTCATCCATCCTTCTGTTTCTTTGTTTTTTCCGCCACTGCATCCGGCCGAATCCGAATACGATTATAGCGGCAATGGGCAAAAGAAAATTGGCATACTTGTAAAATGAGCGTTGGCCGTCTTCCAGTTGGTCAAGCGGACGGGAAGTAATTCCTTTGGTACGCAATTCCATCAGTCCTGTATTATCGGTAAGCCATTCTAAGGAGTTGACAAGCAGGTTAACATTATCAGGAGGAAGCTGAGAGGCACGTTCACCGCTGCCGTTAACTCCGAAACCGCCATTGCTAATCACAATCATTCTGGAAGGGGTGTTGCCCGAAAGTTTTCCTGTAAAAGCGGCTCCCATTACAATTTTTGATTGAGGGAAGTCGGCATTGTTCCATTGCTTCTGAACATTGAAAAACACCGGTGCCGGTTGCGTTCCTGCCTTGTCTGATGAGAGTAGCAGCGGAGTAAATATTACCGATGAATCACCGTGGTAAGTTATCGGACTGGCAAACTGCAGAATGACCTGTTCCAGGCCTTTCACAGCCGGATGTTCTCCAAACTTGCTTACAATGGGGAAGTAGGGAAAACTGATGTTGTTTATAAAGCTGAAAAATCCCTGTTGCTGCCTTACCTGTACACTGCCGCACTGCGCATCAATTACTAACTGGTCTTCAATGATGATATTTTTTTGTTTCAGCCATTCTTCCAAACCTGTGGTCTTACTGTTGGCCATGCTGGTTTGCAGGTCGGCTGTCTGGCGGCTATAAGAGATAAAAATATTTTTTCCCTGAGCGAGGAAGGCATCTAACTGAGCTAAATGAGTGGAAGGAAAAGAATCTTTGGCATCAATAATGGCAAGCGTGGAATATCGGTCGGGAATAGGGAGAGAATCATTCATTTCATATTCTTCCACATTGTTAAGTACTAACAATCCGGCAGAGGCTTGTTGCAAATCTTTCAGCTCGGCTTCGCCATGTCCTTTCAGCAATGCCACTACAGGCTTATCTTTTACACTGAGTTTTTTAATGGCTGATGAAAGTGCAAACTCCATAGGCGAACCGGGCTGCATAAAGGGAATGGATTCTTTTTTATCGCCCAATTGAATCTGTGCACCGAGGTAAGCCTTCTGTTGTTTCATCTGGTCTTTATCGCGCACATTAATCACTACGGGCTGTATGCCGTTTTGCATTGCTTCGGTTTCTTTCTCTGTACTTTCATTTGGGTTGATAAAACTATAAACCACCTTTCCTTTGGATCTGCGGCTGTATTCAATAAGCAGGTCTTTAAAATCGCGCTTCACTTTTGAAATATCAGGCGGCATGTTATCAGAAAAGTATGCTTTTACAGTAACCGGTTCTTCGAGCGACTTCAAAAGGTCGGTGGTTGAATTACTGAGTGTATATTCTTTATCCTGCGTTACATCCCATCTGAAAAAATAACGGAATGAAAGCAGGTTGGCCAGTACAAATACAATGGCGATGATGAGCAGCCGTTGGTTGTAATTCGCTTTTTTCATGGGTTATTGAGCTAATTTTCTTTTTGATAAAGTCATTTCTGTGGCAATCATAAATACAAGAATGAGGGAGGCAAAGTAGATGAGGTCTTTGCTGTCAATCACTCCGCGTGTTACCGATTCGTAATGGGAAGAAAGGCTGAGGTAACTGAGCAGTGTACCTAAGGTTCCGGTAAAGTTTCCGGCCAGCACATCAAAAATGATATTAAAGAATAATCCTGCAAACAGGGCGGAGAGAAATGCCACAATCTGATTTCCGGTAACGCTGCTTGTAAATAATCCGATGCTTATATACACGCTGCTCATCAGCAACAGGCCGAGATAGCCGGTTATGGTTGCGCCATGGTCAATGTTGCCAAGTTTCCAAACGGTGAGGTAATAAGGTAATGTCAATCCAAGTGCAATAGCAACCAGCAGCAGGCAGGCAAGAAATTTTCCCATTACCACCTGCCATTCGGTTATGGGTTTGGTAAGGAGCAGTTCTATAGTGCCTGTGCGGTTTTCTTCGGCAAACATGCGCATGGTGATGGCAGGAATGAAAAAGAATAAAGTCCAGTAAGCAATGCTGAAAAATACTTTAAGGTCAGCTTGATTACGGAGGAAAATATCGGTTCCGTAAAGCCAGGTAAAGAATCCGCTGAAACCGATAAAGGCTACAAGCATGATATAGGCCGTAAGCGAATCAAAAAATGCCTGTAATTCTTTAATAGCAATGATCCACGATTTTTTCATAGTTCAATCAGTTTAAGGTAAGGTCTCTGAACAGGTCTTCAAGTTTGGTTTCGACAGGGGTCATTTCGGTAAGCACGTAGCCTTTCTCTTTGCAGAGATTAAAAATGTTTCTTCGAGAGGAAAGATTTTCATGGCTCTGTACTTCAAAATAATTGGAAGTTCCCGGCATGGGGTCAACCATGGCTACTGTATCAAGCGAGCGCAGGTTCATGAATACTGTGTCGCGGTCGGCATCTTCAATTTTAATTCTCAGCAGTTCGCGGCCTGTGGCTTGTTTGCGCAAAGTATCCGGTGTTCCGTCTGCCACAATTTTTCCTTTGTTGATAATAAGGATGCGGTCGCAGGTGGCTTCTACTTCAGGAAGAATGTGCGTACTCAATATCACTGTTTTTTCACGCCCTAATTCTTTTATCAGTTTACGAATCTCTACAATCTGATTCGGGTCAAGGCCGGTGGTAGGCTCATCCAGAATCAGCACTTTCGGGTCGTGAATCATGGCTTGCGCCAGGCCTACACGCTGCCGGTAACCTTTGGATAGTTCACCGATCAGTTTATGTTTTTCAACTCCCAGTCCGCACAGCCTGATCATCTCTGCAATACGGGGTTTTATTTTCGGCTCTTCAATGCCCTGCAACCGTGCGCTGTAAGCCAGGTAATCAATCACACCCATGTCGGGATATAACGGATTGTTTTCCGGTAAATAGCCAATCAGCTTTTTTACTTCTTCGGGCTGTTTGGTTACAGAATAATTTCCCACGGAAACATCACCATTGTTGGGAGCAAGCAGCCCTGTAATGATTTTCATGGTGGTAGTTTTACCGGCACCGTTAGGCCCCAGGAAACCCAGCACCTCACCGGTGCGCACATGAAACGAAATGTTGTCAACCGCTTTCTGTATTCCGTACTTGCGGGTAAGGTTTTCTACGGTTATATTCATGATGGTACTTCAGAATGGCGAGGGCGAATTTAATTCTGCCTGCATGACTGCTCAACAGGTTTAAGCCTGCAGCCTCTTAAACTTTTGTTAAATGATAACCTGATAAATGGAATGAAGCGGAATATCCACGCCTGCTTTAATTTCGACATGCGAATCGGTAAGCGCCCACAGGGTGGTTTCCACTGCTTTGATACCTGAAGTGGTACCGAAAATCAATTTTACTTTTTGTTTGAAGTCGTTGCCAAGAGCCACTGCGCTTTCAAGCATTGATTTTCTGCGGCTTCGGCTTTCCTCATCAGGCAATACTTCATCCGGTACAAAATGCAGTTCAGGTAATTTTTCTTTTTCAATCAGTTCGTAGGTCATATCGGTTTAAAATGCGCTCCCAAACTTAAAAATTTTCATCCAGTGACTCAGGAGCGGGCAGGGAAATAACGATCACGGATTTTCAGCATCGGGAATTCAATGATTTTCGAAAAGATAACTGCAGAGGCGATAGACAGCGCAACGTAGATCCAGAAAGCATAAGGCAGGCTGCTCAGGTTTTCATATCTATCCATCACCATCTCACGAATGAAAACATGGAACAGGTAAATAGAATAGGAATATACGCCTGTGCTGCTTATTAAAGTAACCAGCCAATTCCATGGTGGGAATACATGGAAATGGTTCAGGTTAATGGTTCCCGTAATTAAAAGCAGAAGGATGTTGCCATAGGAAACATACAGCAAGGCATCTTTAATGGGGTTGAAGTAAGGAATTTTGTAAAGCGGAAGAATCAGGGCACCTGCAATGGAAAACAACAGCAATGGAATACGGAAGCGTTGCAGTAAAAGTAAAAGCTTTTGGCGGTTAAAGCGATAATGGTAAGAAATGAAAACACCGTACAACAAAGAATCAAAGCAGTACTGTGTCTGCACCCTGCGTGCCCATTCATTGAAAAAATAATTTCTGGCAATATGATTTTCACACATCACATTGAACAATTCAATAACGATGCTGAACAGAAAGAAAAAAATAAAAGCACGGTTTACTTTTTTCACATTCATCCATTTTTCCCGTTTAATGTAAAACATCAGGAATGCAATGCTGAAATAAAAGTGTTCTTCCACACAAAGCGTCCAAGTGTGTACCCAGAAACCACCCAGAAAATTTCTGGTGAAGGTGATTTCGGTAAAAATGTATGCGATGTTTATTTTATCTCCGTAAAAAAAACAGGCAGCAAGCGTGAGGAAAATAAAAAAGTAAAAAAGCGGATAGATTTTAAATCCGCGCCTGATGAGAAATCGAATCGGTTTTACATCTCCGAATTTTTCCTGCTCACGGAAGAGCAATCCCGAAATAAGGAATCCGCTCAGTACAAAAAACAAATCCACACCGGCATATCCTGTTTTTTCGAGGTAAGGAACCAGCGGGTAATGAAAGAAAACAACCAGCAGTACGGCAATGCCTCTCAAAAAATCAAGTTCCTTAATTCTCACAACCGACTATAATTTTTTTTTGAATGAGGTTTTAACATGAGTTTACGTCTGAGCGATTTATGACTCTTTTCAAAAACCATTTTACGGTAATCGCCATTCAGGTACATAACTGACTGGTCATCATAATGCCTGCTCATAAAATGTCCCGATTGCCCGGTGGGAAGTATGCTTTCTCCTGCATTCATATCGCTGAGGTCAATCACAATTCGCATGGCAGGTCCATAAGCCACTTTGTAATTTCCATTTGATGCCACCGGAAAACCTGAGCAACTGATGGTTTCATTTCCTCCCGGTGCAGCAAAGGGTCCGACATTGAAAAAATAATCCATAGGCGGCTGCCTTCCGATGGCATGAACATGGGTGAGCGTATGCACACGGCTCCATGTCCAGTTAGCCGGGTTGGGGCCTAACTGATTTTCGAGTGCGGAGACTGAGGCAATAAAAGCATCAGCCAGAATATCGTTTCGGGTTTCTGTTTTATCAGGGGTAAGTTTATTATCCCACCAGGGAGAATCTTCAGTAAATAAAAACTTATGATAGATATTTTTTACATGATGTGATGTTTTAATGGTGATGTAAGAAAGCGAATCCAGTTCATCAGCCATAGAGCGGTCAAGTAATTCCGAAAGCAGTTTGTAAAATGCTGACGGCCCGGTTGAATGCAACTCATGTTCGCCTTTCCACTGCTGAAGAATTTCAAGAAATGATTCTCCGTTTTTTGAAACGGTAACATTCATCGTTTTTAGTTCATCGGCAAAGCGATGAGCGATAGAAGCATAGTTTTCATTGACATTATCCCTCTGAATTCTTTTCATGTACGGAATATCAAACTTGTCTTTTTCTCCCAGCAGTTTTTCAATTCGCATGGAGCGGTCAGGCGGAGCATAATAACCCGGATGACGGTGCAGCAATGAATCAGGAACACGGTTGGCTGAAAATACATACCCGCACTGCGGATTTATTTCATGCGGGTTTTCCTCAAAACTATAGTATTCTATCGTAGTGTTTTCGCTTTTGGTTCCGTCAATAAAAACTTTGGTGTTGAAATGCACAGGTCGTTTCATCATTTTGCCTGCAGCCCATAGGGCAATATTTCCCGAAGTATCAGCATAAATGATATTGAGACCCGGTGAAACCATTGTTTTACATGCCTTACGCATTTCATCCATAGAGGTGGCATACATCATAAGTCTTGATGCCTGCAGTGCCACATTTTCAAATTTTGTAAACAGCCACCAAAGCGAAAAAGCCGCAGTATTTTCAGCCGGAAGGTTATCCATTACCTCATTTATGATCGGGCCGTTGTGTGTACTGCGAATGATAATGGAAGTATCGGCAGCATCTTTTCTTTTAATGATTTCTTTACGGAGCTGAAGGGAATGCCATTCATTTCCTGCCAGATATTTAGCGGAATTGCTGCTCAGTTTTTCCGAATAAAAATCCATATCATCATTTTCGAGCATGGTCATTCCCCAGGCATGATGGCGCGTATGGCCGATAAGGGGAAATGGAAAACCGGCCAGAAAATTTCCGTAAATGCTCATGCCCGGGTATTCAAGATGTGCTTCGTACCACACGCAAGGCTGGGCATAGCCAATGTGCGTATCGTTGGCAAACAGCGGTTTTCCTGAAAGTGATTTGGCAGACGATACAGCCCATGCATTGCTTCCTATTATTGGCGGAACCATTAGTTGATTTAAAACGGAAAGCAACGGAGCGGTAACCTCAGCAGCAGTTGAATCAAATGATGTTTCACTGATAACATTAAAATACTCCGGCCCGAGGTTGTGCAGAATGTTATTCATAACCGGATCTGTTTTTATGGCCTCGGCAAATGAGAATGCCATGTAACCCGTAATGCAGAAAACATCCTGCAAGCTGAAAGGCTCTTTCGAAATACCGGGCAACAGATATTCGGGAGGAGTTTTTCCATGCTTTACAAATTCATTTACTCCATCCAGGTAAGCGAAGGTTTCGGTTTTTAAAGATTCATCAGCATGTTGTAAAAAATTTTTCGCTGATTCCGAAGCATGTTCAGCAATACCAAGTGTTCGGAAAAAAGCATCAATGCGGGTTAATTCTTTTCCGAAAATTTCTGACAGCCTTCCGCTGCCAACCCTACGCAGTAAATCCATCTGAAACAACCGTTCCTGCGCATGTAAATAGCCCAGTGCATAAAAAGCATCGTAATTATTTCCGGCATTGATATGTGGAATGCCATAATCATCAAACCTTACTTCCACATTGTTTTGCGGGCTGTGAAGCTGCAAAACTCCTTCATAAACAGGCTTTGATTTTTCGAGAATAAACAGGAGAATAAGTCCGGCAACAATGAGTGCGCTTAATAGAATGAGTAATGCAATTTTCAGTTTTTTCATCAATACAATTTAAACTGAAAATCCGATTGCAGTTCGAACTAATTTCAGGGTTTCGTTAGCGCTTTGATGAGCTTTTTCTTTACCGATGGAAATGGCTTTTTGAAGCAGAGAAGTATCAGCTTCGGTTTCTTTAATTTTTTCGGAAATTGGAGTTGTAAAAACGACCATGTCTTCAGCCAATTGTTTTTTCATATCCCCATAACGGATGCTGCAGTTGTTATAAGCTTCTTCAAAGTACTTTACTGTTTCGGGTTTTGAAACAATACTCATCAAGGTAAAAAGATTTTGAATGGCTTCCGGTTTAGGAGAGTTAGAAACTGTGGGTCCTGAATCGGTAACGGCACGCATTACTTTTTTGCGGATTACATCCGGAGCATCACTCAGAAAAATGGCATTGCCTTCGCCTTCTGATTTTCCCATTTTGCCCGAACCGTCCAGTCCCGGAACTTTAACCAGTTGCTTTCCGAAATTAAACGCCACCGGCTCCGGAAAAATGTCAGACTTGTAAATGCGGTTAAAGCGGTTTCCGAAAGTGCGTGTCATTTCTAAATGCTGCTCCTGATCTTTGCCTACCGGAACCTTGGCTGCACGGTGAATAAGAATATCGGCAGCCATCAGCACGGGGTAGGTGAGCAGTCCTGCATTTACATTGTCAGGCTGCTGCCGTACTTTGTCTTTAAACGTGGTGGAGCGTTCAAGCTCGCCCACATAAGCATGCATGTTGAGAAGCAGGTAAAGCTCAGCTGTTTGCGGCAAATCGCTTTGTATGTAAAGTGTGCATTGATCAGGGTCCAGGCCGCAGGCCAGGTATTCGGCTAAGACGGTTCGCACATTTCCTTTCAGGTTTTGAGGATTGGGGTGGGTAGTGAGCGAATGGTAATCGGCAATGAAAAAGAAGCACTGATGTTCATGCTGCATCTGCAAAAAATTTTTTAGTGCTCCGAAGTAGTTTCCAAGGTGCAGTCTTCCTGTAGGCCTTATGCCGCTTACAACTCTATCCATGCGGGCGAAGATAAAGCGGGCGATGAAATGAAGGGTGGGACGTGAGGGAGAAATAATTCTCGATTTATGATTCATAATGTACAATTTGTTGATGCCTGAAATAGGTTGACTTCTTAGCTCTTCTTTGCGCCCTTTGCCTCTCTGGTTCCTCTGCGCGAAACAAATGTTGTACAATAGATTTCATGGAATTTCAATTTTAGTCATTTTCAAATCCTCATATTCTTTTGCCATCTCTCCAATGTTTCCAATCTTTGTCGCATGAAATACATCAAATCAGAACTGAAGGGCGCAGTGGCTGTTATCTTGCTTAACCGTCCTGACAAGTACAATGCTTTTATCCGCGAAATGTCGCTCGAACTGCAAAAGGCCATTGATGAGGCATCGGGCAATGAAGCAGTGAGAGCCATTTTAATTACCGGTGAAGGAAAAGCATTTTGTTCAGGTCAGGATTTAAGCGAAGCCATCCATCCCGAAGGACCGGGCATACGTAAAATTGTGGAAGAGCATTACAATCCCATCATCCTTAAAATCCGTCATGCAAAAAAACCGGTCATTGCAGCCGTTAACGGAGTAGCAGCCGGAGCCGGAGCCAATATTGCTTTGGCATGCGATATTGTTCTTGCCAACCGGTCGGCTGCGTTTATTCAGGCGTTCAGCAAAATAGGGTTGATACCCGACAGCGGAGGTACGTTCATGCTTCCTCGTCTTGTCGGTTTTCAGCGGGCGCTGGCTTTGTGTATGACCGGTGATAAAGTAACTGCTGCTGAAGCCTTGAATATGGGGATGGTTTACAAAGTTTTTGATGATGATATATTTATGGAAGAAACGCTTGCATTTGCTTCCATGATTGCTTCCATGCCAACGCAGGGATTGGTTTATACCAAAGAATTGTTCAATCAATCCATGACCCATTCGCTGGAACAGCAGTTGAAAGCCGAAGGCGATTACCAGGTAAAAGCCACTGCTACATACGATTTTAACGAAGGCGTAAAAGCATTTCTCGAAAAACGCAAACCTGAATTCAAAGGCAAATGAGCAAACTGAGAATAGGAGTGGCAGGCGCTGGCGCTATGGGCAGCGGCATTGCACAAACGGCCGCCATGGCAGGACATACAGTATTGTTGTTTGACGAAAGCAAACAGGCCGTTGAAAAAGCTTTCTCTTCCATCACATCCTCCCTTCAGAAATTGGAGGAAAAAGGAAAAATTAAAAATGCCGGTGAAGTCATAAAAAAAATCACAGCCATTGAGGCATTAAAAGATTTTGCGCCCTGCGGATTTTTTATCGAAGCCATTATCGAAAACCTTGAAGCAAAACGGAAATTGTTTTCAGCAGTTGAAGCCGTTATTTCTGATGAGTGCATACTTGCCAGCAACACTTCTTCGCTTTCCATTGCTTCGCTGGCAGCTTCCTGCAAAAATCCGGAACGATTTATCGGAGTACATTTTTTCAATCCACCTGTGCTGATGAAATTAGTAGAAATCATTCCGGGCATCAGAACAAGTCAGGAGGTAACAGTGCAAACATTACGGCTTATTCAATCGTGGAGCAAAACAACGGTGATTGCCGAGGATACTCCGGGCTTTATCGTAAACCGTATTGCACGGCCTTATTACGGTGAGGCCATCCGTATTTTTGAAGAAGGCATTGCCTCGCCTGCCACTATTGACCATGCCATGAAAACGCTGGGTGGTTTTAAGATGGGCCCGTTTGAATTGATGGATTTCATTGGCAATGACATCAATTTTAATGTTACCGAAACCGTATGGAAGCAGATGTTTTATGATGCCCGTTACCGACCTTCTCAAACACAGAAACGGTTGTACGAAGCCGGTATGTTCGGGCGCAAATCAGGAAGAGGTTATTATGAGTACAAAGACGGACAAGCCGTTATTCCGCCTCCTGCAGAGGACAAAAAACTGCTGGAAGAAATTTTTATGCGCATACTCTTCATGCTGATTAACGAAGCGGCAGATGCACTGCATTTTCAGATTGCTTCGGCACAGGATATTGAAACAGCCATGACCCTCGGAGTTAACTATCCGAAAGGGTTGTTGCATTGGGCTGATGAAACCGGAATTGAAAAAGTTTACAGGACACTTCTGCAACTTAACGATACGTATCGCGAAGAACGCTACCGGCCTTCGGTGTTATTGAAGAGAAAGGCGGAATCGGATGAGAAGTTTCTGGGTTAATGTAAACTTTCTCTACTTCACAACTATCAACTTCTCCGTCTGCACTACTTTGTTCTTCTGAATCAGGTTCACAAAATATGTTCCTGCAGCAATGCGTGAAGTATTAAACTCAACACTGTCATTCAAAATAGTTTCGAATACAATGATGCCACGGTTATCAGCCACTTTCAGCTTGGAGTTTTTAGATAAACTTTTTAATGCTTCAAATTTTACATGATGGGAGGCAGGATTGGGAATCATGCTGAATAATTTTTCTTTCGGATCAATCTGTTCTGCCACAGATGTAACCGAGTAGTCATAATAGCCGAAAACATATTCGCCTTTCTTCAAAGTATCAATAGTAATGGAGCCGCGCTTATCAGTCGGGTTGGCAATGACGCGTGTAAAACCGTTTACTACCTGCCAGTCGTCCCATGTACCGGCACGGTAAAGAATAATGACACTGTCTTCGGGGCCGGTAATCAGGTTGTTGTCGAGATAGCCGTTGGTCAGGCTTGTTGAGCCATCATACAGAAAAGTGGCTTTGCTGAGAAAACCTGTAATCCATATTCCATCCACCGACCAGTAATGATAATCGCTCAGGCGTATGCCGGGATTGGATTGTTTTAATCCATCCGGTGTTACATAATGATGTTCAATACGGGTTTTATTACTCATGAGGGGAGGAACTGTAATACCCAGCGATTGTACATTAAGCGTAACACCGGTTTCGGGAAAAGTCTGATTACCGAGCGTGGTTATGTCTCTTTCAAAATCCACAATGGCATCGCCTACTTTCCGGTTGCGGTCGAGCATAATCCAGTCGGCAGTTTGAATCAGCGGAATGTGAAACATGTTGGTAACCGAATCAATCACCATGGTAACGGTCGTATCCTGCACCCCGTTGGAGAAAGTGATTTCGACCGGCATTTTGTAAATGTGATTGTTATTTCCGCGCGAGCGCTGGCGGGTGTAAACGAAATAATGGTCAAGCCCACCGGGAATATACACAACAGAATCAATGGAGAAGTGGGGCCAGCCTGGCGTAAAAATCCAGTCATCAAAAAAACGGCTCATATTAATTCCGGTTGGCACTTCGAGGTCATCGCGCAGATCGTAGCTGGTGGCATTACCGTAAGCATGATTGCCATGGAAGAATTTGCAACCTTCAAAGAAAGCCGAATCGCCCATGTAATAACGCATGGTATGTATAAGGTCGGCTGCTTTCTGATACACATGCATACCGTAGGTATGTGTTTCGGGAATGTTGTTCATAGTTAAATAGGAGCCATCGTTTTGCGGAACATGGGCAAACTGAAGCACTTTACGGTGGTTGGCATGAATCCAGTTTTGGTAAGCAGGTTTTCCATAAACGGCTTCTGTCATCAAGGCTTCGTTGTAGGTAGCCCATCCTTCGTTAAGCCACATATCCTGAGCCGTGAGGCAGGTTGCATTATCACCCCACCACATGTGTGCAAGCTCATGTGCCCACAGGGTTTCATAAGTAAGGGTACCATTAATAAATGCCCTGCCAATGGCAATGTTGGTAGCATGTTCCATCGCACCGCTATTGAAAGGAACCAACGAATACCCGACCTTGCTGAAAGGATATGGCCCCCAGGCATTAATAAAAGTACTGAGTACCGTATCAAGATTCTGAAAAGTGTTGTTGATGTTGGTAGTATCAGTATAAATACAAGCCCATTCAACCGGAAGCCCATTGGAGGTTTTTGTTTTGGTGATGTAAGGACCAACGGCCATACAGGCAAGATAGGTGGGTATGGGGTCTGTCATTTTCCAGTGCCAGGTTTTAGTTCCGTTGGGATTGATGATTTCAGCCTGTAAAATGCCATTGGCAAAAGCTTTATTGGCAGCAGAAGTGGTGATGAAAAATTCGTATTCGGCTTTGTCATTGAAAACATCAATACAAGGAAACCACACTTTGCCGAGGTTATGCGGAATGGCCTGAAAGCCTACCCCGAGATTGAAAGCGTAAAGTCCGGTGAAATAAAATCCGCCCCAGCCCGAAGCATCCTGTTTAGGATTGCCGCGGTAATACACTGTAATGGCAAGCGAATCACCAAAATTGGCCGAAGGAATTACAGGAATGGAAATGACAGTATCGTTGTACGAATAACTTACAGTCTGCCCGTTAAGTCGCAGCGAATCAATGGTAAGCTGAAGCAAATCAAGTCGAAGCTGGTTTACGCCATTAACTTTTGCAATGGCTTTTACTTCTGTTTTGGCCCGAAGGGTCTTAGCTACAAAGTCAAGTGTATCAATGGTGATAATATATCTGGCAACGCGAACCGAATCGGTGATGCTCTGGGAAGAAGAAAATCCTGATTTTAAGGCAGGCAGGTACATGCGCTTTTTTGTTTCTGCGCAGAGATGACTTTGTGCATAGACAGCTACTGATATTGTCAGAAAGAATGAGCAGAGCAGAATGTTTTTCATGATGAACCGGATGGAAATACAAAAGTAAAGGAAAGCACGAATAAACCATCCTGACATGAACAGGTAATTTCTGAATGGCATATTTGCCACTGAAATGGAAATTGCCATTCCAAAAAACGATAAAAAAATTATCCGTGCCTGGACCATGTATGACTGGGCTAACTCCGTTTATTCATTGGTTATTACTTCTGCCATCTTTCCGGTTTATTATTCGGCTGTAACAGGTACTGACGGCAATGACCTTGTTTATCTTTTCGGAAGAGAATACACCAACACTTCGCTTTATTCCTACACACTTTCTGCCTCGTTTCTTCTTATAGCATTGCTGTCGCCCATGCTGGCCGGCATTGCCGATTACCGGGGCATTAAACGGGCTTTCATGCAATTCTTCTGTTTTCTCGGAGCGGCAGCCTGTGCATTTTTATTTTTCTTTACCGGAAAAGAAAACCTCTGGATTGGCATACTTGGTTTTTTCTTAGCCTCTATCGGATGGTCGGGCAGCATTGTATTTTACAATGCCTTCCTTCCGGAGATTGCTGATAAGGAACATCATGATTCGGTAAGCGCCCGCGGGTTTGCTTTGGGATATATTGGAAGTTCACTGTTGCTCATTTTTAATCTCATCATGATTATGCAGCCGCAATTGTTTGGAATTACCGATGGCGGATTGCCTGCACGCATTTCATTCCTCATGGTCGGATTATGGTGGGCAGGTTTTGCTTTTTACACTTTCCGCAATCTTCCGAAACGGACAAGAAGAAAAGTTGCTGAAGGAAACATCCTTTTCAAAGGATTTGAAGAATTGCTGCAAGTTTTTAAACAGGTAAGAAAGCAAAAAGTGCTTCCTGTTTTTCTGCTTTCCTTTTTCTTTTACAATATGGGTGTGCAGACTGTCATGTATGTGGCAGCTTTGTTTGGCGATAAAGAGTTAAAATTGGAAAGCAGCCAGCTCATTATAACTGTTCTCATCATTCAGTTTGTAGCCATTGGAGGAGCTTACCTGTTCAGTCATCTTTCGTTCCGCTTCGGTAATTTCAGGGCATTGATGGTTGCCATTTTTGTTTGGACAGCAATATGCATTGCTGCGTATTACACTCACACGGCATTTCAGTTTTATGCGGTTGCGTTTATTGTCGGCATGGTGATGGGTGGCATTCAATCCCTTTCACGCTCTACCTATTCAAAACTTCTTCCCGAAACGCATGATACAGCCTCGTACTTCAGTCTGTATGATGTCTGTGAAAAAATAGGATTGGTGCTCGGCACAGCTACGTATGGCCTGGTGGAAGAATTAACAGGCAGCATGAGAAATTCGGTAGTGGCATTGATTCTGTTTTTTGTAACCGGACTGATATTGCTGATGTATGCTTCAAGGTTGAGAAAGAATCAGTCATTGATAGCTTAAGCGTTTTTAGTTAGTCAGGTCTATACCTTTGCCTCATGCTTCCTCATGATACCATTGCTTCACCGGCTACTGCTGCCGGAATGGCTGCTATTGCCGTTATCCGTGTTTCGGGTAAGGAAGCTTTTGCCGTAACCGAAAAGTTTTTCAGACCTAAGAAAAGAGGTGTAAAAATTTCAGACGCTGCCTCACATCGTATTTTTTTTGGCGATGTGATGGATGGCATAGAGCAGGTTGATGAAGTGCTGGTTTCCGTTTTCCGCGCGCCTCATTCCTATACCGGAGAAGATACGGTAGAGATTTCCTGTCATGGCTCACCATTCATTGTGAAAAAAATCATGGAATTGTTGCTGAAACACGGAGTGCGTACCGCCAATCCCGGAGAGTTTTCGTTACGCGCATTTCTGAACGGCAAAATGGATTTATCGCAGGCCGAAGCCGTAGCCGATTTGATTGCTTCTTCAACAGAAACTGCACATAAATTGGCACTGAATCAACTGAAAGGAAACGTCTCGAATGAAATTAAAAAACTGCGCGAAGAGCTGATTGGATTTGCATCCTTGATTGAACTGGAACTTGATTTCAGCGAAGAAGATGTGGAGTTTGCCGACCGTAAACAATTAAAAATTGCCGTTGAAAATCTCAGAAAGAAAATGCAACAACTGATGAAGACTTTTCAAACCGGTCAGGCCATCCGGCAGGGTGTGCCGGTTGTTATTGCCGGCAGACCCAATGCCGGCAAATCAACCTTGCTGAATGCATTGCTGGAAGAAGAACGCGCTATTGTTTCACCTGTTCCCGGCACTACCCGCGATACGATTGAAGAAGATATCATCATTCACGGTATCCTTTTCCGTTTTATTGATACGGCAGGCCTGCGCCATGCCACTGATGAAATTGAAAAGAGCGGCATTGAACGTACTCTTGATAAAGTAAGTAAAGCAAGAGTTGTGATTTATTTGTTTGATATCAATGAACTTAACCTTTATGATGTCAATAATGATGTGAGCAGACTTAAAGAATATGCATCCCCTGATCAAACACAATTTATTCTCTGTGCCAATAAAACCGACCTTACTTTGGATGAATCGAAAAAAGATTTTGATGATTGCCTTTTTATTTCGGCAAAAGACCATCAGGGATTAACTGAAATGAAGGAAAAATTAGCCGCTCCCTTTTTAGAAGGAATGCAGGAAGCCGGAAATGCCTTAATAGCCAATGTGCGCCATTTTGAGGCTTTGCAAAAAGCGGATGATTCGCTTTCGGCCGTTTTGATTGGAATGGAAAGCAACCTTACCCACGATTTAATTGCAGCCGACCTGCGTCATGCCTTGAATTACCTCGGTGAGATAGCCGGGAGCATTGCCGCTGATGACCTGCTTGATAACATCTTCCGCAATTTTTGTATCGGGAAATAATTTTTTCTATAAAACTTGCATTATCGTAATAATACGATATATTTGCATCCGCAATGGGAATAACAAAAGCAGAAGAGTTCTCGGTAAAAGACAACCGTCTGGCTCGTATAGCCAAGGCCATGGCTCATCCTGCCAGGGTGGCCATCCTGCGGCTGCTGGCAGAAAAGAAAACCTGTATTTGCGGTGATATAGTGGATGAACTTCCACTTTCCCAGAGTACAGTTTCGCAACATTTAAAGGAATTGAAGGAATCAGGATTGATTAAAGGCGATATAGAAGGCGCTTCCGTTTGCTATTGCCTTGACACGGATAACATTATAAAAGCATCAGCCGAACTTGTGGATTTATTCAATGCTTTAAAGAAATCCGCTAAGTGCTGTTAAAAAAAATTAATACAAATCATCGGTAAAATACGATAAAAAGAAATTCACACAAAACATCAATAACATGAAAAATTCAGAAGAAATCAAAACCATGGTTCAGCAGAAGTATGCTGAAATTGCAGAACAGTCAAAAACCACTAATGCCACATCCTGCTGCGGCAGCGGAGGCTGTTCAACAGAGGTGTATAATATTATGAATGATGAATACACTTCTCTTGAAGGATATAATCCTGATGCCGATCTCGGATTAGGTTGCGGATTGCCTACAGAATTTGCAGGCATTAATAAAGGTGATACGGTGGTTGATCTTGGCAGCGGTGCCGGTAACGACTGCTTTATAGCCCGTGCTGCAACCGGAGCCGAAGGAAAAGTAATCGGTATTGATTTTACACCTGCCATGATTGAAAAAGCAAGGGTAAATGCCGATAAACTGGGTTTCAATAATGTTGAATTCAAACAGGGCGATATTGAAAAGCTGCCATTAACATCGTGCATTGCTGATGTGGTTATCAGCAATTGCGTTTTGAATTTAGTACCTGATAAAGCATCCGTTTTTAAAGAAATAAAACGCGTGTTGAAACCGGGTGGGCATTTCAGTATTTCCGATATTGTGCTTGATGGTTATTTGCCTGACAACATTCGCCAGAGTGCTGAAATGTATGCTGGATGTATTTCAGGAGCCATGCAGAAAAACGATTACTTGCAACTCATCAGCGCAGCAGGATTTCTGAATATCGCGGTTCAGAAAGAAAAGAAAATTATAGTGCCTGATGACATCCTAAAAAATTACCTGAGCGAAGAAGAAATGAAATGGTATCATGAAAAGCAGCCTGCCATTCTCAGCATTACCGTGTATGCCGAAAAACAAATAGACAATTGCTGTAATTAATTAGCTATGAAAAACATACTTGTTTTATGCACCGGCAACAGTTGCCGCAGCCAGATGATGGAAGGCTATCTGAAAAAATTTGCCGGAGATAAGGCCAGGATTTACAGTGCAGGTGTTGAAGTTCACGGTCTTAATCCCCGGGCTGTAGCCAGCATGAACGAAGACGGGATTGATATATCGCATCACACCTCAAACCATGTGAATGATTTTGCTGCCATTCCGTTCGATTATATCATTACCGTTTGTGATCATGCCAATGAGGTTTGCCCGGTATTTCCATCAACGGCAGTAAAACTCCATCACAACTTTCCCGACCCTGCCAAAGCCAAAGGAACTGAAGAAGAAATCACGCTTCAGTTCAGAAGGACAAGGGAGATGATAAAAGAGTATGCTGAAGATTTCTGTAAACATTATCTGAAATAACTATGGAACATTGCGCTCCCGCTGAGAAAAAACAATTAAGCTTTCTTGACCGTTATCTCACCCTCTGGATATTCCTTGCTATGGCAGCAGGCGTTGCCATCGGATATTTTTTTCCATCTGCACCGCATTTTATTAATCAGTTTTCTTCGGGTACTACCAACATCCCGATTGCCATTGGTTTAATTGTGATGATGTATCCGCCTTTGGCCAGGGTGAAATATGAACTGATGGGTAAGGTATTCCGGAATGTAAAAGTGCTGAGTGTTTCGCTGCTGCTTAACTGGATTATCGGTCCCCTCTTGATGTTTGCACTTGGCTTAATTTTCCTTCGCGATTATCCGGGCTATTTAACCGGATTGATACTAATTGGCATGGCCCGCTGCATTGCTATGGTGATTGTATGGAATGAGTTAGCCGAAGGCAGCCGCGAATATGCCGCAGGATTAGTAGCACTGAACAGCATTTTTCAGATTCTGTTTTACAGCCTTTACGTCTGGATTTTTAGCAGTGTACTGCTTCCATATTTCGGAGTAACTGCATCGGATATTCAGATTTCCATCGGTCAGGTGGCCGAATCGGTTGCCATTTATCTCGGAATTCCGTTTGCAGCAGGAATCATCAGCCGTTATGGTTTAATGAAATGGAAAGGAGAGGAGTGGTTTCAGAAAAAATTCGTTCCGGCTATTTCGCCTCTAACATTGCTGGCATTATTATTTACCATTACAGTGATGTTCAGTCTCAAAGGAGATATGATCATCAGCCTTCCTGTTGACGCATTGAGAATTGCAGTGCCTCTGGTTTTCTATTTTGCTTTGATGTTTTTCATCAGCCTGTTTATCGGCAAGAAAATGGGTGTGGATTATTCGCGTAATGCTTCCATTGCTTTTACGGCTGCAGGCAATAATTTTGAGTTGGCCATTGCTGTGGCCATAGCCGTATTCGGATTAAACAGTCATCAGGCATTTGCCGGAGTGATAGGCCCGCTGGTTGAAGTACCTGCTTTGATTTTATTGGTGAATGCTGCGTTTTGGTTCCGAAGAAAGTTTTACAGCCCTTCACCCGCTTAATGTTTTATTTGCAGTGATTATGCAAAAAGCTATTGAATCGGCTGCAGCCTTATCGGCTCGATTAAAATTTGAAGTGGACGAAATGCTTCATGGCCGGACTACCGAACTGGAGCAGGTCATGAAGCTGGCTTATCAGCATAACAAATGGTTTACAGTTCCTGATCAGGTGCAGGCCGTTAGCGCTATCGCTGCCATGCTTGAAAGCCGAAAACTGAGTCAATGGCTGAGTGCATATCCGTTACCTGTTGCTTTTTCTAAAACCGTGGGTATCATTATGGCAGGCAACCTTCCGGCTGTGGGCTTTCATGATTTACTCTGTGTACTGCTGGCTGGCCATAAAGCCATGATGAAATGTTCTTCGGATGACAACATTTTGATGCAATGGCTTGCTAAACAGTTGGCCGCTGATTTGAATGCATCAGGCCGGATTGTTTTTACCGACAGATTGAAAAATATGGATGCCGTCATTGCCACCGGCTCTGATAACTCGGCCAGGTATTTTGAATTTTATTTTTCAAAAATTCCCAAGATCATCCGCAAAAACAGAAATTCTGTTGCTGTATTGGCTGGCAATGAATCTGACGAAGACCTTGCCAATCTGGGTGCTGATATTTTTTCCTACTTCGGGCTGGGCTGCCGTAATGTTTCGAAACTCTATGTACCGGCCGGGTACGATTTCAATATCCTGTTTAAAGCTTTTCAACCTTGGAGCCATCTGATGGATCATAACAAGTACATGAACAATTACGATTACCACCGTGCTGTTTACCTGATGAACCGCGAACCGTTTCTGACTAACAATTTTGTGATTCTGAAAGAATCGGAGCAGACAGCCTCACCGGTTTCGGTAGTGCATTATCATTTTTATGAGAATGAAAAAGCGCTGCGCTATCATCTGGAAGAAATAAAGGACAAACTTCAATGCATTGTTTCATCTTCAAAGGGGGATATTCCTTTTGGACAAACTCAGAAACCCGAACCTTGGGATTATGCCGATGGAGTGGACACAATTCAATTCCTGGCCGAGATTGGCAAATAATTAACAGGCAAACTGTTACAAAATCAAGGGTATGCAATTCCTGAAAAGGCTGTTTCGTTTTATCATTGTAACATGAATTATCATCCGCACATAAAACGCATCCTCCCGGTAATAAAAAACAAGTATTTCATTGCGGGAAGTTTTTTTCTTATCTGGATTACATTTTTCGATAATAACAACCTGATTGACCGGTGGCATTTCAAAAAACAATTGCGCGAAATGGAGGAGAAGCGCGATTATTATCAGCGCGAAATCGAAAAAAATAAACAGGATCTTGAAGCATTAATGGGTAATAAAGAAAAACTGGAAAAATTTGCCCGCGAAAAATACCTGATGAAAAAAGAGGATGAAGAGATTTTTGTGTTTGTGAAGGATGGAGTAAATGGGTAAGTTGACCAAAAATTAAAAGACATTTGAGCAGATGCGAAGGCTCTGTTTTTTAATTTGAAATGGAAGGAATTTTTTACTCACATGTTATCCGGCATATCCGGATTCCGGTTTGCTGAGGAATTTTTTTAAATACTCCTTAATCACTTTGGGTTCACCGAAACTGTTTTATTTGCACATACCTGAATTATGGCTTACGAAACAGGAACCATCAAAACCTGGGCAGAAGATGACCGCCCGCGTGAGAAGCTCTTGAAAATCGGAGCTTCCAATCTCTCCGATTCGGAACTGATTGCCATCCTGCTCCGCACCGGAAAAAAAAATGCCACGGCTGTTGACATTGCAAAATACCTACTTAAAAAATACCATAACGACCTCACAGAACTTTCCCGTTGTACAGTTGCAGAACTTTCAAAAATTTCAGGCATTGGTAAAGTTAAAGCCATTACCCTTGCTGCCGCTCTTGAACTGGGAAGAAGAAGAAGGTTTGCAGAAACACCGAAGAAGATAAAAATCACCTCCAGCAGGGTGATTGCAGAGATGATGATTCCATATCTATCCGATTTGACACATGAGGAATTTTACATCATACTGCTGAATCGCAGCAATGAAATCATCAATCGTATTTCGCTCAGCTCCGGAGGCATCAGCGGTACGGTGGTTGACCCGCGAACGGCATTCAAAGCGGCCATTGATGCATTAGCCTCCGGAATGATTTTGTGTCATAACCACCCCAGCCGGAATTTAACTCCCAGCGAAGAAGACAAAAAGCTCACTACTAAAATGAAACAGGTAGGCGATCTGCTTGATATCCGCATACTTGACCATATTATCATTGCCGGAAATAATTATTTCAGTTTTGCAGATGAAGGTTTGTTGTAACTCATGAACGTGCCAGCAGATAATAACCTTCTTGTTCTTGTCAGTTCTGTCAATCCACGATTGCAGTATGCTTTTCAATTGATTCTGCACGATACGGCCGGAATAGATTTTCAATTGACTACGGATAAAAATCAGTTCGCAAATCATACGGGTCCGAAGTTCAGTTATACCGATCATCCGCAGAATGCCGAACTTCATTTCACCCCTCACCGGCTGCTTTTCGAAAAAGGAATCCATGAACAGCATGTCAATGTTTTTGAATGGGATGGTACGTTTGCCATGTTCGGTACACACCATCATTCTGCATGGCCATTCGATCCGTTTGCTGCTGCTTTTTATCTGGCCTCGCGCTACGAAGAATATATGCCACATCTGCGCGATGCGCACGATCGCTTTGAAGCCGAAAGCAGCCTGGCATTTCAGAAAAATTTTCTCACCAAACCGTTAATCAACATCTGGGCTGAAAAATTGAAATGGCTGTTGAAAACGCAATTCTCTCAGCTTAGTTTTCATGAAAGGAAATACCGTTTCATCAGCACCCTCGATATTGACAATGCCTGGGCGTTCAGGCAGAAAGGAATTATGCGAACGGCAGGCGCATATGCGCGGGCCATCACCAAGCTTGATATTGCGGAAGTGATTTTCAGAACAAAGACGCTGGCAGGCATTAAGAAAGATCCTTTCGATACCTACGATTTTCAAATTGAAATGCAACGCCAGTATGGTTTCCGTTCCATTTATTTCATTTTGCTTGGCGAGTATGGCGAAAATGATAAAAACGTTTCGCCTTCTAACCGCAAGTTTCGTTCGCTTGTTAAACTTCTGGCCGATTATGCCGATGTGGGCATTCATCCTTCCTATGCTTCCAACCGTCAACCCTCCCGTTTGAAATCAGAAATTGCCACTCTTAGTAAAATCCTTAAACGCGAAGTAACCCGCAGCCGTCAGCATTTTCTGATTCTCAAATTACCGGGAACCTACCGCAACCTCATTGCCTGCGACATTACAGATGATTACACCATGGGCTATGCGCATCATGTCGGCTTCCGGGCCAGCATCTGCACTCCTTACTTTTTCTATGACCTCGATCAGGAGCAGATTACCCCGCTGCGTATTCATCCTTTTGCCGTGATGGATGCTACGCTGAAATACTACATGAAAATTGAACCGCATCAGGCCATGGATTACATCAACCCCCTGATTGCTGAAGTGAAAGCGGTACATGGCGATTTTGTGAGCCTCTGGCACAATGAATCCCTCAGCGATTATAGAATGTGGGAAGGATGGAAACAGGTTTATGTGCAAATGATTAATGAAGCCATGAAATGAAAATTTCTTTATTGCAACATCATGAGGTTGACAAAAAACGATGGGATACGGTTATCCGCCAGTCGCCACATGGTTTAATTTACGCATACAGTTGGTTTCTTGATGCTGCCGCTCCGGGCTGGTATGCTTTGGTAGGTGATGATTATAATTACCTGATGCCTTTACCGGTACGTACCAAATGGAAACTGAAATACATTTATCCTCCTTTTTTTGTTCAGCAACTCGGAATTTTTTCCGCAGCAAAATGTATCAGCGCTGAATTAACCACTGCTTTTCTTTATGCCGTAAATGAGCATTTCCGTTTTGCTGAATTATATCTGCATGAGAAATGCACTGTTATTTCTGATTCCAATTTCCCATCTGAAAACAGAGTAAACCATTTGCTTCCGCTTCAGAAGAATTATGAATCATTAAATGCAGCATATTCAACTCAGTTGAAAAGAAATCTTAAGAAAGCAAATTCAACGGGTGCAGTAATCCGTAGTCTGAATGATGTAGCGGCCATCATCAGGCTTTTCCGGAAAAGCGAGGCAGGACGTATCTCCAATTACCGTAAAGCAGACTTCTCCGTATTTGAAAAACTGATTGGCGAATGTATGACCAGGAGTATGGCAGAAATTACAGGAGTATTTGATACAGATGGCACACTGCATGGAGGAGCCGTGTTTCTTAAAAGTCATAAACGAATCACTTTTATTTTTTCGGGGATGAGCAGATTGGCACGGGAAAATTCCTTTCTGGCTTTCCTGCTCGATGATCAAATAAAAAAGCATAGTTCTTCAGAAATGATTTTTGATTTTGAAGGCTCAATGGATAAAGGTCTGGCGCGGTTTTATAAAAGTTTCGGTTCTTTGGAAACCGGATACACTTTTGTAACATTGAACCGCTTACCGAAAGTCATTAAATGGCTAAAATGAAAAACAGAACATCATGATACACCTGCTCAGCGAAAAAAATTCAATCATCTGCCAGTTCATTGCCGAATTACGCGACCAGAAAATTCAGCAGGACAGATTGCGTTTCCGCAGAAACCTTGAGCGGATAGGGGAGATGGCTGCTATTGAAATCAGTAAAACAATGGAGTATGTAAGCAAAGAAGTAATTACTCCTCTGGGAACCGCCATTGTACCGGTACTGAAAGAACAACCCATTGTCGGTACCATCTTAAGGGCCGGCCTTCCTCTTCATCAGGGCGTACTGAATTATTTTGACCATGCGGATAATGCTTTCATTTCTGCTTACCGAAGACATCATAAGGATGGTAGTTTTGAAATTCATCTCGATTATGTTTCTTCTCCGCCTATTCATGACCGTGTGCTGATTCTTACAGACCCGATGCTTGCCTCGGGGCAAAGCATGGTACAAACACTCCGTGCATTGAATCAACGCGGACGACCTTCCAAAATTCATATTGTTACCGCCATTGCCAGTACCGAAGGCATTGAGCATGTAAAAGCACATCTGCCTCATGATTTTAGTTTATGGGCTGCTGCTATTGATGAAGAACTTACCGCACAGGCATACATTGTTCCCGGGCTTGGCGATGCAGGCGACCTTGCTTTCGGAACCAAATCCTGATATTTTTGTTTACTGATTGGTATGCAGGCTGGCGAATTGCTGAAAATAGTTTTATTGATACTGCTTAGCAGTGTGAAGTTTATTGCCGGGCCTCCCTTTGCTTTTGCGTATAATCAGAAATACGAATTCGGTTTTGTCGAATCGGTTATCTATTCCATCATCGGAGGCATGCTGGGCGTTTTTGTATTTACGTTTTTCAGTAATCAGGTTATGCGGCTTTTACGCTACCTGAAACATCACGGAAAAAAAATGATCGGTCGGAAGGAAATTTATTCAAAACCCGAAGCCGATGTGTATGGCCGTCTTGACATTCAATACACCTACATTGAAAAAGAAAAGCCAAAAAAGATTTTTTCAAAACGTAACCGAAGGTTGGTTAAAATCTGGAAGCAATACGGCCTTGCAGGCATTGCATTTATCACACCTTGCATTATCTCGATTCCTGTAGGAACAGTGATTGCCAATGCGCTTGAATCAAACCGAAAAAAAATTTTTCTGTATATGTTTATCTCCGTGGTCTTCTGGAGCATTACCATTCATTCGCTGTTTTATCTGAAGTGGATTTAATGCATTTACGTTTCTGGATGGTGTTTTCTTACCAACCCGCCCGGCTTCCATCTGTCATACCTTCTTATCACTAAAGCTTTTTTTTTACTTCCGGAGTATGGTACCATGCTGCATGGTTTGTTTTTACAGCACTGAGTATCATGTCAGGAAATGATTTTTTTATGGCAGAGAATCAAACGTTACTTATAGGTGGAAGTAATAGTTCTATCAGAACTTACCTTGGTTATGGCGCAGGTATGGCCTTGAGGGCGCATGCTGAAGAACACCCTGCTTAAGAACTTTATCAGAGTGATAATTTACAAATTATTTTGTATAGTTAGGAAGCCTAACTATATTTGCATATGCAAAATTGCCGTAAAAACAGAAAAAAGTTATATTATGTCAACCTCGGTTTCTTATCATGCCGGTTGCAGCGAATGCGCCAGCGCAAAAATCAAAATTGTTCAACTGCCTGAATCCAACCAACCGGAAGCTAATTACCTTGAGCAAGGTCAGGGCAACATGTCCGGTGCCGAAGCCTATGGAGTGAAGTCAGCTACTGCTTTGGTGTTGTCCAATGGCAATGTTCACATCGGTTTTAAGTATCATTAGCCTTTGAAAAGAGTTAAAAAAATTGCGCATTTTGTTACGATAACAACCATAGAGGGGCTTTTTAAAACACATCGAACTATGCACCCGGTTTATTCTCTATTATCGCATTATTTACCTGTTTCTCAGAAGTACAAATCATCAAATTCTTACTATGAAAGGAGCAGATTTGAATACTTGTGTAACAAAGAAAAATGGCAGTTTGATGCACTTTGACATTATAGCGCCATCGTTTCAGAAAGAAGCATCAGTAATTTACGGTTACGGCAAAGCATATTTTAAACCGGAAGTCGGGATAGGCAAACTTTGACATCTCAAGAATACATATTTTGCCCTCCTGCTTGGCATAAAACCGGAGTGAGAAACCAACATCAAAAGCAAAGGATATTTTATTTTAAAGATGAAAAACTGTAATTAATAATTCAATTGACTATGAATAATCTTTTAGTTCTTTCATTTATTCTGTTTTCAGGTACAAAACTTTGTGTTGCACAGCCACCGCATCTTTGGGCACGCACTACCGGTACCGATTGCCAGTCAGACGCAGTAACCATTGCCGTTGATCCCAGTGGTAATGTATTGGAATACGGTATTTTCAGAAACCAGATTTCCAATTTTGATACCCTTTTAAATGAATCGCCCTATTTCAGCGGGTTGCTCGAACGCAACGATGTATATTTGTTCAAATACGATTCTGCCGGTCAGTTTTTATGGGCTTTGAAATCGGATAACAGCTATCGCGAAGATGCCAAAGGAATAGCCACTGATACCAGCAATAACATTTATATCACCGGATTTTACATGGGCGACACCCTGAGGTTTGGCAACCTCACATCATCCCCCTCAGGTCACCTGAAACGCAAGGCATTTTTGGTAAAAATTAGTCCGGCAGGTGTTCCTCAATGGCTCAGAACCTATTTTGTTCCCGATGCCAACACCACTTCCTTGGGATTTGGGATTGAATTTCACGATGTTGCCGTAAACAGCAATAATGAAATTATTGTTTATGGCTACATACAGCGCGATTCAGCAATGATTGGCAGTTTCAAAGTAAAAAACCACGGCATTAACGATGCAGATAACGATTTGTTTGTAGCTAAATTTGATGGATCAGGAAATGTAGTTTGGGTAAAGCAATCCGTTGGTATAAACAGTTACGAAAATATTGAACAACTGACGCTGGATGCTCAAAACAACATATACATTGTTGGGCATTCTATAGGTACTAATCTGACGATGGACAACATTACACTTCCCGAAACAAACCTAAACGCTCCCAACGAGGCATTTATCATAAAATCAGACAACAACGGAAATGCCCTGTGGGGCGATCGTTTTGGCACTTCCAACGGGGATAAACCCGTACAGGCACAGGGCGTTGCCGTAGATGACGGAGGCAATATCTACATTGCCGGTGAATTTCGGGGAATTACACTTGCTTTCGGAAACCTTACGCTTAATAATAACAACACCCAGTTACTTTCTAGTGGTTCACGCGACTTATTTGTGGCCAAGTATAACAGTCAGGGTAATAAACAATGGGTGCGCGGTGTTACACATACTTTAAATTACGATTATGCTGAATCTGTTTTCCGTTTGCAAAAAGGGGTGGACAACTGGATATATGCCACCGGAATGTTTTACGGGCAATCCATTACCTGGGACAGCATCACGGCTTTCAATTCCATACCCACTCCAACCGCACCGGGATACAACCGAGTGGATCCATTCATCGTAAAAATGGATAAGGATGGTAAAGCACTTTGGATTAAAACACTACACAATACTACATACTATCATAACAGTGATGATGAGTACATCTGGCGCATTGTAGTAGACAATCAAAACAACGTGTATGGCTCGGGGCGAATGCTTACTCCAAATCAAGGGCTGCTTATAGATACAAGCTTATACCTGCCCGATCTTCAGGGACCACCAAGTTGTTTTCCAAACACCCGCGAAGCTTTTATCTTAAAATTAAAAGGTACTATTGACTCAAATCAAGTGATAACTTCTGTTTTTGAAACAGTGGCAACTGATGAAAATTCAGTTTCGATATATCCCAACCCTGCAACAAATTATTTTTATCTGTTGTCTGAAAAAATATTGCACAACGCAACATTATTGATTTATGATTTGAGCGGTAAAATTATTCTGCAACAGGAGTACCTCAACAGCAATAGCTGGCAGATTACCGGTAATAGCATTTCTCCGGGAACGTATTTTTATCAACTACGCTCCGGCAGTAAACAGGTTATAAACGGAAAAATTATTTTTCAGCATTAGAACTCTTGCATAAATGAGGGATTGAATGAATGCAGCCCCTGTTCATCTTTTATCCCTGAAGGGAACTGCCTAAAGGCACCCGCCTTACGGTCGGTTACGCAGGCTTGAAGGTGCAAGAGATTAGCTATAAAAGGAAATGCTATTTTAATTTCATACAGTACAAATAGGAAATCGAAATTCCTGAAAATAAAATTCTCCCTTTCTCCTTATGCTTTAAACGGTAATAATCAAATCTTGAATCTTCCCCCTTTTCTTCTGACCTTTGCCGTCAGATAAATCGTTTTCATGAAGGTCTATTTGGATAATGCAGCCACTACTCCGTTAGCTCCCGAAGTAATGCAGGAAATGTTTGCCGTTATGCAGGATAAGTTTGGCAATCCTTCTTCCATTCACAGTTACGGAAGGGAAGTCAGGGCGATGATTGAGCAATCGAGAAAAACCATTGCCGGACTTTTTAATGTAACCCCGGGCGAAATCATATTCACCTCAGGTGCCACCGAAGCCAATAATATGGTGCTGCGCTGCTCCGTACGCGATTTGGGAGTTAAGCACATCATTTCCTCGCCCATTGAGCATCATGCAGTGGAACATACGCTGCATGAAATGGAAAACGAAGGACAGGTAAATGTGCATTGGCTTAATGTTGATCGGCATGGATGTATTGATCTGAATGAACTGGAAAAATTGCTGGCTGCTAACGAGAACGTACTCGTTTCGCTCATGCATGCCAATAATGAGATAGGAACACTTCATCCAATAAACGAAATCGGAAACCTGTGCAGAAAACACAATGCCATTTTTCATTCCGATACAGTGCAGACGGTGGCTCATTACAAACTCAACCTTAAGGAAATTCCGGTTGATTTTATCACCTGCTCGGCTCATAAATTTCACGGGCCGAAAGGAATCGGTTTTCTTTATACCAATAACAGGCTTCACCTCAAACCAATGATTACCGGAGGATCACAGGAGCGTAACATGCGTGGCGGCACAGAAAATGTTTACGGTATTGCCGGAATGACCAAGGCTTTGCAACTGGCTTATCAGCAACTTGAAAAAGAACAAGGACAGATTTCAGCTTTACGCAGTTATATGATTAACCGTTTGAAAAAAGATTTTCCTGATGTTGAATTTAATACCGACATACATAACGAATCGCTTTATACCGTTTTAAACGTATCATTTCCGGCATGCGACTTTGCTGAAATGTTTCTTTTTAATCTCGATATTCAGGGAATTGCCGCTTCGGGAGGAAGCGCCTGCTCATCAGGCAGCAGTACTGGCTCGCATGTATTAAATGCCATTGGAGCAGATGCCTCGCGCCCTGCCGTGAGGTTTTCCTTTAGCCGATACAACACTATTGAAGAAGTAGATTATGTGATGGAGAAGCTTAAGGAGATGTATGCCGTGAAAGCCTGATTCAGAGTTTTTACATTTGCACTTCTTTTTTTTGAACCATGAAAAAACGTATTTACATTCTAATGGCACTTGCTTTTGCAGGATGTGTGCAGCCGAAAGAAAAACTTCCTTCCGGTGAGGAAAAATTAGATCCTTCGATAGTTAATAATCCTGCCACCGCTTCTGGCGCTGAATCAAAATCTTCGCCTCCGGAGTTTACTTTCGAAACTACGAATCACCATTTTGGTGAAATCACGGAAGGTGAAAAAGTAAGTTATGTCTTCAGGTTTACCAACACGGGCGGATCCGATTTGGTTATTGCCAGTGCTCAGGGAAGCTGTGGTTGCACAGTACCTGAATTTACAAAGGAGCCTGTGAAAGCTAAACAGAAAGGCGAAATAAAAGTTACCTTCGATTCGTCAGGAAAACCCGGTATGCAAAGCAAAACCATTACTATTGTGGCCAATACCATGCCTGCTACCAAAGTTCTGACCGTAAGTGCCGAAGTGAAAAAGAAAGAATGAGGGGTGTGTAGAAAGCAGAAATTAGAAAGTAAAAGGTAGAAAGTAAAAAGTAAAAAGATAAAAGTAATAGAAACTTCTTTCTTCACTCCTCACTCCGAACCAAAATCTCCCAACTAAAATGATAAATACCATACTACTGCAAGCACCTGCTCCGGGCGGAGGAGCGGGCATGATGAACCTGCTGATGATCGCTTTAATCTTTGTAATCTTTTATTTTTTCATGATTCGCCCGCAAATGAAAAAAGCCAAAGTGGAAAGGCAGTTCAGAGACACCATTAAAAAGGGCGATAAAATTGTTACCATTGGCGGTATTCACGGCCGTGTACTCGAAGTAGAAAGCGCTTCTACCCTGATGGTTGAAATTGATCACAACGTAAAAGTCAGGCTTGAACGAAGTGCTGTTTCCGTAGAAGCTACACGTGCCCTTAATGTTAACAAGGAAGAAACCAAAAAATAAACCCTGGATTCAACAGCAAAACCCAAAGAAAAACGATACGGGAAAATTCAGGTATTCCTGATTTGTGTTTTTATTACCTTTTTATTCTGGTTTGTAAAATCGCTTACGTCTGACTACAGGCGCGAGCTTCTGATTCCGGTTGAATACATTAACCTGCCTCCCGATGTAAATCTTACTGCTGAATTGCCCGATACACTTCTTGTTTCACTTTCGGGTACAGGATGGAAATTTTTATCAGGTAATCTCTTTTCAAATCTTCAATCGTTAACTATTGATATTTCGTTTTTAAGCCGCCAGCCTGCAGGAGTAATGGCATACCCTTCATCACGGTTTGTTAACCGTATTCCCGAACTAAAATCGGCTGAAGTTAAAATTCTGCGTATTGAACCTGACACGCTGCGTTTTTTTCTGGCTGAAAATTTTACATTAAAAGTTCCTGTCATAGCCGATGTTTCTGTATCCTGTACAAATCAGTTCATGATTTCAGGTGAGATTAAAGTGATGCCCGACAGCATTGAGATTTTCGGAAATCTGCAAACTATTTCCGCAATTACCTCTGTTGCGGCCTCTCCGTTACAGCTCGATCAGTTATCGGCTTCGGTGGATACCACTGTTACTTTCACCTTGCCGACCGGTGTCAGAAGCGGTATTAAAAAACAACAGGTGCGCTTGCTGATTCCGGTTTCTGAATTTGCCGAGAAGCAATTCAGCGTTCCGGTTCGTCCGCCTTTGAATATGATCGGGCGTTTCAGGTTCTACCCCGATCACGCCATTCTTACCGTAAGAATTCCCGTTGCAAAACTGAGATCAATCAATACTTCTGATTTTTCAGTGATTGCCGAAATGCATTCAACGGATTCAAAATACGTGCGTTTGATTTGCGATAAACTTCCTTTGGGGGCTGAGTTGTTCCATCTTTCTCCTCCCTTTGCTGAAACTTATATTCAGAACTGATGCTTAAAATCGGATTGACAGGAAACATCGGCAGCGGTAAATCTTACATAGGAAAACTGTTTTCCGCTCTTGGAATTCCTGTTTATAACTCTGATGGCAAAGCACGGCTTATGATGGATCAGAATTCATTGCTGATGAAAAGAATCAAAGAATCGTTCGGAGAGAAAATGTATCCTGACGGATTGCTCGATACTCAGGCGCTGGCTGCTATTGCTTTTGAAAGCAAATCAAAAATTGAATTACTCAATTCGCTGGTGCATCCTTTTGTAAGAGATGATTTTGAAAAATGGTGCAGGCAGCAACAGGATAAACCTTATGCCATTATTGAATCGGCTATCGTTTTTGAATCAGGATTTAATAAAATGCTTGATAAGGTCATTACCGTAACTGCTCCCCAAAACCTGAGAATGGAACGGGTAAAACAACGCGATGGAATGACGGAAGAAAAATTCCATGCCCGGCAGCAGTACCAGCTTACTGAAGAGGTGAAGGCAGCGCAATCCGATTTTGTAATTAGGAATGATGGCTTTCATCCGCTGCTGAAACAGATTACAGATATTGATTCAGTCATCAGAAACATTGCATGAGTGAATTGCATCCTGTTGTAAAGCGTAAAGAAGGATTGTTTTTTCCTTCCGGGAATTTTTTTCTTGACCCACAGCGGGCAGTCAGTCATGCTATTGTAACCCATGCCCATGCCGATCATGCCGTGGCCGGCTCAGCCAATGTATATTGCAGCAAACTCACAGCTCAGTTAATGCAGTTACGATTCGGTGAAAGAGCAGCTGGTAAGTTTCATGTGTTGGGCGAAGAAGAAAATTTTTCAGTGAATGGTATTTCGTGCAGGTTTTACTCTGCCGGCCACATTGGCGGCTCCATGATGGTAATGATGAAATGGAAGAATAAAAATGTCCTTTTTACAGGCGACTGGAATCATTCTTCCTGCGGACATCTCACTCCCTGCCGCTTTCCTCAAACCGACATCCTGATTACCGAAGCCACTTTTGCCACACCCGGTATGAATCATCCTGAGACAGCAGAGGAGATTAAAAAAATTTCGGAGAGTGGAGTTAAAGTGGTTGCCGGAGCATACCGTACAGGCAAAGCGCAGCGATTAAGTTACCTGATGAGTAAATATGCTGCGCAGATTCCTGTTTTTGTTCATCGCGATATTGTTCCCGTTCACCGGTTATATGAGAATAACGGATTCAATACCGGTAACTGGCAGCCTTACTCAAAGCAACAATTTCAAAAAGAAAAAATCGCTTTGTACATTGTTCCTCCTCAGACTTTACCTTCTTATTACGGCTCACGCGATGTGGCTACTACCTTTGTCACCGGATGGAAACACCGGCATAAGCAATGCACGTTTGTTACCAACATCAGCGACCATGCCGACTGGAACGGGCTGCTGCAGATGGTCAGCGAAACAAAGCCTTCTGTTATTTATACCATGCATGGCAGCGGCAAACATTTTCAAACGCATTACTTTGCATCCGGTATTGATGTATTTGAAATTCAATAAATGATTCCGGTTCTTTCTGCCAAACAAATCCGCGAGGCCAATGCTTTTACCATAGAGCATGAGCCAGTTGCTTCTATTGATTTGATGGAGCGTGCGGCTTCGGCATGCTTCCGCTGGCTGGTTTCTCAATTTACAGTTGACAGGCATTTTCATATTTATGTTTTCAACGGAAATAATGGTGGCGATGGCTTAGCCATTGCCCGTATGTTGCACCTGAGCGGCTATTCTGTTCATGTATATGAAGTAAAAAACGTAAGAGAACCATCAGCAGACTTTACCGAGAATAAAAACCGCCTGCTTCATACCGGTTTTAAAAATTATGCAGTCATAGCAGGCAAAAGCGAACTAGTTCTGCATCATCAGAACGACATAATCATTGATGCTTTGTTTGGTACTGGTTTAGCTGGTTTGATAAAAGGCTGGGTGGCTGACGTAATTAAACATATCAATAGATCCGGCTCAATAATTGTTTCTATTGACATGCCTTCAGGCCTTTTGGCCGACAGTTCTTCTCTTTTGAAAGGTTATACAGTGGTAAAAGCCAATCATACGCTTTCGTTTCAGGTTGTAAAAATGGCATTTCTGATGAAAGAGAACAGTGAGTTTACCGGTGATGTTCACCTTTTGCCGATTGGTCTGAATGAGAATTTTATCAGTGCTGTAAAAACACAGGATTCGATTATTGAAACGGATGACATCAAATCGCTGATCAGAAAGAGAAAAAGCTTTTCGTATAAAGGCGATTACGGCCATGCCGCCATCATAGCCGGAAGCTTCGGAAAGGCAGGAGCGGCCGTGCTTGCTGCCAAAGCCTGTGTAACGGCCGGTGCAGGATTTACCACAGCCATTATTCCGCGGTGTGCATACAGTATCATGCAGGTTTCTGTTCCCGAAGCCATGTGTATTTGTCCGCCTTTTAAATCCGTCAGTCATGATGAGTACCTGCATCTGCCCGTTGATTTCAATCCTGAAAAATTTACGGCTGTTGGTATTGGTCCGGGATTAGGCAAAAACAAATCAACAGCCAGTTTGCTTAAAAAAATTCTTTCGCAGATTAAAAAGCCGATGGTGCTTGATGCCGATGCAATCAATATTCTTTCTGAAAATAAAGACTTGCTGAATCTGATTCCGCCAAATTCCATTCTTACTCCGCATGTCGGAGAATTTGAACGGCTGGCCGGAAAAGCGGAGAATGATTTTCACCGGATTGATTTAGTGAAAAAGTTTGCAAAGGATTTTCAATGCATCCTGGTACTGAAAGGAAGATACACCTGCATTGCCACTCCTGACCGAAAATGCTATTTCAATACAACAGGAAATCCATCCTTGGCCAAAGGCGGCAGCGGTGATGTTTTAACAGGAATGATTACAGGCTGGTTAGCCCAAGGCTATGACCCCCTGCATGCCGCCTTGATTGCCGTTCATCTGCATGGTATGGCTGCAGAATCTGCAATTAAAGAAAAATCGGAAAATGCAGTTACCGCTTCTGAGTTGATACATTACTATGCCTCATTGCTGAAATAAATTTTGTCTGAGAATTTTCGTTCATCATCCTTTAATAAACTAAACAAATTTCCGGTTGTTCTATTTGCCCTTATGACAAACTACATTTTACATCCGGCTTCAGGCCGTGGTCATGCCGATCATGGGTGGCTTAATGCCCATCATTCATTCAGCTTTGCATCCTGGTACAATCCTGAGAAAGTTCACTACGGTATGCTGCGTGTACTCAATGATGACATAGTTGCTCCGGGCAAAGGCTTCGGTATGCATCCTCATGACAATATGGAAATCATCACCATTCCGCTTTCCGGCTCACTGGAACATAAAGACAACATGGGCAATGGCGAAGTTATACGCGCAGGCGATGTACAGTTGATGAGTGCAGGCACGGGAGTGTTTCATAGTGAATTTAATCCTTCAAAAGACGAAGAAGTAAGCCTTTTTCAAATCTGGATTTTCCCGAAACTGAAAAATGTAAAACCGCGTTATGATCAGAAAACGTTTGATGTGATTAACCGCCATAATAAACTTCAAACGCTTGTTCAACCCGGACCCTCTGAGGAAGGCTTGTGGATTTATCAGGATGCATGGCTGAGTATGGGAAAATTTGATGCAGATTTTACATCTGATTATTCCGTTAATAAAAATGGCAATGGCGCTTATGTGATGGTGGTTAACGGCACTTTTGAAATTGACGGTCATACACTGAATAAACGCGATGCCATCGGAATTTCAGGTACAGATAAGTTTTCATTCACTTCAAAAGAAGAGGGAAGCGAACTGCTGCTTATCGAAGTGCCGATGAATTAGTGGTAGGTAAGAAAATATAATACCGATGCCTTACACACACCCGCAGCCCTTACGGGCGTTAACGCATAGAGAACCGTTTAAAGTTCCTCCAATCTGAATGAGTTTTCCATCCTGATGCCGCGCTCTGTTGATTTCAATGAGCAGCATTCAATCTTCGAGTCATGTTCAAAGAAAAATTTCCAGTTGTTCTTTAAGGCAGAATCAAGAAAGGCTTTTTTCTCTGTCATGGTAATCAATGGCCGGGTATCATAAGCCATTACATAGGGAACCGGAATATGCGCTGCCGAAGGGAGCAGATCAGCCACGTAAACCACATTCGTGTTTTTGTAAGGAATAACTGGCAGCATCATGGCATCGGTATGCCCACGCATCAAGGCAATATCAATCTGTGGATGAAAATTATTTTGAGTGATTAACTCAAACCCATCGGTAAGATCATTGGCTCCGGAAATAAATTTCAACTGACCGCTTTCCTGTATGGGAAGAATATTCTCTTTAAGAAAACTTGCCTTCTCTCTCGGATTGGGTTCTGTTGCCCATTTCCAGTGATCGCTGTGGCTCCAGTAAACGGCATTCTTAAATGCAGGTTCGTAACCTGTTCTGTCTTTATTCCACTGTATGCTTCCACCGCAATGGTCAAAATGCAGATGCGTGAGAAATACATCGGTAATATCGTCTTTCGAAAGACCCAGAGCATTCAATGATTTATCCAGCGTTTCTTCTCCATGCAGGTAGTAATAGCTGAAAAACTTTTTATCCTGTTTATTGCCGATGCCGTTGTCAATCAGTATGTGTCTGTTGCCATCCTCAATCAGCAGGCAGCGCATGGCCCAGGTACACATGTTGTTTTCATCAGGCGGATTAAAATCCTGCCACATAGTTTTAGGAACCACGCCAAACATGGCGCCTCCGTCAAGTTTGAAAAATCCGGTGTTGAGGGTGTAAAGATTCATGCGTTAAAAAAAAGATGTTGAAAAAGCAGGCTTCAAAAGTATAACACCTTCACAGTTGTGATATACTTTTGAAAACGTGAACGAAAACAGAAAAATACATTTTATAGCCATTGGCGGAGCAGCCATGCACAGCCTTGCTCTGGCATTACATAAGAAAGGATATGAGGTTACGGGTTCGGATGATGAAATCAACGAGCCCTCGCGTTCGCGGCTAAAAGCTGCGGGTTTATTACCTGAGCAGACAGGCTGGTTTCCCGAAAAGATCAGCACGGAGTTAAGTGCTGTTATTCTTGGTATGCATGCCCGTGCCGATAATCCCGAACTGCTGAAAGCGCAGCAACTGGGTTTGCCTGTTTATTCTTACCCCGAATACCTGTTTGAACAATCGAAGTACAAAAAGCGCATTGTCATTGGCGGAAGCCATGGAAAGACAACCATTACCGCCATGAGTTTGCATATACTTAAACAATCAGGCATTAATTTCGATTACATGGCCGGCAGCGCTGTTCCGGGTTTTGATAACATGGTAAAACTGAGCGATGCTCCGTTGATTATTCTCGAAGGCGATGAATACCTCTCATCGCCTATTGACCGAAGGCCGAAATTTCACTGGTACCGGCCGCATATAGCAGTACTCAGCGGCATTGCCTGGGATCATATCAATGTTTTTCCAACATTCGAAAACTATACAGAACAGTTCAGGATTTTTATAGAGAAAATGGAAGAGGGGGGTACTCTGTTTTACTGCGAGGAAGATGAGGTTTTGAGAAGCGTAGCGGAAAGCGCTGATGCCGGAATTAAGAAAATACCTTACCGCACTCCGGAACATATTACCGAGAATGGCATTACATACCTGATAAAGGAATCAGATAAATATCCGCTCCTTGTGTTCGGGAAACATAACCTTCAAAATGCTGAAGCGGCACGATGGATTTGCCGCGAATGCGGAATTACAGACGAGCAGTTTTATAAAGCCCTGAGTTCCTTTAAAGGAGCCGCCCGAAGGCTTGAGAAAATTTTTGATAACGGAAGCTTAACGGTATTCCGCGATTTTGCACACTCGCCCTCCAAGCTGAAAGCTACCGTGAATGCCGTAGCACAGCAGTTTCCTCACCGCAAAGTGATTGCCTGCATGGAACTGCATACCTTCAGCAGCCTGAGCGAAAACTTTTTAAACGAGTATGCCCATTGTATGGACGAAGCCGGGCAGGCCGTAGTATTTTACAATCCCGAAACGATTACTCATAAAAAACTGCCGCCTGTAAGCATGGATGCCGTGAAGAGCGCTTTTAAACGTGATGACCTTTTGGTATTTGATTCTCCTGCTGAATTATCAGCATGGCTGCATCAATGCGATTTCAATAACAGCGTGTTACTGCTGATGAGTTCAGGAACATTCAGCGGGCTGGATGTTAATTCCCTGTTAAAAAAGGCGGAAACTTCGGTATAAACACCATTTTGATGTTGCTGTTTTTATGCACATTTTTATGCTTCATGTGAAGGTAAAAGCCTACTTTCGCCATCTCAAAAAATAAAACTATGAAATCAATCAAACAACTTTTTATTGCACTCTTAACCGCTGTTGTTCTTCCTGCTGCAGCACAGAAAACCATCAATGAAGGGAAGCTCGTTTTCGAAATTTCTTATCCTAATTCGGATATACCCGACCAGCAAATGGCCATGATGCCTACTGAAATGGTGATGTACATTAAGAAAGACAAATCACGCATGGAAATGAGCATGGGTATGGGAATGACCACCGTAGTCATTACTGATAACAAGGCCAGAGTAGCCACTACCTTAATGGATGTAATGGGGAATAAAATAGCCACCAAATCAACCGAAGCCGATATTGAAAAGCAAAGTGCCGAACAGGGTAATTTTAAAGTTCAGGTTACCGATGAAACAAAAACCATTGCCGGATATACCTGCAAAAAAGCTGTAGTAACCGACAGTGAAGGCGAAACCAGCGATATCTATTTCTGCGAAGACATTAAAATGGAAGGCGAAAACTGGGCACAGAAACAGTTTAAAGACATTAAAGGTTTCCCGCTTATGTACACAATGAAACAGCGCGGCATGAATATGCAAATGACAGCCACAAAAATTTCTGCCGAAAAAGTAGATGACAGCAAATTCGCCATTCCGGCTGATTACAAGGAAATGACGCAGGAAGAAATGCGTAAGATGTTTGGAGGAAGATAAACAATTCTTCCTTTTAATTAAATCCCGTCTGAAAAGGCGGGATTTTTTATTCTATTATATTTTAACTTTTCAAAACTTCAAGTACAAATTCATGATTTTTACTTCGCTATTTGCACTTTAATCTCAAACCGCTTACGTTTGTATTACAATTCAGCGGTATGTATTTTCCTAAATTCAGGCAACAGCAACTATCAGTAGACATCTTTCAGGAATAAGACTTCAAAGATATGAGACAGAGGATATTAGTAACTCATCAAAAGCACAGGTTAATAGAAGGTTCGATGCGGTTAAGTTTGAAACATGCTATGGACAAACATCAAGAACCTTAATTCAAAATCGTTTAAAAGGCGCACAGGGGTAACCATTTCAACCTTTAAATACATGGTAGAAGAAATCCG
>CAADHD010000018.1 GCA_900696575.1 uncultured Bacteroidota bacterium
CAGGTGAAATTGAAAAAGCGGAGTTGTATAACCTGCTTGGTGAAAAGGTGATTGCACAACGGGTAACCCGCAGCGAAATCCGCCTAAGCATGAACACTGCCACACTGCCATCCGGCATTTACTTAGTGGCTGTGTATAAAACCAACGGAAAGTGTATGGCGGCAAAGGTGATGGTGCAGAGAGAGTGAGGAGAGGGATAGAACGATGGGGCAACAGAATACAGAAATTTTTAAGGGCGGAAATAAAAAGATGATGACGCTATCTGGTCGCCAATCAGTTCCATCTCATCCTCCGAAAGCATTCAACCCTGTAACATCCATGCCTGTAATGAGCAAGTGTATATCATGAGTGCCTTCGTAAGTAATTACGCTTTCGAGGTTCATCATGTGCCGCATAATGGGATATTCACCGGTTATGCCCATGCCGCCCAGCATCTGCCTTGCATCGCGGGTTATTTCGAGTGCCATATTTACATTATTTCTTTTGGCCATGGAAATTTGCTGAGGCGTAGCGCGGTTTTCATTTTTTAAAACGCCAAGGCGCCAGGCTAACAACTGGGCTTTGGTAATTTCGGTAATCATTTCGGCTAATTTTTTCTGCTGTAACTGAAAAGCGCCAATAGGTTTGCCGAATTGAATGCGTTCCTTAGAATAACGCAGGGCTGTATCGTAACAATCCATGGCAGCGCCAATAGCTCCCCAGGCAATTCCGTACCGGGCGCTGTTCAGGCAGCCAAGCGGGCCTTTAAGACCTTTTACATTCGGCAGAATGTTCTCTTTAGGAACTTTTACATTATCAAATACCAGTTCACCCGTAGCGCTGGCCCGAAGGCTCCACTTGCCATGCGTTTCGGGAGTAGAAAATCCTTTCATTCCGCGTTCCACTATCAGCCCTCTTATTACTCCTTCTTCGTCCTTGGCCCATACCACAGCAATATCAGCAAACGGAGCATTGCTGATCCACATTTTGGAGCCGTTAAGAACAACATGATCTCCTTTATCTTTTATGTTTGTAAGCATGCCTCCGGGATTACTGCCAAAGTTGGGTTCTGTTAAGCCGAAACACCCCATCCATTCGCCTGTGGCCAGTTTGGGCAGGTATTTTTTTCGCTGTTCATCGCTGCCATAAGTGTAAATGGGATACATAACCAGAGAACTCTGAACCGAAGCCGTACTGCGAATGCCGGAATCACCCCGTTCAATTTCCTGCATAATCAATCCATAAGAAATCTGGTCAAGCCCACCGCCTCCGTATTCCTGAGGAATGTATGGCCCAAAGGCTCCTATTTCAGCCAATCCTTTTATCAGGTGTTTCGGAAACTCAGCCCGCTGAGCATACTCTTCAATAATGGGTGATACTTCGCGCTTTACCCATTCGCGAACACTGTTGCGCACTAATTTATGTTCATCAGTAAGCAATTCGTCTATCTGATAATAATCAGGGCTTTGAAACAAATCGGTTTTTGCCATGTGTTGTCATCTTAAAGGCAGCAAATGTATTTAAAACAAGAGGCGGCCTCTTCTGTCTCGCAAAAATCATGTAGGTTTGTGCTGTACCTGAAATATAAAATCATCCATCATGACTGAACAAAAAATAACCATTGCCAATGGTAAACTCAATGTACCCGACCAGCCTGTAATTCCTTTTATTGAAGGAGATGGAACCGGCCCTGATATTTGGGCTGCTTCTGTACGCGTAATAGATGCTGCCGTAAAACAGGCCTACAAAGGCAAGCGTAAAATTATATGGAAAGAGGTGCTTGCCGGTGAAAAAGCTTTTAACCAAACAGGCAACTGGCTTCCCGATGAAACCCTGGCTGCTTTTAAGAATTATCTGGTAGGAATTAAAGGCCCGCTGACAACCCCCGTAGGCGGAGGAATCCGTTCGTTGAATGTTGCCCTTCGTCAAATGCTTGATCTATTTGTGTGCCTGAGGCCGGTACGCTGGTTTAAGGGGGTGCCGTCTCCGGTAAAAAATCCCGGAGCAGTGGATATGGTTATTTTCCGCGAGAACACCGAAGATATTTATGCAGGCATAGAATATCAGGCAGGAACAGCCGATGCGCAGAAGATTCTTGATTTTCTGGCGAAAGAATTTCCCAAAGCATTTGAAAAAATCCGATTCGGAACAAAAGAAAAATCCAGTGAGTGGCTTAAACAATTAGAAAGCATAGGCGCTCCATCACGTAATGCAGAAGTGATGGTAGGTGTAGGCATTAAACCGGTAAGTTACTTAGGAACAGAAAGGCTTGTTCATTCAGCCATCAGCTATGCCGTTAAGCATAAACGTAAGAGCGTAACGCTGGTACACAAGGGCAACATTATGAAATTTACCGAGGGCGGATTCCGCGACTGGGGTTATCGTATTGCCAAAGAAATGTTTGGTGCGGTTGAAATTGATGGTGGTCCATGGTGTCGCATTCCGGAAGGCAAACCCGGAGCAGGCATTGTGATTAAAGATGCCATTGCCGACATAACGCTTCAGCAGGTGCTTACCCGTCCCGAAGATTTTGATGTAATTGCAACCCTCAACTTAAACGGTGATTACCTGAGCGATGCTCTTGCTGCACAGGTAGGCGGTATCGGAATTGCACCGGGAGCCAACATCAACTACATAACAGGCCATGCCATTTTTGAAGCTACGCATGGCACAGCGCCCAAGTATGCAGGGCAGGACAAAGTAAATCCGGGTTCTGTAATTCTTTCAGGCGCCATGATGCTTGAGTATATGGGATGGCAGGAAGCCGCTGATCTTATCTATAAGGGAATGGAAAGCAGCATTGCTGCCAAACGTGTAACCTATGATTTTCACCGGCTGATGGATAATGCTACGCTGTTAAAATGTTCTGAGTTTGGCGATGAAATAATCCGCAATCTCGAACCTGTTACGGCTTGATGATTTTCACAATCCGATTTAGAGATGCCGGTACTCGGTAATATCATCAAAAAGGGGATAGGGCTGCGGCATAAAATGCAGCTTATCAGGCGTACACCTGAGAAAATGCAGAAACGCGAGCTGCGAAAACTGCTCCGCAAAGCACAGATGACACTTTTTGGAGAGACTTACCGTTTTCAGGAAATAGCAGGCAGCACCAACATGATTAACAAATTCAAACTGATGGTTCCGGTGCACGATTACAACTCCATCTTCTCACGCTGGTGGAATAAATGCCTGCACGAAGAAGAGAATGTCTGCTGGCCCGGTAAAGTGAAATACTTTGCTCTTAGTTCGGGAACCAGCGAATCGTCCAGTAAGCACATTCCCGTAACGCGCGAAATGGTGAAGGCCATTCAGAAAACTTCCATCAGGCAAATTATCAGTCTGGCCAATTATGATATTGATAAAAAAATTTTTGAAAAAGGAATTCTGATGCTGGGAGGGAGTACGCATCTGAATCAAAACGGCAGTTATTTCGAAGGCGACCTGAGCGGTATAACGGCCAGCCAGATTCCATTCTGGTTTCAGCATTTTTATAAACCCGGAAGAAACATCTCGCGCAAAAAAGACTGGAATGAAAAACTGGATGAGATAGTTTTAAAAGCCCGCGACTGGGATATCGGGGTAATTGTAGGCGTACCGGCATGGCTTCAGTTGCTTCTGGAAAAGGTGATTGCCCATTATCATGTAAAACACATACATGAAATATGGCCTAATCTTTCCATTTACTGTCATGGCGGAGTTTCGTTCGAGCCCTACCGTAAAAGTTTTGATGCCTTGCTTGGCAAGCCGCTTATTTATATTGAAACCTATTTAGCCTCTGAAGGGTTTATTGCATATCAGGCAGAACCCGAATCCAACCTGCGTTTAGTTCTTGATAACGGAATCTTTTTTGAATTCATCCCCTTTAACCAGGAGAATTTTAATGCAGACGGAGATCTTATCCGCAAGCCACGCACCCTTACGGTGGGTGAGGTAGATGAGCAAACCGAATATGCCATTCTTCTTTCTACCTGTGCCGGGGCATGGCGCTACCTGATTGGCGACACGATAAAGTTTACGAACAAAGAAAAATGTGAAATCATCATTACCGGACGAACCCGCCATTTTCTTTCCCTGTGCGGTGAACATCTTTCGGTGGATAACATGAATAAGGCTATTGAAATGGTTTCGGAAGAATTGGATATTAATATAAATGAGTTTACCGTTTCCGGAATAAAATACCAGAACCTGTTTGCCCATAAGTGGTTTGTAGGAACGGATGTGCCGGTAAATTCAGAACAACTGAAAATCCTGATTGATGAGAAGCTGAAAATCCTGAATGATGACTACCGGGTGGAGCGTACTTCAGCATTAAAAGAAGTAATAGTTGAGGTTATTCCACAACAGTATTTTTATGATTATCTGGAGTCAAAAGGCAAACTGGGAGCACAGAATAAATTTCCGCGGGTTATGAAACAGCAGCAAACCGAAGAGTGGGAAAAATTTATCAGTAAACGCAGGTCAGAAGCCATGATATAATTTTTTTTGAATACGCTACTGTAATGCCCTATTCGTTTCACTCCTCACCAAGCACTCCTCACCAATTTTTATTACCTCTTCCTTTACACCTCTCAACTCTACCCTCCATATGCAGGATGCTATTCTGAAAGGTATTGCGCTCGGGTTAGTCATTGCTATCATGATTGGTCCGGTGTTTTTTTTTATCCTTAATACCAGCATCAAAAAAGGATTTTCTTCTGCGGCACTGGCCGCTTTCGGAGTGATGCTGAGCGATGCATTTTTTATTGCACTGGCTTATTTCGGAAGCTCGGTACTGCTTTACCTTAACGAACATCAGCAAACAGCATCCATAACCGGAGGAATGGTAATTGCGGCTTATGGAACTATTCTTATTATCCGCGAAGCGCGGGTAAGCGCTCGCTCGCTCGAATTGCCCGAAGAAAAATCAAAACCTGCTGCGTATGTCCTCAAGGGGTTTTTACTTAACTCCATTAATCCTTCCGTATTGCTTTTCTGGATGGTGGTTGCAGGAACCATCCCTGTTAAAGAACAATACAGCCAGACTGAAACCATTACCTTTTATGCCTGCACACTCATTACCATTCTCTCTACCGATTTTCTGAAAGCCTGGAGCGCCACACGACTTCGGAATATCGTAACCGCAAAATTTCTCATCTGGATGAACCGTATTGCCGGCAGTGTATTGATTATTTATGGAATTAGCATGGTGTTGAAGGCTCTGAGAGGATAATTTCCACCCGATGTCCTGCAATCTCCTTGCCTTCTTTAAAAAGGCGCCCCGGGTTCCCGTTTCAGGTTTTTGTAAATGATAGTATCAAGCCATGACGGGAAAAACTTTTTCAGCCACACGGTAAGTTTTCCTTCTGTTGTCAGTACAATTTCTCGTTTGCGCTTGATCACGGCATCATAAATTCTATCCGCTACCATTTCTGCTTTCATCAATTTCCCTTCTTCCCGAGGCGATTCGCCCTGAATGGTTCCGTCTTTCGATAATGCCATGTTTCTGATGTTGCTTTCTGTAAATCCCGGACAAACCGTAAGCACATGCAAGCCGGTGTTAAGGTTTTCAATACGCAGCGATTCGAGAAATCCTTCCAAAGCAAACTTCGATGCCGAATAGCCGGTTCTTCCCGGCAAGCCCGCCTTTCCGGCTATGGACGAAATGCCGGCCACCGTACCCTTATTCTTCAGCAGATAAGGCAAGGCAAATTTCGTACAGTAAACCGCTCCCCAGAAGTTGGTGTTCATCAGCTGCTTCAGCACAGCCAATTCCGTTTCGCTGAAAGCCGCCCTCATACTAATTCCCGCATTGTTAATCAGTACATCCATCCTCCCGAATTTTCTGATGGTTTCTTCCGTCAGTCTTCTGCAATCATCTTCCTTTCCAACATCCACTGCAACCGGCAACACCTCTGTATTAATTTTTTTTATTTCCTCAGCAGACTTGATAAGCCTTTCTTCATCCCGTCCGCTTATCGCCACATTAAAGCCCATCCGTGCAAACTTCATTGCACAGGCTTTCCCGATGCCTGAACTTCCTCCTGTAATTACAACCGTTTTTTTATTCATGACTGAGCCTGCTGGCGGAAGGCACGCATCATCTTACTTGCAAACACAAATTCTTCCAGTTCTTTAATATCGCTTTTTATCAATTCTGCTGCCGAGCCTTCAAACCATTTCTTGCCTTTATAAATGAAAATAATTTTTTCTCCGGTTTCCACTACCGTATTCATATCGTGTGTGTTAACGATGGTGGTCATTTTAAACTCTTCCGTAATCTCTTCAATCAGCCGGTCAATTACCAGAGAAGTTTTAGGGTCAAGCCCGCTGTTCGGCTCATCGCAGAAGAGATACTTAGGCTGGTTCGCTATTGCACGGGCAATAGCCACACGCTTTTTCATTCCACCGCTTATTTCTGCAGGATACAAATGGCCTACATTCACTAAGTTAACCCTGTTCAGACAAAACTCAACCCTGTCAACACGTTCCTTGTAACTCATTTTCGAAAACATACTTAGCGGAAACATCACGTTCTGCTTTACCGTCATCGAGTCAAACAAAGCTCCACCCTGAAACAGCATACCTATTTCCTGCTGTATAGGTTTGCGCTCTTTATGGCTTAAAGCCGTAAAACTTTGTCCGTCATAAATCACTTCTCCCTCATCAGGCTCAAATAATCCTACCAGGCATTTCATCAGCACCGTTTTTCCAGAGCCGCTGGCGCCAATAATCAGGTTTACTTTGCCCGGCTCAAACGAGCAGGTAATATCCTCAAGCACCGTATTGCTTCCAAACCGTTTGGTGATGCTTCTTCCTTCTATCATACCAGCAGCAATTGAGTACAGATATAATCAAACAACAGAATCAAAATGTTGCTGAACACTACGGCACGTGTGCTTGCCTTGCCTACTTCGAGTGCTCCACCGCGCGTAAAATATCCCTGATAAGAAGCTACGCTCGTAATAATGAATGCAAAAACCACCGTTTTTATCAATGCAAAAGTTACATTAAAAGTAACAAACGAATCCTGCAATCCTTTCAGATAGTCGGCCGAAGGGCAGGCTCCTGTCATATCACCGGCAAGCCATCCGCCTAATATCCCAACAAACATGCTGATGAGTACAATAAAAGGAAGGATTAAAACCGCAGCCACTACCTTAGGAAGAACCAGAAAACTTGATGAATTAATTCCCATTATTTCCAGCGCATCTATCTGCTCGGTTACCCGCATGGTGCCTATCTCCGAGGCTATACTGGAACCTATCTTCCCGGCCAGCACCATCATGATTACCGTAGGCGAAAACTCAAGGATGATACTATCGCGCGCCACTATTCCGATAGCCGAAAGCGGCACCAGGGGGTTCACTATGTTATAGGCGCTCTGTATCGTAATGACCGCCCCCATAAAAGCCGAATTAACCGCCACAATGCCCAGCGACCCGAACCCCATGGCATCCATCTCCAGAAAAATCTGCCTCATATAAATACGGAACCGTTCGGGCTTCTGCACCAGCCTCGCCATAAAAATCCAGTATTGCCCTATCGAAAAAATGTACCTCATTTTCGGGGGATAAAAGTAGGGAATGGAAGGAAGTGAGAGCACCGGAAAGCTATCTCTGTAGCAATGTTGGTGTTTTTGCAGGAGGCAGGCGAGTATGTCTTTCACTCCTTGCTTCCGGCTATTCTCAATTGTTCCGTAAATCCCGCAATGAAACCTGCGGGAACTGACACACGGTGCTTTAAGGAAACCTCTAAAGCGCTAAAAAAGTTACTGTATGTTGAATTGCAGTAGGTAGTTGCAGCGTTTGATGGCTTTTTTATACGTTGAGCAATTTGTGATGTAGGCTTAAGTTCTTTTTAAAAGCAAAAATCAATTTGTTATTAATTTTTTTAAGGATGAATATGCGATGATTAAAAAACTTTTCAGCGATACTGTGTTTTCCTTTTGGCAGATGGCTGATTTTGCGAAATGCCCCTGGCACCTTTATACAGGCTTATCGCGTATGGCAGATACAGCTACTCTGTAACCTTATGATTAAATACCCGCTCTGTTTCCATTGCTAACAACTCATTTGAATTGCCTATTTCGCGTATCAGGTTCATAATGCCTGCATAATCAATATCCGCTTCTGTTATCCTTTTGAAAAGCTCATTTACCTTGTTGTTGTACAGTGCAAAAAGATCCTGCCTTAGGTTTCTTGCTTCAGACCGCATGCCGGAATCAGGGTTATTTAACAGTTCATCCACCATACGGTAAAATGCCAACTGTTTTTCTTTAATGAGCAAATGAAACCCGTACTTATCATCTACTGAACTGTTGCGCAGTGCATCGTAATTGTGTTTTACATCTTTAACATCCTTTACGGCTAAAGACCAGTTTCTCACTGCTGATGATAATTCGCTCAACATTTCCGATTCCTTTTTATTCATGATTTGCTGACCGGTAATCAGGTAAAACCGTGTGATTTCATTTTCATATTCCTTAAGCGCTTCGTATGAGGATGAGCCATTCTCAAAAAAATCTTTCAAAGTTTCAAGGGTTTTATGGGCGAAGAGTTTTACTTCCTTACTTAATGCTTCTATGGCCGATACCACTTCCGTTGGGTTAGTCTGGTCAATGTAGGTTGAATGGTTGCCGCTTGTGGCGTTTACCAGGCTGTCAATCCACCGTGTAAAAGGAGTAAGCAGCGGGGTAAGCATCACTATGCCGGCTAAGTTCATCATGCTTTGAAAAAAAACCAGGGCAATAAGCGTATCGTTAACATCAATGATCTGATTAATGATCTTGAAATAAAACCGCCAAAACAAAACCGCCATGCTTACCTGTATAACATTGATAGCCAAATGAGCATAGCCTGTTTTCTTTTTGACGGCATTGGCATTAACAGTGCCTATCATGGCCGTAACGGTAGTGCCTAAATCAGATCCCATTACCATAAAGACAGCCTGTTCAATGCTCAGGATTCCGGCTGATAATGCCGACAGGTAGATGGCAACACTGGCCGAACTTGACTGAATAGCAGCCGTAAGCAGAAAGCCGGTAAGCAAAAACATAACAAGAGGTTTACCTTGCAGTGCAGAAACATTAAACCCTTCTGCTATTGATACAAAGCTGTCTTTCATAAATCCCAGCCCCATGAAAATAAACCCAAAGCCCATGAGAAATTTGCTGAAGTGAAGCAGGCGTTCTGTTTTCAGGAAGATGGTTCCCAGTCCGCCAAGGGCAATAACGGGTAGCACAACTGTTTGAATGTTCAGTTTAAACCCCAGCAACGAAACCATCCAGCCGGTAAAGGTGGTGCCGAGGTTAGCACCGAGTATGATACCAATTCCGTTTTTAAGGCCAATGATTCCTGCTCCGGTAAACGACATGACGAGCAGCGTAACCAATGTACTGCTTTGCAGGATGGCCGTGGTGATGGTTCCGGAAGCAACAGCCTTAACAGGATTGGCTGTATGCTTGCGTAAGAAGATTTTGAAAGTACGGCCGGTCAGCTTGCTGATGGCTTCTTCCATCAGTTTCATGCCAAAAAGAAAAAGACCAAGACCTGCCAGCAGCGGCCACCATTCTATCGAGCTCATTTAAGCAACGGTTTCATTTTTTTCGAGTGCATTCTTTATCATCACAAACTCAAGAATATTTTCAGTGTCAAGCACTCCTGTCATCTGTCCGTTTTCGGTTATCACAGCCATGTCGGTGCGCTGTTCGGTCATCTTACGGTAAGCTTCTTCAACAGGCAAGGATGACTCAATGTGCATTACCCCGGGTTTCATGACATCAGAAATACGGGCATGCTGACCGTTTTCGGCCAGGGCGCGGATGATGGCTTCGCGGTTAAGTGTACCGGCCGGATGGCCGTTATCGGTAACCAGAAATGTTTTGCATTGGCCGTTCAGTATTTTATGAACAGCATCGCCAATGCTTTGATTAACATCGAGGGTTTCGTATTTCTGCATGGTAATTTGTCCGGTAAAATTTCCCTTCAGCACATGGCCGGTGCGAACGCTTTCTAATTCGGCCTGCGCACCAAGCATCACAAACAAACCTATAAAAATAAGAAAAGGGTTTACATAGAAACCGGCAAACACAAATCCTGCAGCCAGTATCTGTCCGGTACGGGCTGCTATCAGGGTAGCTTTAACACGTGGTATGCGCATAGAGAGTAAAGCACGTAATACTCTTCCTCCATCCATCGGAAAAGCAGGGATAAGGTTGAAGACCGAGAGCCAGATATTGATCATAAAAAAATTGAGCAGAAAATTATCAGCGTTAATGCCGGACATCAGTTGCTCTTCGGCCTGCTGCTGTGTTTCGGGAAAGACAACTAAAAGACTGCATACAACAGCAATCACCACATTTACTGCAGGGCCGGCCAGGGCAACCACTAACTCTTCCGATGGCTTTTCGGGCATGCGCTCAAGGCGCGCCACACCGCCAATGGGCAACAGCGTAATGTCCTTCGTTTTAATGTGATAACGTTTGGCTGCCGTGGCATGCCCTAACTCATGCAGAAACACGGTGCCGAAAATACACAGCACAAAAGCCACCATCCACAGCATTTGCGAGGCATCCTGCCCTGAGCGGTAACTGCTGAACATGATAAACAGGATGAGAATGGAAAACGTCCAGTGAATAAACACGCCAATGCCGCCAATTGTCCCGAGCCTGAAGGAGCCTTTCATAGTTTTGATTTTTGTTGATTGGGTAAAATTAAAGAACAGCCGCCATCTGTAAAGTTGTTTTAATTCAAAGTTGATTATCTGCTTTTCCATGTGCAGTAATCCACTGCCATCCCTGCTACTTTTTAACTACGTTTGAGCCTGAAATTTTTATCATGTCAGTCGAAATAAAAGTTCCAAGTCCGGGCGAAAGCATTACCGAAGTTCAGATAGCACGGTGGCTTAAAGCCGATGGCGATTATGTTTACCGCGAAGAAGAGATTGCCGAGATTGATTCGGATAAAGCCACGCTTACCATAGCAGCCGAAGCCGATGGGCAATTAAAAATTTTAGCGAAAGAAGGAGAAACCATTCCTGTCGGTTCGGTTATATGCACCATTGATACCCATGCGAAAGTTCCTGAGAAAAAACCTTTACCGAAACAGGAACCTGCCAAAGCGCAGGCAACGCAACCGAAAGCTGCCGCTGTAGCCACACCTAAAGTTCAGGCAACGCCTCTAGCAGCCAAACTGATGCAGGAAAATAAACTTGAGCCATCGCAGGTAAAACCGGCCAAAGGCAGCAGGCGCATAACCAAAAATGATGTGCTGAAAATGATAGAGCAGCCCGCTGAAAAATCGCGGAACGAACGCAGGGAAAAAATGACCATGCTCCGAAAAAAAGTAAGCGAGAGGTTGGTGGCTGTAAAGCAGCAAACGGCCATGCTCACTACGTTTAATGAAGTGGACATGCTGCCCATAACAGAGCTTCGAAAAAAATACAAGGATGCCTTTAAAGAGAAGCACGGAGTTGGCCTTGGCTTTATGTCATTCTTCACCAAAGCAGTTTGCATAGCTCTTGAAAAATTTCCGGCCGTTAATGCCCGTATTGAAGGCGATGAAATCGTTTATCATGATTATTGTGATATAGGCATAGCTGTGAGTGCCCCTAAAGGGCTGATGGTTCCGGTAATACGCAATGCCGAAAACCTGACGTTAGCCGAAACAGAAGAACAGGTGATGAATCTTGCTTCGCGTGCGCGCGATGGAAAAATAACCATTGAAGAAATGACAGGCGGAACATTTACCATCACCAATGGCGGAGTGTTTGGTTCCATGCTTTCAACGCCCATCATCAATCCGCCACAAAGCGCCATCCTTGGTATGCACAACATTGTGGAAAGGCCGGTTGCGGTTAGCAGCCAGGTGGTCATCCGCCCTGTGATGTATGTAGCCCTGAGTTATGACCATCGCATTATTGACGGCCGTGAGTCTGTTGGTTTTTTAGTAACCGTAAAGCAACTGCTCGAAAATCCGGTGAAGATGTTATTACAGGGCAACGACCCCGAAAAACTGTTGCTTGGTTTGTGAATTTTAAAAATCAGGTTCTGCATTATCGGGGGTTTATAGAATTCATGGCATGATGATAACCCATGAGCGACATGACAGATTACGATGTTGTGATAGCCGGAGCAGGCCCTGCCGGAACAGCCTGTGCGCTCGAACTTCGTAAACACAACCTGAAAACAGCATTGATTGATGCACATGCTTTTCCGCGCGATAAGGTTTGCGGAGATGCGATTCCGCACCGGGCTGTTAAAACAATTAAACAAATTGCCCCTGAACTTTATCGGCAAATAAGAACCGAGCCGGCCATGATGCCATCAACAGGCTGTCGCATTGTTTCCCCATCAGGAAAAGAAATTGAAATCCGATTCAGCCTTGAAGGTTACATCTCCAAACGACTGGACTTTGATTATCTGCTGCTTCAGCATTTACTGGAAACCCGATCGGTTGATTTTTATGAGGAAGAAAAAATAGTTTCTGTAAACTCTTCGGAAGAAAAAGCGGAAGTCATTACCAATAAGCGGTTGCTCCGCTCTAAACTGATTATAGGCTGCGATGGGGCTCATTCAGAGGTGAGAAAAAATCTGATGGGCAATTTCATAGACCCGGCACATTACTGCGGTGCCGTACGCGGATATTTTAAGGGAATAGAGAAAGTGAAAGAAGGTTTGATGGAGATTCATCTGTTCAAACAGATGCCGTATGCCTATTTCTGGATTTTTCCGTTGCCTGGCGGATGGGCAAATGTCGGATTGGGAATGCTCAGCGAAAAAATTTCAGCACAGAAAATTAACCTGCGCAAAACCATGCAGGAATTAATTTCAGGAAGCTCTTCCATGGGTGTGCGTTTTAAAAATACCGTCATGAATGGTGAGATAACCGGATTCGGATTGCCACTGGGTTCTTTACGCAGTACTCTTTCGGGCAACCGGTTTATGTTATGCGGAGATGCAGGCTCACTCATTGACCCTGCTACTGGCGAAGGAATCGGCAATGCCATGCTCAGCGGTATGCTGGCTGCACAGCAGGCCGTAAAGTGTTTTGAAAAAAATGATTTCAGCAGAAAATTTTTGAACCGTTATGATGAGGAAGTATATCGCAGATTAGGAAATGAATTTAAAAGCAAATACCGGCTGCAGCTGCTTATCGGCAGCAAACCTTATCTGGCAGACTGGGCAATCAGTGCTGCGCAAAAGTTTCCGTGGTTAAGGAAACAGATGCAGAAACTTTTCTGAAATGGTTAAACAATTTTAAGTCTGGCAAACTTGAGCAGCAGTTGCTTGTTGCCATGCCCCTGAAAAAACACCGTGGCTTTAGCATCGGGGTGGTTGCCCTCAATACTCATAACCTTCCCCTGCCCGAATCGCGCATGAATCACTTCTGCGCCCACTACTATATCCTTAGGGTCATCGGCATCAAAAGAAATTTCAGGGTGTGGTGAAGCGGTTTTGTAAAGCGGCTTAAATCTTCCCTGTTTATTATTGAACTGATTCTTAAACCAGCCTTGTCTTTTTTCTGCGCCATGATTCCATCCTTCATTTTCTTCATTGTTATGGGAGACTGCCGGCTGGTCAAGATACTCTGGCGATATTTCTTCGAGAAAACGGCTGGGCTCACTGTGGGTTAAATTTCCCCATCGGTAACGCGTAGCGGCATACGAAAGGTAAAGTTTCTTTTCGGCACGGGTAACAGCAACGTAAAACAATCTTCTTTCTTCTTCAAGGTCTTCGCGCTCATTAAGGCTGAGCATGGAAGGAAAAAGGTTTTCCTCCAGTCCTGCCACAAATACCTGTTTAAACTCCAGCCCTTTAGCCATGTGAACGGTCATGAGCGAAATGTGGTCGGCATTGTCATCCTCTTTTTTGGTTTCATTATCGGTGAGCAAAGCTATGTCGCTCATAAAGGCATCGAGTGTTCGCGAATCATCGCCTGTAGCTTCTTCCGAAGGAGCAGGCAAAGCAGTCTTTCCGGTTTCGGTAAACTCGCGAATGGCATTCAGCAACTCCTGAATGTTTTCATAACGGCTTACCCCTTCCGGAGTTTTATCACTGTAGAGTTCGTGCAGCAGCGTGGTTTGTTTGGCAATGTAAGTGGCTAAATCATAAGCGGCATGAGTTGGCAACATCACATGAAAACTTTTAATCATGGCGGCAAATGCCGAAATTTTTTCGCGGGCTGCCGTTTGAATTCCTGTTTTATATTGGTCAATGTTATTAATCACTTCCCAAACACTCACTTCCGCCTCTCCGGCTGCAGCAATAAGCCTGTCAACAGAAGTATTTCCGATTCCGCGTGCAGGATAATTGATAACTCTGCGCAATGCTTCCTCATCATGCGGATTGATAGCCAGGCGGAAATACGCCAGCAGATCTTTCACTTCTTTACGTGCATAGAACGAAAGACCGCCAAAAATTCTATATGGAAGATTTCTTCTTCGCAAAGCTTCTTCAATAGCACGCGATTGGGCATTGGTTCGGTACAACACGGCAAAATCATGATAGCGGAACTGATGAGTCATACGCTCGCTGTAAATCAAATCAGCTATTATGCTTCCTTCTTCATTATCGCTTAAGGCGCGCAGCATTTTAATTTTATGTCCTTGCTCATTGGCAGTCCAAACCACCTTGGGCAACTGGTTTCTATTGTTGCTGATGATGCTGTTGGCCGCATTTACAATGTTGGAAGTGGAACGGTAGTTCTGCTCCAGCTTAAAAACTTTATGATCGGGATAATCTTTTCCGAAAGTCAGGATATTTTCAATGTTTGCTCCGCGGAAAGCATAAATACTTTGCGCATCATCGCCCACCACGCAGATGTTTTCATGTCGTGCAGCCAGTCGTTTTACAATCATGTACTGCAAACGGTTCGTATCCTGAAACTCATCCACCAGCAGGTAATGAAACCTCCCCTGATATTTATGCAGCAGGTCAGGAAATTTATCAAGCAGCAGGTAGGTGTTGTAAAGCAAATCATCAAAATCCATTGCGCCTGATTTGAAGCAGCGTTTGCAATACAATTCATACAGTTTCCCCATCATAGGCCTTCCTGCCTGCTGGTCGCTAGTCATCAGTTCTTCATCCTGCAGGTATTCGCGCCAGGAAAGCAGATTGTTTTTTGCGCTTGAAATACGGGCCAACACCGTTGATGGTTTGTAAGTTTTATCGTTCAGGTTATTTTCTTTCAGGATGGCTTTTAGAAGGCTTTTCGAATCATCGGTATCATAAATGGTGAAGTTGGATGGATAGCCAAGCCTTTCGGCATCGGCCCTGAGCAGCCGCGCAAACACCGAGTGAAAAGTTCCCATCCACAGATTGCGTGCTTCATTACCGGCCAGTAAGGCAATACGGTCTTTCATTTCGCGGGCAGCTTTATTGGTAAACGTAAGCGCCATTATCTGAAAGGCATCGGCTCCCAGGTTCAACAAATGGGCAATGCGGTAGGTCAATACTCTTGTTTTACCTGAGCCTGCTCCGGCAATAATCATCACCGGGCCTTCCGTACATTCAACAGCCTGACGCTGTGGTTCGTTTAGCTCGTTTAAATAATCCTGATTCACAAGGCAAATGTAGGGCTTGAAATGCGACAGTGATTAACTTTTTACTTTGATTTCTCAATAACCATGGATGCATAAACTCTCCATTGCTCCCGGCTCCCTTTAGGGATTCAGGGTGCGGCAAGTTAATGGACTAATCCGTTTTCAGTTGAATTAAAATCTCAAATGTTTGTTAAGATAAAACAATGAACAACTTCGTCCGTTACTTTTGCATATCAATGAAACTGTTACTTCTTATTCCGTTAATTTCCTTTGCACTTTCATCGTGTGCGCAGCAACCCAAAACGCATCCTGTTATGAATAATTCCAATGAGCAAACCATTCAGCTCTCCGAAAAAGAATGGAAAGAAAAACTAAGTCCCGAGCAATACCATGTGCTGCGTGAAAAAGGAACAGAGCGGGCATTTACAGGCAAATACTACATGAATAAAGAAAAAGGCGTGTATGTATGCGGTGCCTGCGGAAACGAATTGTTTACCAGTGAGATGAAGTTTGATTCTCACTGCGGCTGGCCCAGCTTTGACCGCGAGATAGCAGGAGGAAAAATAAAAACGGAAACCGACTATTCGCATGGCATGATCCGAACCGAAATCATGTGTGCACGCTGCGGCTCTCACCTGGGGCATTTGTTTGATGACGGCCCTACCGAAACCGGTCAGCGCTATTGTGTCAATTCGCTTTCGCTCGATTTCAAGAAAGACTCAACCGGTACTTCCGTTAATAAATGAGCCGAAGCGCTGAACTGCTTTTTCTTTTTAAACGCGATTTCGAATTGCTTCGCAAAGAGCTGAAGCAATTCAGCCCCGAAGAAAAACTCTGGCAGGTTACAGGAAGCATCACCAACAGTGCCGGTAATCTTACCCTTCATTTATGCGGAAACCTGAGGCACTATATCGGTGCTATCCTTGGCGGCAGCAGTTATGTACGCAACCGCGAGGCTGAATTCAGCATCACAAACTTTCCGTTGAGCATCTTGCTGCAACTGATAGATGAAACCGAAAGAGAACTGGAGTATGCTTTTCAAAAATTATCGAATGCCGGTCTTGAAAAAGTATTTCCCTTAGAAGTCCTCAACCGTAAATGGATTACCGAAACATTCATCATCCACCTTTACGGTCATTTTAATTACCACCTTGGCCAGATTAATTACCTGAGAAGGGTTCTGTAATCTTATCCACCTGTCCCCTACAGCCTTCTATCTGTCCCTTTGGGTTTGAATTTCACCCCTCAGGTTGACACCGGCCACTTTTATTTTCAGTTTATCCCATTATTCAGCACCGGGATATAAGGAGAAATAGATTCGCCCTGAATTGAAAATCAAAAAACGTATGGAAACATTTTTCAAAATCAACTTAGCCATTCACATCGTGGCAGGTTTTACAGGATTTTTTATGGCTCCCGTAGCCATGATAGTTAAAAAAGGAGGCAAGGCTCACCGTCAGTGGGGTTGGGTATATGTATGGGCTATGGGCATTGCTGCACTTACGGCCCTGCTTACTTCAGCTTTTAAAAACAACTGGTTTTTTATTTCACTTGCAGTGTTCAGCTTTTATGCGGCTTTTGCCGGAGTACGGGTGTTGAAACATAAAAAGATTCACCTTACCGGCAGAGTTCCGTTTATTGACTGGATGGCCGCCATACTCAACATTGCTTTCAGTTTGTGTTTGGTAGTTCTTGGCATCATCAACCTGCCCGGTGCGTTCGGATATATTTCCATCACCTTTGGTACCATCGGCATAATGAACGGAAGCCGCGACATAAAACGATTCGTTTTAAAGAAAGAAGAAAAACAGCGCTGGCTTTTTGAACATATAGGCGGCATGCTCGGAAGCTACATAGCTGCTTTGTCAGCTTTTTCAGTCAACAACCTCAATTTTGAATGGATGCCACAGGTAGCCACCTGGCTATGGCCAACGGTGATTGGTGTTCCGCTGATGATGCGGTGGATGAATTATTACAAACAAAAACTGAGCAGGGGCAAAAGCCTGAATGAATTGGTAAAAACAAATTATTGAAGATTTCAACAGGTGGTTGATAAATATCAACTACACCTAAGCCATTCTTACTTTAATTAGCCTCCACAAATCAAAACACAAAATCTTATGAAAAAAATCATTCTCATCGCTGCTTTGGCGGCAACCGTCATGTTTATGCATGAAACACAAGCTCAGAACTGGAGCCTAACCGGAAATGCAGGCACTAACCCTGCAACCAATTTTATCGGCACCACAGATAACAAAGCATTAAAATTCAGAACCAACAATCAGGTGCGAATGACTTTGAGTACAGTAGGCCGTTTGGGAATTGGCGTTGGCAATCCTCTGTATCGTCTTGATGTTGCCGGTGGTACTGCTGCTGCTGATACTGCTCCTGTTATAAACGCATTGGTTAAAAAAACCGGAAACAATGATATTATTGGTATTCGCTCAACCTCTGCTCCGGCTGTTGGCTGGGGAATTGGCATGGAAGGAAACGGGAATTATATTGGTTTGGTTGGAAATGGCGGAACATTTGGTATCGTTGGCGCCAGTGGTATGACCGGAGTTTCAGGAGAAGCAAGTGACCTTTCCGGTTCTATTGATTTAACCGGAGTACAAGGATTAACAGCAGGAGGTAACACCGGCATAGGTGTTTACGGTTCTGGATTTGGAAGCACCCTGGCTGATTACGGAGTATTTGGTGATCAGCAAGACACCGCTTCCAGTGATTATGCAATTGTAGGCTTGGGAGATGTATTTGCCTGGCGCTACTTTATTGCATCCGACCGCAAACTGAAAAACAACATTCAGCCGGTTACCAATGCATTGGATAAAATAAGAAACATTCATGCCTCCACTTATACTTTTAATCAGGCACAATATGCCGGCAAAAAACTTCCCTGGGGAACACACATCGGTTTCATGGCTGATGAAGTGGAGCAGGCATTTCCTGAGCTTGTAAAAAATACTGTTCTTCCGGCAGGTGTTACACGCAGTGAAAGAGGAAAACTGGATATTCATACCATTGAAAATGTAAAAGTGGTTAACTACCTCGGATTAATTCCCATTATTACCGAAGCGGTTAACGAACAACGCGCTATCGTTGAACAGAAGGATGCTGAAATAGCTCAGCTTCGTTTTCAGTTGCAAAACCTCGAGCAAAGACTTGCCGCTCTTGAATCAGCGCGTAAAGGATCAGGTAACACAACAGAAACTCAAGGCCGCCTGAATCAAAATCATCCCAATCCTTTTAATCAGCAAACTACCATTTCATTTTCACTCCCCGAAAATGCAGGTAAAGGAGTTCTTGAAGTTGTGGATGTAAATGGCCGCGTGATAAAATCTTTTTCCGTTAACGGAACAGGGCAGGTCGAACTTAAAGCCCGTTCGCTTTCTCCGGGTATTTACAATTACCGTCTTATTACAAACGGACAAACGCTGGATTCAAAACAGATGGTGGTTACTGAGTAACACAAACATTATCTCTCATCTGACAGAAGCAGTCCTGCCCATAGCGGGGCTGCTTCTTTTTTTTAGCTGACTGCATTAGGGCTTCCTATCTTTGGCCTCCATTATCAATCAGCATGTCCATCCATTTATCAGAGCAGGAATTATTACGCAGAGAAAAACTCCGCGAGCTTACCGAAGCCGGCATCAATGCCTATCCGCCCGAAGCATTTCCGATCAACATTTCAGCATCGTTTATTCAGGAAAATTTTTCTGCCGGAAATGCCGATGATCCCCGGTTCAAAAATGTTTCCCTTGCCGGGCGCATCATGAGCATCCGCGATATGGGCAAAGCCTGCTTTGCCGTTATTCAGGATTTTACCGGCCGCATTCAGCTTTATATCAAACGCGATGAAATCTGCCCGGGCGAAGACAAATCGCTTTACGACCGTGTATGGAAAAAACTCACCGACATTGGCGACATCATCGGGGTAACAGGTTATGTTTTCAAAACCAAAACCGGAGAAACCTCCATTCATGTTTCAACCCTGCAATTGCTTTGCAAAGCCCTGAGGCCTTTGCCCATTGTTAAAGAAAAAGAAGGCGAAGTGTATGATGCCGTTACCGACCCTGAGTTCCGATACCGGCAGCGCTATGCCGATTTAATTATCAATCCTCATGTGCGCGAAGTGTTCGTTAAACGCACTAAGATGGTCAATGCCATGCGCGATTTCCTTAACCGTCATCATGCTCTTGAAGTGGATACTCCTGTGCTGCAAAACATTCCGGGCGGAGCTGCCGCACGGCCATTTATTACTCATCACAATGCACTGGATGTTCCTTTTTACCTGCGCATAGCCAACGAGCTTTACCTCAAACGTCTTATTGTCGGTGGTTTTGATTTTGTCTATGAATTCAGCCGCAACTTCCGCAACGAAGGAATGGACCGCACCCACAATCCCGAATTTACCATCCTTGAGTTTTACAAAGCCTACGAAGATTATTTCTGGATGATGGATATCACTGAGAAGTTGTTGGAGCATACAGCTATATCCGTTAACGGAACAACAGAAGTTACAGGCGGTGAACACACCATCAGTTTTAAAGCGCCATTTCGCAGGGTAGCGTTGTTTGATGCCATTAAAGAGTATGCCGGTGTTGATGTATCGGATAAAACAGAAGACGAACTGCGTAACCTCTGCCGTTCGCTCCATTTGCATGTTGACAATACCATGGGCAAAGGCAAAATGATTGATGAGCTGTTTTCAGCATTCTGCGAAAAGCATTTCATTCAACCCACATTCATTACTGATTATCCTGTAGAGATGAGTCCGCTTACCAAGAAGCACCGCAGCAAACCCGGCCTTGTAGAAAGGTTTGAACTGATGATTAACGGAAAAGAAATTGCCAATGCCTACACCGAACTGAATGACCCTATTGATCAGCGCGAGCGTTTTGAAGAACAGGTAAAACTGAAAGACCGTGGCGATGACGAAGCCATGTTTATTGATTACGATTTTCTGCGCGCTCTCGAATACGGCATGCCGCCAACCACAGGAATCGGTTTCGGTATTGACCGCCTGTGTATGCTCATGACCGGCCAGCCTTCCATTCAGGATGTGCTCCTGTTTCCGCAAATGAGGCCGGAACCTAAACCTGCTGAAACCATTAAAGAAGAAAGCGAATGAAAATCTTACTGATGCTTAGTTTTATGTTTTGCGTTCAGGTTGCCCTCAGCCAAAACCCCGACAGCCTTGTACAAATGTTAGTGCAAAAACACATTGCCCTCAATTCAGCCAAAATGACCATGCCCGGTTTCCGTGTTCAGATTTTTTCATCCGGCCAACGAATCCCTGCCAACGAAACCCGCTCCAACTTTATGCGCAATTATGCAGGCATACCGGCTTACATGCTTTACCATCAGCCCAATTTTAAAATCCGAATTGGCGATTGCCGTACTCGACTGGAAGCATTGAAACTTTTATCGCAGGTGCAAAGAGATTATCCCAATGCATTTGTGGTGAAGGATGAAGTAAAGCTGCCGGAGTTGAAGTAAGCCCGTAAAGATTTTTATTCGTCATGCCCGGTGCCTGTAATAGCTTTATTCATTAAAGCCATAGCAGCTATTATGAGTCCTGCCATCAAAACAAAACCCGAAACAGCAAACCATTTCATAACGGGCAAGGCCTCATTCATCATGATGTAAAACTTTGAGGTATTACCAGGTTGCAAATGCAGTGCACGGTGAATACCCAGAAAAATAATCACCGCCCAGAAAACAGGAAGAGCAAAGTTGACACTCCGGAATCCGAAAGCCAGCCAGCGGTTGCCATGTGGCGATTGATCTTTGAGAAGAAAGAAAGAAAGGGCGGCCAGCAAAATCATGGTATTTATTCCGATAGTCGCTCCCATGGCATGGGCTACGGTAATGTAGGTGCCGTGTGTGTAATAATTGATGGCAGGCACCGAAATTAAAATAGCAAGAATCAGATTGAGGAATATCCAGATGTCTGCTGCCGTAAAAAACCATACGGATATTAAATGTTTATTCTTAACGGCATTTGATAGTGTTATTCGCCAGTTCAGCATGATGTTGCCGAGTATAAGCAACTCTGTCATGCTGATAATAAAGGCTGTGTTTTTAATGACAGATGAGGCAGGAACTATATAAGTATGATGCCCCCAGTTAAAAAGCAAATTGATAAGCCCGAGAAAATAAAAAAAGAATGTAATGCGGCTGCGGGCTGTTTCTTTATTACCGTTTATTTTTTCCATCACAAAAAAAGCCGTTCCGTAAATCAGCATATTCCATGAACCGACCAAAGCCCCAAGCGATTTCCATTGCACTGTAATATCTCTGACTGCATTCCCGCCAAACCAGGGGATGAGCCATAAAAAAGATTCGCTGTAGGCCACTACAAAGGAAATGATGCCGGTAGTCCACATCCATAAATATACCGGCCAGGGGCCTTTTATTTTAACGGAATGCCTTAGGAAGATGTATAAAAACAGCAGCCATGTAAGCAATACAGGAATACCTAACCAAACAGGATATTCGAAGTATTCACGGCCTTCGAAATTTCCTATGGAAATGTTTATCAGAATCAGCACAGCCGTAACACCAAACAACAATACATGAAAATTTTGCAGCGTTTTTTTATTGTTTTGAGTTCCGGTAAACCGGGAAATGAAAAAATAAATACAGGCTAATGCTGCTGCCAGTATCCAGTTTAATACTAAATGCACATGCAGCGGGCGACTAATGTAAAATGGTAACTGATGATTTAACAAACCAGGAAACAGATATTGTAATGAAGATAAAAATCCTACTAATACACCGGCCATTAAAAAGAATAATGCCACTTTGGCTAAGGCATGGCCGGTATTATTTATCCTGAACATTTGATAAAAATCTTTCTTCTTCCCATAAAGATGCAGAAGTGTTATAAGTCGAAGCGGTGCTGCCAACATACTCCAGATAAGCAATCAAGCAACCGGTTTCCTCCTTACTTAAAATAAAATCGGGCATCTTTTCAGTTCCGTTAGTAATGAATGAACGTGCATACTCTTTCCCTTTTCCCGGTTCAAAGCATACATACGTAAGGTCGGGGCCCATAAAACCTCCCAACCCGTAAAGCTGATGGCAGGCAATGCAGTTTTTATTTTGAAAGATGATTTTCCCTATGGCTGCTTCCCTGTTTATGGCAGCTCCCCGTGTTCCAGCCGTATAGGTATAAAAACTGAACAGTAAAGCTGAAAGCAAAATGACCGCAAGAACCCATCGGTATTGATTCATGGCGCAATGCTAAAACGTCATTATGCTCACTTTACATGATTAAAATCAAGCATCATCAGTAATTAGTTAAGCGTGCAGGTTGAAAACAAAAATCAAATTCGCCTGCATAATTTTTTTAAGTATGAAAACCATCATCGAACCTTTTAAAATTAAAATGGTTGAGCCCCTCCGCATGTCAACCCGTAATGAACGCGAAACATTTCTGAAAAATGCTTTTTACAATCCCTTCCTGCTTACCAGCGATCAGGTCATTATTGATTTACTGACCGACAGCGGCACTTCGGCCATGAGCGCAGCCCAATGGGGCGGAATGATGCAGGGCGATGAATCGTATGCCGGAGCCTCAAGTTGGCTGAAAATGGAAAAAGTAATCCGTGCACTTACCGGCCATGAATTTATTTTCCCCACACATCAGGGTCGGGCAGCAGAACGAATTCTTTATGGATACCTCGGCAAACCCGGAAAAGTTTTCATCAGCAACACTCATTTTGATACTACCCGTGCCAACATTGAATTTACAGGAGCCGAAGCCATTGACATTCCTTCCCCTTCTGACCCCGATAGCGATTTCCCCTTTAAAGGAAACATTGACCTAAATAAGCTGGAAGAACTATTGAAACAGTATGGAAAAAATGTTGCCGGAGTAATCATCACAGCAACTAACAACAGCGGTGGCGGCCAGCCCGTAAGCATGGAAAACATGAAATCAGCTTCAGCGCTTTGCAGAAAACACAGCGTGAATCTATTTCTTGATTGCTGCCGCATTGCCGAAAACAGTTGGTTTATCCGCCTGCATGAAAGCGGCTATCAGAACAAAACCTGCAAATCAATAGCTCAGGAAATGTTTGGTTATGCCGATGGCGCTATAATGAGTTTGAAAAAAGACGGACTGGTTAACATGGGCGGATTCCTTACGCTGCGCAATAAAGAATTAGCCGATGCATGCCAGAATCTGCTCATCATTACCGAAGGGTTTATTACTTACGGAGGTTTATCAGGAAGAGATATGGAAGCCATTGCTCAAGGCCTTGAAGAAGTTTTTGATCATGATTATCTGCACTACCGCATTACCAGCACAGGATTTCTTGGCAAAGGGGTAAAGGCGCTGGGTGTTCCTGTGGTTTGGCCAATTGGCGGGCATGCGGTTTATGTTGATGCCGCTGCGTTTTACTCTCACATTCCTGTCCATCATTATCCTGCTCAGGCCTTGGTGTGCGAGCTGTATTTAGCCGGTGGCATCCGTGCTGTGGAAATTGGCTCTGTAATGTTTGGTAAATATGATGATGATGGCAACCTCATTCCTGCCAGGCGCGAACTTGTAAGGCTGGCCATTCCAAGACGGGTTTACACGCAAAGCCATATTGAATACGTGATCGAAGTGTTTGAAGAACTTTCAGCAAACCGCCAAAAGACAACCGGATTAAAAATCATAAAAGAGCCGGCATTCTTAAGGCATTTCACCTGCCATTTCGAAAAAACCGGAGCAGCTTAAATAAGTTCAGGAAATTAGCCGCCCGTAAATTTTACTTTTCGGGCGAAATGAAATTTCTGTTTATTGCTTTCATCACCTTCTGCAGCAGCCTTTCGCATGCACAGATTTTGGACACCCTCCGCTTCAGCTTAAAACAGAAGCCGCGCGTCTTTTTTCAGATTGACACTTACAATTCTTTTGTATCAAAAGAGCCGGCCAATACATTCGGGCTTCGGGGCGGATTGGAATATAACCGAAGGGTGAGGTTTGGTATCGGGTTTTATAATCTTGCCTCTGATATTGTGAAGAGAAAACTTATCACCGGAGTTTTTGCAAACGATACCCTTTTAAATACTAAGCTCGAACTTAATTTTATTCCGCTCAGTGCTGAATATATTTTTTACAATAAATACCCATGGGAAATCAGTGCGCAGACAGCATTGGGAATCGGCTCCTCTTATTTTTTCTACTTTAACCCTCGCGGAGAAAAGTCAAGGATTGATGAGAAAGATATTGCCCTGATGGTGATAGCCGGAGGCACACAGTATAAAATTACACGCTGGCTGGGAATTGGTTCCGGGCTGGGTTTTCGGGTCATGCTGAAAGATAACAGCAGCATTGATGAAAACTTCAACAGCATTATTTACAGTTTGCAGTTGCGCATTTTCCCCGGTGCTATTTACAGGGCAATTTTCAAGAAAGAAGGAAGAGACTGATCAAATAAGGGATTTGGCTTTCTGATGTGTAAACCATATTCCGGCAAATATCATCATGGCGGTAATCAGGTGAATCCGTTGCGGCAAGCCTTCACCAAATAAAACCGAAAACATGGCAGCGAATAAAGGTTGCAGATAAATATAAACGCTTACCTGCGAAGCGTCCAGTTCGCGCAAAGCAAAAATGTTGAATAAGTAAGCCAGAAAAGTAGTTGCCAATATCACATAAACAACCGACAGCCAGAGGCCGAAGTCCATCTCTGCCCATCGTGCAACCATCAGTTCCTCTGTTCCGAAAAACAAAACCGGAACAGAGCCAAAAAGAAAAGTCCATTTCATAACCGTAAGCGGATGAAAACGCATCATCAGGGGTTTTACAATCACTAAGAAAATGGCAAACGAAAGTGAGTTGATCAACACCATCAAATCGCCCATGGCCGATTGCATGCTGAAGGCGGAGTTACCTCCTGAAAGAATAAGCAGCGAAGCTCCTGACAGGGCTAGTATGATTCCTGCAGTTTTTGAAAAAGAAATTTTTTCGCGGATAAGAAAATGTGCTATCAATAAAACCAAAACAGGATTGGTAGTCATAATCAGAGCTGCATTGATGGGGACCGTGAGATTAAGCCCTGCAAAAAACAACAGTTGATTGATAGCCACTCCAAACAACCCGCAGAGGGCAAGACGAATAAAATCTTCTTTGCGCAGTTTTTGCTTTTCACTTACCAAAGCCGCACTTACCCAGAATAACAGGCAGGCAAAAACAACTCGCACCAACACAAAACCCAAAGGCAGTATAAATTCGGGCATTGCTTTTTTGGCAATGGAATAATTAGCTCCGTAAATAAGGTTGGCCGAAAGGACAAACAAATGAGGCCGAAGTTTTTTCATTTGCCGGAATTACGGATAGCTTCTTTTGCAGCAGCAATATTTTTTGGCGAGTTGCCGATAAAAATTTTGTCCTTAACAATAATTACCGGCCGTTTCAGAAAGGTATATTCTTTAAGAATCAACTCGCGGTAATCGTTTTCGGTGAGCTTCTTTTCATTCAGTCCCCATTGGCGGTATTTCATGGCAATGCGGCTGAAGAGCGCTTCATAACTGCCCGCCCTTATTTTCATTTCGTCAAGCTGTTTTGCTGTGATGGGGGCTGTTTTAATATCCTGCAGAGTAATATTTTCGGGGGGGTTTATTTCCTTCAGGATGCGCTGGCAGGTGGTGCAAGCTGAGAGATGATAAATCCTTTTCATATCGGATTAAGGGGTCAATTATAGCGTAATGTTAACAGAAATCCTTATTAACATTAAAGTAACATTACGATAACAATGCTCTAATCCTTCGCTAACTTTTTTGCAATGTTATCTTAACATTGAGCCAATTTTAAACCAATCCCTTTGTATGAAAAAGTTAAATCGCTTAATAATGGGTCTTATTCCCTTAACATTGTTAACATTTTCGGCTAATTCACAAAGCCAAACAGACACAGTTTTGCAGTCCGTTAAAAAACTGGAAACTGAAATTGCGGCTATGAAAAAGGCCAAAGTATCCGGCTATATTCAGACTCAGTACCAGATTGCCGATACGGCAGGAATCAAATCCTATTCAGGAGGCGATTTTAAAGAAGGTGTTGACAACCGTTTTATGGTTAGGCGCGGAAGAATAAAGGCAGACTATAAAAGCAAAGGCGTACAAACTGTGCTACAAATTGATGTAACCGAAAAAGGGCTGGCTATAAAAGATGCCTATATTTCCTTTTCACCTTTATTGCTGAATGCAGTTACATTTACTGGCGGAATGTTTAACAGACCGTTTGGTTATGAAATTTCCTATTCATCATCCATGCGTGAAAGTCCTGAGCGCGGACGCATGTCAGGCATCTTATTTCCGGGCGAGCGTGACTTAGGGGCAAAAATTACTTTACATGGCCCCGAAAAAAGCAAATGGAATTTTCTGACACTTGAAGCAGGTCTGTTTAACGGAACAGGAGCACCAAAAGCTGGTACCGATGCCTCGGATTTCGACTCCTTCAAAGATTTCATCGGTCGCATGGCGCTGTCAAAATCTTTTAAGGAAGGAAACATTAAAGCCTCCGTTGCCGGCTCTTATTACCACGGAGGCTGGGCTCAGGATACCGTATTCAATTTTACCATTGGTCAGATTAATGACAGCACATCAGGATTTGTAAAAAGCTCAGGTAAAGTTAAACGGTTTACCAAAGCGGAACGCGAATATGCCGGAGCCGATGCACAACTGGCCTTTCAGTCAGCTTGGGGCAAAACTGTTTTACGGGCCGAATACATTGCAGGCCGCCAACCCGGCAACAGTAAAAATTCTGACAGTCCGCAGGCACGTCCTGCCGATAATACCTACTTCCGGAAATTCAATGGCGCTTATTTCTATTTTATTCAAAGCATAAAGGAAACAGGCTTGTCGGTTGTTCTGAAGTATGACTGGTTCGACCCGAACTCCGATATGCAGGGGAATACCATTGGCAAAACAGGAAACAATACTTCACAGGCCGATTTAAAATACACCACTCTTGGCAGCGGCTTACGATATGATTTAAAAGGCGGATTAAGTTTTACGGCATGGTATGACATGGTGAAAAACGAAACAACACAAAACATAGAAGGATATCAAAAAGACATAAAGGATAATGTAATCACTCTCCGGATGCAACTAAAATTTTAAACTTAAAAACCATAAACAATGAAAAAAACAATGATGATGATTACGGCAGTGCTGCTGATGGCAGGCTGTGGCGGACAAAAAACTGAACAACAAAATGATGCCGGTCAAACCCTTACTGGCGAAATAAGAATTGACGGGTCAAGTACCGTTTATCCGGTTTCGGAAGCGGTAGCTGAAGACTTCAGGGGCATTTTCCCAAAAGTAAATGTTACTGTTGGTGAATCAGGAACAGGAGGCGGTTTTAAAAAATTCGGGCGTGGCGAAACAGACATAAGCAATGCTTCAAGGCCTATCAAAGCCGGAGAGGATTCTATTTGCAGGGCAAATAACATTGAGTACATTGAACTGCCGATATGCTATGACGGACTGGCTGTTGTTGTACATACGCAAAACAACTGGGTAGATAAAATGACCGTTGCTGAATTGAAAAAACTATGGGAGCCTGCTGCTCAGGGCAAGATTATGCGCTGGAATCAAATCCGACCCGAATGGCCGAATCAGGAAATTCATTTATTTGGTGCCGGAACCAACAGCGGTACTTTTGATTATTTCACCGAGGCCATAGTAGGCAAATCGAAAGAAAGCCGGGGAGATTATACTGCCAGCGAAGATGACAATGTGCTTGTGCAGGGAGTAGCCAGCGATAAGTTGGCATTAGGATTTTTTGGTTTGGCTTATTATGAGAACAACAGGGATAAGCTCAAAATTATTCCGATAGATGATGAAAACGAAGCTAATGGCGCAGGGGGTATAATCCCGAATCTGGAAACCGTACGTAATGGCACCTATCAGCCGCTTTCGCGGCCATTATTTATTTACATTAATAAAGCTTCTATACAAAGGCCTGAAATGAAGATGTTTGTTAATTACTACATTGAGCATGCACAAAAACTGGCGGAAGAAGTAGGTTATGTTGGCTTGCCTGATAATATTTATCCGTTAGTAAAAAACCGGATAGAAAAACAGGTAACCGGAAGCATGTTTGCCGGAATAAGCGATGTGGGCGTAAGCATGGAAGATCTGTTGGGCAAAATGGATTAATGTCCTTTCTCATTTTAAAACTCCGTAACGTGCAGGTATTGCCGCTACGGAGTTTTTTCATTTGCACCTCGGCAGTGAAAAGAAAGTTTTTCAATCAAAATCGCTGAATCAAAAGGCTTGGAAATATAATCATCCATCCCGGCATTAAGGCAACGTTCGGCTTCTGATTTTAATGCCCCTGCCGTCATGGCAATAATCATTGTATTGTTTTTGGGTTCAGGCAGTTCCTGGCGGATAATGCGGGTTGCTTCATATCCGTCCATGATGGGCATTTGAATATCCATCAGTACAACATCATATTCATTTTGCCTGATTTTTTCGACAGCCGCTTTTCCGTTTGCTGCAACATCAACTGAAATTCCGGGGAGGTGAAACTGCAAGGTGTCAATGGCAACTATCTGGTTTAATTCATTGTCTTCGACCAATAAAATTTTCAGTTTGCTCAACGCAGTTGAAACATCGGCCAGTTTGTTTTCCGGAATGCGGATGTTGGAAGAATCGGTTACTTCCAAAGGAATGATGAATGAAAAAACAGAGCCTTGATTCTGCTTACTAATCACAGAAATTTTGCCGCCATGCAACTCGACCAACTGTCGGGAAATTGTTAGTCCAAGTCCTGTCCCGCCAAATTGCCGGTGCGAATTTGCATCAGACTGAGAAAAGCTTTCAAAGATTATCTCCAACTGGTTTTCGGGAATACCAATGCCGGTATCAGAAACCGTAAACCTGATATTTTTTACATCGGGGACAACATTGCCATTGGCATCTACATGGTTTCCAAGGTTCAAGCAATCAACCGTTACGCTGCCTTCATGTGTAAATTTAATAGCATTGCCGACCATGTTAATCAGCACTTCGCTGATGCGCACAGGATCTCCGATAACAGCCACCGGAACATTATCATTGACCATACACTTAAAATCCAGCTTCTTCTCTTCTGCCTTTAATTGAAAGGTTTCAAACAAATCATTCATCAGTTCGCGGATATTAAAAGGTACAAATTCCAGTTTCATTTTACCCTCTTCAATTTTTGAATAATCAAGAACATCGTTAATGATAACGAGCAGGTGGTCTGAAGAGCGGTTGATGGCATCAAGGTATTTTTTCTGGTCATTGCGCGGATTTTTGGCCAGCAGCAATCGTGTCATGCCCACAATGGCATTCATTGGAGTTCGTATTTCATGACTCATGTTGGCCAGAAACTGCTGTTTGATTTTAGCCGACCGAGAAGCAAACTCTCTTTCTTTTTCTTTTCTCACGGTCTGGATTCGCATATACACCACCAGGTAAATTAACAACGACACCAGAAGAAATGCTCCCAGTTTTGCATAAATGGTTTTAAACCATGGCGGATTTATCGTGAGCATTATTTTCAGTCCGTCAGGATTCCACACTCCGTCATTATTCGAGCCGGTTACATTAAAAACATAATCGCCCGGGCTCATGTTGGTAAAACTTACATAGCGCCTGTTGCCGTTATTTACCCAATCGGTATTAAGGCCTTCGAGCTTGTACCGGTATTGATTTTTTTTGGCGTTTATGTAATTGAGTGCTGCAAATTCAAACGAGAAAAAATTTTCATTGCTGTTCAATACTAATTTGTTTTGGGTGGTAAGTGAAAAAAATTTATCGGGATATGCGCCATCAAAAACAGAGTTGTCAAAAATTCGGAAGTCGGTTATTACTATGGGTGGAACATAAGTATTTTTAGTTATTCGTTCGGGAAGAAAGGAATTAATACCGTTGATGTTTCCGAAAAAAATTTCTCCATCGGCTGTTCGGAAAGCAGATCCCTGATTAAAAGCGTTGCTTTTAAGCCCGTCATTCACATCGTAATTGGTAAAAGTTTCGGTTCGAATGTTAAACCGGCTGAGGCCGTTGTTGGTAGAAAGCCAGAGATTTCCGTTACGATCATCAATAATGGCATAGATAACATTGTTGGGCAATCCGTTGGCCATAGTGTAATGCTTAAAAGAGTTTGTGAGCGGGTCAAACCTGTTAAGTCCTGTTCCGTTAGTTCCGACCCAGATGGTACTGTCAGGTGTTTGGGCAAGGGAGGAAATACGGTTCCCGCTGAGGCTGGAAGGGTTTCGGGGCTGATTTAAGAAAATGGTAATATCTTTCGTTTTGCTATGGATGAAGTTCAGCCCGTCTTCGGTTCCTACCCAAATGTTTCCCGAAGCATCCTGCATCAGGCAGCGGATAATGCCATTGGAAATTCGATGGTTGGCGGGTTTATTACTGTTAAACTTAATAAAAACTTTGTGCGAAACCGGGTCAATTCCATTCAGTCCTGAAGATGTCCCCGCCCAGATAATGCCTGATTTATCTTCCATCAAAGCAAAAATCATCCGTCTGCTGAGGGAAGAATCATCACCGGCAATGGGAAGAAGGGTTGTAAATGCCGGATTTAAACCAACCTCTTTTCCGGCAGCAGAAATTTTTTTTTGAAGTTCATTTTTTTGCAGAAGGCTTAGTCCTTTAACGGTTCCAACCCATAAATTATCATTACGATCCTTAAGCATTGAAAGAATGATATTGTCGGCAAGCTGAGTTTCTGAATTGGTGTACCGCTGAATCCGGTGCGTTTTCTGTGTTAGTAAATTCTTCAGGCAAAGCCCGCTATTATCTGTTCCGGCAATCAGCCATTCTTTGTAAGTCAGCAAAGCCGTTATAGAAACAGGTTTTTCATTACCCTCGGAAAACAGAGACAAGGTGTTGAAATTTTCCTTGCTCGGATTATAGATGCTGACTCCCAAATCGGTTCCTGCCCATATTAAACCTGCACGGTCTTCAAAAAGCGCATAAACCTGATTATTGATCAGGCTGCCCGGCTGCAAAGAGTTATGAAAATAGCTTTGCTGAAGAAAAATTTGTTCACCTTGTAAAGTTTTTCTGTATTGATGCCTAAGTAATCCGTTGCCATTAGTGGCCAGCCAAATATTATCAGACTTGTCATGCATATAACATAACGCTTCATTCGCCTTATTATCGTAAAAAAAAGGCTTAATGTGGTATTTATTGGCAGCATAGGAGATTCTGTAAATAGTTCCATTAGCAACCATTGCCAGAACAGATCGCGGGCCGGCAGGGTCGCTGATAAGCATTTCGGGAATCAGGCTGTTCTTAATGGCCGGATCAAAGTTATCACTGGCGTTTTCCATTTGCCAGGCATGGTTTTTATTGTTCCGGAAAATGCGCTTTATGCCATTGGTATAACCCAGCCACCCTTCGTTAGGAGAATTAAAAAAAACCGAATAAAACCACTTTGATTCGGGGTCTGAATCCCAGTCTTTGATATATACAGGCACGAATTCGCAATTAAATTGATAATTATTTCTATTTTCTGAAACAGAAACTTTAAAAATCCCGGCACGGTAAGAAGTTGCCACCCAGATATTGTTATCATAGTCAGCAGCAATATAAAAAATTTCCAGTTTTCGGGGAGCATCAGGAGCAGTCCTGTTCAGGTCTATCTTGAGGAACCTTTCGGTTTTATGATCATAAAAATTCAATCCATCGAGGGTTCCTGCCCATAGTCCTCCTTTACGGTCAACCAGTAAACGGTAAATAAAATTATTGGAAAGAGAGTTTGTGTCGCCAGGTATTTGATTAAACACTTTGAAAGACAAACCATCATACCTGTTCAGGCCATCGGTAGTACCAATCCAGATAAATCCGGTCGAATCCTGTACAATAGCACGGATGCTGCCGGAAGAAAGGCCATCTTCTATGGTCAGGTAGTCAAAACGTATATTGAATTGTGCGTGGCCGGAATAACAACCCTGCATCACTATAACAGTGATTAGGAAAAACAGCCGGTTGTTAAAACGTGTAAACTTTTGCATGAAGTATAAAAATTTTACGAGCAGTTGAGGTGGAACTCACTCCGGAAATACCTGAATGATTTGCAGACCGGTATTTAAATTCAGCATGTTTTAAAATAGTTGTTTATTCTGTTCAGCAATATAAATAGTATCCAACAAGTGTATATTAAATGTGAATTCCTGCAACTGACCTGTTTCCATAGCCATTATTCTTATGCTGCGGGTTTGGCCTGAAGGATGCAGTGGAAAGACAAAATCGGTTTCGTTAAGCAGTTTAACGTGGGATGAGGGTAAGCCTGTTCCCAGCGAATCGAGCTTATCAATCAGTACGGCACGGGGCGAAAACATTTTCAGGCGGCCTATCTCCATGTTGTTTTTATCCAGATATATCATTTGAAAATTGCCATCTGGTCTGTTAAATTTTTTTCTGGCACGGCCCGGAATCTTGTAAATTTTATTATCGGCTAACTGATAGGTATTGTCCTTATATTTCAGCTTTACAACATAATGGGCTATCCGGTCGTCTTGGAAGTAATAAGGATTAAACGGAGAGCTTTCCGGTATTCCTTTAAGAGGGGAAGATGTATCATTTGTTTTAATACACGAAACAAACGCGAATACGGGTAATAAAAAAAACCATGATACGATATGCAGGTTTTTCATGGCATTGAATATTCTTCCATGTAATAATTAACGGCTTCACGGCAACAGGGCCCGTATTCCACTATAGAGATACCACTCAACCCCATGATACACCCTTCGTACGGGCACAGAATATAACAACGGTTGGCCATAATGTCAGCATCCTGAACAAGTACCATGTTTTTAGCCGGAACATTAATTCTGCGCGCATATTCGCGGGCGTTATTTTCATTGTTCCAGTTATTGGGTTTAGTATTATTCGGGAAGTATTTTCCGTGTTCGTATTCATCTCCCAGCCCGAATAAGGCATGTCCCAGCTCATGCATAAAGGAACCTTTATAAAAAATCCGGGAAGTAAACTGTCTTGTCTCCAGCTTTGTTACTTCCCTGTCATATTCCTGCTGATGAATATAGGCAAAAGCATCACAAAATAAAATCTCGGAACTATTCTGCGGATTTTCAAAATTTCCGTTAGTGGTGTAGTTGTATTTCCCCTGCACAGGATTGATAAAGAAGTTGAATTTATCAAATTGTTTGCGGGTGGACCGATCTAATAAAACTCCGTTTTTAATAAATTCCCTGACTGACATATAGAAGTATGGCAGATAGTCGTTGCCCGGAAGCCTAAGAAGATCCGGTAAATCCGATTCGGCCACAAACAGCAGGTTGCATGCCCTGTTCACATCGGCTGTTGCATAAACCGGAATAGGTTGTTTCTTGTGCAACGGAATCTCGGTCTCAGCGGTCTCAGCCGGATAATACGGTTTGGTAGCAAAGGTTACCCGATGGGTGTATGCATCGCTTTCTTTTTCCGGAGTTACTTTAATAGTATAAGTAACAACGGCATTAAGCGGAAAGCCTTCTGCATGGCTATAAATAACCGGCAGGTTAATGGTATCACTTTTATGCCATGTATGATTAAGGACGATTTGTTCGGGATCGGTTTCCGATGAGGTTTTATTTACTGTGCGGTAAGTAATTTGGAGGTCCACTTTACTCAGGCTAAATTGGCTGTTAAGAAAAAACAAACCAAAAGAAACCGGTGTGTTATAGTCAGGATAAATTGGGTTGTGGATGGCCAAGGTTTCAGGCTTTATTTTATCCTGATGGCAACCAGTAATAAATATTGCCTGCAACATCAAAAGCATCCAAGGGTAGTATTTGTTGCGGCACATAAAGAGTATGATTTAAACCGGGGTATGAAAAAAATCACGCCCCGGGAGTTTTAAAAATTCAGGAGCATTTAGTTGAAGGCGGACAGGTAGGCCCCTGCGGATCGTCATCTCCGGTTACATCAAAATATTCCTCTGTATTTGATGGGGTAATTCCTTTGGCCATAATTATAAATTTATTGGCTGCCACATCTTTGCCAATGATGAGATACCGGTGCTGGTAAGGCCCTTTCTGAGAGAACAAGTACAATTTGCATTGATTTACGTTTACTCCTTTAATGTACCCCAGATTATCATTTTCGGCCGCTAATACGGCTGCTTTGGCTTCATTAGCGTCCATAGGGTTAAATCCGTCAGGACTGCAACCGGAAGGCAACCCGGGACACTCATCCGGTTTAATCATTCCGAAGTCATTTCGGCATTTTTGTTCAGAACAATTGCAGCTGCTCAGCAGGAACAAGCCCGCAATCATGAATAGCGTGAGAAAGATTTTTGAGTTCTTCATACGTTTTTGGTTTTTGTTTGATATGTGCTACAATGTTACAGGGCAAAATCAAGTCCGCCAAACTTTACGATACCGTGTTTTCCCTAATTCTGTTCTCTTTTTTTGAATCGGCTGCATTACAACATATTACAATCTCTTAAAACTGTACTGATTTCCGAATGATATATTTGGCGACCTCCTTAACTTATGAAATGGAAAGAAAAACTGATTGAGTCATTCCTTGTATTCAGCGGCTCAATCGGCATCCTTACAACGCTTGGCATTATAACGGTGCTGCTTTATGAGGCTGTTCAGTTTTTCAGCGAAGTTTCTATAGTTGATTTTTTAACCGATACAGAGTGGACTCCCCTCTTCGCCAATAAGCGATTCGGCATTATGGCGCTCCTGTCAGGCACATTGCTCACAACTTTAATTGCCATCGTCATTGCTCTGCCTTTAGGTTTAATAATAGCTATCTATCTTAGCGAATATGCCGACAGCAGGCTAAGGGCATACATAAAACCCTTGCTCGAAGTGCTGGCATCTATACCAACCGTTGTTTATGGTTTTTTTGCTCTTACCGTAGTAACTCCGTTTCTGCAGAAGTTTATCCCCGAACTGGCCGGATTTAATGCACTTTCGCCAGGCATTGTAATGGGGGTGATGATTATTCCATTAATCTCTTCCTTAAGCGAAGATGCTCTTTATGCAGTTCCGCGGTCGCTGCGCGAAGGAGCTTATGCGCTGGGCTCTTCAAAACTACAAACGTCATTCCGGGTGGTATTACCTGCTGCTTCGTCTGGCGTGGTAGTATCGGTTATTCTGGCTATTTCAAGAGCTCTTGGCGAAACTATGATTGTAGCAATAGCAGCCGGACAGCAGCCGCGCTTAACGTTTAATCCGCTTGTGCCTATCGAAACAGTTACTACTTATATCGTTCAGGTAAGCCTGGGCGATGTGCCCCAGAATTCATTGGAATATAAAACCATTTTTGCCGCAGGCCTCAGTTTATTCGTATTTACTTTTATATTAAACAACATCAGTTATTTCATTAAAAAGAAATACACGCAGAAATATGAATAACGAGCAGAAAAAAAACCTGAAGAACAATCTCTTCAAAGCAATGGCTATTTCTGCCACGCTGTTTGGGTTGTTTATTCTGGCTGTACTCCTTATTTCTATTGTTATTGACGGGTTTGGCAGATTAAGCATGAGCTTTTTTACTGATCTGCCATCACGCAAAGCCGATCAAGCAGGAATTTATACCGCATGGACAGGCACCCTGTGGATTATGATAGTAACCGCGCTTTTTGCTTTGCCGGTAGGAATAGCTGCCGGTATTTACCTGCAGGAATACGGACGAAAAAACAAGTTTGCTTCATTTGTTGACATCAATATATCTAATCTGGCCGGAGTTCCTTCCATTATTTACGGTTTGCTGGGTCTTGAGTTTTTTGTGCGCTGGTGCGGTTTGGGTCAAAGCATCCTTTCAGGCAGTCTTACTTTGGCATTACTCATTTTGCCAATCATCATTGTAAGCACCCGTGAAGCGCTTAAAGCCGTTCCCGATACTATTCGGGAAGCCTCTTATGCCCTTGGTGCTTCCCAGTGGCAAACCATACAACATCAGGTGTTGCCGGCTGCTTCGGGTGGAATAATGACCGGTGTTATTTTATCGCTCTCCCGCGCTGTAGGCGAAACCGCCCCTCTGATTGTGGTGGGCGCTTTAACATACGTTCCGTTTGCCCCATCAAACTGGAACGACTCATTTACCGTATTGCCAATTCAGATTTTTAACTGGGCATCACGTCCTCAACAGGATTTTTTGGTGAATGCCGCTGCCGGAATTATTGTTTTGCTTGTAATCACTTTCCTGATGAACGGAACAGCCATCTATCTTCGCAACCGGTGGCAGAAAAAAATAAAATGGTAAATGATGTTAACCCGATATAAAATAGAAACACGCGATTTGCACCTGTACTATGGCGACTTTCATGCGCTGAAAGGAATCAATATTCACATGGAAGCTAATACGGTAACGGCCCTGATAGGCCCCAGCGGCTGCGGCAAATCTACTTACCTGCGCACCCTTAACCGCATGAACGACCTTATTGAAGGGGTAAGAATTACAGGTACCACACTGATTGACGGCAAAAACATTTACTCGCGCGATATAAAAATTGATGAGTTGCGTAAAAAAGTCGGCATGGTGTTTCAGAAACCGAATCCTTTTCCCAAGAGCATTTTCGAAAATGTAGCTTATGGCTTGCGGGTAAATGGAATCAATCATAAAAAGTTTATCGAAGAGCGGGTTGAAAGGTGTCTTCATCAGGCTGCTTTGTGGGATGAAGTGAAGGATAAGCTTCGTAAATCAGCTTTGAGTTTATCGGGAGGGCAACAACAACGGCTTTGTATTGCCCGGGCCTTAGCCATTGAGCCTTCTGTAGTGCTGATGGATGAACCGGCCTCGGCTCTTGATCCGATTTCAACCGCTAAAATTGAAGAACTTATTTACGAACTCAAAAAAAACTACACCATCATCATTGTTACTCATAACATGCAGCAGGCAGGAAGAGTAAGCGACAAAACCGGATTTTTCTACCTGGGTGAGTTAATAGAATTTGATGATACCAAAAAAATATTCACTAATCCTGCCGAAATTCGTACTCAGAATTATATCACCGGCCGTTTCGGCTGATTTTAAACGCTAGCAAAATGACACATCTCGATACCGAATTAAAAGCGCTGAAGGAAGATATGCATGAAATGTTCAGGCTTGTCCTCTCACAGCTTGAAAAATCAAAAACCGCATTAATCAGTCTTGATAAAGATCTGGCGCGCGAAGTCATTGTGAACGAAAAGCGGGTCAACTCATTTGAATTGAAACTTGACCGCGATTGTGAAAACATTATTGCGCTTTTTAATCCCGTAGCGGTTGACCTGCGCTTTGTGCTGGCATCGCTAAAAATAAACTCCAACCTCGAACGCATTGGCGATATTGCCGATGGTATTGCCAAGTTTGCGCTTAGCATTAAGCTTATGCCCGAAAAAGAGTTGCTTGAAAAAACCCGTCTGGTCGAAATGTTTGATGTGTCGCTCGAAATGATGCGCGATGTAATGGCTGCTTATGAAAACGAAGATACCAAATTAGCACGCAGCGTATTTAAGATGGATGATGTGCTTGACGAAATAAACCTGAATGCCAGCACATCCGTGGCCGAGTTTATTAAGTCCCATCAGGACCGTATTAACCAGAGCCTTTATGCACTTTCTACCATCCGTAAATTGGAGCGCGTAGGCGACCAGTGTAAAAACATTGCCGAAGAAATTATTTTTTATATTGAAGCTAAAGTATTGAAGCACAGCAAAAAATTAAACTGATTGCTGTTGCCCTTCAAGCCATTCAGGAAGAAATTTTTCCAGAACCGTTTTAGTTAAATCCAGATGCAGGGCTGTTAATCCTGCCCGCCAGGCTCCTTCCACATGCTGAATGCTGTCGTCAATAAATACAGTTTCTTCATAACTCAGATTATTTTCGCTCATCACCTTGTTAAAAATTTCCGCATCGGGTTTGCGCATGCCTACCTGAAAACTCAGGTAAATCTTTTCAAAAATTTTTTCGAGGCATCGCTCTCCGAACCGAACACTGAGTTTGGCAGTAAAATAGCGGGTATGGATACTGTTGGTGTTGCTGAGCAGAAATAAGCGATACTTTTTCTTCAGCTCATGCAGAAAATCCATTCTGGCCTGCGGAATACTGTTCACCATACTGTTCCATGCTGTATCTATCTGATCATCGGTTATTCCTTCAGGAAGGTATTTTCTTAGTTTATCCCGGAATTGCTCATCGGTTATGCTGCCTTTTTCAAAATCATCAAAAAAAACGGCTTGTTCTTTTTTTGAATAAAGATTTTCAAACTTTTCCGCCCCTGACTTTCGGAACGATTCAGCCACCCGGTGATAATCCACATCAATTATTACCCCGCCAAAATCGAGGATTATGTTTTTCACTTTCATAAAAAAGGTGCGCAAATAAATGGAAGAAAGAAAACAGAAAAGCATATAAGTTCTAAAACACATTTATCCGGTAATGTAAAATCATTTTTCTCTTTAGTTTAAACAGGTTCCTATCTTTCGCCTCATGATTAACCACTGGCTTGGCTTTACCGTCTGTCTTGTAGTAGTGCTGCTGGCCGGCAGCCGGCTTCCGTACTATGGAGATATGCTTGCAGAAAAAACCGGCCTCAGCCGGGCCTTCATCGGCCTGTTTCTGATGTCAGTTGTTACTTCCATCCCCGAAGTAATGGTGGGATTCAGCGCAGCAGTAATTGTTAAGTCAGCCAATCTGGCTGTGGGCGATATTCTCGGAAGCTGTGCTTTTAATTTATGCTTGCTTCCGCTTATGGAAATGCTTTCAAAATCTTCTAAACCATTGCTGACACGGGTTTCCAATACACACATGCTGGCTGCTTCGCTTAGTATTGTATTGCTGGCTTTAACCGGAGCCGGTATTTTTATATCGGGCAGTATTATGATTCTCCCGTTTATAGGGCTGAACAGCGTTCTTTTTGCATTGATTTACTTTCTGTCCCTGCGGATGATTTACCGGCAGCAGTCGGTTCATTCTGTCCCCGTTCGTAAAAATCAACAAACATCTGTACTTACAGTCAGGCAAATACTCATCCGATATTTTCTGTTCGCACTGATTACGGTAGCTGCCGCCCTGATGCTTCCTTATTTTGCAGAAACTATTGCCGTTGAAACAGGCTTAAGTTCTACTTTTGTTGGAACTATTTTTCTGGCCATCTCTACTTCATTGCCCGAAGTGATTGTTTCTATAGCAGCAGTACGCATGAACTCCGTTGACCTGGCTGTTGGAAACATTCTGGGCAGCAACATCTTCAACATTTTTATTCTGTTTCTTGACGATGTTTTTTATTCCAAAGGCTCTCTTCTGGCCGATGCTTCTGATACAAATCTGATTACAGTATTTGCAACCATCATTATGTCGGCTGTTATCATTGTAGGTATAACATTCCGAACCCAAACCAAGCGTTACCTGCTTGCCTGGGAATCTGTTCTAATCATTATTCTTTATCTGTTAAACATGTTCCTCCTCCTGCACCAATAGCAATGCACCTGCTTCCTGCTTGCGTTTCACTATCTCTTAGCTGCCAACTACATCCTATCTTTGCCCCGTGGTTCAGTATGATGTTATTGCAGTTGGAGCCGGTCATGCCGGCTGCGAGGCCGCTGCTGCAGCCGCTCGCCTTGGCTCTAAAGTTCTTGTTGTAACCATGAACATGCAAACCATCGGTCAGATGAGTTGTAACCCGGCCATGGGGGGCATAGCTAAAGGCCAGATAATCAGGGAAATAGATGCGCTTGGGGGCCTCTCAGGAATCATTACCGATAAAACTGCCATCCAGTTCCGGATGTTGAATCGTTCTAAAGGTCCGGCTATGTGGAGCCCCCGTTCGCAAAACGACCGATGGCGATTTGCTGAAGAATGGCGATTGGCATTGGAGCGCATTCAAAACATTAACTTTTACCAGGATATGGTCTCCTCCATTATAGTTGAAGGAAACAAAGCAACCGGAATTATTACCGCAACGGGCGAAACCTTTAAAGCCAAAGCTGTGGTATTGACTAACGGCACTTTTCTTAACGGACTTATACATATTGGCGAAAAACACTTTGGTGGCGGCCGTGCCGGAGAAAAAGCAGCAACCGGAATTACAGCTTCATTAAATGCTCTTGGCTTCCGTTCCGGACGAATGAAAACCGGCACTCCTCCCCGAATTGACGGAAGAACCATTGACTATTCAAAAATGGAAGAACAGAAAGGCGATGTAAATCCAGGCAAGTTTTCATTCAGCGATGAAACCCGGCCGGTTGAAAACCAAATGAGTTGTTTTATAACCTATACCAACTCTCGGGTTCATGATGCTTTGCGCGAAGGTTTCGGCCGTTCTCCAATGTTTAATGGTGCTATTGAAGGCACAGGGCCACGATATTGCCCCTCCATCGAAGATAAAATTATCCGTTTTTCAGAGCGTGAGCGTCATCAGCTTTTTGTTGAGCCGGAAGGAAGACAAACCATCGAAATTTACCTTAATGGCTTTTCTACTTCGCTTCCTATCGAAGTTCAGCAGAAAGCCCTTAACCTGATTCCTGGACTTGAAAAAGCTAAAATTTTCCGGCCGGGATATGCCATCGAATACGATTACTTCCCCCCCGACCAACTTCATCATACACTTGAAACAAAACTGATTGAGAATCTCTACTTTGCCGGCCAGATTAACGGAACAACCGGCTATGAAGAAGCCGCTTGCCAGGGTCTGTTGGCAGGCATAAATGCACATTTGAAAATTAACGAAAGAGAGCCTTTTATTCTTAAAAGGCACGAAGCTTACATTGGTGTGCTGATTGACGACTTGATTACAAAAGGAACAGAAGAGCCCTACCGCATGTTCACTTCCAGGGCCGAACACAGGTCTTTGCTTAGGCAAGATAATGCCGACATTCGTCTTACGCCCCTTGGTTTTAAAATGGGACTTGCCTCTGAAGAACGTTACAATAAAGCCCTGCGAAAACAGGAACAGGCAGCACTTTTAACAGAGTTCATGAAGGAGGTAAACATTACCCCCGAAGAAGCCAACCCAATGCTCGTTTCACGTGAAACCGATGCCCTTTCAGTAAAAACAAAACTTCACAACTTATTACTCAGACCTCAGGTTTTTATGGATAACCTTGTCTCTGTTTCAGAACCACTTAGCGCTTTTCTTAGCGATAATTGTATATCCAATGATGTTATTGAAGAGGCTACCATAAACATCAAGTACAACCATTACATTGAAAAAGAAAAGGAGTTTGCCGAACGTCTCAATCGCTTCGAAGACATTATCCTCCATACCGATTTTAACTACCATGACCTGCCTTCTTTAAGCTATGAAGCAAGGCAGAAGCTCACTAACATTAAACCCCGTACTATTGGCCAGGCTTCGCGCATCAGCGGAGTTTCTCCTGCCGATATTTCTGTGCTCCTCGTTTATGTCGGTAAATAATGCGTTTCACGTGAAACAGGCGCAGGAATCTCTTTCTGCTTGCCCGGTTTGTAATGCTTCTCTAAACGCCTTTATCTCTGCCAAAGACTTTACCGTTTCACATGAAACATTCGGCATTATGAAGTGTACAGACTGCTCTCTTCTTATTACCAATCCAAGACCCGACATTAATTCCATCGGCAAATACTACCAAAGCGAAGATTACATCTCACACTCCGCCACTTCAAAAGGGTTGATTAATAAACTTTACAAAACAGCCAAATCATTCAGCATTAACAATAAATGCAGATTGGTTTTAAAAATCTCAGGCAAAAAGACCGGACAAATACTTGACTACGGCTGCGGGCGTGGCGATTTTATTCTTTCCATGAAACAGAAAGGCTGGGTTATTAATGGGGCAGAGCCTGATGAAAAAGCTGCACAAGCCGCAAGCCTGCAATGCAGCATAAAAATTATTTCGCCCGATGATGTTTTCTCCTTGCCCGACTCATCCTTTGATGTTATTACCCTCTGGCATGTTCTTGAACATGTTCACCGGCTTAACGAAACCGTTGCCAAACTAAGAACGCTACTTAAGCCTGATGGCATTCTCATTATTGCCGTTCCCAATTACGAAAGTTTTGATGCCCGATTCTATAAAGAACATTGGGCTGCGTTTGATGTTCCCCGCCATCTTTATCATTTCAGCCATAAAGCCATGAATGCTATGCTCAAGCAACACCATTTAAATTGCTTTGTGGTAAAACCTATGGTACTCGATGCATTTTATGTATCCATGCTCAGCGAGAAATACCGCCACTCTGCTTTGGGGATAATAAAAGGCTTTTTAATTGGCTTGTTATCTGATATTCAAGCAATTACAAGTGGCAATTGGTCCAGTTTGATTTATGTTTGCCATTCCGGAAATCATCATCATAATTCATGAGCCGACCGCATAAAATCCTCTTTTATCTCGGCCATCCGGCTCATTATCATTTTTTCAGCCGTGTATTCAAAACGCTCAACCCTGAGCAATACACCATCGTCATTAAAACCAAAGATGTTCTCGAGCAATTACTCCGCGAAAACAACTTACCCTATGTCAACATTGATGCAGAAGCCATGGGAGCTGGCCGCAGCTTTTTACGCATGCTTGCCGACCTGCTTAACCGTTCTTATCAAATCGGCAAACTGGCACGTAAACATCGTGCCACCCTGTTAGTCGCCAGTGCTGTTGAAGTGGCAGTAATCGGGAAGATATTCCGCATCCCTTCCTATGTTTTTTTTGAAGACGACTTCGAAAAAATAAAACCCTTTGCAAAAATTGCCGGCCCGCTGGCCAGCCATCTTGTTTGCCCCGATTGCTGCAGTGCATGGAAATGGAATCATAAAAAAATCGGTTATAACGGATATCATGAACTGGCCTATTTGCATCCCGATCATTTTACACCTGATGAAAGCATTGCTTACCGCGTTCTCAAAAAAGGAAAAAAGAATTTCCTGCTCCGCTTTTCGCAATTAGGAGCCTATCACGATAAGGGCATCTCTGGGCTTACCGATGATAAAGCCAATCTGCTTGTCAGCATGCTCAGTCCTCATGGACGGGTTATGATTACCTCTGAGCGCCCCCTGCCGCCATCGCTCGAACCTTACCGCATCCAAATCAAAGCATCCGATATTCACCACGTGCTTGCTTTTGCCGATATTTATATTGGCGACAGCCAAACCATGACTGCCGAAGCAGCCGTACTCGGAACTCCGGCCTTACGTTATAACGATTTTGTAAGAGAGTTGAGCTATCTCGAAGAACTGGAATTTCGTTATGATCTTACTTATGGTTTCAAAACTACCGATTTTGACGGCCTCCTTAACAAAGCCCGCCAGCTCCTCACCATGCCCGATATAAAAAATACCTGGTCTGTAAAACGAAATAAAATGCTCACCGAAAAAATCAATGTGGCAGCATTTTTTACAGAAGTGCTTACAAAAACAAAATAATAAAAGAATCTACCAGCATTGTTACAAAACCCCAAAAACGTAACGATTCTATTCCATAATTTTTTATGCATGAGCCCCGTTTGCAGTTCTTTGCAAGCGGTTGTTTTCTGTTGCAAATCCCGCTATTTTAAGAGGGAGCTTTCACCCCCCGCCTTTTCACACATTCCCTTACACATGCTGGCTGAGTTTCAATCCGGCATGGTCAGTTACTTTTTCCCCTCTGTGTGTACACTTGTGTGAATGCGAGAGGGGGCGCGTTTGTTTGTACGGCTGCAGGGATGTGTCCTTTCCGTCATAACAAACCTATACCTAAAAATCGTCACTGCTATCTCGTCAGTAATGTTTAACGGGTGATATCCCCTCTACTTCCCCTCTGTGCTGTAGGCTTTGCGCGCTGGCGAGAGGGGGCGCGTTTGCTTGTGCGGATGCAGGTGTGTGTCCATTTTCTTAACCACACATACAATACCTCGCCTGTTACATCGTGCTTGTCATGCCGAGGTAAGAGGCATCTCCCCCAAACATTCCCGTCAGGCATTTCCCAACGGTAGCCAACGGTTCCCAACGATTTTTTAATTATTTCATTTTCAGATACTTAAATCGCAGGCCTCCATTTCTAACCCGCAAAACCACTCCATAAGCCCTTTACATCCACAAATAATCTGTTCTCCGGCAGGAGTATTCACTTACTCAAAAGGGGTATTTCGTTAGCGGGCAGGGGTATTTCATTTATCATCAACAGTTTACCGTTTCTCGCCTTCGCGTAATTCCTTTGCGCCCATCCCTGATTCATTCCTCTCCTTCCATATCCGTTCTACCCCCTCCCATATTCCCTCCTTTGCGCAGGGTATGCAGTTAATTCATAAATCAAAAATTGTGAGTCCTTAATCGTGCATCCTCATCTTATTCCCCCCTGCTATCTTTGCCCCATGAGTCTTGCTACCGAACAGAAACCAACCCTCGAAACCGCAATAAACCTCGGCCTCCTCCCCGAAGAATTTGAAAAAATAAAATCCATTCTTGGCCGCGAACCTAACTTCACAGAGCTTAGCCTTTACTCCGTCATGTGGAGCGAGCATTGCAGCTACAAAAACTCTATCCGCTGGTTAAAAACCTTACCTAAAGAAGGGCCTCACATGCTTGCCAAAGCCGGAGAAGAAAATGCCGGGCTGGTGGCCGTTGATAACAACCTTGCCTGCGCTTTCAAAATCGAATCGCACAATCACCCTTCCGCTATCGAACCTTACCAGGGCGCAGCTACCGGTGTGGGCGGAATTAACCGCGATATTTTTACCATGGGCGCACGGCCTGTTGCACAATTAAACTCTCTCCGCTTCGGCAATATCAATAACGAGCGGACGAAATACCTCATCCGCGGAGTGGTCAAAGGAATTGGCGATTACGGCAATGCTTTCGGTGTACCTACCGTTGGCGGTGAAGTCTTTTTTGATGATTGTTACAACATCAACGTCCTTGTAAATGCCATGAGTGCCGGCATTGTAAAAAAAGGGAAAACCGTCTCTGCCATTTCTTACGGTGCGGGCAACCCGGTGTTTATTGTTGGCAGCGCTACCGGCAAAGACGGCATTCACGGAGCCACCTTCGCTTCAGGCGATTTGCACGAAGACTCTGCCGAAGACCTTCCCAGCGTTCAGGTAGGCGACCCCTTTACCGAAAAACTGCTGCTCGAAGCTACCCTTGAACTTATTGATACCGGGGCCGTTATTGGCATGCAGGACATGGGTGCTGCCGGCATCATCTGCTCTACTTCCGAAATGAGTGCCAAAGGAAAACACGGAATGAACGTGTGGCTCGATAAAGTGCCGCTGCGTCAGGCCAACATGCTCCCCTGGGAAATCTGCCTTAGCGAATCGCAAGAGCGTATGCTGGTAGTTGCTAAAAAAGGAATGGAAGAAGTTGTTCAACAAGTATTCGATAAATGGGATTTAAACTGCACACAGATTGGAGAAGTAACCGAAGGCCATGACTTGAAATTTTACTTCAGAGGAGAACTATCAGCTCAGGTTCCGGCAGAAAGCTTAGTGCTGGGCGGTGGCGCTCCCGTTTACGAACGCGAATTCACCGAGCCTGCCTACATGCAGCTTAACCGCGCCTTCAATCCCAAAACCGTACCCGTACCCGTTGATTTAAAACAAGTGGCAGTTCATTTATGCACTCATCCCAACATTGCCAGTAAACGCTGGGTCTATCAGCAATACGACTCCATGGTGGGAACTATCAACATGTCATCCAACCGCCCCAGCGATGCCGCCATTGTTAATCTTAAAGAAAGTGACAAAGCCCTTGCCTTAACCGTTGACTGCAACTCCCGCTATGTTTATGCCGATGCCGAAACCGGTTGCGCAATTGCCGTTGCCGAAGCAGCGCGTAACATTGTCTGTTCAGGAGGCATACCTTCGGCCATTACCAACTGCCTGAACTTCGGTAATCCATACAACCAAGAAGTGTATTGGCAATTTGTCCATGCCATTAAAGGAATGAGTGCAGCATGCACAAAATTTCAAACTCCCGTAACAGGCGGAAACGTGAGCTTTTACAATCACTCAAAAACTGGCGATAAGGAAATTCCTGTTTTCCCAACTCCCACCATCGGTATGCTCGGCATTCTGAAAGATAAAAACCGCATGATGACTCTCGATTTTAAACAGCCTGGCCATGCTGTTTTTCTGATTGGTAAAACCACCGATGATTTCGCTTCCAGCGAATACCTTTATTCATTTCACAGCATCAAAAACTCTCCAGCTCCTTATTTCAACCTCGATGAAGAGCTCCAAATGCAGCAGGTCATCATTCAGCTTATTGAAAAGGGTTTGATTGCTTCAGCACACGATGTAAGCGATGGAGGCCTGTTCATCACTTTGCTCGAATCGTCCATGCCCCGCAATCTCGGTTTTGATATCAGTACCGATGAGGATATACGCAAAGATTCCTTCCTCTTTGGCGAAGGGCAGGGCAGGGTGGTGGTAAGTGTCAGTGAAGAAAACCTTGATGCCTTTGTGGATATCATTGCCGAAGCCGGCATTGATTTCATCAACCTTGGAACAGTTACTCAGGGAGAAATAAAGATTGACAGCGAAGATTTCGGAAATGTTTCCTGCTACAAAGAACTTTACGACACGGCTCTAGAAAAAATCCTGAATTGATGCGTATCATTTCCTGGAATGTAAACGGCCTGCGCGCCATCTGGAAAAAAGGCTTTCCCGAATGGTTTGCCCATGAAAAACCCGACATCCTGTGCCTGCAGGAAACCAAGGCCCAGCAAAACCAGCTTTCGGAAGAAATGATAAAATTCAACGGCTACCGCAGTTATTTTTTTTCGGCCGAGAAAAAAGGATACAGCGGAGTGGCTGTTTATTCATTACATAAACCCAAACGCGCTAAAGCCGGTTTAGGATTACCCGAGTACGATTGCGAAGGAAGGGTAATAGAACTGGAGTTTGACAATTTTATTTTGTTCAATGTTTATTTCCCAAACGGAGGCCGTGGTCCGGAGCGCGTAAAATACAAACTTGATTTTTATGAAAAAGTATTTAAACAGGCCGAACTCCTGCGCAAACATCAACCCAACATCATCATTACCGGTGATTACAACACCGCTCATAAAGAAATTGATCTGGCCAGGCCAAAGGAAAACGCCAACACCACAGGATTTTTGCCTGAAGAGCGCGCCTGGATTGATAAAATAATTGAGATGGGCTATGTGGATATATTCCGCAGATTCAATCAGCAACCCGGGCAATACACCTATTGGGACCAGATAACCCGTGCCCGCGAACGCAACGTAGGCTGGAGGATTGACTATTTTATGGTTACCCGCGAAATGGAAAAGATGATAACTGATGCTGTCATTCACGCAGAAGTAATGGGCAGCGACCATTGCCCTGTAGAGATAAAGCTTAAATAAATACCGGCAAATGCTGGCGCGCGTTTGCAACGCATGCCTCTATTTTTATTAAAGGCTATCTCATCGCAAAATCCGATTCCATTACTTTATTTTCTCCGTTCTGATAAAGGGCATACGGAAAAGTTGGCTTGATGGAATAAGCTCCGTGCTCCCCGTTTTTATTGATAGCCAGATAGCCTACCTGATCATTGTGTGCTCCCGGAATTTTGTCCAGTATTCTGCGGATGGCTTCCTTACAGGCTTCCTGAGGGGTAAGCCCATAACGCATCAGTTCTACAATAAGAAATGAACCCAGTGTTTTAAGAACATGTTCGCCAAGACCTGTGGCACAGGCTCCGCCTGCTTCATTATCTACATACATACCGGCTCCGATGATGGGGCTGTCGCCAACACGGCCATGCATTTTAAAGGCACGTCCGCTGGTAGTGCACGCTCCCGAAATGTTGCCCTTCTTATCAATAGCCAGAATGCCGATGGTATCATGGTTATTTTTACTGACTTTCGGAGTGTATTTGTTCTCCTTCATCCATTCCTGCCATGCTCTTTTGGCTTTTTCGGTAAGCAGATTTTCTTTTTTGAAACCGTTTTCCAGGGCAAACCGCAAAGCCCCTTCACCGGAAAGCATAACATGAGGTGTTTTTTCCATGACCAGCCTTGCCACACTTACGGGATGCCTGATGTGTTGCATAAAAGTAACCGAGCCGGCATTGCCCTGATGATCCATGATGCAGGCATCGAGCGTAACATTACCATCACGATCGGGATAGCCGCCATAGCCTACGCTGGTGTCTTCAGGGTCGCCTTCAGGAACACGTGCCCCCGCCTCAACAGCATCAAGTGCACTTTTGCCATTCATGATCTGCTGCATGGCTGCATCGGTAGCCTTTCGGTTGTCCCATGTGGCAATTACCAGCGGCCCGCTGCCGGCTGATGACAATGTCATGACGTTCTGAGCCAATCCCTTTTTGAAAAGCAAAGGCAGGGCAGCTGTTCCTGTAAGAGCGGAAAGAAGGAACTTCTTACGGTTTATTTTTTTCATACGATTTATGATTTCATGGCCTCATCATACCGTTTCATTACTTCATCCCAGTTAACCACATTCCACCATGCATCCACATACTCATAGCGTTTATACTGATACTTGAGGTAGTATGCATGTTCCCATACATCGAGGCAAAGAATGGGTGTTCCTCTCTGGTCGGCAACATCCATCAACGGGTTATCCTGATTGGGTAAGGAGAAAAGGTTAAGCCGCTTTCTGTCATTCACCACCAGCCATGCCCAACCAGAGCCAAATCGGCCTAAAGCAATTTCGGCAAACTTGCGTTTGAACTCTTCGAAGGAATTGAACTGTGCCTTGATGGCATCGAGCAGCGCCCCCTCGGGTTCTTTCTTTCCAGCCGGTTTCATAATTTCCCAGAACATGACATGATTCCAGTGGCCGCCAGCATTGTTGCGGATTTTAGGAGAAGCCGCACTGATGTATTGAAACAGATCTTCGAGTTTCAATGGAACATCAATGTGAGACTCCGCAAAGGCCACATTCAGATTGGCTACATAAGCATTGTGATGAAAGTTGTGATGAATGCGCATGGTTTCCCTGTCAATCCATGGTTCCAGGGCATCGAATGCATAAGGCAAAGGCGGTAACTGAAAATTATTTTGCGGAAGGATGAAAAGATTTTCTGCTTTTGCAGCTATCGGATAAAGCCCGGCTGCAGCAGCGAGCATGGCGCTTTTGCGTAGAAAGTCTCTGCGTGATGAAGGATTCATATTGTTTAAATTTTTATTGAAACTGAATGAGGATTTCGTTTTTTTCAACGGCTTGTTTGGGTTTAACTTTTACTGATGCCACGGTACCTGTGCCTGTAGCCTTAAGTACGTTTTCCATCTTCATGGCTTCGAGGGTAAGGAGGGCATCGCCCGGATTAATCTGCTGGCCTTCTTTCACAAGGATATTGACAACCATGCCCGGCATCGGAGCTTTAAGGTCGTTTGCTTTATGAGTGCCGGCCGCATCCATCCCCAGCCGGTGAAGCAGGTCATCGTATTGATCTTTCAATTGAACGGTATATTCTTTTCCGTTTACGGCAAGCGTTACGGTTTTGGCGACTGTATCGCTGTCAATAATTTCAACCGAATAATTTTTATGGTTGATGATAGCATGAAAACTTCCTTCCTTAAACTGAATAATCTCCGGCTTTATTTCTTCATCATTGAGCCTCCATTGCCCTGATGATTTAAGTTTTTCAACCTTAAATTCTTTGCCGTTAACGGTGGCTTTGTAAATCATGAATTAAAAAATGCCTGCCGAAATTAGTGGTTTTAAGGGTGTGGGAAAAATGAAGGCTGAAAATCTGTGTTATACTGAGTAAAATCTGAAATTATTTTATCGGGAATATTATTGCAGTAAAGACATATATAATCAAAAAAAAACTGATTAACTATCCCTGCCATCCATACGGAAGGAAGAAGAAGTTGCTTTTGCAATAAGGAGTAAAAAAGAATTAGTGCCGACCGGAAAGGATTCTTTACATCTTACTCGCCACCGTAACCACGCCAGCACCATGATAACTGCGGTAATTGCCATCGTACATGGCATCGGCCATAACGGGGCCCATGATAAAGCGGCCGGATGACACGGCACGAACCATGTAATAAAAGTGGTGGGTTTTGTTCGAAATGGAAGTGAAAAAGTGAATGCGGTCATCACGCACATCCATATAATCATAATCGGCAAGGTCTTTAATCCATTCCATGCCGGGCAGAGCCGTAAGGCGTGGGTTTTCTATTTCGAAACCGGCCGGAAGCAAATCAGCAATGGCAATGTTTTCAATACGGCTGCGCTCAGTATTGTTAAGCGTAATTTTCACAACAACAAGATCGCCCTGATTGAAGGTAAGGGTTTGCACAGGCTTGCCAAAGCGGTCGTAAAAGGATTTACGTACCTGCAGGTAGCTGTCTTCCTGTTTAAACGACCCATCACCGGTTATACCTTCGCTTTCCCAGAAATAATAAAGTTTTCCACTGCCGCTCATACTGATTTCAAACGCACTGACATCGCCTGTTGCAAGTATGGTTTTATCTTCGTTTTTGAGTTCATATATTTTGTTGTTGGCTTTGACGGTAGCGGTAAAGTCGCCTGTCTGTTGCTGTTTCATGACTTTGCCAAGAGCGAGGAATGCAAAAGCGCGCTCCTGAGTAGAGAGGTAGTTTTTTTTACGTAATGCTTCGCTGAGATGGCGTGTCATCTGTTGCACCTGCGGATGGCCGGGGTCTGAACTGAGAAGCGCATTAAGAGCCAGTGCTTCATCGCGTATGTATGAACTGAAGGAACCTCCTGTTTCGCGTGTGGCCTTTTCGGTAAACGCTGGGGGAAGAAGCGATTGAAAACTTCTGCGGTCGCCAATAATCAGATAAGAGGAAGCCAGCAAATAGCGCGAATCTTCCGTCAATACTTCGGGTTTTGATTTGTAATAGTTCATGGAAGAAAGGTCGGCTTGGCCTGCAAGAGCGAGAACATACAGCGAATAAAGATTTTCGCGCGAGGCCAGTTGGTGTTTTACTTTTCGCATTTGGGAATCATAAAACCAGTATTCGTTTTCAGAATGTTGCTTTACGCGTGTTTGCATGTAGCCGGTTAATCCGTCAAGAAGTGATGAAGGAACATCATAGCCTGCCTGCCTTGCTTCAATAAGAAAGTGTGCGGCATAAATTGTAGCCCACCAGTTCTCTTCATTACCCCCTGGCCAGTAAGCTAATGAGCCATTGTAACGCTGCATGGTTTGCAAGCGGCTGATGGCTGCGCGTACATTGACCGATATATTGATAACCCCGCCCGGTTTGTTTTTGATTTGTTTTACAAGATCGGCATAGTAAAGCTGAGGGAAAGCGATGGAGATAGTTTGTTCAGCACATCCGTAAGGATAGTCGAGCAGGTACTGAAGCTGGTCTGCAAACTGAACAACAGGCGAGCGCGCAATGATGAGTTTGGAAGAAACACTGGAAGGGATGTACCGGTGGCTTAGGAACACTTTGGTTTTCTTTCCCGGTTCAACCACTCCGTATCCGCTTACTTTTTGAAGCGAAGCAGGAGGGCGAATGGTGATATCTGTTTTTTCTGAAAATGTTTTTCCTGATGATTTGGCCGATACTTCAACAGAGGCATTTCCGGTTTGACGTTGAGCCGTTAATTTAAAAACAGTGCGGCCTTCCTGATTGGGCTGAATGGACAACGCAGCATCGGGCTTATCAATAACAGTGAGCGGACCCGTAATTTTAATTTCTGGATTGAGCATTACAGGCTGAGCTGTGGTATTTGAAAAAGTAACGGGCATAATCAGGGTATCGCCCGGGCTGAAGAAGCGCGGCAGGGATGAACTGATGACAAGAGGGTCGGCCACACGGATATTGTGAACTGCGCTGCCGAAGGAATTGTTGTTCCATGCTACAGCCATTACGCGCAGGCTTCCTGAGAATTGCGGAATGTCAACAGTATAAACAGCCTCTCCATTGGCATCGGGAGTCAAAATCCCGCTCCAGAACGAAACAAGGTTAACCCGTTTGCTGGTTAACGGGTTCACACGTTTTTGCAGAGCTGCCATCATATCGCCACCAGCGCTTGACTTGCGGATGCCATACTCTGGCATCAGAAAAGGATAGATGTCGGCCGGCAGGGTTTCGAGTGCGCGCTTCTGATAAAAGTAATTGTATGCATCAGGAGATGGGGTATTTCGTATTTGCATAATGCCTTCATCAACTACAGCAACAGTCATTTCAACTCTCCGCCCCGCTTCGGTTTTCAGTTTGATGGTTTGTTTTGTTTTGGAAAGCGATTGGTCAACCGCTTCAATTTTCAATGGCAGTTTGTTTTTATCCGTTTCTACCATCAATGGTTTGAAGCCATGCGCAACGGTAAGCGGCACACTGTTATCGCTTGCCGGACGGAAGAGGGTGGCGGTGATATACACATTCGGAATCTGCCCGGCATGAACAGGCAAAATCAATTGCGCTGATTTTTTATCGGTATTAAGGTAATGGTAACTCATTACACGATTACGCTCAACGGTAACCAGCATCCTTCCTGCAAACGGAGTTTTAAAAAGGACTTTGGCTTTATCGCCCGGTTTGTAAATCGCTTTGTCAAATTCAATATCAATGCTGCCTTCGGTATTTACCTCAAAGCTGGTGGAGGAAGAGCTTCCCCATCCGTAAGCATAAAAGTTTTCTTCAACAAACACATCGCTGCCCGGCTTGCCCATGCGTACAAGATATTCGCCCGATTCATTCGGAGTAAAATTCATAACGAAGCCGCTCTTCGGAATGCTGATGGTTTTCTTTGAAAGCGAGCGTTCCTGTTTCTGTGATACATAGCGGTACGAACCATAAGTACGCTCAATGGCTGTATGCCAGTCAATCTTGACGACTTCTATCTGTACATTATCAGCAACCGCTGCATTTCCGTTTTTAGCGGCAGCCGCAAAAGCTATTTGCATTGGAGTGCGTACATCAAAATAAGGTGCCGGAAGTTTTATTCCGTAAAACACGTCCTGAGTGAACAGGTCGAATTGATTCATGCGGTTAACCGGTCTTCCGGTTTCATCAAATACGGTAAGCGTTGCGCGCCCTTGCAGAAGACCATTGTCAGCCCAGGATGCATCGGGTTTCATATCGAAGTAAAGTTTGCCTTCGCTATCGGTTTTGCCTTGCAATAACTGTTTTGGAAATTCTGCCTGTTGTTTCTGTTTGATGTTGAAATTGTAATCAGGAAATTCTTTACTGTGAAAGTTTTTTCGGTTGAAAGAAATATCAAGTTCGTAATTACGGTCAGCAGCGGGCGAGCCGAAAAGATTTATTGCTTCTGCAGAAACTTTGATGGAATCATTTAAGGTGTAAAACGGTTTCATTTCCATCATCTTCACATTGATTCTGTCAGGCATAAACTCTTCCACGCTGATGGTTCCCCATCCAATCAGTACATCATTTCCGGTATAGGCATTCAGCGTATAAAAACCGGTAAGCGATGAGGCGGGAATTTCGAAACTGAAGTCGGCTGCGCCCTGAGCCGTTAAGTTTTTGCGGAGCATGACCAATTGCTGCGAAGCGGGTGTTAGAACTGTTAGTTTTACCGGTTCACCGGATACAGGCATCATGCGCGGAGTGCGTACTATCAGGTTGCAGTTCACTTTTTCACCCGGGCGGTAAAGTTCTCTTTCAAAGTAGAGATAGGCCTCCAGGCCATTGGGGGTGTCGCGTTTGCCGCCAACATCAAAGCGCGAGGTTTCGTTGCGGTGATCGTTAAAGACGAGATAGCTGAAATCGTCTGCAGTACCTGCCGTAATCATGCCGACTGAAAAACCGGACAAATCGTTTTTGGTGTTTTTAAAAACAGCAACCCCTTCATTGTTGGTGCGGGCCGTATGCAGTACCTGATTGTTGGTGCTGATAAAACTTACTTCGGCATTGTTAACAGGGGCAGTTGTGCTGAGTGAGTTTACAAATACCGTAGTTTCATCTTTTGCATTACGGGCTATGATTCCCATATCGGAAACAGCCAGCAGCTTTGTAACATTAATCCATTGATCTGTTTCGGAGGCTGCTCTTACAAGATATATTCCTTTGAATTGTTTCTGACCGGCAGGCATAATCTCAATGAGGTTAATTCCGCCCTGCTTCGGAAGATTTTTTACTTCATAAACTTTTTCATACACCATTTCCGCAAGATGGCTGATGCTGCTGCTTGAGAATTCATAGGCCAACTTATCGCCATCCCAGTTGCGATAGCGGTGGTCGGCAAGTAAGGAGAGAATATTGTTGGCAAATACTTTTTGAACTGTTACACGGATTTTATCAATATTCAGAATCCTTAATCCGGCCTGCTTGCCGTCTTTTAGAGAAAGAAACTGTCCTTTAAAGGAAACAAAGCTAAGGTAAGGATCGGGCTGCGCAAAGCTGATGCTGTAGTTGAAATTGTCAGACAGCGAATAGCCGAAGATGCTCCGGAGTTTCTGATTTATGGTGAGGCTGTAATTGTCTATGGTATTAAAATCGCCAGTGATGGAAAACCCTTCGTTTGATTCGCTCACTGTAAAATTAACTTTCGGATAAATCGTAATGGCTTCCTGAAGTGAGGACGGAATGACAGACTGGTTGGATGAAACATGAATAAATATCCGTCCGGCATCAAAGCCTGTTTCCACATGCGTAATTTCAAATTGGCCGGGCGGAGCAAGGGTGCCGCTTGCTTTCATATCGTGACCTGAAACAAAGGAGCTGTTGGCGCACCTCAATCCTTTTTTAAAAAGCAGTTCCACAGGAACCGGACTCACCGGCATTTCGCCTGATTGGATATTCAGCAAAAAAGAAACCTGATTGCCCGACAGTTGAGGGACAGAAGAAACTGCGGCCGTTGCGTTGTTCAGATAAACGGTGAACCAATCAGCCGTTTCGGGCTTTTCAATTTCATAATTAAAAGTTACCAGCGCTCGTACTGCTGGCAACCCGGTAAACGACTTAACCCATGAGAGCGAAACGGATTCTGCATTGAGCCAGGGTGTATGAAAATCAAAAGAAGGAGGAGTGCCCGACCATCGGCTGTTACTAAGTTTCAGAACAGCGTCATTAAAAGTGGCTTTGTATGCCGTTGACGGACTGAAAGGCTGCATCGGAGAAAAAGTTAACTCACCGGCAGCCGACCACCGGTACATGCCTTTAACTGCTGGCGAAAAATTTATATAGGCAGTTGTATCCCATAGATTGATTATTGAATCCGCCACCAGGGATTTATTGAATCTGAACACAAGGTTTTGCTGCTGCTGGATTTCATCCGTAAAATTTTTTGAGATGATTTTTATTTCCTCGGCTCCCTGCCTACAGGAAACCATTAGCAACAACACAGCAAAAAATGCAATACGAAAGGCTTTCATATAGTTTGTTTGATTAAATCAATGTGTAAATGAAACTAAAGCGGATTAAAATTATTGAATCTTTCGTTAAATTTTTCCAGATAGCCCGAAGAGTTCTTTGTACATTCAAACTTAAAATCGTTTACGTTTGCAAGCCCAGATAACGTAAGCTAATGGATACCACCGGCCTTAACCGGATTATTGAAGCCATGACGGTACATTTTCTTGTTGCCGAAACAAGAAAAGTTGTAAAGCCGGTATTCCTTAAAAACACCATTGAACAAAAGAGCGTCATAATTAAAATTGAACAGGGAGTTTTCTATGCGGATAAGTCATTGAATCCGGTGCCTGTAAACAGTTTTTATTTTGTGCCTTCCGGGCAGCCGGTGTTTTTTCAGCATGGAAAATCGGGCAGGGCGAAAGTTTTCGAAAACGAAGGTTTTGCTTCAGCCACCGAGCGCGAAGTATATCTCCGTCCTTTAAAAGACAGAAGTAAGAATCAGTTGACGGGCGATGTGTTTTCTATTGTTGGATTTGATGCCCGGATATATAATACGGTTTCGTTTTTTCAGTTGCTTGGCTTGTCGCCTCTTTTCATTCCTGCCAGTCATGAATTAAGCGTGCTTATGGAGCTGATGATTAAGGAGCAGAATCGCGATAGCATTGGTAAAGGAAGCATGATTCATAACTTATTGAAAGAACTAACCATTCATATTATCCGCTTTGCATGGGAGCAGCGTAAGCTCAGACCACTTTTCGAAAATCTCAATGCCTTGCTTGATTACCGCTTGATAAAACTGATTCAGCATATTGAAAACAATCTTGCCTCCGATTTATCTAATGATAAAATGGCCGGTATTGCCCATATCTCCGTTGATTATGTAGGGCAGTTTTTTAAAAACTACATGGGCATCAAGCTGCAGGATTACATTGAAAACAAAAGACTTGACAAGGCTTATCATTTACTGCGCACCACCACGGATAACATACAGGGCATATCCATAAAAGTAGGGTTCCGCGATCAAGCATATTTCAGCCGCAGGTTTAAATTAAAATTCGGGGCCAGCGCCAAAGAAATCCGAAGGATGGGGCATTCCTTTGTTTAGACCGAATGTACCGCTTCGGCTATTTTGAAAATTTGTTCAGGATTTTTCTCAATTGAATTTCCAACTACAATTACATCAGCGCCTGCACGTGCTGCTGCTTTTGCTTTAGCTTCAGAATTTATTCCTCCTCCTACAATAAGTGGAATGGAAATTTCATTTTTCACTGCTTTTATCATCGCTTCACTTACCGGTTTTTCGGCTCCGCTGCCGGCATCCATGTAAATAAGTTTTAATCCTAGCATTTGTCCGGCCAAAGCCGTATGAGCGGCCAGATCTGTTTTGCCATGCGGCAACGGTAATGTACCGCTGATGTACTGAACCGAAGTAAGCCTTCCGCTTTCAATAACCATGTAGCCGGTGGGAATAATTTCCATTCTGGTTTTCTTCAGGTGCGGAGCGGCTGTTACGTGTTTTCCTATCAGCAACTCAGGGTTGCGGCCCGAAATGAGCGAGAGAAAAAGAATAGCATCAGCCTTCTTATCAATTTGCATAACGCTTCCCGGAAAAAGCACCACAGGAATACTGCAGGCTTTCTTTATATCCTTTATACAATCGCTGAATCCGCCATTGGAAATGTAACTGCCGCCAACAAAAATGAAATCGGTTTTGCATTTTTCTGCGTTACGGCAAAGCGCTATCAATGACTTGCCCGAAATTTTATCCGGGTCAATCAGAAGCGCAAATTGTTTTCCGGTTTTTTCAACGGATTGGGTTATGCTTTTATAAATCATTTTATTGCTTGGCAAATTTGCCTAAAATTTCCTGCAGGTTGTCATTTCATTAAAACCTGTATTTTCGCTGACAATAACCCGGTATTCCCTAAATATAAAATCCACATCCAATGAAAAAACTACTTATTTCCTTATTGGCAATAACATTGCTTGTTGCCCCCACTTCGGTTTATGCGCAAAAGAAACCTTCTGCCCCGAAAAAAATCACTTCCGTTGAAGGAATTACAGAGTATGAACTCAGCAACGGATTAAAAGTTCTGTTGTTTCCTGATCCCTCCAAGTCAACCATTACTGTTAATGTTACCTATCTTGTAGGTTCTCGTCACGAGGGTTATGGTGAATCAGGCATGGCTCACCTGCTCGAACATTTGGTGTTTAAGGGGACGCCCCGCCATCCTAACATTCCGCAAGAATTGACGGCCCATGGAGCACGCCCTAACGGAACAACCTGGTTTGACCGCACCAATTATTTTGAAACATTTTCTGCCACTGAAGAAAATCTTCGCTGGGCTTTAGATATGGAAGCTGACAGGATGATAAATTCCTTCATTGCCAAAAAAGATTTGGATAGCGAGTTTTCTGTTGTGAGAAACGAATTTGAGTCCGGAGAAAATGATCCCTCGGGGGTATTGATGGAGCGCGTTCTTTCTACTGCATATCTGTGGCACAACTACGGAAAGTCAACCATCGGATCAAAAGAAGATATAGAGCTTGTTCCCATTGAAAACCTGCAGGCTTTTTACCGCAAGTATTATCAGCCCGACAATGCTGTACTTACTGTTGCCGGAAAATTTGATGAAGCGAAAACATTAGCCATGATTAATGAATACTTCGGTGTAATTCCAAGGCCAACCCGTGTGCTGCAGCCCACCTATACGGTTGAGCCTGCTCAGGATGGCGAACGCCACGTAACGCTGAGGCGCACCGGTGATGTGCAGGTAACGGCTGCCGGTTATCATATACCTGCAGGCGCTCATCCCGATTATCCGGCAGTTAATGTGCTTGCTGATGTGCTTACCAATGAACCTTCGGGCCGTCTTTACAAAGCTTTGGTCGAAACCAAAAAAGCAAGCAGTGTTTACGGATTTGCATGGGCATTGAAAGATCCGGGGTATGCCTACTTTGCTGCTGAAGTACTTAAAGAAAAATCATTAGATGATGCCACCAAAACCATGCTGGATGTTTTTGATAACCTGAAAAACAATCCCATTACTAAAGAAGAAACAGAGAGAGCAAAAAATAAATTCCTGAAATTTTTTGAACAAACTTACAACAACAGCGACCGTGTAGGGTTAACCCTGAGCGAATACATTGCCAAGGGCGACTGGAGATTGTGGTTTCATTACCGTGATCAACTGGAAAAAGTAACTGCTGATGATGTAAACCGTGTGGCTCAATTGTATTTTAAACCTTCGAACCGCACCACCGGCATATTTATTCCTGATCCTGCACCTGACCGCTCAATAATTACGGCTGCGCCTGACCCTGCTCAGATACTGAGAGATTATAAGGGCAAGCAGGCATTGGCTCAAGCCGAAGAGTTTGATCCTTCTCCGGCCAACATTATGGCAAGAACAAAAACCGGTGAATTTCCCGGTGGAGCGAAATATGCTTTCCTGAGCAAGTCAACACGCGGAAACTCCGTTAATGTAAGTATGACCCTGCGGATTGGAAGCGAGAAAACGCTGGAAGGAAAATCTACGCTGGCCCAGTTTGCCGTTTCTATGCTGCGGAGAGGAACAAAATCAAAAACATTTCAGGAAATAAATGATGCGCTTGATGCGCTTAAGTCTAGTGTAAACATTTTCGGAAATGGCCAAACTATCAATTTATCAATACAATCAACAAAAGACAACCTGGCGCCAACCCTGAAAATTGTTTATGAAATTTTACGCGAACCTGTATTCCCTGCTGCCGAACTGGAGAAGCTCCGCGATGAAGAATTGGCCGGTATTGACCAGCAGCGCAGTGAGCCGCAAGCCATCGCTTCCATTATGTATGACCGCGCTGTAAATTCTTATCCGAAAAATCATTTCCGTTATACAATGGATTTTGATGAACAGGTAACCGCCATTAAAGCATTAAAACTTGAAGACATCAAAAAATTCTATGCTGATTATTTTAATGCTGCCCATGCCACTGTTTCTGTAGTTGGCCATTTTGATGAGGCCGCCATAAAAACTGATCTGGAAAAAATTCTAAGCAACTGGACAGCCCCTGTTGCCTACACCCGTGCGCCATCCCAATACTTCAAACCATCTCCTCTTTCTAAAAAAATCAACACGCCCGATAAAGCCAATGCCATGATGCGTGCAGGCTTTAATCTCGAACTGAATGAAAATGATCCTGACTATGCTGCACTGCTGATTGGCAACTACATGCTTGGTGGCGGTTTTCTGAATTCGCGCTTAGCAGTGCGTATCCGCCAGAAAGAAGGAATAAGTTATGGAGTTGGTTCTTTCATACAAGCCGACCCGTTGGATAAAGCCGGATCGTTCGGAACATTCGCCATTTATAATCCTGATAATTCTGACAGACTTATTGAAGCCTACAAAGATGAACTTGATAAAATGCTGAGAGAAGGGTTTAAAGAAGAAGAATTGAAAGATGCCGTGAAAGGCTGGCTGCAGAGCCGCAACGTAAGCCGCTCGCAAGACCGCGAATTGGTGGGCCGCCTGAACAACTACCTGTTCCTTGGCCGCACTATGCAATGGGATGCTGATCTGGAAAAAAAGATTGGCTCATTAACTACAGCACAGGTTAACGAAACTGTTAAACGCTGGATTAAACCGGATCAGCTTACCATCGTTCAGGCCGGAGATTTTGAAAGGAAGAAACCATAGCGGCTCTGATAAAAAGAATGAAACGGATGCAGCAGCTTGCATCCGTTTTTTATTTTAGGCCTGCATACCGCTTCTCTTGTTTTGAAAAAGTCTGAATTACGGTTTTTCTTCACTGCTTTATTTGTTGTTCTGTTACATGGTGCATTTTTTATTTATGCGTTAAATCAAAAAAACTATTACCTGCAACCCGATTCAACAGAATACCTGAACCAGCGTGATAACCTGCTTGAGTACGGAAGTTTTTATCAGGGAAACCCGGAAGAACCTCACCGGTGGTATTTAGAAACACGCAGGCCACCGCTGAACGGAATTGTGTTGGCTACCATAAAAAAAATCCATCCTTCAGATATTACTGTTCTGATTTTTCAAAACCTGCTGAGTTGTTTAGTTCTGATTTTTTTGCTGAAGATTTTAAAAAAACAGTATCCGGATTTTAACCTGCTGTTGCTGATTCCTCCGTTGATTTTTTTTCCTGCCCAGATGATTTACTCCAATTTCATTATGGCAGAGATGCTTTTTCAGGCACTGATCTGCACGGGGCTTTTTTTTCTTGCTCGGGCAGAAAAAAAACTGTTTCTGTTTTTTGTGTTCATCACCATGGCCGCATTTGTAAAACCCGTGCTTTATCTATTCTGGATTCCGGCTCTCATTATACTTGTGGTTTTCAGAAAAATTTCCCGATTAAGCCTGTTTCACTTTTCAGGGGCTGCATTGATGGCGGCAGCTGTACTCTTGCTTTCGTGGTTCAATTATCAGCGTACGGGAGTGTTTGCTTTTTCGTCTGCTTCAGAAAGTTTTCTTCCTGACTATGTAGTGTTGCCTGTAGTCCATGTTGCCGAAGGAAAAGAGAAGGCCAATGAAGTTCATGCTTCGGTTCAACAAACTGCCCGGCAGAAAAAAAATTATACTGAATATCATCGTTCACTCATCAACCAAAGCATTAATGTCATAAAGCAATATCCATTCGCTACAGTAGTTTTATGGGCAAAAGGAATGGTATTGTTTTTTACTGATCCGGGCAGGTGGGATGTGCTGGCATTTCAGAATAAAAAACCGGAAGAACATCAGGATGGATTTTTTCACATATTGAAATCACAAGGTATAAGCAAAGCATTAAATCATTTGATGAATCAGGGGACTGGTTTAACGCTTTTCACGCTGGCAGGAACATTGATAAATGGTGTTCTCTTTTTCTGCTTCCTGATTTTTCTGAAGGATGAACGATATCCGTTTCTTTTCCGTCTGATGGCGGCTGTTATTGTTTTTTATCTGGCATTTATGACAGGGCCTATCGGTAGTGCCAGGTATCGTGTATCTGTTTTTCCTTTACTGTTGATGGCTCTTCCTTCCGGATGGTTTTATCTGAAAGAAGTTTTTGAAAAGTTCGCACTTGGTAAAAAGGCAGGTTAAACATTTTTTACATCTTTGGCATTGATGCTTAAGCGCCAAACCCTGTTTTATTTGTCGCCTGTCATTTTCGGATTGCTGCAATGGGCGGCATGGCCTCCGGCAGGATTTGCTCCGCTGCTTTTCCTATCCTGGGTTTTTATTTTTTATGCAGAAGACTATACGCTGAAGTTCCGGTTATCAAAATGGAAATTGTTTTTCAATGTGTATGCTGCTTTCTTTTTATGGAACCTGCTTACCACATGGTGGGTCTATAATTCAACAGCATTCGGGGCAGGCGCAGCCATAATCTGCAATTCGCTTTTTATGGCAGTGGTTTTTATGCTCTATCACTCCACCCGAATAGCCACAAAAAATCTGATTGGGCGCTTTACACTTATTCCATACTGGATTGCTTTTGAGTATCTGCACCATCACTGGGATTTGTCGTGGCCATGGCTTTCCCTCGGTAATGGGTTGGCATCTTATCATCGCTGGATTCAATGGTATGAATTTACAGGTATGCAGGGAGGAACCTTCTGGATTCTGTGGGTTAACATTCTTATCTATCAAACGGTAACAACTTTTTCAAAGCAAAACGTTTTGCCGAAAGCCGTACTCGCTACATCAGCGCTAATCATTCCTGTGGTTATTTCACTGTTGATATATCACAGCCATGAAGAGAAGGGCCGGGAAATAGCTGTGGTGGTGGCTCAGCCTAATGTGGATCCTTACCATGAAAAGTTTAACGGAACAGGGCGTGAACAGCTTGAGCGCATGTTGAATCTGGCAGAAACCAGAATGGATGATTCGGTTCAATTAGTGGTGTTTCCGGAAACTGCATTGCCAGACGGCATTTGGGAAAACAACATGGAAACGCATCCACAAATTGACAGGATTCGTTCATTCTTATCAAACCATAAAAATGCTTCTGTCCTTTTCGGAGCAACGACATTGCGATTTTATGAAAACGATGAAAAAATTCCGGCCACGGCACGCAAGCATAAAATTGAAGAAGGGTATTATGACATTTACAATACTGCGCTGATGCTGTCATCCTCAACAGATAATTTGCAGGTTTATCATAAATCGAAATTAGTGCCCGGGGTAGAGAAGATGCCTTATCCTGCCGTATTCGGGTTTCTGGAAAAGTTTGCGATTGATTTAGGTGGAATGTCGGGCAGCCATGGAGTGGATAAAGAGCCTGTTGTATTTGAAACATCATCAGGTGTTAAAACAGCGCCTGTTATCTGTTATGAATCTATTTACAACGACTATCTGCGCAAGTACGTGAATAAGGGGGCAGAGATGATAGGCATAATTACCAATGACGGATGGTGGGGGGATACGCCCGGCCACCGGCAACATTTAGTGTATGCAAAAATTTCTTGTATTTCGCTCAGGCGAAGCGCAGCGCGCTCGGCCAACACCGGTATTTCTGCATTGATCAATCAGCGAGGAGATGTTGTTTTCCCGACTGAATACTGGAAAAAAGCCGTTATCAAAGATAAAATTCACCTGAATGATTCAAAAACCTATTATGCAAGGTTTGGAAATTTTTTTGCTTCTGCATCGCTTATTTTTTCTGCCGCTCTGCTAATGCTGCTTCTTATCAAGAAAAGTTCCGCTCAATTTCAGAAAAAATCATAAACGAATTACCTTGAATGATTTCTGGCGGCCACCCATATTCACTGTCATCAGATAAGTTCCGGAAACCAAGAATGGAATGCTTAACTGCACAACTTGTTCAGGACTATTGACGCTTGTTTCGAAAACTTTTTTCCCATTCAGGTCAAACAAAGAAACGGTTGCCCGAGATTCTGTTTCTTTAAATAACAGAACGAACCGGTCTGAAAATATTCCGTTAAACAATTCAACCCAGGAGGACTGAGCTGATTTTATGGCTATGATATTTGACAGGTTTGTTTTTCCATCATAATCATTCTGCATAAGCCGGTAATAATAAACCGGCCTGCTTATCTGCATGTCTTCAAATGAGTACTGGCGATAAGTAGTGGTAGTTCCGCTTCCGTTAACAAAACCGATGGATGAAAATTCTTTTCCATTATCAGAGCGCTGAATCTCAAAGCCTCTGTTGTTAGACTCAGAGGCTGTTGCCCATTCGAGTAAATTGAAGTGGCCTTTGTTGGTTCCGCTGAAGAAAAGTAAACTTACCGGCAAAGGCGGATTGGTGGGCGCTATGATTTCAAAATCATCAACGGCAATGCCGGGGCCTGTTACTGTTACATCTGACTTAAATACCAGTCTGAAAGAAACAGATGGATTACCTGAAAGAAAAGAAACATTCCATTGACAAAGTGTAAAGGCGGTAAGGGTATTGTTAAAAAACGGTTGATTAGGGGGAAATGCCGTAGTGCCGGGTGTAGAATAGTTATACCAGTTAGCGCCAATAACACCGAGTGGCGTCCAGTTTATTCCGCGGTTGGTTGAGTACTCTACTATCATCCCGTCCCAACCTATTTCAAATTGATTTTTTCGGTAGAACTGTAACGTATAAGCGCCCGGTGCCGAGAAGTTAAAACAAGGCGAATACAATTCGGCAGATGCATTATTAGCATAGTTAGCCTGAGTTAGGCCGGTAACCCAAACAAAACTTCCGCTTCGCGTTCCGTTTTTTCCGGCCAGCACCGAATTGCCTCTTTCAAAATCGGTATAAGTGCCGGCACAAGCAACGGGCACCTCCGTAACTTTAGCTCCGAAGTCATTGGGATTAACATCAAAATTTCCGCCCATGGCAGGTGTATATGGCGTGCCTCTGTTGGGAAGTATTTTTATGTAACCATTTTTGGTACGCGATAATGAGCCATTAATGGTAAGCGTAATGTTATAGACTCCGGGTGTAGTGTAAGTATGAACGGGATGCTGCAAAGCGGAAGAGTTTCCATCGCCAAAATTCCATAACCAGGAAGTAGCTTTAAGTGATGCGTCAGTAAACTGAATGGAGGCACCGGTATAGGAAACGGCAGCGCTCGTTTTAAATTCAACGTAAGGATTACAGAAAACATCGGAAGAATATAAGCCACGGCCATGCGTAGCGGCTATAACAAGATTGTCGCTCTGGCGGATCTGAAGCATATCCACGCGCGTATTGGCAAGCCCGAGATTAGAGGGAGCCCAGGAAGTAGCTGCTCCGCTAATTAAATCAGTTGACCAAACACCAAGTTCGGTTGCTATCAGTGCCTGAGCGGGATTTAGCGGATTAAACAAAGCCCAACGGACGGGAATGTCGGGTAATGAGGCATTGTCAAGATTTGACCAGGAAGTTCCGCCATTCGTTGTTTCCCATACGCTGTTTACTCCGTAATTGCTGTAAGTTACCAACAGGTGGTCATCGTTGCCATCCTGAATGGCGATGCAGGATACTGATCCGGAAGGCATACCGGATCCATTATTAATCCATGCACCAGCAGAGCCTGATGCTATGGTGTTTGCATTATCCACCCTGACAACTCTTCCGTTGTTTAGCCCGAAAAAGACGCGGTTAGGAGTGTTTTGCGAAACCGACACATGTGAAATTGTGGATCCGAAATTGGTGATGTTTACATTCTGTGTAGTATTCCCGGTTTGCGGATTAGTCCATCGCAGATAATTTCCGCTGCTTACTGCTGCATAAAAAACATTGGAAACGTTGTCGTAATCTGTAGGATTAACAAAACTTCCGGTATTGCCAAAGAATAGGCCGCTGCTGCTCCACGACTGTCCGCAATTTGTGCTTCTGAAATAGTTGTTATAGACATAAGAAGTCCATTGATATTGTGGCTGGTCTTGATCAATGTGTGTAAAGCACCCATCGCCACCGGTAACTTCAACAGTGGTGTTCATTCCGGGAAAACGGTATTGTTGTGACCCGTTATCCTGAGCACCGGCAAGAAAATAATCGGAATAAGCAGCCGGATGCATGGCACAGGCATAATACTGAGTAACATTGTATCCTGAATTTTTACTTACGATTGTCGGAATAGCGGCTGAGCCATTGGCGGTCATGTAAATACCCCCATCATTCCCAAAATAAACAGTGTTTGAGCTGTTGGGATGAAAATAAATCCAATGCTGGTCGGCATGCACTTCCTGAAAACCAAAGCCGCCATACCAGTGAGCAATTTGCTGCCAGGTATTTCCGCCATTGGTTGATTTAAACAAATCAACCCCTCCAACAAAGATAACGTTTGCATCATTGGGGTCAACAGCAATGGTAAGGTCATACCAGGCCTGGCCGCGGGTTAAATCCGCACCGATGCCGCCATCGGCATCAACAGGCAAGGTACATGCAGTCCAGTTAACTCCGCCATCAGCCGTGCGGTAAATGCCTCCAATACCATTTCCGCCTCCTTGCGCCATTGCATAAACAACCTGAGCGTTTGAGCGGGCACAGGCTAATTCAATGCGTTGAATGCCTGTAGTGGGAAATCCATTCGTACCGGTGTTCAGTTTTGTCCAGCTACCGGCATTACCGGTTGCTGATTTATAAACTCCATCGGCTTGAAATAATCCGCCTGCTGCATAAATACTGTTGTCTACTGCAATTTCAACATCAGAAATTCTGTCTGAAACGGCACCTGTTCCTGCGCCTAAAACTTTTGTCCATGTAGTTCCTCCGTTCTGCGACCGGAATAGTCCGCTTCGTGTAGCAGAATAAATATCGCCTGTAACAGGATGAATAGCTAAGCGTTGGTTGTAATAGAAGTTTGAATTGTTGGTAGAAGCCAGTTGATTCCAGGTTGCGCCTCCGTCAGTTGATTTCCAAATTCCTAAACCGCGAATAGCATCAGCATTAAAAAATCCTTCACCGGTTCCGAAATACATTTCCTGTGAATTAAGCGGATTATAAACTAAAGTAGTAACAGCTATGTTTCCAAAAAGGTCATTCACCACAGTCCAAACAGGATTGGCAACAGTGATATCAGTAGTTTTCCATATTCCGCCACCGACTCCGGCAGCCCAAACGGTGCGGCCTGTCGGATCATTAGGGTCAACCATAATAGCACGTGTTCGGCCTCCAACATTATCAGGGCCGCGCTCTACCCATTGCACTCCCGGTATGGCGCCTAAAACTTTACCTTGTGGATTAGAGGCTAACCTTTGAATCAATTGTTCCTTGGCTGCTAAAATTCTTTCGTAAGGAACATACCCTAAAGCAGGGTCTTTGGTGATTTCAGCCTCATGCTGCATAGCTAAATCAATCCTGTCTTTCTTGGGCACTTTTTTATCAGTCGGTACTGCTGTTTTTCTTTGTACTTGCTTCTTGATTGATTCGTATGGCTTAACAGTCGTCAGTAAGGCAACCGTCAAAGCCATGGCAGCAAGTAGATAAATCGTTTCTTTTTTCATTAAAATGAGAACCGGTATCAAACAACAAAACTAAAACAATCCGGTTTAAAAATCCAAGTACTTAACCATTGGTTTAAAAGACAGAATTCACGGTTAATGTTAGTTAGTTGATTTTCACCCCTTCCAACTTGGTTTCTTTATCGGCTGAATACTGTGTACGCAGTATTAACTCCCCTGTTTCGTCAAAAATTTTCCATTCTCCGTCCCTTAAACCGAGTTTATAATATCTGATTTCTTTGGTTTGCCCATTCGGAAAATAATAGGTGTGTTCTCCATTTTCAAAACCATCTCTGTACTCCCCTTCAAAAGCTAATTTACCGTTGAGGTAATACTGTTTCCATTTTCCTTCCTGCCTGTCATCTACATATTTTCCTTCGGCTACATACTCTCCGTTTCTGTATCTCCATACCCCTTCTTTCTTTCCTTCATTATAATTTCCTTCTGCAATTAATTCAAGGCTGTCGTTGTACTCTCTGGAGTATCCATCTTCAAACCCTTTTACAAATGCCTCTTCCCTTAGTAGGTTTCCTGAGGGATAAAACCATTTCCACTCACCCTCCGGCTTATCGTTTTTGTAGTTGCCGCGTTGTTGAATTTTTTTATTGGAATAATAAAATATCCATTCTCCTTCACGCTTACCATCTGCAAAGTTTCCTTCGCTTTGGACATTTCCTTCGGGGTAATAAAATTTCCATGTGCCTTGTTTCTTTCCTCCTCCATCTGTTATTCCATCCGCTATAACCACTCCGTCTTTATAGACTTTTCCGGTAATAATATTCCCTTCTCTGTCATATTCGCGGTAAACCCCTTGTCTTACTCCATCCAGCAGATTTACTGAATAAGATGGCCGTCCATTGTTGTGATAATCGCGGTCAATGGTGAGTTCTTTATGCGTTAATTTATCAACATACAGTTCTCCATTGCGATACATTTCCGATTTGGCCAATGTACCGTCAGGCTTATAGGATTTAAAGAGTCCGTCTTTTCTGTCATCAAGGTATTTCCCTTCTGATTTAACGGTACCGTCAGGATAAAAATCTTTCCATACTCCCTGTTTGAATCCGAATTTATCAATACGGTTAATTTTCTCTTCCCGCTTAAAATAGCCTTTGTCGTACCAGGTACGGGTAATAATTCTTCCGTCTTCTGCATACTCAAGTGCTATTCCCTGCTCCAATCCAGCTGTGAACGGTATTTCCTTTTGAAGAAAACCTTTTTCATCATAGTAACGGCACATTCCTTCTTTGAGGTTTTCGTTTAAAAATTCTTCTGATTTCGTTTTTCCGTTTAAATAATACTCTTTCTGTAACCCTTGTTTTATGCCATTCAGGTAATTGTATTCTGAAGTAAGAATTCCTTTTTCATTGTAAAACTTCCATGTTCCGTGAGGTTGATGATTTAACCGTACACCTTCTGATTTCAGTTCTCCGTTTTCGTGATAACTACGCCACAAACCTTCGGGTTTGCCGTTTAATAAAATGCCTTCGCTGCTTACTTTACCTGACGGATAATAAAATCTGTTAAATCCGTTAAGAATAACACTGTCTTTCTGACATAAGGCAGTATGAAACAGGCCCAATAAAAAAATCGGTATGAGTAATTTTAATTTCACCGAACAAAAATACTCAGATACTTTATGGTGCAGCTGAAATTTCGAGCATGCGTTTCAGTGGTTTAACAGCATATAAGGCTATATGCTCAGGAATGATAATTTCAGGCAGTTCATTCATCATACAGGCATATAATTTTTCAAGTGTATTCAGTTTCATATGCGGGCAATCATTGCAGGCACAATTATTATTCGGAGGAGCGGGTATAAAAACTTTATCAGGATTTTTTTTCTGCATCTGATAAATAATACCGCTTTCGGTTGCTACAATAAATTCCTTCTTATTACTGGAAGAGGTATAATTAAGAAGCGCTGTAGTAGAGCCAATAAAATCAGCTTGTTTAAGAACATGCTCTTCACATTCGGGATGTGCTATTAATTCAGCCTGCGGATGACGAAGCTTAAGCCGGGTTATTTTTTCAAGCGAAAAAATTTCGTGAACCATGCAGGTGCCGTTCCATAGCAACATTTCTCTTCCGGTTTGTTTTATCACGTAAGCGCCAAGATTTTTATCAGGAGCAAAAATGATTTTCTTATCAGGAGAAACGCTGTTTACCACTTTTACGGCATTACTGGAGGTACAGATAATATCGCTCATGGCTTTTATCTCGGCCGTGCAGTTGATGTAGGAAATAACTACATAATCAGGATGCTTTTCTTTAAACTTCCTGAATTCATCAGGCGGGCAACTGTCTGCCAGAGAACAACCGGCATTCATATCAGGAATCACCACTTTCTTTCCCGGGTTTAAAAGCTTTGCTGTTTCTGCCATAAAATGTACTCCTGCAAATACAATCATGGCAGCATCTGTTTTTTCAGCTTGCTGTGCCAGCCCAAGGCTGTCGCCAATATAATCGGCTACATCCTGAATGTCGCTGTCCTGATAATAATGAGCCAGTATGACTGCATTCTTTGCCTTCTTAATGGCATGTATTTCCTTAATGATGTCCATTTTTAAAATCCTGACAAATATCTGTTAAACACTATGAAGGTTTTCAACACACATTATAAAAAACACCATTTAATTTTTAAAAAATAAAATTATTATTGATGTATGTATGCTTGTTAGCAATGTTTAAAATTATTTATGTATTTTCTGAATAATTGATTTTTGAGTACTTGATAACAAGATGTTAACAGGCAGGCGTAAGCGGAGTATAGTGTTACTTAGTTTTTTTTACACAGAAATTAACATGCTGTTTGAAATAAGGTTTTGTTAATAATGCAGACAACGGAAATGGTTTACAAATACCGTTACTTATGTTGATTACCTGGTTGTAAAAATGAAGGTGTTGTTGAGAAAAAGCAGAAAAATTAAAATTAACGGGAGGAAGGCTCACTTACCAGTATTTTTGAACAGAAAAAAACATTTATTACAAACGTTATTAACCGTCATAAGCTTAATTTTACACAGTAAATAAGACAGATCAATGAACATTATAATAGGGTGCGACCATGCAGGCTTTGAGTTAAAAGAAAGGATAAAGCAAAAAATGTCGTCAGAAGGATTTATTGTAAAAGATGCAGGAACTTATTCTGCCGATCCGGTAGATTATCCTGATTTTGCTCATGCAGTAGCGGAAATTGTTTCATCAGGCGAAGCAGAAAAAGGAATACTGATTTGCGGAAGCGCCAATGGGGTAGCGATGGCAGCCAATAAGCATAAAGATATACGGGCGGCTATTTGCTGGAACGATGAAATAGCAAGGTTAGCGCGTCAGCATAACAATGCTAATATTATTTGTATTCCGGCACGGTTTGTAAGCAGTGAAACAGCAGAACGAATGACTGATATTTTCTTTTCAACTGCATTTGAAGGAGGCCGGCATCAGAAAAGGGTTCAGAAGATTAACTGTTAAGAGCAACAGCATTTTTTTGTGAGAAAATTTCTTGAATAGCTTTTTCGCGGTAATCGAAAATCAGGTTCAGTTTTTTGCGAACAAAAGCATGGTAAATTAACGGCTCAAAAACAAAACCCGGAATACGGTAATAAACCTTATCTGCCATTAAGGTGCAGTCTCCTTTATCCGAAAAGATATGTAGATGCTTCCAAAGCAAATAAGGCCCTTTCAACTGTGTATCCTGAAATGAATATGGAGGGAGCCAATGTGTAATCTCTGTTTTCCACTTCAAGGGAATACCCTGAAGATTTATTTGATAATTAATGAGAAGCCCTTTTTGCATAACAGGCGTTAAGGGCGACAGTATCTTAAACTGAAGATCAGGAGGTGTAATACGATTAAGGTTTTCGGCCTTGCTGAAAAAATCAAAAACCGCATGAACAGGTGCCGGAATTTCTGTTTGCCTGAATAATGTTCTTATCATGGCAGGAAGAACAAAATCAAGGGAAGGAGGTTTATTTATTCCATGAGAATTTTATACAAAGCCCTCCGGTAAACGAGTAGTCAATCCAGATACGCTGATTAAGGTTTTCCAGAATTCGTTTTACAAGCGGCAATCCGATACCGGTATTTTCGCTTTCATCTTTTGATTTAAGTGTCTGAAAAATTTCAAAAGCTTTTTCTTCGTTCTGTTTAATGATTCCCGGCCCGTTGTCTTTTATGGTAAAAATATATTCATCAGGCATTTCTTCCATCGAGATAGTGATTTCACCGCTTTCCTTTTCGCTGTGTTGAATGCAGTTTTTAATCAGTTCGGTAAACACCCGTTGTATCAGATCTTTTTCGACAGAAATGGTTTTATCACACCCGTTTATGGTAAAATTAAAAAGCTCCGATTCAGAAAAAGATTCAATAACAGCGTGAACTAATTTATTAAGTTCAACCGGCTGACGGCTTTCCTTAATGCGGGTTGTTCTTGAAAAGTCAGAGAGAGCGTTCATCATTCGCTGCGTTCTGTTAACCCGATTGCGAAGCAAACTCAGATTTTCAGCAACAGAAGGCTTTAAGTTGTCGCCCATATCTTCGGTAATCCAGTTGGTGAGGTTATCAATAGCACGAATAGGCGCTTTTATGTCGTGGGTTACCAAATAAGTGAAGCGCGTAAAATCGTCCTGTAGTTTAACAGTTTCAGTTTTTAAGCGTTCGTTTTCTTTAAGTGTTTGAATATGTTTTTCAAACCAGTTTATTCTTCTGCGGGTTTCTTCCAGATCAAGAGGCTTAAAAAGAAAATCTACAGTTCCGGCCTCGTATTTTTCAGTATGGAGCTTTTCATTTTTAGACACAGCAGAAACAAATATCACCGGAATGTTTTTTGTGCGATGATTAAGGCGCATCAGATCCACCACTTCGTAGCCGTCCATATCGGGCATCTGAACATCAATAAGTGCCAGATCTACCGGCTCCTGCATAATAATTTTTAATGCTTCATTACCCGATTCGGCAGTAAGAATATTCCGGCCTTCCGTGTCAATGATATTTTGCAGCGTAAGAATGTTTTCTTTACGGTCGTCAACAATTAAAATGTTGGTTTTTGTGGCAGTGTTGGTCAGTACACAGGTTTTCATATTGGAATTTATTTAAAAAGCCAGGCCCCCATGAGCGCAAGCAGTTGTTCAGTATTAACAGGTTTTGACATATAATCAGAGGCTCCGGCATCAAGGCATTTTTGGCGGTCATCTTTCATGGCTTTTGCAGTCAGGGCTATGATTGGCAACTCCCCGTATGCTTGTGTTTTTCTGATTTCCCGAATGGCCGTATAACCATCCATTACCGGCATCATAATATCCATCAGTATTAAATCAAAACTATTACCGGAGTTGAGTAAATCAAGAGCCTGCTGTCCATCATAGGCTGTTGAAATTTCTATTCCTTCACCTTCAAGTACGGCTGTCAATGAATAGATATTCCGCATATCATCATCAACAATCAGTACTTTTTTTCCTTTTAATGCGCTGTGTAAAACATCGGCATTATTAACCGTAAGCACTTTTGTAACTACAGTTTCGGCTTTTTCCATAATAGCGTTGGCAGAAATTTTATGCTCTGACACCATGGAATTGACGGGATTAATCTCATTGTTGAGATTAAAAATCTTCAGGATGTCGGCTTTTTCGGCAGGCTTTGTTAAGTAGCCGCTTGCCCCCATTTGAAGTCCAAGCGCTTTTTTATCCATACCCGAAATAATATACACAGGAAGATTCGACACGGCAGGATCTGATTTAATTTTTTTAAGGATATTCCAGCCATCAATAACCGGTAATTGAAGATCGAGAATTATTCGTTGAGGCTTAAAATGATGAATTAGCTGAATGCCGCGCTCACCTTGTAGAGCGCAAATACACTTAAACCCACATTCATGCGCAATTTCCATCAGCATTTTTACGAAAGGAATATCATCCTCAATAATCACTACCGTATTATCGCCCGGAGAAACCATGAGTCTGTCATCCGGAATTTCATTTTCATAGTATTCGGTGGCTTCGGGAAGAGCAGCCTGTGAAGGCGTTTCTGTCTTTTCGGGTGATTTATTTTTTTCATCAGCAGATACTTTAATCTCGGCATTACAGGGTAAATAAATGGTAAAAGTGCTGCCCGAGCCTTCTACACTGTAGAGAGATAATTCACCACCCATCATCTGGCACAATTCACGACTGATAGCCAGGCCTAATCCCGTGCCGCCATACTTTCGGCTGGTAGAACCATCGGCTTGCTGAAAAGCTTCAAAAACAAGTTTTTGCTTATCTTCAGGAATACCTATTCCTGTGTCGGACACTTTAATCGCAATTACGGAAGGACATTTATAAAGGGTATCGTTTTTAAATATAGCATCTTTTCCTGCAGGGCATACACTAAGCGTTACTCTGCCTGATACCGGTGTGAATTTAAAGGCATTTGAAAGCAGGTTTTTAATAACCTGTTCAATTCTTATTTTGTCGGTATGGATATTTTCAGGAAGCCCATCACTAAGCTCAACATGAAATTGAATTCCTTTATCTGCTGCTAGTACCGAGAACAGGGAATCCATATCCGTAATAATTTCATGGATGGAAACAGCTTCAATATTAAACTCAAGTTTTCCTGCCTCGATTTTTGAAAGGTCAAGTATATCGTTGATCAGCACCAGCAAGTCGCTCCCTGATTTATGAATAACTTGTGCATGTTCAATTTGCTTTTCAGACAAGTTGCCGGATTTATTTTCTGCAAGCATTTTGGCGAGAATAAGAATACTGTTAAGCGGAGTTCTTAACTCGTGCGACATATTTGCCAGAAAATTTGATTTATACTGACTGCTTCTTTCCAGTTGTTGGGCTTTAAAAGACAATGCCTGCCTTGCATTTTCAACAGCCATATTTTGTTCCTGCAGCAGATGGGCTTTCATTTCAAGTTCCATATTCATCTGCTTCAGTTCTTCCTGCTGAATTTTCAGTTCTTCCTGAGAGAGTTCGAGTGCTTTTGATTTTCTGAGTAAATCTTCGTTTGCCCAGTTCAGTTCCTGTTTTTGTGCTGCTAATTCATCAGCCTGCTTCATGGTTTCTTCCAGTAGTTTTCGGGTCATCGTATTGGCCTGAACACTGAAAACAGCCATAGCAAGATGTTCTGAAATACGGGCAACCAATTCACTCAACATATTGCCGGGTTGCTGAAACCCTGAGATTTCAAGAACTCCCAACTTTCTTCCTGACGAAATAAGCGGAACCATTTTTATCCAGGCCGGCTTAAACTCATGTAATCCGCTCCGGTTTATAAACAAGGAGTCTTCCACTGCGTCAAGATTAATGGTTTCGCCCGAAGTAAAACATTGGCCAACGAGTCCCTGTTCTGCAGGAAGAGACAATCTGCAAGGCAGTCCTGTGCCTGAAGCATATCCACCGGCCATGATCAGAACATCACTGCCATCGGCTGATTTCTCATGAACAAAAACTGCCGCCTGTCCGGCCTTGCAATAATGTATCAGCGATGAGCAGAAATCAGAAGAAAGCTGTTCAATGTTATCCGGATTTTTTTGAATGGCTGCCGTAAGTAAGGCAAGCCCTTCGGCTACCCAATTGCGCGCCTGTTCGGCTTCATAAGTATGTTTAAGGCGTTCGCGCATTTCAAGTAATGCTTTCCCCTGCACATCATTTTCGCTCAATGGCTCAAATTCCGAATCAAAGTTTCCTTTTCCCACATTGCGCGCAAATTCTGAAGTATGTTTTATGCCTTCAAGCAGCAGGTTTAAAGCATCTAGAGTCTCTCCAACAGCATTTTTTGGCCTTTTAAAATTAAGGTTTGGAAACTCTCCGCGGCTCATTTTTAAAATCGCTGACCTCATTTTCATTACCGGGCCAAGAATAGAAGAAGACATAAAAAGAAAAACAGCCAGTATGGAAATAATGATCAAAGAAGACAACCCCATCACTACAACAAGTAATGCAGATAAAGTAATCATCATATTGTTCTGCGCTATGGCCGTTTCATCCTGTTTGTCTCTTACTATGGCTTCCAGTTTTTGTACTACAGCTTCAGATGCAGGAATAATTTCAGTTTCAAGCATTTCTTCGGCAGTGAATTTTTTTACGGGATCCTGATAGTCGCTGAAATCAGTCAGTAAATTCATGACTTCGTTTTCGCGCGAAACCAATTGTTCAAATTCCGCGAAAACCTGCAGTAACGAGCCCTTATACTTCCGGTCGTTGCTGATGTCGGCCAATTCAATCAGCCTGCGTTTAACCCGGTGGTATGAACGCTGATTTAGTTCATCAATAGCCTCTTTTTCAGGACGGGAATTCTGTAAATAAATCCAGTTTGTTACATAGCTGCGAGATTTAATGGTTATAACATGCAACTCATGCAGCGCTTCGAGGGAAGGCCTTACTACTGAGTTGATATAATCATTTCGGTCGCGGTTTGTTACCGCCACCCATGAACTTATTACCGCATTGATTACAGCAATACCGATAACAAGGAAAAATACAGCATAAATTTTTCTGTCAAGTGTGATTCTGCGCGTTGTTTTTTTCTGATTCATAACTGATTTCTATTTAACAGGGGCGCCAAGACGGATTAGTTCTTTCGAAACATTTAGCCCGGATTTATAAATTGCCTGTTCATTTACTTCGAATGTCAGCCTGCCGTTATTTTCAATAATACTGATGGCCGCTCCTTTAGCAGCCATATCATTTCCTTCGGTTACTATTAACACATTCCTGCCATTCATCTCTTTGAGGAAGGGTTTCAATTGATATCCTTGCCGGGCAGGAATAAAAATCAGTTGACAATTTTGTGCATCGTCCGGTGATTGAACAGCAATCACTTCATACGTTTTCTCTTTTATCTTTTTGTTCTTAAGTATCTGCTGAAGCTTTTCAGACAGCTCAGGTTCGTTAACCACACCAATATGAATCTGTCCTGTACCATTCTCCGGCCAGTCAACATGTTTAGTGAAATTATAAATAAATAGCGATTTAAGGCTTATGCTGTCTAATTGAGGATTTGAAAACGAAATGAACAGAAATGAAATTATACCAAGCCATTGCGGGGCCTTTGTCTGCTTAAAACACTTTTTCCTCATACAGCAGGCTTGTTAGCGGAATTGTTATTTTATTTGATAGTTGATCATACAGACGAATTCTCTTCCCTTGCCCGGCAACGCACCATGATAACTTCTGTATGGCTGTACATAATAAACCGGCTGATCAAGTAAATTATTAATAGAAGCCGAAACGCTCCACCTTGCCGCTTTATCCGCCTGTATTTTAATGCCTGTATTTAAAACGTAAGATTCCCGGTAGGGTGTAAATACAGGCAAACCGGTATTATCAAACGAAGTGATGCCATATTTTTTTCCGTCAAAACGAAATAAAGACCAAACAGAGGCTCTCTGTGTTATTTGAAAAGAATAATTCGCTGAAAACTGGTAAGGAGAAAACCCGAGCAGATAATTCTTTTGATTATCCACTTTATATAGTTGATTATTGTTTGAATTTACAGGACGAGATACAGATGCCGAAACGGTTAATTTCGATGAAGGAAAATGATGGTTAAAACTAAGTTCTATGCCTTCTGTTCCGGCTTTGCCTTCATTAATGTATTTATCTTCAAAGGTTGTTTCATCGTAATAATAGGTAATTGGATCGCGGATGTATATGCGATAAATATTGGCAGCAAGCACTGAAAACGCTTTAATTGAAACTCCGGTTTCCATTTCCAGCACAGTTGCGTATTCAGGCCTGATGGAAGCATTGGCCAGCATATTCATAATGGATGGATTTCGGTATGACTTGCTGGCAATTATTTTTGAATACCCCCAATTCCAGACTCTCGTTACCGCAATGCGCGGGACAAATGATGAGAAATGACGCGAGCTGTAACTGAACCTGGCCCCTGGTGAAAACGACCAGTAACGCAGTTTTGAAGTGGATTGAATAAATACAGCATTGTTTTGATGGGTAAAGCGGTTGTTATATTCATCCAAATAATGATCAGCCCCTTCTGCAGACGTGGCAATTTCTGCCCAGCTTTCAATTCCGGCTGCTATTGAATGGTAATCGTTTAGCGACCACATTAAATGCGTTCCCGAACAAAACTTTTTAAGATGGATTACCTCATCCGGCTGTTCAGTTTTATTCTCATAAATCACAGACCATGGAGTTTGATGCTTAAAGCTTACAAAGGGGGTGAACTCAAGTTGCGGGGTTAGCTTAAAACTTTTTTTCAAATGTGCAGTTGTGCTTTTAAACCGAACGGAAGGAACAGAACCTGTTATATCAATATAGCCATCTTTTGATTGCAGCGAATAATCATCATAAAGCAGATTTAGTGTCCAGCCATTATGCCTGCTGTTTAAATAAATAGTTGTGTTTTCGATTTCAGAGAAGTCTGCCATGTCAAAAGAATTGCCGTAGATGTCGTTATACAACTTTTCGCTTCTGATATCACGCGAAAAGCGACTGTAAATGGAAAAACCCGAACGCTGGTTTCCTTCTGAAACAACAACCGACCCCGACCTTTCGGCCAGGCTCGTTCCGGCTACTGAAAGAGCGCTACTTAAATTAATAGCCTGACCTTTTGTTGAGTTTTTTGAGATCATGTTTATAACCGTAAGTGCCGCAGTGCCACCATACATAACAGATCCGGGCCCCCGTATGACCTCAATTTTTTCTATATTATCAAGAGAGTAATGGTTTCCAAACTGCGTATTGGCGTATAAATCTTCATTCAGTTCAATACCATCCAGCATGATTAAAGCTTTACCCTCATGTGCCCAGTTATTCCTGATGCCGATTCCCACAACACCCAGCACATCGCACCCAAAGGATACTCCGGGAATGAGGTTGCTTATGTCTGTAAGGTACCGGAGGCCAAATCGAGTAATATCCTCTCGTGTTATCACAGTAATAATGGCAGGCGACTCACTTATGGTCATTTCTTTTATGGAAGCAACGGCAACCGGAGTATTCATAAGCGACTGTAAATCATCAGCAACCGGAGCATCAGGGGCAACCTGTTGAGCCAAAGTGAGTAATGGCAAGGCGGCCATTAAGACGAAAAGACTTCTCAGCAGCATGGGAAATGGTTTTTAATGCCTGCTGATACGTCTGTCCTTCCATTTGGTTCTAAAAAAACAACTACTTACCTCCTCCTTCATACAAGTTCTAAAAAATCATGTACGTTTGTTTGCTTTTTTTAATTATGAAATGGACCCTTAAGCCGCAGCAAACCAATGAGTTGCTTATAAAAAGGCTTTCGGCTGAGCTGAATGTAAGCATGCTGGTCGCTTCGCTGTTGGTTAACCGTGGAATCAAAACATTTAACGAAGCAAAAATCTTTTTCAGGCCGCAGCTTACTATGCTTCATGACCCGTTTTTGATGAAGGATATGGATAAAGCGGTGGTGCGACTAAATGAGGCTATTAACAATAAAGAAAAAGTGTTGATTTATGGCGACTATGATGTGGATGGGACTACGGCCGTTTCGCTTGTCTATATGTTTCTCAAAAACTTTTACAGTGAAGTTGACTTTTATATACCAGACCGCTATAGCGAAGGCTATGGGATTTCTTTTAAAGGAATTGACTTTGCTTCAGAGAATGGATTTACACTTATTGTTGCCCTTGATTGCGGAATCAAATCTTTTGATAAAGTTGAATATGCAAAAACCAAAGGCATAGATTTTATAATTTGTGATCATCACCGGCCAGACAACACTATTCCAAACGCGTCAGCAGTGCTTGACCCGAAACGGGAGGATTGCACCTATCCTTATGACGAATTACCCGGCTGTGCCATTGGCTTCAAGTTTATGCAGGCATTTGCCCTAAGCAACAAATACAGTACAGATATTCTGTATTCCTATCTTGATCTGGTTGCCATTGCTATTGCTGCCGATATAGTTCCCATTACAGGCGAAAACAGAATTTTGGCTTATTATGGTCTGAAATTGTTGAATGATCAGAAACGGCCGGGCATTCAGGCTATTATTGAAAAAAGCGGGGTAAGCAGGCAGCTTAATGTTACCGATGTGGTATTTATGATTGCCCCGCGCATCAATGCTGCCGGAAGAATGAAAAGCGGTAAAGATGCCGTTAAGTTGCTGATTGCAGCTACCAAAGAAGAAGCCCTTGAACACAGCGGAACTCTTGAATCGCATAACCGTGACCGCAAGGACATGGATAAAACCACCACCGACCAAGCCATTGAAATTATTAACGGCAACAGCAGCTACGTCTCCAGAAAATCTACGGTTGTATATCATCCCGACTGGCATAAAGGAGTAATCGGCATTGTTGCTTCGCGGTTGATTGACAAACATTTTTACCGGCCAACGATTGTACTCACCAATTCCAACGGGAAAGTAGCCGGATCGGCACGTTCGGTAAAAGATTTTGATGTTTACAGCGCTATTGAAAAATGCAGCGACCTGCTCGAACAATTCGGAGGACATATGTATGCTGCCGGATTAACCCTCAGCCCTGAGAATGTAGAAGCGTTTATTGAGAAGTTTGAAGAAGCGGTTTCTTCCTCCATTCAACCTTATATGCTCGAAAAGGAAATAGAGATTGATGCCGAGATCACTTTTAGCGAAATCACCGATAGCATGCTTCGAATTATAAAACAGTTTGAACCTTTCGGACCGGGCAATCTTGCACCCATGTTTGCCACCCACCACGTGTTCGTTCAGGATAATTACCGGGCACGCATAGTTGGGACCAACCATCTTAAGCTCTCGGTTACACAAAAGGGATTTAAAAACGAACTGGCAGCGATAGCTTTCAACTTAGGCGAAAATCTGTCAAAAATTTCAGGGCGCAACCCGTTCAGTATATGTTATCACATTGAAGAGAACGACTTTAATAATCAGAAAACCATTCAGCTCAATGTGAAAGACATGATTTGCAGCGCATGACTTTTTTCCGATGGCTTGAAATTACAGGCTTTCTTTTCGGAATAGCCGGAGTATGGCTCACTATCCGGAAAAGCATCTGGTGTTTTCCGGCAGGCATTGTGAATGTATTGATTACCGCGTACCTCGTTTTCGATAAAAAACTATTTGCCGATACCCTTCAGCAATTAGTTTATTTTGTGTTGTTGGTTACCGGCTGGATTTTTTGGCTGACCAAAAAGAAAGAACAGCAGGAAATTAAAATTGAAACCACACATAAAAAGGAGTACCTCGTAATGATTCCTGTTTTTCTGGCAGGTTCTTTTTTGATGGGATGGATATTGAATAACTACAGTACAGCCTCATTGCCGTATGCCGATTCGCTGGCTACGGTTTTATGTTTCATTGCACAATGGATGATTGCCAAACGCAAAATCGAAAACTGGATTTTGTGGATGGCATCCAATCCTGCATACATTGTTATTTACCTTATTAAAGAAATGCCGTTGTATGCTGTATTAAGCGGAGTATATTTCCTGATGGCGGTTGCGGGGTACCTTGAATGGAAAAAAATGTTGAAAGAGCAGCATGAAAACAGGGATTAAGAAAATAGCTGTTCTCGGCCCCGAATCTTCGGGCAAAACAGAATTATGCATGGGCCTTGCGGCTCATTACAATACTGTTTATGTGATGGAGTTTGCACGCAGCTACCTTCCCGGTCTTGGCCGGCCATATACAGCCGATGATTTGCTTTTCATCGCGCAAAACCAACTGCAATCAGAGAAGGAGGCATTGTTAAATGCTCATAAACTTCTTTTCTGCGATACCGAACTTATCAACCTGAAACAATGGTGTTTGCACAAATTCGGATTCTGCCATAAGCTTATTGAAGAAGAGCTGAACAGAAAACCTTATGATTTTTATTTACTTACCGCACCCGATCTGCCATGGATATACGATCCGCTGCGCGAAAACCCCGACAAAGGCAATTACTTTTATCTTGTTTATAAAAATGAAATTGAGCGCTCCGGATTTCCTTATGCAATAGTAAGCGGTGAAGGAAGCCTAAGAATTGCCTGTGCCATCAAAGCGGTTGAAAGTTTTTTAAGTCGAACATAATCTTCCGTTTTCCAAAGCAATTTCTTGCCTGTCGTACGGAATTTCAACTAAAACAAATCATGTATCGGAAAGAAAAATTTTCTTCAACTGCGGCCGCTGCTGGTCATTAATCCGAAAGAATTTTACAATTCATAAATTTCGGCATCAACAAAAAAGCAACATACGTATAGCACCACCAGCAGAAAAATTATTTTGATATTCATCCTGATTTTTGTTGCAACAACCTGCTCCGTCTGTAATTCTCCTCTGAAAATTTCAAAGAACTCAAAAACATTTTTTTTTGAATACTGTCTGAAAGAAAAAAAAATCACTAACAGGTCATTAACAATTTTTTGTTGAAAATTAGTCATGCACATAATTTTGTGAAAAAATTATTGTGCTGATATTTCGCTCTGGAAACAGAAAGTTAATTAAACGAAACATTTGATGAACGACTTGTTCGATAAAATAGAAAAGAATCCCGGCCCGCTCGGCATGCATGCTGACGAGTCGTACGGCTACTTTATGTTTCCGAAACTTGAAGGAGAGATTGGCAACCGCATGCAATTCCGCGGTAAAGAAAAATTAGTGTGGAGTCTTAATAATTATCTTGGATTGGCCAATCATCCGGAAGTCAGAAAAACGGATGCCGAAGCGGCTGCCCGTTACGGATTAGCCTCGCCCATGGGCGCGCGCATGATGAGCGGCAATAGCGACTTTCACGAGCAACTCGAAAAAGAACTTTCGGCTTTTGAGCGCAAACCCGACACCATACTCCTTAATTATGGTTATCAGGGAATGGTAAGTGCTATTGATGCCCTGGTTGACCGTCACGATGTAATTATTTATGACAGCGAGTCCCATGCCTGTATTATTGATGGTGTTCGCCTGCACATGGGTAAGCGTTTTGTTTATCCGCATAATGACATTAATAACCTGGAGACACAATTGGAGCGCGCAGTTAAATTGGTACAGGGAACTAACGGAAGTATTCTGGTAATTACAGAAGGAGTGTTTGGTATGAGCGGAGACCAGGGAAGATTGGCTGACATTGTTGCATTAAAGAAAAAATATCCGTTTCGTTTGTTTGTGGATGATGCTCATGGATTCGGAACCATGGGTACAACCGGAGCAGGAACAAGCGAAGCACAGGGAGTGATGGATGGAGTTGATATTTATTTCGGAACATTTGCCAAAAGCATGGCCCTTATCGGAGCTTTTATTTCTTCTGAAGAAAGAGTGATTAAACACCTTCGCTACAATTCGCGCTCGCAGATTTTTGCCAAGTCGTTGCCAATGCCATGCGTTATTGGCGCGTTAAAACGTCTCGAACTCCTTCGCAGTAAACCCGAACTGAAAGCAAACCTCTGGAGAATAGTTCACGCTCTGCAAAACGGATTAAGAGAAGCGGGTTTTGAAATTGGTAAAACCAACTCACCGGTTACCCCTGTTTATTTAAACGGGACTATACCGGAAGCCACAGCACTGATTCACGACCTGCGCGAGAATAATGATATATTCTGTTCAATGGTGGTTTATCCGGTAGTACCTAAAGGAGTAATTATGCTTCGGCTTATTCCGACTGCAGTGCATACATTGGAGGATGTGCACTACACGATTGAAACGTTCGGAAAAGTAAAAACGAATCTGAAAGAAGGCAAATACAAAGTTGACAGGATAGTAGAAGTGTAATGAATGTGAAACATGACAGCACGTAAAAAAGTATAAATGAAAGCCATGACGAAAAAAAAACCGAGCAAAGCGCGAAAAACAGCCAAAGCTATTGTCATCGGGTTTAAGCCGATTCCGTTAAAGAAAACAACCAAGAAAAAATAAATTCAATCTAATATTAATCACTTAAATTCAACAACTATGGTATCTGCTAAAAAAGCGGCTCCTAAAAAGAAAGCTGCAAAAAAAGCTGCCAAGAAAAAGGCAACTAAGAAAAAGAGGTAATTCGGCTTAGCTGAATTCAGACTTCTAAGGTCATCCGCAAGGGTGACCTTTTACATTTTTATCAGCATCAGTCATGATGCACATCATCCGATATGTCGGATGATTCGGGCTTGTTTTGTATTTAATGATTCGGTCATTTGCTGAAAAGCTGAGAAAACTTCAAAAGCTGAAAGCAAGCTTTAGCGAAGGTGCAGAACAACAAAGATTATTGTTGCTCGAAATGCTGGCACGCATGCAACCCGGTTCTGCCCAATGCTTAATTCAATATCATGATATGTTACTTTTTCTTTTAGCTTTTCCCGATTCACCTAAGCTTGCCGAAAAAGCGACACAAGAGATGTTGCGTTTAAAATACATTTTAAGCAAGCAGGGAAAGAAAAGCGCATTTAGTAATTCCGGGCTTGAATTCACCACCCTGAGCTGGAAACCTTCTCCGGATGCTTTGCACTGGCTGCTCAGCCGCTTTAATGACTTGCGTTACACAGTTAAAAGTTCAAAAAAGTTAGAAGAGATTACAACACTGCTTTGCTATAAAACGGAATGGGACAGCCTGCTTGATGCAGAAGTTTCTTTTCAACATTGGATCAGCAGGCTGTCAGCCAGAGAAGTTAATTCCCCCTCACGGTGGTTAAAGGTGTGGCTTAACAGATTTCAGAAACTCGGCTCAGCCCCTGCTGTTCGCGATTTTCTCTTTGATTCACTTTCAATGAAAGCAATATGTACACTGAGCGGAGCATGGTCGCTTACCTCTAACAAATTGCTGTTCGGCCAACCCTGTTTTTATAAGAAAAAACCGGAGATTAAAAAAAATGAAATTTTAAAACCTGTTTTTCTGAATGACAAAATATCACAGCGCGTATTGAATTCAATCAAAGCGGCCTTGTTTGCCCGGCAGAAAGAAACCGACCCGGTTACGTATGCCGATGAACGCTTTCTTTATGGTTATGAAACCGATGACGGTTTTACGGTTTACCTGTTAAGCATGAAACCTGAAAACCGACTGCCGCTCGAATCATACATCGGCTACATGGTTTACAGCAACGGCATTCCGGTAAGCTATGGCGGTGGCTGGATTTTTTACGAGCAATGTGAGTTTGGCATTAACATATTTGAACAATTCCGCGGTGGCCCCTCAGCAAGAATTCTGCATGTGCTGATGAATGTGTACAAACACCATTATGGAGTTAAAACTTTTATTATCCCTCCTTATCAGTTTGGCGAAGGCAACCGTGATGGCATAAAATCGGGGGCATTCTGGTTTTATTACAAGATGGGATTCAGGCCGGTGAATAAGGAATTGAAATTACTGGCAGAAAGGGAATGGAAAAAAATTCAAAACAATAAAGCATACCGCACGCCTGAAAAAGTATTGCTTCGCTTTACCGAAGGCCCGGTAATTTCAGAATTGAAAAATAATTTACCGGTACCCGAATTAAAAAAACTCAGTCATGCAGCTATTAAATGGATAGCCGAAAATTTTGACGGGAATCAAAAAGAAGCTTCGAAAAAATCGGCTGACCGATTGCTGAAAAAATCAGGCATAAGCACGAAAGGATGGAGTATTTCAGAAAAAAATTTCTTTCAGGAACTGGCCCCCTTCCTTTGCATGATACACGGTTGGGAGAAATGGAAACAACCGGAAATAAAGCAGGCGGTAATGTTGTTGAAAGAAAAGGGACGAGAAGAACATCGTTTCATCCGTATGCTGCAACAACACCAAAAACTAAGGAAAGAATTTTTCAGAATCAGTAAGGGCTAAAGGCGAATGATTATAACAGGGGCACCTACCTTTGCCTGAAACCAATTCTGTTGAAAACCTCATTGTTAAAATTACTTTCCGGCCCGGCCATCGGCTTGCTTGTTTTTTTTGTCATGCGATTTTATGCAATCAGCACCGGTATCAGTGCCACAGCCATGATTACTGTATGGATGGCTGCCTGGTGGATTACCGAAGCGGTTGATATTGGTGTAACTTCCTTTATTCCTTTTATTCTGTTTCCGCTAAGCGGTGTAATGGATGCCGGCTCTGTTGCCATGCAATATATGGAGCAAACTATTTTTCTTTTCATTGGCGGATTCTTCCTCGCTTTTGCTCTTGAAAAATGGAATCTGCATAAACGCATTGCCTTTCGCATTTTGCTTCTTACCGGAACTTCGCCTTCGCGTGTTTTGCTTGGAGTAATGCTTACGGCTTTTATTATTTCCATGTGGATTTCAAATACCGCCACCGTCATCATGCTTGTTTCGGCCATTACAGCCATTATTACTCTCGATCACAACTACAATGAAAAAGAGCACAAGAAAATAGCCTGCGGGCTGATGCTTGCCCTTGCCTACTCAGCCACGATTGGCGGAATCAGCACTTTGGTAGGCACTCCGCCTAACATGGTCTTTGCCGGTTTTATGGAGAAAATGTATGAAGGGCAAATGGCTATCACCTTTACCCGATGGTTTACGTTTGCTTTCCCCTTTTCGCTTGTATTCATTACAGCCGTTTACTTCATTCTTAAAAAACTTTTTATTCCGGAACATCATGAAAAACCTTTACCTCTGGATTATATCCGAAATGAATTGAAAAAAGCCGGCCCGGTTTCCAACGAAGAAAAATGGCTGATGACGATTTTTTTTATCACGGTAATTTTATGGTTTACCCGTACAGGACTAAACTTCGGATCATTCAGCATTAAAGGCTGGACATCGCTTCTTCCATACGGCAGCTTTATCCGCGACAGCACGGTGGCCATAACCATGTCATTACTTCTCTTTCTTATTCCTTCTAAAAACAAAAAGGGAGAACAACTGCTGATATGGAGTGATGTAACACGATTGCCATTCCGCATCATCCTGCTTTTTGGAAGCGGTTTTGCCCTGGCCGAAGGATTTGAAAAAAGCGGACTGGCAACCTTGCTTGCACACCAACTTGGCGTATTCAATCAGTTTCCGGAATGGACGCTGCTTCTTGCAATCATGATTATGGTTACAGTACTGAGCGAATTCGCTTCGAATGTGGCCAGTGTTCAATTGGTATTGCCTGTACTTGCACCATTAGCCATTACTCTCAATGCCGACCCCCTGACATTGATGGTTCCGGCTACTATGGCTGCCTCTCTTGGTTACATGATGCCTGTAGCTACGGCTGCTAATACCATTGTTTACGGTACGGGTTATGTGCCCTTAAAACAGATGTTGCGGGCAGGATTGATTTTAAACCTTACCGGAATTGCTATTCTCTTTTTACTGGTGCATTTACTGAAATTTTAAAAAATCATTCAAAGCATATAAAGTTTACCACCGATAACATCATCAACGGGCTGAAGCTACTTTTGCAAAGCTGATAATTTTATGACACCGTTAGCCGAACGCATGCGCCCTGTTTCGCTTGATGATTTTTTAGGGCAAGAGCATCTCACAGGGACTCAAGGAGTAATCAGGAAACTGATTCAGGGCGGACGAATGCCGTCCATAATTTTCTGGGGCCCGCCCGGCACAGGTAAAACCACACTGGCAAAAATCATGGCCTCACAAACAGGCGCTCCCTTTTTTCAGCTGAGCGCTATCAGTTCTGGAGTAAAAGAAGTTCGTGAGATAATTGCACAGGCCGAAAAAGAAAAAACTGCCATTCTTTTCATTGATGAGATTCACCGTTTCAGTAAGTCGCAACAGGATTCATTACTGGGTGCTGTAGAACGAGGTGTTGTTACATTAATAGGTGCAACAACCGAAAATCCTTCGTTCGAAGTGATTCAGGCTTTGCTGTCGCGATGCCAGGTTTATGTGTTAAACAGTTTGAGCAAAAACGATTTATCAGCCATACTTAAAAATGCGTTGGAAAAAGACGAGTGGCTTCGCTCAAAAAAAATTACCGTACACGAAACCGATGCTTTGTTCAGATTAAGCGGTGGCGATGCCCGCAAACTGCTTAACCTGCTCGAACTAACAACTACTTCCGCTTCAACAGAGGAGATAATTATTTCGGACGAAACTGTTCTGCAGGCAACACACCGCAAGCTGGCTTTTTATGATAAACAAGGCGAACAGCATTATGATATCATTTCGGCTTTCATTAAATCCATCCGCGGAAGCGATCCCAATGCGGCTGTTTACTGGTTAGCCAGAATGATTGAAGGAGGCGAGGATCCGTTATTTGTAGCAAGGCGCATGGTGATACTGGCCAGCGAAGACATAGGCAATGCCAGCCCAACGGCATTGGTTTTAGCCAATAGCTGTTTTGAAGCGGTTAATAAAATAGGATATCCCGAATGCAGAATTATTCTTTCGCAGTGTGCGGTGTATCTGGCTTCTTCGCCCAAGAGCAACGCTTCGTACCTGGCCATTGAAGATGCGATTGCAGAAGTAAAAAAGTCAGGCGATCAGCCTGTGCCGCTTCACCTGCGGAATGCTCCCACATCGCTCATGAACGAATTGGGTTATGGACATGATTACCGGTATGCCCATCAATATGATTCTAATTTTATTTTTCAGGAGTACCTGCCCGAAAAACTAAACGGAAAGAAATTTTACGATCCCGGAAACAATCCGCGTGAAAACGAAATCCGGCAGTTGCTTAAAAAACTTTGGGGCAATAAATACAATTACTGAAGAAATTATTCTTCGGCTTTCGGCTTTTTTCCGAACAGGTAATTCCGCTGGTTGAAATTGTAAATAATGCCGGCTGAAAATTTAAAGCTGCCGGCCGCTTTGCCGGTAATTTTTTCTTCGGCAGCAGGCAATAATCCCGAAAGGGTAAACTGCAGGTTGTTATAGTAAACATCCACTCCAGGTCCGGCCATCAGCACATTCATGGAAGTAGTTTTGCTGATACCCGATTCCGTTCTGATGCCTGCCGTGTTTTCATAGTAAAGATGTGCTGCCGGAATGATAATCCATTTGCCCGCAAAAGTTTTGTAAAAGATACTTCCATAACTGTTTACTGAATTGCTGATTTTTTCATTGTAGCTGTTGGTGCCGTTCAGTTTGTAAGATCCCGAAAGCGAAACGCCCCATCGGTTGATGCCGGAAGTGTAATTTCCAAAGAGAAAATAATCGGTAGTACCTGTTCCAGGTTGCATCATCAGGTGAATGCGGGCATTATTATTATCGGTAAGATCATGTCGCCCGGTCGGCAGTTTAATGCCTGCGCCAAGCGTTAGCCGGAATTGCCATCCTTCCATGTCCATTTTACGAAGCAATTGATAGCCACTGTAGATATTGATATCGCCTAATCCCGAAACTTTATGAAATGACTCATTCATCATCATCGAGTTGAAATTAAACGGAACAATAATGTTTAATTCAATTCTTTCATGCAGAAAAAATCTGGAACGAAATTCTAAAACACGATATTCTTCGTAATCATTTCCATTCAAAACTTCATCGTGATGATAATCTGTATGCAAGGATGTAATGCCGGAGCGTAAAGAACCCGAAGGCAACAAAGCGGAATTTCTGTCAAACCCGTAATACCCGCTAAAAGTTCGCAGGCGGTAAACAAGGCCAATGTTGCTTTGATTATCATAAGGAGTTAAGCCCATAAAACATCCGCAAACATCGCAGGCAAAAACATTTTGCGACTGGATAAAAACCAGCAAGACAGCAATCTTAATTCGGTTTGAAACGCGGGTCATTAATGAATTCATAGTCGGTCAGTGTGTTTAAAAATTGAAGTAAATCCTGTTTTTCACTTTCGGATAAAGTAATGCCATTAACCAGCAGCGGATCAAGTGTTGGGGATGGTTTAACATGAAAGCGATAATGGTCAATGCATTGGCTCAGAGTCTGCAAACGCCCGTCATGCATGTATGGCCGCGAAACAGAAACATTGCGGAGTGAGGGGACTTTAAATTTGCCTATGTCTTCAGGAAGGGAGGTAATGTGTGCTCGCCCTGAATCGCTGGGGAAAACATCATCAAGTCCATTGTTGCGGAAAGAAAAATCGCTGAACAATGGTTCTTTGTGGCAGCTCTCGCATTTGGCTCGAAAGATATTCAGCCCGCTGTTTTCCTGCAAGGTTAATTCTGCTTCACCACGAATGTACTTATCGTATTTCGAACGGTATGAATTCATCATGCCCATAAACTGGGCAAAGGCACGCAGCATTAATTGAGTGGTGATGGAGTCTGAGCCGAAAGCTTTTTTGAATAGCGCAGGGTATTGAGGATGGTTCCGTAGCTTATTGATAACATTGCCTAATGATTCATCCATTTCAATGGGATTGGTAATAGGAGCAATTGGCTGCACTTCAATATGATTGATACCGCCATCCCACATGAAAGACGGGTGCCAGATTAAATTAAACAGTGAAGGAGAATTACGGGTACCAAACTGATTGTCTATACCATGACTTACCGGATGATCCAAATGGGCAAAAGAAGCAAACTGCTGATGGCAACTTTCGCAGGAAGTTGAATTATCGCGCGACAGAAGGGGGTCATGAAAAAGCTTACGGCCCAACTTAAATCCATCGGTTGTAAGAGGGTTGCCGGTAAAATTATAAACAGGCTGAGGAAAGCCCTGCGGAATCACAAACTCTATTTTTTCTTCAGGTAAAGGCGCAGGGCTTAAATCCGGATCAACCGAGCAGGCAGAAAACACTGCCGGTATCAAAAGCCATCCTAAAGATTTTATCAGCCTGTTCATAATAATTTAGTCGTTATGTACGTGGTCAACTCGAATCATATCGGCATAATTCTCGGCAATTGGCATGCAGGCCATGGGCATGTGGGCAGTGTTTAATGTAGCAAAATTGATGGTGTTGGGATTGGAGAAAATTTCACTCACATCAACTATGAAATGAATTTCAGGAGATATGTTATTACGTACCATAGCTTTTGATCCGTTAAAGGTGAGAGTAACTTTTTTGATGTTGTTCGATGGTTCTTTAAACCCGCCAGCATGGAATATAAGGGCATTGCTGGCAGCAGTACTCTGAGGAGAATTGCCCTCGAACATCATAAAGATATAACCGCTGTTCCAGCTCCAAAACATACCGTTGGCGGGATCAAGAGTTCCGGTTTGTGCACCCGAGGTATTGCGCAGGCTGTCAATACCTATAAGAAACTCCACAGCATCATAATCACCGGCAGGTATATTCGGAATGCTGATGTTTTTTGAGGCGGCATTATCTTCATCAATCAAAAAATAGCCGAAATCGGTGTTAACATCAGAAGGAACGGTGTAATAGGTTCCATCTGTTTTTCTGAATCGGAAATTGCTCAGATAGTAGCGGAAGCGCGAAACCGTGTATTGGTCGCCATTGGCATTGGTATAATTGCCTGTTGTTAAGGCAAGTAATTGAGCGCCTACTTTATGAGTAAATTCCATGCGCATGGCATTGGTTCCGGTTAAGTCGCTATGATTATGATCGTCATCTTTTTCTTTCTTTTTACATCCGGTTATGACTATGGCCGGAATAATTAAAATGCTGAGTATATAAAGGATGTTTTTTTTCATGATGAATAAATTTTTAATATAGATTTTATTGTTTGAGATGAAATTAAATAAATGAAATGGTTATACGGAATAAACCGAACCGTATTTTCGGAATTGAAAATAGTAAAAGTTGTTAAACTTTATTCAGGCAAAACACTCAGGCGCGCGGGGGATGAAAGATGCCGGAGGTAATGGAGTAGCGATAACTTTCGGTACTCACAATATACTTGTAATCTGAATTTAAAGTCGCAGCAGAAATTTTTAATTCTTCACTAAAAAAATAAACCACCTCGCTTCCTTTTTTAACAGATGCCGGAACAGAATTTTCTTTTTCTGCCTCTGTTTTCATTTCCTTTTTAAGCACACACTTGCCTTCGCAATGTTTTTCCGGAACAGTCCTGTTTTCGCAAAGGTTGGTACTGATATAGACCTTATTTAAAAGATAGCCCGAATAAATAACCGAAAAAGTCATGGCCTGTAACAATACAGGAATAATCACTATCAGACCAAGAACTTTTTTCATCGTCATGAAGCAAATGTAATACGTACAGAGAATATCAAACGGTGACTTTTGTCAAGATACTTACAGGTATATGTTAGCTTTCCTATACTTTAGATAATTCACCTTTAAGAAAATCAATCACTTTAACTTCGGTAGCATCAATCTGCTTCAGCTCACTCAGGTACCAGCTAATCCAGTCGCCCAGGTGAACCAAATACAATGTTCGTTCAATATTGTTGTTGCCTTTAGACCAAACTTCGAATACATATGGAGTGTATTTTGAAACAATCTGTTTGGTTAATTCCATGCGTGCCTGTGTGCGCTTGTAGTCCGTTTCATTTCTGAAAAAGACTACAGCCAATTTGTCATTAGGCGTTGTCCATCCCACCAATTCGTTATGATTCATTTCGGGCAGGGCATGATGCCAGCAAAGCATTTTCGAGTTTTCATCAATCTGCTGGCGGAAGCGGATAGCTACCCCTTCAAAAGAAGCATCGCTGTAAATCACCGGAATTTTACGGTGAAGCTTTTCGGCCAGATAATAGGCTTCTGACTTTATATGTTCCGATTCCTGATTCAATAACTGAACAGCATTCAGCAAGGAGCTCTCAAAGGAACGGTCAATCAATCCATAGCCATGCAAAACATAGAATAGCTGAGTGAATGAATAGGCAAATGCTGAGCGGGGCGGCCGGCCACCTGAAATTACAATATGGTCAAGGCTCTTTTGCTTAGCAATCTCTATCACCTTTCCTCCGGATGAAATGCAGCATACTTTTGCTCCGCACTTTATGGCATCTTCCATTGCCTGCAAGGTTTCTTCCGTATTGCCGGAGTAAGAACAAATAATAGCCAGCGTATTTTTTCCTGTAAATGCCGGTATGAAATAATCTTTATTGACCACTACCGGAATTTTTATCTGCTTATCCACTAATTGCGAAACAATTGTTCCGCCAATTCCGCTGCCGCCAAGCCCGGAGATAAGAACATTGTCAATGCGTTCAGCCGGTTTTGTAAACTGTGCTATTCTGCCGGTGTCTATGGCTTCTTCTAATTGTCGGGTAAACGTGGCAATCAAATCTTTCATATTCATAGCTGTGGTTTTTATAAAGCGAGGGCAAAAGTAATGCGATCATGATTGGAAGCGGTTAAACTTATTGCCATTAAGTTTGTCGGGTGCAAAAGGATGTCCTCAAAGAAGAAATAAAGCGAGAAGCAAAAAGGCTGGGATTTGATTTCTGCGGATTTTCAAAAGCAGAGTTTTTAGATGAGGAAGCTCCACGACTAGAACAATGGCTAAAGAATGGAATGCATGGGAAGATGCACTACATGGAAAACCATTTTGACAAACGGCTTGACCCGCGAATGCTCGTGCCCGGAGCAAAAACCGTCATCAGCCTTCTGCAGAATTATTACACAGAAGAAAAACAGCCTGATGATGCCCCTAAAGTTTCAATATACGCTTACGGGAAAGATTATCATCTGGTTATAAAGAAAAAATTGAAAGTGCTGTTGGGGTTTATCCGTGAACAGATTGGCAATGCAAACGGACGCGCCTTTGTTGATTCAGCTCCTGTGCTTGATCGCGCCTGGGCAAAACGAAGCGGATTAGGATGGACAGGAAAAAATACTCAGCTTATAAATCCTAAAGCCGGCTCCTATTATTTTATAGGAGAACTGATTATTGATGTAGAACTTCCGCCCGACTATGAAATTAAAGATTATTGCGGCACCTGCAACCGTTGCATAGAAGCCTGTCCTACACAAGCCATTATTAAGCCCTACATGGTTGATGGATCAAAATGCATTTCCTATTTCACCATTGAATTGAGAGAAGAAATTCCTGTTGAATACCAAAAGAAAATGGATGGATGGGCTTTCGGATGCGATATATGCCAGCAGGTTTGCCCCTGGAACAGGTTCTCAAAACCACATAATGAACCGGAGTTACTCCCAAACAAGGACATAATGAAGATGGGAAAAGAAGAATGGATGGATATTAATGAAGATGTTTTCAAAAGTATTTTTGCTTCATCTCCTCTCAAAAGAACCAAATGGGAGGGCATGAAAAGAAACCTCCGATTTCTTAATGCAAATCACAACAATTCTGCAGAATGAATTTGTATGTAAGAAGATATTTATACTTTAGCCCCTCGAAAAAATAAAAACTACTAAATAATATGAGAAAAATTTCTACTTTCTTTATTGCCGGAATGCTGTTTTCGGCATCGGCTATTGCACAAAGCGCACAAAGCGCTTCAACGGGAAGCCGCACACCGGTTACCCCCACTAACAACCCTCAGGCATTCGGAGGTTATGTACCATCACCATCGGCAGTTATTTATTCCGATGATATGGATGCGCTTAACGACACCACCTCTCTTCAGTTGCGTGGCTACTTTACTTACTACAGGGGTACCGGAGCTCCCGGGTTAACTGCAACCTGGTTTCAGGGAAACCCCGCGGTTTTTCCGGACTACAACGGAGTACAGCCTGATGGTTATGTGGCCGCCAATTTCAATGCTGTTACCGGCACCAACACCATTGACAACTGGCTGGTGTTGCCTGATTTGAATATTGATGCAGGGGATACCATTTCGTTTTATTCTCAAGCGCCATTAAACTCCACCTACCCGGACAGTATTCGTGTGATGTTTAATGCAACAGGAGCCACCTTACCCGAAGATGCCAACTGGGTTGAGTTAGGCCGTTTTAAAGTTAACACTCTCGGAATTTGGGAAAGACAATTCTTTCTTGCTCCTGCCCCCGGCTCTAATGCACGATTTGCCATTCGTTACCGAGTTGCCGGTGGCGGACCAACAGGATTAAACAGCGATTATATAGGCATTGACCAGATTGATGTCATTGAAGGAGCAGGCGGTGGCGGATGCCCCATTCAACACGATTGCTGCACAGATGCTGCCGACATTAACTCTGTATTTGGCGGTGCTGTTGGTGTAAAACAAACTATAGGGCCATACAACAATGATAATGCAACAACAGGTATAGATGATCCGGTTTCAGGATGGGCTTGTTTTGGTGAGCCTGATGGAACCGGTTCAAACCCTACTCTTGAAAACACACTATGGTTTACATTTACAGGCACAGGGGATCTTTATTTCATTGAAACAGATAATTGCGGCAGCCCCCCGGTTGCCAATTATATTGACGATGGCGATACTCAGGCAGCATTATACTCAGGAACATGTGGAAGTTTAACCCCTGTCGTTTGTAATGAAGACGGACCTCAGGCTACAGCCACTCACTATCCTGTTGGTTTTAACATTCAAACACAAGCAGGCGTGACGTATCATCTTATGATAGACGGGTTTAATTTTAATGGCGCTTTATCAACAGGGAACTTCTGCATCAGTGTTACCAAACTGCAAAGTTTTGCATGCGGCTCACCGGGCTTAACTTCGGGAACCGGTGCGGTAAATAAAAACTGCGTTAATTTTAATGATACACTTGTTGCTTCTGTTACCGGAGCGGTAATTCCAACCCAAGGCCCTTACAATGGTTTCAGTTGGTTAGTATCTTCTGCTGATATTTCCGGCAACACTGACCCCCTGAACGATCCTTCATTCTTAGGAGGCAGCGGAATTTCTGCAGCAGCACAAAACGTGGCACTTGTTAATTCAGCAACAGGAAATCCTTTTGGTCCCGGCATTTACTACTTTACTCCTGTAGTTTACGGTAATGCTCAGGATAACCCGAATCCTCCCAACCCTCCTGTAAACGTGTTCCATCTTATTCTTGACCCTGCATGTACATATACCGGAACATCCATGCAGGTTGAATTAAAAGCACAAGGTCAGCTTTGCCCGACAGGTATTAATGAAATTGCTGCCAGCAACTATTCAGGCATCAATGTTTATCCTGTTCCTGTAAAAGACATAGCTTATTTTGATATCAACACAAAATCAGGCAGCGAAGCCGCCATTATGGTAAAAGATAACATTGGCCGGGTTGTTTATTCAGAAACTCAGAATGTAGGCACCGGTGTTAACCATATGAGCATTGATATGTCTTCTTATTCTACCGGTGTTTATTTTATCACCGTAAGAACCAATGAGGGCAACTTTGTATCGAAGTTCATTAAGGAATAACATTTCTTTTCCGGAAAAGTCCCGCCCTCAGAAAGCGGGACTTTTTCTTTTGTGCCTGTACTCGTTTTGTGAATGGCCACGTTATCTTTGCCCTATAAATTTGTTCTGTGCTTGTTAGGTGAGGTTACTGGATGAAAAAAAGCTGCTGCCCGGAAATGTGGAGACACGCCAATGGGTAGAGCAGGCTTGGCCGGAATAAGGCTTGGCATAATGCAGCTTCCCGCGATTTGGTGCGGGATAAGTCTTCCGAAACTAAAACTAAACGAGGAGCATCAGGGCATGCAGAGGCTGAGCTTGTGCTTTGACTTTGCATTTGGCGTAACCTATCTGGCGCCACAGGCAAATTCTGAATCAATCTTCAAATTACATGGAGCAGGTTTTCGAAAAAGAAACTTTAATCTCCCTGCTTAACAGCGGCAACAAAGCTGCTGTTAAATCGCAGGTGGAAAGTATTTTGCCTTCGGAGCTTGCCGAAATCATTACAGAACTTCCCGAAGGCATGCAGGTCTTTGCCTTTCGCTGCATGGATCGCGAGAAATCAGCGCAGGTTTTTGAACTGCTCGATCTGAACATTCAAAAAAACCTGCTTGATATTCTGCCTCACAGACAGGTGGCTCTTATTTTGAATGACATTGCTCCCGATGTTCGTACCTCAATTCTTGAATCGCTGCCGGCTGATATCATTAACAGGCACCTCAAACTTCTTACGCAGAAAGAGCGGCTTATAGCTTTGAAACTTCTTGGTTATCCAGAGAATTCAATAGGGCGGTTGATGACCCCCGACTATATTGCCCTACAGGCTGCTTGGAAGGTGAAAGAAGTGTTTAATTTCATTCGTGAAAACGGAGAAGAAACCGAATCGCTCGATACTTTTTTTATTGTGGATGATAAGGGCCGGCTGGTAGATGATATCACCATACGTCAGCTTTTGTTGGCCGATCCTGAAAGCAAAATCGGAGAGATTGCCGATGGTAAATTTATCAGCCTGAATGTAACCGATGACCAGGAATTGGCTATTGAAGAATTTAAAACACACAACAAATCATCCTTGCCGGTAATTGATGCTTCAGGGGTTTTGTTAGGTATTGTAACTATTGACGATGTGTTGCAGGTAGCCGAAGAAGAGGACACCGAGGACATTCAGAAGCTTGGGGGGGTTGAAGCGCTGGAAGAACCATATATTGAAGCTTCGGTAAAAACCATGATTCAGAAACGGTCTCCCTGGCTTGTGGTACTTTTTATCGGAGAACTGCTTACAGCTTCAGCAATGGCATATTTTGAACATGAAATTGCAAGAGCAGTAGTGCTGGCATTGTTTATTCCACTCATTGTTTCCAGTGGCGGAAACACCGGCTCACAGGCAGCCACACTGATAATCCGTGCTATTGCACTTGGTGAGGTAACCATACGCGACTGGTGGCGTGTTATGCGCAGAGAGATTTTATCAGGCCTGTTTTTAGGACTGATACTCGGCACGCTTGGGTTTCTGCGCATTGCCATCTGGCAGGGAGTAAGCGGCATTTATGGCGAGCATTGGTTCATTCTCGGATTAACCATTGGGGTAACATTGGTAGGAGTGGTGCTTTGGGGAACCCTGATTGGCTCCATGTTTCCGATCATTCTGAAAAAATTTGGTGTTGATCCTGCCACGGCCTCAGCACCATTTGTAGCAACAGCAGTTGATGTTACCGGGCTGATAATTTATTTCAGCGTGGCCGCGGTAATGCTTAAAGGGTCGTTGTTGTAACCGGCAGGCAATTTTTACTTTCCTGCCAATGATTCCTTAATCTTGTTCTCTAATTCATCAGCAAGTTCGGGATTATCGAGCAGCAACTGTTTAACGGCATCACGTCCTTGTCCAAGTTTGGTGTCGCCATAGCTGAACCATGAACCGCTTTTCTTGATCACATTGCATTCAACACCAAGGTCAACAATTTCTCCGGTTTTGCTGATGCCTTCGCCATACATGATGTCAAACTCGGCTACTTTAAACGGAGGGGCCACTTTATTTTTAATCACCTTTACGCGGGTGCGGTTGCCGGTTATGTTTTCACCTTCTTTAATCTGACCTGTTCTGCGGATATCGAGACGTACGGAAGCATAAAATTTAAGGGCATTCCCGCCTGTGGTTGTTTCCGGGTTACCAAACATCACCCCTATTTTTTCGCGTAATTGATTGATGAAAATACAGCAGCATCCGGTGCGGCTTATGGTAGCCGTTAGCTTGCGCAATGCCTGCGACATCAGTCTTGCGTGTAAGCCAACCTTGCTGTCGCCCATTTCCCCTTCAATTTCACTGCGGGGGGTAAGTGCAGCAACAGAGTCAATTACTATAATGTCAATGGCCCCTGAGCGTATAAGGTTGTCTGCTATTTCCAAAGCCTGTTCGCCATTGTCGGGTTGAGAGATTAAAAGATTTTCAATATCTACACCGAGCTTCTGAGCATAAAACCGGTCGAAAGCATGTTCGGCATCTATAAAAGCAGCTATGCCTCCGTTTTTCTGAACATTGGCAATGGCATGAATGGCAAGAGTGGTTTTGCCGGAGGATTCAGGACCATAAATTTCAATAACACGACCTTTTGGAAATCCGCCAATACCTAAGGCCATATCAAGAGTAAGCGAGCCGGTAGGTATTGCTTCAAGCGGTTCAATGGCGCTGTCGCCCATCCGCATAATGGTTCCTTTGCCATAGGTTTTTTCAAGCTTGTCAATGGCTAATTGAAGCACTTTAAGTTTTTCTTTGTTTTCAGAAGATGTTGCCATGGTAATTAAATTATATAAGTGGTTTAAAGTTTGATTGGAATGCAATCCATCGAATAATTACAAAGATGGGTAAACACAACGGAAAAACAAGTTCCGTTTAAAAAATTTACGGTGACAGTAATTATTTATTTTCCGAGCGTAAAAGCAGAAAACTTTGGGCAAACTCATATTGCTTGCCATCCTGTCCTGTGGCATTTACTATGATGAAGTAAGTTCCTTCCGGAGCTTCTTTTCCGTTTTTGGTGATGCCATTCCAGCCATATCCGGTTTTGTTCCAGTCATAAATTTTTTCTCCCCAGCGGTTATAAATTTCTGCTTTAACTTCTGTAATTCCTTCTTCGGTAAAGGAGAATAGATCATTCTTGCCGTCATTATTTGGAGTAAATACATTCGGAATGCTGAAAGCGGAAGATAATTCCACTTCTATTCTGATGATTATTGTATCAGTACATCCATCGCTGTTAGTAACAATGAGTTGTACATTATAAACTCCGGGCTCTGAAAAAGTATGCTGCGGATCGAGAAGAGAGGAGGTTGTACCATCACCGAAATTCCAGAGAAAGGTTGACCCGCCCGTGCTTTGGTTGGTGAAGTTAACAGTAAGCGGAGGAAACCCTTTGGTGGTATCTGCGGTAGCGGCAGCAATAACATCAGGAGAAACTGTAACGGTAAGCGAGGCCGTGGAAGAACAATTTCCATTCGATCCTGTAACGGTATAGGTTGTTGTAACAGAAGGCGAGGCCACAGGCGTAGCCGAAGCAGGATTGTCCAGTCCGGTGGCGGGTGTCCAATCGTAAGTGATCGCGCCATAGGCAGTTAAAACAGTACTTTCTCCGTTGCAAATGGTAACATCATCAGATAAGGTAAGAACCGGATAAGAAGTAACATTGACAGCATACGTAGCCGAAGCTGAACATCCTGTTACATCGGTAACAGTAACTGTGTAAACGTTTATTCCTGCAGGGGGAGTTACAGTTACAGATGATGAATTGCTACCAATACTCCACAAATATTGATTCCCTCCTGAGCCTCCGCTGGTGCTCGAAGTAAGTGTAGTTGATTGTCCTTCACACAAGTCATTATTTCCACTGATGCTGATAAGCACTTGCGGGTTCTGAGAGATGCTTACAGTGATGGTTTCGGTGCATAATGATGCATCGGTTACGGTAACAGTATAAATTCCTGGCGAAAGACCATTAACGGTTGCGGTTGTTGCTCCGTTAGACCATTGATAAACGTACCCCGGATTTCCACCGATAACGAATACAGAAACAGTGCCCGAAGCGGCATTGTCACACAGGGCGGGAGCTACGGATGCGGATAAAGACATTGGTGTATAAGGATCAATGGTTACCGAAGCGGTAAGCGTACAACCAGCTCCATCAGTTACGGTTACCGTGTAGGTGCCGGGATTAAGATTGGTGGCTGTTTGGCCGTTGCCTCCTGCCGGACTCCACTGATAAGTAAACGGGCCGGTTCCTCCGTTAATATTTACGGTTGCAGTAGCCCCGGTTCCTGTACACCCTACCGGTGTGGTTTGGGTTGTAAGTGTAAAAGTGGGAATTTCTGTTACGATAATTGTTTGCGTGTCGGAACAGCCATTTGCGTCTGTAACGGTTACCATATAATTTCCCGCAGCAATATTGTTGGCGGTTGGGCCGGAAGACACATTTGGATTCCATTGATAAGTATAAGGTGCTGTTCCTGATGTAACATTTACCGATGCAGAGCCATTGGGTTGACCGCAGGTAGCCTGTACAGTTGATGTTGTGAAACTTACTGCAGGGAACGCACTGATGGTGTAATTGTAATTTTTTATGCAGCCATTGCCATCCGTAATAGTGAGCGTATAAGTTCCTGCCGAGAGTCCTGTAACTGCCGAAGCAGTTGACCCATTACTCCAGGCAAAACTGAATGGTGCTGTTCCTCCGGTTACAGCGGTGGTAATGCTTCCCGAGTTAGATCCACCGCATCCAATATCAGTTACAACACTGTTATCTAAAATTTCATCGGGCTCGGTTATCAGAAAGAATACATTTTTAGTGCAGGCAAAAGCATCAGTAACTGTTACGGAGTAAATTCCTGCCCCAAGGCCCGATATGCTTTGAGTAGTAGCACCTGTACTCCATTGGTAAGTGTATGGAGGCTGGCCTCCGGCACCGGCTGCAAAAGCAGTTCCGGTAGTGTCGCCATGACATAACGGGTTGGTTGTATTTAGGGTGGGTAATTGAACGCTGCAATTCTGCTGTATGCAATAGTTTCCCGTAACGGCTTGCGGGGTACAGCCGAATGTTCCCCAGCTTCCGGTGGTATAATCGCCATAAACGGTTACACCAATGGTTCCATTTACTTGTGTTGGAATGGAGGCATTGGTTGAAACAGAAAAGCAAAAGTTCCATGTAAAGTTTGGACAATTGTCTCCGAAATTATTACCGGGAATTCCATCCATTACACCGTTTGGAGAGCCTAAGGGAGTGTCATAATAAAAACCGGGACCAAAAGTTTGCCCGGTATTGGTGCTGGTGCATGAAGTGTACCACCCCCAAATGCCTTGTCCGTCACAACTGGGCGAGGCCGAAACGGGTGCCAGGGTTGAGGCATCCCATCCGGGACCCAGATTCACCACAATACCATGAATCCAGTTAACTCCGCCTTGCGAATAGTTGGTAATGGAAACACACACCGTAATGGTAGTGCCTGCAGGATAACAGCCCCCTGCTCCCGGTAATGGGGTTATTGTGGTTGAGGAGCTGCCAATGCAATTTTGTGAAAAGGCGTAAAACGGAAAGCAGGCAATTATCAAAAGGGCATGTAAATAAGTTTTCATATACAATAAATATTTTAATGCTTAAGGAAAAAGAACGGTAATCAGCATGCTGTTTAATTTCTATTGGTTGAGATGGATGGCAACACACTTTATGTGTTGCGTGAAGGTGAATTTAATTCAACTGCCACCATTTCACCATGGCTGATGAAACGGTTTCGTTGCTGAACAGGCGGAGTGTATGAAGGTTTTCATCTTCAAGTTCGGCCTCTATCCATCCATTCAATCTTTCCAATTGAAGCAACAACACTGAAAGCTCTTTCAATGTCATGATAAACTCATCAGAGTTTCTGACCATACTTTGGGGTATTAAAAGGGAATGCGGTGGTGAAAGTAGCAATAACTTTTGAACCCGCAAGCAGGGGGCCAAAAAAAGTTATTAAAAATCTAAAATAAGTTGTTTAAAGCCTTATGGCTGGGGTTCATCGCTGCCGGATTGATGCTGCAAATCATCATAGTCTATATCAGTAAAACGGCTGCGTAATGGCTCGTTTCCGCCTTCGCCTTCAGGCTGAGGATTATCGTTTATGTATGTAATGGCTTCGGTCAGCCCGTCAATGAATTTCTGAAAATCTTCCCGGTAAAGGAAAATTTTATGCTTCTTGTAAACCGGCTTTTCTCCTTCATTACTGTGTAGCCTTTTGCTCTCTGTAATGGTTAGGTAGTACTCGTTTGCACGGGTTGACTTTACATCAAAAAAGTAAGTTCTCTTTCCTGCCCTTACTGATTTTGAAAATTTCTCAGACCGCTCATTGTGCTCATGCTCGTTCATATCCGATATGCTCTATGTGTTCGCCAAAAGTAAAAAAATTCAATTACCAACAAACCGGGCATTTTTATGAAACATATTATTTAAGTTCAGACAAAGCCGACTCTAATCTGTTCATAATTTGAGGTACATCCATAGCCCCGCGGCAGGTGCCAACCGATAATCGGTACCAGGGAGAATCATGCGAAGATCCGAAAGCCGAGAAAGGAACTATGGCCAAACCTGCTTTATTAAGTAAATAAGAGGTAACATCAACCTGATCTTTCAGTAAAAGGCCATCTGTTGTTTTTAATCTTTTCAAATCAAACTTAACAGTAAGGTAAATGGCCGCCTGCGGGGCAATACATTCCACAGAATAACCTCTGGATTTTAATTCCTGAAAAGCTTTATAAAAAGCTTGCAGACGAGAATCAATTTCAGTGCGGAAATGATTCAGAAAGCTGTCTACGGCAGCATCGTCATTCACAAAATGAGTAACGGCTATTTGCTCTGCTTTGGGAGCCCATGCCCCTACATGAGAAAGAATAGCAGCCATGCGGCTGATAATTTCTTTAGGGCCAAATGCCCACCCGACCCGTACACCGGTAGCAGCGAATGATTTGGAAATACCGTCAACAAACAAAGTGTAAGGTCTCATTTCGGGAAACAGCGAAACCGGATCATAATGATGAGTGCCTGAAAAAAGCAAAGAGCTGTACACCTGATCATACATGATGTATAAAGGCTTTGATTTTCCCTTACGCTTTTCGTTTTCATTCAACACCAGCTCGCAAATTCCGCTCAATTGTTCCCTGCCGAAAACTGTTCCTGTCGGATTAAGAGGTGAGCACAGGGCAATCAAGGTGGCATTACTAATGTGAGGTTTTAGTTGTGAAGCATCGGGCATAAAAAACTTATCGGCTGTGGTTTCAACCATTACCCCTTTGGCAAGGGTAAGATGGCAGTAGTGATTGTTGTTCCACGAAGGAACCGGATAAATAACCGTATCGCCCGGGTCTATCAGCGTTTTATAAATACCATAGATGGCAGGACGCGCACCCCCTGTTATTAAAACTTCATCGGCAGAATAATCCAGTTTCTGCGACCGGTTAATGAACCGGCTTACAGCCTTTCGGAGATCGGGCATACCGTTGGCAACAGGGTAGTTGGTTTGTCCCTGTTTATACGCTTCAAGTATCCGTTGTGCTAAACGTTCAGGAATAGGGAAAACGGCAGGATCAAAATCGCCAATGGTAAAGTTGCTGATTTTTTCGCCCTTGCGGATTAACTCGTTCACCTCATTGGCTAACTTGATTATTTCAGAACCGATAAGATTTTCGGCCATGGTTGAAATGCCGGAAACAGCAACCTCGTCAGTAAGCATACCCATTCATAATTTAACCCCACAAACCTACATGTTTTTTTTAATGTGAAAGCGATTATTTAAAAGTAAGCGGAACCCTCAGCATCACGGTAATATTTCTTCCCGGATTTAAAATGCCCACCTCTTTAAGGCGGCTTAAGTGGTTATAGTATTTCTTGCCGGTAAGATTTCGGCAATGAACAGAGAAATAAACTTCTTTTTTAAAACGGAAACTTATTCCTGCATGAAACAGGGTGTAGCCGTCAGTGGCAGTTTCAAAAACATCAATCCTGCTTTGCTTAAAATGGGTTTCTGCTTCGGCCGAAATGCCAAACGACTTTAACAGCCTCTGATTTTTTATTACAAAATCATAAGCAAGCGCATTGTTAATTCTGAAAGCAGGAATAAAGGGCAGCGGCTTGTTCAGGTCTTTATTCACTGCATGCACATAGGAGATATCATTATCAAAATGCAGATGCTCAAGCAGGTGAATATCGGTATGCAGTTCAAATCCCTGCAACATACTGTTGCCTTGCGTAAACCGGTAAACCGGAAGTGAATCGCCATTAACATCAATGGTTTCATTATCAAGATTGCGGTAATAGATAAAATTGTCAATGAGGTTATGAAACAAATTCAGTTCGGCATCCCAAATTTTTCCTTCGGCTTTGAGCGTAAAGTCAAACTGAAGACTGTTTTCCGGTTTTAAATTTTTATTTCCTATCTCATAGCGAAAAGTACCATGATGAACTCCATTGGCCGATAACTCCGTTACATCTGGCACACGGAATCCTCTTCCGATATTCAGCTTTATATTCCAGTGTTCGGCAATGCTGTAAGCGGCTCCGGCACTCCCGCTGATGGCATTGTATGAGGTGCTGAATTTTTCAAACAAGGTTTCGCCTTCGTGTATTAACTCATTTCCGTTAATCTGATGCCGGTCAAAACGTAATCCTGCATTTACGGCCAGCCGGCTCATGTTTTTTTTCACTGCCGCAAAAACTCCGAAAGCAGAAGACTTGTAATCAGGAATTAAAAACTCTTCTCCGAAGTTTTCATTCCTTTTAAATGAGCCGCTTATGCCGGCCGCCTTTTCCCATCCGTTGTTTTCAGCCAGAAAGAATTTAGCATCGCCCGAAAAGGAATTCAGCATTAAGTCAAGTGTTGGTTCTTCATGCATTCCCTCCTCATGATCGTGAGAGTGGTCATGATGGTGATGCGATTCAAATTCCATCCGGTTATTCTGTTGCCATCCGGCATTAATTTTAAGCTGGTTTTTTCCGATGATAAAGTTGCTGACAGCAGTAATTTTGCGATGCTCAACATCCTGCCGCGGAAGAAAAATTTTTCTTGATTGCAGATCTTCATCGCTTATGATGGTTCCTTCCTGATCAACAAATTTTCCGGTTGCCGAGTCGCGTTCTCCTTCGGTAAATCCAATGTTTGATTTCCAGATACCGGCATGCAGATGGGTGTACCCCCAGCGTTTGTTGAGGCCAAGCATAGCGCTGCCGCTCCATTCATTAAATGCCGAATTGTAAACCCGTTCAGCGGGAGTTTGAAAAGTAGCAGCGTTTTTATAAGTGCCCTGCGCCCGCCACACCAAACCGTTTTGATTTCCTTCGGCTAAAAGCGAGTTGGCAACAAGCCCGTTATTGGTTGAGTAGGCCGAATTAAATTCACTGCGGATACTTCCCTGCTGCGGAGGAATGGGCTCAAGGATGTTTATCACTCCACCCAAAGCATCGGAACCATACAATAAGCTTCCCGGCCCCTTAAGCACCTCAATACGGTCTGCTGCAAATTGATCTATTTCAATGCCGTGTTCATCGCCCCATTGCTGACCTTCCTGACGGATTCCCTCATTAATGACCACAATGCGGTTGTAACTAAGCCCGCGGATTACCGGTTTAGAAACATTATTCCCTGTGGTGATTTCTGATATGCCCGGTGTTTGTGCTATGGCGCTGATTAGATTGTCAGCCGGAGTGCTTCTGAGTTTTTCTTTATCAATGGCCGTAACGGCAATGCTGCTTTTTTTATCATCGGTAGTAAAAGCGCTGCCGGTAATAACTACCTCACGGCTTTCGATGGCTGATGGGGAAAGCGCTACATGATGCTCGCTGGTTTTTGAAAGATCAAGTTGTAGGGAAACCGATGCATACCCTATGTATTTAAACACAATCAAAATCTTAACAGCCGGCATGTTTTCAATTTTGTAGTAGCCGTTATTATCGGTGGTTGTGCCGCGTTTTAAATCAGGCAGATAAACCGTAGCCCCCGGTAACGGCTGGTGTGAAACGGCATCTGTAACCGTTCCTGTTAATTGGATTGTTTTGACCTGTGCGGTCAGTAAAAAAGGAAAGAGGATAAATAATAGAATGATATTTTTTTTCATTGGAGTTTTGATTTAAAAAAAGTTGAAATAAAAAATTGCGCTGTATGTAATACAGGCAGGCAGCATGACTTTGTCATGCATCAATAAAAAGTAAATTCAGAATAAAGAAGGGGGGCCGCGGCTATTTTCTGACAGAATACAACCGGGAAGAGCAATCCTGACTTCGGGAACAGTTCTTTTAAACGGGAAAAGAAAAGCATCAAATGCAAAATCTTTTTTCTCGGGCTGGTATGGCGAAAAGAAAAGCTGAAGAATGTCGCAATGCTGATGCTGGGGGCTTACTGTTGTTTCTTCTGTTCCGCATAAGTGGTTGTCTGTCGAATCGGCATGGCAGGTAAGCTCATGCAGCAACTGTGGAGGAAAAACAAACAATGAAGCTGCGCCAAGCAGCACCATCATGAAGATTTTCCTCTTTTTAAACATGAGGCAAAAATAAACGAATTTTATTTCCTGTTTTTTATGCCTTCCGTTAAGGATTTTTGCCACATGAAAATATGCTTGCTTGTTTTCGGATTTTGCCTTCCGGTTGCCGTTCAGCTTTATGCTCAGAAAACAGAAAATAACTTTGCCATTATTGAACTTTTCGTTTCCGAGGGCTGCGGAGCTTCGCCTGTAGCCGAAAAGCAAATGCATGCATTGCTTGACGAATACGGAAAGCTAAACAAACCGGTTACCCTGCTTACCTTTCATGTGGATTACTGGAATAAATACGGCTGGCAAGACCCCTTTTCTTCACTGGCTTTTACCCGAAGGCAAAATAATTATGCAAGCGCCCTTAAACAAAAAGAAGTTTTTACCCCGCAGGTTTTCATTAATGGTCAGTTGGCTTTTGCAGGCAGTGAGATAAAAAAAATCAAATCAGAAACAGAAAGGATGCTTAAACGGACAACTAAAGACACCCTGCTGATTAATGCCGACTCCACTGTTCGCGACACACTGTGGATTTCCTGCTCGGCTTCGCAGGCCGGCCCCAACCTCACGCTTGCTGTTTTTCTTGTTCTGCCCGAAGCATCCTCAAACGTATTGAAGGGCGATAACGAAGGCAAAACATTGGCACATAAAAACATTGTCAGAAAAATGGACTTCTTTCCCGTTCCGGAAAAAAAATGGACAGCAGGCATTCCGCTTCGCCAGTTTAAAAATAAAAAAGGAATGTACCTTGTGGCCTACCTTCAGCAGAAGCAAACAAAAAAAATACTTGCTGTGAGTAAACCCGTTTCTGATTTCTGATTTTTTATTTTCAAAATGTTGGTTATTTTTACAATCTCCGTTTTGATTGTAATACTATCATAAAAAAACAACACATCATCTCCATGCTTTTTTCCTCCAACATCCGCCTATTGCGTAACAGAAAAAAACGCACACAGGAAACCGTTGCCACCGAACTTGGCATTTCCCGCAGCACGCTTAACAGCTATGAAAGCGGTATCATCGTTAATCCTACCGTAGAAGCCTTGCTGAAGTTTGCCGATTACTACAAAGTATCGGTTGACACCTTGTTGCGCATAGACCTCAGCACACTTTCCGAAAGCAAGCTCCGCGAAATTGAACTTGGCTACGATGCTTACGTGCGCGGCAGCAAGTTACGTGTACTCGCTACCACAGTTGACAGCAAAAACCGCGAAAACATTGAAGCCGTTCCCCTCAAAGCCAAAGCCGGTTACCGTACCGGTTATTCAGACCCCGACTACATTGGCAAACTGCCCGTCTTTCAGCTTCCTATTCTCTTTAAGGAGCGCAAGTACCGCATGTTTCAGATTCAGGGCGACAGCATGGAGCCCATTCCCGATAAAAGCTGGGTCATTGGCGAGTTTCTCGAAAACTGGTATAACATCAAAGATGGCGAAGCCTACATCATCCTCACCAAAGATGACGGCATTGTTTTTAAAATAGCCTGCAACCAATTAAAGAAAAAGAGATCACTGCTGCTTAAATCGCTCAACCCGGCTTACGAGCCTTATGAAGTGAATGCCAATGACATACTTGAAGTGTGGTCGTTCTGCAATTACATCAGCAACGAAATTCCTGATGCAGGCATGAAAGAAAATTTCCTGCCGGCCATCCATAACCTTGAAAAAACACTGAAAGATCTTAAGCAGCAAATGCAGTCTTGACGGAAGGTTGTTATTTTCGCCCCCATGACACAGGAACAACTCAAAGACATTAGAGAGCGGGTTGATGCTCTGAGGGGGCATCTTTGACGTGGATGCACGTCTTCTGAAAATTAAACAGGAAGAGCAACTCACCCATGCTCCCGATTTTTGGAGCGACTCCAAAAGGGCAGAGGCCATTCTTAAAAACATTCGCCAATTAAAAAGCTGGACAGAGCCGTTTGGGGTTATCGAATCTGAACTGAACGACCTTACCGTGCTGTTCGATTTCTTCAAAGCCGGTGAAACCACCGAACAGGAAGTTGACGAACACTATCAATCACTACTCAAAAAGATTGATGACCTGGAATTTAAAAATATGCTCAGCGCTGAAGAAGATGTTTGCAGCGCCATCCTTACCATCAACAGCGGTGCGGGAGGAACCGAAAGCTGCGACTGGGCCGAAATGCTCATGCGCATGTACATCCGCTGGGCCGAACGAAACAACTATAAAGTAACCGAAGTGGATCGCCAGGATGGCGATGTGGCCGGCATCAAATCCGTTACCCTTGAGATTGATGGCGACTTTGCCTATGGCTACCTCAAAGCAGAAAACGGGGTGCACCGCTTAGTGCGCATTTCCCCTTTCGACTCCAACGCCAAACGACATACTTCTTTCGCTTCTGTTTTTGCTTATCCTATTGTGGATGATAACATTGACATTGAAGTAAAAGATTCGGATATCGAAATAACCACTTCGCGAAGCGGAGGCGCTGGCGGACAGAATGTAAACAAAGTCGAAACCAAGGTGCAGCTAAAGCATCTGCCTACGGGAATCGTGGTTGTTTGTCAGGTAGATCGCTCGCAGCATGCCAACCGCGACCGCGCCATGAAAATGCTCAAGTCGCAGCTTTACGAGTTAGAACTTCGCAAACGCAACGAAGCCAAGGCCGCTGCCGAAGCCGGCAAACGCAAAATTGAATGGGGCAGCCAGATACGCAGTTATGTTTTTCATCCTTACAAAATGGTAAAAGACCTGCGCACCGGATATGAAACCAGCAACGTTCAGGGAGTGATGGATGGCGACCTTAATGAATTCATGAAATCATACCTCATGGAAAATGCCGGGACATAAAATCTTCAACCAATGAGTTGTCTCCTTTTAAAACGCACGCTTGGCCTGTGCATCTTTTGTCTTTCTTTTTCAATAGCAGTAATAGCTCAGCAAAACATCTCAGAAAACACCTATAGGTGGTCTGCCAAACAGACTCAACAAAATGTACCGATTAATCGCTTCAAATTGCTTGAGGGCCATTGGACAGGCGAAGGGCTTGGCGGCCAATGCGATGAATACTGGTCGCCCATGAAAGACAGCCTGATGATTGGCCTGTTCCGGTTTATTGAGAATGAAAAAACGGTCTTTACCGAGTTCATGTACCTGATGCACGACTCCACCGGCTGGCTATTGCGCGTAAAACATTTCAACCCCGACTTTACAGGCTGGGAAGAAAAAAACAAATCGGTAAACTTCCGTCTTGTTCGTACAGATGAAAACCGGTTACTGTTTAATGGCCTCACCTTCGAAGCGCCTGACGAAAACACACTTCGTATTTATCTTGCAATGAAAAACAATGAAGGGAATTACAGAGAAGAGCGGTTTGTGCTTAAGAAGGTAAAATAAAGGAAACCTAAACAGGCCTGCTGCATCATTCATTGGAGCCATTGCTTGTCAAAAAACAGAAATGCCCAATGCCGGAACAACAATTAAAATAATCACCAGAAATCACATTAGGATTGCCCATACAGGAACGGTAAATGGCAATTCCGCAATGCTGAATACCGGCAAAGGCGATGAATTTTTTTTGGTTGGCGAAAAATTACTGCATTCCCAATCCTTCGCTATGCCTAAATATGCGGGCATAAAAAGCGAAATTGTAAGAATTATTACCCGAATATTAAACTAACTGTAAACCAATATCAGGATTAACAACAAAGACTGTAAACTTTTTTCAGGACGATACATTTCAGGTTGATACATAATTCTGTAGTCAGGGCATTTGCCTTTTGCTTTTTCAGTATGTGCAACTTGGTTCTGAAAATGCGCAGAATGCATGATGCTTTTCTAAAACTTGATGAACACCACCTGCAAAAGAGTTAAACCGTACTCTTATGAAGATTGCCTGTAAAAAAAATCATGAGCATGCCTGTTTTGTTGTTACATGAGCAAAATCAAAGTTTAGAAATTTTGGAGTATCTTATTTCGCTGTATGTTTCAGAAAGCATACTGTGAAGCCACAAAAAAATATACGATTAGAACCAGAATTCGGATTGTCGAGGCCGAAAGGCCATGTTTAGGGTTTGGCCTAGTTCTTTTACTGGAAAACATGAAAAAGAAAGGCTCCATAACATATGCAGCAAAGCAAATGAAGATGAGTTATCGAAAAGCCCGGCAACGGGTTGAGGATACGAATAAATATTCCGATAAGCCTTTGGTTGAAAAAGTACTTGGAGGAATAGCCGGAGAAGAAGCAAAAGCGGCCAAGACCGTAGAAAATGCAACAGTTCGGTTTTTGAGCTTGAGAAAAAATACAGTCATTCATTCCGAAATTAAAAATAGAAACCTCCAATTTATTTGTTATGCACTGTTCATTAATAAACATACCAAAGATGAAAGCAAAACTATTAACCCTTTTTCTCTCCGGTTTTTTTCTTAGCCATGTGCTAAGTGCTCAAACCGACTCTTCAAAAACAATTCTTCTTGATTTGGAATTCAGGCCCAGGATTGAGTATCGCAATGGCTACCGGCAGCTTCCGAATGACACCACAGAAGCTGCTTATTTTGGTACGCAACGAAGCAGGCTAAAGATTACTTATACTCAACAAAGATTTAAATTTCATACTTCCATTCAGGATCTTAGGGTTTGGGGGCAATACGGGCAAGTGTCAACCGGGGGCTCCCTAAATGTTTTTGAAGCATACATCGAATCGTATTTTACGGAAAACTTATTTATGCGAATAGGACGACAAAAAGTAGAATTGGATAACGGGAAAATATTTTCAGCGGCTGATTGGAGCCAGGCCGGCAGATCACAAGATGGTTTGAATTTGATATATGAAAAGAGAAAAGTTAAATCTGAATTAATGGCATTTTTCAATCAAGCTTCCGAAGCTGTTTTTGAAACTTCATACTCTCCAACAACTTTTACCAATTATAAACTCCTCAATGTGCATTTCATGAAAGTGAATGTAGATAAACATTTAAGCCTTACAACCATTAATGCCGCTGATGGCTATCAGAGCAAAATCAGTTCAGGCACTTTATATGTTAGAGGCACTTCAGGAGGACGACTGGAATTTGAAAAAGATAATTTATATCTGACAATGAGCGGGTACTATCAATATGGACAATTGCAAAGCGGAAAAGAAATAGCTGCTTATTATCTTCAGCCGGAGGTTAAGTATAAAATTGAAAAATTTACAACCAGACTTGGAGCCGAATACATGAGCGGGGATGATGCTACAGCAACATCAAACATTAGCAAATCATTCATTCCTCTTTACGGGGTGACCTGGAAATTTTTTGGGAACATGGATTATTTTATTTCATTTCCGAATGATCTTAAAAACGGAGGATTGATTAATCCTTATTTGTTTCTCTTTTATGACATAAACCATAAAACAACCGTTAGAGCGGATATGCATTTGTTTTATCTGCAAAACAAAGTTTTGGATAAAGATAAAGAAGAGATAAATCCGTATCTGGGATTTGAAAACGATTTATCAATCAGGTTTAAAATCAATAGCTTTTCGACACTCGACTATGGCTTTTCATGGATGAAGGCAGAACAAAGTATGGAAAAGCTGAAAGGAGGAGATTCCGGACGGACTCCATTCTGGACTTATCTGATGATTACATTTAAACCCGAATTATTTAAACAGACCCTCAAGACAAAATAGCATGAAAAAGTTAACATTGGTTCTTTTGGCCATTGCGGCTGTTACGGTTTCCCGGAATGTAAATTACCATACCGTAATCAGTAAAATCAGGATAGAAAAACCTCCTGAAGATAACTCTTTGCTTTTGTACGTAGGCGCGGCATCCAAACCGCCAACAGAAGAAGTAATTCAGCAATTCAAAAAAGAAACAGGGATAAAAGTTGACGCTGTTTTTGGCGGCTCCGGCTTTGTGTTGTCTCAAATGAAACTCGCTGGCAAAGGCGATATTTATTTTCCCGGCTCATCCGATTATATAGAAATAGCAAAACGGGAGAAGCTGGTTTATCCTGAAACAGAGCAACAGGTTGTTTATTTGGTGAATGCAATCAATGTTCAAAAAGGCAATCCCAGAAATATTAAAACCTTAAAAGATTTATGCAGGCCGGGGATTAAAGTTGCCATTGCCAATCCTGAAGGGGTTTGTGTAGGGGCTTATGCAGTAGAGATATTAGAAAAAAATCTTACCAAAGAAGAGATAGTTCAGTTTAAAAAGAATTTGAGCAATTATACGGAGAGTTGCGACAAAACCGCATCAGCCATTGCGTTAAAAACGGTTGATGCTGTAATTGGATGGAGTGTTTTCCAGTTTTGGAATCCGGAGGCTATTCAAACTGTGCAGCTAAGCCAAAACGAGATTGTTAGAATAGGATATATCCCGATAGCTGTTTCAACCTATACCCAAAACCGTAAATTGGCGCAGCAATTCGTAAATTACATAATGAGTGATAAAGGGAAAGCCGTTTTTAAAAAGTATAATTACTTTGCTACGGTGAAAGAGGCCGAAAAATATATTGGAACCACCAAAAAGGTAGGTGGCGAATATATAGTACCCGGCAGTTGGATGAGTAAGTAAATAATGAAAGTAAAACAGCTTGTAATTAGTTCGGCAATCAGCATTCTGATTATTTACGGAATACTGATTGCTTCGGCATTCTACTTTTTTAATTCAACAACCTTAAGGGAATCGTTATCTGACAAGAGATTATATAGTGCCGTTTGGATTAGTGTTTCTGCGGCTTCAATAGCAACATTGCTCGCTGTTATTATTTCCATTCCGGCTGCTTATGCGCTTAGCCGTTACTCCTTCCGGCTGAAGCCGGCCGTTGATATTTTTCTTGAATTACCCATGATTATTTCACCGGCCGCCCTGGGGGCATTGATTCTGATATTTTTTCAAACCCCGTTAGGTAATTTTATCAGAGAAAACTGCATGGATGTGGTTTATGCATTTTCAGGAATTGTATTGGCTCAATTTATAACCGTATTAGGTATCAGCACAAGAATGATGAAAGCGGTTTTTGATGAAATTCCGGTTCGTTACGAAAACATAGCACGGACATTAGGCGCAACTCATAGCCAAACATTTTTCAAAGTTTCACTTCCGCTTGCCAGAAAAGGAATGCTTTCTGCTGTGGTTCTGACTTGGGCCAAAGCGATTGGAGAATTCGGAGCTACCATAACCGTTGCGGGGAGCATGGCCTTAAAAACCGAAACCCTTCCCACCGCTATTTTTATGAAACTTTCAATGGCAGATATTAAAGGAACCGTTATTATTATTTTAATTCTGTTTTCAATAAGTGTAATAATGCTGGTACTGGCAAGGTTGATATTGCGTACTAAAATATATGATTGAGTTAAAAAATATAACGATAGAGGCTGGAAAATTTTTGCTTGATGAAGTTTCGCTGACTGTTGAAAATGGTAAATTTCATGTACTGTTAGGACCTACCGGTAGCGGGAAAACCATTTTGCTTGAAACAATTGCCGGTCTTGTTAAACCGTCAAGCGGCAGCATAACCATCAATGCGGTGGATGCTGCATCCTTACCTCCGGAGCAAAGAGGTCTTTCTTATTTGCCTCAGGATTATGCTTTGTTTCCGCATAAAAATGTTTACGAGAATATTGCATTCGGTTTAACATTAAAAAAAAATTTTTCACCTGGCGAAATCAACAATAAGATTTCGGAGCTGTCATGGCTATTGAATATCTCCCATTTACTGAATAGAAATGTGCACCATTTAAGCGGTGGTGAGCAACAACGGGTTGCATTGGCAAGAGCATTGGTTCTGGATAATTCAATGTTGATTCTTGATGAACCTACTTCCTCGTTAAACGAAACAATGCAGGAGGAATTTTGCCTGTTGCTGAAAGACTTACAAAAGAGATTTAACTTAACCGTTTTAATGACAACTCATCATAAAGACAGTGCCTTTATGCTTGCTGACAGGCTTCATTTTATTGAAAGCGGAAAACTGTTTCTGAGTATTGATACATCAAAACTAAATCATACTCCTTTACCATTGAAAGTGGCAGAGCTGATTGGCATAACAAATGTTTTAAAATTGAAAAGATCTCCCGAAAATGCATCAGTTTATCACTCAACCGAGCTGAACGCTGATTTTCAATTTTCTGAATATCTCCATGAAAATTCTGAAGAATTTGAATTAGGGATTAAACCGGTTGACATTCGCGTTATAAAAGAAGAAGAAAAACACTTAAACCATATTAACCGATTTCATGCGATAGTTGAACAAATTATATTTAAGGAAAGCAATGCACTGGTGTTTTTAAAGAATCCTGTTTCAGGATTTATGCTCAAAATGGAATTATCATCTTATAACCTCAGGAAAATGAATATAGTAAATGGAGATATACTGCTATGCAAAATCAAAGAAGAATACGTAAGAAAAGTCTATTAGCTGCTGCAGCTATTGCTTTACATCATATTGTTCCGGCAAAATTTGGCACCGTAACATCTTTTCTTTATTCATGAGGAAGGTAAGGAGCCAATAATAAAAAAATGTACAAAAAAGCAATACACATGGAAACAGTAAGGTGATGGAATTCCGGAATTGTAGCGGATAGAAATATCAGAATCCATTTACATTACCATGATTACAAATAGAATAATAGGCTGATGTCCTCTATGAACTATAAATTTACTGATAATCCTGGGGCTTCTTGATCACCTGTTATTACTCTTTCCCCTTCCGGCATAAGAAGCATACTCTCTGTATTCGCTTATGATCATGCAACCAACATTCAATGTATATGCTGTAAAGATGAGCGGAATTATATGAATGCACAAAACACAAAGGCTGATGTGATGTGCAGTTTCGGCACAAAGGGCGGCAATAACCGGTACGGGCAGAAATTTGTGAACGATTTAGACCCCGGCACTCACACTCGTTTGTCGGGTAAGCCAATGGTTGAGAGGCGAGGAGGCCCTGTTAATATCCTGCGCTATTCTTTGTCTGTAGCTCAATCAGCGTGTAAGAGACTATGGACGGTAACATTTACCACTACCGCTGTCATTCTTTTGTAAAAGGAATCTCATACTCCCCATTTTTTCTTTCAATTCTATTGTTCCTGCCTCAGGCTATTGCCACCTTCCTCATTCTTCCTATATTTACACCCCTTTAAAAAATCCGGAAAAAATGAAAAAACTGTTTACCCTCAGTATGTTGTTGCTTTTCTTTGCTGGTGCCGGCTATACTCAGCACGATCATCAGCATACCAACGAAATAAAATGCCTTACCCAGTATTATTACGAAGAAGCGGTGAAGGAAAATCCGCAGGTGGCCATAACCCGAAACATGCTCGACTATGAAGTTCAGCGCTTTCTCGAAGATGGCGGAGCCGAAAAAAATGCAGGGGTTATAAAAGTCATTCCAGTAGTTTTTCATATTATTCACGAAGGCGGGTCAGAAAACATCAGCAAAGCACAAATTCAGGATCAGGTAGCACGCTTAAATCTCGATTTCCAAAGGCTCAATTCCGATGCCGCCAATACACCGGCTGTTTTTCAAGGCATAGCTGCTGATTCTGAAATAGAGTTTCGTCTTGCCCAGCTCGATCCGAGTGGAAATTGTACTGACGGTATTGTCCGTGTTTTTTCAAATCTCACTAACAATGCGCGCAACAATGTAAAAGCCCTTAGCTACTGGCCCAGCAACAAATACCTAAACGTGTGGATTGTAAAAACCATTGAAAACACCAGCGGAGTGGCAGGTATTATTCTCGGATTCGCCCAGTTTCCGGGAGGCAGTGCAGCCACTGATGGGATTGTTCTCCGTCATGATTACACCGGAGCAATTGGTACTGCACAAAGTTCTAATTATGCTGCCCGTACAATGACTCATGAAGTCGGTCATTGGTTAGGACTGCGCCATATATGGGGTGACGGAACATGTGCTACAGATTTTGTAAGTGATACTCCTCCGGCTGAAGGTCCTCATTCCGGATGTCCTTCGCATCCATATCATACAAACCAATGCGGAGCAGGCTCAAGCCCCAACGGAGAAATGTTTATGAATTACATGGACTACACCAACGGCACCTGCCAGAACATGTTTACCAATGGCCAGAAAGGGGTTATGGTAGGAGTGCTTAATTCAAGTGTTAGCGGTCGTAACAATTTGTGGTCAGCATCAAACCTTGCGGCTACCGGAACAGATGGTTCCATTCTGCCGCCTTGCGCTCCTATTGCCGATTTCAGCCCCGTTCCAAAATATGTTTGTGCCGGAACCTCAGCATCGTTTACCGATTTCTCATGGAATGGCGACCCTTCTGCATGGGATTGGCAATTTCCCGGTGGTACCCCTTCAAGTTCTACCGCTCAGAATCCAACCATTGTTTACAATACTCCCGGAGTTTATGATGTAACATTAACAGCAAGCAACTCCAGCGGCTCAAGTACCAAAACCATTACCGGCTATGTAAGAGTAAGCCCTGCAACAGGAGCGGTAAATTCCTATCCGTTTCAGGAAGGATTTGAAAGCGGAAACTTCCCCCCAACCGATTGGTTTGTAGATAACGAATCGCTTACTACCAATGAGTGGGAACTTACTTCCCTTGCTGCCCGCAGCGGAGCCAACTCTGTTTACATTCAAAATGCTTCAGGCAATACCAATGGAATTGATAATCTGGTTACCACTACTTATAACTTTACTAATGTAACTAACCCGCAATTGCTCTTCTGGCGTGCTTTTGCCTTAAGCAGTTCAACCGGAACAGCAAGGCTGCGCGTATTGGTTTCTACTTCCTGCGGAAATCTATGGCAGGTGCGTTACAACAAATCAGGAGCTACGCTGGCAACAATACCCTCTGTAATAGCATCCAACTTTATCCCCAATGCTTCGCAGTGGGATGCCGATACATTGACCAACCTTAACACCTATTCGGGCAACCCCAATGTGCGTTTCAAATTTGAATACACACAGGATGGCGGTAATAACATTTACCTTGACGACATTAACATCAACGGTTTGGTAGGTATTAATGAAATTGTAAAAACAGAAGGGGTTACTCTCTTTCCTAATCCGGCTGAGGAGCAATCAAAAATTGAATTTTCCATTTTAAAAGTTTCAGAAGTTGAAATTTTGATTCATGACCTGAGCGGAAGGAAAGTACAAAACATCGCTGCCGGTAATCTTACTCCCGGTGATTATGTTTATGACATAACCGGCCTAACTTCAGGAAGCTATACGGTAACCATTCAGTTAGAAAAAGAATCTATCACCAAAAAACTGATTATACAGTAATAAAACCATTCACCACAACTTTATGAAAAAATGGATCTGGTTCGCAGCCTTTGCTCTGTCTGCAATAAAGTCAAATGCCCAGGAACAGGAATACCGCAGATGCCACACCGATGAAATGCATGAACAAATGCTTGCATCAGATAATGACTACGGCTTGCGCAGAGCATTAATTCAAAATGCAGCCCGTATTTTTATGGCAGAAGGATTGCATGTGAAAAAAGAAAACCAGGCAGCAAGTATTCAGTTTGTTGTTCCTGTAGTTTTTCATATTATACACGATTACGGAGCTGAAAATATCTCCAAAGATCAGGTGCTGGATGCCGTAAGATTAATCAATGAAAGCTTTCAGAAAAAAAGCGCTGATACCGGGGATGTTATTCCGGCTTTTCAATCCATATTCGCCAATTGTGAAATTGAATTCCGTTTAGCTCAGATTGACCCTAACGGCAATTGCCATGACGGCATTACCCGAACCAAATCAACACAAACATACTCGGCAGGCGATGGCGTTAAAAGCCTTGTTAACTGGCCAAGCTATAAATACCTCAATATATGGGTAGTGGCCAACATCGGCAGCGGTGCAGCAGGATATGCTTACTATCCCGGTGCAAGCCCTTCTGTTGACGGTATTGTTATCCGTCATGATTATTCGGCCAGCATAGGAACTGCGCCCGGCTCTACCTACAATGCACGGGCGTTATCCCATGAAATCGGCCATTACCTTGATCTTCCGCATACATGGGGAAGCACCAACCAGCCCGGGGTGGCTTCCAATTGTAACATTGATGACGGAATTTTCGATACTCCGAATACTCTTGGAGTAAGCAACTTTTCGTGCAACACAACGCAGGTAACCTGTGGCTCATTAGACAACGTGCAGAACTACATGGATTATGGCTCATGCCCAAAAATGTTTACCGAAGGCCAGAAAGACCGTATGCATACTACACTTTATACTTCGCGCGACTATCTTGTTTCTATAGCCAACAATGTGGATACCGGTACGGATGATGGTTATGTAGCCCCGCCCTGCGCCCCGGTTGCCGATTTTTCTGACCGCAAGAAATTTGTTTGCGCCAATGTGCCGGTTCAATTCAAAGACTTATCCTGGAAAGGAACGCCCGATACCTGGTCATGGTCATTTCCGGGAGCAATTCCATCTGCAAGCAACGATACCAACCCTGTTGTGGTTTACCCCAATCCCGGCACGTATGATGTTTCACTTACCGTTACAAATATTGATGGCAGTACTACCTTGTTGCGCGCAAATCATGTAGTAGTCTCTTCAAACCCCGCCAACTTTAATGTCCCTTACTCCGAAGGTTTTGAAAACATGTCATCCTTTCCCGGAACAGGAAATGAATGGACTGTAAATAATACTCCGGGCACCAGCCCATGGGCGCTTACCGGTCTGGCTTCTTATACGGGAACCAACTCAATTTACATAAACAACTTCACCAATACCCCAACCGGTTCCGTTGATGAGTTTATCACTCCAAGCTTCGATCTGAGCAATGTTACCAACGCAAATCTTACTTTTCAACTTGCCTTTGCGCGTAAACTTTCTGCCAGTGTTGACAGTTTGAAAGTATTTGTTTCAAAAGACTGCGGTGCTTCATGGTCTTTGCGGTACAACAAAAACGGGACAAGCCTGATTACGAACACAAGCTTGTTTCCCTCACAGGCATTCTTCCCTCAGGTAGCCGACTGGAGAATGGAAACCGTAAATATCGCCTCGCCCACCTATAACAATCAACCCAATATTAAATTTTTATTCCGTTATTATCAGAGTGCAGGCAATAATATCTTTATTGATGATTTAAACCTTAGCGGAACACTGGGAATGAATGAAGTCTTTACGGATAAGTTAAACCTGCATTTGTATCCGAACCCTTCCAATGAATTCTTCTACCTTTCCTTTGACTTGCCAAAACATTCTCCAACAAAGATTGACCTGATGGATATATCCGGCAAACATTTAAGTGAGATAACTTCCGGCAACATGGAGTCAGGGGAGCATCTGGTAAAAATTGATAAATCCGTTTCGGCAGGCATGTACCTGATACGGATCACTACCGATGAAGGCACTGCTTTCAAAAGAGTAGTGATTACAAAGTAATTTTGGTAACACTGTGGGCAAAAAAGACGAAATCAACCTTCGGTACATCATCTACGGAAGTCCATTGGATGTTTTCAAGGCACTTACAGATGAGGAGGAAATAAGAAAGTGGAGTAAGGCTCAGGGTAAATTATCTCAGGAATCGGGAGGAGTTTTTGAATGGTTTGACGGATGGGTTAAAGGAGAAGTTTTAGAAGTAAAAGCCCCTTCTCTGTTAATTTTTACCTGGAAGCCGTCTGAGTGGGATAAAAATACATCCTTCTCACAGGTTAAATTGGAAATAAACCGGCATCAGGCCGGGTCATTAGTGGGGGTAAATCATACAGGATTCCCAAACGAAACAGAACTCGAAAAACACGAAGCCGGCTGGATAGATTATGTTTTCGAGCCACTCAATGAGTATTTCACCACCTAAATATTTTTATTAACAATTGTTGATAATTTGCCAATCAGAAATACTTTTGCGCCCACAATTTAAAACACCACTCAAAATGAAAAAGTTAATTGCTGTATTTATGGTTGCCGGTCTTGCATCTTTTGCTGCCTGCAACAATGCTCAGGAACAAGCTCAGGATGCTGCTACTGCTACTGAAGCTGCTGCTACTGAAGCTGCCGAAGCTACTGAAGCTGCTGCTACCGAAGCTGCCGAAGCAGTTGAAGCTGTTGCCGACACTGCCGCTGCCGCAGTTGAAGCTGCTGCTGCTGATGTTACCGGAGAGCAGAAATAATCTGAAATCAGATTATCAAAAAAAGTCAACCTCGCATTTATGCGGGGTTTTTTTATCCGCTTCGGTCTGTAGCCAGTTCTGATATTTTTAAAGGATTGGCTTTTGCCTCAGCCATAAGTTTTCTGTTAGCGTAAATATCAATTGCCTGATAAATGGCGCTGCGGAAGGAATGCTCATCCGCTTTATTTTTACCTGCAATATCTGCTCCCGTTCCGTGGGAAGGGGAAGTACGGATTACCGGCAATCCGGCTGTAAAATTTACTCCGTTTTCAGGATGCATGGTTTTAAAAGGAATCAATCCCTGATCGTGATACATGGCAATAGTTAAATCAAACTTTTTAAATGTTCCTTTTCCAAAATAGCCATCGGCCGGATAGGGCCCAAGCACCACGGCTTCCTCATGGAAAGAATTGATTGCCGGCTGAATGATTTCTTTTTCTTCATTGCCCAGCAATCCACCATCGCCTGCATGAGGGTTAAGGCCTAATACACCCAAGCGGGGCTTGGCAATTCCGAAATCGTTTTTCAAAGATTGGATGCCGGCCCGTATGGTGTTTTTAATAAGATCTGTGCTTAAGATGGAAGGAACATTTTTAAATGGAACATGAACCGTAACGCAGGCTATTTTCAAAGCATCACTTATCATCATCATCAATGGTTTCTGAACATTAAAATACGAAGCAATATATCCGGTATGTCCCGTGAAGCCTGGCTCATTAATGGCTACTGAATTTTTATCAAGCGGCAACGTAACCAGCACATCAATAAAACCATCTTTCAGGTCTTTCAGGGCTTTGTTCAGTGAGATCAATGCATACTTGCCGGTAAATGAGTTGGCAGGTCCCGGCTCTATCTTTACTTCTTCCTCCCAGCTATTCACCAGATTTACTTTTTTATCGGATAGCTGCCCTCCTGATTGTACAGGCTGGAATTGCACTTCGGGATTGTTGCACAATTTACGGTGAAAGGCCCATGCTTTAGCACTTCCGTAAACCACGGGAGTGCAAACCTGAAACATGGCATGATCAAGAAATGTTTTAAAAATCAGCTCGTGTGAAATGCCATTGAGGTCTCCGATGGAAATACCCACTTTCAATTTATGTTCTGATGAAATATCGTTCATTGTTTTTAAATTCATGCAAAGTTGAACAATTGCTTCTTAACGGTTTCCTATGTACATCGTACCGCTGATGCTGTCTTTGCGCGCACCGGTTACCGACCGTAGACAATTAATCCGGTTATTGATTCGCAACACAGCAAGAAAAGCAAATACTATGGCTTCTTTCATATCAATAAGTGATACATCGGGCAAAATAATTTCTGCGGATGTGTGTTGTGCAATACTTTTGATGAGGAACTTGTTTTTTGCTCCGCCTCCGGATGCTAAAACGCGGCAGTGTTTCTTGTTCAGCTTTTCAATTTCCCGTGCAATCTGCATGGCAGCATGTATGGTGCAGGTTGCCAGTTTGTCTTCCGTTTTTATATTTTCTTTTTGTATAACAGGATAAAAAACATTTTCGAACCATTCTCTTCCCAGCGATTTTGGAAAAGGTTTTCGGTAAAAAGGCAGGTTGTTCAGTTTATGGAGTAACCCGGCATGCACTATACCATTTGAGGCAAGGAGTCCGTTTTTATCAAATGGTTTTCCACTAAGCGAAGCAAGCTTATTGAGAATCATATTAGCCGGGCAGATGTCATAAGCCAGTCGAAGATGATTTTTGCGGAAAGATAGATTGGCAATACCACCAATGTTGAGGCAAACATCATAATGGCCGAATAAAAGTTCATCTCCAACCGGCACCAAAGGCGCACCCTGCCCGCCCAGTGCCACATCGGTCATACGGAAATCACTTACCGTATCAACTCCGGTTAAGGCAGCAATTACAGCCCCGCAGCCCAATTGAAAAGTCAAACCATTTTCCGGCTGATGAAATACGGTATGGCCATGCGATCCGATAACTTCAGGAGGGTAACGGCTTTCTTTTAAAAAACGGTTTGATGCGGAAGCAATGTAATGCGCAAAATCAACATCTGTTTTCATCAGATCATGGCCGGATAATAAATGAGCCCGGGCTAATCTTTTTTTCCATGTCGGAGGGTAAGCAATGGTTTTGTGTTTCTGTAATTCGTAAGTCCATTTACCGTTCTTAAAACTGAATCGGCACAGGGCTAAGTCAAGTCCGTCAAGCGATGTGCCCGACATGATGCCAAGTGCTGTTATATTCATATGTGCCATTGTGCAAAGCAAATTAATTGAAGCGGGTTAGCGAAAGTAAAAGTTGATAGCCTGAAGGCTTGTTAAGTTTGCCGTAATGAACCTGCGCTGGCTTGCTGCCGTTTTGATTATTCATGTTCTGCTGTGGTTGTTGCTGAAACCACCCGTTCCGCACAGTGATGATTTGGTTTATGTGGAAGAAGGCTTTCGGATGTCATCTCCTGATTACACCATCAGTGAAAGCCCTAAAAGCCACCGCTTTCTGGTAATTATTCCTGTAGCTGTTTTTGTAAAACTGTTTGGCTATTCACCATTCATAGTAAGCCTCTGGCCGCTGCTGTGCAGCCTGATGACCATTGCCGGTGTGTATTTGCTGTTCCGGAAAAATTTATCTGTTGCCCTTCCGGCATCTCTTATTATTTCCTGCAACATTATTCAGGTTATTTATTCAACGGTGGCTTTTCCTGATGCCGTAGTAAGCCTGTTTTCATTCATGGCAATTGCGCTGATGCACTTTCGCCATCAAATCAATTCTTGGGTTGCATTTGTGACAGTGGCAATTATTCTTGCCGGATTTTTTGCCAAGCAAATCATGTTGCTCATCATTCCGTTTATCGTTTTCGCTTCCCGGGAGGATATCAGCCGGAAAAGAAACCGGCTTTACTGGAAAAGATTTTATGTGGCATCGCTGCTTGCTGTCATTACTGTATTGCTTGTTTCAAAAGGATTAACCGGTCAATGGTTTTTTCTGATTCAATCGGTGGAAGTCTATCATAACGATGTATTTGTAAGCCTGACAGCACAAGAGCTGCTATACCGGCTTACGGCAGAGCCAATGGTATTTCTTTTTTCACAGGCCGGCTACTGGCCGTTGCTGCTGATGGCATGGCCGGCATTTTTTCTGAAAGAAGGCACACTGAGTAGTTGGAAAAAATATGCAGCCATTTTGTTTGTGTTGCTTTGGTTTGGAACAACTTCTTTTAACCGCTGGGCACCGCTTCCGCTGATAGACCGTATGTGGATGATGATGATTGTGCCTTTAAGCATCATGGCTGCTTACAGCATGAATGCTTTTCTGCAAAAAAAACTCAGCCCCAAAATCAGAGTGATGTTTTACGGTATGTTTATCATTAGTGCATTCGTGGCTTTCCCGGTTTTTCAACTTTCACGTTCGCTTATGCTGCTCATGTTTGCGGTTGGCTTTTTCATTGCTGAAAAACGGGAGACGAACAAATCAGGAAAGGATATTTCCATGATTGCAGCTATGCTGCCTTCTGTAATCCTTGTAATTTGGTTTGTTTTAAAAAACAGCAACTGGTAATCAGCGCTGTTCGTTTTCGAGATTCTGGAAATAACTGTTTACTAAATTCCTGTAAAATAGATTGAGAGAAGGAGGAATGGTTTTCAGCAATTCGGTTTCGCGCATTTTCAGTTTAAGGTATTCTTCAAACCGTGCATTGTCGGGGCGGGGCACATCCTTGCCTTCGTTTGATTCACGTTTTTCATCCTGTTCACGCTGCCGTTCGGCTTTTTCGCTTTCGAGTAAACGGGTTAAAATATCCTGCTGCCTCATCAGTGTTTCCTGGGTGATACGCTTGTTTACTATGTCTTTTTCGGTTTCTTCCATCTGTTGGGCTAATTTATTAAGGTTGCCCAGAGAGCCCTGTCCGTCTTTATTTTCTTCCTGATTCAAACGCTGCAGTTCCTGGCGAATGGCTTCCTGTTGTGCTGCCAGGCGCGCCAATTCTTCGCTCATCCCTTGTCCTTTTTTAGGCTGCCCCTGCTGCCCTTCCATTTTTCCTTTCATCTGCTTGAGCATTTCATTCATCTGCTGCTGCATCTGCCTTAGCTGCGCAGCTGATTTTGGTTTTCCTTTGCCCGGTTTTTTACACGAAGAATTGCTCTGCATCATGCTTTGCATCTGCTGCTGCATTTGTTCCATGGCTTCGCTTAACAGCAGCGCAAGATTATTGGCCGCCATCATCACATTCTGCTGCTGGCTGCGCGCCTGCGCCACATACCGGTCTTGCAGGCTGGCAATGGCTGCAGCTGAATTCCGGTTTATTTCGGCTACCTGTTCATTAACGACAGACTGAATCTGGATTACTCTTTTGCTTAAAGCAAACAACGAATCTTCTATTACCTGTGCATCTTCTTTCAGTTTGCGTTGCTGTTGCCCCATTTTTACAAACTGCGGATTGTTTATATCCATGGTCCGGAGCTGCTGCATAAGGCTTTCCTGCTCGAGCGAAAAACGGATAAGGTTTTCAAGCAGCGCGCGCAATGCCTGCAGGTCTTCTTCCTGCTGTTCCATTTCATTCTGCTGTTGTTGCTGCTGCATCTTCATAGCCATTTGTTGCATTTTTTCAGCAGCATTCTTCTGCGCTTTAGAAGCTTTGCTTTTGTTGTTTTTGCCAAGCTCCTGTTCGCCCTCTTTCATCTGCTCGCTTATTTCCTGCTGCTCCTGTTCGGTATTGCTCAGTTCCTGCGGAAATTCAAGCTCCTTGTTTTTTTCCTCAAGGGTGTTCAGTTCTTTTTTCAGGTCATCAAATTGCCTGTTGAGATCCTGCTGTTTTTGTTGAAGTTCTTTGCTGTCGGTGTTCTTGTCTTTTGATTGTTCGGATAGCTTATCCTGTTCGCGGGCTAATTTTTCAAGATTGCTGATAGCTTCCTTGAGTTTTTGTTCAAGCTCCAACTGCTTGAATAACTCCAGTGTTCTGTCTAATTTTTTTTCAAGGTCTTTCGAATCCATTTTCATCTGCTCCAGCATTTCCTGCATTTTTGATTTATCAAGCTGAGAAAGTAGTTTTTCCAGCTCCTGCATCATTTTTTTCATTTCATCGCTCATCAGCTTATCCATCAGTTCTTGCAGTTGTTGCTGCTTTTGAGCCATTTCCTGAAGGGGATTTTTGTATTCGTTTTCACGAGTCTGTTTTTGCTGGTTTTCCTGTTGGAGACTTTTCACTTTATTTTCCAATTCTTTCTGGCGGTTAAGCAGGTCTTCAATTTTTTTACGGTCATCAAAATTCAAATCTTTTTTATTCAGCAGTTTTTTGGAGGCTTCGCTAATCTCACGCTGAATTTTTTTAGCCTGCTCAATGCTTTCTTTCAAATCGTCTTTGATTTTGGAATTTGATTTTTCTGACATCTCTGCCAGTTCTTCGGCTGTTGGCGCTTTAAATACCTGCACCTGCGAACGCGAAGCTTTAGGGCCGTTCAGGCCGTCATTATCCCACACTTCGAAATAGTATTCAAGTTCTTCGCCTGCTTTGATATTTAGCTGCGATAAGTCTTTAAAATGAAAAAACTGATCTTGCACAGCATTTCTGTTGAATGGAATGTTTTCATGCATGGGCTTCACGTCTTCCCGCTGTTCGGCTTTCAGGAAGCGATAGGCAAACCGGAGGTTTGAAAAACCGTAATCGTCTTTAATCATTCCGCGGAAATAAATCCGCAGGCCGGTTACCGAATCGGCTTCCTGTTCTACAGTGATGGATGGATACAAATCAGGAATTACCTGTATGCTGTATCGCATGGAATCTTTTCCGGTCATAAAGCGATTGTTAACAGCAATAGAATAGGGCTGCGGATGCATTACCGTGCGTTGAATAGCGAATTGATTTTCGCCTCTGCGTTGTGCGGTCAGTAGAGTATCGCTGAATACCGCTTTAATTTCTTCGGCATTGGAAGCATGGAAATTCCATTGAATTTTAGTGCCGGCAGGAACTATAAGGTCTCCGGTATTTTTAAGCGTTTCGTTTTCCTTTTTCAGATAGGCCGGATAAGTGAGAATGGTTTCAAAAGATATGATGACGGGATTCGGAACAACGTCTATCTGATAAGGTTGCGATTCATAGCCATCAGCCAGCAAGCGGAAAGTAACGGGTTTCTGCAGGTTTTTAAACCGAAACGAAAACTGATTTTTCCCTTCTTTATCGGCAGGCATTCGGGCAGCACCCTCTTGTACATACACTTGCGAAGGGAATATGCTGCCTTGGGTTGTTACCTGCAAAACAAAATCTTCCTGCTGTAATCCTTTCAGCTCATCATTAAGAATTACGAAAGTAAATGGAGCGGGTTTTTCAAAGTAAGTGCTGTGCTGAACCAGTCGTTTGGTGCTGTCTTTAACTAAGTTGGGCGAAGCAAGAAACAAAGCGACAAGCACCACAACAGGGATAGCAGCATAACGCAGATAAGGCAGGTTTTTTTTCAGATCAATGGCAGAAGTGAACGGAACCGGTTTGAGCGATTCAATTTTCTGGTTGATACCGGCCTCAATTAATTCAATATTCTGTGGCGAAGCATCGGCAAGATCTTTCAACTGAAGAGTGTTGAGCAGTTTGTCTTTTACTCCGTCAAAATGATCTCCAATAATTATAGCAGCCTGCTCATGCGAAATCACTTTGCCAATTCGGTAAAGTTTCAGCATGGGAATAACAATGAACCATACGATAATGCCGGTATTAACCAGGAGGAACGAATAGAAGAGGAAGGTTCGAATTCCGGTTCCGAAATGGCCGAAATGTTCGAGCAGTGTAATGAGGATATAAAATGCGGGGATAGTGCCGAGCACATAAATACCTCCACGCAGTAATCGGTTTTTATAATACTTGCGGATGAATTTATCCAGTCTATTTATAAGCAAATGATATGCTGTAGCCATGTTTTGCAGTTGAGCAAATATAAGTTTAAACGGATGAAAACCACAGAAGATTGCCAACAGAGTGTTAAAGCATTCAATTAAAAAATTTTTCTTTCCATCTTTACCGCCATGAGGATGGTATTGGTTACCGGAGCAAATGGAAATCTTGGGAATGCTTTGGTAAAACAGTTTTCAGAAAGGGAGTGGAAAGTAATCGCTATGGTTTCGCCAAAGGCGAACAACGAAATGTTTGCCGGCTTGAATAATGTTGAACTATGCCGAGCGGATGCCGTTTCTGAAACGGAGGTTCGGTCAGCTATTGAAAAGTATGCACAGGTTGATGCCGCTGTTTTAACGATTGGAGGATATGCAGGCGGAAAAATTTCAGAAACAACAACGGAGCAAATTCAGGAAATGATGCGTTTGAATTTTTTCACGGCCTGGAACTTTGCAAAACCTTTGTTCGAGAATATGATGGCAAAGCAAAAAGGAAACATTGTGCTAATCGGGTCGCAGGCAGGCACCCTTCTTACAGAGGGAACGTATGCCGTGGCTTACAGTATAGCCAAAACAGCATTAGCCAAATTAGCTGCCTTGCTGAATGAGGCCGGGAAAAAGAAAAATGTGTTTTGCAGTTTGGTTTCACCAGCCACTTTAGATACCCCTCAAAACAGAAAAGCGATGCCCGGTGCCGATTTCAGTCAATGGCAAAAACCGTATGCGGTAGCCGAAGAAATTGTTAAAATGATTAACCGCTAAGGCAGCGATTCTTTTATCTCAGCCAGAAAGGTTCTGAGTTTTCTTAGTGTATCCAAAACATCTGTCTGGTCTTCCATTTCATTCTTTTTGAATTTCATCATCTTCTTTGCGCCATCAAGTGTGTATCCTTTTTCTTTAACGAGATGGTAGATGTGTTTGAAGTTTTTAATGTCTTCTTTGGTAAAGAAGCGGATACCTTTCTTGTTTCTTACCGGCTTTATGATGTCGAATTCCTTATCCCAGTAACGGATGTGCGATTCATTTACACCAAGCATTTCTGCCACTTCGGTAACACTCCAGAAAATTTTTTCATTTGCAGAAGTTTGTGACATAGGTTAAGAGAATTTGAGGTTATGTAGAAATTGACGCGCTAAAAGTAAAAACAAGACGGTTACCGTCAAGTCTTCTGAATAAAAAAAATCATGTAGGTTTGGCTGATGGTTCGGACTGCCATTTTGCTGCTGCTGGTGAATGTTTTTGGTCATGCCTTAGCTCAGGACTCCCAAATGAAACCGGCTTATCACGTCAATGCTTCCATGCATTACGGGTTTATTATTGCTCATCGTGCTTCCATGTATGCTTTGCAGCGCGACCATGTGCGAATGGCAGAAGTTTCTTTACTGAAGCAATCCGATGGCAGTTCGGTCTGGCATTCTAATTATAATTATCCGCTCATCGGTCTGAAATATCATTATTTTGATCTGGGGAACAAAGCAGAAACCGGATATGCGCATTCACTGATGCCTTTTATTGAGTTTAGCCCTTCAAAAAACGAATCTGTAAGTTTTAAATACGGATTCGGAATCGGAGCTGCTTATTTTACCACAACATTTAATGTGGTTGACAACTACCGCAACCTTGCCATGGGATCTCATTTCAGTTTTGCCGTCTGTATGATTACAGCGCTCGAATGGAAAATTTCAAAGATGACTTCTGTTTGTACCGGAATCACTTTTAACCATTTTTCTAACGGAGCAATTAAAACTCCCAACCTTGGCTACAATATTCCTTCTGCCAGAATAGGAGTTACGCAAAAGTTAGGGCAGGCAGAAGTGTATAAGAAAGCAGAGCAAACCTCGTTTGGAAAAAAGTGGAGAATGAGCCTTTGTGTTGGTGCCGGCATAAAACAGCGTTATCCGGTTAACGGGCCGAACTATGGCGTAGTATCCTTTTCATTTGCCGGCATGAAGCAGATTTCAAAAAAAAGTGCCATCGGGGCAGGAGCAGATGTGCATTATGATGAATCGCTTCATACTATCCTTCAAAACGAGGATGGCCAAAAGGCTCCCGTACAAGATGCCTTCCGCGCGGGGTTATGCGCTTCTTATGAGCTGTTATTTTCAGACTTCAGTTTGCTGTTTCAGGGAGGCAGATATCTTTATTCAAAGCACAGCAGCGAAGGTAATTTTTACCAAAGGTTAGGGATGAGGTATACTTTTTATAAAAACTGGTTTGCCTGTATTAACCTGCGGTCTCATTTCGGCAAAGCTGATTTTTTTGAAGCCGGAGCAGGAATAAAATTTTAGCCGATGAAAAACTGGTTAGCAATAATTTCGGTCTCACTGATTTTCTGTTCCTGCAAAAAAGATCACCTGTTCGACTGCCTTAAGGGAACCGGAGAGCAGATTACGGTATCACGAACATTAGGGCATTTTCATTCTATTGAAATGCACGATAAAGTTGATGTTGTTTACCGCCAGGGAAATTCAGGAGCGGAAATTACCGGAGGCGCTAATCTTTTAGAGGGGATTGAAACCAGCATTGAAAACGGGTGGTTAATTATCAGGAATAACAACAAGTGCAACTGGGTGCGCGACTTCAACAAACGAATTACTGTTGTTGTGTACACCGATACACTTATCCGCCTTGACAATTACGGCTCAGGAAACTTTACAGCACTTGATACCATTTCAGTTACCGACTTCAGGTATGATAACTGGAATGCCACCGGTACAATTCAGTTTTATTTTAACACCATGCGGTTTTATATGAACATTCATACAGGCACTGCTGATCTTACCGCTCAGGGAGTTTCGGAAGTGCAGATTCTTTACAACAACGGCTATGGGCGTGTTGACTTGCTTGAACTGAAAGGGAATCTTATATTCATGAACAACTCAGGCACCAATGACATGTATGTTTCGGTGAGAAATGAATTGTATGCAACCATTGAAGAAACCGGCAACATTTATTATTCCGGCAATCCTGCCGTAGTGGTACCGGAAATAAAAGGTGTGGGTAAACTTATCAAACTTCCTTAGGGTGCTGTGGAAAACTTTTTTACCTGTTTAGCCTGTTTTTAATTTAATTCGGATGATTTTTGGAAACCTTGAAATTTCTGAACCGTTAAATTTCCAAAAACAAATTTATAAAAGGCAATGAATAGAAAACCACTTCTTATTTTAGTTTTTGCATTATTTTCTTTTCAGCTTCACCAAAGTTCTTATTGTCAAACATGGGATACTGTAGCGGCAGGGCTTAATGGCAATGTGTGGGGCATGATTTCAAATCCCAACGATAATCTGCTTTATGTGGCAGGAGCCTTTTCGGCCTCAGGAGCAACACCGCTAAGCTTTGTAGCTCACTGGAATGGTACCACTTTTTCACCTGCAGGATCAGGTTTTAATGCTCAGGCATATGCATTTGCTTTATTCAACAACGAAGTTTACTGTGCAGGCTCATTCACTTCTTCCGGTGCCAACACTTGTTTAAGAATTGCTAAATGGGATGGCAGCCAATGGGTAAATGTTGGTGCAGGAATGGACAATCAGGTTTTTTATCTGACCACCTACAACGGAGAATTGATTGCCGGTGGGATTTTCAGTTTCGCAGGTGCAACACCTGTTTCAAGAATTGCCAAATGGAATGGCACTGCGTGGAGCGGCCTTGGAACAGGAATTGGCGGTTCAGGATTTCCTCAGGTTTATACTATGCAGGAATACAACGGTTTGCTTTATGCAGGGGGACAGTTTGATAATGCCGGTGGAGTAAGTGTAAATAACATTGCTGTTTGGGATGGAAATTCGTGGAATGATGTAGGCGGAGGGCTTACCGGTGCAGGAGCTTATGTAAACGATATGTATGTTTATAATGGAGAACTTTATGTAACAGGAAGTTTTACAGATGCAGGCGGAGTACCGGTTGTTTCCATTGCTAAATGGAATGGAATAACATGGTCGGCAGTAGGAACCGGTCTTGCCGGAGGAAGCACCTATGGCAATGTGCTGATGGAATATAAAAACGAGTTGTATCTGGGAGGAAATTTTGCAGCAATAGACGGAACTGCAGCAGACCGTATTGCCCGGTTTGACGGTAATGTATGGCAACCGCTTACCACCGGCTGCGATCAGGAGGTAACCGCTATGGATGTTTACAATGGCGATTTGTATGTGGGAGGAATTTTTATTCAGGCCGGTGGATTAAGCACCAGTAAAATTGCCAAATGGAATATTCCATGCATTACCACCATAAGCCTGAGTTCAACGGACGAATCCTGTCCGGGAGCATGCGATGGAACCGCGCTGGTTGTTGCTACAGGATCTTCTCCTTTCAGTTACTTATGGTCAACCGGAGATGTAACGGATGTTATTCAGAATCTGTGTGCAGGAGTTTATACAGTTACCGTTACTGATTCTATAGGCTGTGTAATCGTTGATTCCATTACCGTCAGCATGCCGCCCTCAATAAATTTATCTTTGCATGCTGACCAAACAACCTGTTCCGGTGCTTGTAATGGAATAGCCGAAGCAATTGTTTCGGGCAGCGGCCCGTTCAGTTTTGCCTGGAATACCAATCCTGTACAAAATGATTCTGTTGCAACCGGTCTTTGTGCCGGAGTGTATGAAGTGGTGGTAACAGATGCTAACGGTTGTACGGCAGTTGACAGCATTGAAGTTGAAGATCCTTCCTACAGTTTATCCTTTATTACAACTGACCCTTCCTGCCCCGGGGCTTGCGATGGAGAGATAACCGTAAACAGCACTTCTCCTCATGCGCCATTTACTTATGTCTGGGATACAAATCCGTTACAGTTTACTCAAACCGTATCGGGATTATGTTCAGGGCAATATGTCGTCCTTGTAACTGACAGTAACTTATGCACCGTTTTAGATACAGTTACTTTAAATCAATCTCAGTATTCCATTAACCTAAATTCTGTTTCTGCTACCTGCGAGCAGGTATGTGATGGCGAAGCAACGGTAACAACTAATTCTCCGTTTACTCCATTTACATACTCATGGAATACCAACCCCGTACAAACCACCGCTACAGCAACAGGCCTTTGTGCAGGGGTTTATGAAGCAACACTTATTGATGATAACGGCTGTGTTTATACAGATTCTGTTGAAGTTGAGGAGCCGGATTATTCTCTTTCCTTTCTGACTATCAGCCCAAGTTGTATTCAGTTTTGTAATGGTCAGGCTTCGGTAAACTCTTCTTCGCCTTATGCCCCGTATTCTTATTACTGGAATACCTCTCCTCAGCAAACAACCAATCCGGCTACAGGATTGTGTGCCGGTTTTGTAACCGTAACGGTTACCGATGATAACGGATGTGCCGTTACCGATTCCATAGAAATTATTGACCCTCCTCCATTTGCTTTAAACTTAACTGCAACAGATGAAACTTGTCCCGGAGCATGCAATGGTTCTGCAGCCGTGAATCCTGCATCTCTCTTTCCCCCATTCCAGTATTTCTGGAACACCAATCCGGTTCAGAATACCGACAGTATAGTTAATGTATGTCCCGGAATTTATACTGTTACCGTTATTGATGATGAGGGATGTGCTTCGGTTGACAGCGTGGAGATTTTTCCCTCGTCTTTGGAATTATCCTATCAGATTATTCAGGCAACCTGTGCCGGAGGCTGTGACGGAGAAATTACCGTTTTTCATAACGGCCCGGGACCATACTCATACAATTGGTTTATTGGAGATACTACTGCAACCATTTCCGGACTATGCCCTGCTGTTTATCCGGTAACCGTAACCGATGCCAATGGATGCTCAATTTCAGGATTGCCCGAAATAGAGACCCCGCAACCGCCTTCATTAACTTTAACGGGAACTCAAATGCAATGTGCTGCTAATTGTGACGGAGAAATTACGGTAGCCGCTTCGGGTAATGCTCCCTTCAGTTTCCTCTGGAGCAATGGTTCAGGTAATGCAACCATAACCAATTTATGTCCGGGGTGGTATGTGGTTACCGTTAGTGATGCTGGCGGATGTGAAAGCATTGACTCTTTGCTGATTTGGCCGGTTATGCCGGTGGACATTTCCCTGCAATCGTCTGTTAATGCATCGTGTTTTGGCATTTGCGATGGTATTGTCAATGTTCTGGCTTCTGGCGGTTCGGGCGGACCTTATACCTACTTATGGAGTTTTGGCCAAACCACTTCACAGGTGGTTGGATTATGTGCAGGAAATTATACCGTAACAGGGTTTGATGGATTAGGATGCCCTTCCAATCCATTTCAGGTTATTATCACTGAGCCGGATGAAATAATTCTAACCATGACTCCATCCGATGCAAGTTGTCTTACCTGCAATGACGGTTCCATTACTGTAAATGTAACCGGAGGAGTGCTTCCTTATCAATACTTCTGGACGCCCCCCGTTTCCAACCCCAACCAATTAACCACCGGATGGTATTACCTCTGCATTACTGACAATAATGGTTGTCAGACCTGCGACAGCGCCTTTGTTGACTATACTGTGGGTATATGGCACTATTCAAAAGAGAGTGCACAACTTTTAATTCGTCCTAATCCAATGAGTCATTCGGCTAAAATTACTTTTCCGGAAAATGGGAGCGGTAAATTAATCATTGCAGATTTGTCAGGAAGAGTGATTAAAGAGCAGGCACTGCTAAATGAAAAGCAATACATTTTAGAGCGTGATGGATTATCTTCAGGGGCATATTTGATTTCATTTAGGGCTGTGGATGGAAAAATTTACCGGATTAAACTGATCGTGGAGTAAGCATTTTAACCTGAAGTTTTTTCAAATGCAGAAAAGGTAAAAGATTTCTGCATTTTTTATTTAAGCAGTATTAAAGCCTGTAGTCTTCGGTTAATTTGCAGCATTAATTTTTATGTATACAGAAACTAACCGCTCGCTTAAAGAGTTCAATACTTTTGGAGTGGATGCTAAAGCAAATCAACTTGTTACCATAACATCTGTTGATGAATTAAAGCAGGCGCTCATTACACCGGAGATTAAAAACAATCCGTGGCTGGTGCTGGGGGGCGGCAGCAACATACTTTTTACACGTGATTTTGACGGAGCCGTCATTTTAAACAGGATAAAGGGGGTAGAAAAAATCAGGGAAGACGAGAATTATGTATGGATTAAAGCAGGAAGCGGTGAAGTGTGGCATGAATTGGTAATGTGGTGTGTAGAGCGAAATTATGGCGGCATTGAAAATTTATCGTTAATACCGGGTTGTGTGGGGGCAGGGCCTATTCAAAACATAGGTGCTTATGGAGTGGAGATAAAAGATGTGCTTGAAGCTGTTGAAGTCTTGATGATTGATGATGGAACCCTTCTGACTTTAAGTAATGCAGAATGTCTGTTTGGCTACCGCGATAGCATATTTAAGAATCAGTTACGGGGTAAATGTATAATTGTATCGGTAGTTTTAAAGCTCTCCAAAAAAACCGAAGTGAATACTACTTATGGAGCCATTAAACAGGAATTAGAAGAAGCAGGAATTCACAACCCCGGAATCAGAGATGTGGGAGAGGCAGTAATCCGGATTAGAAAAAGCAAACTGCCCGACCCCTCAAGGTTGGGCAATGCTGGCAGCTTTTTTAAAAATCCGGAAGTCGAAAAAGAGTTTTTTGACGAACTTAAAAACGAATTTGAAAAGATTCCGGGATTTGAACAGGCATCCGGAAAGATAAAAATACCTGCCGGATGGCTTATTGAACAATGCGGCCTAAAGGGGGTGCGTGTCGGGAATACAGGCACTCATAAAGATCAGGCACTGGTAATAGTGAATTATGGAAATGCCAGCGGAAAAGAAATTTTAGATTTTGCTGATTCTGTAATTGAAAAAGTAAAAAACAAATTCAGCATAAATCTTGAAAAAGAAGTTAATATCATCTGAGGTTCGGGTCTTTAGATAAATAAAAAAGGCGGTGAAACTTCACCGCCTGAGCTCCCCCTCTTGGGCTCGAACCAAGGACCCCATGATTAACAGTCATGTGCTCTAACCAGCTGAGCTAAGGAGGAATCTGTCTCTTTTCCTGATTCCGAAAGGAGAAAAATCCAATCCTTTTTTCAAGCAATTCCGAGTTATTCGGAACTAAAGCACGTGTTTAGAGTCCTTTTGTTTAAAGGGAGCGCAAATGTAAAAGATTTCAGAAAAAGTCAGTAAGGTTGATGCATTTTAAAATAGGGCTCACTGTCATCCGGCTCGGTTTCCTTCTGATTCCAGTAGGATAGAGTAACTACTTTGTTGCCATGTGTGTGCAATAACCTGCCGAAAATGGCATTCACAGGGTTAAACGTTACATCGGTAACACCAATCGTTAATAATTCAGGAACATTAGCTTCTGTATTTTCAGAAGGTTTCATGACAGCATCCGTAACGGCACTTTTTGCTGTTTTAGGCGGAGCGGCTTTTGCTATGACCACTGTATAACCATTCTCTTCAAGGATGGATTTTAAAAAATCGGCTCTTTGCCGGGTTATATTTCGCTCTACTATTCCGCATTTTATTCCGTCCAGTTCTTCAAACTCATGATTTTTATTGATGGCCATAAAGATTCTTGTTCAGGCAAAGATTAAAAGAAAAACGGTTGTGCTGATTTTATTTCAGCACAACCGGTTTGTACATGAATCTAAAGGAATGCTTATTCTACCACAAGTCGGATGACCTCGGTGCGGCCTTCGGATTTTAGTTCAACCATATAAATACCTTTTGAAAGATCAGAAGTGTTTATGGTAATTGAGTTTACCCCTTCTTCTGCATCAAAAATCAGGTTTCTGATGTTTCTGCCTTGCAAATCAGTTAAACTTATGTAATGGGCAGCATCACTTTCGGTGTAGAACCTGAGGGTGGCACTTGTTGCCGCAGGATTCGGGAATAATTCTGTTGACCTGCTTTGAACAGTATTGGTGTTTGCCAAACGGCAACCCGGAACATAATAAAAGGTTCTGGTTCCGCTTACACCGCAAGTATTAGCCGATTTAACAGATATGGTTCCATTTCCTGACCCCCAGGTTACATCTAAAGTATTGGTTCCCTGACCTGCATCAATTACAGTTCCATTATTGGGCACATTCCATTGGTAGGTGGTGGCAAAAGGAACGACAGGGCATTGAAACTGTCCCAATGAAAAGGCACAAGGGGCAATAACCGGAGTTATTGAAGCAGGCTGAGCAGGCTGTCCAATCACGCTAAATGTTCGTGCTGCACTGGTAATACTACACCCGGACGCTTCTCCTGTTACAGAAACAGTACCGGAAACGAAGTTGTTAGGAAACAAAAGGGATATAGAGTTTAAACCATTTGGAGTGCCGTTGGTAACCCCGGTTGGCCATGACCAGTTATAAATTACACCTGAAACAGCAGGAACACTGAAAACTCTCGGACCATCACACGCACCAGTATTGGATCCGGAGATATTTCCGGGCATGGTTGGCACCATGCTGCTGACGCTCCGGTTGGACGCTCCGCTCATTGCCGAGCAAATACTTTGAACTGCTACCGAGACATTGCCTACAAACGAAATGGGGGATGCATTGTACTGAACATTTATTGAGTTTCCATTGGCAGGACCTATAATAGTTGCGTTAACCGGAACATTCCAAACATAATTTGCAGCACCACTAACCACGGGAACACTGTAAGCGTAAGTTTGTCCGGGACACACTTTATTCGGGCCTGACGGCACAGATGGATTTACAGTTACATTAGTGAGTTGCATATTTCTGGGAGCACTCACCGATGAACCCAAACAATTTAATGCAGCACTCACTGTAAGTGTACCCGAACTGAATGCAGGAAAATCAACGCTAACCTGGCTGTTTAATGGAGGATCAAGAGGGGTAATTACAGCTCCCGGTATTGAAAAACTCCAAACAAAAGTTTGTACACCCACCGGCAATGACCCGGCACTGTAAATCTGTCCGGTAGCATTGGAACATTGAACTGGGCTTCCTGTTATAGCCGAAGGGGTGCTTACTTTACCTCTTACGAAAGTACATTTGTTATTTGAAACTCCGCAACCGTTTATAGCTTTAACGCAGATATTATAACCCGAAGAGTTAGCTGCTAAAGTAGAAAGCTGCGTATAAACCTGATTTGTGGAAGTAACAAAAGGACCTGAATTAAAGGGGCCACCTAAATCATTACTGAAATTGACTTGCGAAGAGTTTGAGCCGGTGTTCCATGAATACTTTACAAATTGACCGCTAACAGTATTCACATTTATCAGATTTACATCACCGCTGCAACCAGCTACAGGAGCACCAATGGTTTGCACAGTACTGGTTGGAGGAAGTGTACTTACCTGTAAATTGGCCGAACCGGATGTTGTTCCTGAGCAATTGGCATCGGAGACAGCTACGGCATTATAAATTTGGTTCCCGCCTGCAACTGGGGTTACAGAAACGTTAAAAGTAGAGTTGCTGGTGGTACCATTGTAAGGCCCGCCACTACCGGAAACGGAATAATTCCAAGGACCGGTGCCCGTAAAATTCAATGTTACCAATCCTGAATTTCCAAGACACAAATCGGAACTTCCGCTTAAGGTTGCCGTAGGCTGATCGGTAGTATTAATGCTTATTGAGGCAACGGTGTTACAGCCGTTATTGTCAGTAACACTTACTTGATAATTACCGGCATCTAACATTGAAATTCCTGTCCGAACAGGATTAGCATCCGAAGAGCTGAATCCGTTAGGCCCTGTCCATGTATAAGAATATCCTGGGGTACCACCGGTTGCATTGGAAATCAGGTTAAGCGATAACCCATGACATGCCGGGTTATTGCCCGATGGAACAGCAAGCAACTGAGAAGGCTGGCTGATGTTAACGTTTAAGTCAGGATTGCTTGTGCAGCCATTATCATCGGTTACATTTACCGTAACAATGCCAGCCGAAAGACCTGTAATAACAGCCGTTGTTCCATAGTCATTATTGAATCCCCAATCAAATAAAAATGGTGCAGCACCGGTACTGCCAACTTCTGTTGCGCCATCATTACCTCCGAAACATGATACATTGTTTTGAGTAATCACAAAAGGAACAGGCCTATCGTGAACTATTACATTAGTTGTAGCAGTTCCGGTACAGCCAAAAGCATTAGTTACAGTAACAGTATAAGTGCCAGCCCGGGCAAGTGTAGCTGAACTTGTTACAGTAGGGTTTTGAACAGACGATGAAAAGCCGCTTGGCCCTGACCATACATAAGTAGTCATACCATTGGGCAATGAACTTAATGTTAACATATCGCCAACGCAAACAGGGGCATTAGTTGAAGCCGATGGAGAAGGTTCCGGATTCATATTAACTGTAACCGAGCTGTTCGATCCTGTACATCCGTCAAAAGTTGCATTTACATGATAAGTGGTTGCAACCGTTGGATTATCTGTTGTAGTTGCTGCAGATGAGGTAAATCCTGAAGGAGTGGATGTCCATGTATAAGTTATACCACTTGGATTTTTAATTCTCAGAGTCCATGATGATAAAGTTCCAACATCAGTGGAAGCCCTGTCAGAAACGTTTAATGTCCAGGTTCCAGCGGCTGCAACAGGGAATGTAAGTCCTGACCAGTTATGAGCAGCGCCACTGGTGTTTGATGGTCTGTAGGAACCCGAAGGAATAATACCACCGGGCGAACCGCTTGTTTCGGGTATAACAGCAGATGCAGTAGTGCGGAAAGTGTATGGGCCTGCAAGATTGTCTGAATTTCCTGTACTTGATGCCGGTACTCCCGGTCTGTCAAAAAGTAAGGTGTTAGCTGATCCGGGAGACGTAAGCCTTACAATTAAATCTCCGGCCCAGGTATGAGCCGGACTAAAAGTAATATCCACCTCCAGGTCAGCATGAGCAGAAATTGATATTCCGGAAGGCACCACAATGGTGCTGTTAATTCCTGCTGTATTATTATCAGGAATAGCAATAGCCGTGTTATTGGTAAACTGCAAACTGCCGTTGGCTGATAAATTAACAGCATTGCCTGGACAAACTGAACTTACATTAGATGCGGCAGAAGTATTAGGTACAACTTTATAAGAAGCCACTGTTGTTCCTGTGCTGGAACATCCGCTTTGAGTAACAGTACATGTATAAGTACCTTGATTAGCGGGACCGAAGGATGAAATTACCGGATTTTGTAATGTGGATGTAAAACCGGCCGGCCCGCTCCATGCATAAGCAGCTCCGGCAAGGGAGCAGGTAAGGGTTAGGGATGAACCTTGACAAACAGGACCACTGTTCCCCAATGTAAAGGATGGAGCAGGATTAATTGTCAATGTTACTTCATTGGAGTTGGCAGACAATCCGCTGAAGCTGCATGTTACCGTGCAAATAATATATTCAGTTCCTGTTGCTGAAGGTGTATAACTGTAAGTTGAAGTTGTTGCTCCGCTGATATTTGCATATGGACCACCTGCTACACTTGATTTTTTCCATTGAAATGAAATACCGGTGACTCCGGAAGTAAAACCGGTAAGGCTTAAAGAAGCCGAACTGCCCAAACAAACTGTAGTTGGGCTTGCAGAAGCCGTACCGGCTGTAGGAGTTCCTGAGCAAGGAGGCGTATAAGTAATAACAAGCGTTGGTTTTTGAGCTGATGTTCCGGGATAACCATAAATGTTGTAAGTGTTTGTGCTTCCACGTACATATCCAATGTTAATCAAATTCCCTATGTTTGTTTGAATAAAGGAGACACCTGATGCATTAAGCGTTTTGCTGTTTGAAGCATTAGCAGCCCATGAAGAGGTATTAAAACTACTACCGCTTGCACAGGCCGAATAAAGAGCGCTGCCACCCATAGTGGCCGGATTTCCTGTAAAACCATAAATATTGTTAGAAAAAAAAGAAGAGCTGGAACTAAACGTAGTGAAAGTTGCTGTTACAGCAGTTATGGTAGCTCCGGCAGGTATTGATGACAGATCATATCTTGCCCAACCTCTGCTGCCTGATGAGGATAAGTTGACCAGGTTTCCATCACTCTTTGTTCCGCCTGAGGTAACCGATCCCGAGTTAAACGAACCTGTTGTGCCTGTACAGGTAATAGTTACAGTTGTTTGTGCCCGGCCAATGGCTGCGCTTAAAAGCAGCAGCAAGGTTATTGCACAAATTGTCTTGAGTGCATTAGCTTTTGTAGCGTTGTGGTTTTTCATAAATATTTCTTTATTAAAATTGCATTTACGAATTACGTTATCAAAAGCCCAGATAAGCTTTACTTTTGTATCAATGGTAAGAGAATTTGGGTGAAAGACTTATAAGTTCAAGGCATCTGTTTTTTAGTTATAATCGTCTTGATAATACATTTGTATTATGCCTTAACGAGAAAGCAATTTCTTACAATCGCAGAAATACACCCTACTTGTAAGAAAGGGTACTGATCATGTCTCAAAATTGCCGCAGTCAATCATCATTAGATTTGCCCAATGACCGAAGAAGAAATTTTAGTGCTTAAGAAAAACTGGAAACAACTTACCGAAAAGCTTAAAGATGTTTTTGAAGAAGAACCTGATCTGCAGACAGTGATTTTTTTAATCGGAGTTCAGGAATCAGGATTGCTTGCACGAAGTTTTTCGAAAGAAGAAAAAACAAACCTGATGCATATAGCCACATGCAAATTGTTAAGCTATGAAGGCTATTATTCTTTCAGTAAAACGGATGAGGAAGGATGGCCTCATTATGACAAACGGAAACCCATACCGGCCATGTCATTAAAAGAACAAGATATTATGCTGAAAAAAGCCGTATTGAAGTATTTTAAGGATTCAGGATTTTTTATTCCAGAATAACGGTTTTCTCCACCGTTTTTGATTGTTCCAATCGCACATAATCTTTTTTAGACAATGCGCCTTTGGTGGCAGTAACAAAAAGAACGGCTTCCCATTTAAAAGAAAATTCAGCCTTACCGCTGAGATCGGTTGTTGCTTCCTGATAAATGTTTGCCTGTACTCCGGTAGTCGGGCTTTGAACGCTGTCATTTCTCAACACCACTTTGGCTCCGGCTACATTTTTTCCTGTCGGATCAACAACGGTGATGATGGCATTGGCAGAAGATGTTTTTTTACATGATGAAAAAATTCCGGCACATGAAATAAAAATGATAAGCCCGGCCAGAAGTAGTATGGATTGTTTCATGATGTTATTATTGGTTAACATTGCGCTGTAAAATTTAAACGTCAAAACTAAAACTTATGAAATTAACTTTCATTGCTGCTTCGGTTTTACTGTTTTCGGCCATTCAGGTTTCATTGGCCCAAAAAAAATCAACAACCACAAAACAACCAACTATGGTACAAATAACCACAGATTACGGAGCTATCAAAATTAAACTTTATGATGAGGCTCCGAAGCACCGCGATAACTTTATCAAATTAGCCAAAGAGGGATTTTATAATGGCACTCTTTTTCACAGAGTAATTCAAGGCTTTATGATTCAGGGCGGGGATCCCAATTCAAAAAATGCTCCGGCAGGTCAGCCACTTGGCATGGGCGATGTTGGATACACTGTGCCTGCTGAATTTAATCCGGCATTGATTCATAAAAAAGGCGCACTATGTGCTGCACGTACCGATAATCCAACCAAAGCATCAAGCGGTTGCCAGTTTTATATTGTACAGGGAAAAACATACACCGATGCCGAACTTGACCAGATGGAAACGCGTGCAGGCATAAAATACACTCCGGCCCAGCGCGAGATTTACAAGAAATCAGGCGGCACCCCTTTTCTTGATATGAACTATACGGTGTATGGAGAAGTAACAGAAGGTCTTGATGTAGTTGACAAAATTGCTGCTGTTCAAACCAACCGTCAGGCTGGCGACCGCCCTGTTCAGGATGTGAAAATGACAGTTAAAGTGATAGAATAAATTTCTCGGATGAGCCATTCTTCGCTCAAAGATTTTTTATCAGAAGTCGAAAATTTCAAAGCTGAAACAAAAGAGCAGCTTGAAGAGTTCCGGTTAAAGTTCCTTTCTAAAAAAGGAATTGTGGCAGAGTTGTTTTCACAGTTGAAAACCATAGCTGCTGAAAACAGAAAAGAATTCGGTCTTGAAGTAAACAAGCTTAAAAAGGCGGCTGAAGAAAAATTTGAAAATTTCAGATATCTGTATGAAAAGAAAACTGCCGATGTTTCAGGGATTGACATAACCCTTCCGGGCGAGCCGTTTCTTATTGGCTCGCATCATCCGGTTTCCATTGTCCGTAAGAAAATCATTAGCATTTTTTCTCACATCGGTTTCAGCTTGAGTGAAGGGCCTGAGATAGAAGATGACTGGCATAATTTCTCTGCCCTCAACTTTCCTGAAGACCATCCTGCCCGTGATATGCAGGATACTTTTTTTGTAAAAACAGAGAATGGCACAAGGCCTTATGCTCTCCGAACACATACTTCATCGGTTCAGGTAAGAGTGATGGAAAGTACGAAACCGCCCATCCGCACTATCAGCCCCGGAAGAGTATATCGTAACGAAGCTATCTCAGCCCGTGCTCATTGTTTTTTTCATCAGGTGGAAGGGTTATATGTGGATGAAGGTGTTTCGTTTGCCGATCTTAAACAAACATTGCTCTACTTCGCTCGTGAAATGTTTGGTGCCGATTCGCAGATTCGCCTGCGCCCTTCTTATTTCCCATTTACAGAGCCCAGCGCTGAAATGGATGTAAGCTGTTTCCTTTGTCATGGCAAAGGATGCAACGTTTGCAAATACACAGGCTGGGTCGAAATTTTAGGATGCGGCATGGTTCATCCTGCAGTTCTTGAAAACTGTAAAATTGACAGCAACAGATACACCGGCTATGCTTTCGGTATGGGAATAGAAAGAATAACTATGCTTCTTTACGGTATTAAAGACCTGCGGCTCTTTTCGCAGAACGATGTACGATTTCTGCAACAGTTTGCCGGATTATAATTTTTGGAAATAGCGCATGCTTATGGCTGCATGGAGGAATTTAGTGAAGTCAGCGGTTCCTTTTTTGGTTCTTTTGATAATTCTGTGTTTTCAATTGGCATTTGTATCCGAAGTTCCTTCCGGTATTCATGCCTGGGCACAATGGGATCGTTACTCAATTGTTCTTGGATTTCTCGAAAACAACTTCCAGTTATTCCGCCCTCAAACTTTTGTTTTCAATCATCAGTTTCCATCAGATTGGATTCAGGCTTCTTCTTCCACCATCACAGCCGTTGATTTTCCGGTGCACGAATGGTTTGTTGCTTTCATTATGAAAATAACCGGCAACAATTCTTTCATTGTCTTTAAGTTGTATAATTTCATTTTAGCTCTGATGGGTTTGTTTCTCTGGTGGAAGACAGCATTAATCCTTACAGGCAATATGTTTAAATCATTTATTGCTTTAGTATTCACAGCAGCTTCTCCGGTGCTTCTTTTTTATACCGGAAGTTCCCTGCCGGGTATTCCTTCACTCGCCTCGGCAATGGCAGGAATCTTTTTTTATGTGCAGTTCAAAAGGCGAAACCGTTTTTCTGATTTTTATTTTTCCATCATTTGGCTTACACTGGCTGCACTTACTCGTACCACATTTGTCATTCCATTGCTGAGTGTTTTTCTTGTAGAAATTTCAGGCCAATACAAAAATCATCACCATCTAAAAAAGTTTTTACCTGCCGTGCTGCTTTCTGTTTTAACGCTTGCCGGATATTTTTTCTACAATCGTTTCCTCTTCTTAAGCCACGGAAGCATGTTTCTGAATGAGCTGATGCCGCCCAAAAGCTGGGAGCAGGCAAAAGATTGCCTTCAGGTAATGTTCGAAAACTGGACATTTGAGTGGTTTACCGGCTGGCATTATTTACTATTCGCTTTAATTTTTGTTCTGAGTTTTTTCAAAAACCTAAAAGATGGAAACATGCCGAATGACAGCGTGTCTGATGCTTTAAAAAAATGGTCAATTTTTAGTCTTGTAGGCTGCCTGATGTTTTTTATAGCCATGCTTCGTCAATTTCCGCATCACGATTATTATTTCCTCGATACATTTTTTCTTCCGCTTTGCATGATGTTTTTACTCATACTTAACAAAACAAATTTTGATTGGAATAAACAGTTGATTCAGGCAAGTATTTCTATTCTGCTTTTCATCATGGTTTTTAAAGCGAGTGAGGTTTCCAATTACAGGCACAACAATTTAATAAGCGAACGCTTTCATCAAATGCTTGAAAATTTTTCTGGTGCTGACGAATGGCTGGAAAATTCGGGGATACTGAAGGATGCCAAAATCCTTATTGCCGATGTTCCTGCCCCCAATCCTCCTTTTGTATTAATGAAGCGCAAAGGATATGTTGTTCTCTCCTCTAATCTGCACCGTCCAAAACATGTGGAAGCAGCGTTACAATTTCCATTTGATTTTATGGTGATGGAAATCAGCAGAAAAGACGAAATCACAAATAGTATTCCGCAATTTAATCAGTATTTCAGTACAATAATAAGCAGTGATAAACTCATTTTATTCAAACGGAAACCGGAATAAATCACTCATTATTTCAACCTGAAACTTACCGGCAAATTGAAAGTGCAGGCAACCGGACTGCCATCGTAGTTTTTTCCCGGACTCCATGGAGGCATCATGCTTGCCACCCTTACAGCTTCCTGATCAAGCAACGGATGTACACCTTTCAACACTTTTACATCACTGATATTTCCAGCCTCATCAACTTTAAAACTTAAATAGACTGTTCCGGCAATACCTTCTTTAACTGCTTTTTTATCGTACTTCAGGTTTGCCTGCAGAAACCGGTAAAGCGCTTCCATGCCGCCTGTAAATTCAGGCATTACCGGAGGCATAAACACCGGAGCAGTTGAATTAGCAGTAACCGGATCAGGATTGTCTGGTGTTACTATTTCTATGGGTTTGTCTGTTATTGTCGGCTCAGTTGAAGTTACAATGGATGTGGTAACTGGGGGTTTGTTTACGATAGGTTTTACCGGTGCAGGATCCGGGTTGCTTTTATTTTTAATAACAGGTATTTCAAATATCATTTGTTCTGTTTCTGCATCAGGAAGCTTAAGGTCGGGTATGGTATATGTAAACGAAAGCTGCAATGCAATCCATGTAATCAGCAACGCAATGGTTAATCCAATCTGAAAAAACAATCCTCGTTTTTCTTCTAATTGGCGGATGTAAGTGATAGTAGTCATAACTTTAGTTTTTGTGTTTAACGGATTAACAGTTACTAGTATTGTTAATCAGATGCATATTCAGATGGAAATGCATAACCGCTCAATCACTTTTTCAAAGACCTGATATAGCAGCCTGATTACTTTTGCTGAATGTGTTCAAGAGCGCTGGTTGTTTTAGGATTACTTACAGTGGCATCAATAGCCGATGCACAGGTTTATCTTACCCGAAACGGAAGAATTGATTTTTACAGCAATGCTCCCCTCGAAATCATTCATGCCTATTCTTCCAGGCTGAAAGGGGTCCTGGATTTTTCAAAAAAAGCATTTGTTTTTACAGTAAAAATCCGCTCGTTCGAAGGGTTTAACAGCCCGCTGCAGCGCGAACATTTCAATGAGAACTATATGGAAAGCGATAAGTATCCTGAGGCTGTGTTTCAGGGGAAAATGATTGGAGATTTCGATCCTGAAGCCAACACGGCACAAATCATACGGGCCAAAGGAATTATGCAAATGCATAATATGAATAAAGAAATCATTATTACGGTTGAGTTAAAGAAGCAAGGTGAATCTGTGTTGGCCAATGCAGCCTTTACATTAATGCCTAAAGATTTTGGCATCCGAATTCCGAAAATCGTGCACGAAAAAATTGCTTCCGAAATAAATGTTAACGTAAGTTTATTGCTTAATAAAAATTGAAGAACAATATCGTATTTTTATTTATTTTTTTTATCTGCGTTAACCGGGTAACAGCCCAGCAGCCGGTTTTTATTTCTTATCCCTCCGAAAATTATCCTGCCGTTTCTGATAGGATTTCTGTACTTTACAGCAACGGGCTTGATTTTTTATGGATGGCCACCGATAGCAGCCTCTTGAGGTTTGACGGCATACGGTTTTTTTCAATATCATCACAAATAGGTCAAACACCATCTGCAATAACACAGGATTTGGAAGGAATAGTATGGACTGCTTTTGGCAATCGGATTTACTTTATTGACAAAACAAAAAACAAACCCGTTCCTGTTAACATAGATTCATTAACACATCCGGTAACAGCCTTGCTGACCGTTCAGGAAAATTTATGGATAGCCACAGCAGGCGGAGGAATTGTTGTTAAAACAAAAGACAACCTGACTCTTATCAATTCGGCTTCAGGTTTAAGCGATGATTATGTTTATTGTCTCGAAATAGATGATGCAGGAAATGTTTGGGCTGGAACGGATCAGGGCATTACAATTTTAAGCAGTAAACAACCTTTCCGCATGCTGAAAGAAATTTCAACAGACAACGGCTTGCCTGATGTCATTGTAAGACGCTTGAAAAAAACTGATGATCATAAGATGTTAATCGGAATGCACCAGGCCGGTGTTGCAATTGCAGACAGTAAACAGAAGGTTTACCATATTACTCCGCTATGGCTATACGGAGAGGTTAATGATCTGGTAACCGAAGGGCCAGGCATCTGGATTGCCACCGAAAAAGGAGGAGTTGTTTTTCTTTCTTTTCCCATCACGCAACCGGTTTCGTTTACAAAAACCAAAACACAAAACTTCACTAATGTTACGGCAGCCGCTAAAACTGATGATGGGTTTATCTGGTTCGCTTCAGGCGGCCGTCTTTACAAAACGGCAGGTATGAAATGGGCATGGCTGAATTCATTAAATGGAATAACTCTTCAAAACATTCATGCTGTTTTTACTGACAGCAATAATAATCTCTGGTTTACACCTGATAGCGGATTGATGGTATTGTCGGCAGATAATTCAGTTCGACAACTTTCGCTTCCCGGAATCAACAGCAAAACGGACATCACTAGTTTTTATGAAGATGAATGTGGCCATATATGGATTGGAACTGTAGGCAGCGGCTTATTCCGTTACAACATACACACAGGGAGAATTTACCCAACGGCTTTTTCGCAAAACGAATCAGAGTTTAGAAACATTCTTTCGCTGAACGGAAAATTAAATACGCTTTGGGTAGCCACCTATGGCGGAGTATTTAAAACATCCATCAGCCATTGTGCTGAAGAAAAGCCGAAGCTAACCATTGAACCCGTGGAAACAGGCCAGCAAATCGGCCATTTCTATGTGTATCATGTTTTTATTGATTCTAAAGGCAAAACCTGGTTTGCCACAGATGGAAACGGGTTAATTTGCTATGATGACGGGAAAATTGTACGTTTTGATGTCGCCCCGTTCAGCAGAGAAAATGTGGTTTACTCCATTGCTGAAGATTTAAAAAATAATCTTTGGTTTAGTGTTCATAATGGCGGTCTGATTCGTTTTGACGGCAATCAATTCAGGCAGTTTACAGATGCTGACGGACTTAAATCAAAGGCAGTTCAATCTGTTATTCACGACCGGAAAAACCGGTTAGTGCTGACGTATGAAAACGGCATAGATTTTTTTAATACAGAAACCGGATTTGTTTACAGCCCGGGGAAAGAATTCGGGTTTGAAACCATTAAACCCGACCTGAATACTTTAGCGATTGATAACAACAGCAGTATCTGGATTGGAACCTCACACGGAATAATTAAGTTTTCATCAGATTATTCGCCAGATAGCATCAGACCGTATTCTGTTTTATACGAGGCCGTTTTGCCGGGATCTGCAAAACTTATTTCAAACAGAGAATCTCTTAACCATAATGAGAATATGATCAGCCTGCTTTTCTGCGGTTTCTGGAATGCAGCTCCTGAACAGTTGGTATATCGCTACAAACTGAATAACAGCGATGCCTGGATTACCACCTATGATCGGCAGATTGTTTTGTCGGGATTAAATCCGGGAAACCATCAGGTAATCTTTCAGGCCAGCCATCATCCTTCGTTTTTATTTCCTTCAACATCATCCTTTCATTTTACTATTATGAAACCGATATGGAAACGAGCATGGTTTCTGGCAATACTGGCTTTTGCTTTGACCGCCTTCATATTTACATTCATCCGCCTGCGCGAAAACCAGCTCCGTAAAATGGAAATTCTGGAGAAAGAAAAAACAATCTATCAGTACGAAACCCTCAAATCGCAGGTCAACCCGCATTTTTTATTCAATAGTCTGAACACACTCATCTCTGTTATTGAAAGCGAACCGCGCGAAGAAGCTTCCCTTTTTGCACAACAGCTTTCCGGTTTTTACAGAAGCTCTCTCTCCCTGCGCGAAAGAGATTTCATCAGCCTGAGAGAAGAAATGGAAACGGTTCAGACCTTTATTCAGATTCTTGTAAAACGATTCGGAAACCGCATGAATGTGAAAACAGAAATTAACAGCGCTGAACTTGAAAAAAAAATAATTCCGATGGCTTTGCAGATGCTCATTGAAAATGCGTTAAAGCATAACGCGGCCACCAATGATCAGCCGCTGAAGATTAACATCCGGTCAGAAGGCGGATATATAATGGTTACAAATAATATCAATCCAAAAAAGAACCCTGAAGCCTCAACACAAACCGGGTTGCAGAACATCATTAACCGCTACCGTCATTACGGACGAGAAGATGTGGAAGTAATTAATGACGGGAAAATGTTTACTGTAAAATTACCTTTGCTCAAAAGCGAAACATGAGAGTGTTTATTGCCGAAGATGAGAAACCGGCCATGGACAGGCTGGAGAAAATGTTGAAAGTCATTGACCCCTCAGTAACCATAATAGGTCGGGCTGCAGGAGTGCAGGAGGCTGTTAACTGGTTTAATACCCACTCTCATCCCGATCTTGCTTTTTTTGACATTCAGTTAAGCGATGGTTCCAGTTTTGAAATTTTCAATGAAACACAACTGCGCATTCCGGTTGTCTTTACTACAGCCTATGACGATTATGCCGTGAAAGCATTTAAAGTTAACAGCATTGATTATCTTCTCAAACCCGTTAAACAGGAAGAACTGGCAGCAGCTTTAAATAAATTTCAGAGCCTGCATATAGCCCCCTTTCATGCAGATACCTTGATGAGGACACAAAAAAAACCAGCACGCTTCATGGTAAAATTCGGCCAGGTGATTAAAACAGTTGAAGCCGCCCAATGCGCCTACTTCTTTTCTGAGAATAAAAATACATGGCTTCGCACTGCCGGCAATGAAACCTTTGCACTTGATTTTTCTCTCGATGAAATCGAAAAAACACTCGACCCCGAAAAATATTTCCGGATCAATCGTAAAATGATTGTCAGCATCAACGCCATTGATAAGATGATGGTATGGACCAAAGGAAGAGTAAAACTTATGCTGAAACCTTTATTTGAAGAAGAGATCGTTGTAAGCTCGGAGCGCAGCGCTGCTTTTAAAGTATGGCTGGGAGGCTCCTGAAATTTTCATCCTTCGTTTTTTCCGGCTCATCCTCCTGTTTTACTTGTTCATCGTTTTTAATTTGCTTGAGAAATCAGATACCTCGACTTTTATGCCGCCAAACCGGAAACTAAATGATGCGAACCTTTCAGGAAAAATTAGTGAATGCAGCAGAAATTCTGATAGTTGCTCTGCTGATATTTTTATTATTTATGCTGGTATCGTGCAAGCATAAACCCCTTAGCGCTGATACAAATGAAGACTTAACAAACGCTGCAACAAGTATCCCGTTTCCCGGCAACGGCATTCCCTGCCAGTCCGGTAAGGTTTATTTCTATAATGACATACTTCCTTTATTTGTTTCCAAATGTGCCATGAGCGGTTGTCATGACAATGGTTCAGCATCCAATGGCGTTGTTCTCACTTCCTATCAAAGCATTATTACAGGAGGCATAGTTCCTTACGACCCCAATGACGGAGACATAATGGAGGCGATTAATGAAACCGATCCGGATAAAATAATGCCCCGTCCTCCTCATGAACCGCTTACTGCCGCACAGAAAAATCTTATTGTTCAATGGATCAATCAGGGAGCGCTTGAAAATGCCTGCGAAAGCTGCGATACAAATAATATATCGTTTAATGGCTATGTAAAACCTATTATTGAAAATAAATGCAAAGGATGCCATACAGGCCTTGTCGGTGCTTACAGCGTTCCTCTTATCACTAATTATAACCAAATTCGCGACCTGGCCAACAATACCATGCTTTATGGAGTTATCAGTCATTCGCCCGGCTACCGTTACATGCCTAAGTACGGGCCTAAACTTCCTGATTGTGAAATCAGGGGCATACAAAAATGGATTGATGCAGGCGCACCTAATAATTAACCTCTATGAAACCACTGACAATTCTGCTTGCTTCCGTTATGATTATGACCATTGCAGGTTGTTATTATGATATTGAAGAAGAATTATATCCCAATGCAACTGCCTGCGATACTTCCGGTATAACCTACAGCGGAACCGTAAGCGTTATCATGCAACAAAATTGCCTGAGTTGCCATTCGGCCGCTTCGGCACAGGGTAACGTAGTATTGGCCACTTACAATGATGTGAAAAACTATGCACAAAGCGGGGCACTGGCCGGAGCTATCAACCACAGCAGCGGATTTTCGCCCATGCCCAAAGGCGGAAACAAACTCAAGTCCTGCGACATAAGGAAAATCGAATTGTGGATTGCCAGCGGAATTCCTAATAACTAAACAAAATCGGCAAATGAAAAAAGCCATCCTCATCTTTATTCTTCTTATTGCAGCGCTGGCTGGTTATTGGACGTGGCAGGCGTATAATAAACCGGTGGCAACATTGCACAATGTAAATCCGGAACTGGATATGGACGCAGACAAGTTGTTTGCTGATTATGCTGAAAACGAAGAATCGGCCAATCAAAAATACCTTGGCAAAATTATTCGCATAAGCGGAAAGGTGCTCGATGTAAATATCAATTCAAATGAATACAGCACCATTTACCTTGACGGAAATGATGTCATGGGCTCGGTAAGTTGCCAACTCGAAAAAGGAGAAGAAGCCAAAGCAGAAAAATTAAATGCCGGCATGGCTGTTTCTATAAAGGGCAAATGCACCGGCTTTGCCATGGATGTTGTTTTAACGCAATGCATTATAATTGAACCATAACGTTATGACAGAATTTTCGACCCCGGCAAAACCTTCCTTCCAGATTTGGAACGAATGCAGTTATGCCGTCTTTCATACCAGCGAAAAAGGCGATATTGTTTATGCCAATCATCATGCATTGAAATTATTTGCCACTCTTGGTTATCCGGCAATTAAAAACGTTTGCCAGATTGCAGTTTTCAAACCCTTGTTTCAAACCGGCTTGCTTATTCATGAACAGGAAATAGAATGGATTGCCGATAAAAGGGAAATGAAAATTACCATTATTCCCGATGTCATTACCGGATATATCGGATTTTATGCAGAGAAACCTATTCAGCAAAAACCAAATTAATATGAAAAACCAATTATTTGTTTTATTTCTGCTGGCAGCATCTGTCAGCGCCAGTGCACAAACCCGTTACATGACCCGCGAAGGAAAAGTTTCTTTTTACTCCGATGCCCTACTCGAAAAAATAGAAGCGCATAACAGCAAAGCTGCCGGAGTGTTCGAAACAGCCGGGGGCAACTTTCAGACTATTGTGCTGATGAAAGCTTTCATGTTTGAAAAAGATTTGATGCAGCAACATTTTAACGAAAACTATGTGGAATCGGATAAATTTCCGAAAGCTACTTTTAAAGGAATGATTGACAACCTGAGCGAAGTGGATTTCGGCAAGGATGGCGAGTATGCTGTTTCCGTTTCCGGAAAAATGGAACTGCATGGCATTACCCGCAATGTGAACGCCAAAGGGAAACTGAAAGTAGAAGGCACCACGGTAACCGCAGTTTCAGAGTTTTTGCTTAATCCGGAAGATTATGACATCAAAATTCCGAAGCTGGTTCGCGATAAAATTGCCAAAGAGGTAAAAGTGGTAGTGGATATGAAAATGAACAAGATTGCCGAAGATAAAACCGAGAAATAATGAAAAAAGCAGTATTGGTTTTTATATTTTTTTGGTTCTGTTCCGTTTCGCCTGCTCAGGATGTTGATTTATTGAAATTACTTGGTGAAGAAAAACCGGAAACCGAACAGGTGAGGAATGCTTTTAAATCAACCCGGGTAATCATGGGGCACAGTACAGAAATGCTGGCAGCCGGGGTGCTCGACTTCCGCATTTTGCATCGCTTCGGTAAAATCAATGAAGGCGCCTATGAAATGTTTGGATTAGACAAAGCTTCCATACGCCTCGGCCTTGACTATGCCATCAGCAACCGGTTTACCGTGGGTGTAGGCAGAAGCACTACTAAAAAGGAAACCGATGCATTTCTTAAAACCCGGTTACTTTGGCAAACTAAAGGAGCAAAGCATTTCCCGTTTGCTCTTACGCTTGTTAACGGGATGACGGCCGATGGGCTTAAATGGCAGAACCCCGAGCGTACCAATTATTTTTCTTCCCGCCTGGCGTATTACCATCAGTTAATCATTGCCCGTAAATTCAGCGAATCATTTACACTGCAAATAGCCCCCACCTATGTTCACCGTAACCTTGTTCAGCTTTCTACTCAGGAAAACGACATTGGAGGATTGGGAGTTGGTAGCCGCCTGAAACTTACCAGGCGAATAGCTTTAATGATAGATTATTTTTATGTACCCAAACGCGGAAGCGATGAATTCATCAGTCCGCTTTCTGTAGGCTTTGATATAGAAACAGGAGGGCATGTCTTTCAATTACATTTTACCAATGCCCTTGGTATGAACGAACGGGCTTTTATAGCTGATACTGCCGGCAAATGGGAAAAAGGAGATATTCATTTCGGATTTAACATTTCGAGGGTTTTTACGTTATCTACAAGGAACCGAAAATAGTTTTTCATAGTGTTTGTTTAGGTTAGCAAGGTCGCTGCTCAGTTTTGAGTGGCGGCTTTGTTTTTTTGAAATGTTGCAGAAATCAGAATCAGGCCAATAATTCTACTTTTGTCCCCGCATGATGATACAGATCTTAAAATCAAAAATTCACCGCGCCATAGTTACGCAGGCAGAGCTGCATTATGTCGGCAGTATTACCATTGATGAAACACTGATGGAAGCGGCAAACCTGATTGAAAATGAATTAGTGCAGGTATTGAATGTGAATAATGGCGAACGGTTTGAAACCTATGTGATTAAAGGCCAAAAAAACAGCGGAGTGATTTGCCTTAACGGCCCGGCAGCACGATTGGCTCAGGTTGGCGACCCTGTTATTGTGATTTCTTATGCCGTGATGGATTTTGAAGAAGCCAAAACATTTAACCCCGTACTAATTTTTCCTGACTCGAACAACCGTTTGCCTTCACGGTGATTTCTTCTGCTACCATTAAGAATACCATCAAATACCTGTTGCTGCTGGGCATCGGAATTCTTTTGCTTTGGCTTACGTTTAAAGGACATGACTTGAAGAAAATTTTCAATGACATTTACCATGCCCGGCCGCTTTATGTTTTTCTGTCAGTACTGGCAGGGTTCATAGCCTTTCTGCTGCGCGCCTACCGATGGAATATGCTGATAGAACCACTTGGATACCGTTCTGATTTTTTCAATGCTTCCTATGCCCTCGGTCTTGGTTATTTTGCCAATCTGGCTATCCCGCGCATCGGTGAAATAACACGTTGCGGAGTGCTTAACCGAACTGATAAAATTCCAATGGATAAGCTCATTGGTACAGTGATAACCGAACGTGTTATTGATTTATTCATGCTTTTCCTTTCCGTGGCGCTGGCAGCAGCGCTTCAGTTTGATCTGATGACCAGCTTTCTGCGCAATAAAGTTTTTGCAGGAGCTAATGGCGGCAGCAATACGGCCATTTACATTTTGGGGGTCACGGCTGTATCAGGTATCTGTGCCGGAATGTTTCTGTTGTTTTCTAAAAAGCCAAAGGCAATTAAACTGCGCGAAAAAATTATTCTTCTCATTCGCGGAGTGTGGGCCGGTTTATTTTCAGTCATGAAAGTGAAAAGCAAAGCATGCTTTGTCTTTCACACCATCTTGATTTGGGCGCTTTATTTCGTTTCAACCTATTTATGTTTTTTCGCCTTAGACGCTACTGCTCACCTCGGATGGAAGGAAGGTTTGTTCATCCTTGTTGCAGGCGGGCTCGGCATGTCTGCTCCCGTACAGGGCGGCATTGGCGCATACCATTACATTGTTTCACAGGCATTGCTTCTCTTCGGCATTGCAGAAAACGATGGAATCACGTATGCAACACTGGTACATTCGTATCAAATGCTGCTCATAATTGTTTTAGGATTGATTTCCCTCTTTATGATTTTCATCCGTAAAAACTGAATCATGGATTACAGCCATATCATTCCCGCAAAAATTCACCATACTGTTGAAACTTTCAGGCATGAATTAAACAGGCTTAAATTTTTCAATAAGAAAATTGTTTTCACCAATGGCTGCTTCGACATTCTGCACCATGGCCACATTGACTACCTGATAAAAGCTGCTGCCCTTGGCGATTATCTTATCATAGGCCTGAATACCGATAGTTCCGTAAGAAGAAATAAGGGAATCAAAAGACCAATCAATGATGAGCAGTCGCGCGCTTTGTTGCTCGCTTCGCTTCGCTTTGTGGATGCTGTTTTCCTTTTTGATTCGCAAACTCCGGCTGATTTAATCCGTGATATTATTCCCGATGTGCTGGTTAAAGGCGCTGATTACAAACCTGAAGAGATTGCCGGCTATGATACGGTTGTAAGCCACGGAGGGCAAGTGCTGACCATTGATTTGCTGCCGGGATTCTCTACATCACTGATCGAAAAACGAATTATGGATTTAAACCGCTGAGAAAATCATAAATGCCCGAATCAGCCGTTTAGCTTGGTGTCTGTTAACGAAAAGTTTAATCAACTTTCATCAGATAAACAAAAACATGTAGGTTTGTAACGTGAACACAGCAAGGATCATCATATCAGCAACATTGATAGCTTGTGTTTTTCTTTTTGGCTCCTGCGAAAACAATCAATGGTTCAAATCAGAGAAAGACCTGAATAATAAAATTCAGGGATCATGGAAACGACAGTTTTTTACTCCCCTTCCTAATCCTGACTACGGCCTGAACTTTAATGAAGAGTACTGGACATTTGTTGAAGGCGATGTTTATCGAATGCATATCAAGGGAGGCAATACTGACACTATTGATGAGGGCACTTATTCCATTGATGCCAAATGGTTTTCATCGTATCTGAAGATGGAAGGATTTACTAACGACACAGCCGGGTTATTCAATAATAAATTCACCATTGTAGAGCTTAACCGCGATGTCTTGCTGATTGCCGCTGATGTGCCCAAAGGAGGAATACAACAGTACGAATTCAGCCGCAAGAATTAGCGGGTCTTATATGGCCAAAACCAAATCAGTTTTTGTTTGCCAGTGTTGCGGAGTACAATCCCCTAAATGGGTGGGCAAATGCCCGTCTTGCGGAGAATGGAACAGCTTTGTAGAAGAATTAAAAGTTACCGGTGAAAGCCGAATGCCTTCTCTCAAAACAGCACGAACTTCCATTCCTGTAAATGTTTCAGAAATAAAACCCGGCAATGAACAACGTGTTTTTTTAAGCGGCAATGAGTTAAACAGAGTGCTGGGCGGAGGCCTGGTCCCGGGGTCGCTGGTGCTTATTGGAGGAGAGCCGGGTATTGGTAAGTCAACCTTGCTTTTACAGGAAGCCTTGCGGATAAAAGGAAAAACTATTCTTTACATTTCGGGAGAAGAAAGTGAGCAACAGATAAGAATGCGTGCCGACCGGATTGGCTTTACGGCTAACCAGTGTTTGGTGCTAACCGAAGTATCACTCGAAATAATTTTCAGGCAGCTTGAAAACATTCATCCCGATTTGATAATTGTTGATTCCATTCAAACATTGTTTTCCGAAAAAATTGAATCGGCTCCCGGTTCTGTTTCCCAGATACGCGAATGTGCCTCAGCATTGCTTCGTTATGCCAAAGATTCAGGAACAGCCGTAATACTTATCGGTCATATTACCAAGGACGGCTCCATTGCAGGACCGAAAATTCTGGAACACATGGTAGATGCCGTGCTTCAGTTTGAAGGCGACCGCCATCATGTTTTCCGGCTGTTACGCGCCTCGAAAAACCGCTTTGGTTCAACTGCAGAAATCGGTATTTACGAAATGCATGATAACGGCCTTAAAGAAGTTGTTAACCCGTCTGAAATTCTGCTTACCCCGCGCTCTGAACTATTGAGCGGTGTCGCTATTTCATGTACCATGGATGGATTAAGACCAATGATGATTGAATCGCAGGCATTGGTAAGCAGTGCTGTGTATGGTATGCCACAGCGCTCTGCTACCGGATTTGATTTGCGAAGATTGAATATGCTTCTTGCTGTATTGGAAAAGCGATGTGATTTTAAGCTGGCTTCAAAGGATGTTTTTCTCAACATCACAGGCGGTTTGCGTGTGGACGATCCTGCCATTGATCTTGCTGTTACCTGTGCTATTCTTTCTTCTGATGCCGATATACCGGTTTCTCCAAAAATCTGTTTTGCTGCCGAAGTAGGGTTATCCGGTGAAATAAGACCGGTAAACCGCATTGAACAGCGCATTATCGAAGCAGATAAGTTGGGCTTTGAGCAAATCTTTTTCTCAAAACATAATACTCCCCCTGCCGGAAAAATTAAAAACCTGAGAATCAAAGTTGCCCCTGTAGGAAAGATAGAGGAGGTCTTTTCAACCTTATTTTCATAGCTGGCAATAATACATTCGTGTGATTTTATTCTTGCACTCATCATCATATCAGCTTTTCATTTACTTTTATCGCTTCAATCAAATCAATCCCGTATGAAAAACAATTCCGCACTCATAATTTTCTGCCTGTTTGCTTTTGGCTCATTGAAAGCGCAAAGCACTTTTGAAATAGGACTTGCCTCAGGCGTTACCAATTATTTCGGAGATCTTGGTAATGAAAAAGTTTTTCAAACCACATCCGCCAATCCCGGTATGGCAATTACTTTCCGTAACCTGATGACCAGTTCAGCGCTTACAGGCTATCAATACAGCCCGCTTTCGTTTGAATTCCGGCTGTCATGGCACCGCATCGGGTATGATGAAACCAAGTCAATTGGCGATCAGATTGGTTTTGAATTGCGCAACTACGGACGGGGCATCAACTTCAGAAACGATATTTACGGAGCCTCAGCGCATCTTACTTATACTTTCTATCAGGACACCCGTATTCCGCTGCATAAGCAAGGCATGGCTATGTTTGTGTTTGGCGGTGCAGGAGTTTATTACGGAAAACCAAAAGCTGACTTATTCAGAGGGGAAGCCTCGCTTGACAACCGCTACTATTACTGGTTTGACGGCACCACCCGCGATCAACCGCAAAGTGCAGGGATTGGAAACATCATTGAAAAGGATGGGGTTTATGAAACAGACCTCTCAAAATGGGTAACAGAGAAAGGGCAGAGCGAAGGCGAAATGGCCGGCAAATCGAAATATGCGCACACGCATTTTGCCGTTCCCTTCGGATTCGGTTTCCGTCTTGGCATTAGCCGCCTGCTTACGGCTTCCCTCGAATTCGGGTATTATTATTTCTTTACCGACTTTCTGGATGATGTAAGCGGTGAATACGTTACATATTCAGATCTGGAAAGGCTTTATCCCAATGACCCGAAAATGCAGCAGTTGGCTTTGTACATTTCTGATCCTACAGGGTATGGAACAAATGGTTATCCCGGCCCGGCAACCAGTCCGCGCGGTAACCCCGATAAATCGGATGCCTACAGCTTCATCAATCTTGAGCTCGCTTATAAGTTCAGTTTGCGCACCGAAAAAATCCGTTTTCTTGGCAGAAGGTAAATAGCTGAATACTCTTGTCTGAATTTATAATCTCATGTATGCCGTAGCTTTACGGCATGAAGGCATCCGTAAATTTTCTTCTGCTTCTTACTTTCTTTTCTGCAGCCTGTAATCAATCCCCCTCTGCGCAGAAAAAGAAAATTCCTGTTATCGGGTATCTCGATATGGTGGAAGACGAAACTCTGGCCAAAGCCCGGATTGGTTTTTTTGATGCACTGGAAACAGAAGGATTTTCTGAAAAAGAAAAAACGCTGAAAGTGATTTACACCAATGCGCAAGGCGATATTCCTGCTCTTGGCCAGGCTGCCGATATGCTCATCAGCCAACAAGTTGATTTAATTGCAAGCAATACAACCCTGGCAACCATAACAGCCGTACAGCGCACCAAAACTATTCCTGTTTGCATGATGGTTGCGCCCCGTCCTGATATTGCAGGGCTGACCGATAAAAACGGAAATACGCCTTCCAACCTTTTCGGAGTGTATGAAACACTGGAATACATTGATACGGCTATCAGCATTATCAACATCTTTAAACCCGGAGCACAACGCCTCGGCACTCTTTACAATCAAAGCGAACCACAGAGCCGCGATGCTTTTGCAAGGCTGGAGCAGCAATGCAAAGTTTACGGATGGGAGCTTTTCAGTTTGCCGGTAAACAATTCTTCAGAAACACAATTAGCAACGGCTGCTTTGCTTCGCAAAAAACCTGATGTGTTTTTTGCATTGCCTGACAATGTCATCTTTGCTTCGTTCGAAACCATTGTGAAACTGTGTAATGATAATAATATCCCGGTATTTACCAGCGAAGCCGGGTTGACTGCACGCGGAGCCGTTGCTTCTTTTGGAGCTGATTTTTATGAATGGGGGTTTCAGGCAGGAATGCAAGCTGCGGCTTTTTTGAAAAACCCTTCAACCAAAAAACCATTGCCCGAAATTGTTTTTAAACGAACACGCATTTTCAACAGCGAAGCAGCATTACGGTTTGGTATAAAAGCCGACAGTACTTTTGTGGCGCTGTAAACCTCTGTCCTTGAATTTTTATACTGCTGCTGTACTTCTGGGTCTTGCTTATTCTGCAATGGCTCTCGGCATTTTTCTTTCACTTCGCATTTTCCGTATTCCTGATATTACAACAGACGGAAGTTTTACTCTTGGCGGGGCCGTGACGGCTGTTTTGCTTTCACACTTCAGCCTGAATCCTTTCCTAGCACTGCCCGTGGTCATTATTGCAGGAGCCTTAACCGGAATTGCTACGGGAGTGATTCACACACAATTAAAGATTCATCCCCTGCTGGCAGGCATTATTGTTATGACAGGCTTGTACAGCATCAGCCTTGGCATTATGGGGCGAAGCAACATTCCATTGATTTCAACAGGAAGTATATTCGGTGCAATACCATTTGCCGGATCATTAAATCAATGGATGGTTTTATCAGGATTCGCTGTTATACTGATAACATTACTCGTTTTTGTTTTAAAAACCGATTTTGGTATTGCCATGCGTGCTACCGGTGATAACGAACAGATGGCTATTGCCTCAGGGGTGAATGCCCAGCGAATGAAAATTACAGGGCTAGCAATTGCCAATGCACTTACCTCCATAAGCGGTTATCTCGTGGTACAGTATCAGGGATTTACCGACATCAACATGGGAATCGGCATTGTCATTTCAGGACTGGCGGCTGTCATTATTGGCGAATCATTAATCAGGCTGATAAAAAGCAGCAACCTCCTTTTTCATGCAGTTGCTGTGGTTGCAGGTTCCATTTTATTCAGAATGATTTTAGCGATGGCATTAACTTCAGGTGTTAATCCGAACTACCTGAAACTCATTACCGCATTAATTGTACTGGCTGTTGTTGCGCTTACGGGATTCATAAAGGAGGAAAAAAAATGATAATACTGCAAAATGTCTCTAAATCGTTTTTTGCCGGATTGCCATCCGAAGTGAAGGCTGTTCAGAATATCACTTTGAATTTTGAAGAAGGGGAGAGGGTTATTCTTGCAGGAAATAATGGTTCAGGAAAATCCACCTTGCTGAATATCCTCAGCGGAACGGTAACTCCCGATTCAGGAAAAATCATTTTTCACGGCAAAGACATTACGCAATTGGCCGAACACAAACGCGCTCCTTTTATCAGCCGCATCTTTCAGAATCCATTGGCAGGAACTGCGCCTCAACTCACTGTTGCAGAAAACTTCCGGCTGGCAACACTTCGTTCCCGAAACAAAAAACTGAGCATCGGGTTAACCAAAACTTTTAAAAAAGAAATTGCCGGAATAATTGCTTCATTGCAGTTGGGAATTGAAAACAAATTGAACACTCCTATTGGTCAGCTATCAGGCGGGCAAAGACAGGCACTCACCTTACTAATGGCGTCTATGAGCGGAGCAAAAATTATGTTGATGGATGAACCTGCCGCAGCGCTTGACCCTAAAACAGGAGCATTGGTAATGAAACTGGCTGACCGGATAATTCGCGAAAACAACATGACGGCTGTTTTAGTAACCCACAACATCAAAGACATGCTGAATTACGGCAAAAGGTTGCTGTTTATGAGTGAAGGGAAAATGGTAAAAGATATTTCAGCAGAGGAAAAACAAAAGCTTACCTCAAATGATATTTTGGGGTGGTTTGAAGGATAAAAAACAAAATCCCAGAAAAGGAAAAATCCCTCGGATCTTTCGGGGGATTTTTGGTGGAGCATATCGGAGTCGAACCGATGACCTCTTGCATGCCATGCAAGCGCTCTAGCCAGCTGAGCTAATGCCCCTCGTTTGAAAAAGGGACGCAAATAAAATCAATTTCAAACAGATTGCTGAATATCGAAGCATTTATCCCTTTATTCGCTGCCTTATGTTTAAGTGGTTAGGCAAAGCATTTTCATTAACATGGAAGGCCATAAAGGGTGAGCAGGCAGATATAATCAGCGGCAGCCTTGACAGGGCTATTCTGCTCCTCTCCGTCCCTATGATTTTAGAAATGGCAATGGAATCGCTATTTGCCATAACGGATATTTTTTTCGTAAGCCGTATTGGAGTAAATGCAGTGGCAGTGGTCGGGCTTACAGAATCGCTGCTTACTATTGTTTTTTCTATTGGCTGGGGGTTGGCTATGGGAGCTACAGCCATGGTTGCCCGTAGAATTGGTGAGAAAAATCCTGAAGCGGCATCCGTCATAGCTGTTCAGGCAATTTATGCCGGAGTAGCTGTGGCGGCTATGATTTCTGTAGCAGGATTATTTTTTTCTGAAAAAATTCTTGAATTGATGGGCGCTTCTCATGACGTAATTCAGCAGGGAAAAGGCTATACTAAATGGATGCTGAGCGGCAACGTAACCATCATGCTGTTGTTTCTAATCAACGGCATTTTCCGAGGGGCAGGGGATGCTGCCCTGGCGATGCGTTCTTTATGGATTGCCAACGGAATAAATATCATTCTTGACCCCATGCTGATATTTGGCTGGGGGCCGTTTCCTGAAATGGGAGTAACCGGAGCGGCAATAGCTACCAACTTAGGCCGCGGCTGCGGAGTGCTTTATCAGCTCAGTCATTTTTTTCTGGGGAAAGGCATTGTTAAAATTCACAGAAAGCACTTGCCTGTAAGGCCCGACATTATCTGGAGTTTGTTAAAAGTTTCTGCCGGAGGAACAGGGCAGTTTATCATTGCCTCATCAAGCTGGATTTTTCTAATGCGCATTATGTCACAATTTGGCAGCGTGGCTCTGGCCGGATACACCATTGCAGTGCGTATTATCATCTTTACCATTCTACCGGCATGGGGAATGGCCAACGCTGCAGCCACGCTGGTAGGACAGAACCTTGGTGCCGGCAATCCTGAACGGGCCGAAAAAGCAGTTTGGCGAACCGGCTTTGTAAATATGATTTTCATGGTTGGAGTGATGGTTTTGTTCCTGAGTGCTGCTTCCATTCTCACGGGGATCTTTTCAGATGACCCGGCAGTTAAAAAGTATGCTACCGATTGCCTGCACATCATCAGTGCCGGTTATGTGTTTTTCAGTTACGGAATGATTCTCGCCCAGTCCTTCAATGGAGCCGGGGATACAAGGACTCCTACCATTTTAAATTTTTTCGGATTCTGGATGTTCCAGATTCCGTTGGCTTACCTGCTTGCACTAAGTGTTGGCATGGGGCCGCATGGAGTTTTCTGGGCAATCGTTATTTCAGAAAGTGTTTTAACCCTTGTAACCGCTTACATATTTACACGCGGCCGCTGGAAAACGGTGAAAGTATAAAGCCCCCAATCTTTTCACAGCCCGTTTCCTTAACATTGGCATAATGTTGATGACAGTACATTTGACCATTCCTTAACAACATTAACTATGAAAAAAAACGAACTGAAGAAGCTTTCTGAAAAAATTTCAGGAGTACTGATAAAGACTTTACCCGAAGAAATGAAAAGTAACGGAGCTAAAACTGAAAAAACCGTTTCCCGTCATCTAAAGCATTTGCTCAGAAAGCTAAACGCTCAAAGCCTGAAGGAAATAAGAAAGATGGATAAAGCAAAAAGAAAAAAAAAACAACCCCTTCAATAAAAGCCTCTACCCCGAAAACCAAAGCATAACGTATGTCTAAAGTTGACAAGCCCTTGCTGATTAACCGCGAACTGAGTTGGCTTTCCTTTAATGCAAGGGTGCTGCAGGAAGCCAATGACCCTTCTGTACCGTTGATTGAACGCTTACGATTTCTCGGTATTTATTCGAGCAACCGCGATGAGTTTTTCCGGGTGCGCGTTGCAACAGTAAGGCGTATGATTAAGCTGAACCGGAAAACCAAGTCGGCTATGGATGTAAATCCTGAAGAATTGCTCGAAAAAATAACAGCCAAGGTGCTTGAGCAGCAGGAGATTTTTGAAGAAACTTATCAGAATCTATTGCGCGAGTTGGAGCTGAACGGCATTTACATGATTGATGAAACCCAAATCTCTGCCGAACAGGGCGAATTTGTTAAACAGTTTTTCCGCGAAAAGGTATTACCATCGTTGTTTCCTATCATGCTCGATCAGGTACATCAATTTCCATGGCTGAAAGACAGAGCCATTTACCTTTTTATAAAACTTGAAAAAGCCGATTTCAAAACGCGCTATGCATTGGTCGAAGTTCCGACTGATAAGATAAACCGGTTTCTCGTTCTGCCGAAAGAAAATAAATACATTATCCTGTTAGACGACATTATTCGTTATTGTCTGCATGAGTTATTCTTCAGTTTCTCATTTACGCATGCAAGTGCATACACTATTAAAATGACCCGCGATGCCGAACTGGATATTGAAATGGATGTTTCGAAAAGCCTGGTCAAAAAAATTGCCGAAAGCATCAAACGCAGAAAAAAAGGCGACCCGGTACGTCTTGAATTTGACGAAGACATTCCTGCCGACATGTTGAAATTCCTTTCGAGGAAACTGAAATTTCTGAAGCAACATCAAATAATACGCGGAGGCCGCTATCATAACTTTGTTGACTTCATCAATTTTCCGCAGGTAGGTAAAAGCGAACTGCGGTACAGGCATCCAAAACCCTTACAGCATCCGATGCTCTCGGCCAACAAAAGCCTCATCAAAACTTTAAAAAACCGGGACATCCTCCTCTCCTATCCGTATCAGTCATTTCATTACCTCATTGATTTGCTTCGCGAAGCAGCCATTGACCCCAAGGTGGAAAGTATTCAGATTACCTTGTACCGTGTTGCAAAAAACTCTGACATTGTAAATGCGCTCATCAGCGCCATTAAAAACGGCAAGCAAATTACAGCCGTTGTAGAACTTCAGGCGCGTTTTGACGAAGAAAGAAACATCTACTGGAGCAACCGCCTGCAGGAAGAAGGAGCCAAAGTTATTTATGGTGTGCCGGGGCTGAAGGTTCATACCAAATTAATTCTCATCACCCGCTTAGAACACGGGCAGCGCAGGCATTATGCCCATCTCGGTACCGGAAATTTTAACGAAGACACAGCAAAGATTTACTGCGATCACTCTCTTTTTACTTCTGATAAACGCCTGACCCGCGAAGTAGGCGATCTTTTCAATTTCTACTCCGACAATTACAGAACCGGAAACTATCAGCATTTGCTCACAGCTCCTTTTACCTTGAGAAAAAAAATTATCAAACTGATTGAACGCGAAATCAAACACAAAAAGCAGGGAAAAGAAAGCTGGATTTTCTGGAAGATGAACAGCCTGGTTGATGAGGAAATCATCCGGCTCTTGTATGAAGCCAGTAATGCCGGAGTGAAAATCAGGCTTATTATTCGAGGGATTTGTTCTCTGGTGCCGGGGGTAACCGGACTAAGCGAAAATATCGAAGCCATCAGCATTGTGGATAAATACCTCGAACATGCCCGCGTACTGGTTTTCTGCAATGACGGCAAACCCGAATTTTTTATTGCTTCTTCAGACATGATGTCGCGAAACCTTGATTTCCGCAGCGAAGTGGCCGTCCCTGTATATGACAAGCATGTTCAGAAAGAACTGATGGATATTCTTGAGATTCAATGGCGCGACAATGTTAAAGCGCGCGTACTGAATGCTGAGCAAAATAACATCTATCGCAAAACCGGTGATAAAAAACCGCATCGTGCACAGGAAGAAATCTACCTTTATCTGAAAGAAAAATTAGTTTTACAACCTGCTGAACTGTTAGCATGAAATTCGCTTCTATTGATGTAGGCTCCAATGCCGTAAGATTGCTGCTTTGCCATGTCATTGAACGAAATCACGAGCCGGTTTTTAAAAAGAGCGAACTTATCCGAATGCCGGTAAGACTTGGTGAAGATGCCTTTCTTAACAAATTTATTTCAAAAGAAAAGGAAGACAAATTGGTTGAGACCATGAAAGCTTTCCGTCATCTTATCAATGTTTTCGGAGTAGTAAGCTACCGCGCCTGTGCAACCAGCGCCATGCGCGAAGCTGCCAATGGAACTGAAATATGCAGACGCATAAAAGCCGAAGCCGGTATTGACCTTGAAATTATTGATGGGAAAACCGAAGCCCGCATCATTTACTCTAATCATATTGCCGAGCATCTGCAGGATGACGAATCCTACCTTTATATTGATGTTGGAGGCGGAAGCACGGAACTCACTGTCTTTTCTGACCATCGCATTGCCTGGTCAACTTCTTTCAACATAGGTACACTGCGCCTGCTCAATAACACAGTAAGCAAAGAACAATGGAATGAGTTTAAAGAAAAAGTGAAAAAAGAAACAGAAAGTTTTCAGCCGCTTACGGCTATCGGCTCCGGTGGAAACATCAATAAAATTTTCAAAATGATTCGTAAAAAAGATAACAAGCCGGTTTATTACAGCCGCCTTAAAGAGTTTTATGATCATCTGAATTCTTTTACCCTTAATGAGCGAATTACCGTTTTAAATCTTAACCCCGACCGTGCCGATGTAATCGTTCCTGCTGCTAAAATTTTTCTTACCGTAATGAAATGCGCCAGAATTGAAAAAATCATCGTCCCCCAAATTGGGCTGGCCGATGGGTTAATTCATCTCCTTTACGAAAATTTTAAAACCGAAAGAGCTCTTAAGCTTCAATAAGCGTTTCTTTTTTATTTCCCCGGAAACGTCTGCATTCCTTTGATTTTATCATTTTTGCTATCCAACAGTAATCAACATGGCAGAAATTATACGCATGCCCAAAATGAGCGACACCATGACCGAAGGTGTTGTAGCCAAATGGCATAAAAAAATTGGCGATACCATTAAATCAGGCGAACTGGTTGCTGAAATAGAAACAGACAAAGCCACGATGGAATTTGAATCGTACCAAAACGGCACCTTGCTTTACATCGGTGTGCCTGAAGGTAAGGGCGCTCCGGTTGACGCCATTCTTGCTATCATTGGTAAACCCGGTGAAGATTACAGCGCATTGCTTAAAGAAGAAAAGTCTGAAACAAAGAAAGCGGAAGAAAAAAAGCCCGAACCGGTAAAACCACAATCCCGGAAAATTTCCATACCCGAAACACCCAAACCGGCACCTGTGGCAGCCGCTGCATCGGTTGTAACTGAAGAAAACGGAAGGATAAAAGCTTCGCCTCTTGCCAAACGTCTTGCTGCCGAAAAGGGAATTGACCTCAGCCGCCTTTCCGGAACAGGCGATGCAGGCCGTGTGGTAAAACGCGATATTGAATGGGTTAAGCCGGGAATGATGCCTTCTTACCGAATAGCCTCTGCCGAAGAGAAAGAAAGTTTTGAAGAAGCTCCTGTTTCGCAAATGCGTAAAACCATTGCACGAAGGTTAAGCGAAAGCAAATTCACGGCTCCGCATTTCTATCTGACCATGGAAATTCAGATGGACCGCTGCATGGATGCACGCGAAAGCATCAACCTTGTTTCTCCGGTAAAAATTTCATTCAACGACATCATCATTAAAGCTGCAGCCGCTGCACTGAAACAACATCCTAAAGTCAACTCATCATGGTTGGGAGATACAATCCGCATCAATCACCATGTGCATATCGGTGTAGCTGTTGCTGTTGATGAAGGCTTGCTGGTTCCTGTAATCCGTCATGCCAATCACCGTACGCTTTCAGAAATTTCGCAGCAGGTAAAGGAGTTTGCACAAAAAGCTAAAAACAAAAAACTTCAGCCTCAGGATTGGGAAGGAAATACATTTACCATTTCCAACCTTGGCATGTTCGGCATTGAAGAATTTACTGCCATTATCAACCCGCCTGATGCCTGCATTCTGGCTGTTGGAGGAATTAAACAAACTCCCGTAGTTGTAAACGGAAAGCTCCGCATTGGCAACGTGATGAAAGTAACTCTCAGTTGCGACCATCGTGTGGTTGACGGAGTAACCGGATCGCAATTCCTGCAGACTTTTAAAGGCTTACTCGAAAATCCTGTGGTACTGCTGGGAAGAGATTCGATTTAATCTTTCACTGGCGCGCGTTTGTAACGCGTGTTTTTTTTACTCATTACTGATGTTGTTTCATCAGGCATCTCAAAGTTCAATGAAGGGTTTAATGCTTTATAGTTTCACACATACATTTTTTTCTTCCATAAAAAACTTAAGTGCTTCGAAACCGCCTTCGCGGCCAATGCCTGATTGTTTCATGCCTCCGAAGGGAGTACGCAAATCGCGGAGCAGCCAGCAGTTAATCCATACTATTCCGCTGTGAAGCGCAGCCGCAATCCGGTGAGCACGTGACAGGTTTTCGGTAAACACTGTGGCCGATAATCCATACACCACAGAATTGGCATATCGAAGAACTTCTTCTTCGGTTTCGAAAGGGGTAAGCGTAACTACCGGTCCGAAAATTTCTTCCTGATTGGTGCGGCAGTCATAAGCTAATCCTTCAATAACGGCAGGCTCGATAAAAAATCCATTCTTGTTTTCTCCCTCCAAAAAAATGCGGTTGCCACCGGTCAGAATTTTTCCGCCTTCGTCTTTGGCTAATTGTATGTAGGAAAGAATTTTCTGCATGTGTTGTTCTGAAACAATAGCGCCTAATCGGGTTTGTTCATTCAACGGATTTCCGGGTTTCAGCTCTTTCACCTTCTGAACAAAGGCTTCGCGGAATTTTGAAAAGAGGCTTTTCTCAATAAAGATACGCGAACCACACAGGCAAATTTCCCCCTGATTGCTGAAAGCAGCCTGCACTGAAGTTTTAACGGCAAGCTCAAAATTGCAATCGGCAAATATGATGTTGGGATTTTTTCCGCCAAGCTCCAGCGAAAGTTTTTTAAACATGGGGGCAGCCGTACGTGCAATCCACTCTCCTGTTTTTGTCCCTCCCGTAAAGCTGATGGCCGGTATGTTTTTATGGCTGATGATGGCTGCTCCGGCTTTTGTGCCCATACCATGAACAATGTTCAGCACACCGGGAGGCAAGCCTGATTTTATGCACAATTCCGAAAGCAGAAATGCAGTCATGGGAGTTACTTCGCTGGGTTTAGCAACAACAGTGCATCCGGCTGCTAATGCAGGAGCTATTTTCCATGAGAATAGATACAAGGGCAGGTTCCATGGCGAAATACATCCGGCAACACCCATGGGATGGCGTAAGGTATAGTTAACGGCTTCGGTATGGGTTATGTGTGCTTCGCTGCTCAGGTGCATGGCAGCCGTTGCATAAAATTCAAAATTGGAAGCAGCGCGCGGGATGTCCACTTTACGCGATAGGGAAATGGGCTTTCCGTTGTCAATGGTTTCCGCTCGGGCAAGGCGTTCAAGATTTTCGGTAATGAGATTTGAAATTTTAAGAAGAAAGTGTGAACGCTTATTCACCGGCATTTCGCTCCATGATTTAAAAGCCTCCTGTGCGGCTGTTACAGCCATCTCAACATCTTTTTCATCAGAATCAGCAATAAGCGAATACGGATTTCCTGTAGCCGGGTTGATATTCTCGAAATAGTTTCCGGAAACAGGCGATTTCAGTTCACCATTGATGTAGTTCAGTATTTTTTCCATGCGTGAAATAAGTTGTCAAAAGTCGGGAGAAAAGCGGGAAACTTATTCCACAACGATTTCATCAGCAAACAGCCATGCTTTTTGCCCTTCGCAAACCGAACCGGGCGGACACATTCCTGTATTTTTGGCAAACACTTTCAGGTATCGCATGCTTTGAGCCGGCAGCATAAATGTGGAGTTGATGATAGAATTGGAAGCATCATCACCAATAACTTCCTGCCGGGCTACGGAGAAGAAATCCATCCCGTCATCCGATGAAAAAATTTCTATGTATTGAGGCAGGAAAATCCACGAACGGTTTTTATTATAAAAATTTACGGACACTTTTTTTACTTCCGTTATATCCTTCAAATCAAGAATCACCTCCATATCTTCCCCTGAAAACCCCACCCAGGTATTGTATTGATTTATTTTCCCGTTAATACCATCGGTAAGTCCGTAATGGGTTCCGCCATCATATTGTTTCCATGGTGCGGTAAGCGTGTATTCTAAACCGATAGCTGCATGCAGGTTAAAATTTTTGGTGAGTGTTTTTCCTGAGCCATAGTCTGAGATCAGTTTTGCTTTAATGATATTACTCATGGGCAATGACTCATTGTAAACAGGGCTGCTATCATCCGGTTCGCTGCCATCGGTGGTATAATGAATGCGGCCATTGTCAATAAGTTTACTCAACGAAATAAAAAGTTTTCCGGAAGACTCATCGCGAACCACCTTGGAGGAAATGTTTAAAATGTCGGTAGAGAAATTTACCTGTTTCAGCATAAGTCTTCGTAAGTGATAGAGCAGGCGGTTTGAAAAATGGTTCCAGTTGCGCGATGATTTATCTGACCAAACCACTTCTGATAAAGCACAGGCGCGCGGGAAAGCCATGAACTCGGCATGGGCAAATGTTTGGATGTATTCTGTCCAGAGATTTGACTGTGCTCCGATAATATGTTGCTGTTGTTGTTCGTTCAGCGAGTCGAAAGGCACAGGCTCAAAGCCATAGACCTTATCAATGGGCGTATATCCACCGATAGCCACCGGGCTTATTTCAGGTTCGGCCTGATAATGGTCGAAGTAGCAATGCGAGCCGGGAGTCATAATCACATCGTGGTTCATACGGGCAGCAGCAATACCTCCATCTGTTCCACGCCAGCTCATCACCGTAGCTCCGGGCGCTAATCCACCTTCTAAAATTTCATCCCAGCCAATGATTTGTTTTCCTTTGGTTTCTAAAAACTTTTCCATGCGTCTGATAAACCAGCTTTGCAGTTCATGCTCATCTTTCAATCCTTCGGTGCGGATGCGCGTTTGGCAAAGCGAACATTCTTTCCATCGGTTTTTCGGGCATTCATCACCGCCAATATGAATGTACTTGCCGGGAAAAAGTTCGCACACTTCTTCCAGCACTTCTTCAAGAAATTTGAATACCGGTTCCTTAGTGCAAAACACATCATCAAACACCCCCCAGGAGGTAGCAGTTTCGAAAGGGCCGCCTGTGCAGGACAGTTCGGGATAAGCGGCCAGTGCAGCCATGGCATGGCCGGGCATTTCAATTTCGGGAATTACTTCAATGCAACGCTGCGCTGCATAATGAACCACTTCGCGGATGTCATCCTGCGAATAATATCCGCCATACGGCCGGCCATCCCATTGCTGATCATCGTAATGACCTTTCATGGTTTCCTTACGCTTAGAACCTATCTCAGTAAGCTTCGGATGACTATTTATTTCAATGCGCCAGCCCTGGTCATCGGTCAAATGCCAGTGAAAGCGGTTCATCTTATGCATGGCCATCAGGTCAATGTATTTTTTTACATCGCTTACCGGAAAGAAATGACGCGCTACATCTAAGTGCATTCCGCGATAAGGAAATCGCGGGAAATCTTCAATATCCATGCAGGGAATTTCGAGAATACTCCATTCGGGAATGTTCTTATCCATAAACTCAACGGGCATCAACTGAAGCAGCGATTGCAAAGCATAGAAAAAACCGGAAGCATCTTTAGCTTCAATACGGATGAGCTTGGGCTGAATGCTCATGGAGTAAGCCTCATCACGAAAAAAATCTTTTTTGGTTTTTTCAAAAATCAGATATGGCACAGGCGAAGGCAATGCCTGCGGATTGATTTTTAAGCCGGGCTGAATAATGCAATGGAGTTTTTCAGGAAGCGATGCTGTAAAATGATTTAAAGCCGGGAGTACCAAGGTTGAATCGGCATGCTGATATACCACATTCAGTTTTTTATTGATGATGCAGGTACCGCGCTGCAGAAAAACCGATTGCGGTTTAGGGATGATGTTAACCTGAGCGATAGCAGGAACTGCAGGAAACAGTAATAAAAAAATCCTGAAAAGAATTTTCATCCGTTAGTCTTTTGAGAAGTAATCAGCGCTTTGATAAACACCGGTCATTTCTTTAACCAGTTGCATGAGCAGGTCATTGGCCAGCGCACTTGCCCCAAAGCGGAAATAATCAGGCGAGAGCCAGGCAGCACCAAGGGTTTCTTTCACCATCACTAAGTATTGCAGAGCAAGTTTTGAAGTGGCAATACCTCCGGCAGGTTTCATCCCTGCCATACGGCCGGTGTTGTAATAATAATCGCGGATGGCTTCGAGCATGACAAGCGTTACAGGCAGTGTAGCAGCAGGCTGAATTTTTCCGGTAGAAGTTTTAATAAAATCAGCGCCTGCATATAAAGCTAAGTCGCTGGCCAAGCGAACATGATCAAGCGTACTGAGTTCACCGGTTTCGAGAATCACTTTCAGGTGTGCTTTTCCGCAGGCTTCTTTTACGGCAGTTATTTCATCAAACACATAATCGTATTCGCCCTTCAGGAATTTGCCACGCGAAATGACCATGTCAATTTCATCAGCGCCTTCCTTTACTGCATATCGGGTTTCTTCAATTTTTATTTTGCGCGTACTCATGCCGCTGGGGAATGCCGTAGCCACGGCTGCCACTTTAATTTTTGTTCCATGTAAGAATTCTTTGGCTGTGCGCACTAAGTTGGGATAAACACAAACGGCAGCAGCCGAAGGAACATCGGGCAAGGTATCATGCGGACGGATAGCTTTTGCGCAAAGTTGTTTTACGCGGGCAGGGGTATCGCGGGCATCAAGTGTTGTCAGGTCCATCATGCTGATGGCCATTTTAATGCCGGCTACTTTCGATTCTTTTTTAATGCTGCGCTTGTTGAGCCTTGCAACGCGCTCTTCTACATTGGTTTGGTCAATAGTAACAGGATCAAACAGTTTCAGGGATTTCTGATTTCTGAGATTGGAAATGATCATAAGTACGAAAGAAGGTCGAAAGTAAGCAAATAATAAAATTCAGGTAGAGAGATAACTTTTGTTCTTTCTGCACAACAATGCATTTACTCAATCGAAACAGGTATGACAAAAACAAGATTAGAAGCATTCAGCGATGGTGTACTGGCCATTGTTATCACCATCAAGGTACTTGAAATAAAAGTACCACACGATTTTTCCTTTCAGGCATTACTTAAGCTGTGGCCTGTTTTTTAAGTTATGTATTGAGTTTTATTTATCCGGGAATTTATTAAGGGAACCCTCATTTATTATTCCGGCTTTCTCTCATCCCTTTCAGTACAGGATGGATGGGCGAAAATCATTTTGAAAACCTTCCTGTAGCACTGTATGCAGTAAACCTGATGCTTTGCGCAGTTGCCTATTTCATTCTGCAGAAATGCATCATGGCGCATCACACTTATCCTGAAAACTTAGCTGCGGCAATGAAGAAACAGGAAAAGAAAGTAATGCTTTCTCTGGTAATGTACATTGCCGCCATTCCGCTTGCATTTGTTCAGGCAGGGATTTCAGAACTGATTTTTATAGCAGTGTCAATTCTGTGGGTAATACCGGATAGGAATATAGAAAAGGTATTGCATGAACAGCCTTGATGTGATAGACGGAATGATCTTAATCAACCATTCCCTCTGCTTACCTTTGCCGCAATGACACTGTTTACGGTTAAACAACTTCCCAATGTTTTTACCTGCATGAACCTGCTATGCGGCTGTGTGGCATTGGTAGCTGTATTTCACGGCAATGAAATTCTGTTAGCCGGCATGGTGTTTCTGGCGGCTATGTTCGATTTGCTTGACGGATTAACCGCCCGCGGGTTCAATGCTTATTCCGATTTCGGAAAAGAGTTTGATTCCTTGGCCGATATGGTAACTTTCGGGGTTGTGCCGGGCATGATTATGTATAATCTGTTTGTAAAAGGACCCGATACGGTTTTCCTTGGCAGCAATGTGCTCTTTCACATTTTGAAATACTTTCCTTTTATCATCACTGTATTTGCAGCCCTGCGCTTAGCGCGGTTTAATTGCCGGAAAAGCAGCAGCAGCTATTTTACCGGAATGCCTACACCGGCTGCAGCATTGATGATTACTTCGCTGCCGCTTATTGTCCGTTACGACCGGTACGGATTGGGTGATCTGATTCACAACCCATATTTCATCTGCCTGTTTTCGCTTATCACAGCAGCTTTAATGATGAGCAACCTCAAATTGTTCGCTCTTAAATTTCACAACCTTGGCTGGAATGACAACAAATTTCAATACCTGTTTCTGCTTATTGCTTTTATATTTTTTGTTTTATTCGGATTTACATCCGTTCCGCTTATCATCATGCTTTACATTGCCCTTTCGCTGGCATCAGGAATAAAATTTTTTAACCCATCAGAAAAAACATCATGAAATACACAGCCCGCATTAATGTAATGCCTCAGAAAGCATTACTCGACCCGCAGGGGAAAGCCGTAACTGCTACCATGAAAAACCTGAATTTACCTGAAATTGAAAATGTGCGCATAGGCAAACACATTACTATGGAAGTAGAAGCGCCTGATAAGGCAACTGCCGAAGAAAAAGTAAAGATAGCCTGCGAAAAACTGTTAGCCAACCCTGTTATGGAAACTTTTGAGTTTTCCATTGAAGGTTGAAGAAAAGCCTTAATCCTGCTCTTACTGCTTCGCTGTATTGGAATCGGCTTCCGCTTCCTGCATAGCGCTTTCGGCTTCGGCCCTGCGCAATGCCTCCTGTTCGGCAGCGCGCATTGCAGCCTGTGCGTTTTCTATTGAATCCTGTTCGGCTTGTTCTTTGGCAGCCTGTTCTTCTGCAGAAGGGCCGCAGGCAGTAAAGAATGCTAATAATAAGGCGGGGATGATGATTTTCTTCATGATGGATGGAATTATCGGTTGGAAGGCAAACTTACATTAAAGTTTAATGATTCATTCCTTTTTAAAAGATTGATTTATATTCGCCCACTGAAACACTAAAAAATTTAATTCATGAAAAAACTCACTTATGTATTTGTAGGTCTTTTGACCATCGGCTCTTTAGCCTTGTTCCCATCCTGCAGTAAGGATAAATGTAAAGATGTAACCTGCCAGAATGGCGGCACCTGCGATGAAGAAGACGGAAGTTGTAATTGCGCTGCCGGTTACGAAGGTACTAATTGCGAAACGGCAATGGCCGATAAGTTTGCCGGCAACTGGAAATACAATGAAACCTGTGCCGGAGCAACTGTAACCGACTTTACAACCACATTTACCAAAACAGGAGCCAACAAAATTCAAATTAATGGTTTTGCCGGATTTGCATGTGGAGGTTCCAATATCCTTGTAAATTGTACAGTTAATGGACGTGATATCACGGTAGATTCCGGTCAGTCATTTTGCGCAGCATCATTGCAAATTACTTCAGGTTCCGGAACAATTAACACCAGCGGCAATTCCATCAGTATGACTTATACTTATACTCTGGTTGGAGTTGGATCGCAAACATGCTCAGGCACCTATACAAAGTAATTTTTAATTGTTATTCACAAGAGGCTGCCTCAAAAGGGCAGCCTTTTTTGTTCAAGTAAATTCCTTTATGCCTTCATAAAAACTTAGGTAGGTTCCAGTCTGAAAGAGGCCAATAAAAAAAAGCCCCGCCAGTAAAACTGACGCGGGCTTTTAGTTTTATTTATTCTTCTATTTTTTTATTTACCTCCGCCAACCGGCTGGCCGCCTTTGGTAACTTTTGGAGGTTCTGTAGAAGCGGGGGTGCCATCGCTTTTAATTTCAGTACCACCTTTGGTAACCCCGGTACCTTTTGGCTCTTCTTTAGGAGCCGGCTTCGGTTTCGGAGCGCTTCCTTTTTTCATCTTCGCCATTTCTTCAGCCATTTTGATGCTGTCCTGACGCATTTGCTCAACAACGGCAGCAATGCTGTCCTGAATGCGTTGTTGTTCGGCCATCATGGCTGCTTCAACAGCGGCAAGAGAATCAGCAGTTGCTTTGGCAATGCTGTCCTGTCTGTGTTTTTCTGCTGCAGCTTTTTCTTCAGCGCTGGGGCCGCAGGCGCTCAGCAGCATTACGCCTGATGCAATAAATGCAAGGATGTTCTTTTTCATAATTTGTAAGTTTAAATGTTTGAGATAACGGTGCGAAGATAGATAAGTAAATGATTCCTGCCTGAAAATAAGAGGACATTCATCAGCAGGCTCATTCTCTGCAGAAACAGATTGTGAACCATGAAAGGAGCTATACGCTTACATTTGTAGCCTGAACCTGCCTATGATCATTTCAATGACCGGATATGGCCGTGCTTCCGCCAAATCAGCGGGACATCAGGTAAATGTTGAAATAAGAACGCTTAACAGCAAAGCCTTTGAATTGTCTCTGCGTATTCCTTCTGTTTTAAAACCTTACGAATATCCTTTACGGGAACTGTTTACCGAATATATTCAGCGCGGCAAAGCCGATGTGCTCATTTCAATAGATGGAAGCGATACAGCCCAAAGCACCGTTAACATTCAATTATTGGATAAGCATCTCAAGGAGTTGAAACAAATAGGAAGACGTCATCAGCTTGCAGATCAGAATCTACTGCAGGCAGCGCTCACTATTCCCGGAGTATTAACCGGCACTCAATCCGGATTGAATGAAGATGGATGGCAGGGCATCCGCAGAATAGCGTTGAAGGCATTGGATGATTTGAGACACTATCGTAAAACGGAAGGCCGTGCTCTCGAAAATGATTTGGTAAAACGAATAACCCTGCTCCGGCAAGCAATCAAAAAAATTAAACTGACCGATCCGCAACGAAAAAATTCCGTGAAATCTAAATTGAAAAAATTAGTTTCTGACAGTGGAGCAGAAATAAATGGAAACCGGCTGGAACAAGAACTCATTTATTATTTTGAGAAAATGGATATAACCGAAGAACTGGTCAGGTTGCAAAGCCATATTGATTTTTTTACCGATACCATTGCCTCAAAAGAGCCATCAGGGAAAAAGCTCGGATTTATTCTTCAGGAAATGAACCGCGAAGTAAATACCCTTGGCGCCAAGGCCAGTCATGCCGGCATTCAAAGACTGGTGGTTGAGATGAAAGATGAATTAGAGAAAATAAAAGAACAGCTTGCCAACGTTTTATAGCCATCAGCGATGACCGAAAAAAACGAAACCATAAATCAGGAAAGCAAGGATGCATTGCTCATTTTGTTCTGTGGTCCTTCGGGCAGCGGAAAAACCAGCATTGTACACAGTCTGCTCAGCGCTTTTCCGCAGTTAAGTTTTTCGGTATCGGCAACAACACGTAAAAAAAGAAGTAACGAAGTACATGGCCGCGATTACTATTTCATCTCCATAGCCACGTTTAAGGAAAAAATAAAACAGAATGAATTTCTGGAATGGGAAGAGGTTTATCCGGGTGGATTTTACGGAACGCTGAAATCAGAAGTACAGCGCATAGCCGAACTGGGCAAGGTGGCCATTTTTGATGTGGATGTGGAAGGAGGATTGAATATCAAAAAGCAATTCGGAGGTAATTTAATGGATGTATTTGTAATGCCCCCCGGCATGGAAGAACTAAAAAAACGATTGGTAGCGCGTGCTACCGAAACCGATGAAACCTTAATGGCGCGCGTATTCCGTGCAGAAAAAGAACTGGAGTATGCTTCGCGCTTTTCGCATGTCATCATTAATCATAAACTGGAGGAAGCCACCGAACAAGCACGCAACATGGTTTTTGATTTTTTTATAAAAAAAAATGTGGTGGTACGGCAGTAGTTTTTATTCACCGGATTTATGATGAAAGTGGGTTTACTGTTCGGCTCTTTTAATCCGGTACACATCGGCCACATGGCAGTAGCCAACTTCTTTGCAGAATTCACCCCACTCGATCAGGTATGGATGGTGGTTTCTCCTCACAATCCGCTGAAACCACCGGGCACATTGCTGCAGGATTATCACCGCGCCTCTTTAGTGCAGTTAGCTATTGGCGATTACAGTAAAATTAAACTTTCGAAAGTAGAGTTTACGCTTCCCCGCCCCTCCTATACAATTAACACGCTCATTCATCTTTCTGAAAATTATCCCGGGTATTCATTTGTACTGCTAATGGGTACCGATTCTCTTGAAACACTACACAAATGGAAAAATCATGAGCAGATTTTAGAGCATTATGAGATTTTTGTTTATCCGCGACCCGGGTTTTCCGGTGGTAAGCTAATTAATCATTCTAAAGTTTCGTTGCATCAGGCTCCGCTTATCGAAATTTCTTCTTCGTTTATACGCAACTCCTTAAAACAAGGCAAAGACGTTCGTTTTATGCTGCCTGCTCCTGTCTGGAAAGAAATTGATGAATTGAATTTTTACCGGAAATAACTTTCTGATACTTTACACTTGCATTCTTTCCTGATCAAAATGGAACTTATCAACCAACAATACTGCGTTCAGCAGATTCCTTTAACAGCGCTTACCGGGAAGTACGGCACCCCCGTGTATGTATATGATACGGCTGCCATCAGCAGAAATTATCATCAGCTTAAAAAAGCTTTCCGCCAAACGGATATGCGGGTGATGTATGCCTGCAAAGCATTGAGTAATCTTAATATCCTTAAATACATTCATTCGCTGGGTTCGGGATTAGATACCGTTTCGCTTAACGAAGTTCACCTCGGCTTAAAGGCCGGTTTTGCTCCGCATGAAATCATATTTACGCCCAACTGTGTTTCCTTAGATGATATTTTGGAAGCAACTGAAATGGGAGTACATATTAATATTGATAACATCAGCATACTGGAGCAGTTCGGGCATAAAATTGGCGACAAGTATCCTATCTGCATTCGCCTGAATCCTCATATCATGGCAGGCGGGCATCATCATATTTCGACCGGGCATATTGATTCGAAATTCGGAATTTCGGTTTATCAGATGCGGCATGTTCACCGCGTGATTGATTCAACCGGTTTGCGAGTGGAAGGATTGCACATGCATACCGGCTCCGATATTCTGGATGCCGGTGTTTTTCTGCAGGGGGCTGAAATTCTTTTTGAAGCGGCCATGAAATTCAAGAATCTCCGGTACCTCGATTTCGGAAGCGGTTTTAAAGTAAAATACAAACCCGATGACAAGGAAATTGATATTGATGACATCGGTGAAAAAATCAGCTCGGCTTTCAATCAGTTCTGCAGTGATTACGGAAGCAAACTTGAATTATGGTTCGAGCCGGGTAAATACATGGTAAGCAACAGCGGATATTTTCTCACCAAGGTGAATGTGGTAAAACAAACGGTAGCTACGGTTTTTGCCGGAGTCAATTCGGGGTTCAATCATCTTATCCGTCCGATGTTCTACGATGCTTATCATCAAATTGAAAACATCAGCAACCCGCCCGGAAGCAGAACTTCACCGGAGCGGATCTACACGGTAGTAGGCCAGATATGCGAAACCGACACGTTTGCCTGGGACCGAAGCCTGCGCGAAATAAAAGAAGGCGACATTCTCTGCTTTCTCAATGCAGGCGCTTATGGTTTTGAAATGGCCATGAATTACAACAGCCATTTCCGTCCGGCTGAAGTTATGATTCACGAAGGCAAAGATTACCTTATCCGCCAACGCGAAACGATGGATGATTTATTGAAAAATGTAGTGAGCGCAGAAGCGTTTCAGGCGGTCTAATCCAGACCGTATTTTTTCACATACTTACGGTAGAGTTGTTCATGCACATTATCAAGGTCAATCTGCTTGCCGCGGATAAAGGCTAAAGAAATTTTACTGTGCATCATCTCGAGCAAATCGCCATCGGAAACAATCAGCGTGGCATCCTTGCCTTCTTCGAGAGTGCCAACGGTTTTTTCTATGCCGAGAATTTTTGAGGGAGTAAGCGTAACAGCCTGCAGCGCTTCTTCTCTATTTAATCCCCATGCGGCAGCGGTACCGGCCTGATAGGGAAGATTGCGCACCTGCCAGAACCCTTCATTGCTCAGGCAAAAAGTAACACCGCTGTCGCGTAGCATGGCCGGCAGTTTATACGGAAGCTGAATATCGGCATCAGGCCGTGGCGGTAGAGAATGAACACGGTTTAGTACCACCGGGATATTGTTTTCGCGCAGTAAGGATGCAGCCATCCATGCATCGTTGCCGCCAACCAGCACCATCTGTACTCCATGTTTTTTTGCAAAGGCTACGGCTGCCTGTATCTGACGGATGGAATGAGCATGAATAAAAAGTTTTTTACTGCCGTCAAACAATCCGCGCATGGATTCAAGATGCCGGTTTGTGTTTTCCGGATTTTTCTCTGCAGAATAAGCACGGGCTTCTTCAAAAAGTTTGTTTAAAATCTGCAAATCTTTCTCGCTTCGTTTCTGTTGGTCTTCATCGGGTGGTGCGCGTCTGCTGCGTCTTACTTCCATCTGCGGCCAATGGAGGTGAATGCCAATGTCGGTTTTGTAGGCAGCATCTTCCCAGTTCCATGCATCTAATTCAACAACGGATGATGTGCCTGAAATCAATCCTCCCTGCGGAACTACCTGAGCCATCAGGATGCCGTTGGAGCGTACGGTGTAAGTGATTTTTGAATCGGTGTTATAAGCAATAATCGATCGGGAAGAAGGATTGATGCTGCCAACTTCGCTGTAATCGCGTGTGGCGCGTACGGCTTCAATTTCACTCAGTCCTATTACCGTGTTCAAGGCAATCAGGCCGGGATAAATATGTTTTCCTTCCAGTTTGATGATGGTATCCCATGCGGCAGGATTGATGCGGATTACGCGCGCATCGCCCACCAAAGTCAGATTTCCTTTTTCAAAACCGATGGCAGCATTTTCAATGATGGTTCCGTTGCCAAGATGCGCTGTGCCGTTGAGCAATAGTATTTTTTTTGTTTGTTCATTAGCAGGTACCGGATTCTGCGAAAAGGAGTGAATGGAAAAAAGAACAGCGGCTATAAAAAAGAAATGTTTCATGGTTCTCATATTTTTCATCGTTTTAAAAATGTTCATCTTCATCGTCCATGCAGTGTTTGTGTTCTTCGGGAGTAACGGGCGGTTTCCTGGCGTTGCTTCCGCCTTTTTCTTTTTCATTCAGCATTTTTGAAATCAAACGCTGTCTTTCTTTTTCGGCATCCTTGCGCAGTTGTTCATCGCGCTGCATATCGTAATAACACGCTCCATCCACATAGGTCTGCAAAACGCGGGCATATACGGAAAGCGGCTCCTTGTCCCACAATACCACATCGGCATCTTTGCCAACTTTAATACTTCCGGTACGGTCGCTTATACGCAACATAATAGCCGGATTAAGAGTAACGAGTTTCAGGGCATCTTCCCGGCTCATGCCTCCGTACTTGATTCCCTTGGCGGCTTCCTGATTTAATCTTCGCGCCATTTCGGCATCGTCAGAATTGAAAGCTGTTACAATTCCCATTTTGTTAAGAATGCTGCCGTTATGAGGAATGGCTTCCATCACTTCGTATTTGTAAGCCCACCAGTCGGCAAACGATGAAGCAGCTGCTCCATGTTTTTTCATTTTATCGGCCACTTTGTATCCTTCAAGAATATGGGTGAAAGTATTTACCCTAAAGTTGAATGACTCGGCCACCTTCATCAGCATGTTGATTTCGCTCTGCACATAACTGTGGCAGGTGATGAATCTTTTACTGCGGATGATTTCAAGAAGTGTTTCAAGTTCAAGGTCTTTGCGGGGAGGAGCAGCTTTCGGATTTTTCTTTTTGAGATCATTAAATTTTTTCCAGTCGCGTTCGTATTCCAGTGCGCGGGTGAAAGCCTGCACATAGATTTGTTCTACGCCCATACGCGTTTGCGGATAGCGGATGGTATTCAAATCGCCCCAGTTGCTTTGTTTTACATTTTCGCCCAGGGCAAACTTGATGTACCCCGGCCAGTTTTCAAATTTCAATTCATCCTGTCCTTTTCCCCAGCGGAGTTTTATCAATTGTGTTTGCCCGCCAATAGGGTTGCAGGATCCGTGAAGCAGATGGGAGGAGGTTACTCCGCCAGCCAGCTGACGGTAAATGTTCATGTCTTCAGGATTCAATACATCGCCAATGCGCACTTCGGCTGAAGAAGCATGCGTACATTCATTTACATTTCCGATAACGGCAATGTGCGAATGCTCATCAATGATACCGGGCGAAAGATGTTTACCGGTTGCATCAATGATTTTTACAATGCCTGTAACAGAAAGATTTTTGCCGATGCGTGTAATTTTTCCTTTGGAGATGAGCACATCGGTGTTTTCAAGAATGCCTTCCTTTTCGCACGTCCAGACGGTAGCATTGCGGAAGAGGACATCTTCCTGAGCGGGAAGATTTTCAAAACCGTAAGCAGAGTTTGGATAAAGTATTTTTCCGAAGTAAATGCTGTCTTTGGCCGTAGTGTCTTTTTTAATCGTGTCGCGGTATGTTTCTGTTCTTAAAGCCGACCAAATCACTGTAGAGCCACCGGGCAATAAAGCAGAGCCTGATAATTTATCAGGAGTCGCAGGAGTTACCGTAGCAGTGAGCAATATTGTTCCTATTTGTTTTTTGGCTTTCGATTCGTAGCGAAGGTTAATAAATTCGTTTTTGAAAGAAACTGTGGCGTTGATGTCGGTTGTGTCTTCACGCACGGTTGCTTTGGGTGCATGCCATTTGTCTTTGATGGTTAATTTCTGGTCAGGGAAAGATTGAATTTTTAAGGACCATGTTCCGCGCAAATCGGCTGGAGGTACAGTTTGGTGAATGTTGCGTTCGCCCTGAGTCCAGTGCTCGGTAATGATGGCATCGTCTTTAAAAATATCATCGGTGGCAATAAAGAAGTCGGCACGCATGCCGGGTTTTAATGCTCCTGCAATATTTTCTATTCCCATAAAAGATGCCGGTGTTTCGGTCAAGGCTTTAAGCGCATCTGCTTTTGATAATCCATACTTAACGGCTTTGCGCAGGGCAGGAAGAAATTCTTTTGGGTCTTTCAAACCATGAGTAGTGAGGGCAAAAGGGATGTTAGCCTGAGCAATAAAAAAAGGATTGGCAGGAGCGGTTTCCCAATGTTTTAGTTCGCGCAGGGAAACATTCAACGCATCGTAAGGGTCAGTTACATCATAGGCTTCGGGGAAGTTGAGCGGCACAATCAATGGCATTTTGGTTTTGGCAATTTCATCAAGCCGTTGGTATTCGTCACCTCCGGTTTTGATAAGGTAGCGTTGGTTGTATTCATTGGCTAAGCGCGAAGCCATCAATGCTTCGTATTTATCGCGGGCATCAAAAACAACGGGAAATTTTGAAATGCGGTTCCATGCATCCAATGAAAGGTTAAACTCTTTTTCCTTTCCTCCTGCTGCATACCACTGAGCATCCAGATACGTCTGGCGCAATAAAGCATGGGCACCCATCAGCGATCCGGGATACTCCTGAGTTGAACTTCCTTTATCATAAGAAAGAAATGCAGCAGCACTGTCTTTTACTATCGCTTTATTATCGCGCACCAAGGCCGTAGAAACCAAAGCGCCTGTTCCGCGGGCAATGCCATCCTGCTGATGAGTGAGTACCAAACCAAATCCTGCTTGTTGCAGTTGCATGGCTTTCTTTTCGTCAATATCAAAAAGCCTGGCAGCATCCGTTTCCGGATGAACGGCCTGATTCCATCCATAGGCTCCTTTCAGGGTGCTTTCAAACTGAGGCCCGCGTTTATCAACGGGTTTTCGTTCGCTGCTCAATCCGTATCCGGAAAACAGGTCAATGAAGGATGGATAGATATACATCCCCTTTAAATCAAAAACTACCGTACCGTCAGGAATGATGATGTTTTTTCCGGCTGCAATTACTTTTCCTTCTTTAATAAGAAGCACAGCACTGTCAATCACTGTTTGGTAATCCTGAAACAGGCGGGCGTTTTTAAAAGCATAGGTCAGGTTCCTGTCATCACGAATTCCGTTGAACGGAAAAGTAGTTTGCTGCGGAAGGGCGGTTTTAACGGTTATTAAAACCGTGAAAAAAAATGTTAGTAAGTGGCGCATAGGGTAAAAACTGAAGGCAACGAAAATAATACTTTCATGCCGCTGCAAAAGGAGGAATAGCTGCCCCATCTTTTTTACTGCATCATCATGTAACCGATTTTAAACACTATGCTAAAAACCGAATTGGTTCCTTATCCCAACATTGCCATGCTGAATCAGGAAAAATTCCTGATTAACTTTGTATATCGTGAAATCAAAAAAGGCTTTGCTTCTGAGAAACTTGAAGTGGCAGATGAGATTTTCGAGATGCTGCGCACCGCTAACGGAATAGATTTTTCGGCACTGCATAAAGTCAGAATTAGAAGGCTGAAGCCGGCAGAAACCAAAGCGTTTTTAACGGAACTGGATGCCTTTATAAAAACAGTTCTTGATTCGAAAGAATTTCAAACCTTAGCCGGAGAGATGGATAACAGCCACCGCCTGTACGACAAGCTGATGCTGATAAAAGCAAAACTCTCATCTGGCGATTTGCAGGAATCGGAAAAGGAATCGGGAGAGTTCAGAAACATGATAGCTGCTGCCGGAACGGGTGATATAATGATTGCCCTGTTCCGTTTGTTCAATCCTAACATTAAGGTACGCCAGCCTCATCCCGAAATAAAACTGAACAGCGTAAAGCTGAAGGAGAGTAAGTATATGAAGTAGTTAATACTTTTTCAAAGTTTAGGAATATGAATAAAAGATCTGTAGTCGCTACAGCGCGAAGCAACGCTTCAGGCTACAGACAGCGGGGGAATTAAATAGAATTTGACATTTTTATCTTGTTAATTCTATTTAAAATTCTTTGGCAGTCATTCTGCCCAATAAATTTATTTATACTCCCCTCCTTCAGATGACTTAAAAAAGATTTTATTAAAAGCAATTTAGAGTTATATGACCAAGTGAGTAAGTTTTTGTATAATTTGATAGACAATAATTTGTCCATTTCCTCAATACTAAAATGATCTCCATGATGGTATCGCATTTCACATTTTTCTTTTAAAAAATTGACTAAAAATGATATGATTTGACGGGCATCTTTTTCTTTAATCATACTCGGTAATAATATTCTTCCATTTACATCGATTCTTTTTTTAGATTTCTTGAGTCCTACATAAATTGCTTTTTGTTTATTATATTCCAATTCACCCAATTCAACACGCTTAAAAAAATTCGGCCAAGAGCCATTAAACATAGCTAGATTGAATAAAGCCATTTGTTTCCTTTTATGGATGAACAATAACTCTAACCACTTCTGTTCAAATTCCTTATTCGGAAAGCCATCATTTGTTATTGAAGAGTAGTAGTAATGTTCAATCCAATAAGATTTGCCAAATTCTTCCATGGCTAAGATTGATAAGTGGAAAGCTGAAGGAAAGGATTTGTTTTTGTAAAGCAAAATTGAATCAAAGTGCAGCCTTAATCCGTTTCTAAATGATTCAACTGCAAGCTTCTTCCATTTTTAATTTGTTAGCTGTCCTCTCATAAACGTTCATTTTACATCAAATATTTTTTTAACGCTTTTAATCTTCAAAAATACAAGGGGAAAATAATTCGTTGCTAAGTAAGCATTACAATACGTTTACGAATAAAAACCGCGAAGCGGTGGTCTGATTATAGAAATGAATTGTCAGGAGGGAAGAAGTCTAGAAGGAATGGTATTAAATAATGACCAATCCATTTTTTTTATTTCACCCCTTAGGGGTTCTGCGATTCGTCAACCTTTTTGTGCTATAATTATTTCATCACTTCGGGATTGAACACGGTTCTATGAATTTAATTTATTGACTAAAACAAAACCGCGAAGCGGTGGAATGATTGTAGAAATGAGTTGTAACAGGGGCAAAATCCCGAAGGAATGGCATTATTCCGATTAGAATCTGAATACAGCAACCGTCAAAAACATTTGTCAGGAAAGAGGTACGAGTTACAAACGCGCGCCAGAAGAGGGTTAACAGCATTCTGTTGTTCAATTTTTCCATTTTTTCCAACCTCATTTATGCAATTTTAAAATCCCTGCATCTGTATGTCATAAAACACAAACGTTATGCATTACTCATCATCTCTTTTACTTGTACCGGTACTTGTAGCCGTACTCAGCGCAAAGCCGCTCAACGACAGCAAAACGGGTAACCGCACAGCCAAACCAAAAGATATAAGCAAAGGCTGCGTATTTCGCACGTTTTTCGGGGAAGACCCGCACGAACCGTTTTACATTCTTAAAACACCAGCTAAGGTCGAAGCATCTGTCAGCGATGCATTAACATGGGTATCGAAAGCGCAAAACAATGATGGCGGCTGGGGTGCAGGGCTGCACCAGGCACAACATGTCATGGATCCTCATGCCGTAAAATCGGATCCTGCATCCACCAGCATGGTGGCTATGGCACTGCTCCGTTCAGGCAACACGCTTACTGCGGGAAAGTATTCTGCCAATCTGGTAAGAGCAACCGAATATCTTTTGAAACAGGTAGAGAACAGTGAAGAAGGCACACTGAATATTACCAACCTTACAGGAACTCAGATTCAGACAAAGCTGGGTAAGAACATTGATGTGGTAATGACCAGCCAGTATCTCACCAACCTGCTTGATTATCTCACGGCAAATCCGAACATGACTTCACGGGTAAAGAAGGCCGTGAGTAAATGCGTAAACATGATTCAGAACGGGCAGAATCCCAACGGCAGCCAGCAGGGGGCAGGTTGGGCCGGGGTATTGCAATCGTCATTTGCAGCCAATGCATTGGAAAGCGCCAAAGATAAAGGTGTTGCCGTTGATGAAAAGAAACTCAGCAAAGCACGCGATTACCAGAAGAAAAATTTTGACGATAAAAGCAACACGGCACGAACCGAAGATGCTGCAGGCATATTGCTTTATTCGGTTTCAGGTTCTGCACGTTCAAGTGCTAGAGAAGCAAGATTGGCAGAAGAAACATTAAAACGCGCCAAACACGAAGGGAAAGTTGCCGCTTCAGAACCGGTGAATGTGGATAATCTGCGTAAAGCCGGGCTGAGCGAAAGCGAAGCCATGCAGTACAGCACTGCTTACCATGTTAATGCAGCAGCCAAGAAAACGGCACAACGTCAGGATGTGATGAATGGTTTCGGCAGCAATGGCGGGGAGGAGTTTTTATCCTTTCTTCAAACAGGCGAAAGCCTTATCATCAGCAAAGACAATGACTGGAAAAAATGGTACGATGATATAACTACACGACTGATGCAGATTCAGAATCCCAACGGAAGCTGGAACGGGCATCATTGCATTACCAGCCCCGTATTCTGTACAGCAACTTGTCTTTTGATTCTCACCATCAACAATGATGCAGAGAAGCTGATGGGAAGTAATTAAACTGACATAGAAGAAAGCCGTAAACCTCGAAGGGGCTTAGAACCCCTCCGAGGATTTTAGAGTTTTTATATCATCCCTTCGGGATTCTACTAATGCTGTATTTGTTTTCTACAATCATTCCACCGCTTCGCGGTTTTGACTTCGTTAATTAAATAAATCTGTGCAAATTTTTAATCCCGCAGGGTTGAATTGATTATAGCAAGATTGACTGAGCAGAACAAAACCCCGCAGGGATGAAATGATTGTAGCAATTATTTCAATTTAGGGGCAGAACCCCGAAGGGGGGTGAAACAACAAAACATTGCTGATGTAATCCGCTCAAACCTTTTGATAAACCATTACTAAACATTTCATTTCAATTTCTTAATAATCAGATTTCAAGTTTGCCCCGGCAGTTTATAACCCGCTGCTTACTTATTCATGAAATCAGGAATTGCTTTACTCGTTATTTTTCTTCTAACGGCAACCGGCAGTCATGCTCAAAACGCTCTTGAAGGAATTATTATTGAGAAATACTACATCAGCGATGAAAATGATTCTAAAGCCGAAGGTGCTGGATATCTTCCGCCCGGCTCAGTAACTTACCGTATTTATATTGACCTTGCAACAGACTGTAAACTCCATGCTGTTTATGGAGTAGAAGGACATGATTTAATCATCAGCACTACCACTGCTTTTTTTAATCATGAAATGTATGGGGCTGTAACCTCCAACGAAGTATTGGCAAGCACATTAATGCATAATTTAGTAATGCTTGACAGCTGGCTTTCTGTTGGCGCAGGGGCATCGGTCTATTTTGCATTGCCAAAAAGCAAGGATGATGAAAAAAATACAACTAAGAACAATGATGGATTTCTGCAGAATAATCATCCTGATGCAGGGATTCCTTTGAAAGAAAGAGATGGATTGATGTATGCTTATCCTCAGCTGGCTGTTAATTTTTATGGGATTGATGATGGGTTGAAAAGCATTTTCGGAAAAACAAATTCGCGGATGCAAGGTCAGGAGTTTAAAACCAACAACGGTTCCTGGGCTTGTTTCGGAGGAGCTTATGGTCCTGACAAAGAAAATCTTGTCTGTATTGCACAATTGACAACCGATGGAGAGCTGTATTTTGAACTCAACATTCAGCTTGGAAAACCTGACGGTACTGTTGAAAATTATGTAGCCCGCAATCCTCAGGGAAATGAAAAAGTATATCCGCAGTTGATATTCCGGTCATCCTCTTTAAAAGCCGGACAGAACTAAACAGGAGTTAACCTTTTGTTAAGTCATCGGAAGTTAAGTTCAGTATGTCGTAACGCATGATTAACATTTTAAGCTGTTGTGTAAACAAACAGTAACAGTAAATTCAGTTAGCCTTAAAGCAACGGCCGTTCATTTGGCCAAATCAAACGAAACCATAAAACCATTACACTATGAACAAAACCTTACTCTCATTATTTGCATTATTACTTCTACATGCGGCTGCGCATTCACAAAACGGGCTGGAATGTGTGGCTGTAGAAATTTACTACATTTCCGATGCCAACGATGCCGCTGCCAATCAGGATGGCGGAGTGCTGCCTGTGGGTTCGGTAACTTACCGCATTTATGCTGATATGTTGCCCGGTTACCGGTTTCAGGCTGCTTACGGAGTAGATACTCCCGGAGCCGAACACGAATGCCGTATAGAAACAACCACTTTGTTTTTTAATAACGAAGACCGCGGAGCCACCACTCCTAATTTTACCAAAGCACAGGCTGCAGATAATACCGTAATGCTTGATTCCTGGCTCTCTGTGGGCGCAGCGTGTAAATTCAACTATGGAATTTTAAAATCGCTGGATGACGGTGTGGCCACCGTGGTAAATAATTACATTCCTCAGGTGTTACAAAACAACAATCCGCTGGCAGGTATTCCGCTTACGCAGCAGGATGGAATTATTGCCGGAAACGGTACTCCTGAGCCTGTAACTTTTGTTGGTATTACCAACGAAGTGTTGGTTTTTGATAATCAGAATGATGGAACTAACGGTCCGGTATTCTCTACCATGAATGGCTCATGGGCTGCATTGAACGGTGCTGAAGGACCTGATCCTGTTGATAATAAAGTTTTGATTGCACAGATTACCACAGATGGCATTTTAACCTTCGAATTGAATATTCAGATTGGCACTCCGGGGGGTGGCGTTGAAAATTATGTTGCCAAAAACCCTGTTGGTAACGAAATCATGCTGCCTTGCCTGACTTTCAATTCTTCATCCATGATCAATGAAAACGGACAAACTGCAGGAACCAAAATGAATGTATATCCTAATCCGGTAAGAGACTTGTTTACATTGGAGATCTCTCCGTCAAAACCGGGGAACATCAGTTATGCACTCTTAAATCAGGAAGGCCGCAGGCTTGAAGTAAAGAAAATCGGATATGTAGATGATCAATTCTTTGAATACATTGACCTATCAAATTATCCTGCCGGAACCTACCTGGTTGAACTTTACAATAATGGTATTGCTTCTTCCATGAAAAAAATCGTGAAGCAGTAAAGAGCGTTTAAAACATCAGGCTTTTCTATTACATGCAAATTATGATAGCATGAAAGCATTCAGTCGTTTCTTTTGTCTGATTCTGTTTAAGATGATTATTGTTTATCATGCATCAGGACAGGGTATAATACGCGGAAAAATATCTGACCAGAATGGAGAGCCGCTGATTGGTGCCACTGTTGTGCTGAAAGACAACCGCAGTATAGGCACCAGCGCTGATCTGGACGGCAATTATTCGCTGAAGATTACCGATACTTCTGCTCAGACCCTGATTATTTCTTTCATCAGTTTCAAAACCATTGAAGAAACGGTTCATCCTAAAAAAGGAGAAGTCATTATCCGGAATTTCATCATGAAACCTGCCACACAGGAAATTCAGGCAGTTGAAATCACGGCCAAACAATTGCGCGAGAAGGAGTCTTACATTGAAAAGGTAAAAATCAATTCGTCCGTAACGCTTGATTATGTTTCTGCCGAAAGTATTAAACGCACAGGCGATGCCAATGTGGTAACTGCCGTAGCGCGGGTACCGGGTATTTCAACAACGGGAAGCATAATAACCGTAAGAGGCGTAGGCGACCGTTATATTAAAACAGCGGTGAACGGATTTAAAATCCCAACCCTTGATCCGTTTACCAATAACTTTAAACTTGACCTGATTCCATCGGCTCTTGTTGACAATGTCATTGTTACCAAAACAGCCAGCGCTGATTTGCCCGGTGACTGGGCAGGCGCTTATCTTTCGGTTGAGACCAAAGATTACCCCGAGAATCTTAGCATCAACATTGAATCATCGTTAACCTATAACCCGCAAACAACCTTTAAAAAAATACTGACTTCGCAACGCAGCAAAACCGACTGGCTTGGCTATGACAGCAACCTGCGCGAGTATCCGCATGAAGATTTTTCATCCGTACAAATCTCGCCAAGCCTGTACAAAGAATTTGTGGCGCTTGGACTGGGCGGTTACTTCAACTCCATAGGAGTAACTCCCAATACGCCCTGGAATGATACCTATTACAAACTGGCTCTTGTTGAGCTTGGACTTTTACCCAAGGCCCTTTTTGATAATGAAGCCGCTTTTACCGAAGCAAAAAACAAATTCCTGCAAGGCGATTATAGAAACCGGGCTTTTGAAATAATTAACCGCGATGCCATTGAAGCAGCCAAAAAATTTCCAACTAACTGGAACACTCAATACCGCAAAGCGCCTCTCGGGTTTTCACAGAATATCTCCGTAGGAAATCAAACCACACTGTTTAATCGTCCTCTAGGATTTCTTTTTGGTTTGCGCTACGGAAGTTCAACGCAGTATGACCCGCGTTCAACTTACAACAAAGGGGTGAATATTGATGGAGTAAAAACCAGTTCGCTGGATACCTTGCCGCAAGTCATCAGCAAAGAAACCAACGGGTGGAGCGCCCTGATGAATCTTTCTTACAAGCTCAATTCAAACAATAGTATTGGTTTTATCTTTATGCCTAATCTTACAGGCGTAAATGATGTACGCATTACCCGCGAGCCTTATGTGGATGGCAATGCATATTACCTTATTAACCGCAGCCAGTTTTATGAGGAACGTAAACAGTTGGTTTATCAATTACAGTCTCAGCATTATATCCCATCCATTAAATTAAAGACTGATATCCGTGCTGCTTACACAAACGGCAGCAGCAATGCCCCCGATTTTAAACGAATCATCTACCTGAAAGACCAGCAGGACAGCGCGCTTTCCATTGGAGGCAGCATAGGTGGAAATGCTGTTGCTAAAGGCGGTATTCACCGTTACTACCGTTATCTGAATGACGACTTGCTTGATACTAAAATCGCTTTTGAGCTTCCGCTTCGCCCTCAGCCCGGCATGGCCCGCAAACTCATGTTCGGTGGCGGGTACCTGCGTAACGATTGGAAGTTCAGACAATACGATTACTTGGTCAACTTCAGTCCGTTTGGCTTTGACCCTCTCTATGAAGAAGATTTTGATTTCTATTTCAGGCCGGATAAGTTTGACTTTAATACTTTTCAGTTTAACGGCCAGCCTGTTTTAAGTGTCAGTAATTATTATTCGGAAAGCGGAAGTCCTTCGAACTTTATTATTGGTGAAACAACCATTATTTCGGCCTACACAATGGCTGATATAAATATTACCTACAGGATAAGGGCTGCGGCAGGAGTTCGTGCGGAACGTGCCAACTTGTTTACCGATGCTTTTGGTTATGACTCTTTAGGATATCTAAAAGACGATCCGCGCAGGCAGACCTTGGCCGATGACTTTATTCTCAATCCTGCCAACATTATAAAAACCAGCTATCTGCCCAGTTTCAATCTCGTTTACAAACTGAAAGATGACGAGTTCCGCCCGGTTAACCTCAGGCTAAATTACAGCCAGACGGTGGCGCGCCCCGGCCTGAGAGAGCTTTCCGAATCTGTGGTGTATGACAATGAGCGCAGAAAAAATGTCTTCGGGAATGCTGAATTGAAAATGGCAAACATTTACAATTACGACATCAGGACAGAATCCTATTTTAAAAACGGAGATAATGTTTCGCTAAGCTTATTCTACAAGCATATTAAAAATCATATTGAACTGATTGAATATACACAGGGCTTCACATGGGTGAATGTGGATAAATCCATTGTGCAGGGCATTGAACTGGAAGGAAGAAAAAAGCTTCCTTTCAATTTTGAACTGAAAGCAAATGTTACGATGGTAAAATCAGAATCTGATGTTGTCAGAAAAAGAATTGTTGTAGAAAATGGCATTAAAGCATTTATACCAATTGATACGATTACTCGTACCATGTACGGGCAGGCACCTTATGTAGTTAATGTTATTCTTGGCTACATTGCCGACAGCCTCGGTTTGCAGATTACCGCAAGCTATAACTTGCAGGGTAAACGGCTTGTGATTGCCGAATCGGATCTGCTTTCCAATATCTATGAATTGCCCCGTCATCATGTTGATTTTAAAATTTCCAAAAAGCTTGGAAAACATTTCAGCACCAGTTTAACCATACGCGATGTTTTAAATACTCCGGTAAGACTTGCAGGCGATGGATGGAAACTCGATTATGAGAACATTAAGTATGGAAGAAGCTATTCTTTAGGCATTAGTTACCGGTTTTAAAAAAAACAGAAAATGAAAATCAACTATCCCATCAAGCTCCTCATTATTCTGGCTATTACAGTAAAAGGCATTCATGCCAATGCGCAGATTGAAAACCTTATTGTAGAAACTTATTATATCAGCGACTCATTAGACGCTACCGACAGTACGCAGGGGCGTACCATAGAACCTGGCTCGGTTACCTATCGTGTATATCTTGATCTTGCTGCCGGAAGTAAAATTAAAAAAATTTACGGAGATCAGAATCATCCGCTCATTATAAGAAGCACGGAAGATTTATATAATAACATTGATCGCCCAAACGCCTATTTCGGCTATTTGATAAACCGAAATTGGTTTTCCGGCAATCCAACTATTAGCCTTGACAGTTGGCTAACACTGGGTATTGCCTGCCGGCTTTCCTCCACACAATACTATGGTGTATTAAAAACAGAAGATACAGATGGCTCCTTCGTTGGTGGAAGTAACAATCAGGGAGGCACCAGCGGTATTCCCGGAGGCATATTGGTGAACAATGATCCCGAAGCCGGAATACCTTTAACGGTTGCTGATGGATATTTATCAGGAGCATCTCCTGCAGGCCAGTGGTTTGATTACGGTTTTTTTGATGCATCTCTCGGTCACGATACCACCGTTTTCGGATCGCTCTATACAGGTAAAGAATTCAACAGCCGTATAGCCGTACTTCAACAGGGCGATGGAGTAGCAGGCATAACGGCTGATAATATCGTGTTGGTGGCCCAGGTAACCACCAAAGGACAATTGTCTTTTGAACTGAATGTTCAGCTTGAAGAAGCGGATGGTACTATTGTGCATTATGTGGCTGATGATTCAGTGCTTATTAATACTTCTGTACCTCTTTATATTGAGCGTCTTAGTCCGTTTCTTAAATACCCTCCTGTTTGTGGTTGTTTAAACACCGACTACCTTGAATACAGCGCGGCTAATGCCTGTGAAAATAATGACTCTTGCAAAACATTAATCGTTTTCGGTTGCATGGATCCGCTTGCCTGTAATTACAACGCTGAGGCTAACTATAACATAAAGGAACTCTGCTGTTATCCGGGATTGTGTGCCGACAGAGATATTGAAGTGGTTTGTCCGTCATTAAAGAAGGCAAGACTTTTGGTTTCACCGAATCCTGCCGGAAATCAGATTGTATGGAACTTGATTGGCCCGGATAATGAGGACGGTTTTTTCACTATCTATAATGTTTCGGGAGAAAAAATGCTTCAGGGGAATTGGTCATCTGTATCCGAAGAACACGTGTTAGAGGTAGGAAGATTGCCGGAAGGATTTTACATTTTACAGGTGATGACCCAAAAAGGACTTTCACTGCATCAGTCATTCGTTATTTCACGATGAAGCCATGATAAAATCAGCAAAACCTTTTTTTATATCGTTGTCATTTTGGATGGCGGCTATTGCTATGTTACTTTTTTCCGGCTGTGGAAAAGAAGTGAAAGAAATAGAAGATCCTGTTTTTGAAAAAGGAACGGTAACGGATATGGAAGGCAACATCTATGAAACAGTAAAAATCGGAAATCAATGGTGGATGGCTGAAAATCTGAAGAGCACCAAATTCCGTGATGGTTCGGACATTACCTTTATATCAAGACTTAACCCGGTTCGGTGGGATACCATTAATTCCTCTGCTTATAGCCAATACGAAGATAATCCTTCAGCGCCCGGGTTGCTTTATAACTGGTATGCGGTGAGTGATGCACGCGGACTTGCTCCTGAAGGATGGCGGATAGCAACTGATGAAGACTGGAAAGAATTGGAAAGACATGCAGGCATGAGCAATGACGAGGCGGATGGACTTGCGTGGAGGGGCACTTATGAAGGCGACCACCTTAAAGTAAAAGCCCCGGAAGGGTGGACGCTGTTCGGTACTGTTTGGGGAGATAATAAAACAGGCTTTGCTGCCCTTGGCGGAAGCTGCCGTTTATTCAACGGGAATTTTGGCATACCGGGATTAAAACAATCCGGGTTCTGGTGGACTTCTTCTTCTTTTGAAAACGGCCAGGCCTGGTACCGTTATCTCGATTACAAGAAATCGCAGGTGTTTCGTTCGCATATAATGCATTCTTATGGTATGAGTGTGCGTTGCGTAAAAAACTAATTTACCGTTTTGTAAAACTTGTTATCAGAAGCCGGTTGGCTTACTGACAATATTGTTAGAGCATACTACGGTTCAGAATTTCGTAACACAGGTCATATTGGCTTAAACTTACAAAGCACTTTCCATAATGAAACTGTAGTGAATCCGTAACCTTAGGATTTATTTAACTAAACACATGACAGGTTGGTTTGCGCTGCACATCAATGATGGTGTGTTAAACGAAAAAACAAAAACAAAATGAAACAAAAAACAAAAACCAAATGGATCATGGTATCAGCACTTGGGCTGCTGATGTCATTCGGAAGCATGGCCCAATCCAACTTAGGCGCTGATTGCGGATGTCCTACACCCGTATCATCGCGACCCACAGTAGCTCTTTCTACTCTTGCCGTTTCAGGCGGGGCAACGGACGGTGATCTTATTGCCAACAGTACCGTACTTACCTGCGACAAAACATGGATTCTTGACAAAAAAATCTATGTGCCTGACGGGAAATCGCTCACCATCCAGGCCGGAACAGTGATTAAGGGAGTGGATACGATTACCATTCCTGCTAATGCTGTTGCATTGGTGGTATCAAGAGGCGGTAAAATTTTCGCTAACGGTACACCCACATGTCAGATTGTATTCACTGCCAATAGCGACAACCTTAGCGGAACCTATGGCATAGCCAATCGTGGCAAATGGGGCGGGGTAGTTGTTTGCGGGCGTGCGGTAAACAACATTGTAAGTTGCAATACGCTTTATGGGGGCAGCCCGGGCGTTGCTTTCCCTGAAGGTTTTTCAGCAGCTAATTCGCGCATTCTTTATGGAGGTTCTGATAATGATGACAACTCTGGTATCATGAGATATGTTTCTATTCGTCATGCCGGAGCTGTTATTTCAGCCGGTAACGAATTGAACGGATTAACACTTGGATCTGTTGGCCGCGGCACTACTGTTGAATATATTGAAGTGGTTTCGAATGATGATGATGGTGTTGAAGTATTCGGGGGTACCGTAAACCTCAAGTACATTTCAACTATGTTTCTTGCTGATGATGGTCTTGACTGGGACCATGGTTGGGTTGGTAAAGCGCAGTTTATTTTCAACCTTCAGGCCGACAGTATTACAGCACCAACCGGAGATAACGGGTTTGAAGCCGATGCTACTGACCAGAAAAACAATTCTGCAACTCCACGTTCGCATCCTGTCGTTTATAATGCAACAATGATTGGTTCCGGCAAACGCCTGAATGTTGCTGATAACAGCGGCCACAATGCTATTAACGCTAAAGAACTTACCGAAGGTGAAATTTACAATTCAGTATTCGCCAATTTCAACAGCGGATTGAATATGACTAAATCCTTGGGCAGTTCATCGGCCTGCGGTTCGCACCTAACCGAAGCTTACGATAACTGGATTGCAGGTTCACTTAAAATTCAATGCAACACTTTCTTTATGATGAATGATGCCAATAACGCCAGATTTCTTGTTCTTGATAACAGCCTGGCCAGTGTTACTCCGGCAGATGTTGCCAAATTTGATACAGACGGCAACCTGCGTCCTACAGGCACCGCTCCGATACCCGGCTTTGATCATGTTTGGGCTATGAACTCCTCTACCAATGTGGTTTCTGATAAGTTTGATGCTGTTCCGAATCCGGCATTATCTACTACCTGCACTCCTCCTAATGATGGCTTTTTTGTAAATGCAAATTATCGCGGGGCATTCGCTTCTACCGGAAAACCCTGGCTATCTCCATGGGCTTATGCCACTGTTCTGGGAGTTACTTCTAACCTGCAACCCTGTCCTACAGATATAAACGGAGATGGCATTACCAACAATGCTGACTTCCTGATTCTGCTTGGCCAGTTTAACCAGTCTTGTAACTAATTTCATCAGCAACATTCTTAAACTGTAAAACAGATAATCTTATGAAAAAGATGATGAAAAGCATCATGCTGGGTTTGGCCCTCATGATAACAGCTACAATGACCAAAGCCCAAGGAATTGAAAACGTGCAAGTGGAAATCTTTTATGTTTCCAATGCAGCCGATGCTGCCGGCAGTGCCGGTACGCTGCCTGCCGGATCTATCACCTACCGTATTTATGTGGATATGCTTCCGGGTTATAACTTCCAGGCGCTTTACGGATTGCCCGGTAAAGACACCCTGCGTGTTCAAACTTCCACTTCATTCTTCAATAATGAAGATTATGGCGGTACAACTCCTTCCATAAGCGTTACTAACGTGCGGAAAAATTCTGCTTTGCTCGATTCGTACTTCTCAGTTGGCGGAGCAGCCAACGGAAGAGTGGGAGTATTGAAAACAGAAGATACGGATGGGTCACCGGGTAATGCCGATAACATCCTTCAGAACAATGACCCCTATGCAGGAGGCATTCCAATTAATATCGGAACTACTACCAACACTACTGCACGTGATGGAATGATTCCCGGATCGCCTGTAGCCGTTACCTTTGTTGGTATCTCTGCTGCAGAGTTAGATGTCTTTGACGGTACAAGCCAGTCAGGAAACTTCTTCCAAACAGAGAACGGCTCCGTAGCTGCTCTTGGAGGTGCTACCGGCCCAACAGCAGCCAACCGTGTGTTGGTTGGACAGTTTACCACTGATGGAGTGTTCTCTTTTGCTCTGAACATTCAGATTGGAACTCCCGGTGGCGGTGTTGAAAATTATGTTCACTCAAACCCATCTGCCGGTGAATTTACTGCTCCTTTCCTTAAGCAGACTTTTGCCCCTCCCGGCTCCAACACCCCTCCAACCATCAGTATTATTTCTCCGGTTAACGGCTCCAGTGTACTTGTTGGCTCTACCGTTACTATTGATGCCAATGCCAATGATGCTGACGGAACCATTGATTCTGTTCAGTTCTTTGTTGATGCTGTTTATATCGGCTCTGATTTAACAGGCCCGAACCCTTATACCATTAACTGGACAGCTACCCTCGGCCCTCATACTTTGACTGCCCGTGCCTATGACAACAATGGAGCCTCCACGTTATCTTCAGGCATTAACATCAACGTAACCAGCAACCCTCCTCCGGCAGTTGCCATTACTTCACCTGCCAACGGAGCATTGTTTACGGCACCAGCCATCGTTAGTATTTCTGCTACGGCTACCGATCCCAATGGTACTGTTGACTCAGTTCAGTTTTTTGTGAACAGCGTGTATGTAGGCTCTGACATTACTCCTCCTACTCCGTTTACTTTTGACTGGACAAGCGTTATTGGCACTGCCTCGCTTACCGCCCGCGCATGGGATAATAACGGAGCCTCTACACTTTCGGCTGCCGTTAATATCAACATCCTTGATCCAAATGCCCTGGGATACAAAGTAACTACTGTTGTAGCAAACTGTTCTCAGAATTTGTTCTGTATTCCCGTAACTGCTGTGGATACGGTTGACAATATCATTGGTTATGATGTTGTACTTGATTATGATGAGAATAAAGTTACTCCTACAGGCGTAATTTCTGTAAGCAATGCTTTGATCAATCCGACATGGACATCAACGGCTCATAGTATTAATTCTGTAAACGGCACTATGAACATTTCTGTTTTCTTCAATGCCAATGCTCCTTCCAATGCTAAATTTCAGGGAACAGGCGATATCTTTTGTGTTCAGTTTTCAAAGAACATCACTTTCGGTATTGCTGACACCGCTGACTTCTCTGTTACGCAGCTTCAGGAAAGTTATGCTAACGGAGTTCAGCAACAATTGGCCGATGCTGGAAAGTTTATTACTTTCTCGGATACTGATTTGGATGGTAAACTGAAATTCTGGTTCGATAGCAGTCCGATTAAATACGATGCTTTTAACCCTGCTGCGCACCTTATTACCAATATCTATGGCAACGACAATACCTGCGCTAACCGTTCAGCTACGGCTGTTCAGCCCGACCTCAATGGCGATTTCACGTACGATACTCAAAACGGTTCGCATGTCGAAATCATTAAAGACATTGCAGGTACTACCGATGTGCAGCCCGTTGTAAATGGTTTTGATGCCTTCCTTACCCGTCTGGTATTGATTAACGACTTGTCTTTTATTCCCACCATTTTCCAGATTATCTCTATGGATGTTAACACCGATGGGGTGGTAAGTGCGGGCGACCTTTCGCAGATTAACCAACGTGCCGTCTTGCAAATTCCCGAATTCAAACAAAGCTGGAATTATGACATCAACGGTTTACCTCTCGGTCCGCCTTCTAAAGACTGGCTCTTCGTCAATCAGTCAACCTTGAACAGCAATCTGGCTTATCAAATCTCATCTACCTATCCGGGCAATGACGGAGTGGGTTATTCAAAATCCAATGTTCCGCAAGTGCCTTTCTGTTTGCCTGTTCCTTCTATTATACTTAGTGGATGTGTACAGATTCAGGATGCCACTTATTTTGGTATGTTGCTCGGAGATGTTAACGGAAACTTTGCTACGGTTGTTCCTAACAGCGAGTTCCGTGCAGGCAACGACAAAGTAGTGTTTGACATGGAAAAAGCCCGCATTGAAAACGGATACTTGGATGTACCGGTTTCTTTTGTAAGCAATGAAAAAGTTCATGCCATTGACTTTGCCCTGCAGTTTGATAACAGCAAACTGGAGTTCAACACCATCGTAAATCACAATAGCGATTTACAGGTGCTGGCTAACATGAACACGGTGGACAACACGCTTCGCTTTACTTCCAACAGTCTTGTTACTGTGGCTGAAAACAGCACTCCTGTTTCTGTTCGTTTTGCCCTTAAGTCAAATGCAGTTACAGCAAATGACCTTTCAGCCGTAAGCGCTTTCCTTAACGGTGAGCGTACAGGCGCTGAAGTGAAAGGCGCTCAGTTAACGACTGATTTCAGTGGCGTAATGGTTAATGTGTTTCCCAACCCCGCCCATGAAATGCTTAATGTAACCGTGTCAGAAGATGCTTCTGTTCAGCTTCTCGACATCACCGGAAAACAGATTCTTGTTGAGAAAAACATACTGGCCGGTGAAGCTCATCAACTTGATATACGTACGCTTGCCAAAGGCGTGTATGTACTGAAAGTGTTTAACAAAGGCTTTATTTCATTGAATAAAGTGGTTCTTAATTAAAGCAAGGGAACGTTTAGCCCCCTGAGAAAATGCCCCGGCAAGTTTAGCGGCCGGGGCTTTTCTTTTTTCTTACGTTGCCGTTTGTATCATTAAAAACGATCTGATTAAACCCGCTTAATAAAATCACTGTACCATCTACCCGAATTTTTTATTGTTCGCTTTAATGTTTCAAAATTCACATACACCAATCCGAAGCGTGGATGATATCCCTCACTCCATTCAAAATTATCGGTAAGCGACCACACAAAATAGCCTGAGACCGGACATCCTTCTTCTTTGGCTTTCAGCATCTGCTCAATGTAATGCTGTAGAAAATGGATTCGGTTATCGTCATTTACTTTGCCGTTTTCAATCGTATCATTAAAAGCGGCTCCATTTTCTGTTACGATGACTTGCCGGAAACCGTATTGACTGAATTTTTTTATCATGGCATAAAGTGATTCAGGATAAACTTCCCAGTTGAGTACGGTATGATAAACCTTTCGTTCATGAGCAGGTACCGGCTTTCCGTTAAGAAAAGGAATATACCAGGCATGCCTGATAACCTCGCGGGTATAATTCTGTATTCCGATAAAATCAAGCGGAGCGGTCATACGGATCTCATCGCCCGCTCTCATAATTTTTTCAACACGTTTCAGAAAAGGCAAATCCTTTACAGGATAACCCAGTCCGGCAGCAGGCTCTGCGAATAGCCGGTTAAGCAAGGCATCAAAACGGTGTGCTGCTTTTATATCTTTCTCTTTGGTTGAAAACGGTGTAATGTGCGAACAGGAAAAAGTTGAACCAATTAAATGCTGTTCTCCATACGAACGGATAACCCGTACTCCTTCGGCAAGGCTCAGCACTGCATGGTGCATGGCAGGAATAAAATTTTTTAAGCCGCGTTTGCCGGGAGCATGAATGCCTAAGAAATACCCGGCTCCGGTAAATGCCATCGGCTCATTCAATACCATCCAGTGATTGGCCTTATCTTGAAAATTTTTAAGACATACCTGTACATAATTGCAAAACCAGCTTACGATATCCCTGTTAACCCATCCTCCCTTTTCCTGCAGGGCCTGAGGCAAATCCCAGTGATAAAGCGTAACCCAAGGAGTTATGCCCCGCACCTGACAGGCATCCAGCACTCGGTGATAAAAACCCAGACCTTTTTGATTTACTGCCCCTGTGCCATCCGGAATAATTCTCGGCCACGAAAATGAAAACCGGAAATGGCGAATTCCAAGCTGATAAATAATATCCAGGTCTTCTTCAAAGCGGTAATAAAATTCCGTAGCCCTGTGTGCATGATGGCCGTTACGGATTTTCCTTTTCCGGCCGGTAAACACATCCCAGATGCTCAAGCCTTTTCCATCTTCCAGATAGGCGCCTTCCGTCTGAAAAGCAGAAGAAGCAACTCCCCAAATGAAATTGTTATTACCCTTTATAAGCATGCAGGCAAAGATGATGCACCTGCTGTGTTATCGGAAAAGTCTGTATTCGGTGTGGCGGCTTACATAAGGAACAGCCTTTTCTGTATGATGGTTTTCCATGATAGTAGCAATGATTTCCTGTACATGGTCAGGATAATTTACCTCAATCATGCTCTTGCGGTCAATCCAATCGTTTATCTTTTCATAATGTTTTTTCTTCAGGCTTTTTATCACTTTAACACCCATGGATTTAAGCATGGCGGCATTACAATGCTGCTCATACTGCATCTTCATGGGGATGACTAACATTTTCTTATTCAGAAAAAGTGCCTCGGAAGTGGTTCCAAAACCTGCATTGCAAAGAATGCCTTCGCATGATGCCAGACTTTTTACAAACCGCTCATGTTCCAATGGCCATACACGGACATTTTTTTCGCGGTGTTTCTTTTTACAGTGTTTTGAGAATACCTGCCATTCGCATTTTTTAAAACGCGTAAGGTGTTTGCTGATTCTGTCATCATCATAGCTGGGAAGATAAACCGTAAAGTGTCCTTCATTACTCACTTGCTGCTCACGGATTTCTTTACGGATAACGGGAGTGAAAATGTTTTTGTCGAGCCGTTTATAATGAAAACCATAATTGACTGTGGTTGGGGCGTAATGATCGAGCACCATTTTGCCCAATAGATCATTCGATTTCGGTTTAGGTGCCAGCGGATGCAAGGTGGCGATCTGATTGCTCAGTCCTATGCAGGTTCTTTTTGCCATCAGGCATGCCCATGACGATACCGGCTCAAAATCGCTGATGACCATGTCGTATTGCTCCACATTCAGGCTTCGGATTTCTTTAAGCAGCCGCAGGGAGTTCATGCGCAGGTATGTTTGCCATACATTGATGCCTCCAGTTTTACCAAAGATGAATGACAAACCCTGCAAACGGTATTTCACTTCAAAAGGCAGAGGCAAATCAGCCTGAATGCCGCTGAGTAATACATCGGTTTCTCCATATTTTTTAAGAGCGGGAACAATATCCATGGCACGGGTCAGGTGGCCGTTTCCGGTGGCTTGTATGGCATAAAGTATTTTCATGGTGTTTAATTGTTTTTACTTTGTTTTACAAAAGGGGTTAATTCGCGGAAATCGGACAGCATGTGCCTGAAAATTTCTTCGTTTTTCAACAGTATAAATTTGTCTTCTTCCTGTTCCTGCACTTCGTCTCCGGCAGGCGGCTGTTCGGTATGCCGATAAATTTTCCATATCCCTTCATGATATTCTAAAGCGCTGAGGTTTTCAATCCAGTCGCCCGAGTTGAGGTAGATTACGGGTCCTTTATCAGTAGCAATGGTTTTGATTTCAGGATGATGAATATGCCCGCAGACTACATACCGGTAATGATTTTTGGCAGCCAGAGCGGCACAGGTGTTTTCAAATGAGTTGATATAACTCACCGCCTGTTTTACGTTGTTCTTGATTTTTTTGGAAAGAGAGATGCGTCCGCGTCCGGTTTGTTCGCTGATAAAGTTGCAGAAGGTGTTGAGATGAATAAGCCAGTTGTAACCGACCGAACCGAGGCGTGCCAGCCATCGGGCATGTTGCATGGTTATGTCAAAAACATCGCCATGAAAAATCCATGTTTTGCCTTCAGGAAGGTTAAGTACCAATTTGTTTTCAATCATAAAATTGGAAAGACGGAAGCCGGCAAAGCGCCTCAGCATTTCATCGTGATTGCCGGTGAGGTAATAAACCGTTACTCCTTTCTTAAGCCATTTGGTTATCTGGTGAATAACCTGCATGTGCGACTTTGGGAAATACTTCTTGTCAAACTGCCACACATCAATGATGTCGCCATTCAGAATCACTGTTTCCGGCTGAATGCTTTTCATATAAGCAACCAATTCTTTGGCACGGCATCCATACGTGCCGAGATGCACATCGGAGATCACTACTATTTCTACTTTTCGTTTTGTTTTAGGATAAGTATTCATGGCTATGTAAAATAGTGTGAAGATTTTCCTGCTGCTCAGGATTAAAAGTAAAGACAGGCAGCGGTTTTTTGGTCAGAGTAGTAAAAGCAACTGAAAAAGATATATACAATCGTTGTCTTTTCCGCAAAAAAACCGTCTCTGCTTCCGCTGATTGTTATGTCAAGGTTAACGAATGGGTAATTATTAACACAGAATCGTTGACGGCAAAACCATCATAGCCGATTTAATTATTTCATAAACTTTTTTTTACGCTGCTGGCCGAAACCGCTTATACTTTTGGGTTCCCAAACCGCTTCAACCATGACCAAATCCTTCTACCTTGTGGCTTTATGTTCTTTTTTATTTTCTGCAGGCATCAGTGTTCAAGCACAGGAGAACAAAGTATCTCCGCCTGTAACCGCAAACATTGATCAGTTTGATTCTGTAGTGTTCGACCTTTCACAGGCTGTTGTCGCCAACGGCTATTTGGAGTTCCCTGTGTATTTCAAAACGGATGATGTAATCTATTCACTTGATTTTTCGCTTAAATACAATCAGACCAAATATCTGTATGATACCATCATTGATATGACCACTTACCTCCTTGATAATTCGTTTTACAACCAATTTGACTCAACTATCCGTTTCACCTCAAGCAGTCTGACTCCCATTCCCAATTTGACGCAATTGGTAAAAGTACGATTCGACACCATCACTACCAGCCTCATGTGCTTTGGTGATATTTTTACGCTTAAGGGATATCTCAATGGCGACCAATGCAGCGTTAAATTAGTTGACTGCAACCTGCTTTCTGTTTCAGAGAATTCATTCAATCACGGAAGTATTGTCATATTTCCGGTTCCTTCTAAGGAGGTCATTCATGTCCGCATGAATGAATTGATTCAGAATGCTGTTATATCAATGACGGATTTATCAGGCAGAATCATTGAAGAGCAAAATCATCAGATTGTTCAGCCCGGTTCAACCGTTTCTTTTGAAACGGGTAATCTGTCCGATGGGGTTTACTTGGTAACCGTTAAATCCGGAAGAAATACGTTTACCGGGAAAGCGGTCATCAACAAATAATTACTTCATACCTGCGCACGAATAATTTCTGCCAAACTTTTGCTGCTGTTTGCAGAACTTAACATGGTTTCAGCCTGATTTATTCAAATCATTTTTGAGGTCGAACTTAATAATTCGTTAACCCGAATGATTTTGGGAAAGATTTTTACGCAGATACTTTTGTCTTCCACTAAACCTGTTTGCTGTGAAACCTGTTTTCCGGGGCCTTCTTGCGCTTGCCATTGTCTGTCTCTCAATGTGCAGTTGTGTTAATGCGCAACCCGGCATGTCAACATCCTTAAGTGTAACCGCCATTGATCAATACGATTCTGTTTTTTTCGATTTGTCGCAGGCTGCCTGTATCTCCACCCTGGCTCAGTTTCCTGTCTTTATAAAGACGGATGACCCGGTATATGCGCTTGACTTCTCACTGAAATTTGATGTAACCAAAATGGCTTATCACTCTATCGTTATTCATCAGGGTTACCTGATGGCATCAGCCAATTACAACAGTGCTGACAGTACGTTGCGTTTTACTTCCTCCAGCATGACTCCCATCGGTAATCTTGTTTCATTAGTATCAGTAAGATTTACTATGCTTAACGGTGGGCAGATTAACGATTCAGACCTCAACCCTAAATCATCATTGCTGAATGGAACATCCTGCTCGCGCAGAATTGTTCACGGAGCTTTACAGCCTGTATTAAATCCTGCCGGAGTTTTAATTATTGATCCCGGTGACAGCATTACGCTTTCGGTCAGCGCTCCCGTAAACAGCTCCTTCCTTTGGTCAACCAGCACAACAGCTAATTCCATTGTTGTTTACGCTGCAGGAAATTATTCAGTTACCGTTACTACACAGGCAGGATGTAATATCAATCTCAGTGCTTCCATTCAATATACTTCTCCATTACCTGTGCAACTCTTGGTGTTTTCGTTAAAAATGATTTCGGGTAATGTATTGGTTCAATGGATAACCGTTTCAGAAGTAAACAATGATTTCTTTACAGTCGAACGCTCTGCTGACGGAATACATTTTGAAGATATTGGAATTGTGGATGGTGAAGGGAACAGTACTCAATTGCTCACCTATCAGTTGTTGGATGATAAACCTCTGTCCGGAATTTCTTTTTACCGCCTTAAACAAACCGACTTTGACGGGAAGTTTACCTACTCGCAAACCGTAAGCATCAGTAATGTTAATGTAACCGATGAAACGTTTACGTTATTCCCCAATCCGGCAAACCAATACATCAATATCCGTGGTAATAATTTTTCTGAAGAGAGTTTGGAAGTAGGCTTATACAAAGCAGAATTGATGGATATGTCAGGCAAGGTGATGAAGAGCATACAAGTTACAGGCATAGAGCAACAGATGGATGTAAGTCAACTGCCGGCAGGAATTTGTTTTATGCGAATTCTTCCGGCCGCACCAGGCAATGATTCAAAGATGTTTTTGCAGCGGGTGGTGGTAATGCATTGATTAGACAACTCTCAAAGGCAAACCGCAGAGGGGTTATAATCCCTTTCGAGGGTTGTGTATGCCATCCCTTCGGGATTCTACTAATGCTGTATTTGTTTTCTACAATCATTCCACCGCTACGCGGTTTTGATTTCGTAGATTAATTAAATCTGTACAAATTTTTAATCCCGCAGGGATGAAATGATTATAGCAAGATTGACTGAGCAGAACAAAATCCCGCAGGGATGAAATGATTATAAATCAGATTTAAAAAGCAGAGAGGAACCCCGAAGGGGTGGAATAACTTCCATTTACCAATTGGCAGAACTTTTCCGTATGCTTCTGCTAATCCGTCACTTTCAATCCATGAACCCCTGCCAACTTGGCCATTTTTTACCAATGGTTTGGTTTATGATGAACACAGGCCAAACGATTAATTAATTATGGACTTCAACAAATTCACTATAAAATCGCAGGAGGCTGTGCAGCAGGCTCAGTTTCTTGCATCTTCCAATTCGCATCAGGCCATTGAAACCGGCCATCTGCTAAAAGCACTGCTTACGGTTGATGAGCATGTGGCTCCTTTTATTTTAAAGAAACTCAATGTTCATCTCGTCACACTTCAAACACGAATTGATGATATCATCAGCCGTTACCCTAAAGTAAGCGGTGGAAATGTTTATCTGAGCAATGATGCCAACAAAGCGTTGCAAAAGGCAATGAGCATTGCTACTAAAGAATTTAAAGATGAGTTTGTTTCCATTGAGCACATTCTGCTCGGAATACTGGCCGGCAATGATGAAACGGCAAAACTGCTTCGCGAATCAGGTGCCAATGAGAAAGAAATTACCAAAGCCATTCAGGAATTAAGAAAGGGCGAGCGTGTAACCAGTGCTTCTGCCGAAGAAACCTACAATGCTTTAAATAAATATGCAAAGAACCTGAATGAACTTGCCCGCACCGGTAAGCTTGACCCCGTTATTGGCCGTGATGAGGAGATAAGGCGCGTGTTGCAGATTCTTTCGCGCAGAACAAAAAACAATCCTGTCTTGATTGGCGAACCCGGTGTTGGTAAAACTGCCATTGCCGAAGGCTTGGCTCATAGAATTATCAATGGCGATGTGCCCGAAAACCTCAAATCAAAAATCATTTACTCGCTCGATATGGGAGCACTCATTGCCGGAGCCAAATACAAAGGCGAATTTGAAGAACGTTTAAAAGCAGTGGTGAAAGAAGTAATCAGTGCCGAAGGAAGTATTGTGTTATTTATTGATGAAATACACACGCTCGTAGGTGCCGGTGCGGGCGAAGGGGCTATGGATGCTGCTAACATTTTAAAACCTGCATTGGCAAGAGGAGAACTGCGTGCCATCGGTGCTACCACATTGAATGAGTATCAGAAACACATCGAGAAAGATAAAGCGCTCGAACGCAGGTTTCAGAAAGTGATGGTGGAAGAACCCGATACCGAAGACGCCATTTCCATTCTGCGCGGATTGAAAGAGCGTTATGAAACACATCATAAAGTTAGGATTAAAGACGATGCCATCATTGCGGCCGTTGAACTTTCTCAACGCTACATTACTGATCGTTTTTTGCCGGATAAAGCCATTGATTTAATTGACGAAGCCGCTTCAAAGCTTCGATTGGAAATGGATTCCGTTCCCGAAGAGTTAGACGAACTGAACCGCAAAATCATGCAGCTCGAAATTGAACGCGAAGCCATCAAGCGCGAAAACGATAAAGCCAAACTCAAAGAACTAAACGAAGAAATTTCTAACCTCAACGAACAGCGCAATGAAGTAAAAGCCCGCTGGCAGTCAGAAAAAGAAGTGGTTGAAAAAATTCAATCGGCCAGGGAGAAAATAGAAAACCTGAAGTTAGAAGCCGAGCAGGCCGAACGCGCAGGGGATTACGGCAAAGTAGCCGAAATCCGCTACGGTAGAATAAAAGAAACCGAAAAGGAACTGGAAGCGCTGATGAAACAGCTTAGCGAAACACAATCAAAAGGCGCCATGATGAAAGAGGAGGTTGACAGCGAAGATATTGCCGAAGTGGTTTCGCGCTGGACAGGCATTCCCGTTAATCGCATGCTGCAGAGCGAGCGCGAAAAACTTTTGCATCTGGAAGAAGAACTTCACAAACGCGTAGTGGGGCAGGACGATGCTATTGCTGCTATTTCCGATGCAGTCCGCAGAAGCCGTGCCGGATTGCAGGATGCTAAACGGCCAATCGGTTCTTTCATCTTCCTCGGCTCTACCGGTGTAGGTAAAACCGAATTAGCCAAAGCGCTGGCAGAATACCTGTTTAACGATGAGAACAGCATGGTGCGTATTGACATGAGCGAATATCAGGAACGTCATACCGTTTCTCGGCTGATTGGTGCTCCTCCGGGATATGTGGGGTATGATGAAGGCGGACAACTTACCGAAGCCGTTCGCAGAAGGCCTTACTCCGTGGTGCTGCTGGATGAAATTGAAAAAGCCCATCCTGATGTGTTCAACATTCTGTTGCAGGTACTCGATGATGGAAGATTAACGGATAACAAAGGTCGCACCGCCAACTTTCGAAACACAATCATCATCATGACTTCCAACATCGGAGCGCATATCATCAGCGAAAACTTTGAAGGAATAAATGACCTGAACCGTGATGAATTGATTGCCCGCACACGCCTACAGGTAATGGACTTGCTGAAAAAATCCATACGTCCTGAATTTCTGAATCGTATTGATGAAATCATCATGTTTAATCCGCTTACGCGTAATGAAATTGAAGACATTGTAAAAATTCAGTTTAACGCAGTGGCTGCTCGGCTGAAGGAAAATGGAATTACTGTAACCATAGAACCAAAAGCAGTAGAATGGTTAGCCGAGCTGGGCTATGACCCGCAATTTGGCGCGCGCCCGCTGAAACGCGTCATTCAGAAAAAAATAATGAATGAGCTGTCCAAAGAAATTCTGGCAGGAAGGATTAACAGGGAAGATGAAATCAGCATCAGCCTGAGCAATAAAAAAGAATTTGTTTTCAAAAACAAAAAGCTGAAAGCAGAGGCGGTGTAAAGGTTAAGCCGTTTCGGCCGGCTCAAATTCGGGACAGTCGAGCCTGAGAGCAGAAACAGACAAATGTTTTTTAAGAAGGCGGCAATAATGTTTGCTGCCTTTTTCTTTTGATTCATAAAACCGGCAATTGTAACACATGCGCTGTACAGTAATGATGCCTTCCGAATGGAGATGATAAATAATATGCAGCAGCCCGTTCAGCATGATTTCTTTTTCCTGCCGGTTAATGGCTTTAATCGGAGAATGTAAAGCACTGCTGAAAAGGGCGGCTTGTTTTGCCGTTGACTTTCCTTCATGTGTCAGCCGCAGGATGAAACTCCTTGTATCCGATTCGTCCTGTTCTTTTTCAATCAGTTTTTTTCGTTCCAGTGTTTTTACCACCTCGCTTACTGTGGCTTTTGTCATGCCGAATTCGGCAGCCAGCGAACTCACGGTGCAGAGTGATTCATGATGATAAAGCAGAAAAATCAAAATTTGCACCTGGATAGGCGTCAGCTCAAGTTCTTTGCTTTCATTCCATAACAAAACTTTGAAAGCATTGGCAATGCGCTCAAGTGCCGCGGCAATGCGGCTTTCGGTATTTTCATTTTGCTGATTCAGATCAAAATCCGATTTCATGAGCGTCAAAGAAAATTAAAAAAACTGCCTGCTTCGTAAGCAGGCAGTAAAAGTTAATAGAGCTGTAAAGTCAATCATTCGCATCCTTCCATTTCAAGGATATAGTATCCTTTTTTATTAATATCGGCTTCCCATTCGGGAAACACATAACGTATATGGCAAAAGCGGCATTCTTTCGAAGTCAATGGCTGTCCTTCCTGCCCCTTGGATTTGAGGTACTCCTTTCCGTAACGGTAAATCAAATTAGTGTCCTTTACTTCGGCAGGAGCAATGATATCAAAGTGCATAACCCCACCGCTTTTTTTGGGAACATAAGTGTCCCACACGGCAACTTTCATAGGTTCTTTTCTTGTTTGTGATAAAGTTGTTTCGGCCATGGCGGCTACGAAAGCAGTAAGCAGAAAAACAAACCGGTGCATGGATTATTCGCGATAAGAGCTGAAAACAAAATCCTTGTCTTTCTGTGCAGTATGACAATTATAACAGGCCGTTTTTCCGTCAATATCCAGTTTTTCGCCTAACAGATTTTTATAACCACCGAACCCCCATCCTCCGGTTTCGGAGAAGGCTTTAGCATTTTTATACATAACCCCGACTACTTTACGATCACCTTCTGTTACGGCATTATCCGCACGTACGGCATGGAACAAATCGAAAACGATCACCGAGCCGTCAGGAAATGTGCCGTTGCGATAACCTTGCATGGCCTCGCTGTTAGCATACAGGTGATGAATGCCGCCAAACGATTCGTACAGCGGATGGCCTTCCTCCAGAATCATAGATTTTACATGTGTCCAGTTGCGAAATCCCTCCGGATAATATACATCGGCAGGAAGCTCTTTAACAGCCGTAGGTTCTGCTTTCTGTTCAGGCTGTTCGGGAGAAGGTTGTTTACAGGCGGGAATAACAGCTGCTGCTGCATAAAGAAGTGTAATCAGAATCGTTTTTTTCATGATGATTTTTTGATTTAATGGTTTGACATGCTGAAAATTTTCAGGGCAAATATAGTAAGGAATCCTAACTATGCAAATGTTCCGGAAAACCACTTTGAAATACAAGGGGAGCAATGACACAGGAAAACAAACCGGAATTTACCAAATGGCAAGCTAAAAACGCATGCTAAGTATTTTAACAAGCAGGTATCTGCACCAGCGCTGTCATTTCTGCAAAAGCAGGAATCACTCTGAAATTGAAAACCGGCTATACAGATACAAGGATTCTGTGATGCCCCAGATCATTTAACAATGGTTAAACATTTACTAAGTACCATGATTATTCAGATCGTTTTCACAAAGGCGCCCACACGTTTGTATTGTTTTTAAAAACAAAACAAAAAAGATCACTATGATTGCTGCTTTCGTTGCCGCCTTCTTTGCCCGGGCGCAAAATCAGGCACAGACACAAACAAGTAACAAACAAGTTGCCCCTGCAAAACAGGAAAGCAAGACTACCACTACGGAAGCCAGGCCGGCAACAACTGTCACACCTGCTGCTTCCCTACAGCCTAAGTATGCAGATTAGAAGCACGACTCACATGCCGAAAAGTATGATGACCATGCAAAGCATGAGATGCATGAGAGAAAAGAAATGAAAAAGGCAGACGAAAAAGCAGAACTAAAACCTGAAGCAAAGCCCGCTGATAAAAAAGCGGCTCCGGCAAAAACGGATTCAAAGGCTAAATAAACTCAGCGTGCAGCAATTCTTTCGCCTCCCTGTTAACACGGGGAAGTTTTTTTATGCCTTGAAAAAATCTGATAACTGAAAAAAATCTTTTTGAAAAACCTTTACCCTTTTAATGCTTCAGCACCACCCACAATTTCAAGAATTTCGTTGGTAATGGCTGCCTGGCGGGCTTTATTGTACTGCAGGCGCAGGTCGCGCAACAGTTCACCGGCATTGTCGGTTGCTTTGCTCATGGCTGTCATGCGTGCACCGTGTTCGCTGGCATTGGAATCGAGCAAGGCTTTGTAAAGCTGAGTCTTTAACGAGCGCGGAATCAAATCCTGAACAATTTCTGCTTTACCCGGCTCAAAAATGTAATCGTTGGCTGCCCCTTTCTTTTTATCTGTTGAGACAGGAGGAGTAATCGGAAGAAAAGCTTCACTGGTTACATACTGCACCGCAGCATTTTTAAACCGGTTGTACACCAACACCACCCGGTCATAATTACCGGCTGCATATTCATTCATGATTTGCTGTGCAATAGCAGCCGTATTATCGAAAGTAAGGTTATTGAAAATTTCATTATGATGACGCAAAAACACTCCGGGCTTCTTGTTGAAAAAATCGCTTGCTTTTTTGCCGATGCAAAGTACTTTTACATTGCCGTTCTGATGCTGTTGTTTGTATTCAGCAGCAATGGCGCGGTTAACGTAGCGGATAATGTTGGAGTTGAAAGCGCCAGCCAGTCCGCGGTTGGAAGTAATAGCAACTATCAGAATTTTTTCTGCCGGACGAACTACTGCAAACCCCCCGCTTTCGGAAGCATCAACACTGGAAGAAAGGTTTTCAAGAATTTCTCTCAATTTCGAAGCAAAAGGACGCATTTGTACAATGGCATCCTGCGCTCTGCGCAATTTGGCAGCCGAAACCATTTTCATGGCTTTGGTAATCTGCTGAGTGGAGTTAACAGATGCAATTCGTAAGCGGACTTCTTTAAGGCTTGCCATTTGTTTTCAGCTTATCGGGAATCTTATGTAGTGAATTATTTTTTCGCAGCGTATTTCGAAGAAAGTTCCTTCGCTATTTTTTCAATCAATGCAAGCACTTCCTCTTTCAACTCTCCACGCTTTAGTGAATCAAGTGCATCTTTATGCTGTGCCTCCATCAGGTTAAGAAAGTCTGTTTCAAATTCTTTGATTTTATTCACCGGAACATTCATCAGCAATCCTTTTGTTCCGCAGTAGATAATGGCAACCTGCTGTTCAACACGGAAAGGAGTAAACTGAGGCTGTTTAAGAATTTCCACGTTGCGCGAACCTTTATCAAGAACGGCTTTGGTGGCGGCATCAAGGTCGGAACCGAATTTTGAAAAAGCTTCGAGTTCGCGGTACTGTGCCTGGTCAAGCTTTAAGGTACCTGCAATTTTTTTCATGGATTTGATTTGTGCATTACCCCCTACGCGCGAAACGGAAATACCCACGTTAATGGCAGGTCGTACCCCGGCATTGAACAGATTGGCTTCAAGAAATATCTGTCCGTCAGTAATAGAAATTACATTGGTAGGGATGTATGCAGAAACGTCACCGGCCTGAGTTTCGATGATGGGCAGCGCTGTTAAAGAACCACCGCCTTTAACTTTTCCTTTCAGAGAAGCAGGCAGGTCATTCATGTTTTTGGCGATGTCATCAGAGTTGATGATTTTGGCGGCACGCTCCAGCAAACGGGAGTGAAGGTAGAATACATCGCCCGGATAAGCTTCGCGGCCGGGAGGTCTTCGCAGCAGCAGGGAAACTTCGCGGTAAGCCACAGCCTGCTTAGAAAGATCATCATAAACAATGAGTGCAGGCCGGCCGGTGTCTCGGAAATATTCACCAATAGCAGCGCCTGCCATGGGAGCAAAAAATTGCATAGGAGCAGGATCGGATGCCGAAGCAGACACCACAATGGTATAAGGCATGGCTCCGCGTTCTTCCAGCGTTTTTACAATATTGGCAACGGTAGAACCCTTCTGACTTACGGCTACATAAATACAGTAAACCGGCTTGCCGGCATCATAAAACTCGCGCTGGTTAATGATAGTGTCAATCGCAACGGCAGTCTTACCCGTTTGGCGGTCGCCAATGATAAGCTCGCGCTGTCCGCGGCCGATCGGTATCATGGCATCAATGGCTTTAATACCGGTTTGCAGCGGCTCGTTTACCGGCTGACGGAAAATTACACCGGGAGCTTTGCGCTCAATGGGCATTTCTAAAAGCTCACCTTTGATAGGGCCTTTGCCGTCAATCGGATTTCCGAGGGCATCCACTACACGGCCAAGCATTCCTTCGCCAACTTTAATGGAGGCAATTTTTCCGGTGCGCCTGGCAATATCGCCTTCGCGGATGTCGCTTGACGGGCCGAGCAATACGGCTCCTACATTATCTTCTTCAAGATTAAGTACAACTCCCTGAAGGCCGTTTTCAAATTCAATCAATTCACCTGATTGCACTTTTGTTAATCCGTAAATGCGGGCAATGCCGTCACCTACCTGAAGAACAGTTCCGGTTTCTTCTAATTCGTTGGCTGTGCGAAAGCCGGCTAATTGCTGGCGCAGTATTGCTGATACTTCGTCTGGTCTAACTTCTGCCATGATATGTAATGTTTTATGTTCAGTTTATAAAATAATAAATCAATAATCTTTGAGGTAAAGGTTTTCCGAGAAATCCATGCGGAGCAAACGGAGTTTGCGGCTTACGCTGGCATCCACCTGCTTGTCGCCCCATCTGAGAATAAATCCTCCTATAATGGATGGGTCAAGCGTTTCAGTCAATTCAATTTTTCGTTTTGTTTCAGCAGTGAGGTAAGCCAGTATTTCCGATTTCAGTTTTTCATCTAATTTAACAGGGGTGAATACCTGCGCGGAAGTAATTCCTTTTGAATCGCGATACATATCAATAAAACTGCGGGCAATACTGTCTATGTAGGATTCACGTTTTTTTGATGTAATGATTTTCAGAAACGATGAGGTAAGCGCAGAAACTTTTTGAGAAAACAGAGCTGCAATTACGTTTTGTTTTTTATCTGTCTTGATAATCGGGTTTTTGAAAAACATGGCTAAGTCGCGGCTGCCTTGTACAGTAGAATGAATCAACTGCATATCGTTAAACACGGCATCCGTTTCATTCCGTTCAGAGGCCAGATCAATCAATGATTTGGCATACCTGCGCGACAGTTTTGATTCGTTCATCTGCTTATCAATTCAGTTTTACATCCTTTAGCATTTCGCCAACCAGGGCTTTTTGTTTTTCATCGGTTGACAGTTGCTGGCGAATTACTTTTTCGGCAATTTCAATAGAAAGGGTGGCAACCTGATTTTTTAAGTCGGTGATGGCAGCCATTTTTTCATTGTGAATGGTTTCGCGTGCAATTTTTATCAACCGGTCGGCTTCTTCTGTTGCTTTGCCGCGTGCTTCGTTAATGATATTGTCTTTGGCTTCGCGCGCTTCTTTTAGAATTTTATCGCGCTCATTGCGCGCTTCGGCTAAAAGTTTTTCGTTGTCGGCTTTCAGATTTGCCATTTCATTTCTGGCTTTTTCTGCCGAGCGAAGCGAGTCTTCAATTGAGTGCTCCCGTTCTTTAAGTGCCTTCAGTATGGGTTTCCATGCAAATTTGGTAAGCAGGAAAACCAGAATGCCGAATGAAAGCAGCATCCAGAAAATGAGTCCGAAATCGGGTTTTACTAATTCCATATTGTCAGATTTTTAATTCAGTTTTTAAAAATCTGCCTTGCAGCCAGGCGCTGCAAAGCAGATTGAGTTTTGCGGAACAGGTTACGCTTTGAAGGTAACCAACAGGCCTACAACCATAGCAAAGAAGGCAGCACCTTCAACCAGTGCTGCTGTAAGAATCATGTTGGCGCGGATATCACCGGCAGCTTCGGGCTGACGGGCAATTGATTCGAGCGCACTGCCGCCAATGCGGCCGATTCCTACACCGGCACCCAGGGCTGCCAATCCAGCGCCCAATGCCGCTACTCCGTAACCAAGGCCAAGATTGCCTGCTTCCAAGAGAATTGTTGATAACATATATGTGAGTTTTAGAATTTTCTTTTTTTTTAGTATGAATGGGCTGCATCATGGCCATGATGTTCTTCCACTGCAGCGCCTATGTAAATGGAAGAAAGCAGGGTGAATACATATGCCTGCAGAAAGGCAACCAGCAGTTCGAGGCATGACATGAAAACAGTAAAAACTAAAGAAACAATTCCTACTCCGTATCCCGCAGCCATATTTTTACCGCCATCACCGAAAATAAATATCAGACTGAAGAACGAAAGGATGATGATATGGCCTGCCGTAACGTTTGCAAACAATCGGATCATCAATACAAACGGACGGAGGAACACCCCGAGAATTTCAATTGGTGTAAGCAGCACAAGCACCCATGCCGGAACACCGGGCATGGCAAAAATGTGATGCCAGTAATTTTTGTTGGCACTGAAAGTGGTTACTAAAAAGGTAAGCAAGGCCAGCACTAAGGTAACGGCTATGTTGCCTGTAAGATTAGCACCCCCCGGAAAAACGGGAACTAACCCCAGCAGGTTGTTAAACCAGATGAAAAAGAAAGCCGTCATCAGATAGGGAAGGTATTTCTCATACTTCGGCCCGATGGAAGTTTTAATAACATCATCCCTCACAAACAAAATAATAGGTTCTATGAGCGATTGTAATCCGCGGGGCGGGCTGTTGGGATTGCGAGTGTAAGCGCGTGCTACGGAAATAAAAATCCAGCAAATCAGAAAAACACTGATAAGCAGCGAAGCCACATTTTTGGTAATGGAAATATCCCAAAGCTGAGCCGTAAGCTCTTCATTTATGGTTGCTTCTTCTGCAGGAATATCTTCTAATTCATTAACAGCAACAATGCTATTGTCTTTAATCATGTAGCCTCTGTGAGCCATTTCTCCATGATGGAAATGAGAACTCATAAAAACATCAAGACCGCGCTCTTTCGAAAAAACAATAACCGGAAGAGGAATCGAAGTATGACCCCACAGATGCCAGTCATGCGCATCGCCTATATGAGAGGTTATGGTTTTGCCCGGGTCAAATGTTTCGCCTTCGCCATGTCCGGCAAATGCACTTATAGTCAAGGAAAGCAGGGCAATCAAAACTCCTGAAAAAGCCTTTAAACGGTTGGTTATTAGTGACATGCTAAAAAATGGCGGTTTTTAAAACGGAGCGCAAATGTATAAATCCGGTTCTTAAAACAATGGTTTGCCTCATGATTTTAATTGCATTAATTATGCGTGATGACAAGAATTCATTTTGAATCACTTCTTATGAAAAAACCCGCTCCATCTGTTGAAGAAGCGGGTAAACCTGAAACTATATGCTGAAAAAACTATTGTGAGCTTTTTTATTTTTTATCCGACAGCAGGAAAAAGTATATTAAGAAGCAGAGCGATGATAGCGGATAATGCGCTGAACTCAGCCGAAACAAAAGGTATGTTAAATTCCGGTTTGAAATGGTTGTTTTCTGATTCGGCTATGACCACATTATTATTGCTCCTGCAGGTTTTTGCTGTAACCGTTACTTCTGCCAACTGAACCACCGGGATTATTTCATTGCCGCGTACTTGTGCCGAATGGTAATTCAGTTCAGCTACAGACCCTTCAATGATTACCTCGGGCAACTGTACTTCCCTGAATTCTTTCATAGCTGATTTTTCTTTGGCGGGTTTTTCAGCCGTAATTTCTACGGCAGGCAGATGATAAACAATTATTAGTTCTCCATTATTTATGATTGCCTTTTGTAAACGACAGCCGGCTTTGGTATCCTGTATTATTAATTCAGGAAGATGAACGCTGATTATTTTCTCTTCTTCACTTCTCTCTTTGTACATGTACCTGGCATCAAGGTTTGCGGCATAAGCTGCTGCAGAAAGTGTGATTAAAATTGCGATGGCGAGAACGATGTTTTTCATTGTATTAGGTGTTTGATGTTTCAATTGCGGTGCAAAGATGTGTGTTTTTAACGGTACTTTGCAATACATAGTATCATATTTTTGTGTTAATTTTTTTATTGTATTGATAATGAGCAATTTGAATGGTAATAATTTTTTTCACACGCTTTGATAGACACATGAATAAGAGGGTTATATGGCCTGAAAGGTTACAGGCCGGAACCTAAATAATCGTTAAACAAGCCTTTCCCGTTATGGTAAAGCAGGATACTGAAGAGCCGGTGTGAGTAGATTCAGTTAATGGGCTTCAAGCCAGTTTTTTCCGGTTCCTATTCCAATTTCAACAGGAACTTTTAACGACAATGCATTACTCATCTGGTATTCAACCAATGGTTTTAAATCATCCAGTTCTTCTTTGTAAACATCAAATACCAGTTCATCATGCACCTGAAGAATCATTTTCGATTTCAGGTTTTTCGATTCCATTGTCAGGTAAATTTTATTCATGGCAATTTTAATCATATCAGCCGCGCTGCCTTGAATGGGTGCATTGATGGCATTGCGTTCGGCAAAGCCGCGAACGGTTTGATTGGCTGAGTTAATGTCGCGGAGGTAACGCCTGCGTCCCAGCATGGTTTCAACAAAGCCATGTTTACGGGCAAAGGCAATGCTTGAATCCATGTATTCTTTAATGCCGGGATATTGCTTAAAATAGTTTTCAATAATCTCTTTGGCTTCGCCTCTTGAAATGTTGAGCCGCTCAGCCAAACCGAAAGCGGAGATGCCGTAAATAATGCCAAAGTTTACCATCTTGGCATTACGTCTCATTTCAGACGTTACTTCTTTAACCGAAACACCATACACCTTGGCTGCTGTAGCGGCATGTATGTCTTCACCTTTGTTAAACGCTTCAATCATTCCTTCATCACCGCTGAGGGAAGCAATAATGCGCAGCTCTATTTGTGAATAATCAGCACTTAGAAGAATGTATTTGTCGTTTCGCGGAACAAATGCCTTTCTGATTTCTTTTCCTCTTTCTGTGCGTATAGGTATGTTCTGCAGATTGGGATTATCGGAACTCAATCGTCCGGTAACGGCAACTACCTGATTGTATGATGTATGTATTCTTCCAGTTCGCGGGTTTACCATTTCGGGCAACACATCCACATAGGTGTTTTTCAGTTTGACTAATTCGCGGTAATCCAGAATTTTTTTGATGACGGGATGTTTGTTTTCAATTTTGCTCAATACTTCTTCGGCAGTGGAGTATTGTCCTGTTTTTGTTTTAGGCGGATTCTCCATCACCTTCATTTTTTCAAACAATACTTCGCCCACCTGTTTAGGTGAGGATACATTGAACCCGGTTCCCGCCATTTCCTGAATTTCGCTTTCTACCGAATGAATATCTTTTTCCAGTTGCTTTGATAATTGTTTTAAAGCATCCTTATCAAGCTTTACGCCTTCGGCTTCCATAGACGCAAGCACGCGTACCAACGGCATCTCTACCTCTTCGAATAATTCTTTTACACCTGATGATATAAGTTCCGGTTCGAGTTTGTGGCGGAGTTGAAGCGTAATGTCGGCATCTTCGGCAGCATATTCTGAAATTTTATCAAGCTCCACATCTCTCATGCTAAGCTGGCCTTTCCCTTTTTTGCCAATCAGTGTTTCAATGGAAACAGGAGAGTAATTCAGGTACGTTTCGGCTAATACATCCATGTTGTGGCGCATATCGGGCTGAATGAGAAAATGGGCAATCATGGTATCAAACAATTTGCCTTTCACTTCCACATCGTACCATTTAAGTATCGAAATATCGTACTTGATGTTCTGCCCGGTCTTTTCAATCGTATCATCTTCAAAGACAGTTTTAAATTCATTTACGATGATGCGGGCATCCTCATAATTCTCCGGAACGGGAACATACCAGGCTTCGTGTGGTTTTATGGAAAAGGACATGCCTACCAGCTCTGCTGCATTGGCATCAATGCCGGTGGTTTCCGTATCGAAACAGAATGTCGTTGTTTTTTTTAATTGTTCAATCAGCTCTTTGCGCAACTCCTTTGTGCCGGCAACTATGTAATGGTGCTTTACGGTGTGAATGGTTTCACGATGGGAAACGGCCTCCTGTTTTTCCACTTCATCCTCATCAAAATTTCCGAACATGGTTTGCTGTGACGATGCCGGTACAGCAGCCGGCTTTTCTTTTACCTCGCCACCGTTAAGCACCTGTTGAGCTAATCTTCGGAATTCCAGTTCATCAAATAATTGTTTCAGGGCATCCTTATCAGGTTCTTTCAACCTTAATTGTTCCTCATCAAATTCAACGGGGGCATCAGTAATGATGGTGGCCAGGCGTTTTGATTGAAAAGCGAGTTCTTTATTGTTCTCCACTTTCTCTTTCAGTTTGCCTTTCAGTTCAGCGGTATGTTCATAAAGATTTTCAATAGAGCCGAATTGTTTGATAAGGGAAATAGCTGTTTTTTCGCCTACCCCGGGTATGCCCGGAATGTTGTCAACACTGTCGCCCATCAACCCTAATATATCTACTACCTGATCAATTCGTTCGATCTGCCAGCGTTCGCATACTTCTTTTACACCCATCACTTCGGCACTGCCACCTCCGCGCGGAGGCTTATAGATGTACGTATTCTCATCAACCAACTGCCCGTAATCTTTATCGGGAGTCATCATATAAGTGGTGAAACCTTTCCGCTCAGCCTGCCTTGCCAGGGTTCCAATTAAATCGTCAGCCTCATATCCGTCTAATGAAATAACGGAGATGTTAAATGCTTCGCACATTTTCTGAGTGTATGGAATAGCCCATGCAAGATCTTCGGGCACTTCCTGACGGTTGGCTTTGTAATACTCATAATCTTCGTGGCGGGCGGTGGGCGCAGCGGTATCGAACACTACGGCTATATGGGTAGGTTTTTCTTTTTTGAGGACATCAAGCAGCGTAGTGGTAAAGCCGAATACAGCCGAAGTGTTTTGCCCTTTGGAGTTAACGCGCTGGTTATTGCTGAAGGCGAAGTAAGCACGGTAGATAAGCGCAAGGGCATCGAGCAGGAAGAGCTTTTTGTCGGAAGGCATGAGGCGAAGGTAGGAGAGAATAATTGAATAGCATAACAACAGAAAGATCGAGCAACTGCATTCAGGGAGTGAAAACCGGAATTTGGAGATTCCTGCTTACGCAGGAATGACAGCGGCAGCGGGCAAGTTAAGCGCAGGAGGCTTTTTGCAGCAGATGAGGTAAACCGGCTGGGCAAGAAACGCCAACCTATGGCAGAAATATTTTGTTCTGCCATCGGTCAAAGCCTAAGCCTATCTTAAAACCAATCGTATAACTTTCCGTAAAACGCACTGTGAAATTCCATAAGCAGTATTTAGCGATTGTATTTCTGTTTGCCTCTCTTCTTTCATCAGCCGATGAGAAAGAACTGAAAAAGCTGGCGCATAATCTGTACGTTTCTGAGCAGTATGCCGAAGCAGCCAGGCTGTTTCACCAGTTAATTCAATCAGATACTACGAACCGCATGAATCATTATTTCTACGGAGTATCGCTTCTGCAATCAGGCGGAAACAGGGAAGTGGCGATCCGTTTTCTTGAATCGGCTGCAGAAGACAAAGGCATTCCCGTTATGGCATATTATCATCTGGCAAAAGCGTATCAGCTCAATAACCGGTTCGATAAAGCAATTCAATGTTATGAGCGCTTTAAAATTTCGGCCAACCCGATTTATGTGGATGAGCTTAAAGTGGATGAGCAGGTAGCTATGTGCACACGTGCCCGGGTTTCCATAGGAAACAAAAACGAAATTAAGCTGGAGCATAAACAGGAAACCACTCAGGCGCAATTTGCCATAACTTACAATGAACAGTCTTCAAAAAGCCGTTTGCTGGCTGTTCCCGACCGTATCAGGAAAGGAAGAAAAAAAGACATGTTCAGTACATTTCTGTTTGTTGACGAAACCGGAAAATGGATGAGTTATTCCGGACCGGGTAAAAACAGCGGAAAAGAAATTTACATCGCCTCACGCAAGAATAGTAATGAATGGCATGATGCTATCCCTGTAAAGTTTGAAAAACCATTTCCGTTTGCGGCAGAAAACCCTGTAATTACCGAAAACGGAAAACGGATATTGTTCTCCTGCAATACGTTTAACAGCATTGGCGGATATGATGTGTATGAATCAAACTTGAATGTAATAAATGGAGTCTGGTCATATCCTGAACCCTTACCCATTCCGGTAAACTCGCCTGCTGATGAATGGATTTTTATTCCCTTAACCAAAGATCAAAAAGCTGTTTTGCTCAGCAACCGTAACAGCGCTGTTAATCAATCCGGAGTCTATTATCTCGAATATCCTTTTCCGAAAGAAACTTTGCCTGCTGTTGTTTCTGCGTCTGCATTGGCATTAAAACCGAAGATGAAAAATCCTGAACCGGAAAATGAAATGCCTGTCAAATCAGGGGAGGTTAAGCCCATTAACCCTGTTGCAATAAACCCTGCCGAAGAAATTAAACAGTATTCTGCTCCAGCCGCTTTGGCAGAATCAAAAACTACTCAATCAGCAGAAACAATAATAACCCCTGTTAAGGAAACCAAAATCACACTCAGCGGATTTTTTTATGATGCTTCAAGATTGAACCATGCCGGTTATCCTGAACTTACTGTAAAGACAACTCAGGGAGTTTACCGCTCTGCCATTCAATACCCATCCGGAGAATTTAAATTAACAGTTCCTGCCAATCAGCAATATGAGATTGCGCTGGAAGGCAACATCAATACTGCGCCTGTTGAAATTACTTTTAGAGAAAATAAGGACAGTTGCACCATTGTACTCATTTTAAGAAAATCAGAAAACGGATATGCGCTTCTTGCTGTTCAGGAGCATGAGAAAATGAACGACCACCTATATGCTGTTCAACTTGGTGCTTATAGAGAAAAGCAGGAAGCCGATATTCTTGCCTACTACCATTCTAAAGGAATAATGAAAGCAGAAGTAATTACCCGTCAGGATTTAAAACTGGTAGTGGCCGGCAAAAACCTTTCATTATCAGAAGCGCTGAAGGCGCGCAAGCAGTTTTTGAAATCGGGTTTGAGTGATGCTTTTATTGTTATTCGTAAAGGCAATGAAGTGGCAGCCCCCGACTGGGATTTGGCCATGATGCGCTGATTTCTTTCTTCTTTATTTTCGGCTCATTACTTTTGCATGATTACAATGCAAAACCTTATGAGTCAGCATCAGCAACAGAATAATCTTGATTTTCCTGAAACCAAATTAGATCATCATCAATTGGTGCTTTACAATGACGATGTAAACACGTTTGATTTCGTAATTGAATCACTCATGGAAGTTTGCAAACACGAGCGGTTGCAGGCAGAGCAATGCACCTTGCTGGTTCATTATGCGGGCAAATGTGCAGTGAAAGAAGGTTCGTTTTCAGTTTTGCGTCCGTTATGCGAAGCACTGCTCGATCGCGGCTTATCTTCAGTAATCGAATAACGGTCATGTACGAATACATCACCGGGAAAATTGTTTACCGCTCGGCCACCAATGCAGTGATTGACTGCCATGGCATTGGCTACAACCTGAACATTTCACTGAACACTTATTCCAAGCTCCGCGAAGGAGAAACCCAAACTGTTTTTACACATCTTTCGGTAAAGGAAGACTCGCATACATTATTTGGTTTTGCCGAGGAAGACGAGCGCAGGATGTTCCGTCAACTGATCACGGTAAACGGAGTAGGAGCATCCACAGCACGTATGATTTTATCCTCCTTAAATCCTTCAGAACTTCAGGATGCCATTGTTCAGGGCAACGCTCCGGTGCTGCAAAGCATTAAAGGCATCGGTTCGAAAAGTGCACAGCGAATCATCATTGATCTGAAGGATAAAATCCTGAAAGGCGAAGGAGCACAGGTTATGGTGGTTGCCGGAAGTCAGTCATCTGCAAAACAGGAAGCATTAAGCGCATTGATGACGCTGGGCTTTGCACGCCATGCTGCAGAAAAATCACTGGATAGTGTGATCAAATCAAAAGGCACATCACTAAGTGTGGAAGAGTTGATTAAGTCGGCTCTCGGAAACATGTAATCTGTTTATGCATTCCGAACAACAGCCGTACTCGCAACTGAAAGCGATGATGGCCATAACGCGTGCCGCTTTCCGCAGCATAACGCGCAGCCCATCAGCAGTGGTATTCAGCATTGCTTTCCCGTTGATTTTTATTCTGGTCTTCGGATTTATTTCAGGCGGACGAATGAAAATGAAATTGGCGGTAACAACTCAGGCGGCTGACCATCCGTTAATGGAAACACTTAAAAAAATACCTGCTGTTTCTATCACTTATTCAACGGATACAGCACACCTGTTTAAAGAATTATCGAAAGCTCATTTTGACGGATGGATTATTTACAACCGTGAAAACAATCAGATTCAATTAAAAACCACCTCAGTCTCGCCTGAAAAGGGAGCATTGCTTAAGATGATTATTGAAAACAGCATGATGCGCTACAATCTTTCTCAGGCGCATCTTGAAGGAAAAGAAATGCAATTGGTGATGCAGCAGGTAGAAGGCCGTGCATTCCGCACGATTGATTTTATACTTCCCGGCCAGTTGGGTTTTTCATTGCTCAGTACCGGAGTATTCGGTACAGCATTTGTGTTTTTTAATCTGAGACAAACACTTGTTATCAAACGTTTTTTTGCCACACCGGTAAGCCGTCCTGCCATAGTGATGGGCGAATGTTTAGCGCGTGTTGCTTTTGCCATGATTGGCGCGGTGTTTATCATTTCAGTCGGTTACCTTTTCTTCGGCTTCACTTTGATTCATGGTTTGCAAACAGCGCTGACCATGCTGGGCATTGCGCTGTTCGGGCTTATGGTTTTCATGGGATTCGGTTTTATTGTATCAGGCATTGCCAAATCAGAAAGTGTAATTCCGCCCATTGCCAACATCATTACGCTTCCGCAGTTTCTGCTCTCCGGTACATTTTTCAGCATTGAAAATTTTCCGTCATGGTTGCAGCCGGTCTGCAAGATACTTCCGCTCACCTGGCTTAATGATGCCATGAGGCTGGTAGCTTTTGAAGGGGCATCACTCATGGAAGTGCTTCCTAAACTCGGAGTGATTGCCTTGTGGGGAGTGTTGGTATATGCCGTTGCCTTTCGCACGTTCCGGTGGGAGTAAGCAAAGCATATATTCCAATTTATGCTTCCAGCACTTTCCTTATAGCGGCCGCTTTCAGCAAACACTCTTCGTATTCCTTCTCAGGATTTGAACCAATAGTGATGGCGCTGCCAGCCGGAAAAGAAATTTTTTCTTCCTGTTCATGGTAAAGCATGCTACGGATGATGACATTGAAATCAAAATCGCCTTCGGGAGTAATGTAACCGGCACAGCCGGAGAACCATCCGCGTTTGAACTGCTCATGCAAATCAATCAGGTTCATGGCGCTGATTTTCGGAGCACCTGTCATGCTGCCCATCGGAAAAACAGCGCGCAGGATATCCGTAAATTTCAATTCGGGTTTTACCCGGCAACTGATGGTGGATATCATCTGATGAACGTTTGGCAATGTGTAAATGCCGAACAATTCATCCACCTGTACACTTCCGCGCTGTGCTATGCGTGATAAATCGTTTCTTACTAAATCAACAATCATTACATTTTCGCTGCGCTCTTTGAGGCTTGAAGCAAGTTCCTGTTTCAACCGTTCATTTTCTTCAGCATTTTTTCCGCGCCTGATGGTTCCTTTTATCGGTTGGGAGATGATTCGCTCTCCTTTTTTTTTCAGAAACCGCTCAGGGCTTGATGAAATCAGATGATGATCACCGGCTTTGTAGTAACATGACATCGGAGCCGGAGATATACGGTTCAGCTTGCTGTAAATATACCAGGGATTGAGCTTTACATGTTCAGCAAAAAAATCAAGGCAAAAGGTGATTTCATAAATATCGCCATATTGAATATGCTCTTTCAGTTTTGCAACAGCTTTTAAGTATTCTTCTTTGTCAAGGGAAGATTTGATTTGAAGTTGGTTGCTGAAGAAGGTATATGATTCCGGACTAAATTTAAAATCAGCAATAACTTTTTTATCTGTGTCCGTAATTAAAACGGCAGGTTCGTTTTTCTTCTTCAGAATTATTTTCCCGGGAACGAAAAAATGAATAAGCGGCATGGAAACATGAGCCGGATTTTTTGAGGATAGTTTTTCAATTTCGTTTTTCACATCATATGAAATCACTCCGAACATCCATTTCCCTTTGTTTCGGTTAATGAACAATTGCAGATGGTTCAATCCCTCTATTTGGGTATTCAGTTCATCGCGGCAACCGTAAGCCAGAATGTATTCAAACTCATCATCGGCATAAAATTTATCCCTGCCGTTACTGTTAAGCAAACAGGCATGTGTTGCCGAAAAAAATTCATTCATCATCATTCATCAGTTTGCTTAAAGCCTTTTTGGCTGTTTCGGCATCATAGCCTTTTGAAATAAGATGAGCAATGGTTTTGTATTTCCTCTTCCGATGATCTTTTTCATTCAGTTTTGAAAGGTATTTCTCAGCCAATTTAAAGGCCGATTGGGAAACATCATTATCATCAATGGAATTAAGCGCTTTGCGGATGCAGTAGTCCGAAATTTTTTTCTGCCGAAGGGCGGCTTCAATTTTTTTCTTACCCCAGTGATTAATGCGGAATTTACCCGAAGCAAAAGCCATGGCAAACCGCTCTTCGTTCAGATACCCTTCTTCAATCATCTGTACAATAATTTTTTCCACATCGGTTTTATGCAATCCCCAAGAGTAAAGCTTATCGCGCAACTGTTGATGCGTGCGCTCCTGGTAGGCACAATATCGTTTGGCTTTTTCTATAAAGATCATCAAGGCAAAATTCGTGAAAGAATAGAAGGAGGGAAGTCTAACGTGAGATTTAATTCTTCATGATTTTTTTATTTAAGGAACTGTGATTTAATATCACCCCTTCGGGGTTCTGTTTTGCATTATCATACCTGCTACAATCATTCCATCCCTTCGGGATTGAATCGGTGCTGAAAATTTGATTCAGTAACGGAATTAAAACCGCAAAGCGGTGGAATGATTATAAAATGACCATTGATCATAAAAAGAATCCCGAAGGGATGGTATAAACAACAGCCACAAAATCTGCTACAATCATTCCATTCCTTCGGGATTGAATCGGTGCTGAAAATTTGATTCAGTAACGGAATTAAAACCGCAAAGCGGTGGAATGATTATA
>CAADHD010000019.1 GCA_900696575.1 uncultured Bacteroidota bacterium
GCGCCAGCTGCAGCGCAGGGTAGCTATGTCCGGTTAAGATAAGCGCTGAAAGCATCTAAGCACGAAACTTGCCTCAAGATAAGACTTCTTTATAAGGGTCGTCAAAGACTATGACGTTGATAGGTTGCAGGTGTAAAGACAGCAATGTCAAAGCTGAGCAATACTAATTACCCGTAAACTTTTTTCCTTAAGGATATTTATTGTTTTCTCTTTCAAACTATGTCATTAAAAGACTATGGTGACTTTAGCGAGGGTGTACACCTCTTCCCATTCCGAACAGAGAAGTTAAGCCCCTCAGCGCAGATGGTACTGCACTTCGCGTGTGGGATAGTATGTCGTTGCCATTTAATTTAAGCCTCCCAATCGGGAGGCTTTTTTATTTTAGGCAACTTTGACTCATGATATCTTTTCGATTTTTCTTTATTACAATTTTGATTGGCTTTAAGACAAGCTGCTTTGGGCAGGGTTTTGGTAACTCATTTTTGTCATCAAACATTTATAAGAATTTACAAGTTGGTTTACTTGCCTTTTCTGATAACAGGCCGATGATTTCTTTGGACAGTATTTTTTTTCTTCATGAACCAATTCATGCAAAAAAATCATTTCTCGAATCTAATGATGTTTACTTTACGCTTTTTGGAAAAGAAGAATTTAATCTTGATTTAAGCCATTGTACGCAAGTCAAGTATCAGTTGGCTTCAAAAACTTCGCAAAGGCTACAATTGCGTCATTATCAGATGATGAATTTAAACAGCAACCTTGATTTGATTGCCGATTTTGGATCAACCAAGGGCTATTATCCTTTTCAAGAAGGGAAGTTCAAAATTTTTCGCCCAAATATTCAAAAGGGTTTTTTCAAAGATGTTTACACTATCAGAATTGGTTATGAAAGTTTTTCATTTAAATTAGCTGAAAATGGTGGTTTGAAAGATGCTAATTCTTTTGTATTTAATCAGACAAGTGATGAAAGGACAGTTCCTGTTAAAATGAATAATTCTTTTTCAGAAGCAAATTCCAATTCATTTTTAATTACTCAACAAATAAAGATTCCGGATGAATTAACAGATTCGAGTATCCCTACCGACAGATTTATATGGAAAAATTTAATTAAATACCATAGATTGAAAAGAAAGTTTTTTACGGACCGTGTTTACAGTGAACTTTTTTCGAATGCATTTTTGGATACTAACTCAACCAAAGATTCAGTTATGATAAATGAGATAGTCAATCAGTCTACAATGGAATATGATCTCAAGAAGATATTGAATTATGATTCTGATATTCGCAAAATATATTTTAAGTTTGATGCTAACTTTCAACTTGCGGAAGTAAGGTTAAACGGCAAGCAGACTCCGTTATTCAGAGGTATTCAATTCTATCCAGGCTTTTCACTCAGAGCGAAGAAATTTAACTCCCTGATTTATTTTATTGCCGCATTTTATAACAGACTTGATAATAGCTTCGGGGCTGGTGCAGAAGGTGAGATCAAATCGGGATCTTCCCGATTTTCATTTTCATTGTCATCGAGGGATAGTTGTCCTCCATTTTTTTATTTTCATACTTTTTCTAATCACTTTATTTGGGAAAGAGACTACAGGTCAATTCGCAATTATGCGGCACAACTAGGCTATCAGAAATTTTGGAATCAGTTGCAGATTTCAGCAACAATAAATTTCGATTATTGGAAAAACCATCATTTTCTTAACGCGTTATCTGAACCAGAAGTTTATTCAAGCACTATTTCTTTGACAAAATCCATCATTCGGATTCAATACAACATCAACAAGTGGAGATTTAACTCTGAGTCACGTTTTCAGAGTACTAACCGAAAAGAGCTGATTCGTCAGCCCGGAATCGTTCAGTTTCTGCAAGTCTTGATTGGCGATTCGGTTTTTAGATCAAAGGCATTGCTTCAAGCCGGTCCATCAGTGAACTATGTTTCAAGTTATTTTTTGCCATCATTCAATCCTGCGCTTCAGGAATTTTATTATGGCAAGATGATCAAGTTAAAAGGATATTATCAGGTTAATTTTTATACCCAATTAACCATCAACCGGGCCGAAATATACTTTGTATTGGAGCATATGAATGCCGGGTGGGGTAACAGGAATTACTTCTATGCGGTAGATTATCCTTTACCCGGAAGAATGATTAAGTTGGGGATAAAATGGCTGCTTGAAAACTGATGGAGGATTACCAGCTTAGAATGCGAGAAGGGTACCGGATGTAAGTTCTGCCCAGCAGGATCAGCTTATGCCAGTCAGGAACTCTGATTCTGGTCTGCTGAATTCTTGAGGCAGGTGTTTTCTGAATTTTATAGAATAATTCTCGGTAATAGATAAAAGCAGTGTAAACACCGGGTTGAACTTTTTCGGGTAGAATATCAATGGCAGGATATGCCGCTTTGAAGTCTGCATCAATATCGGATTCAATGTTTTGTTTATCTTCATTAGAGAACCTGGTGAAGTCAACTTTCGGAAAATATGTACGGCCTCTTTCAGCAAAATCGGATTTTAAGTCGCGAAGAAAATTTACTTTCTGAAATGCTGCTCCCAGTCTTTTAGCCGGTTTAATTAATTGATTGTATAGTTCTTTATTTTTATCAGTGAAAACGTGCAGGCACATAAGGCCGACAACTTCGGCTGAGCCATAGATGTATTCGTTGTATAGCAAATCATCATATCGGGATTGAGTCAGATCCATTTCCATGCTTCTGAAAAAGGCTTCGACCAGGTCGGGCGTGAATTGAAATTTGTGATAAGTAATCTGAAAGGCATGAAGCACAGGGTTGGTGCTTATTTTTTCATTAATGGCCTGCCACGTTTGTTCTTTTAGCTGATCGAGCAATGCTTTTTTGTCATGATTATGGAAGGTGTCAACGATTTCATCAGTCAATCTCACAAAACCATAAATGGAATATATTTCTTTATGAATACTTCTGTGTAAAAGTTTAATTCCTTTCGTAAATGAAGTACTGTAACGATGAGTTATCAGTTCACTTATTTCTCCACATAGCTGATGGTATTGGTTTATCGGAGTCATAGGTTAAGCAAGTGCTTGTGCAAAATCATTAAGAATTCTTTCGGTTACTAATTTACTGCTGATAACAACCATTGGTAATCCTGTGCCGGGAAGAGTACTGGCACCCACATAAAACAGATTTTTAAATTGTTCATCCTTATTGGAAGGCCTCAATGCACCTACCTGATTCAATCCATGGGCTAATCCTAATCCGCTGCCGCGGTAAAGATTAAAAGTGTTTTGCCAGTCAACAGGATTCATGATTGTTTTTGAAATAGTATTTTTATGTAAATCGAAGTTTATTCTTGATGATAAATCTGTGATAATATTATCTGCAAGAGCATTTGTATCGCTCCAGTCGGTTTTGAATCGCAAATCAGGAACAGGGCAAAGAATGAAAAGGTTTTCGCATCCTTCGGGAGCACACTGCGGATTGGATTTGCTGCTGGCATTAACATAGTAATACGGTTTCTGAGGACTGACGGAAGACTTAAAAATTGTGTCAGCGTATTGCCTGAAATTATTTCCAAGAAAATAGTTGTGGTGATGAAGGTTATCACACAGGCCTTTTACGCCCAGATAGATAGTGAAAGGCGCCAATGTCCATTCCATTTTATCGAGTTTCTGTGTATTGAATTTCGTCCGTTTTAGAATCTGTCCTCTGAAAGCAGCAGCATCGCTGTTGGAAATAAAAATATCTGCATGATATTTTTTGCCGTCCTGATCAGTAACGGAAACTATTCTTTTACCTGAGTATTCAATGCCTGTAATTTCTGTATTAAGTTTTATCGAAACATTTTTTTGATTCAATAATTCAAGCAGATTTTCGACAATCCGATACATACCCCCTTTTACATTCCAGTATCCATCGTGTTTAAGTTCCGTGTAGTTCAACAGTTGATAAACCGCAGGAGTCTGAAACGGGGTGGATCCAAGAAAGAAAGCTACCAAGGAGAATATGATTTTTAATTCTTCGCTCTGAAAATTTCTTTCCAGTTCTGACCACATATTTCGGAATAATTTAGGGCTGTGCCGCAGTGGAACTTTTATTAGCGCGAGTAAATAATCAGTTTTAGAAATGAAGTTCCGCCTGATGATGAGGTTTTCGGTATCATGAAAAAGGCGGCCGGCACTTTTGAGGTAATTTTCAACTTTAGAAATCAGATGGTCTTCTATATTTTCAAACTCTTTCTGTAATTTATCAAGGTCTTTATATATTAGAAAGGGCTTTTGCCTATGTTCAAAATAAACAGCATAAAGAGGATTAAGCTCATTTAGTTTAATGGGATTTTTAATTCCACACGAGGTAAACAATTCTTCAAATTCGTAGCTCATAGAAAAAAAGGAAGGACCGACATCGAAGGTAAAGCCATCCTTTTTAAGTATATTTAACCTTCCGCCCGGTGAATGGTGTTTTTCAATAATTTCTACTTCAAAACCTTTATGAGCCAGGCGGAGAGCAGTTGACAATCCTCCAAGACCTGAGCCAATAATAATTGCTTTCATTTACGATTACTTGAAAAATCCAAACAAAGGAAGGAATAAATAGTTTTGTGCAATTAAAATGCTTTCCGGTGTGTAAATGCGCTTTTGATTTTGTGCTTGACTATTTGTATCCGCTTGAAGTAAAGATTAAGCCTATGTTCGGATGTCATGCCATTTATGTGGACAGCAAAATAATGTTCATAACACGGAAGAAGCCTTCACATGAGAATTCCAACGGAATCTGGATTGCCACTTCATATGAGCATCATGGAAGCCTGAAGAAAGAATTTCCCTCCCTGCAAAGTGTCCATGTATTGAATGATGGAAAAGGAGAGACAGGTTGGAGGCTGCTTCATGAGGCTGTGGAAGATTTTGAGTCGTCAGCAATCAGACTTTGTGAATTAATCAAAGAAGGAGATCAGCGAATCGGAAAATTTCCTAAACGGAAAAAGAAGAAATCAGCTAAATCGTTTTTGAAGAAAGGCAAGTGATGATTTAATGTCATCATACAAGAAACGGTCGTTATTAAGAAAAGAAACCTGAGTTCTGAAATCAGAATATAGATTTTCAAGATTTTGTGATGATTTCAGCGGTCTTCTGAATTCAAAAGCCTGAGCAGCATTGAGCAGTTCGATGGCTAAAATATGTTCGAGATTGAGTACAATACGGTAAAGTTTAGTTGCCGAATTAGCCCCCATGCTTACATGATCTTCCTGCCCGTTGCTTGAAACTATCGAATCAACTGATGCCGGAGCGGATAGCTGTTTATTCTGCGAAACAAGTGAAGCGGCCGTGTACTGAGGAATCATCATGCCGGAATTTAATCCGGGATTTGCCACCAGAAATGGAGGTAAGCCGCGCTGGCCTGAAATTAACTGATAAGTCCTTCGTTCGCTGATGTTCCCGAGTTCTGAGAGAGCGATTGCGAGAAAATCCATAGCCAGAGCTAACGGTTGGCCGTGAAAGTTGCCTGCAGAAATGATTAAATCCTGATCAGAAAAAACAGTTGGATTATCGGTTACAGAATTTATTTCGTTGAAGAAAACCGATGCAGCATAATCAATAGCATCTTTAGAAGCACCATGAACCTGTGGGATGCAGCGGAATGAATAGGGGTCCTGAACGTGTAATTTCTTGCGGGATGCTATTTCGCTACCTTTCAGCAATTGACGAATACGGATAGCAGTTTCAATCTGCCCTTTATGAGGCCGAATCTCCTGAATGAGGTGATGGAAGGGTTCAGTCCTGCAATCAAAAGCTTCTAAAGAAAGAGCTGCAATTTCATCAGCGGCTTGTGATAGTTTCATGGCACGCATCAGGCAGTAAGTGCCGTATGCGCTCATGAATTGAGTACCGTTAAGCAGGGCAAGCCCTTCTTTTGATTTCAGCCGTACAGGTTGCCAGTTGTATTTTTTCAAGGCCATGGAGGCATTCATTTTTTCTCCATTGTAATTTACTTCGCCTTCTCCAATAAGCGGAAGACATAGATGAGCCAGCGGTGCTAAATCGCCCGAGGCGCCTAATGAACCTTGCTCATAAACTACCGGCAGAACATCATTATTGAAAAAATCAATCAATCGCTGAACAGTTTCTAATTGCACACCGGAGTTGCCGTAACTCAGTCCCTGAATTTTCAGAAAGAGCATGAGCTTAACAATAGGTGAGGGAACTTCAGTTCCTGTACCGCAGGCATGGGAGCGCACTAAGTTTACCTGAAGCTGTTCAAGGTCACTGCCCGAAATACTTTTATCGTGCAGTGCCCCAAATCCGGTATTAATGCCGTAATAACTGGCTGAATTGTCCTTCAGTTTTTCGTCAAGATAATTCCGGCATTTGATGATTTTATTTTTTGCTTCAACGGATAATTCAAGCTTAGCATTTGTAGTAATGATTTCACGGATTTTAGTGAAATCAAGATGGGTAGAGGAGATAACGTGAGTCATTAGTTATTTCTGTTTAACAATGTTCTCTGTTTTTAATCTTTCAATTAATTTACCAGAAGAAATGGTCTCTTGTTTTCCCTGATCCATAAGCTTAATGGTTAATTGATTATTTGTTATTTCATTAGTTCCTGCAATGACAACAAATGGAATTTTATTCGAGTCGGCATAGCTAATTTGTTTTTTCAGTTTGACAGCATCGGGGTAGAGTTCGGCATTAATTGATGCAGCACGAAGCTGCTGAAGAACGGGAAGAATGTATTTTACTTCTTCTTCACCGAAATTGACAAACAACACCTGAGTAGAGGAGGCTTGAAGGTTGATACTTTCAAACAGTTTCAGTTCGTCCATCACATCATAAATGCGGTCAATGCCAAATGATATTCCTACTCCGCTTACATGGGGTAATCCGAAAATGCCCGTAAGATCATCATACCGTCCGCCACCGAGAAGGCTTCCGGAGAAATTGCTTCCGGGATGATTTACTTTAACTTCGAAGATGGCGCCAGTATAATAATTAAGGCCGCGGGCAAGTGTATGGTCAAATTGAATAGTCTGAAAATGGAAATTTACTGCTGACAATGAATCAAAAACACTCTGAATTTCATGAATGCCTTTTAATCCCGTTTCAGAAGCACTCAATTGATTTTTTAAAAAAGAGAGAGCAGAAATGCTATCGGATTGGAATTGCAGAATAGGTTCTAATTTCAGAATTGCAGACGGACTTATTCCCTTTGAAAGTAATTCTTCTTTTACCTTATGCCATCCTGTTTTGTCAAGCTTGTCAATGGCAATGGTTATGTTCATCATCTTATCCGGTACTCCAATGGCTTCGCAGATTCCGGCAAGTACTTTCCTGTTATTGATTTTAATGGTTACACCCAGCCCCAGTTTTTGAAAGACATCTTTAATCATCATCACCATTTCCACCTCATTAAGCAGCGAGTTACTGCCTATTACATCAGCATCGCACTGGATAAATTCGCGGTAACGTCCTTTCTGCGGACGGTCGGCACGCCAGACAGGCTGCACCTGATAACGTTTGAAAGGAAAAGTAATTTCATTCTGATGCATCACGACATAGCGCGCAAACGGAACAGTGAGATCATAGCGCAGTCCTTTTTCGGTGATAGCATTTATACTGTCCGATTTTTTTAAATCTTCCGGTTTTAATCCGGAATTCAAAATTCTGAATAATAATTTATCACCTTCTTCCCCATACTTTCCTTCCAGGGTTGAGAGATTTTCCATTGCCGGAGTTTCTATCTGCCTGTATCCATAGTGCCGGTATGTATTGGTAATGGTATTAATAATAAAATTCCGTTTCACCATTTCATAGGGCGCAAAGTCGCGTGTGCCTTTGGGTATTGCAGGTTTCATTTTACTAAGCTTTTATACCTGATTCTGTGCGGCTGATCATCGCCCAGCCTTTTCTTTTTATTTTCTTCGTAATCGGAGTATCCGCCTTCAAAATAATAGACCTGCGAGTTGCCCTCAAAGGCAAGGATGTGGGTGCAAACGCGGTCAAGAAACCAGCGGTCGTGGCTGATGATGACGGCACAGCCGGCAAAATTTTCAAGCGCTTCTTCAAGAGCACGAAGTGTATTTACATCAATATCATTGGTAGGTTCATCAAGAAGAAGCACGTTGGCTTCGCTTTTCAATGTGAGCGCCAGGTGCAGGCGGTTTCTTTCACCACCGGAAAGCACACCGCATTTTTTCCCCTGATCAGCGCCACTAAAATTAAAACGCGCTACATAAGCACGTGAGTTGATTGGTTTGCCGGCCAGTTCGATAAACTCATGCCCGCCCGAAATCACTTCCCAAACGGTTTTTTCAGGGTCTATGGCTTTGTGTGTTTGATCTGCATAACCAATGCGTACGGTTGAACCGATTTTAAATTCTCCGCTGTCAGCAGTTTCCATTCCTAGTATCATTCGGAAAATGGTGGTTTTACCGGCACCGTTAGGCCCGATGATACCTACAATTCCATTGGGTGGTAAACGGAAATTCAAATCATCATAAAGCAGCTTGTCGCCATACGCTTTTGAAACATGAACAGCTTCGATTACTTCGTTGCCAAGACGAGGGCCGTTAGGTATAAAAATTTCAAGCTTTTCTTCTTTCTGTTTTACATCTTCGCTTAACAGGTTTTCATATGCCGTTAAACGCGCTTTTCCTTTTGCTTGTCTTGCCTTCGGGCTCATACGTACCCATTCCAGCTCGCGCTGCAGGGTTTTCTGTCGTTTGCTTTCGGCTTTTTCTTCCTGGGCTAATCTTTTTGATTTCTGGTCAAGCCACGAAGAGTAATTGCCTTTCCATGGAATGCCTTCGCCACGGTCAAGTTCCAAAATCCATCCGGCAACGTTATCAAGAAAATAACGGTCGTGTGTAACTGCAATCACCGTTCCGGCATATTGTTTCAGGTGCTGCTCTAACCAGTCCACCGATTCGGCATCGAGATGGTTGGTTGGCTCATCCAGCAGTAAAATATCGGGCTGTTGAAGAAGCAAACGGCAAAGCGCTAATCTTCTGCGTTCACCGCCCGAAAGAATTTTTACAGGTGCAGCTTCTTCGGGGCAACGCAATGCATCCATAGCCACTTCAATTTTATTATCAAGATTCCATGCATCTGCATGCTCTATTTTTTCCTGTAATGCAGCCTGACGGTTCATCAGCTTTTCCATCTTATCCGCATCATTGATGTATTCTTCTTCGCCAAAAAGATTATTCACATCATCGTATTCTTTCAGTAAATCAACGATAGGCTGCACGCCTTCCATTACAATTTCCCTGGCAGTTTTATTTTCATCAAGATGGGGTTCCTGTTCCAGATAGCCAACAGAGTAACCGGGCGAAAACACCACATCGCCATTATATGATTTATCAATACCGGCAATAATTTTAAGCAGGGTTGATTTGCCGGCACCGTTCAATCCGAGGATACCGATTTTGGCACCGTAATAAAAGGACAGGTAAATGTCTTTTAAAATTTGTCGTTGAGGTGGAACGGTTTTACTGACTCCCACCATGGAGAAAATGATTTTTTTATCGTCTGACATAGGAATAATTTCAATGCAATTAAAAAGGTCGCAAACTTATTCTTTTAAGAGGAAGATTTCTTCTCGGTGCGAGAATTAGTTTGATTACTATTTCTGAATGCCTAAACTGTCAAGCTCAGCAATGGTAACCGAAGGAGGATTGATGTTATTGCGAAGTTTATAGGCAACCAAACCGCCTGTTTTTTCAGCATCTTCAGCAGAGGCAAAGCCCTTGTTTCCGCTCACAGCCGGAATAGTTGGCTGAAAGATGAAAGGGTTGCCATTCACTTTAATCAGATATCCAAAGCCACCGGCTTGCGGTATGCGCGAAGTATCGTTATTGAAAATGATTACTTCGGTTGAGACAGGAACTGAAGGTTGTACAGTTTCACTTTTCGTATCATTTTCTGTTGATTCGTCTTTGTTTTCTGCGTTACAGGTGCAGAATAATGCAGAGACTGCAAGAAACAGGAAAACAGTGTTTTTCATGATTTCAGTTGCATCAAATCTTCAGCAAGTTTAAGCAGATTTTCTTTTCTGGCAGAAAGGGGAAAGAACTCAACAATTCTTTTCCGGGCTTTTTCAGAAAGCATTTTCTTATCGCATGATAAAGCAAGACAGATAGCATGATACAGTTCATCCGCACTGCGATGGTGAATCATGAATCCTGAATCGCCAACAATATCAGGCAATGCATTTACATCCGAAGTTATAGGGATGCAGCCACAGAGCATAGCTTCGCAAACGGCATTCGGAAATCCTTCACTCATGGAAACCTGCAGGTAAAACGCATGCGATTGATACAACTGCAACAAATGATCTTTGTCTTTTATGCAAGCCCATTTAATATTGGTTGCAGATTCAGGCAGAGAATGGTTTTCGGGGCTGCCGGCAATGGTGAATACAGCTTCAGAAAACAGCGGAGCCACTTTTAAAATAAGATCAATTCCTTTAAGCGGAATGGTGAATGGAAGTTCCATGCCGGCCGCTACAGTAAGAAAGGACGAGGGAGTTTTTATACCGGATGGATAGAATACTCCGGAATTATATCCATTAGGAATAATGGTAAACGGGGTATTAAAATTTCTGATGAATGCCTTTATTCCCTGACGGGGAGGTTGCGAGGCATCATAGGTATAATCGTAATCAATCAAAGAAGGATGTTTGGGAGCCAGATGATCCGCATTGCAAAGCGAGTATGCGGTAAACCAACCCAGAAGTTTTTTGTGAAAATTGCCGTAACGGATGGAAGGAAAGGAAACGCTTTCAGTGCCTCCGCAAATAATGAGTACGGGGATGCGGAATAATTTTCCGAAAAAAACAGGAAGGAATGAGTGATAACCTGCAAACTGGCAGATGATCAGCTGGTAACGATGGATGGTAAAGAGGAGGATTATCTTATGGCGGATGAATTCAAAGAGCGCTTTCCATTTGGGATAGGAACGAAAGACCAGCAGCTTTACCCGGTGTTTCTCTCTTAGCGATTCAGCATCCTGTTGTACAAAGGATGACGCGGCAGTAGCAATGAGGAGGATGCGGGCCATAAAGAATTATACATTTTGTGTAAAACAAAATGTGTAATGCATTTTGTATGATGATCTATAATTAATTACCATGTTCTCTGATGACCAACTGTGCCGTATTGCGGCTGCGCTGTTCGAGCAATACTTCTTTTTCTTTGTAAAACTCTTCAATGGTTGAAGGAAAATAATTACGAATGGTGTAAAGGCTCAGGTGCTCATTAAACAGGATGGCGTAATTTCTTTTAAGATCATCGAGCAAGGCAGGGATTTTCAATGGATCGTTATCCAGACACACGGTAAAGCTTATGGCAGAGTTCTGCATCAGGTTTATTTTGGCTTTGTGCCCGGCAAACAGGCTGAACAGTTCGCTCAGGTTTTCTTCGGCAATGAAAGAAAAATCGCGAGCGGAAATACTAATCAGAATCTGATCAGGTTTCAGGATAAATGACGGTACTTTCGGGCGGGTAGCCGCATGGCGCATGATCTGCGTTCCTTTTGATTGCGGATTGGCAAAAGATCGGACGTATAGCGGAATGTTTTTGTTTTCGAGCGGCTTGATAGTTTTCGGATGTATTACAGTGGCTCCATAGTAAGTTAATTCAATCGCATCGTGATAACTGATTTGTTCAAAGCGTATGTAATCCTGAAAATAACGCGGGTCAGCGCTGAGCACACCGGGTACATCTTTCCAGATGGTTACGTTTTCAGCATTCAAACAATAAGCAAGGATGGCAGCCGTATAGTCTGAGCCTTCACGACCCAGTGTTGTGGTGTAGTTTTCGGAAGTGCATCCGATAAAACCCTGGGTCAGAATTATTTTTTCACCCGACTCAAACGAACCGGAAATATGCTGTTGTATTTCCGCGCAGGTTTCATCCCATAAAATTTTTCCTTCTCGCCAGGTTTCATCCGTCCTGATAAAATTGCGTGCATCTAACCATTTAACTTTTATGCCTGTTGAGTTCAGGTAGGTGCTAACAATTAAGGTTGATACTAATTCACCCATGGAAACTACCTGATCATAGATAAAATTGTATCCTTTTCCCGTGTCTTCCTCCATGGCCCAGGAAGCTTCGGTAAAGAAATTATGAACTGAGTTTTGCAATTGATCATTTCCTGAAGGAAACAGTTCAGCCATTATTTTCAGGTGATAACTTTCAATTTCTTCGAGCAGTTTGTGCTTTTTACCGTCATTTCTGAGATGCGATTCAACTACTTTTTCAAGTGCGTTGGTAGTCTTGCCCATGGCACTTACCACCACAGCCATCTTATTTTCTTTCAACGATTGAATAACAGCAGCGGCATTTTTAACGGAGGCGGCATCGCGAACGGAAGCTCCGCCAAATTTGTGAACAGTAATCATTAATCCAATATCATTTCAGGAATGTCGCCTTCAATAATCAGTTTGCCGGCAGTGGCTTTTTTAATATCCTCAACAGAAATTCCGGGAGCGCGTTCAAGTAATTGAAAACCTCCCTGAGGGAGTACATCAAGCACGGCCAGTTCGGTAACAATTCTTTTTACGCATTTTTTTCCTGTTAATGGCAAGGTGCATTCAGGCAACAGTTTCGATTCACCGGCTTTGTTGACATGCTGCATGGCGACAATGATGTTTTTTGCAGAAGCAACCAGATCCATGGCACCCCCCATTCCTTTAACCATTTTACCCGGAATTTTCCAGTTGGCAATATCTCCGTTTTCGCTTACTTCCATTGCGCCAAGTATGGTGAGGTCAACTTTTTGAGCGCGTATCATGCCGAAACTCATGGCCGAATCAAAAATAGCGGCACCCGGAAGCAGCGTTACCGTTTGTTTTCCGGCATTGATAAGATCGGCATCTTCTTCGCCTTCATAAGGAAAGGGTCCCATTCCCAAAATCCCGTTTTCTGATTGCAGAATTACTTCAATTCCTTTCGGAATAAAGTTGGCAACTAAGGTTGGTATTCCGATGCCGAGATTTACATACATCCCGTTTTTAACTTCTTTTGCAATGCGTTTGGCTATTCCGTTTTTGTCGAGCATTGTTTTTTATTTAGTAATGAATATGGAGTATTGAAGAATTTATTTTTTTCTGACAGTACGTTGCTCAATACGTTTTTCGTAATTACTTCCCTGAAAGATGCGGTGGATATAAATGCCCGGCACATGAATCTGATCGGGATCAAGTTTTCCCGGCTCAACTAACTCTTCAACTTCGGCAATGGAAATTTTTCCGGCCATGGCAACTAACGGGCTGAAGTTTCTTGAAGTCATACGAAAAACCAGATTTCCGAGGCTATCGCCTTTCCAAGCTTTTACTATGGAAAAATCCGGTTCAAAAGCATATTCGAGCAGGTAATCTTTTTCCTGTCCGTTAAAAGAAAATTTTCGTACTTCTTTTCCATCGGCTACTTCGGTACCCACACCGGCAGGAGTATAAATTGCCGGCATACCATAACCACCGGCAAGCAGGCGTGTGGCCAAGGTTCCCTGCGGAATTAAATCAACCTGTAGTTCCCCGCTGAGCATTTGTCGTTCAAATTCGGCATTCTCACCTACATAGGATGAAATCATTTTTTTGATTTGTTTTCCCTGAAGTAAAAGACCTAATCCGAAATCGTCTACTCCGGCATTGTTGCTTATGCAAGTAAGATTTTTAATTCCTTTTGTTACAAGGGCGTTAATACAATTTTCAGGTATGCCGCAAAGGCCGAAACCTCCGAGCGCCAGGGTCATTCCATCCTGTATATCGCGGATGGCTTCATCTGCATTTTTTACTATTTTGTTCATGATTCAAAAAATTAAAATCCAAAATCATCATTACCGGGTTGCTGTACATTTTTGTATTTGTTGCAATCAAGTTCAATCGAAATCTTTCCTGCAGGTTTTTCAAAATCTCCCTGATAAATATTCAGCTCCTTATCGGCATACAGTTTTTTCATATACAAAGCCCATATAGGCAAAGCCATGTTCGCCCCTTGTCCTAACTGAGTAGAGCGAAAATGCACCGAGCGGTCTTCGCATCCTACCCATACACCCGAAACTAATTCCGGAGTAATGCCCATGTACCAGCCGTCACTTTGGTTTTGTGTGGTTCCTGTTTTTCCGGCCATCGGTTGCGTGAGTCCGTATTTATACCTTAGCCTTACGCTGGTTCCGAACTGAACAGCGCCCTGCATCATGTTAATCATTACATAAGCGGTTTCTTCATTGATGGCTTCCACTTTTTTCGGAACAAATTCCTGCAATACAACTCCGTTTTTATCTTCAATGCGGGTAATGTAAACAGGCTCTGTCCATACGCCTTTGTTGGCAAAGGTGCTGTAAGCGCCTGTAAGTTCAAAGACAGATAAATCAACAGTGCCCAGGCAAATAGAAGGAACTTTTTCAAGCGGACTTTGAATGCCGAGTTTGTGAGCCATTTCAACCGTTGCATAGGGGCCGAATTGTTTCATCAGATATGCTGAAATGGTGTTTACTGATTCAGCCAGTGCTTCTTTAAGCATTAACATGCCTCCGTATTTATTATCAGAATTTTTCGGAGTCCATGATTGGCCTGCTTCGGTAATGATGGTAACCGGTGCATTGGGAACTTTAAAGCATGGCGAATATCCTTCCTGAACAGCCAGGGTATAGACAACCGGTTTGAAGGCAGAACCAACCTGCCGTTTTCCATCTTTTACATGATCATATTTAAAATGCTCATAATTATTTCCGCCAACCCATGCACGGACAAAGCCGGTTTGCGGCTCCATACTCATCATTCCGGTTTGTAAAATCATTTTGTAATACTTCACAGAATCAAGCGGACTCATGAGTGTGTCTTTATCGCCTTGCCAGGTAAAGATGGACATTCGTATTTTACTATTGAAAATCTTACGGATGGAATCTTCTGAAATTCCTTCTTCTTTCAATTCGGCATAACGTGCAGAGCGTTTTATGCCCTGTTCAATCACTTCGGGCACTTCGCTGAACGGATTACGGTTTTTCCAGTGTTCAAAAAAAGTTTTCTGCAAATCAGTAAGATGTTCTTTCACGGCTTCTTCGGCATAGCGTTGCATGCGTGAATCTATGGTAGTATAAATGCGCAAACCATCGCGGTAGATATTGTAGGTTGTGCCATCTGCTTTTTTATGTTCCTTACACCATTTGTTAAGTTCAAGCCTCAGTACTTCACGGAAGTAGGTGGCTAATCCGGCATTATGATCATCGGGTTTGTATTTTAGAACAATCGGCAACACTTTAAGGGAATCTAATTCTTTGTCGGATAAAAAACCATACTTATTCATTTGCCCTAGAACTACATTCCTTCTTGATGTTGAATTGCCCGGATTGCGCACCGGTGAAAACAATGTAGGGCCTTTAAGTAAGCCTACAAGCACTGCTGATTCTTCAACATTCAGTTCATCGGGAGTTTTCTGAAAAAAAGTTCTTGCTGCCGATTTGATTCCATAGGTATTATGACCAAACTCCACCGTATTGAGGTACATGGTCATTATTTCTTCCTTGGTATATCCGCGTTCAAGCCTTACGGCAATAATCCATTCTTTGATTTTTCGGATAACAAGCTGAAACTTGCTCATCTTTTCGCGTGGAAAAAGATTTTTTGCCAATTGCTGCGTAAGTGTGCTTCCGCCTCCTGCATCCTGCCGGGTAAGCACAGTTTTAAAAAGCACCCGGAACAATCCTTTCAGGTCAATGCCTGAGTGTTTTTCAAAACGAATGTCTTCGGTAGCTAATAATGCTTTAACTAAGTTGGGAGACAATTCATCAAAATGTACGTTCGACCTGTTCTGTATGAAATACTTTCCTATAACAGTACCATCAGCAGAAATAACTTCAGAGGCAAGGCTTGATTTCGGATTTTCTAATTCTTCAAAGGTGGGTAAATCGCCAAGAAAGTTGTTTGAAATGGCAAGCACAAAAGCAAACAGGCAGGCAATAGGTAACAATACCACAAGCCATATCATCAAATATGGCCACAGGGATTTTCTTTTCCTTTTTTTCTTTTTCGGGTTCAAACTGCCTTGTTTTAAAGCGCGCTAAATTAACTATTGAAGCAACCTTGAGTGGCTGTTCGTTAAACGAAATTTAAGGAAGTTTCATGTATCCTTTAGTAAATGGGAAGGCCTCACATTCCAAAGAACATAAAAGGAAGCAATCAGCATTACTCCATTCTGAACTTCGAGCATGGATTCAAACAGAAGATTAATAAATACCAGCAAATTGAAAATAAGAGGCAAGGATTCTTCTTTTTTTCTGCGGATTAAAGGAATGAACAGAATGAATGCAAGCGACACAAGGCCTCCTATTCCTATGGCAGCCACACTTTGTAAGTACTGATTATGTGCATTGAGTTTGTAATACAATGGCCATGAATAACCTGAATGTTCATAGTAGCTTAAGGTTACATTTTTAATATCACCGGTTCCTGTACCCAGCGGAAAATAATCTTTGGCAATGTGCCATGCGGTTTGCCATGCAAGTAAACGACTGGCAGTGCCCTCCTGCATAGTTGCTGCTTTTTCGGGATGGCGCAAGGCTTCCAGCGATTGTTTCACTCTTTCTTTTACAGGAAAAATGAAAATGATGGCTAAAGCAATCATAACGATTGTGCCGGTTAGGAGGAATTTAGAAAAACGGTTTCCGGAAAATGTTTTTATGGCGAAAGCAAGATAAACTATCAACATGGATAGTAATCCCGCTTTGGAAGCCATCAGTATTGCAGAGGCGGAAAGAAAAATAATGCTCAGCAATGAAATCACTTTCTTTTTGGAAAAAGCAGAAGTATCATCAAAAATCAGAATGGAAATGGCAGTAACATTCATCAATGCCATATAAGCGGGATGAATTAACACAGAATAGGAATCGTAAAAGAATGGATCCTGCATTCCTGAATGGTGATTGATCACAGCACGAATCAGAAGAAAGAGATTAACCGTAACGCATGAATACGAAAATGCAATTGCAGCTTTTTTCTTAAGAGAATCGGATATGCCAGTAAAAACAGCGATAACCGGAATTAATACCAACGGGATTTTAACCGAAAGGTCTTTAAAGCCAAAATCAAAATCATCGGTGTAAAGCATTCCGGTCAGATGAAAGAAAAAAAAGAGAAGCATCGGCCAGACCGATTTCAGGTTTTGCTTTACATATTCAGTTTCAATTATTCTGATTGAAAGAAGCGAAATCGCCACCACCAAAACCAATGTATATGTGGTGAATGGCCGGCCTGCAGGAAGCGAAATAAAAAGCAGAATCCATGCCCATTCACTGATGGTTAGCCGCCAGCGAAAGAGTGAAATCCGAGAAGCAGGAATCATCAATTTTCAATCATGAAAATTTTCAAGTAATAGAGCAGCAATTTTTTCACCGGCATGACCATCGCCATAAAAATTTTCGGTGAATGATTTTTTCAATTTCATGGCAGATTCAAATGCTGCTGAAATTTTTCCTGCATCGGTTCCGGCCAGCAGGTTGTATCCGTTATCAACCAATTCAGTCCATTCGGTATCATTGCGCAGAGTTATGCAGAATTTTTTCATAAAGAAGGCTTCTTTCTGCAGTCCACCGCTGTCAGTCATCACCAGTCTGCAGTTTTTAAGCAGCGCCATCATTTCAAAATAGCCTGCCGGTTCAGTCAGATAAAACCTGCAGTCTATCATTTCGTTTTTAATGAGCGCTGCTGTGCGCGGATGAACAGGCATAACGACAGGCATTTTCTGATGAATACCATTAAGTGCATCAATAAGTTTTTTCAGAACAGAGGATGTTGTGTTTTCCTGCCGGTGAATGGTGCAGAGGATGTATTCGTTAAGCTTTAGGTTTTCAATGAATGGATGTTTAGGGGGGATATTTTTTTCTGCATGAAGTACGGCATCATACATCACATCTCCGGTAAGAAACATTTTTGCGCCAGACATTTCTACGCTTTCTTTTTTAAGGTTGTTTATGGCTGAAGTTGTGGGGCAGAAAAGCATATCGGAAATTCGGTCGGTCAGCATGCGGTTGATTTCTTCGGGCATAGCCATGTTGAAGCTGCGCAGGCCTGCCTCCACATGCGCTACTCTTACCTGTTGTTTTTTGGCAGCCAATGCTCCGGCCAATGTCGAATTGGTGTCGCCATAAACCAAAACGGTATCAGGTTTTTCTTTCAGAATTACTTCTTCAATTTTTTCAAGCATCCGGCCTGTCATCGCTCCATGGTTGAGGTTACTGATGTTTAAATGATAACCGGGATTTTTTATTAGTAATTGTCTGAAAAAAATTTCCGACATGTTATCATCAAAATGCTGGCCGGTATGAATCATCACTTCCTTGGTGCCGGAATAATTTTGTAATGCTCTGCTTACTACGGCAGCTTTGATAAACTGCGGACGCGCGCCAACCACGCTAATTATTTTCATGAGTTAGTTAGGTAATAATTGTTTCCTGTTTTCCATTCTTTCAATAGCTTTTCATCCAGCTCGCGTGTATCTCCTTTTACAGTTGCCGGATTGCCTGCTGCAATTTCAAAATCTTTTATGTCTGTGGTAACCACACTTCCGGCTCCTATAATGCAGCCTTTACCTATTTTAACACCGGGCAAAAGCACGCAGTGTGTACCTACAAACGTGAATGCGCCAATGCTGACGGGAGCAATGTTATAGGCGGGCCTTTGCAGGGCATCAACTTCAATAAATTTTTTTCCAAGCAGCCTGATGGAATTGTGACTGCTGTGGGTATAAATGCAGGTATGAGAAGCAAGGTGTACGCCTTCCTGAATCCGGATTCCACCAATGCCATCCAGCAGGCAGTAATGCCCAACCCATATATGGTCATCAAGCTGGATATTTTTTTTTGAAGAAAGAATGGCCGATGAGCTAACCCGTGTATTTTTTCTGAAAGCAAAAGGTCTACGGTTGAAGTATCCGTAAATCATAAATGCTTTGGGCCAGAAGCTGAATAGATTCATCAGCAGTGAAATGAAAATGCCGAGCGGTGAGAGGTAGAGTTTGCGAAGCATGATTTCAGTTGGTATTTACTACCGTGTAATAATGGGTTGCATTGGCGGGTGAAAAATGCTTTGCGGCAGTGAGCGACTTTTTACGGTATTGTTCAATCATTTCAAAACTGGCGGCAAGATGCATCAGAAAGCGGGTAATGGAGTCAACTGCATTCTCCGGAAAAATTTCTCCGCACCGGTATTGACGGATGATTTCACCCAGCCCTGATTCTTCGGGCCCAATAACCAGCAAGGCAGAACCTGCCGACATAGCAGTAAACGTTTTGCTGGGTACCGACACATCGGCTGCGCTGTTGCTTAGTGTGATGACTGATACGTGCGCTGCCGCTAAAGCCTGTGGAAACATATCCGGATTCTGATAGGGCAAAAGTAAAACGTTGTTTAACTGTGCTTCCTCTTTTAGCTTTTGCAGCAGCTTTTTCTTTTCGCCCTCCCCAATAATCACAAATATTAATCTTGAATCATTTTTAAATTGCGCAGCAACGTTAATGAGCACTTCTACCGGATGTGTTATACCGAGATTACCGGCATAAAGCACCACAAATTTATTTTCGAGCCGGTACGTTTTAATAAATTGGTTTTTTATCGGATCAATTAACTGCACATACGAAGTGTCAGCCCAGGGAGGAATAATGTTCACTGTTTTATTGGTATATGCAGCAAGGGATGTGGCCATTTTGTTTCCTAAGGTGATAAGCGAAGAGCAGTGGTTGAAAAGAGAAGTATTCCGTTTACTCCAAAATTTAATCAGCAAGGATGTTTTTCTGATGGTATTCATCCTTACCAAAACATCGGGATAGAGGTCCCAGATGAGCAGATGATATTTCTGTTTGCGCAGGCGGTAGAAGAATAATCCAAGAAAGGGAAGAAAGGGAGGTGTGCTAATCAATATCAGTTCGTGCCTGCGGCCATGTATCAAAATATAAAAGAAACAGCGGAGATGAAAATACAGTCCGGACAGGATTCTTCCGGAAAAACTTGAATTGTTATAACGGTTGAATAGTCTGGTTTTTACATTGCCATGCAAACCGGTATGTTGCTTTTCTATGCTACCGGTAAGTAAAACTACCGGATGCTCATGTTTTGCAAATTCATTTAGGATGTCAATAGAAAGCTGCCGTGTTACCTGAACAATGTAAATATACTTTTTGGCTTCCATCAAACTGACCGTTACATTTGAAGGCGCTAAAAGTAGGCAACGTCTTATTTTCCGGGCGCAAGTATGCAACAAGCCATCAACAGAGTTTCTGCAGTAATTATATGGGTACTGTTCATTAGTATGATGGTAATTTTATTGTGGGGGATGAATAAAGGATTCGACCTTTCCGATGAAGGCTTTTCTCTGCTTTCGCTTACGGAAGGTCAGGAGCAGGGAATGGAAATTATGCCTGTTTATATCATACTTCAGAAATTTTTTTCAGTATTTAATCCCGGGGTAGTCTTTTATCGTTTGCTGCGGCTTGTTCTTCTGCTTGCCGGAACAGCCGTTTTTGTAACAGGACTGATTTCCTGTTTACGAAAAATTCTTCCTGAAGTTGAATGGCCTGTTTTCGGCATTACTTATCCCGTTGCAATTTTATGCGGGTTAATCAATTACTCCCGGTTTTATCAAACTCTTTCTTACAATTCATTAACATTTATCATGATTTTGATTGCTGCCGGAATCTTTCTGAAAGGCCTGTGCCTTTCAGAAAGCGATTCTCAAAAAAGAAAAAATTTGTTTCTGCCGGCAACCGGGTTATCCTGCGGCATTCTCTTTCTGATCAAGTTGAGTTCAGGAATTCTTTTCTCTGCAGTATCCCTCCTTTTATTGTTTACGAACATTCCTAAAAAAGAAAAAATGAAATCTCTGGCGATAACGGTTATCTTGTTTTTTTCGGGGTTTTCGGTTGCACTTCTGCTTTTATATGTTGCCGGTTCTTCACCGGTAGCATTTGCCGCTAATTTTATAAAAGCATCGTCCCTTTTGCCGGGACATCAGTTCTCCGTATTGCTTGAAGTTTATCGGGAGGATCTGCAAAAGAATTTTTTTGAAGTTATTTTATATCACAAGCTCTTTTTATTGATACCTGTTATTCTCTGGCTGCTGTACAGGTTTGCATACACAAGAATGTTTGTTTCTGCATTTATTTTTAGCTGCCTGCTTCTGATGCAAAAATTTGTTAACGAAGGTTGGTATAAATCAGGAATGGAGGGGCTTTATTCGGCTTCCTTAGTTTACATCCTGCTGATGTGGTTTTTTTTTGTTTTTTTACTGATGGAATCGCTTGCCTTCTTGTTAAAGCTAAAGTACAGACCAACTTCGTTATACCTTCAGCGTTTATGGCCTGTTTATTTGTTTTTGACTTTTATTCCGTTTGTCGCTTCAGCGGGAACTAATAACCCGCTTTCCGTTCATGTTACCCAATTTCTGTTTTTCTGGATGATTAATTTTCTGATTTTCATTCAAGTCATTTCAAATCTGAACAAACTGACCGGAATTATAAGACCGATGTTTGCTTTGATATTGCTTTTTATGGTAAGCTCGCAATTTCTTTATGGATATATCCAATCGCCTTACAGATTAAATGATGGACTTATTCATCAGACATTTAAATTTTCAGCCGGCAAACGGGTTGCATCTCTGTTTCTAGATCAATCAGCCTGTAATTTTGTTAATGCCATTATGAGCATTCTGAAAGAACATGGTTATGATAAAGGAGACTATCATGCCATTTCGCTTTACAGTTATCCCGGATTGGTATATCTGTCAGGTGCAACTTCGCCCGGTGCAGCCTGGTACTTTGGTGACGGATATGATGGAAATGATAAGGCAAATTGTTTTATGATTTCGAAAACGAAAATTCCTGATTTGAAAAGGACTGTAATTTTTCTTGACGGCAATAGCAGAATATCAACAGAGTTTTCAGCGTGCCTGAAAACCAAAGGAATTTTATTTCCCGAAAATTATTTCTGCGCTGATTCTGTAATGCTTCCTGATTCTTCAGGCTATATGAAAATATACCTGCCAAACTGAAGTTAATAGATTTGTTTTTGACTTTTTAAATAACGGATGATGATGTTTTCCGTTCGGAACAGATTATATCTGAAAATTTTCTTGTACCAGAACTTCAATGTGTCTTTCAGGCCTTCGTGTTTGATTAAGGTGTATTCAGGAACAGGAATTTTAAAAGTGGAATCAAGTTTTTTCAGCTCTGCTTCGGTCTGCATCAGTTCAAGAATGTAAGGAGCATAAATCTGAATGATGATGCTTTTGCCGGGATATCTCCAGCCCAAATCAACCAAACCTCCTTTAAAAAAACGGACATGATGAAAGTGATAAAACACCGCTTCAAATTTTTTTTCTGATGATTTTTCGGAAAGAAAAATTTTATTTCCTGACCTGTTAACCACGCTGTATTGTTCTGCATTCCATGGCGCTAATCCGCCACCTAAATGTTTAAGCACATGCACACTTTCAAATCGTGTTTCCCAGTCATCAAGATATTTCTGGTCGCCAAACTTACCGTCTTCGTAACGGTTGTAGCACCATTCAAGACAACGGTCGCGCCACCAGTATAAAGCGTTCAATCCTTCAGAATTATTTTTAAAGGTGATGAACTGAACACAGAACCTGCCGGCTAATGTTGAACGGTTGAACTTTGGCGGAAAGCGATGCTCAGTCAGCAAAACAGAATTACATCCCATTTCTTCAAACAACACTTCAGGATTCTGATAGAAATACATATCGGCATCCAGATAAGTGCATGCCGGTTCATTGAATTTTTCAATTACATAAACAATAGTGGCCGGAGTACATGTCCAGCAGTATTCAGCAAGCGTACGGTCTGGCTTGACGGTTTTTAGTTTATCATCTTCAAAATCCTGAAGGGAAATAATGGTGGCAAACCGGAGATTTAACTTTTTCAGGAGTTGAAAGGCTTTATCATCAAACGCAAAAATGTAAAGGTGAAAATCAGTGCCTGTGTTTTCAAGTGAACGGTAAAGCAACAATCCGCGAGGCAGATAAAACGAGTTGAACAGTGTGCAGAATACCTGTTTCACTTATTTAAAATTTATTCATGACTTCCACAACACGGTAAATGTCATCCTCAGTATGAATGAAGGAAACCGGAAGGCTTAAAACGGTTTTGTGAATTTCCTCGCTGATGGGATATTCTCCTTTAATCATTCCGTGCATGGCCTTCTGCCGGTGAGGAGGAACAGGATAGTGAACCTCTGTTTTGATATTATTTTTCAAAAGGTACTCGCGCAACTTATCGCGCTGCGGATGGCGAACCTGGTAAATGTGAAATACATCAAAACAATCTTCTTCCTGTTTGGGTTTGATAAAATCATCCTTCAGTAGCTGCTGATAGATAGCGGCCAGTTTTCTTTTATGATGATTGATTTGATCTAACATTTTAAGTTTTACTGACAGAAAAGCGGCCTGCATTTCGTCCAATCGCGAGTTAACGCCAATAAGATCGTTGTAATATTTTTTTTCTGAGCCGTAATTGCGGAGCTTGCGGATGATGGCCGCCTGTTCCTCGGCTTTACATGTTACTGCACCGGCATCGCCCAAGGCGCCTAAATTTTTGGTAGGATAAAAACTGAAAGCTCCGAAGTCGCCAAAGGTACCTGTCATTTGTCCTTTGAATGTTGCTCCGTGCGATTGGGCACAGTCTTCAATCAGTTTTAAATTGTGTTTTCGGCACAGTTCCGTTATTTTATCCATCCGGCAGGGCTTGCCATACAGATGAACAACAACAACGGCTTTTGTATTTGGAGTAAGGCAGCGTTCAATTTCTTCAACACTGATGTTGCATGAATCAGCATAAGGTTCGGCAAGTAAGGGTTTGAGGCCACAGTGAAGAACGCTGAGTATTGTGGCAATGTAAGTGTTGGAAGGAACAATGACTTCCGTACCGCGTGAAAAATTAAACGACTGCAGAGCCAGCGTAATGGCATCAAGGCCTGAGGCTACGCCAATACAATGCGGTGATTGAATGTATCCGGCAAATTCTTGTTCAAACTGACGGACATGATTCCCGAGAATAAACCAACCCGATTGCAGCACGCGGCTGTAGGCTTCTTCCAGTTCCTTCCTGAAAGGTGCATTTAATGCTGCAAGATTTTCGTAGTCAATCATCGGTACGGTTCAAAAATGTAATCGTTTTCATCAAAAAATTCTGAAGCCAGCACCATCAGGATAGCATCGTGAGTAAAGTCGTACATTTTATGCCAGTCATCAGGCATTAGGAGCAGGCATTTGTCAGGCGAATCAAGCAGAAATTCTTCCTGTATTTTGTTGTTGTCATTAAAGATTCGGCAACTTCCCTTCAGGCAAATTGCAGCCTGGATGGTTTTTTTATGACGATGGCCGCCACGTTCAGAATTATCAACCCCATAGATGTAAAAAATACGTTTGATATTGAAAGGAATAATTTTTTCGATGACAGTAAGATTACCGCGTTTATCGGTAAAGGTTTTCAGACAAAGCAGGGATGCCACGGATTGTGAAATGTTCGGGCGAATATAATCCTGTTATTTTCTTTTCAGAAAAAATCCGCAAAAGGCTGCATCGCTGATATTGATGCGATCATGATGCTTCCACTGATGTATCAATTCAAAATTTTTAAATAAGTGGTCTTGCAGTTCTTTAATATTGAATAGCCTGCATGGATAAGATGCATTGTAAATGGAAGGATGGACATGTTGCACGGTAATTCGTGTTGGCTTGGTCATCATTAAAGGAGTACGGTCAATCAATAAATAAGGAATTCCGGCATTTACTATCTCATCAATTACTGAAAGTGGAAACTCAAGGTATTGAAGCGAGGAGCCAAACAGTGCTACATCAGCCATTTCTTTTGAAACGGATTGTAAAACGGAAGTGAAGAAGTGTAAAGTTTCATTTTCAAAAAAAGTTTTACCCGCAGTGGCAAAGTTTTTTTGTTCCACTACATGCCATTGGACAGACGGAACCGAAGTAAAAAGTTTTTTATGCTGAAAATAAAGACTTCCCAGCGAGCCTCCATAATCAAGTACCTGCAGTCGTTTCTTTTCGAAAGCGACATAGAAGAGAGAGGCCAGCAGAGGAAAAGCATAATCAGGCTGGTTAAAAAGAACAGAGTCGCGCTCAAAGGCAGCTTCACCATCTTTTACTTTCAGGGCTGCAGAGGTTACTTTTTCAAGAATGGAAGGAGCATCATAGCCTTTTGATTTTGCTGAAGCCGCCTCCCATGTAGGGTAGTTTCCTTTCCAGCCATAAAAAAATCCGGTGGCATAACGCAGCAGAGCAGGAGGTAGCCAGTCGGTCAGAAAATTTTTTAGCTGCGGGTTCATTTCAAGTGACGGCTGATGATTTCGTTAAGCTGTGCTGCTCTTTTAGCAATGGTATGGTCGCGCAGGGTACGCTGCTGACCGGCTTTGGCAATTTTTTCCATATCATCCGGATGATTCAGCAGCCATTTAATTTTGTCAATGCATTCTTCTGCACTGCGGTAGGTTACAATTTCCTTTTCGGGTTCGAAGAGTTCATGAATGTTGTCTTTGTAATCGGTTACAAGGCATGTGCCCATTCCGGTAGCTTCGAATAATCGGATGTTTCCGGCACTGTTTCCGGCCACTTCTCCATGCATGTTAAAACAAATTTTACTGTTGCCTAACAAGGTGTACATTTCTTTTCCGAAAACAGGTGCTTTGATTTTTTGCTTCAGGTTGCGGCTGTAGTATTTCGTGTTTAGAGATCTGCCAAAATCATGTTTCAGCAATTCGTAAATTTTTCGTGCTGTAAATTTCAGCCTCGATTCGGTGTTGGCGAAAATTTCTAAATCAAGACCTGCATTAATCATTTTTTCCAGAAAACGGATTCTTCCCTGATGATATGCCGAACCGGTATAAAGCGAACCGGAAAATACAATGGCATGTTGCTGAGCTGGAACAGGCTTTAAGAAATCAAGAATCCGTGAATCAAATCCGTGATATATCAATGTGCTGTTTAGGCCCAGCGATTTTAATTCATTGGCAAATGCCGGTGTACAGGTTATAACAAGGTCAAAGAATTTAAGTTTTGTTTCAATGGATTTATTATAGGGAGCGCAAAGGTGAGTGATCAGTAATTTCAGTTCGGGAATGGATGAGCGGATGGCTGAAATAAAATAAGGTTCTGCCAGAGAAAGGTCATCAATCCACAAAATGTCAGGTTTTAATTTTTTCAATTGATTCAACACGGTTTCATTTACCGGCAAGGTTGGAGTGAAACGATTTTCTATTAACCATGCAAGTTGTAAATCTTTAGCATTGGAAATTATTTCAGTTGCCTCATATCCGAAATTATTCAGCTCGTGGATATAAGCACTTACTTGATCCAGAACATTAGCAGAGATGTTCTGATACTGCCGGTTGTAAGATGCTGAGGCAGCAGCCGGATTTGTTTTATAAAACCAATCAATTACCTGAGGGTAATAATTTGTCAGGCGGACAAAGCGATAATTCATGCCGGAATTACATTTTTGCGGTAACTGCCTTCATCACTTCGGAGAAAAAACATGCCGAATAAAATAAAAACCAGCAACCCTCCCGTAATAAACACTGAAAAGAATGGCGCACTCAGAAAAACAAAAACATAACTGAAATAAACTCCGAAATAAGATTGACTGAGTCTAAGTGACTTTAAAAAGGAAAATAAAACGGTAAAGCCTGCCGCAAAAAGAAAAACACCGGGCCAGCCTGCATTCATAAATCCATCCGATACAATTCCGTTATTGCCATACACTCCCTCTTCATTCCAGAAGTGTTCAATGATAACGAAGCCGGCCGGTTTATCAAAAGGAGAATGTATAAACCAACTGAACAGATTGCTCTCGGCAAACCATAAATGATGATCCATAAAGAAATCAAAATAAAACCTGTTGAGTAAAGCAGGAATAAACAGCATACGGTTTATGAAGGTTCCGCTCAACACAGGTTGATCAAGTAATAAATTATCAATAAAAGGAAAAATCATCATGAGCAATGCGATCAAAAACAGAAAGCTATTCACTTTTGCTGTAAAGCTTTTTCCGATAAAGTAAAAGAACAACACTATCAGAGTGGAAAAATAAACAAGTTTGTTGCCTGAAATAAGATACAGAACGAGCAACATGAGGACCGGAATAAGTGCCAGTTTATATTTTTTTTCAGTAAAAGATAGGACCAAGGCCACCGGTAATATGCATTTCGAAAGCAGGTGAAAAGAATAGTTGGCAATTCCGCTGATGTGTTTGCTGAATTCTTCCCGGGTTTCGTAAATTTCTTTTAACAGTAAAGTATTGAAATTAATAGCAGCTCCGGTTTTAAATAGAATCCAAGCAAAGGGAATGAGTGCAAATAGAATCAAAGCTGCTGAATTCCCCTTTTGAAAAGTCTTAAATTCCGGTATCCTGAAACGTATTAATCCGCTTAAAGGAAAAATGATAAGAAAAATGGTATTGGCAATTAACGGGCTGAATTCAGCATGACCGTAAGAAAACAAAATTGCATTGGGAATAAAAAAGAAAAAAACAAGCAAGATGAAGATGCTGAATAGAAAACCTTCATTCTTCAACAGCTTGAATGCTATGCCGAAAAGTAATGAAAACAGCCCCCAGGTCAGAATAGTTCTGGAAACAGATGGCATGTAAGCAAATCCCATGTAATTATATTTCGGTACAATCAGCAATACATAGTAAAGCGATAAAATGAAAAAGCATGCAGCGCAGAAACCGAATCCGGCAATAAACTCTTTTTTAATTTTCCATTGAATGGTGCCGGATAAATCAGGTATGTTCATTTGTGCAAAATAGCTGTTGCTAATCAACGAAAGTATTCCGGTATCAGGATGTCTTTTTTTTCGCTGATTGATATGATTCTGAAAGAAAGGAAACCATTAACCCTGCTAACAGCCCAATAACGGAAAGCCCTGCCAGCAGCATACTTCTTTCTCTGTGTTGAGAAATGAAAACGGGTGCATTATCAACCATGTTAATTTCGAATACGGCATCGTTTTGTAGTTGAGTTTTGATTTCAGATTGCTTCTGCAATATGGCAAGGCATTTTTCAGTAATTGTATTTTCACTCTTGCATATTGAATCTGCCATCAATTTCAACTCTTTAAGAAAGGCTGACTTTATCTCTCTTTGTTTTTCATGCTCTTTATTGAGGCCTTCGTGATTAATCAATTCTTTATGAAACGCAGACAATAATTGAGGCATGGCTGCGCTGTCAAAAGCAGAAATTGAAATTACTAATCTTGACTCTTTCAACGCATTTAAAATCAGTTTCGGTTCGATGTTACGAAGTGAAGAAATATTTTCCTGTTTAGTTGAAACTATTTTTCCAGCTAAAGATCTGGTGACGTCATAGATGTATTCATTTTCACAGGCTGATTTCAAAACAAAATCCTGTTTATAGAAATCTTTTCCGGGTTTCATTCCGGTGGTATAAATGTAAAAGCCTGAAAGCAAGCCGGCCATTACAAAAACGAGTATCAGGAAGATTTTCCTTTTAAAAAGCAGTAAAAGGCCGTAAGCAAACCGGATTAAGTCCAATTCCTGATTTTCGTTTTCGGATGGCATGCAGTTAAGCAATTTTACTTAGCCACGTTCACAGCCCGTGTTTCCCTGATTACGGTAACACGCACCTGCCCGGGATAAGTCATTTCGTTTTGTATGCGTTGCGCAATTTCAAAAGACATGTTCTCGGCAAGTTTATCATCCACCTTATCACTTTCCACAATGACGCGAAGTTCGCGACCTGCCTGTATGGCAAACGCTTTTTCAACTCCTTTGTAAGTAAGCGCTAATCCTTCCAGGTCTTTCAAACGTTTGATGTATTGCTCGGCAATTTCACGTCTTGCACCGGGCCTTGCACCGGATATAGCATCACAAACCTGGATAATTGGAGAAAGGAGACTGGTCATTTCAACTTCGTCATGGTGCGCACCAATGGCATTGCAAACCTCCGGATTTTCTTTATTCTTTTCGGCTAACTTCATTCCGAGAATAGCATGAGGAAGTTCCGGTTGGTCATCCGGCACTTTACCTATATCATGCAGAAGCCCGGCACGTTTAGCAAGTTTGGTATTCAAACCAAGTTCGGCAGCCATTATGGCACAGAGGTTTGCAACTTCGCGTGAGTGCTGTAACAAATTCTGTCCGTAAGATGAACGGTATTTCATTCTGCCAACCATACGTATTAACTCAGGAGCAAGCCCGTGAATTCCTAAATCAATGCAGGTGCGTTTTCCGGTTTCAATTATTTCATCCTCCAACTGCTTACGTACTTTATTAACAACTTCTTCAATGCGTGCAGGGTGAATGCGTCCATCACTGACTAACTGATGTAAAGCAAGCCTTGCTAACTCGCGCCTTACCGGGTCAAATCCGGAAAGGATAATAGCCTCAGGAGTATCGTCAACTACAATTTCAATTCCTGTTGCTGCTTCGAGGGCACGTATATTTCTTCCTTCGCGGCCAATAATTCGTCCTTTCACTTCATCGTTTTCAATATTGAAAACAGTTACCGAATTTTCAACCGCTTGCTCCGTTGCTACTCTTTGTATGGTTTGAATTACAATTCGTTTTGCTTCTTTATTGGCGGTGAGTTTAGCCTCATCCATTATTTCTTTTATGTAAGACTGCGCACCGGTCTTGGCTTCTTCTTTCAATGCATTGATAAGCTGGTTTTTTGCTTCATCGGCAGAGATGCCGGCAATTTTTTCGAGCGCTTCTACCTGCTTCTGATGCTGTTTGTTTATTTCTTCCATCTTGCGGTCAAGAACCTGCTTCTGGTTAAAGAAGTTTGTTTTCATGCTTTCCGCTTCATTTTGTTTACGTTGAAGCTGTTCCATTTTCTGAGAGATGGCTTGTTCTTTCTGCTTGATGCGGTTTTCGGCAATGGTAATTTGTTTTTCTTTTTCCCGGATAGAGTTTTCGTGTTCCTGTTTTAATTGATAGAAGCGGTCTTTTGCTTTTAACTCTTTGTCTTTAAGCATGACTTCCGCTTTAGCCTCTGCGTCCTTTATGATGGCTTGAGCACGTTCCTGAGCGGCTAACTCTTTGGTTTTATTTGATTTACGGGTGAGCGCCCAGGTAAGGGCAATGCCGACTACTAATGAAGTAGTACCCACGGCAATTATTAGAATCATTTGTTCGTCCATAATAATGTTAATGTGATAGAATTTATGAAAAGTTGAATTGTAAAATATATTGAGAATTGACTGTCAGTTGTTTTTCTGACCTGCATTAAAGAGCAGACAGGAAATTGGAGAAATAAAAAAACCCGCGATAAATCCTGTTGTAAATAAACCCCAGATGATAAGGGCGGAGTTGCCGGAAGTTTCTTTCTACTGCTGTTGTCCTTTCGTTCAATCCTCCCACGCGGAGCGTGGGGATATGCAGCCTGAATTACGCATCCATGAGCTTATATTCTCCTTTTTTTGTTTGTGTTGAGTTTAAAACATGATCAGAATTTACGCGGGTTTTCTTAGTTGCCCGCTAAACTGGCGGGCAGAAAATCCATTTGGTATGTAAAAGAACGTCTACAATGCAGCGATGTACTTGCCAAGCAGTTCGTTGGCTTCGTCTAATTTGGCCAGATCAACTTCCGAAAGTTCATTCGAACCCTGCTTCTTCATTGATTCGGTTGCGAAATAAAGTGCAGCCATGGCTAATAAATCACGCATGTCTTCAATGTTATATTTCGCATCGTACTCCTTAAGTATTTCGTTAAGTTTCTGTTCAGCCTGCTGCACAAACTGAACTTCATCCTTACTCACCAGCGTTTTATAATCACGCTTTCCTATCTGTACTTTTATGGAGACCTGGTTGCTCATTGGTAGTTATTGATGGAGGATAGCAAGGCATCGGTCAATCTCATGGATGTATTTGTTGAGTTTGACTTTAAGGTCGCGGGTATTCTGATCGCCACCCGCATCAGTACCTAATGCCTGCGCCAGCCTTAATGTTTTATTGGTATCTTCTGCCAGTTTAAGCTGGTGTTTAAGTTCCTGAATCTGTTGTGAAAGTTTTTCGTTGGATGACTTTAACCTGGCGTTTTCTTCACTCAATGATTTATGCAGGCTGAGTATTTTTTTTACTCTGCTTTGTAGTTCTGCAATAACGGAAACCTGCTTGTTCATTGATGTTATTTAATTTGAAAGCAAAGCTAAATTCTTTTATAAGTAATTTCCAAATAAAAACCCGAAAATAGTTTTAAACCGGTTGTAATTATCATGCTTTACATCTTTGCACCATGAGCAGAGTCATATTCCCGGTTTTATTTTCTTTTCTGATGTCAGTGCCTGTTCAGGCTCAAGTAAGCTTTAGCAATCCTTTACTTATTCCGCCTGCGCTTTCCGGCTCGTTTGCTGAAATCAGAAGTAATCATTTCCATTCAGGAATTGATCTCAGAACGAACGAGGCAGAAGGGTTGCCGGTGCTTGCTGCTGCTGACGGATTCATCAGTCGCATTAAGGTAAGTGCAACAGGGTTCGGAAAGGCAGTTTACCTGAAACACTCTTCAGGAGTTACAACCGTGTATGCCCATTTGCATCATTTTAATGATACCCTTGAAAAACTTGTGGAGACCGAGCAGTACCTGAAAAAATCTTTTGAAGTAGAATTGTTTCCTGCCGAAAGAAGCTTGCCGGTTGATCAGGGACAGTTGATCGGCTTTTCCGGCAATACAGGAAGCTCGGCAGGCCCCCATCTGCATTTTGAAATCAGAGATACAAAAACAGAAATGCCTTTTAATCCTCTTTCAAAACTATATCCGATGGAAGATACTATTGCTCCCGTCATCAGAAATATCATGTTGATTGATTATGCACCGTTTAATGAAGCCTTCTACCCAATTACACGAACTGTAATACCTTTTAACGATCCGGAAGTTACTCCGGTAGCTCCAACTGATACGTTGAGTTTTACTTCATTGGCAGGAATTGCCGTTGAAGCAGACGACAGAATGAATGGCTCGAATGCTATGCTCGGGGTTCAGAAGCTTATTCTGAAAGTAGATGGAAAGGTTGCATTCAGTTTTGAAGTAGAGAGGTTTTCGTTTGGTGAAACACGGTATGTGAATGCAAGCATTGATTATTCGCAGTTAATCGAACAGGGAAAAACTTTTATTTTATTGCATCATCTTCCGGGCAATGATTTCAGCGCATTGAGTTCTCAGAAAAACTCAGGAATTTTGGATGGTGAACCAAGCAGGATTTTACAATGTGAAGTTTCGGTTATTGATTTTCATGGAAATTCTGTATCCCAAATTTTCCACATTCGGAAAGCAAGCCAAAAGACTTTACCGTTATTTCCTGAAAGCAACCGTTACATTGCTTTCAACAAAAGCCCGATGGCCCGAAATGATCAAGCCAGAATTGAATTTCCATCAGGCAGGGTTACGTATAACATCCATGATTTTGATTTTCTGACGGTTGATTCCTCTATAGCTGAGTTTTCAAGTTTTGTTATGGCAGGATCTTCCTCAATACCGCTGCATCAATCGTGTGAACTTTCCATAAAAACCGGAAATCTTCCCGTCTCGCTTCAACCTAAATCCGTAATTGTAAAACTAAACGATAAAAATGAAAGAATAAGCATGGGCGGAGTTTTTCAGGATGGATGGGTTAAAAGTTCAATTAGGACGTTTGGAAACTTTTTTGTAACTATTGATACCATTGCACCGGTTATAAACCCTTTAGGCATTACAAATGATTTGATATGGCAGAGAAGTATTATCTCTTTCAAGTTGTCGGATGATTTATCAGGAATAGATAAGTATGAGATGACAGTGGATGGGAAATGGGTTCCGGCCAATTTTGATCTGAAAACCGGTCATTTGTTTTTTGTGGTACCTGCCGGCCAAACTGCTACAGAAAGAAATATAAAAGTTAAGGTAACCGACCGGAAAGGAAACAGATCGGTATTTGAAGGCAGATTCAGTTTTTAAAAAAAAATTATTTGCCCCATTCTGCAGGATTCTCACGCCAGCGTTTAAGATGTTCAATCTGATCTGCACGGATAAACTTAGCCAAAGAGGCAATACGTACCAATGTTTCGTAATTGCTTAATGAGTAAAACGGAACACCGGCCTTGCGGAAATTTTCTGCCGCTTCGGGAAATCCGTAAGTAAAAACGGAAGCCATCCCTTTCACTATAACTCCGGCAGCGCGTAATGAATTAACAGCATTCAAACTGCTTTTGCCTGTGGAGATTAAATCTTCAATTACCACAGCCGACATGCCGGGATGTACTTCGCCTTCAATCAAATTCTTCATCCCATGCTCTTTAGGAGTACTACGAACATAAACAAAAGGAAGCCCCATGGCTTCGGCTACAAGTACGCCCTGTGCAATGGCTGCCGTGGCCACTCCGGCTATTAAATCAGGCCGTCCAAAACGCTGCCCAATAAGTTTAACAAGTTCTTGTCTTATAAATGTACGCACCCGCGGATGCGAAAGCGTAATACGGTTATCACAATAAACCGGAGACTTCCATCCCGAAGCCCAGGTAAACGGTTGTTCAGGCTGAAGCTTAACGGCTTTCACCTGAAGAAGGAATTCGGCTATTTTTGACGCGGTATCTTCCATCAAAAGCGCCACAATGTACAAAGTTTTTGTAAACAACAAACCTGTTTTTTTTCTGCATAAAATGAATATGCCTCATCCTGCAGATGCGGATGATTTGGTAATTCCCTTTAATGGAAGGCAGACAATGGAAGACATTCTGAAAGTAGGGTATTCGAAAAATTCAATTCGAAAAATTTACCTCATTACCCAATCTGCTGATGAAGCCATGCATCACTTTTTAAGTTATTTCAAAATCATACATGCAGCAGGAGGTATTGTTATTAATGGTAACAATGAATTACTGGTGATTTACCGAAATGGAATCTGGGATTTGCCGAAAGGCAAAATTGAAAGAGATGAGTCACCTCAGGAAGGCGCTATGCGCGAAGTTTGCGAAGAAACCGGAATTTGCAATCTCGCTATTATTGGATTTGCCGAAGAAACATGGCATACCTATTATCATAACCAAACTCCGATAATGAAACATACTTCCTGGTATAAAATGAAATCATCATACACCGGAGAATTTAAACTTCAGAAGGAAGAAGGCATCGAAGAGGCCCGATGGATACAGCGGGAGAAAGTCAAAAAAGTACTTAACGCAGCATATCCTTCAATAGCCGGCTTGATTGAAAATTACTTTTTAAATAGTTAATAATAGCGATTCATCTCCTGTTTAAGATCATCAATGCAGGGTTGAACAGCATTCCAGTTTTCATTCATGATAAGCTCAAAAACAGCCTTATTAAGCATGGCTCCTTTTTCTTCGTTAATAACGCTTGAAGCGGCTCTGTTCAGTAATTTGATTACTTCATCACGGGCAGTTTTTACAGAGTCCCATGCATCGGCTGATACATAAACTTGTTGTGTGATGTTATGCTCAAATTCCTGCCTGATTACGCTGAGTAACTCAAGGTGAAATTCTTTAACGGTATATCCGGGTTGATAGATACGATGCAGTAAATTATTAGGTGTAATCCGTTCAAGAAATAAAACTAATCGTTCATACGCCTGAAAACGCAATGGCAAGGTATCTTTCTGCATCTGCATTTTCATCTCAAGCATTTTAAGGCGGTGCTGGTTATCAAGAAATTTTTTAATCAGGAAAAAAGCAGTTACCAGCACCAATACGGCAGGTGAAATGATGAGTAAAACATCCGTCAGGGTTTTTTCTGTATTCATATCGGGTTGCAAAACTACAGCAATTGAAAACGTTGAAATTATCAGGAACTATTTCTCTCCTTCAGGAAAATCTTTCAAGGCTGGAAATCATACTTTACCTTTGCGCGAATTATTTGAAAATGGAATTTACAGCAGGCCAAATTGCAGCATTGATTGGTGGCAAGGTGCAGGGCAATGCCGATATTAAAGTAACCCGTTTAGCCAAGATTGAAGAAGGCGAACCGGGTAGTTTGTCTTTCATTGCCCGCGAGTCATATCTGCCATATCTCGGCAGCAGCCAAGCCTCAGTCATTATTTTAAATGAGTCATTTAAAGTTCCATCTGAGACAAGAGCTACATTAATACTGGTAGCAGATGCTCATCAGGCCTTTGTAAAACTGCTGCAAGCATATCATTCAGCCAAAAAATTGCCATCAGGATTAGACAGTCTTTCTTTTGTTCATCCCGAAACAGAAATTGGGACTGATGTTTGGGTGGCTCCGTTTGCTTATGTAGGCAAAAACGTAAAACTCGGTAACGGGGTAAAAATCTTCCCTCATGTTTTTATTGATGATAATGTCATCATTGGCGAAAAAACCATTTTGCATTCCGGAGTTAAAGTTTATCAGGATTCAGTTATAGGGAATCATTGTGTTATTCACAGCGGAACAGTGATTGGCGCTGACGGTTTCGGATTCGCACCCAATGCAGGCAGTTACGAAAAGGTGCCGCAAACAGGCAATGTTATTATTGAAGATCATGTAGAAATAGGTTCTTGTACTACCATTGACCGGGCTACTATGGGCAGTACCATTATTCGCAAAGGCGTGAAACTTGATAACCTGATTCAGGTGGCTCATAATGTTGAGATTGGCGAGAATACAGTAATAGCTGCTCAGACCGGAATTGCAGGCTCAACCAAAATCGGCAGGAATTGCATGATAGGAGGACAGGTTGGAATTGTCGGGCATATCACCATTGCCGATGAGGTAAAAATTGCCGCGCAATCAGGTATTGGAACTTCCATCATGAATAAAGGTGAAATTATGCAGGGCTCACCGGCATTTCCTATCGGAGATTATAAAAGGGCTTATGTAGTATTTAAAAAATTACCTTTGCTCGAACAAAAAATTCAGGAGCTTGAAAAAGCGCTTGCAGTCTATAAACATTCGGGTTAATTTAGAAAATGATTAAGCAGACGACCATTAAAAAGCCGGTAAGTATTGAAGGAATAGGCCTCCATACAGGGGCAAAAACAAGAATCACTTTTAAGCCTGCCCCACCCAATCATGGTTTTAAGTTTATTCGTACAGATGTACCAGACAAACCGGTAATTGAAGCCGATGTTGATCTGGTGACCGATACTGCCCGCGGAACAACACTTGCCAAGAATGGAGTGAAAGTAAGCACTACTGAACATGCACTTGCAGCGTTGGCAGGCTTGGAAATTGATAATATCCTTATGGAACTTGAGGGCCAGGAAGTTCCGATTCTTGATGGAAGTTCAGGACCATTTATTAAAGCGCTGCAGGATGCAGGGATTGAACAACAGGATGCCGAAAGAAACTATTTTGAGCTTAAAGAAAATCTCACATATGAAGATGCAGACCGCAAAGTGGAGATGCTGGCTGTTCCAAGTGAGGATTTCAGAGTTACCGTTATGGTTGATTATAACTCTGATGTTTTAGGAACTCAGCACGCCCAAATTCATAACATTGAAGAGTTTTCAGGTGATATAGCCCGTTGCAGAACATTTGTTTTTTTGCATGAGTTGGAAGCTTTGGTGAAGCATAACTTAATTAAGGGAGGAGATTTAGATAATGCGATAGTTGTTGTTGATAAGCCGGTTGAAAAAACCAAACTGGATGAAATTGCTTCATTAATGAATAAGCCCAAAGTTGAAGTAGTTGAAAAAGGATTTCTTAATAATGTTAAGCTCCATTTTCAAAATGAACCGGCACGCCATAAATTACTGGATATAATCGGAGACTTTGCTTTGATTGGAACTCCTGTTAAAGCACACATATTGGCTGCCCGGCCGGGTCATAAAGCCAACATTGAGTTTGCCAAAAAAATTAAAGAGTACATTCACAAAGAAAGAAAGAAATCGCAGAAAAGCGTTTATGATATTTCAAAACCTCCATTGATGGATGTGAATGAGATAATGAAAAAACTTCCGCACCGTCCGCCCTTTTTGTTTGTAGATAAAATAATGGAATTGAGTGAAGATAGGGTTGTGGGTTTGAAAAACATGAGCATGAATGAGTGGTTTTTTTCCGGCCATTTTCCGGGCAATCCGGTTACTCCCGGTGTTATCCTGATAGAAGCCATGGCTCAGACTGGCGGCATTCTGGTTTTAAGTCAGGTACCTGATCCCGAAAATTACTGGACTTATTTTATGAAAATAGCTGAAGCCCGTTTCAAACAAAAAGTTTTACCTGGCGATACTGTTGTTTTCGATTTGAAACTGGCATCACCAATTAGAAGAGGAATTTGTCACATGAAAGGCGAAGCAATTGTCGGTGACAAAGTGGTTATGGAAGCAGAGATGATGGCACAAATCAGCAAAAAAGATTTTGCATGATTTCAAAGCTGGCATTTGTTCATCCGGAAGCACGCATTGGAAGCAATGTGCATATAGAACCTTTTGTTACTATAAACCGTGATGTGGAAATTGGTGATGGAACATGGATTGGTTCATCCGTAACCATTATGGATGGTGCACGCATAGGAAAAAATTGCAGAATTTTTCCCGGAGCAGTTATCTCAGCCATTCCTCAAGACTTGAAATATAAAGGAGAAAAAACCACTGCTGAAATAGGAGATTATACTACTATCAGAGAGTTTGTAACCATTAACAAAGGCACTCAGGCATCAGGCAAAACCGTGGTTGGTGAAAATTGTCTGATTATGGCTTATGTTCATATTGCTCATGATTGCGTTGTTGGCAACCATTGCATTCTTGCTAACGGGGTAACACTGGCAGGGCACATTATTATTCATGATCATGCCATTATTGGCGGACTTACTGCGGTGCATCAGTTTGTGCATATAGGCTCGCATGTAATGATAAGCGGAGGTTCGTTAGTCAGAAAAGATGTTCCTCCTTATGTAAAAGCAGCACGAGAACCACTTTCATATATTGGTATTAACTCTGTTGGTTTAAGAAGACGCGGGTTCAGTAACGAGAAGATTTCGGAGCTTCAGAATATTTACAGGGTTATTTTTCTTGAAAAGCATCGCTACAGCAGAGCACTGGAAATTGTAGAAAATGAAATGCCTGTAAGCGGAGAAAGGGATGAAATTATTCAGTTTGTAAAAAGCTCATCCAGGGGAATTATGAAAAGATATGCCGGAGGAGAAGATTAGATTGACGGAACCTGATATGGAAATCAGGCTGAATGGAATTGGAAAAAAATATGCCGGCCGATGGATTTTCAGAAACCTGAATCAAGTTTTGGTTTCCGGTTGCAGAGTAGCAGTAACCGGTCATAATGGCTCAGGAAAATCAACTTTGCTTCAAATCATTTCAGGATTTATTACCGCCAGCGAAGGGCAAGTGTTATTAAATAAGCAAATAGAACGCAACAGGATATTATCAAGCGTTATTACAGCACCTTATCTTGATTTGCCCGAAGAGCTCACTCTAAATGAATTGACGAACTTTTATTTCAGGTTTAAAAAAATGAGATTACAGATTCTTGATTGTCTTCAGGAGTGTAAACTCAGGGACTATATTCATCTTCCGTTAAAACAGTTCTCATCAGGAATGAAACAAAAAGTAAAGCTTAGTCTTACTTTTTCCTCAGAAGCAGATGTTTACATATTTGATGAACCTTGCTCTCATCTGGACGAAGATTCTGTAAATTGGTATAAAGAAAATTTTATCAGGCTTCCCCTTAAGTCAATTGTTCTGGTAGGTTCAAATTCAGTCCAATCTGAAATTCTGAATTGCAATCAGACAATCAATTTAGCCTGAACATATCCCTTTGCAAGAATTATGTAAGCTAACGGTGAAGTTTTAACCGAATGTAACTTTATGGATTAAATCTTGTATGAAGGGGTAAACAACTTTTATACGATGAATCCCGCAATCAAAAGCGACTCCGCCATCACTTACAATCACATGGAAGGTGAAAACAGTTCCCCTAACAGAAAGACCAGGAAAAAACTTATACTTCGATTTGTTGCAGAGGAACTTATAATTGCGCTGTTGCTGGCGCTGATTTTTTACATGATTTGATTTTAAGTCTGACTCGCGAAATTATTCTGAAGGAAGCTGGAAAATTCATCCTTCAACTCGCTGAAAATCCTGTTATATTCATCAAGCCTTTCTTTACTTTTAAAATGCAGCTGATTTAATTTTTCGAATTGATTCATCTCGCCCCGCTGATGTGACTCTATTGCATTTTCATGTTGCTTGAAATCGTGTCTCATTATATCAAGCACTTCACGTTGAATGGTAAACTGATTTTGAAAATGCTCAATCTGTGCAAGTAAGTCAGCATCAGGTTTAGCCATCACCATTTCGGAAAGTTGATTATTACATTTCTGAATTTGTGATTTTATTTCTTTGATTCGTAATTGCCATTCGGCATGTTCTGAATGCATTTGGTTGAGCTGTTCTTTCATTTTAGTCTTGGTTTTTAATATTTTTAAGTGAGAATATGACGGTTTATTACCTGTTTTTTTCTGGTACAAAGATTCAAATAAATTTAACAACAAACAACTCCGGAGCCCTACCAGAAGCCGGATTAACCTTTTACGGTAAGGCATGATGTAATAAATCAGAAAATTTTGAAAATTTAGAATCTCCGGTGGCTGAACATTTGAAAACCGATATGCAAACGCCACAATATGAGATTCACAGCCACAATAACCTTGATTTTTACTTTATTGATTTTTCAGACTGTTCCACTTTCTGCACAGCAATCACAACTTACCCGTAAATACAGAGTGATAGCTGTAAAAAATGGGAACAGCGCTATAACCAGCATGTCGAACGAAACAGAGGTTACTCCGACCATGTATATTTATGTGCCGAATTCCTTTACGCCAAACGGAGATGGGCTGAATGATTATTTCTATATTCAGGGAGAAGCAATTCAGACATTTAAAATGCAGGTATTCAATCGCTGGGGTGATTTGGTATTCGAATCGAATGATGTAAACAGCGGTTGGGATGGCAAGTTTAACGGTAATCTTGTTCCACAGGGCGCTTATGTTTATAAACTCTCTGCTTCAAGTGTAACTGGAAGACGAACCAATAAAGAAGGAACGATTAACGTACTGTTTTAAAAGATGATTTTCATGAGTATAATCATAATCTCCTTTCTTATTCGATACTTCAACAAAATAAAAAGATTCAGTTCAACAACCTAAGTGCTGAATTAAAATAAACAAACATTGGATGCCCTTAAAAGGGCATTTTTTGTTTGGGTAAATCCGACTAAAAAATTGGTAAACATTTTTAAAGCTTGGGTGAATTATAATTGTTAACAGCCTGTTTAAAATTTAATTTGCTGAAAATCATCCTGTTAGGTTTGGTGAAAGTATTTTTTTTATGGGTGAATGATTTTTTACATAGATTCGGCCACGCAACCATCCAAAACCAAATCAAAATGAAAATCAATCAACCAACTAAACTGCTGCAATTTCTGCTTGCTTTACTAGTCCTGGCTTTATTTAGTGTAAAATTTATTTTAGGTCAAAATTATTTACCGCGTAGCTACTGGACATTCGATAATCCATCTAATGTCTTTTCTGATTCAACCGGCCTGTTCAATTTAGATCCTTTCTATTATCAATCCGGTTATTCTATAGGCAACAACACAGGCGGAACCGGGGTTGGAAAGTTTATGACTTTGAACAGCAGTTCCGGTTATATAAGAATGGGTTCTTTGCCAACAGATTCTGCGTTCACGATTGAATTTTTATTCAGGCCGGGCTACAATTTTAAAGAAACCCGGTTTTTCTATAGGTTAGATGGTGCCATAACGGCAAAAATGAATTACCCGTACATAGTTTTCACTACTACACACCGCAGCAGCAGTGGGGCTGCCGTAAGTGATGACTTATGGATTGATTTGAATGGGATTGGAAGAAAATCGTATGGGTATTACATTGATGGAAACTGGCATCACATGGTTTTCAAATTCAACAGTAATACCGGGGTTAAAGAGTTGTGGGTTGATGGACAATGCCCTTCAGGTTTTTCTAAAACAGTTTCGCCTACCGGGTACTTTGTAAATAATACTTCGGTTAACAGAGACCTCTTGCTTAATGCTACGATTAACTACATTCAATATCATGGCGATTATGACGAGATGGCTATTTACAGTTATGGCTTACCTGCCAACATGATCTATAAACACTATCTTGATTTCATGAGTAATAAGCATTACTCATATCCAAACGCTGCCGTTACCGTACCTGTAGCATCGGCCATTACCGGGCCTATTGATTTAAACGAATTTCCTCCGGGCCATCCTAATGTTTCCGTGAGTGTTTTAGATCAGTTAAAAACTTTTCCGGTACCTCGTTATAAGCAAGGGCATTCCATGCATCCGAACTTCAATTGGATTGATCCGCTTTATACCAGCAGTTATATGCAACCGGGAGTGAGTAATACACAGTCATCTGCCAACAGTGTTACACTGCAAACAGAGTTAGTAACCAAGTTTAATTACATGCTTTATTTAGGGTATTCGGGCAGCGTATGGGGCGATGCTTGGATAACATTGGCAAATCAGAATCCTTCTTGGAAAGCAAGCACGGTAGTAGTAAGAGCACAACTTGGCAATCCATTGGTTTTTAGTCAAAGTCTTCCAAATGATCACTATCTTCAAAACAGCAGTGGCCAGTTTATTGATTTGAATGGAAATGTTACTTCACAGAAAATATGGCGGCCAACAGCACCCACTTCTTCATACACCAATGATGGATTAGCCATGAGGAATAATCTGATCAACGCTTTTCAGAGCAGGTTAACACGACCCATTGACTTTGTGAATGAGAATGGAGAGGTTTTCCCGATGATTACCAATGCAGCTCTTGCCAAAGACCCGGTTGTTACTGCTGCTAAAAATGCATCCGGTTTGGGCTGGGAAGAGTTTCTGGCCATGAAATATAAAGATCATAGCACCCTTCCTTACCGCGATCAGTTTATGAACCTTTCTATTTTTAATGCAAATACCAAGTTTACTGAATACAGAATTGACGGTCATCGTACCTATCAGTTCTGGTACGAACAAACGCGTTTCATAAATACTCCAATTAATGGAAAGAGATATTCCACTCTGGATTTCTATGTAAAGTTTCCTTACAACTGGAGGTATTGGTCAGGCCCCTGGCATGGCTGGCAATGGGTAGTTGAATCGCGGAAATATGAAATGGCCCTTGGCGACAGCCTTTTCTCTCCGTTTGTTGCTGCCGGATGGGATCAGAATACTGAAACGCACGTAAGGCCTGCACAGTATCTGGGTTTGCTCAAATGTCTCGGCATGATGGGCGCTGAGTTTTATTATCCTGCATACTTCAATTTACAGAGTTCTTATCAACCGCCCAACCCTCCTCCTTATGATCCTAAAGGATATATCTGGCAAAATATAGTCCCTTCTTATGCACAGGCAGTATCAAGCAGGTACGAAGATTTATTAAGAAACGGAACTATACTTGAAGGCGATGTTACTAATGATCCTTACAGCCCCCAATGGAATGCCTATAACTTCTGGACAGGAGATCCGCAAAAGATTGTTGTTGCCCGTAAAAGCAGAACACAAAACCGGTATGCCATTACCGGCACCATTCAGCCAAACACTAATATGGCCGGCAATGCTGCTCTGGAAAGTACCGCCATAATAACTCTCGATGGTCAGCAACTTAAGTTTAAGGTCAGAAGACAAGGCAGCACCTATATTTATGACAAAACTGTTTCTTCTGCTCCTGTTTTTTATCAGCTTGACGAATGGCATGATTACAAACATCCTTATTTATGGACTAAGGATCTCAATTATGAAGCAGAAAATTTCGAAACCGGCAACTCAGCTGTGCTAATAAAAACCTCTGTTCCTGCCGGAACCCCTGCCGGAGATTTTACCAACTTTACCAGTTACATCAGTTTTAATGCAGTGACGGATGTTACTTTTAATGTTGAACCGCGGGGAACTGCTACTGCTAACTATTACTTATGGGTTAGAGCCAGAAGCAAGAACGGAACTTCAACAGGCTTAACTGTGAAATTGAATGGTTTGAATCCTAAAACGATGGATTGTATTAAGGATACGGCCTGGATTTGGTACAGATTTGATAATAGTAATTCAGCTATTGTTTACAATGCACTTGCTTTACAGAATCATGTGCTGACAATTACCCCCACGAACACCAACATTGAAATAGACAAAATTTCTCTTGTTACAAATTCCGGAGCTTTTTATAATAATAACGTTTCTCCTTGCTCCAATATGGCCAGCATAACGGCTTCAGGCCCCACCTCATTTTGTCAGGGTGGCAATGTTACCCTTACGGCTAATTCAGGAAACTCCTACTTGTGGAGCAATGGCTCCACAATGCAGAGCATCACTGTAAATACATCAGGTACATTTACCGTAACAGTAACTACAAATGGAGTTCCTGCAACTTCAAGCCCGGTAACTGTTTCAGTTAATCCTTTACCAACGGCCTTCATCACACCCAATGGCGCTACAACCTTTTGTTCGGGAGGAAGTGTATTATTATCTTCCAACTCTGCACAGGGATATTTATGGACTCCGGGCGGACAAACCAATCAATCAATTACTGTTACCAGTGCAGGATCTTATACCGTTCGGGTAACGGACAATAATGGATGTTCTAACACATCGGCAGCTGTAACGGTTACGATAAACAGTCTTCCGGTTGCTTCTATTACGGCCGGTGGCCCCACAACCTTTTGTCAGGGTGGTTCTGTTGCCTTGACTTCTTCGGCAGGTTCGGCTTATTTATGGAGTAATGGTGCAACATCGAAAAGTATATCGGCAACTGCATCAGGTAATTACTCAGTAAGAGTAACAGGAAGCAATGGTTGTTCAGCTACTTCTGCTGTCACTTCGGTTACTGTTAATCCACTGCCTGCGGCAAGTATTTCGGCTAACGGACCGCTAACTTTCAATCAGGGTGGAAGTGTGATTTTAACGGCTACTGCAGGCGCTTCTTATCTATGGAATCCCGGAAACCAGACCACCCAATCTATCACTGTTACCACTTCAGGTACATTTACAGTGAGAGTTACCAATTCAAACGGTTGTTCGGCCACCAGTTCACCGGTAACAGTAAATGTAACAACGGGCACCTCTTATGCCATTATTCCGGGAGGTCCTACAACGTTTTGTCAGGGAGGTAGTGTTACCTTAACTGTTCCCTCAGGTACTTCTTATTTATGGTCAACCGGGGCTACCACACAATCCATTGTAGCCACTACATCAGGTACATACAGCGCCACGGTGTATTCAGGCAGCAACGGTGTACCGGCAGGTCCTATTACCGTTACGGTAAATCCATTACCAAATGCAACCATTACTGCTAGTGGCTCTACCACCATTTGTTCCGGATCTTCTGTTCAGCTTACGGCCAGCAGCGGCCAGTCATACTTATGGACACCCGGTGGACAAACAACACAAACCATCTCGGTATCATCAGCAGGATCTTACTCCGTAAGGGTAACCAACAGTTATGGTTGTTCTGCTACTTCTGCAGCCACATTCGTTTCGGTCATTTCCTGTTCATCATGTCCTGTGCCCTCCGGTCTGTTCACCGATAACATTACTTCAAGCCAGGCGCGATTAAACTGGACACCCATGTCAGGCATCACAAACTATCAGGTAAAGATCATCACCGTTTCAACAGGCTACACTTATACTACCGGATTATTCAGCGGAACCTTGAGCAACCTCACTATTGCCGTTCAACCCAATACCAAATACCGTTGGAGAATCCGCTCCTATTGTAACGGAGTTTACAGCAACTGGTCAACCTATAGTTTGTTTACAACACTTCCATTGCGGCTTTCTGATCCTCAAACCGGTTTTGATGACATATCCTGGACAAGGACAGAAACCGATCCGGCTGATTTAACAGAGGAAATCTCAGACAATGGTTGGATCAATGTAATTCCTAATCCCGTACATCAGCGTTTTAGAATTGAGTTTGATGCTGAGGAATCATCTACAGGTGTTTTGATAATCCGCGACCTGTCAGGCAGAGTTGTTTTAAGCACTTCGCTCGAGATAGCAGAATTCTTCAATTCAAAAGAAGTATTACTGCCTGAATGTTCGCCAGGAGTCTATTCCATTCATATTATAAGCAACAGTAAGACATACATAGCTAGAATTCTGGTTAGATAAGCTACAATTGAAAGTTAAGCGGGTGCTGATTATTCAGCACCCGTTTTCTTTTTTAAGGGAGAATGGTATAATATCTTTAACTAAATTAAAATTTATTACAGTAGCAAAAACCGGGCTCCACCCTCATTGATGTTCCTCACGGCTGTGTTTTAGTAATGGCAACCTGATTAAATTCCGTTGCTGAGCAAAATTTCTTGCAAATGAAATGTTGGAGGATAAATAGTAAACTACCCGACTGAAATTGCCGTTTAATTGGTCAGTACTTTCATTTAATAATTATGACCACCACTATGAAGCCGGCACCATTAAGTTTTCAAATGCAATGCCAGTTGCAGGTTTTGAAAGAAAAATGAAAGACACCATTAAATTTTGAAGAAAATAGACACACATAAGCAACATGAAACAACATTACAAAACGCAACTCATGAACATGGAAACCATCCTGAGAGCAGGGCTGACCATCAGTTTTCTGTTAGCACTTCTTTTTGCAGCTTCCCTGAAAGTAGCATTCAGTCAGCAGGTAATGACTCCGGTAAGGTATTACACCTTCAACGGTTCTAATCCGTCAGCAGATTCTGTCAGTTCAACTTCGTTAAATTTTACGGCCTACGGTGGAACAGTTACTCACACAGCTAACGGAGGTATTGTTGGCAAGTATGTAAGTTTATCTACTGCCGGTGGGCTGATAGACGGTGGCACTCTTAATCTGGATACTGCCCTTACTATTGAGTTTCTTTTCCGCAGCGGTAGCAACCCGGGTAACAATATCAATAACACTACTTTTTTCAGAAGGGGTGACGGGTATTTTGATATTCAGTTTGAATATCCGCAGTTTCGGTTCAGAACTTATCATAAATCAAATGCTGGTTCGTATGTAAGTGACGAAATGCTTGTAGTTTTAAATGGCGTTGGCCGTAAATCGTATGGCTATTATACTGACGGCAACTGGCATCATCTTGTTTTCCGTTTCAGCGGAACGTCAGGCAAAAAAGAAATCTGGGTGGATGGACAATGTCCTGACGGTTTCAGTAAAACTGTTACTACCGGATATTTTGATAATCCATCGGGAAACAGTAAAACATTCTGGATAAGCCACATGGTGAATTATCAGAAAATTTTAGGCGATTTGGATGAGTTGGCTGTTTACAACCGCGGTATTCCGGCATCGCTTATTTACAAACATTATTTACAGGCTCAGCAAGGGTTGCCATACAGCTTTGTTAATGATTATACAGGAACCATACCCGGAGCTTCTCCGGTTACTGCCGGTATTGATATCAACGAATTTCCAATCGGGCATCCCAACCCTACACAATCGGCCACCGAGCAATTAAGAACATATCCGGTTCCCCGTTTTAAACCGGGACATACATTATATCCCAACTTTCAATGGATAGATCCGCATTACTTAGCCAGCCGGCTTCAACCCGGTGTTTCTGATGCAACCGCCATTCAGAACAGCCTGGATATTCAAACCGAGCTTGCCAGGAATTATAACTACATGCTGTACATAGGGGGTGATGGAAATTTTAATACAGCCTGGAAGAATTTAGCCAATCAGAATCCACAGTGGAAAGTGGGGATGATTATTCTGCGCGCCCAGATACCTACAAGCCTCTGGAGTCAGAATCATCCCAACGATCATTACCTGCAAAATTCAAGCGGCCAGTTTCTGAATGCCAACGGTACTGTTCAGAATGGAAAATTCTGGAGGCCAACCGCTCCTATTTCTTCTTATTCTTCTGATGGAACAACCATGAAAAGCAGGGTACAAAATGCTATTTCCGGGTTGAACCGTCAATTGGATTTAATCAACGAAAATGCAGAAGTTTTCTACTTGTATCAGAACAATGCCATGGCACTTGATCCTGTGGTTACTGCTGCAAAGAATGCTTCCGGTTTGGGCTGGCAGGAATTTTTAGCTAAGAAAGCATCAGAAAACCAGATTGATTACCGTAATACTGTGATGAGTCTTCCGCAGTTGGCCAACACCGCTTTTACAGAGTATAGAATAGATGGCCACCGCGACTGGAATTTCCGCTATGAATACATGCGCGATATTATGACACCTATCAACGGAAGAAAATATGCTACTTCTGATTTTTATGTTCGCTGGCCGAATAACTGGAAAACCTGGAGCGGCCCCTGGCACGGTTTAAAATGGATTGTGGATTCCCGTCATTATGAAATTCAGGCCGGTGATAAATTGTTCTCTCCTTTCGTAGCTGCAGGATGGGATGCCAATCCCGAAAATGATGTTCGGCCTGCACAATGGCTGGGTCTGCTGAAACTTCTCGGAATTTTCGGTGCCGAATTTTTCTATGCAGGTTATTTTAATGAAGCAGCCAGTTACATGCCTCCCAACCCTCCGCCTAACGATCCTAAAGGTTATGCATGGCAGGCTGCCATGCCCGGTTATGCACAGGCCGTTACCAGCCGTTACGAAGACATTCTTAAAGACGGCAACATCCTTCAGGGTGATATGATGAATGATTATGTAAGCCCTACTTCACCGGGATACCAGTTCTCTGCCGGTGATGTCCGCAAGGTGGTGATGGTTCGTAAAAAAGATAATGTTAACCTTTATGCCATCAGCGGAACCATTCAGCCTAATTCCAATATGATTGGAAATGCCGAACCGGAAGGAGATGCATCCATTAGCCTGGCAGGTCAGAATCTGAAATTTAAAATACGCAGGCAGGGCAGCACTTATATTTATGACAACACCAATACTTCAGCTCCTGTCTTTTATCAGTTAGATGGATGGCATGAAGCTTCGCATCCTTCGCGATGGTCGGCTGATTTTAGTATTGAAGCAGAATTGTATGACAATACCAATACTTCGTTCAACCGCAAAACCACTGTGCCTGCAGGAACTTCTGCCGGTGATTACAGAAACTTTACTACCTGTATTACCTATCCTGACAATCAGACTTCTTTTACTCCGCTGGAATATAATTTCACGCCACGTGTTTCTCAGCAAAGCACTTTATACTTCTGGGTACGTGCCCGTTCACGTGGCGGACAAACCGGAATGGCCGTTTCTGTTGATAATGGCGCTGCAAAAAACATTGGCTGTATCAGCGATACTAACTGGGTATGGTACCGTTTAGACGGATGTACTCAGCAACCGATCTCATTTACTTCTCTCTCCATTGCCAATCATGTTTTGCGAATTACTCCTTCTAATAATAAACTGGAGATTGATAAAATTGCTTTGGTTGTGAGTGCCAATACCGGCTTCAATCCTCAGGGTTCAGCTTGCTCCTCCGGTGGTTCGGCTACTATAACGGCCAATGGCTCTACTTCTTTCTGTCAGGGAGGAAGTGTAACGCTTACTGCCTCTGCAGGTACTTCTTATGTTTGGTCAAACGGTGCAACTACTCAATCTATTAATGTTACCACTTCAGGCAACTATGTGGTTACGGTGCAAAACGGCAGTTCCTGTGCAGGAGTTTCTTCGCCTGTAACAGTTTCGGTTTCTTCTGCTCCCAATGCTACTATTACTCCCAATGGTTCTACTACTTTCTGTCAGGGCCAAAGTGTAATGCTTACCGCTTCATCAGGCAGCTCTTATTTATGGACTCCGGGCGGGCAAACCACTCAATCCATTACCGTATCCTCAGCAGGAAACTATTCTGTACGCGTAAGCAACAGCAGCGGATGCTCGGCCACCTCATCACCAACAACTGTAACCGTAAATTCAATTCCTTCGGCCACCATCAGCGCCAGCGGTGCTACCACCTTTTGCCAGGGCGGCAGCGTAACGCTTAC
>CAADHD010000020.1 GCA_900696575.1 uncultured Bacteroidota bacterium
ATTTAGCGATAAAACATATATATTGGACAATAGTATCATTGCCAAAAAACAATGTATCACCATTATGGCCACCGCTTAGAATAATGTTTCCGAACGGATCGGCACATAAATTTAAGCCTGTGCCTCCAGGCTTTACCGCATCTCTTGCCCAAATTACATTGCCTGATGAATCGTATTTTACAAGATACATCCCCTTGTTTAAGGTATATGGGCCGAAGGTAATGGTAGTCCCCCAGGGAGCATTAGTGGCATATCCTGTTACATAAACATACCCGGCATTATCCGTGGCAACTGAATTACCGTAATTTTGCGTATTGCCTGTTGCGCTTCTTGCCCAAACAGGATTGCCATTAGCGTTATATTTAGCAAGAAACATAGAAGATGGTGTGGATAAGGTATCTGTACCAAAAACAATATTGGGGCTGAAATAATGGCCGGTTATGTAAATGCTTCCGCTTATATCAGTGGCAATAGAAAGCGATTTATCTTCAGCGCTGCCCCCGGCCATAGTCGCCCATTGCCAGTACGGTGGCTGGGCGTGCACAGTAAAACAACATAGCAGCAAAAAGAAAGCTAAAAAGATAAATTTCATTTTTTCATATCTTGCTGAATCGGCTTTCTGTCATTCTCTAATTTTTCAATTTTCCTGTTTAATTCAATAATATAAAGCGTTTGCTCTTCTATTTTTTGCAATAGTCTGGCAGTCATTTGCGCAAGATCAACACCCTCGCTAACCGCTTCTTCTGATGACGGAATTTCAGGCAGGTGTTTATTCTTTGTAATAAATATTTCAAGTTCCTTCAAAGGCATGAGCTTATAATCTTTTTCAAAAACAAAATCAGCCCAGGCAGCGGAGTTATGCAATGCTACTTTCACTTTTTCAGCCAGTATTCCATCAGCTACATACAACCCGTAGTTACCCGGGAAGTTGCTTACATTACCAATGCCAACTTTGCCGTTTACCATAAGCGTAACACCGGCCTGCGGTAACGTACCAATGCCAACATCGCCATCAAAATGAGATGGTCCGTCAACTGTTAGTCTTACATTTCCTGACGCTGCTGCCGTGCCTATACCCAGGTTTCCGTTAAGATGTGTTTGTCCGTTTACATAGAAGCGGGCGGCTGAAGGAATTGTATAGTGGCCTATAGCAACACGGTTAGGTGAGCATGTATAAATTAAACTTGGAGTATTAAATTCCCAGGCAAGCGGTACATTATTACAAGGAGCAGAAAATCCATTAAAACTGCTTTGCAATCTTCCCAAACTATCAAAATAAGCCATTCCTGTGCCGCCAGAAAAACGGTTTATCAAAATGTTGCCATCGGATTTTATCCTCAACCTTTCCTCGGCATTTGTTTTAATAACTAAATCCTGATCATCATTGGTTCCGATAAAATTATTGTTTGGGTCGCTGCCCGTATTGCCGTTCATCGTCCAGTCATCTCGGGGAGGCTCTGTCATTTGCTTTACATTAGCCTGCAAGCAGCCGTTTGCATCGGTTACCTGAATAAAGTATTCCATAGCGCAGAGGTTATTTGCATTAGCCTGATGGTTGCTATTTAACTGTTCCCAATAATAAGAATAGGGTTCAACACCACCGGTTACGGACGTATTAATCCATCCGTTACAGGCTCCGTTAAGGCTTATGTTGTATTCGCGGCTATTTACATTGTAGGTACTGAAAGTTAAATTTACCCTGATTGCTTCAGGTTCGGTCAACGTAATTTCGGCCGAAACAGGGGTGGTTGCCGGATTTGCATCGGCAACTTCTACTCTGTAATATCCCGAAGCAAGGCCGGTAAGGTCTTCCACCGTATCGCGTGTACTCCATAAAATACTGTAAGGCGGTGTGCCGCCCGTTATGGTTAAATCAATAGCTCCATCCCTTCCGCCAAAGCAACTGATGTTGTAGCCGTTGTAATTAGCAGGCGAAAGCTGCAGTGATAGGTTTTGTGCATAGGCAGGCATGATGTACAGGAGTAAAGGATTAATCAATAAAAATGTTTGAAGGAATCGTTTGTGAAGACATAAACGATGGCGTGATGTTAACGCATATTGAATTGCGGGGGGTAGTTACAGAACTTGGTTGTTTTCTCATGTATGTCGGATTTGGTAATGTAAACTTAAGCACTATTGTAAATACAAACCAAATTTATTTTCAATTTTTTCAGGCTGATATAGAATATATTACAAAATATACTTTTCAGCGATACTGTGTTTTCATTATGGTGGATGGCGGATTTCGGTTTTGCATCCTCTTCCCCTTTAATTACGCGACCGATATTTTGTCTTTCAGCTTTTTCAAATAAAAATCCTCCATCGCCCGCATCTTTTTTTGTGATGCTGAAGTTTTATCGCTGTATCCGCAAAGGTGCAGCACTCCGTGTATCATTACGCGGTGTAGTTCCTCCTGAAAAGTTTTGCCGAATATTTTTGCATTCTCCTTTACCCGTTCAATGCTGATGTAAATCTCTCCTTCTATTTCTTTTTTCTTCCGTCCTGATTTTTCTGATAAATCAAAAGTGATGATGTCGGTGTATTCATCATGATGGAGGTATTGACGGTTGAGGGCAAGAAGGTTTTTATCATTCATAAAAACAAATGTCAGCGACTGTATGCTGAAGCCTTCTGCTTGGGAAGAACCCATCAGCCATTGGCGCAAAAGATTTTTCTGCTTCAGTTGAAAGTTTATTCCTTCCCGAAAAAACCGGATGGGCATGAATCAAATCAGTTCTTCACTTTCTGAAAAAAATCGAGCAGTAGTCTTACTCCTGTTCCTGTTCCGTTTTTAACGCGGTAGCTGTCAGGTTTTTTTACAAAAGCAGGGCCGGCAATGTCGAAGTGCATGTAGGGATAATCAATAAAGTGAGCCAGAAATTTTCCGGCAGTAATGGCACCGGCTTCGGGGCCGCCAATGTTTTTAATATCGGCAATGTCTGATTTAATAAGCTCATCGTATTCTTCCCAAAACGGAAATTCTACTAACCGTTCATAAACCGTTTTACCCGACTTCACTAATTTTTCTTTTATTCTGTCATCGGCTGTGCCCATACAAACAATACCAAAAGAGCCAATGGCCATGGCAGCAGAACCGGTAAGGGTGGAAAATTCCAGCACCAACTTCGGATGGTATTGTTTGGCATAATGCAGGGCATCGGCCAAGATCATTCTGCCTTCGGCATCGGTATTGAGTACTTCCACGGTTTTGCCGCTGTACATTTTAATGACATCACCGGGGGTGTAAGCATTGCCACCGGGGCGGTTATCCGTTGCGGGAACAAGAGCAATGACATGCAGCGGAAGCTTCATTTTTGCAATGGCATACATGGTACAACCCACCACGGCAGCTCCGGCCATATCGCATTTCATGTAATCCATGCTGTTGACAGTAGGTTTAAGGCTTAGGCCACCCGTATCATATACCACTCCTTTGCCCACCAGCACATAAGGTTTGCTGTTAATGGCTTTTCGCGGTTTCCATTCCATGATGGTGAATGTTGGCGGGGTTACGCTTCCTTTGTTAACGGCTAACAGTCCGCCCATTCCCAGTTTTTCAATTTTTGACTTGTTAAATACTTCTACCGAAAATCCGGCTTCTTCGCCCAGTTGCTGAAAAGCAAAAGCAAGCTGTTCGGCATTGAGGCTGCTTTGCGGTTCGTTCACCAGATCGCGGGTGCGGCAAACGGCATCGCAGGCTATATTCATCCGCTGAATTAAATCATCCTGCATCTTCCTTCCTGAAATCAGAATGGTTTTCAGGGTATTTTTTTCTTTGTCTTTTTCGCTGCGGTATTTCAGAAACTGGTAATTGCCCAGCGAAGCGCCTTCAGCCATAGCCAATGCTTCAGAAAAATAATCACCAGCGGCTATGTACAGGGCTTCGCCCTTCAGTTTATTAACCTGTGCAGCCATTCGGTCGCCTGCCTTGCGCATGGCTTCCATTGCTTTGTAATCTTCTTTCTGTTTCTTGATAAACTGAACGGTTACAGTTCGCCTGTACTGATTCACGGTAACAGAATCGTTTTTATCATCCAATTTCCTTCTGATGTAATCAAGTTCATCGGCATCAAAAAAGGAAGTATCAAACTTTTTTCTGTCTTTGGTCAGAATCACTATGTGGTCAGAAGGTGAAGGGACATTGGCCTTTTTGATGGTTGTATGCATAGTCAGCTTATTTTTACGGGCTGAAATTAGCTGAATTTGAAAAACCGCATGGCATTACCGGTTGTTTACCTTTACCGATGATGAATAAACACGTATTGCTCCGGAAAGCGCTGAGCGAAGATTTTCTTACTGCTGAGGAAGGTTTGTTTCTTTTCAAAAATGCCGGCACTTCAGAATTAGCATTTGCTGCCCATCAGTTACGGCTGAAGAAAAAACCGGATAATGTTGTTACATGGATAATTGACCGGAATGTGAACACAACCAATGTTTGCATTGCCAATTGCAAGTTCTGTAATTTTTACCGCATACCGGGTCATGAGGAATCGTACATCACCACGATTGAGCAATACAAGCAGAAGATTGAAGAAACTTTCCGTTACGGAGGTGATCAGTTACTGCTGCAGGGCGGCCATCATCCCGGCCTTGGTCTTGAATTTTATACAACGTTGTTCCGTCAGTTAAAATCGTTTTATCCGGAATTGAAACTTCATGCCTTAGGCCCGCCCGAAGTGGCGCATATCTGCAAGAAAGAAAAGATGAGCCACGAGGATGTTTTAAAAGCATTAAAGGATGCAGGACTTGATTCATTGCCCGGAGCCGGAGCGGAAATACTGAATGACCGCGTCCGCAGAATGATTTCAAAAGGAAAGTGCTCCGGCCGCGAATGGCTTGACATAATGCGTGCTGCCCATCAATTACACATTACCACTTCGGCTACAATGATGTTTGGTCATGTGGAAACCTTGGAAGAACGCTTTGAGCATTTGGTCTGGATACGGCAGGTACAGAGCGAAAAACCCACGGATGCCAAAGGGTTTATTGCTTTTATTCCATGGCCGTTTCAGGATGAAGGCACACTGCTGCGCAGGCTGAAAGGAATATGCAACCATGTAACGGCTGATGAATACATACGCATGATTGCCCTCAGCCGGCTGATGTTGCCTAACATAGACAACATACAGGCATCATGGCTTACCGTTGGTAAAACCACCGCACAGATGTGCCTGTATGCAGGCGCCAATGACTTTGGCTCTATTATGATTGAAGAGAATGTAGTTTCGGCAGCAGGAGCGCCTCACCGTTTTACTTCGCGTACCATACAGGAAGCTATTGCTGAAGCAGGCTTTACTCCTCGTCTGCGTAACCAGCAATATGAGTTCAGACAGGTGCCGGAGGTGATGGAAGAGCAGGTTTGGTGACGGAGAACACAGAGAAAAATTAAAAACCTCCGTGCCCCTCCGTGACCTCTGTGGTAATAAAAACTAACCACGGAGAACACAGAAATACACAGAGAAAAATTAAAAACCTCCGTGACCTCTGTGGTAATAAAAACTAACCACGGAGAACACAGAGAAAAATTAAAAACCCTCCGTGACCTCTGTGGTGAAAAAAAAGCAAACCACGGAGAACACAGAGATACACAGAGAATAGAAATAAGATTATGATAGAAAATGAAATTACAGAAAAAATTATTGGCTGTGCCATCGAAGTGCACAAACATTTAGGTCCCGGCCTGCTCGAAAGTGCCTATGAAGAATGTTTGTATTACGAACTAATAAACAACGGACTAGATGTAAAAAAACAGCTTGCCCTGCCCTTAGTGTACAAGGAAATAAAACTCGATGCCGGCTACCGTATTGACTTATTGGTAGAGAATAAAGTAATTGTTGAAATAAAATCGGTAGATGCCATTGCAGAAATACACAAAGCACAACTGATGACCTACATGAAACTATCCAACATCAGAATCGGGCTATTGTTGAACTTTAATGTGCTACGATTAAAAGACGGCATAATACGTTGGATTGTATAACCTCCGTGACCTATGTGGTAATAAAAACTAACCACGGAGAACTCAGAGATACACAGAGAAATCTAACAAACTCCTCCGTGACCTATGTGGTAATAAAAACTAACCACGGAGAACTCAGAGAAACGAACTGCCGAAACAGACATCGAAGAACCATGCAGCCAACAGCATGTATCCTCAATTGACGGAGCGACCCCAATCAGTTGGAGCAGGCTGTGAAAATTCCCTCTTAAAAACAACAATACTTTTTGAAGTTGCTTAATGCTGCTCCGGTAATTGTAAAGCCATATATTTCGCTAAAATCATCTATTCTCTTTAATGGCTTATACCGGCTGATCTGCTATGCTCAATACAGGATGCTGAGAAGTTGCTGACCGGCACCTGTAATAAAATAATACACTGAATGGTTTTGTTTTTACAGTAACCAATAACTCTTCAGACTATGTATTATTCTTGTATCAGAAGTTGCTAACAAGAATGTGAAACGTTTTGTTCGTTAATCTCAAGGGATTGGCGTCAGCCGTTATCTTTGAAACCCGAATTAATATATCCTTATGGCGTCTGAAACCTCAAAACGGACAAGTTACATTTATCTTCTGGCGGGGTACCGGTTATTGCGGCAGCATTAGGATTTGGTGTTGGACACGTAAGCTATAAGTTTTATTTACCCGTATGGTTATTGAACGCCACCTTAATGCTGATGGCTTCCTGGTCGCTTGGACTGAATGTTATCCGACAAAAAGATGAAAGCAACATCATACTGGCAACAGCAGCCTTTTTTCTGATTGCACCATGGATTTTAATTTCAATGTTTGCAGGTCTTGGCCCTCCACCGGAAACACCATTCAGAATGGACAAATACGGCTAAAGAACAGCAAGTGCGGTATTTTATGCTTGTAATTTGCGGTATGTTGATTGCTTTCGGATTTGCTGCGTTAAGAAACAGCCTCAGAGCTAAAGGAGAAAACTTTTTTTCACTGCTTGGGCTGACAGCGGTATTGATAGCCATTCCACTATTTATCGTAAACATGCTTTACTGGGGGTTTTACCTTACCGAGTTATTCCAAATTCAGTCCACTCACTATAAAGCAAATTTTCCTGATTGGTTTTTACCGGTAAGGCAATTGTTCGGCTTAATTTCAGTAACCGAAGTAGCATTAACATATTTTGCAACATTTGCAATTGCTGTTTCTATGAAAAAAGCAGGTTGGCTCAGCAAAACATCCTGTTTCTTTTATACTTTATTCAGCCTGCTGGCTTTTACAATAATTGTATTATCGGCCTTTTTAACGGAACCCCTGAAGGTTCCCGGCTTTGCTGTATCCATTCCGGCCTTCCCTTTTCTTATGCCGTATTTCATGGGGGTTAACCTGTTGCGTCAAGCAGGGAACAAGATAAATAATCCGTATTAAAGCAACAGCTAATTCGTTTTTTTCAGCAGGCTGCCCCAAGCGGATTTTTTTTATCTGCCTCAGGCATTTACCTAAAAACTACCTGCATTCAATATCTGAAATTGCCATGTTATGACTGTTTTTCCGGAAGTTTTTAAAGCTTCTTCTCAACCTCTACCATGTGGAATTCCTGTCTTAGCTTCCCGAAGCTTTTTCAAAACCTGAGTAACATTATTTCCCTTTGAAATTGATTTGATGCCGTATGGAAGCAATCGTAAGGCTTGAGCTCAAGGCAAGGTGGTAAGCAGGATTCAAGTTGCCTGTAATGCAGCGCTGGCTGAAGTCATGCAAAAAAAATCCCGTCCGGTCATTAATGACGAAACGGGATTTTTGTTTTAAGAAGCAAGCAGCTTTCAGTCGCTCTTTTTGCCGAGCATCAGCAGTTCGTTAACCACCACTTCGGTGATGTACTTCTTTTCACCTTCTTTGGTGTTGTAGCTGCGCGAAGTAAGGCGACCGTCAATGGCTACTTCGCTTCCTTTATTAAGGAACTTCTCAACAACTTCGGCTGTTTTGCCCCAGGCTACACAGTTGTGCCAGTTGGTTTCTGTTACCTTTTCGCCTTTGCCGTTGGTGTACTGTTCGTTGGTAGCAATGGAGAAGCGGGCTACTTTTTTGCCGGGTTCAAATTCTTTCACGTCAGGATTCTGACCGAGGTTGCCCATAAGGCGCACGTTGTTTTTAATTGTGTTCATGTTGCTTTGTTTTTAGTTGTTGTTATGGTGTTTTGAATTCAGATGCAAATGTGCAGGCAGAGTTTTGCCAAAGCCGTATAAAGTTCGAATGCTTCTGATTGTATGCCTTAATAACCGTATGCAAACGGTTGTTTCAAATGTCTTTTCTTTTGAAAATCCTCATGGCCAGGGCAAAAGGCCATAGTATCCAAATGATGGAAACAAGCCCTGCAATGAGCATCCCATTGACGCTGCCGAGCAATTGGCTGTAAACGGCACCGGTCATTCCCATTAATGCCGCTACATCCATTTTAAGAAGCAAAATCAGCCGAACTAAATCAACCGGATTGAAGAACGTGAGGGCTAAAAGAAATTTTTCAATAGGATAATCGGCAAAAAGAAAGAGGATGAACAGCAGCAATGAATCGTAAATAATGGCGAAGAAAAACCAGGAGAGTATGGCTATACCGGTTCCTTTGGCCTTATCGCGCGAGAGAGCAGCGCAGAGGTAGGCAATAGAAACAAAGATGAGGGTGATAAGAATGCCTGAAATTAACAGTGCTATGGCTGCCCCTGATGAATCGAAAGTAACAAGCGGAATGCCGGTACCGATAATAAAGGCCATGCACAATGCCAATGCAGCTCCGGCATAACTTCCGGCAAATACGGTGCTGCGTTTTACCGGTTGCGCCAGCATGAGCTCCATAAACTCGTAGCTGTTGTAAAAATGAATGGTGGAAAAGATGATGCTCACCAACGGAATAACAATAAGCAGAATGTTGATCAGACTGAGCATGCTCTTGGAGGGATTGCTTTCGAGCATAAACATGCCCCAGGTGGCCAGCATCAGAAAAACCGTATAACCGATGATGGTGCGGCTGCGCACTATGTCAAGCAGTACATATTTGATGATTTTAAGCATGGCCGTTTTCTTTCATAATGGCGGCTATAGCTTGCGACAGCTTCTCGCTTTTGGTGCGGCTGCGCAACTCTTCTATGGTTAACTGAAATAGTATGTTGCCTTCGTTAAGGTAAATGACGTGGGTAATGATCTCATCCAGATCGCTGAGAATATGAGAAGTGATAAGAATGAGTTTACCTTCATGGCGCGATCGGATTATTTTTTCTTTCAGTATTTCGGTACTCAGCGGGTCAAGGCCTGCGGTAGGTTCATCCAGAATAATTACTTCGGGGCTGAACATGAAAGCAAGAGAAGCGCCTACCTTCTGCCTCATTCCGCCTGAGAGAGAATGCATGGCTTTGTTTTCAAATTTATTTATCCCGAATTGTTTATACAGATCCATATCATAAGCCCCACTATGCTGGCGGATATCTTTTATCATTTCCATTATCTGGAAGGGAGTCATATTTTCGGGGTAGCGGCTTATCTGAGGCATATAGCCGAAATGGTTGCGGTATTTCCATTGTTTAAGGACTGATTTATTTTGAAACAGAGCTTCGCCACTATCGGGATTTACGAGTCCGAGCAGAATTTTAAGCATGGTGGTCTTGCCTGAGCCGTTAGGCCCGATGAGTGCATAAGCCGAGCCTTTCTTCAATTGCAGGGTTAACCCGTTCAGTACATGAATTCGCCCGAACTGCTTTTTCAGGCCCCTAATTTCCATCAGAGTTTCCATGGTTTCATGCGGGGTTGATTATCGAAAAGATCAACGGGAGTAATGGCAGGGGCTATTTTTTCCATGCGTTCGAAAATAGTAACCACAAAACTGCGATACAGAATCAACGCAAAAGGAATGCGTTCCATCAACAGGGCATACAAACTTACGGGGCGGTAAGGAATATCACCGGCAAGGTCGCGGTTAAGGTCATAGCCTTCGTATTTATCCCAGTAATTGTTGTGAAAAGTGTTACTGCTTGCCGGGCCGTTGGTTGAAACATCAAAAGAGTTAGCGGTAAAGTTGTTGCGTACTATTTCGTTCGATTCGCAGTTGGAGAGAATCCTAACAGCCCATCCGTTATTATGAAAATTGTTTCCGGAAACAATGATTCGGTTACTGCCTTCCATGTAAATGCCAATGCTGTTATACTCGAACCGGTTGCTGATAATACGGCTGTCGGTTATATCTTTAAGCAGCAGGCCGTAGGCAGCACTGCCCCGGTTCAGGTCGAAGGTGTTGCCGGTCATATGAATGTTTTTAGAGTACATAACGGCCACCCCTGCACCATTATGATAAAACCGGTTGTTGCTGTAAGCATTGCGGTCGGAAAACATAAAGTGCAGGCCGTATCGGATATTCGAGAAGCTTTTATTTTTTTCGATGCGCGAGTCGGTTACAAACTCAAAATAAATTCCATCGCGGTGGCCGCTAACAGTATTGTCTTTAATTACGGCATGCTGGCATTTCCAGAGATGGATTCCGTTGCCGGAGGATTGTTCATTTACGGCATACCCTTTAATATCATTTCCGGTAATGGTGCAACTATCCGAGTTAAGCAGGTAAATGCAGAAAAAATTATTGTCGAACTCATTATCCTGAATGGTAACATGCTTTGTGCTGTAAAGCTTAATAGCAGCCAGGTCATCACTGTTTGATTTGCCTGAATTGATAAAGCGTAAGCCTTTAATTGTGGTATGATGAGCTGAAATACTCAACATTTCCACTTTATGCTGCCCGTCAATAACAGGAAGTCCTTTACCAAGGATAGTAAGAGAATGATTGATTTTTAAGTTTCCTTCCCGGTAAGTTCCGGAATGAATGATAATTGTATCGCCAGGACTGCTTTCAGCGATGGCCTTGGCGATTGCATTTGGTGACGGAAGAACAGTAATGACATTGGCTGTAACAGATGAAAAATGTAACAGCCAAAAAGGAATAAAAAACAAGGAAAACAAAAATAAATGATGACGAAACACAAGTTGATGCTGCCAAATTTATTGCTCACACTTTAATTCAAATCCTTTAAACAACTCCTCAAACTTAAAAACCTTTTCAGCAAGGAAAGGCTTAATATCGGTTTCGGCCGAAACAGAAGCAAGGTGGCTGCTCATGGGGCTGCGAAAAGCTTCACTTTTCAGAATTAGTACCTTGTTGGCCGGGACCAGTTCGGAAGTATTAAAGTCAATGAAATAAATACAGCGGATATTTTCTTTGGAAATGTTACCGGCATCAAGATACCCGGAAAGGCAGATGATGTCGTCAAAAACAAAATCTTTTCCATGCCGGTTGATGATTTGTGTGCCATAACGCTGATCCATCATAGTCATTTTGCAGAATTCGCAGGCATCCTTTTTCCATTGAACAGGCTGAGGGCCTGAAGAGCAGGAAACAAACATCAATGCAAAAAGAGATGCGGCTACAGGCGCTGTATTGTTAAACTGACGTTGTTGCCTGATGAAAATAAATGAGGCCAGCATGGCAAGGGCAACGCTGAGGAAAAAAAGCCAGCCGGCAATATCAGGAATGGCAAAAGCCCCGAAGTTGAGCAGTTGCTTATAACCGATGAGCGGTGGCTGGTATGACATGCCCGGAACCTGGATAGGCGCTGTAGGGTCAAGGTTGTGGCCATATTCATATTCCCAATGCCAGAAGTCGGCAATGGCGATAATCCCAAAAAGCATAAATATAAAGGTATAAGTCAGCGCCCATTTCTTTTTATTGAGGAAGGCGGCTATCAATCCGAAGAGCGAAAGAATGAGCACCGCATAAGGCAGGATTTTAAACTCAGGAAAATCTTCTTCTTTAATTAGCCCCATACCGATGTAATGATTCAGTCCGTTAATAACCTCCACATCACCGCTCAGTTTGGTAAGCCAAATTTTCATCACCAACCCTTCGGGATATTGAGGGGCGGTCAACTCAATTTTCCATAAGGGGAAAAGAAGAGTAACAGGAAGTAATAATGCAGATGCAAAAAGCAGCCAGCGTGTAAGGTTTTTTTGTTTTATCATTTTGAAAATTGTTTTAGCAAAAAGGGGCAGAGGTTTTAAGCTCCGCCCCCATCTCAAACAAGTAAATAGCTGTATGCTGAGAATTTAGTTTGCAGGAGCAGGAACATCTTTTCTTCCTGTTCCGAAGGTAAGCGGCACATTACTTCCGGCAGGAGACACGCGCATATAGCCCTGCATTTCCTGGTGAAGCGCTGAGCAGAAGTCGGTGCAATAAAACGGATAGACCCCGGGTTCTTTTGGCGTCCATGCCAGCGTTTGTGTTTCACCGGGCATAATCAGCAGTTCGGCATTATTGGCACCTTTGATAACAAAACCATGCGGAATATCCCAGTCCTGTTCAAGGTTAGTAACGTGAAAGAATACCTCATCACCCACTTTCACACCTTCAATATTATCAGGAGCAAAGTGTGATCGGATAGAAGTCATGTAAACATGAATTTTATTTCCTTCACGAACAACGCGTGCTTCTTTTTCACCTTTCGCTACATAAGGATGATTGTTCTCTTCAATTTTAAAAATTTTCAAAGAATTTTTGGCTACCATTTCGGCAGGAATAGCTTCGGCATAGTGAGGTTCTCCGGTAGTTGGAAAGTCGAGCAGCAGTTGCATTTTATCACCATCAATCGAATAAAGCTGTGCCGACTGTGTAAGCTCGGGTCCGGTAGGCAGGTAACGGTCTTTGGTTATTTTGTTGTAAGCAATCACATACTTGCCCCACGGTTTTTTGGTTGGTCCGCCCGGTACGCAAAGGTGGCCGATAGAATAGTATGTCGGAACACGGTCGAGTACCTGTAAATCACTTAGCCTCCACTTTACAATTTCGGAAGACACAAAGAAAGAAGTGTAGGCATTGCCTTTATCGTCAAACTCGGTATGCAGCGGGCCGAGGCCTGGTTTTTCAACTACGCCATGAAGTGCTGATTCGTATTTAATCACTTTCAGGCCATCATATTCGGCTTCAAAATCGCCTTTCGCAATTGCATCCTGTATTTTCTGGAAAGAGAATACGGGTATCAGGGCTGCTAACTTTCCGCTGCCGACAATGTATTCACCAGTTGGGTTCACATCACAGCCATGCGGAGATTTCGGGCAGGGAATCAGGTAAACCACATCACTCAAATCTTTCTGCTCGAGCACAAGTACTTCATCTTTCATGGTTGAAGTGGCCGTGTGTGTGCTTTCATCATAAACATTATGAGCGTAACGCACTTTCTTTTTCACTCCTTTTCCGGCTTTGGCCATCTCTTCGGCTTTTTTCCAGTTAACGGCAAAAATGAAATCCTTGTCTTTTTGCGAAGCATTTACTTCTAACAGCGAGAATGCTTTTTCGGAGTTGTAGCACGAAAAGAAAAACCAATCGTGCGAGGGGCCTTTGCCTCCGCGTGCCAAATCGAAATTAACACCGGGCAGTTCAAGCTGGAAGGCAATATCCATTCTTCCGGTTTTTGGCTCAACACTGATAAAACTGATATGGCCTTTGAAGTTCTCTTTATAAGTTTCAATTGGAACGTCTTTTTTATCGCCAACAGGAACACTGAAACGGGTGCCGGCAACTACATACTCCGTATTTTCAGTGATGAAGGGAGAGGAGTGATTGCCTCCGCTGTTTGGCAGCTCAATAATTTCTGCTGTCCGGAAAGTACGCAGGTCAATACGTGCCACACGCGGGGTGTTGTTGCCGTTACCAAATACCCAACGGCCATCATGGATGCCATCTGTTGTGGAGATGGCTGGATGGTGCAAATCATCCCAGGGCACAAAACCATGTGAAGTATTGAGCATAGGTTTGGTTTCTTCGCTGTAACCATAGCCGGAGGTCGGGTCAACGGAGAAAACAGGAATGATGCGAAACAAACGGCCGGAGGGTAAACCGTAAACACCCATTTGCCCATTAAAGCCTCCGGAAACAAAATTGTAAAACTCATCGTGCTTGCCCGGAGCAACATATACCTTGGAAGCTACATCGCCCGAAAGGGCTGTCATCGTTGTTTTAGGGCGGCAGCCGTTAAACCAGAAAGATAAAGCAAGGGCGATCACTGCAAAGAGTGAGATACCGCCAATTATTTTTTTGTTCATAATGAAATGTGTTTTGGGTTTTTAAAAATTATTTCTTTGGAGATTATTTAACTCCGTCATTCTTTCGCATAAATTCAAGAACGGAAAAGGCATCGTCATCCGTAAGTTGCTGATTGGGCATGCGTACAAGACACTCCTCCAACTGTGCCATTGCAACCGGATCGCGGCTTAACATTTCATCCACATTGGTGATGAAATTAAGAATCCATTCAGGCTTTCTGCGTGTGGTAACTCCAGCCCAGCCGGGGCCTACCAGCTTTTCATCCGTTAGCTTATGACATGCCTGGCATTTTACATCATACACTTTTTCGCCATTGGTTGCTTTGGCATGGTCCAGCATTTCTGCAAGCTGCACATCGGTAAATTTTCCTATTCCTTTTTCATCGTTGTTTTTAGGTTGCGGGCGGTCATAAAGCGAAGAAGGATCAACAGCTTGTTCTGTTTTTTGCTCGGTAGCACCGCCACCGCATGACTGCATCAGGGCAGCCAGTGAGATAAATAAAAGTTGCTTTTTCATTTTCTTAATTTAATTTTTATAAGGCTAAGGTAGTATTACTTTATCAATTACATGAATAATTCCATTGGAAGCCGGAACACTGGCAACAATGTTTGCATCGCCAATCATCACTTTTCCATCCTTAACACTGAAGGTAACGTTGTTTCCGTCAACCATTCCCAACACTTGTCCGTCATAAAAATTTTCAATCTTGTAAACCGCTACAGCCACATGATGCTGAAGTATATCCTGCAGCTTTCCTTTATTCTCGGGTTTGAGTAATTCTTCCACCGTTCCGGCAGGAAGCGCATCAAAGGCGGCATTAACAGGAGCAAAAACCGTAAACGGGCCGGCATTGGAAAGGACATCCACCAGTTCGGCAGCTTTAACGGCTGTAACCAGAGTTGTATGATCTTTAGAACCTATGGCAACCTGTACAATATTGGGTTGTGAAATTTCGTCAACCACAGCCGATTGTCCCGGTCCGGGAGCAGTGCCGGTGCTTTCTGCAGTTTGTTCGGCCGGCTGCGAGCAGGATATTACAAAGAAAGATGCCATGAGCATCGGAGCAAGGGTTTTGTTCAGCGTTATCATAACATTTGTTTTTTACGGAGCAAAAATGTCCTGTAATTCACATCCTGATTATGACCGGCATTCAACAAGCTTATGACGTTGGTCATATAAATTAATGGGAAGACGTGTATAAACATGGCATTCTCTTTTTGCTGCGGAATACTCGCTGCGCACAAAAGATTTCTGATACATTCGTTTAAGCAGAATTAACATTTCGGAACGGTTGAAACAGGCATACGCACCAAAGTAACAATTTATGGCAAATATTTGCCACGGATCAAAAATATAAATTCACCGAGTTGGGAGGCGACAGCGACATAAAACGCTGTATGATGGGGTTCTACACTTGCAGCGATTTAAAACCCTGTCCGCTTCATCATCATTATTATGTTTCCATCTTCGAAAGCATAATCAGAAATTTGTCTTCTATTATCACGATTGCTGAATTAGCATCAGCGGTTGAGAGAGGAGAAGCGGTGCTTAAGAAAACGCAGGTTGCTTTGTTTTCGTAAGGACTCCCGTTTTTCGGTAGCCCCTGAAATTAAATAAACAGCAGAATAATAGATTTAAAAAGGTTTTTTCTATTCGTAAATTCGTACAGACCTGCCCGCCTGGGGTGGATTCGTAGTTCGCAGATGCATTACTCCATCACCACCTTCCCGTTTATCACTCTCCGGTTACTGTATTTCTTAATTGAAAAATATACATCCCTGCCGTGTGGTTTGATTTGGCAAGCGTGATGTTGCTGCCATGCGTTTGCTGTCGCTCGGCTGCTCTTCCGGTTAAATCAAACAGCATAAACTCATGCTCATCGCCTCTTGCATTGCCAAAGAGTAACTGGCTTTGCTCCGTTACAGGGTTTGAGCATATTTTAAACTCACTCAATTTATGTTCATTAACACCTGTACTTGCAGGTGTGTATTTCCCGATTCGTTTAAAACTTGATGAATTTAAAGTTGTAAAAGCCCCTCCAAAATACAGTTCCCCATTTAATACGGTTAATGCATCAACAGCATTATTAAATTAATAACCGCTCCTAAGGAATGCCAACGGCATTGCTGCCGAGTTTAACTTCCAACTGCTGAACATTGGAAGTATCCTCAACAACAATTACAAACCTGCATTCCATGCCTGCAGTGGTTTTATGCATCTGCACCCCGGCATCCATAATGGATGATTGTGAATGAACCGTATTTATTCCTGAAATTAAAATCAGGAACATGGTTAACTGAAAAATCTTTTTGATTAGATTGATTTTGTGTTTCATACAATTTGATTTTAGTTAGTAAGAAAATTACCGATTGGAAATAAGAAACCCTTCAGGTCTGTTATTACTGACACGACCTGAAGGGTCAGTTAAATAAACTTGGTTAACGAAATTAAGGCTGTCTCTCTCTTTCGGTAATAATCATGCAGCAGTCTTTTACTGATAGTTGCTGTTGCCTGAATTTAGGAAAATACATACCGCTGAATTGTAATACAAACGTAAGCGGTTTGAGATTAAAGTGCAAATTGACTTTGCCAATTCAACCTTTCATAATGATGAAAGACTTACTTAACGTACGGCTGAAAGATTTTCAGTTCTTTTCCGTTGAACAACTGCTAAAAAACCACTTGGCATACTTAAGAAACAAGCATTCATTGGCATGATAAGAACTGATAAAACTTAGTTAAAATCACCCTCCCTGAAACCGGTTTTCATTCTGTTTGTTACTTTTGAAAACCAAAACAGAATCAATTATGATATCCAAGAAAATTGAAAAAGCGCTTAACCGGCAGATTAAATTAGAAGGCGAATCATCGCATTACTATTTAGCCATGGCTTCCTGGTGCGAAGTGAATGGCTTTAACGGCATATCCAAATTCCTTTACAAGCATTCTGACGAAGAACGGATGCACATGCTCAAACTCTTTATGTATGTAAACGAGCGGGGCGGACATGCCATCACTCCCGAACTGAAAAGCCCTCAGTCGAATTTCAAAGGCGTTCCTGAAATTTTTCAGCACATCCTTGAACATGAAGTGATGGTTTCGAAAGAAATCAATGAATTGGTGGAGCAGTGCCTTTCAGAAAAAGATTACACCACTCACAACTTCCTGCAATGGTATGTAACCGAGCAGATGGAAGAAGAACGGCTGGCCAGAAATATTCTTGACAAACTGAACCTCATCGGCAATGACAAGAGCGGAATGTACATGTTCGACCGCGACCTTGAATCTATGAAGACAGAAGACGGAGCGGAATAACAACCTGTTTCTTATTTCTGCATTGAAATGATTCGACTTTTAATTCGTTACTTTTAAAAACTTTTCATGCATACCTCTTTCCTTAAAAAGCAATGGATAATTGCATTGCTCATCCTTAGCAGCATTCAAACATTTTCACAAAGCATCCATGTTCAGAAAATTATTTCGCTGCTCAACATAATTCAGTTTGCTTATGTGGACACGGTGAATGAAAAAAAGCTGAGCGAAGATGCCATCCGCGCAATTCTAAAAGACCTCGATCCTCACAGCACCTATATTCCTGCCGAAGAAGCCAAAGAAGCCGAAGAACCTCTCCTCGGAAAATTTGAAGGGATAGGCATTCAGTTCAACATACTGGAGGACACCATTTTTGTAACAAACACCATCCCCGGAGGGCCGAGTGAAAAGGTGGGAATTTTAGCAGGCGACCGCATTGTAAAAATTGAAGGACAGAATGTGGCCGGAATAAAAATCACCAATAACGATGTGCTGAAAAAACTGCGCGGTGACAAAGGAACCAAGGTAACCGTTTCCATTTTAAGAAGAAGCGTTCCTGATTTGATTGACTTCACCATTACCCGCGATAAAATTCCATTGTTTACAGTGGATGCTGCTTACATGGTTGATAAAAACACCGCATACATTAAAATAAACCGGTTTGCCGATGCTACCGTAGATGAATTTCGCGAAGCGATGAATAAACTGAAACCGAAAAATCCTGAAAACCTGATTCTTGATTTGACCGGAAATGGCGGAGGCTACCTGAACCGTGCTGTTGATCTGGCTGATGAGTTTTTATCAGAACGCAAACGTATTGTTTACACGCAGGGAATCAATAACCCTATGAAAGAATACTATTCTACTTCTGCAGGTAATTGGGAAAAAGGGAGATTGGTGGTGATGATTGATGAAGCCTCGGCCTCAGCAAGTGAAATTGTTTCAGGCGCTGTACAAGACTGGGACCGCGGATTGATAGTTGGCCGCAGGTCGTTCGGAAAAGGATTGGTTCAAAATCCTTTCAGATTAGTTGACGGCTCAATGGTCAGATTAACCGTGGCTCGTTATTATACACCCACAGGAAGAAGCATTCAGAAACCTTATAATTCGGAGGAAGACTATTCGCTTGAAATAATCAACCGGTACAAGCGCGGAGAAACGGTGAGTGCCGACAGTATTAAGTTTATTGACTCCTTGAAATATTTCACCAATTCCAACCGTGTAGTTTACGGTGGCGGAGGAATCATGCCTGATATTTTTGTTCCGGCCGATACCGGAAGATTTACAGGTTATTACCGCGAAGTGCAGCGCAAAGGGGTAATCAATGAATTTGCATTGACTTATGTTGATAACCGAAGAAAATCTTTGCTTGCCAAATATCCTGATATAACCGTTTTCCGTCAACAATTTGAAACCGACAGCCTTTTCATGAAACAGTTTTATGATTTTGCTGAAAAGAAAGGCGTAGCCATGAAAGAAGAAGACAGAAAAGAGCCGCAGGTTATTTTACCCGTTCAGCTGAAAGCACTCATTGCCCGCGACCTCTGGAACATTGAAGCCTATTACCGGATAATCAATGACATCAACCCCATCTATCAGAAAGCAGTGGAAAGTTTTTCTGACGGTAGTTTTCAACGGATGAAAATTGCTTCGAATTAACCTGTAAGAAAATTATTCTTCTTCCTGCCAGCGTTTCGTTTTCAAGTCGAATCCTGCCAGGTCAAGCACACGGTCAATAACCGTTGATGCTAATTGCTCAATTGTTTCGGGTTTGCCGTAAAAAGAAGGCGAAGCCGGGCAAATAATTCCTCCTGCCTCCGTAACCGTTTTCATGTTGTTGATATGAATGAGGTTAAGTGGCGTATCGCGTGTTACCAATATCAGTTTGCGCCTTTCTTTCAGAATTACATCGGCAGCGCGTGTTATCAGATCGTTTGAAATACCGGAGGCAATTCTTCCCAATGTTCCCATGCTGCACGGGCAAACTATCATAATCATGTAACGAGCCGAGCCGGAGGCAAAAGGGGCATTAAAATCATCCTTGCCATAATTCTTGAAAGGAAGTTTTTCAAAATCGTTGTTGCCGGTTTCGTATTTCCAGACTTCTTTGGCTGATGAGGAAAACACCACTCCTGCCTGTTCAATCTGATCGTTCAGCGTTTGAAGTTTCTCCAGAAGCAGTTTTGCATATACCGCACCACTGGCTCCGGTTACGGCTATGATGACTTTATGTTTTTGCAACGGCATTTTAACAGTGAATCAACTATTCCAAACAGTGAAATGAATAGTAAGTTTTCAGTTTCTGAAATTTTCGTATTGCAGAGGCAGTTCAAGTTTCTGATTTTTCAGCATGGCTATGATCTGCTGAAGGTCATCAATTTTTTTTCCGGTAACGCGCACCTGATCTTCCATAATGGAAGCCTGTACTTTCAGGCCTGTATCTTTAATGAGCTTTACAATTTTCCTGGCTGTCTCTTTATCAATTCCCTGTTTTACTTTCACATCTTTCTTAATTAATGAGCCTGCTGCATATTGCTGCTTACCGAAATCAAAGCAGGAAGTGTCAATAGCCTGTTTCACCGAGCGGGCAATGATGATGTCCTGAATGGCTTTCATGCGCATTTCGTTTTCCGTTACAATGTGGATGTTCATGTCTTTCTTGTTAAAATCTATTTCCGTTTTTGAGTCATGAAAATCATAACGGGTCGTTATTTCCTTTTTAGCCGTATTGATGGCATTGTCTAATTTCTGGATATCGGTTTTACTGACTATGTCGAAGGAGGGCATAAAAAACGGGTTGCTGATGCAAAAGAAGTGAATACCGGAGAAGCAAAAATTTCCGGACGAAGAGAATAAAATTCTGGTATGAAAAATTTACTCAACCGTAACACTCTTGGCGAGGTTACGCGGCTGATCTACATTGCAATTGCGCATTACGGCAATATGATACGCCAGCAGTTGAAGCGGAATAACAGAAAGTAATGGAAGAAGAATGTCATCGCACTCCGGAATTTCAATGACATAGTCAGCCATATTCTTTACGGTGGTATCGCCTTCGGTTACAATGGCTATAATGACTCCTTTGCGCGCTTTTACTTCCTGTATATTGCTTACTACTTTTTCGTAAGAAGCATTACGGGTAGCAATAACCACTACGGGCATTTCCTCATCAATCAAAGCAATAGGCCCGTGTTTCATTTCGGCAGCAGGATAACCTTCGGCATGAATGTAAGAAATTTCTTTCAGTTTCAATGCGCCCTCAAGAGCAACGGGGAATCCGTATCCACGACCGAGGTATAGGAAATTGCGTGCTTTGACAAACTTCTCCGAGAGTTTCTTAATAGCATCATTGGCTTTCAGCACCTTTTCCACTTTTTCAGGGATGGATTCCAGTTCATTCAGCAAGGATTGAAAACGCGAAGCCGTAATGGTGCCTTTACGGTTGGCAATCTGAAGCGCTAATAATGTAAGAACAGTTACCTGTGCTGTAAATGCTTTTGTAGAGGCTACACCTATTTCAGGACCGGCATGAGTATAGGAACCTGCATGGGTTGCGCGCGGAATAGAACTTCCGACTACATTGCATATTCCGAAAATAGTGGCGCCTTTTGATTTGGCTAATTCAATAGCAGCAAGGGTATCAGCCGTTTCACCTGATTGAGATATGGCGATAACAACATCCTCTTCGGTAATTACCGGATTACGGTAACGGAATTCAGAACCATACTCTACTTCAACCGGCATTCGCGCAAGGTCTTCAATCAGGTATTCGCCTACAAGACCTGCATGCCAGGAAGTGCCGCAACCCACTATGATTACGCGTTTGGCATTGAGAAATTTATTTTCATACTCTCCTAATCCTCCCAAACGTACCCGCAGTCCTTTTGAATCAATTCTGCCGCGCATACTGTCGGCAATGGAGCGGGGCTGCTCATAAATCTCTTTCAGCATGAAATGATCGTATCCGCCTTTTTCTATGGCTTCCAGATTCATTTCCAGTTCCTGTATGTAGGGAATGGTAATTTCGTTTCCGATAGTTTTTACCGTAAGTTCTCCATCCGAAATAATAGCCATTTCACCGTCATTAAGATATGCCACATTCTTGGTGTACTCAACAATAGGGGTGGCATCAGAAGCCACAAAGAATTCATCCTTGCCTATTCCCAGAACTATAGGGCTGCCTTTGCGTGCGGCTATCAGTTTATTCGGATCTTTTTTGGAAAGGATAACAATGGCATAAGCGCCTACTACTTCATTAAGGGCCAGGCGAACGGATTCATCAAAATCAAATTTTCCGTTGTTATGGATTTCTTCAATAAGATGAACCAGCACTTCCGTATCGGTATCGCTCTGAAATTTATGTCCGCGCTGCGTTAATTCCTGCTTGATGGCAGCATAGTTTTCAATAATCCCATTATGGATGATGGCGAAGTTCTTTGTTTCGGAAAAATGAGGATGGGCATTACGGTCGTTCGGCTCACCATGAGTTGCCCACCGGGTATGACCCATGCCGATAGTTCCGGAAGTATTTTTTTCTTTGACAAATGCTTCGAGGTCACTCACCTTTCCGGCTTTCTTGTAAACATTCAGTTCTCCGTTTAAAATAGCGACTCCGGCACTGTCGTAACCGCGGTATTCCAAGCGGTGCAGCCCTTTAATTATAACCGGAAAAGCCTCGCGCTGGCCTATGTATGCAACAATTCCGCACATGGTATTTTATTTAATGGATGTAAAGATAATTTTCAATTTCATTCGTTTGTCAAGGTTGTTGCTGCCTTTAATAACAGTACGGTTGGCATTTACTGCCGCACCGCTGGCCAGCAGGTACAATCCGTAGTCTTTACGAGAGCCGTTTAATACTTGTTGCACATAGCGAGTAATAACAAACGAATAGGTATTGGAAGAAGTAAGGTCGCCTCCGAACAGAGCAGTATTATCAATGTTATCAGGAAGAAAATATCCCAATCCGGCAGAGTCAATCCCTGCAAGGCCGAGTTTACTATGTGGCTTTAAATTGCCTGATGAAGAAACATCAGCAGTAATTTCAAGCACAGCACGGTTAATGGAAACCTGTCCTGATTTTATCAATTCATTCAAATGAGGAAAACGGATGGTGGTTTTAATGCCGGCCATACTTTGCAGGTAGCAAAAATTGCTCCCTGCCACCGGATCGTTAAACTGATTTACGAACACAGCCTGAGAGTAATCATGATGGAAGTAATTGAAGTGCGCCCCACCGTTAACAGCCATTTCAAAAATCTGAGGCACTGTTGAAGTATCGTTGCTGTAATAGAAAATCATTTTGGAGCGGAAGTTGGCCGGCAACGCTTCACGCAAGTCAAAATAGAAAATACAGCCGCTACCATTGGTAATGGAGTCGGTAATATAAAACCCATTAAAGAAATCATTGAATGCAGATTCGGAACTGAAGTTTGCATTATTAAGGAGATAGGAACCCCAGGCCGTATCTACCGGAATGATTAATTGTGGCGCTTTCACGCCTTCAATATCAACAGTATCACTCGGATTGAACTGCGAAATAACTGACTCTGAAAACGGAGTCATTTCCATTTGAGGTTTATTGTGACTGTACTTCGTACTGTCTTTAATTAGTTTTTCTGTTAGTTTAAAGAACCGGTAATGATGAGTAGTGCCGGTCGTATCGCCATAATAGCCGGTAGTATAGAGAGTAAGTTTTACCGAATCGCAGCGCGGGTTTGAACCAAAGGAGGGGCTGGCAGAAAGCAGCCTGAGCGAGGCATAGAGTGCAGCACCTGATTTTCCAAATTCGGGATCATTTATTCCGCCAAGAAGATGTGCATTAAAATCCGTTCTTACCGCTATGGAATCTTCGCGGCTGAATGATGTTTCAAGCGTAAATGTATCAATAGCTCCGATTAACGGATCATCTGCGTCAGGCAATAAATCAGCGCCTAAGCCGTCAGGTTTTTTGCAACTGCTCACGGCAATCAGCAGGTAAGAAAAATAAAAAGCAACCCTTGATAGGTTCATGTAATTATAAAAGAGGATGCAAATAAAGGTTAAATCCCCGTTCAGGCCTCAATAGGGCTTTCTTCAAGAATTTCGTCATAGAATGCATTGTATGCATCTAAGTAATTATCAGGCGACTGAAAATCGAGAACAGGTTTGTTTGATTTTTTCAATGCATTGTCAACACTGCTGTGCACTTCGGGCGAACCATAAATTATTCCATCCGATTTTGCTATTGCATTACTCATAAGAGAGGTATAGTCGGCATTTTTAAGCTCTTTTACTTCAGCAGGATTTACGCCTTCCATCATCAGCTTATTAACGAATTTATCTGAAAAATTTTCATCAAATGTATCATTATAAATGGAACATATCACTTTTGAATCGCGGAACATCGGATCATCCTTATAACCGGTCTTTACAAAAAACGGAATGAGGCTCGACATCCATCCGTGACAGTGAATAATATCAGGGTTCCATCCAAGCTTTTTAACGGTTTCGAGCACTCCTCTGCAGAAAAATACGGCTCTGTCTTCATTGTCTTTAAAAAACTTATTCCTCATGTCATGAAAAAGGGCTTTGCGCTGAAAGTACTCTTCGTTATCAATAAAATAAACCTGCATGCGGGCTGACTGTATGGAGGCTACCTTAATAATCAAAGGATGGTCATGGTCATTAATGATTAGATTCATCCCCGAAAGGCGAATGACTTCATGCAACTGATTTCTTCTTTCATTAATCACTCCGAAACGGGGCATAAAGGTTCGGATTTCTTTTCCCCTCTCCTGCGTTCCCTGTGGTAAAAAACGGCTGATGCGCCCCATCTCTGTCTGGTCAAGGAATGGATAAATTTCATGCGAAACGAATAATACTCTCGTTTTCTTCATAACTTAAATATGTTTTTGGATTATTAGTTTCAAAAGGTACGCAAAGATACATCAGCATATAGCATTTAACAATGAAAACAACAATAAATTGCCCTTGTATTTTATAAAAAAAATGATTATGGCAATTGGGTAAACGGCCTGTTTTACCGGGGAATTGTTTCTTTGGAGAAATTTAACAGCGATGAAAAATTTCTGCATTCTGCTAATCTTTGTTTATTCTCTTTTGGGTGGTTTATCTTTTGGTCAAAAAACACCCAATCCGGTTCCTGCCACTATGTTTCAAGCCCGCAATCAGGATTTTGAAAAAAGGCAACAATTAAAATCCGGCAGCTTGGTTAAAGATATTCCATTCCGATCGGCCGGGCCTTCGGTCATGAGTTGCCGCGTTACGGATGTTGATGTGAATCCTTCCGACCCAAAACAGTTTTATGTGGCCTATGCCTCAGGCGGATTATGGTTTACCCGAAATAACGGTCAGTCGTTCGAGCCGCTTTTTGACAATCAGCCAGTCATGACCATTGGCGATATTGCTGTTGACTGGAAACGGGGAATCATCCGGGTTGGCACCGGTGAAAATAACTCCAGCCGTTCGTCTTATTCAGGCACCGGAGTATTTGTGAGTTATGATAAGGGCAACACCTGGCAACATCGAGGACTTGGCGAAATGCATCACTGCGGAAGAATAGTGCTGCATCCCGAGAATCCTGAAGTGATTTGGGTGGCTTCCATGGGACATTTGTATTCTCCCAACCGCGAACGTGGTATATATAAAACTACCGATGGCGGAAAAACATGGAAGCACACATTATACATTGATGATAACACGGGAGCTATTGACCTGGTCATTAACCCTCAGAACGCGAATGAGCTTTATGCTTCTATGTGGTACCGCGAACGCAGGGCATGGAACTTTACCGAAAGCGGAAAAACCAGCGGCATTTACAAAAGCACCGATGGCGGTGAGTCATGGAAACTTATAACCGGCTTAAACAACGGTTTTCCCGGTGGTAACGGAACAGGAAGAATAGGGATAGATATCTACCCGCCCAATCCTCAGATAATTTATGCGGTGCTTGATAACCAGAACCGCACAGAAAAAAAGGCAGAAGAAAAGCAAGGACTTACCAAAGACACTTTCCGGTTGATGACAAAAGACGTATTTCTTCAATTGAATGATTCGTTGCTCAATAAATTTTTAAAAGACAATGGTTTTGAAAAAGAACATACGGCCGAATATGTTAAAAGTCAAATAAGGAAAAATATTTTGAATCCTGCATCCTTGGTCGAATATCTCGAAGATGCCAATGCTGCTTTATTCGATACCGATGTGATTGGCGCTGAAGTTTACCGCTCCAACAATGGCGGTCTGACGTGGAATAAAATGAATGCTGATTTTCTGGATGAGGTTTACAATACTTACGGTTATTACTTTGGTGAAATAAGAGTATCCCCTCAAAACGATAAACGCATCATCATTGGCGGAGTGCCTGTGTTGCTTTCTGAAGATGCAGGAAAAACTTTCCGCTCCATTGATGCTCCCAATGTACATGTGGACTACCAGACCTTCTGGATTAATCCATCCGACCATGACCACATCATCATGGGCAATGATGGCGGTTTAAACATTACTTACGATGGCGGCAAAACATATTTCAAAGCCAATAGTCCGCCCGTAGGGCAGTTTTATACCGTGCAATACGATATGGCTACGCCTTACAATGTTTATGGCGGATTGCAGGATAACGGAGTATGGACAGGGCCATCTACATACGAAGCCTCGCCTGCATGGCATCAATCGGGTCATTATCCATATAAAAGCCTGATGGGTGGCGATGGCATGCAGGTAATGGTTGATCCGCGCGATAACAACACCGTTTACACCGGTTATCAGTTTGGTTATTATTTCCGCATCCATAAAACATCGGGCGAAACAAAAAGCATCCGCCCCGGGCATAAACTTGGCGAACGCCCGCTGCGCTTCAACTGGCAAACCCCCATCTGGCTTTCGGTTCATAATCCTGACATACTTTACCTCGGCTCCAACAAATTTCACCGCAGCATGAACAAAGGCGAAACATGGGCTACGCTTACGGGCGACCTAACCAAAGGCGGACGCAAAGGCAACGTGCCTTACGGAACGCTTACCACTATTCACGAATCGCCCCTGCGCTTCGGGCTTATTTATGCAGGGACGGATGACGGCCTTGTGCATATTTCAAAAGACGGTGGTTATTCTTTCATCAATATCAGTAAAGGGCTTCCTGAGCATTTATGGGTAAGCAGAGTGATTGCCTCTGCTCACGATACAGCCACAGTTTTTATAAGCCTTAACGGTTACCGTTGGGATGATTTTACATCTTATATCTTTATGTCAAATGACTATGGCAAAACATGGAAACGTATAGGGCTAAACCTTCCTGCCGAGCCTGTAAATGTTATTCGTGATGACCCTCAGAATCCCAACCTTCTTTATGCAGGCACTGATCATGGCCTGTATGTTTCTATTGATAAAGGCAAAACCTTCATGGCTTTCAGCAAGGGATTGGCGGATGCCCCGGTACATGATCTGGTTATTCATCCGCGTGAAAAAGAAATCATCATTGGCACTCATGGCCGCAGTATTTATATTGCTTCGGTTAAGGAACTGCAGCAACTCCACGATACCATACTCTATAAAGACCTTTATTTTTTTGCCACAAACGAAATCCGCTGGAATAAAAACCGGGGAAAAATTTTTTCGAAATGGTTTCAGAAACCTGAAAGGCCCATCCGCGTTGCTTACTGGTCCAGGACCGATGAAATACGCGAATTCACCATACAGACCGAATCGGGCTTAGTACTTAAAACCATTACCGATACAGCCGCATCCGGAATTTCTTATGTCGCTTATGATCTTACGGTTGACAGTACCGTAGCTAATGCCTATTTAAAAGAATTTGCTGACCAAAATGCCATCCCCAAAGAGTTTGATTGGAAACAGCAGGATGACGGCAACTATTACCTCATGCCCGGCAAATACATCATCACAGCCGGCCGGGAAAAAACAACGCTTATTATTAAGGAAGCGAAGCCGTGAGGAGGGATGCCACTTGATGATCGTTTGTGAAGACACAAACGATGGCGGGAAATTTTAAAGAAGATGTCTTATTTTTTCCGATGAATAAGGAACAGGTCGGCATGACAACAGTAACAGGCAGTTAAGCAGTCAACTTCTTTGCACCAGTTCAGCAAAAAAATATCTTTCCTTATCGAAATCGTGCTATGGAACACACTCCCCTCTCCTGAGGAGAACTTGTCCCGAACTTGCTTTGGGAGGGGTCGCCTTCCTGCCGGACAGGCAGGGGGGAAAGGTTAAATAAATTTGCCCACAATCCTTATTTGCTGTTTATTTGCACTCCTGATACCTAAAAGCCTCTGCCCATAGCCAACATTTACTCTTAAGGTTTTTCAAATTCAACAAAAGGCTAAAAGCCAAAAATTTTTTCATGTGAATATCTACACGCGCAAACAACGCTGGAAGTTACTTTTACTCACTACCGCTTTGCTTATAGGGCTGGTTTCGCTTTGGTACACCAACAACTTAGTGAGCAAACTGGCCGAGCAGGAACGCGTTAAGGTTGAACTGTGGGCACAGGCCATACGCCATCTCAGCGATATTTCCGTTCAGGCCGGTGATCTTACATTTGCTCTTGATGTTTTGCAGAGCAACAGTACCATTCCCGTATTACTTACCGACAGCAATCATGTCATTAAAACATCGGTTAATGTTGATACCTCCCGGTTATCAGACCCTGTTTTTGTAAAAGAACTGATATCAGAAATGCAGGCGCAGCATGAGCCGATTATTGTCCGTTACGATCCTTCTAATTTCGATTACATCTTTTACAAAGATTCCATCCTGCTTAACCAGTTAAGGTATTATCCATACTTCCAGTTAGCGGTTATTTCCCTTTTTCTTTTTGTATCCTATCTTGCCTTCAGCACTTCGCGAAAAGCAGAACAGAATCAGGTTTGGGTGGGAATGGCCAAGGAAACAGCCCATCAGCTTGGTACGCCTTTATCGTCCCTGTTAGCATGGGTTGAATTTCTGAAACTGAAAGGCGAAAAGCCCGAGCACCTTGCCGAAATGGAAAAAGACATCTCGCGTCTTCAAACCATTACAGAACGTTTTTCAAAAATCGGTTCCGCACCTGTGCTGGTGCGCGAGAATGTAAAATCCATCATTGAGCATTCGGTGAATTACATACGCACGCGTGCTTCTTCGCATGTCGAGTTTTCTATGGAAAGCATTCCGAATCATCATCACATTATCAATGCCCCGCTTAATGCCCATTTGTTTGAATGGGTACTCGAAAATGTTTTTAAAAATGCCATTGATGCCATGCAGGGCGAAGGCAACATCAACATATTGATAACCGACCAGCAGCAGTTCGTTTACATTGATATAACCGATACAGGCTGCGGCATTCCGAAATCTAAATTCAAAACCATTTTTAAACCCGGCTATACAAGCAAAGAACGCGGATGGGGGCTTGGGCTTTCTTTGAGCAAACGCATTATTGAAGAATATCACGGAGGACACATATTTGTAAAATCATCCGAATTGAATAAAGGCACTACCATCCGTATTGTTCTGGATAAGCAAAACCGCAACGCATGATTACAGCAGTGATAGGTGGAGGAAGCTGGGCTACTGCACTCACCAAAATTCTGACAGGAAATGGCCATGAGGTCAACTGGTGGGTAAGGCGCAGCGAAATGGCTGATTACATAAACACCCATCATCACAATCCTGATTATTTAAGCGATGTGGAAATTGACATAAGCAAAACAACCGTTACTACTGACATTAACCTTGCGCTGAATGATGCAGAACAAGCAATACTGGCTGTACCCAGCGCATTTGTTGAACAGGCTTTTAAAACCATGAAAGCCGGAGCACTTCATAACAAAAAAGTTTTTTCTGCCATTAAAGGAATCATTCCTTCAAGGCTGATGATTGTGGGCGATTACCTTCATCATCAGCTTAAACTTCCATTGAATGATATCGGGGTGATAACCGGCCCTTGCCATGCCGAAGAAGTGGCGCTCGAAAAACTTTCCTATCTCACCATAGCCTGCCAGAACCCTGAAACCGCTTCACAGTTTGCCGAAATGATTAAATGCCGTTACATCAAAGCAACCGTGTCTGACGATATTTACGGAACGGAGTATGCAGCCGTTTTGAAAAACGTAATTGCCATTGCCAGCGGCATCTGTCATGGATTAGGGTATGGCGATAATTTTCAGGCAGTGCTTGTTTCCAATTCGCTTCAGGAAATCAAAAGGTTTATTGATGCTGTTCACCCGACAGAGCGCGATATTAATGACTCGGCATACCTTGGCGATTTGCTGGTTACCTGTTATTCGCAGTTCAGCCGCAACCGCACTTTCGGAAATATGATTGGCAAAGGATACTCTGTTACCTCAGCTCAGATGGAAATGAACATGATTGCCGAAGGATATTATGCAGTGGCCTGCATTCAGAAAATCAATGACAAACTGAAAGTAAAGATGCCGGTTTGCGAAGCCGTGTATAACATTCTTTACAAAAAACTGCCGGCAAGAAAAGAAATAGAACAGCTTGCCGAACTCATGAACTGAGATGCCGAAGTTTTTAGTCATCCGTTTTTCTTCAATAGGCGATATAATACTCACTTCGCCTGTAGTGCGCTGTCTGAAACAACAAGTAAAGGATGCGGAAGTGCATTTTCTTACCAAAAAGTCTTTTTATCCCGTCATTGAACACAATCCGTTCATTGATAAAAAAATTGCTTTTGAAGAAGGTTATCGTTCTTTGATTTCAGAACTGAAAAAAGAAAAATACGATACGGTTATTGACCTGCACCATAACCTGCGCACTTTCATCATTAAACGAGCACTCGGTGTAAAATCATTTTCATTCCATAAAGAGAATTTCAACAAATGGAAAATGGTGAATCTTAAACAGCGCATGACTTTGCCGCATGTGGTGGAGCGTTATCTGCAAACGGTTTCTCACTTCGGAGTAATCAATGACGGAAAAGGACTTGATTATTTTTTACCTGATGAGTTGAATGTAACGGATCCATTCAGTAAAAAAAAACTGCCTAAGCATTTTCAATCAGGTTATCTTGCTGTGGTTGTTGGCGCCAGGCATGTTACCAAGCAACCACCCGTTGCAATGCTGTCATCGCTGATAAAAAACAGAAATGCTGTTTTGCTTGGGGGGAAAGAAGATTTTCAGAGAGCGGAACAAATCAGGCAAAACGAAAACCAAATTAACCTGTGCGGAAAACTTTCATTGCATGAATCGGCATGGCTGATAAAACATTCGCAGAAAGTGGTAACGCCTGATACCGGCCTTATGCACATTGCAGCCGCTTTCGGAAAAGAAATCATCAGCCTATGGGGAAATACTGTTCCCGGTTTCGGAATGACACCTTACTTCGGAAACAAGCAAGGCAAGTCAAAAATTTTTGAAGTGGAACTGCCCTGTCGTCCTTGTTCAAAAATCGGGTTTAAGGATTGCCCTAAAAAACATTTTGATTGCATGAACAAACAGGATGCAGCAGCTATTGGCAAAGCCATAGAAAGCTAATCTGCCGCCAAGGCAAATCAGATTTTCACATTAAAGCCAATGGTAATGTAGCGACCGGGTTTACGGTCGAGGATTAGCTCATCCTGCGGATTTACCTTTCCGTTTTCATCAGAATCCTGTCGGAGGATGAGATGCTGGCTTAACAAATCCTGAATGCCTGCTTTTAACTCCACATTCCTTCCGATGCCTTTCACAAGAGTAAAATCGAGCAGGTGGCGCGGCATTTCATAAATATCAGGAGTGCCGTAAGTACCTACGGCATAAATACGCTTGCCTATGATGTTGTAGATAAGGCTTGCCTGCAGTTTCGACTCTTTTTTATGATAATACAAACCGGCATTCACAATAAAAGGCGACTGCCCCATCATGGGCCGTTCGTTTTGCTGGCCAGCGGCTTTGCTTCCTAATTGCACTTTGCTGTCAATTAAAGCTGCATTCATGTAAAGACTGAGTTTGTTCAGAAATCCTGAAGGGAACAGTTCTTCCAATGATTTTCTCATTTCTACTTCTGCTCCGCGGCTAACCGATTTATCGGCATTGTTAAAGGTGAAATTTCTTGTTCCGCCCGAACCGGTACCGGGAACAAAAAAACGTTCAATAGGCAACTCAAAGGTTTTGTAAAAAACTCCAAGACTAATCACTTCTCCGTTGCCCGGATACCATTCCACACGGAAATCGTAATTGTTAATAGAAGGGGTGCGTAGGGAGTCATTTCCGTAAATCACATTATTAAAAGTAAAGTCGTAATAGGAAAACGGTGCCAGTTCCCTGAACTCAGGACGGTTGATGGTTTGAGCATAACCGGCACGCACCATCCATTTTGGATTAAGCTGATAGCTGATGTTTGCCGAAGGCAATACTTTAGTCTGGTTAATATCCACATTTACCGGCTCGCCTGTATATCTGCGCGATTGCAGTTGCACACGGTTTTTTTCTGTTCTTGCGCCTCCTGAAACATTCAGCTTTTCGGTTACAGGAACCGATAATCCGAAATAGGCTGCCAAAAGCTTATTGGAGGCCGAATAGCTGTCATAAGGATTGGTGCCTTCTTCTAATTTAAATCCGCTCTCGTTCATGTTTTCAGGAGTAAATGCCTGATCAATGGGAAGCTCAAGCAGGGCATTGTTAAACTGCGAACTCATAAAACGTTTGTAACTGAGCCAGCGTGCATTAAAATCACGGGTTTTTTCTTCGGCATAAAAGCCTGTACGCACTTTTACGGCTGATGGGAATGCATTCAGGTTGACGGCTTGTTCAAGATTTGCGGCAGCGGTAATAATATCTTCGTTCAAATCAGAATAAAACCTGCCGGCATCAAGCGTAGAAGCATTGGGGGCTATAATGATGTAGTATTTATCAAAATCATTGATACTGGCTGTTTTGGTTCTTACTCTTCTGAAGTCAGGCTCTTTGGTTCGGGTAATGGCATAGCCTCCTGTCCAGTCAATCTTAGTATTGCCAAGATTAAAATCATGTTGCCCGCCTAACTGGCCGCTGTAAACACTGCGTTGCTGATAATAGAAGGAATAGTTTTTTACATTGGAACCTTCTTCGAGGTTATAGCCGCTGCGAAGCGTAGTCTGATTGGTTCCGGTTTGATTGAACAGATTTCTGAATTCGATTTTATGATTGTTAGAAAACTGAAATGACCAGTTATGGAGAATGCCTCCACGTACCTGAGCATTGCAGGTATAATCATCATACCGGTAAATGGTATCGCTTTTCCCGGCATTAACATCATAGGCATTGTAGTTGAAATTGTCAGAAAAGTAAGACTCCTGGGTATTACTGTAATTAAGGTTGGTAATATTTCCAATCTGCACTTTTCTCCAATTGAATTTACGGCTTAAGGTCAGGTTGAAACGCTGGTCGGGAAGAGCTGTGTTTTTTTTGGTAAACCAGTTATTGGGCAATGACTTGCTGATTTCAAGCAGTTGAGCTGAATTAGAAACTTGATTAAGGGATGAAGGAAAATTATTGGGGAGGCTGCGCAAGCCGTCATCAAAGCCAAGCCAGTCGGTACTGCCGGTGGCTCCGGTGAAAAAGTCTTTAAAAGTAGTTCCGGCTCTGTGAGAAACAGAATAGCCAATGCTTATTTGGTTTTCGTCAGGAATATTACGTGTGAAGACTTTAATAACTCCACCGGCAAACTCACCGGGCAGTTCCGGAGCGCCAGATTTGTAAATAAGTAAACGGTCAATAAGGCCGGAAGGAATAATGTCGAATGAAAAAGCTTTTTTATCTACCTCAGCACTTGGGGTAAGAGTATTGTTGAGCAATACGGCATTGTAACGTTCGCTCAATCCGCGAATCATGACAAACCGGTTTTCAATGATGGTAACTCCGGGTATGCGTTTTACCACATCGGTAGCACTGCGGTCTTGCGAGCGGGCTATTTGCTGTGCCGAAACTCCGTTTACAATTTGCTCAGATTGTTTCATCTCGGCCAGCACGGCATTTTCCGTATGCGTTACCCGGGCAGCCACTACTTCTGCCGTGTTCAGTTCGTTAACACTGCTGTTAAGTTTTACATCAATGTTGGCAATGCGCCCTTCCATCACCTTTACGTCTTTAATCGTCTGCTGTACATAGCCCACATAACTTACCATGAGCGTATAAGTGCCGGGTGAAAGATTTTTAATAATGAACTTCCCGTCCATGTCGGTTATTGCCCCTGTGGTCGTACCCTGAATGACAACATTGGCGCCCGGCAGTGTTTCACCGTTTTTGGCATCAGTTATTTTACCCTGAATGGAGGAAGTTTGAGCCCATGCAGGAACCGTTAACAAAACGGTAAGAATAAGAATACAAACAGGTTTCATTGTAAAGAAATTTGCTTTTCGATGGCAAACTTCCTGTTCCAATGACAAGAAAATCTTAACGGATGTTTATGCTAATGTTAAGCGGAAAGGTAAAACTAAAGCCAGAAATGAAAATAGTTGTATGTTTTTTCGGGGCTAAAGCCGAATTTCGCGTAAAGTGAGCAGGCTGCTTGGTTTTCTTTTTGCGTTGCTACTTCTACCTTGTTATACCTTTTCTTATTGAACCACATCAAGGTGTATTCCATCAACATGTTGCCAATGCCGACACCACGGTATTTCTCGCTGATTGCCACCAAACCGATTTTCCCGATTCCGTCTTTTCCTCCAACGGTTATCATTCCGGTGAAATCGTTTTGAAAACGCGAAACGAAAACCTCAAGCGCTATTTTCTTTTTTACACTATCGGTTATCCATTGCAGATAAAGTTTTTCAAAATTTTTACTTCCAAAGCGTTCATCCTTTAGAAAACGAGAGTATATGCCGCTTGCCAAAGCCAACTGTTTCAATTGAACATCCGGTTCATCAGAAGTATAGGGGCTGATATAGAGTTTCTCGGCATAAGTGAAAGTAAACCCTGCTAAACTTCGGGAGTAAAGAATCTTTGTGTCAACTAATTTTCCATTCTGCTTGCAGGCAAAATTGATTAATTCAGGATGTTGAGCAGATGCCGGCCAGTAAACACACTTAACTCCCTGATTTTTTAATTGACTAAGAGCCATTGATAACTCGTTTTCGCCTAAAACATCTTTTTGAATAAGCGCTATGGGGAACCCGAAAAAGTTGCTGTCCCATTCAAGCAGCTTAAAAACATTACTGCCAGAAGAAGTCATTAACGAATCAAAAATTTAAAGCGGTCAATATTTTTAAGTGCAATGCCGGTACCGCGAACCACCGCTCTCAACGGGTCTTCCGCAACGTGAACGGGCAATTTTGTTTTCATGGAAATACGTTTATCTAACCCTCTCAACAGCGCACCTCCGCCAGTCAGGTAAATACCCATTCGGTAAATATCAGCACTCAGCTCCGGAGGTGTTATCTCAAGCGCTTTGAGAATAGCTTCTTCAATTTTTGAAATGGATTTATCCAGTGCATGGGCAATTTCGGAATACGAAACGGTGATTTCTTTCGGAATTCCTGTCATCAAATCGCGGCCATGAACGGCATAATCAGCCGGAGGAGTATCCAATTCGGGAAGGGCCGACCCGCATTCAATCTTGATTTGCTCTGCGCTGCGCTCTCCTATAAGAATGTTATGTTGCCTGCGCATGTAATCCCAGATGTCGTTGGTAAACGCATCACCGGCTACACGAATACTTTGGTCGCACACAATTCCGCCCAGGGCAATTACTGCAATTTCGCTGGTTCCGCCACCAATGTCAATAATCATATTGCCAACCGGCTCTTCCACATCAATTCCGATACCGATAGCTGCCGCCATAGGTTCGTGTATCAGATAAACTTCTTTGCCACCGGCATGTTCAGCGCTATCGCGCACGGCACGTTTCTCTACTTCCGTAATTCCTGAGGGAATGCAGATAACCATCTTGAGCGAAGGGGTAAACAGCCTGCGTCCCGGGTTAATCATTTTTATCAACCCTTTAATCATGTATTCGGCAGCTTCAAAGTCGGCAATCACCCCGTCTTTCAGCGGGCGGATAGTTTTAATGTCTTCATGCGTTTTGCCATGCATCATCATGGCTTGTTTGCCAACAGCCAGTACTTTGCCTGTTCTTCGGTCTATAGCTACAATGCTTGGCTCATCTACCACTACTTTATCATTAGCAATAATAAGCGTGTTTGCCGTGCCAAGATCAATGGCTATTTCCTGAGTTAAAAAGTCGAATAATCCCATTAAAAAATAAGCGTCAGGTTAAAAGTGTGTTCAAAGGAAAGCATAAAGTTTTATCCGGCAAACTTAATGACGGAAATGCCGGAATCCTGTCATCACCATAGCAATTTTTAAGCGGTTGCAAGCCTCAACAGATTCCTTATCCTTTACCGAGCCACCGGGCTGGGCAATGGCAGTAATATCTGCAGCAGCAGCTATTTCAACACAATCGGGAAAGGGAAAGAAAGCATCGCTGGCCATTACGGAATTTTTCAAATCCATATTGAACCGCTTAGCCTTCTCAATGGCCTGATTTAATGCATCTACACGGCTGGTTTGGCCTGTACCCGATGCCAGAAGCTGTTTGTTCTTTGCCAGAACTATTGCATTTGAGCGTGTGTGCTTTACTATCCGCAAAGCAAAAAGTAAATCATCTGTTTGCGATGCGGATGGCGACTGTTCAGTAACTGTTTTTAAATCCTCCTTAGTTTCATGCTTCACATCTTTATCCTGAAACAGTATGCCGTTAAGTGAAGATTGAAAACGGAATTTCGATTCGGGATATTTGATAAGTCGAAGAAGGATGCGGTTTTTCTTTTGAGCAAGCAGAGCGAGTGCATCAGGATGGTAAGAAGGGGCAATGAGTATTTCGAAAAACAGTTTGTTTATTTCATTGGCAACCATTGCATCCACTTGGCGGTTAAAAGCTATAATGCCACCGAAAGCAGAAACAGGATCGGCAGCCAGCGCCCTGTTCCATGCTTCTGTTGTTGATTTGGCAGAAGCCAACCCGCAGGCAATGTTGTGTTTGATGATGGCGCAGGTACATTCGTCAAATTCGGAAATAAGACTGAGAGCAGCATCAACATCAAGCAGGTTGTTATAGGAAAGTTCTTTGCCGTTGAGTTGTTCAAACACCTCATTAAGCCTGCCGAAATAAGCTCCCTGCTGATGCGGATTTTCTCCGTAACGCAAGGTTTGTTTGTGGAGGTTTACTTCGGCAAAAACGGAATGCTGATCATCAAAGTAACTCTGAATGAGTGAATCGTAGTGCGCTGTGATGGCAAAGGCGCGTGCAGCCATTTGTTTGCGAAGAGCTAAATCGGTTGATGCATTTTGTTCAAGCACCTGTTTCAGCAAAGCATAGTCATCTACTGAGGGAATGATAAGCACATCGTTAAAATTTTTGGCTGCAGCGCGGATAAGTGAAACACCGCCTATGTCAATTTTTTCAATCACTTCCCCTTCGGTTACTGATTGATTGCCGGAGTTTTTAGCAGTGATGGTTTTTTCGAACGGATACAAATCAACCACTACAAGGTCAATGGGAGGGATGTTATGCTGGTCTGCTTCTTTTTTATCCTTTGCATCATCACTGCGTTGCAGAATGCCGCCAAATACAAAAGGATGAAGTGTTTTTACTCTTCCGCCAAAAATTTCGGGAAACCCGGTGAGGGATGAAACTTCGGTAACAGGCATGCCAAGCTGTTCGATAAACTTTTTAGTACCACCTGTGGAAATTATTTCAATGCTATTTTGATGCATTGCCCGGATGAGCGGTTCAAGACCGGTTTTATCAAAGACAGAAACGAGGGCGCGGTTAATCTTCTTAATGTCATTCATGCGCGACAAAGGTAAAAGATGAAGACTGAGATGGTTATAAATAATGATGTTGTGGTAAATGAGATTACACGGAATGCAAATGTTGAAAAGCAGAAATGCTGCAGAAGCTGAGATCCTCATATAAGAGTTTTCGGGTAGTGTGCAGCTTCGGAGGGAATGGTTGCAGGGGAATGTGATGAAAAAATGGATTAAAATGGACAGGCAATGGGCCATAGCCCGCTATAAAGCAAAATCAGACGGAATTTTTTAATGTACGACTTCAGCCATTTGAAAACACGGTGTTGCTGAAAAAATTATTCTGTAATGCACCGGTTATCGGCATACTTATATTATTTAAACCATTTACTCTATCCTTTATTTTAATCCTTACATCCTCTTCCGCTCACTATCATTTATACTTTCACAAAAGAAATGCATCCATACAATTTTCATTTGTTACAAATTACAAATCGAAGCCTCCTCTTTTTGTGGAAAAATTTTTCCGAATCTGATTCGGGATCACCCGTAGGCGAAGTACTTATTCTGAACTCAGCCGGTACCGTACTCATAACCGTCAGCATTACATTTAATTCTGTTAATTCAAAAATTTTCATACTACCTTCGCCCCCTGTAATCGGGGTGGTATGCCGTTGGGGGCATGCCTGAGATTATACCCGCCAACCTGATCAGGATAATGCCTGCGTAGGAAAGTTATAATCCGCTTTTCGGAATGGTGCGCCCCCGCCCCGCCAGCGCACAGAAGTTTATGAATTCATTAAATGAAAAAGTTAATTCTGTTATTTCAGTTGTTGCCCGTTATGCTGTTAGCCCAGCGCATTACCGGAACAGTAACCGACAGCAGCGGTACAGCCATAGCCAATGCTGCCCTTATGGTTAACCACCGGTTGGTGGTTTATACCGGTTCCGATGGTTCTTTTATTATTCGCCCGCCTCAGAAAGGCGATGTAATACGCATCCGTCACATTGCATATCTTCCCTATGAAATGGAGTTTGACGGAACGCAACAAAAAATCAATGTCGTTCTGCAACGGCAAAGCTATCCTACTGATGAGGTGGTTATAAGCGCTACACGCGCAGAGCGCAGATCGGCCACGGCTTATGTAAACATTGATAAGCAGGAAATCGAAAAAGCCAACTCAGGAAAAGACTTACCGTTTCTGATAGAGATGACCCCTTCGGCTGCAGCCACCAGCGATGCCGGTCATGGCATTGGTTATACCGGGCTGTGGATTCGCGGCAGCGATCCTTCGCGTATCAATGTTACAATTAATGGTGTTCCGGTGAATGATGCCGAATCTCAATTGGTTTTCTGGGTTGATTTACCTGATTTGTCTTCTTCTGCTGATAACATACAGATACAGCGCGGGGCAGGAACATCAACCAACGGAGCCGGTGCTTTTGGCGGAAGCATTCACATACAAACCAACAAGCTGAATGATAAACCTTACGGAAGTATAAATTCATCGGTGGGCTCTTTCGGTACAGTTAAAAACACATTGCAGGGAGGAACAGGATTAATTAACAATCACTTTACGTTTGATGTACGCCTTTCCTCCCTCCGCTCTGACGGCTACATTGACCGTGCTTCGGCTGACATGACATCGGCTTTCATTTCGCATGGTTATTACGGTAAGAAAACCACGGCACGGCTCAATATCTTTACCGGAAAAGAAATCACCTATCAAAGCTGGTACGGAACGCCTGAAGCGCGTATCAGAAATGATGTTCAGGGAATGATTGATTTCACTGTCCGCAACGGATTAGACAGCCGCGATTCGCTCAACCTGCTTACTGCCGGGCGTACCTATAATTTTTACACCTATAAAAACCAGGTGGATAATTACAAGCAGGATAATTATCAGTTACATCTGGCACATCAGTTCAGCCCGAAACTCTACGGTTCTCTCGCATTGCATTTTACCAAAGGCAAGGGCTATTATGAGGAATACAAAAAACAAAGCGACCTTAGCCATTACGGAATAGAAGATTCGCTGGCGCAACATGTAATCGGGGCGGTGAATCTTGTTCGCAGAAAATGGCTCGATAATGATTTTTACGGAATGATTTATTCCATGAGCTATGAAACATCCGCTAATTTAAAATTCACGCTGGGCGGGGCATGGAATCAATATGATGGAGATCATTTCGGTGAATTGATCTGGGCAGCTTATCTGCCTGTTGATGAAATTCCATACCGCTATTATTTTAACAACGGGCTTAAATCGGATTTCAATTCTTTCCTGAAAGCAGTGTGGAGTAAAGGGGCATGGTCTGTATATGGCGATGTGCAGTTCCGCAGAACAGGGTATCATTTCAGCATTTTGGATGGCAGAGGGAATCCGGCAGAAAATGATTTTGATGAAGCCACTTTTTTCAATCCGAAAGCAGGCCTGTCTTATAACCTGAATAGTCATCAACGCATTTACACATCCATAGCACAGGCCGGCAAGGAACCTTCTAGAAAAGATTACATTGATAACCCCCGCGGGCAGCGCCCTTTACCTGAACACATGACCGATGTGGAAGCAGGATATGAATACAGCAGCAGCGATTTTACGGCTGCCGTCAATTTTTATCACATGCAGTACAACAACCAGTTGGTGCTTAACGGAAGCATAAACGATGTGGGCGAGCCGGTGCGCATCAATGTAAAAAGCAGTTACCGGCAAGGTGTTGAACTGATGGCTTCCGCACACCCTGTAAAATGGTTCAGAACTTATGGCAACCTTACCCTTAGCCGCAACCGCGTTAAATCTTATTTTGAAATAATCCCTGATTACGATGACTACAGCAACGACAGCCTGTTGTTAAGCAACACTCCCGTTTCATTCTCTCCTGAGTTTATAGCTGCATGGAGTGCTGAAACAGCCCCCATTAAAAGATTCATTGCAGGAATTCAGCTTAAATACACCGGCAAACAGTTTCTTGACAATACAGGCAGCCAAACCCGTATGCTGAAGGCATACCATTTTTTCAACGCATGGGCAAGTTTTAACGTTAAGATAAACAACAACCAACAGCTGGAGCTGCGCTGCATGGTTTACAATGTTACCAACCGCCTAAACGAAACAAACGGTTATACTTACAGTTATCTTTATGCCGGTGAACGTACCACCGAAAATTTTTATTACCCGCAGGCAGGCAGGCATGTAATGGTAAGTGCAGGCTGGAAATTTTGATTTGGGTATTTAGATTCATGAAAACCGGAAATGAGGGTGCTCATTTAAGCTGCTTTTAAACATACGGATCCGATTATTGCTTAATCAAATATCTCATCTTTGCGTTTCGTTAAAAAAGTCATGAAAAACACGCTCGTCATCATCCTAATTGCTTCCATCGTTTTCTCATCCTGCAAAAAAGACAAGGACCAGCCGGCCCCCAAAGAGCCGATGCTTGTTTTTCGTTTTAAGTTTGATCCAACGCAACAGCGTTTGGATAATTTCGGAAATCCGTCAACTGTACCATCGAATCACGGAGCACAATCGCCTTCGTTTAACAAGATGAGTGCTCATTACATTGAACTTGCGCCCGGTGAATTTACTCCGCTTGGCTCAGGCGCTGTTGTTTTTCATCATGATGAAACAAATGCAGGAGGCGCCCATGCAATTGATTTCAGCAAATCTGTACTTGCGGGCAATAACCAAACATTTTTTTCCATTCCCTTAAAAAATGTTGCAGCCGGCAATTACCAATACCTGCGGGTTTCATTAGCTTATCAGAATTATGATATCCAAATGCGTGTCGCTGGATCTGATATTACCGGCACACTGGCTTCTTTCATCGGCTACAACACCTACATCAGCTCATTCAAAATAAAAGACAGCACCATTGTATTGAATGCTAACCGAAGGCAGGGCTACTGGGCTTTCGAAATACATGATTTCGGTTTCCCGCTCCCTCAATATGTGTCATCCGGATTAGCGCCCGAAGGGGCAACTACGGTTCCTAATCCACTGTCCGGAACCTCTCCAATCCCTGCAGGCTCATGCGTGGTTACAGGAGCATTTGCATCGCCACTGGCAATTACCGGAAGTGAAACGGACGACATCATCATCACCGTTTCGCTTTCGACCAACAACAGTTTTGAATGGGTGGAGAACAGCACCGCAGGATTTTTTGAACCGGCCGATGGCGACACGGTGGTTGACATGGGAATTCGCGGATTGATTCCTTTGGTAACAAAACAATAGCCTTTCCAATTATTACATTTCCTAATGCTGCTGCTTTCTAAAGCTGAAATTTTAAGAGGGGAGAACCAAATAGACCGGCTTTACAAATCAGGAAAAAGAATCAGTACTCCGCCATTATTAATTATAAAAACGGAAACCGAGAAAACAGATGAGCATCCGGTTAAGGCAGCATTTGTAATTCCTAAACGAAACTTCCGAAAGGCAACGCAGCGTAACAGGCTGAGAAGACAACTTAAAGAAGCGTGGCGTCTTAATAAACAACCGCTCATTGATGTGATGAAAGTAAAAAATAAAACCCTTCAACTGTTGTTAATTTACAGCGGCAAAACACCCGTTTCCTTTTCAGAATTAGAGCAGAAAATAGTTATACTTTTACATCGTTTAATACGTGAACATGCGTAGCACTTTAGTTTGGTTAATGATTCTTCCGGTACGCCTGTACAAAATTTTTATTTCACCATTACTTCCAATGGCCTGCCGTTTTCAGCCAACCTGCAGCCAATATGTAATAGAAGCATTAAAAAAATATGGGCCGGTAAAAGGATCATGGTTTGCTATTAAAAGAATTCTTTCCTGCCACCCCTGGGGAAGACACGGATATGACCCTGTACCATAAATTTTAACACAGATCAATACACCAATATGCAAATGCTTTTCAAAAAATTCAGAACTCTGTTTCTGGTCATCAGCCTCCTTGCCGCTTCGGTTACGGCCATTAGTTTTACCGATGATTATTTTGAGGTAACGCGGAACATAGACATCTTCGTTACACTTTTCCGCGAATTGAATGCCAACTATGTTGACGAAATTAAACCGGGAACATTGGTAAAAAAAGGAATTGATTCCATGCTTGAATCATTAGACCCCTACACCAATTACATTCCCGAATCCGATATTGAAGATTACCGGTTTATGACCACCGGCCAGTATGGCGGCATCGGGGCCTTGATAGGTCAGCGGAATGACGAGGTTATTATAACCGACCCGTATGAAAACTATCCTGCACAGAAAGCCGATCTGCGTGCCGGAGATGTACTGGTTGAAATAGACGGTAAATTACTGAAAGGAAAAAAATACGATGAGGTAAGTAAAATTCTGAAAGGGCAGCCTAAAACGGTTGTTAAAATAAAAGTAAGGCGTGACGGTGAAAAAGAGCTGCTTGAAAAATCGGTTACCCGCGAAGAAATTAAAATCAATAATGTTCCCTACAGTGGCATTATAGGAGAGGATGTAGGATACATCCGGCTTACCGGGTTTACCGAAAATGCCGGCATGGAAGTGAAAAACGCGCTCACTGATTTGAAAGCGAAGAAGCAATTAAAAGGAGTAATTCTCGATCTGCGCGGCAATCCTGGCGGGTTGCTTCATGAGGCCGTGAATATTGTAAACATTTTTACTCCGAAAGGAGTGGAAGTAGTAACCACCCGGGGAAAAATAAAAGATGCCGATAAGGTTTATAAAACTCTTAGCACACCGGTTGATACAGGTTTGCCAGTAGCAGTTCTGGTAAACAGCATGTCCGCTTCGGCCAGCGAAATCGTTTCCGGAGCCATTCAGGATCTTGACCGTGGTATTACCATCGGTCAGCGCACATTCGGAAAAGGATTAGTACAGACAACCCGTCCGCTCAGTTATAATGCACAATTGAAAGTTACCACTGCCAAGTACTATATCCCCAGCGGTCGCTGTATTCAGGCTGTTGATTACACCCATAGAAAAGATGACGGCAGCGTAGGCAAGATTCCCGATTCGCTCATTTCAGAATTCAAAACCAAAAGCGGAAGAGTGGTGTATGATGGCGGAGGCATTATACCTGATTTTATTACTTCCCCGCGCTATGTAAGTCCTATTACCCGTGCGCTCATCAGCAAGTATTTGATATTTGATTATGCGACATGGTATCACCGTACCCACCCTTCCATTGCCCCGGCACTCCAATTCAAACTTTCGGATGCCGAATACGATGCTTTTGTAAAATGGCTCGAACCCAAAGAGTATGAATACAGCACACGCAGCGAGAAGTCTTTGGAAGACCTGAAAAAGTTTGCAGAGAAAGAAAAGTATTTTGAAGCCATAAAATCAGAGTACGAGCAGTTGCAGAAAAAAATGATGCACGATAAAACCAAAGACCTTTATAAATACAAAGATGAGATTACTGAATTGCTTCAGGCAGAGATCAGCTCACGCTATTACTTTCAGAATGGAAGAGTTGAAGCTGGCTTTGCTTATGATACGGATATTAAAAAGGCGCTTGAAGCCATTGCCAGTCCGCAGGTATTTGCTCAAATTATAAATCGTCCTCCGGTTAAGAATCCTCCGGTTGATGATGAGGAAAAGGAAGGGCAGGGCGAATAACGACTCTGTGTAAGTGCCGGATGTCATTAAAATTATTTGCTTTGCGCGCCTTTGTTGGTTTTTAATTCACAGAATAAAGCGACAGGGTACTTTGAAAAATTAAACATTAGTTTGAATGAACCCTAACCACTACAGTGTTATCATGGCAGGAGGAATCGGAAGCCGTTTCTGGCCGATGAGCCGCAATGCAAAACCAAAACAGTTTCTGGATATCCTCGGTACAGGCCGCACCTTGCTGCAACAGAGTTTTGACCGGCTGAAAAAGATTTGTCCGGAAAAACAAATTTTAATTGTTACCAATGAAGCTTATGTTGGTCTTGTCACTGAACAATTGCCCGGAATAAATCCTTCGCAGGTTTTAGGAGAGCCTTATCGAAAAAATACTGCACCTTGCATTGCTTATGCCGCTCATAAAATCAATGCGCTCAATCCTGAAGCGGTAATGCTGGTGGCCCCAAGCGACCATGTCATAACAGATGAAGACGGCTTTGTACGCTGTGTTAATAAAGGCCTTGAGTTTGTTTCCGGAAAAGAAAGCCTGCTCACCATCGGTATTAAACCTTCGCGTCCGGATACCGGATATGGTTATATCCAAATGGTTGCCGATAAAACCAACGAAGAATTCAAGATTACCAAGGTAAAAACCTTTACCGAAAAACCGAATCTTGAAATGGCAAAATTCTTCCTTCAATCAGGAGAGTTTGCATGGAACGCAGGCATATTTATGTGGAGTGCTAAGAGTATTTTATCGGCCATGGAAGAATTTCTTCCGGAAATGAATCATCAGTTTTCAGCATGCAAAAATGATTACAATACCCCTGCAGAACATCAGGCCATGATAGAAGTCTATGAACGCTGCCCCAGCATCTCCATTGATTTTGCCGTGATGGAAAAAGCAAAGAATGTTTATGTAATGAGTGCCGATTTCGGATGGAGTGATTTGGGAACGTATGGCTCGCTGCACGAACATATTCCTCGCGATAAAAATCAAAATGCTGTTACAGGAAAACAGGTCATGATTTACGATTCAAAAAACTGCTTCATCAATGTGCCGAAAGAGAAATTAGTCGTACTGCAGGGCCTTGAAGATTATATTGTTGTTGACACCGGAGATGTACTTCTGGTTTGCCGCAAACAGGATGAGCAGCAGATACGCCAGTTTGTAAATGATGTACAGATAAGCAAAGGCGACCGCTTTGTTTAAATGGAACTGATCGAAGTAAAATCAAAAGCAGAAGCAAAAGAATTTCTGCATTTACCGGTAAAGATTTACAGCCATGATCCCGACTGGTGCCGTCCGTTAAATCAGGATATTGAGGCCGTTTTTGATGAGAAGAAAAATAAATTCTTCCGTCATGGCCAGTGTACCCGCTGGATATTAAGAAAAGACGGAGAAGTGATAGGAAGAGTGGCTGCTTTTATTAACCATAAGACTGCTAACAAAGAGCCGCAGCCTACCGGAGGAATGGGTTTTTTTGAATGCATCAATAGCCGGGAGGCAGCCTTTAAGTTATTTGATACCTGTAAAGAATGGTTGAAACAAAGAGGTATGGAGGCGATGGATGGGCCTATCAACTTTGGCGAGCGCGATGCCTGGTGGGGTTTATTGGTTGACGGATTTACTCCTGTCCCCTACAAAATGAACTACAATCCGCGCTACTATCAAAGTTTTTTTGAAGAATATGGGTTTAAAAATTACTTTGAGCAGTGGTGCTATTCGATAAAAGTGGCTGACCGTCCGCAAGAAAAATTTTATGTTCGTCATGCCGCTATATCTGCCAACCCCGATTTCTCTTCGGCACACCTTAAAAAAAACCAACTCGCAAAGTATGCAGAAGATTTCAGGCAGGTGTATAACAAAGCTTGGGTTAAACATGGTTCAGGCAAGCAACTGGAACAACATCAGGTTTTAGGTTTTTTCAAAAAAATGAAACCGGTGATGGATGAAAAAATAATTTGGTTTGTCTATCACAAAGGACAACCGGTTGGTACATGGGTAAATCTTCCCGACATCAATGCCATTTTCAGAAAGTTTAACGGAAAATTCGGATGGTTGGAAAAACTCAGGTTTATTTATCATCTGAAGAGAAAAAAAGAAAAAAAAATGATCGGGTTTGTTTTCGGAATCATTCCTGAACATCAGGGAAAAGGAGTTGATGCTTACCTGATTGTAGAAGCCGCCAATTTCATGCAAAGCAAAATGCTTTATGACGATCTTGAAATGCAGTGGGTCGGAGATTTTAATCCAAAGATGATTGCTGTTTGTGAAGACCTTGGTGCGTGGCGCTCGCGAACCTTGATAACCTATCGTTATTTGTTTGATCGTAACAAAGAATTTAAACGTCATCCTGTTTTATAATCATTACTTGTAATCCTTACTGATAATTTTACTTTTGCACCCCGTTTGAAAAAACGGTCATACTTCCGATTCCGTAGCTCAGCTGGTAGAGCATTACACTTTTAATGTAGGGGTCCTGGGTTCGAATCCCAGCGGAATCACTGAAATCATCGCAACCTGCTGTTCCCCAGCAGGTTGCTTTGTTTTTGACTTTTAAGGGGCAACACAGGTAATCAAACCAACCCCGGTTAAACCCTGTCAAGAAAAATAATTTCTGACCAACCGGCAGTTTGCTAATCCCGGTTTTAAATCCATTTAAGCTAAGCCCCCGTTTATCAGGATTTATAAATCCGGTTCATTCAAAAAATTTCATCATTTATTGATTTGACATAACTAAGGCATGTTTTTCAAAAACTGCTTGTCTAAAGACAACTGACTTAAATTAGTTACCTGCCTTCTCCAGCGTTTTCTATTTTTACACTCTCAAAATAATCTGACTGAATTAAAAATTTTACACTTGAGCAGACAACTGTTATTGATATGCTGTGCCATATTTTTTTGTTATAGGGGCGCAGTTAAGGCTCAGGAAACCATCATTTCCGGAATTGTAACCTCTTCGGCTGACGGAAAGCCATTGCCTTTTGTTTCCGTTTCTGTTGCAGGCACAATGAAGGGAGTAGTAACTGATTTGGATGGCAGGTATTCCATTCAAAATGTAAAACCTGACGATTCGCTGATGTTCAGTTTTGTTGGTTTTACAACTCAGAAAATAAAAACAGGTAATCAGAAAGTAATTAATGTGAAATTACAACCTGCCACAGCAGAACTTGGCGAAGTGGTGGTTACGGCTCTTGGCATCAGCCGCCAGAAACGAGAACTTGGTTATTCTACCGAGAAAATTAAAGGGGATGAAATTCAGCAATCCAACTCACCGAATATTCTCAATACAATAACCGGGAAAACAGCCGGAGTGCAGATTACCAATCCTGATGGTGTAGATGGTGGCACCACGCGCATTACCATCCGTGGCAACAACAGCATTAGCGGAAATAACCAGCCGCTTATAGTAGTGGATGGAGTTCCGCTGAACAATGATCCGGGATTAACGGATGTAGGCCGCGGTCAGGACTGGGGCTCTGCCATTAACAACATCAGCATGGCCGATGTGGAAGATGTGAACATATTAAAAGGAGGTGCTGCATCTGCCTTGTATGGCGCTCGCGGGGCAAACGGTGTTTTACTGATAACTACCAAAAAAGGAAGGAAGCAGGAAGGTATTGGTGTTTCTTATAGTTTATCGTACAAGATTACCCATCCATACCGTTACCGCGCTGTTCAGAATAAATATGGCGGGGGCGCTCCATCCGTTTCACTTGCTGCTCCTGACTTTACGTATGCGCTTGACGGAACTCCCATGCTTCCTTCTCTTGCCACCGATCCTGAATTCGGATATCCGGGTTCGGCTGTTTCATGGGGGCCGGCTTACAATGGTCAGATGATTTTATGGTGGGACAGCATTTTCCGCCCATGGTTGCCACAGCCGGATAATCTGAAAATTCCATTCCGCGATGGAAACAACACAACTCATCATATAGCCATTGAAGGCGGGGGTGATGCCGGCACTTTACGATTTTCCATTACCCGCACTGATAATACTCCCATAGTTCACAACAGCCATTTTAAACAGACAACCCTCAGCACCAATTCGTCTCTCAAAGTTTCCGATAAAGTAAACATTGGTCTGGCAGCAGCATTTACAGATTATCACCGGCTTAACAGCCCAATGCTTGGTGAAGCTGCCAATTCCTTCAATAAAGGATTGCTGTATTCGTGGCCGCGCAGTTATGCGGGCGAAGACAAGGAGCAGTATGCCCTGGCTGACGGAACACGCAACCCCATGTCGGGTTATCCATACCTGTACATTGACAAATACATGTGGTGGAATTACTTTAACAACAACACCACCCTTGACCGGAAAAAATTAACAGGCGGTATATCCATCAATTATGAAATTCTTTCATGGCTGAACTTTACCGGCAGAACAGGCATTGATTATACCGCTGACGAATTTAGAACCAAGCATAAACCTGCCGATCTGATTGGGCTTCTGGATGGTTATTACTCCGAAACCAATCAGCGTGACAACAGCTACCATCATGAGTTTTTATTTACAGCCACCAAAGAGAAAATTTTTAAATCGGACATCAATGCCGGTTTCCATATTGGCGGTTCGCGGTGGGACAGAGATATGCGAAATGAAAAAGCACATTCGGGTACATGGTATTATCCTAACTGGTACAGCCTTGCTAATTACACTCCGGCAGTTTATGGTCAGGATGCACAGGGAAATGTAACCGTGATTGTTAAAGGCGATGATCCTTCAACTCTTATTCCGCAAACAAATTTTTACAGAAAAAAAATCAACTCCTTGTTTTCATTCCTCAATTTGTCGTACAGGAACTATTTGTTTCTTGAATTAACCGGACGAAACGACTGGTCTTCCACCTTGCCTGATAATGCTAACTCGTATTTCTATCCTGGTATGTCTGTTAGTTTTATAGCTACTGATGCATTGCAGATAAAAAGCAGCAAACTCAGTTTTGCGAAAGTGAGAATGGGCGCAGCCCAAACAGCTACCGATACCGACCCCTATCTCACAGAGTTTTATTACAACACCGGTTTGTTTGGCGGGCAACAGTCATCGTCATTTCCGAACACCATTCCACCCATCGCTTTAAAACCACAGCGTGTTAATTCTTATGAAGCCGGAACCAATCTTGGTTTTTTCAATGACAAACTAACCATTGATTTTACTTACTATTACCGTTACTGTTTTGATCAGATTATTTCGCTTCCTGTTCCTGCTTCTTCAGGGGCAACTATGGTGGCTATTAATGAAGGGGTGCTTACAAACCGCGGAATTGAATTATTGGTGAATGCAACTGTGCTAAACAAAAGAAACCTGTTGGTAAAATCAGGATTGAATTTTTCACGCAACAGAAATAAAGTGGTTAGCCTTGGCGAGTATGCCGACACGTATGTGCTGGCCGACATCTGGGGTGAAAACGGTCCGCTGATGGCATTGCGCGAAGGCGATGATTTCGGAACCATATTCGGATGGGATTATGTTTACCGTGACGGTCAACCGGTAGTGAGCGATGACGGTAAAAAGTATTTAATATCTGATAAACGAGTTCCCATCGGAAATGCCTCTCCGCATTTTCTTGCCGGATGGACTACCGAATTCAGGTATAAAAATTTTACCATGCGTACATTGATTGATACAAAGTATGGCGGTGATATTTACTGCGGCTCCTATGTTACAGGGTTGCAAACCGGTCAAAGCCCTGAAACATTGCTGGAACGCGATGGCGGAGGATTGCCTTACACCGATGCCAATGGCAACACTTCCAACATAGGGGTAATACTCCCCGGTGTTCATGCCGATGGAACTCCGAACAACACCGTGGTGCATTATTACTACAAGTACATGCCTAATGCAGGAGGATGGGGACACTTTCTTTCCAAACCCGGCATTGTAGAAGATACATGGGTAAAATTCCGCGAAGTAGTACTGACCTATACTTTCCCTCAACATATACTTGGCAGGCAAAAAGTTTTCCGCGAGTTAACGCTTGCCTTTACTGCACGCGATTTATTTTACATATACAGCTCCGTACCCGACCGCATCAATCCCGAAGGGCTGATGGGGGCAGGTGATGCGCAGGGGTTTGAATGGGCTTCACTACCCGGGGTAAGATCTTTTTCGTTCGGAATAAATGCACGGTTTTAAATTCAGGTCATGAAAAAAACTCAATACAAAACCACAGGACTTGCCAATCAGGTATTATCGAAGCCTGGCTTTGCATTGATCTGCGCTTCTGTTCTCATATCCATCCTGTTTTTCTCGTCATGCAAAAAAGATTTTGATGTCATCAATAAAAACCCTAACGGATTTACCACCGCCAGTGACGGAGCGCTTTTTAATTCTGTAATCAGTTCCATGCGTTCAGGTTGGAATGAACAGTTGTATGTAAATGTTTCCGTGCTTTATAAAGAAACACAGTTAGCCGCCCTGCCTCAGGTGCGCTGGAATAATTATACGCTGGGCACGGAGGAAATCTGGTCGAACTATTATACCATGCTTCCGAACCTGCGCGAACTGGAAAGAAGGTTTGAAACATACGATGCTTCGAATCCCGGAGTGAAGAACATGATGGCTATGGAGAAAATTATACTGGCCTGCAAGACTTTTAAAGTAACTGATCTGTTTGGCGATATTCCTTTTTCTGAAGCGGGTTATGGGTTCAGCAACCTCAATATGCTGCATCCGAAATTCGATTCGCAGGAAAGCATTTACAAAACACTGTTAAACGAATTGAAGTGGGCAGTTGAAAACATAAACATTCAAGCTACAGGAGAAGAGCCGTTTCTCACTTTCAGAAAGTTTGACAATCTGTTTTTCGGGGATTTGAAAAAGTGGAAAAAATTTGCCAATTCGCTTCGTCTGCGATATGCCATGCGTATGGTGAATAAAGAACCTGCACTGGCCGGACAAATCTTCTCCGACATTTTCGAAAACCAACAAGAAGCCTTCGGCATAAATGCCTTCGGCCAGTTGAATAATGATCATACCGAGTGTGCGGCATTGTATCCGTATCAGCTTGGTTACCGCAATGAAAGCAAGGGTTGGTCGTTTAACCAGTCGAAAGACATGCGCATGGGAACTACTTTCTGGCGCTTGCTTTCCAAACATGACAGCACTGACGGCAGCGGAATTTTTGACCCGCGTGCTTATTATTTTTTTGATACCAATAACAATAACAAGTGGATTCCATATCCAAACAACCCTCCTTCCGGTACGCCTGATGGCGGAATTCCGTATGAGTACCATCGCGATTTAAATTATTCCATTAAAGGCGCAGATTGCCTGTATTCTCCGGTTAATTATTACCTGGCACGTGATATGGATTATCAACCTGATATTTTAATAACAGGTGCTGAAGTATTGTTCATTCGTGCAGAAGCGTATTTATTGGGAATCGGTGTACCGAAAGATTTAGGAAATGCTACCTCTTCTTTTTTGGACGGCATTCAGTTTTCACTTAACTTCTGGAAACAGGTAATGACGGCTTCGCGGTTACCCTTGGGTGCCCCGTTTTCAAACAACGTTTCTGTTCCGCAGAATCTGAATTTTATTTCCGTTCAGAACAACCTCGCATTTTTTACCGGTACAGAAGAGCAGCAACTCCGCGAAATTTATGCGCAATGCATGATTGATTTTTTCCGGCAGCCGCAGGAAGCTTTTGCACTGGCAAGACGTACCGGCATGACCCCGTTTGACGGAGTGCCTTCACAAGTTTACCGGTTCCCGATTCCGCCAACGGAAGTTTCCTACAACGCTTCCAATTACAGCAGTACCTTCGGAGCATCGGGCGATAATATGAACACAAAAGTGTGGTGGATGAAATAACCTGAAAACTGTATCACCAAGAAACTTTAACGCATTAAAATAAAATCAACACATAAAACTAAATACAATGAAAAATCTCTACTCAAAAATCAGCAGACTGGCATTTCTGTTCTGCATGTTGGCTGCGCTTAATGTGAGCGCACAATCCAATCAATACCTCGACTTTGACGGCATTGATGATTTCGTTACCGTTGACAATGCTTCTCAACTCATAGCCGGATCATCAGCCATGAGTATGACCGGATGGTTTTACTGCAATGCTCTTTCTTACGGACAAGGCATGATGGGTTTCCGCGCCACACAGGGTGGATTTTATCTGATTCAGTTAAACAACGGGGTGATTGAATGCCGCTTTCTTAATTCCAACGGAACATTATACGAGTATGTAGCCCCGGCCAATACTACTGTTCCTCAGGTGTGGCAGCACTTTGCCTGGGTTTACACCGGCTCGCAGGTTCAATTATATGTGAATGGAAACTTATCAGGCGCGGTGGCAGCATCGGGAACCATTAACAACACTTCCATTCAGTTTGCTATCGGCAAAAGCATACTGAGCGGATTCAACTTTGTTTACAACGGAAGAATTGACGAAGTGTCTGTTTGGAACAAAGCATTATCGCAGACCGAAATTCAGGATATGATGAACAATGAACTTTTAGGAACAGAACCCAATCTTCAGCTTTACTATAAGTTCAATCAGGGTGTACCGGGCGGAAACAATACCGGAATTTCGTCACTGATTACTGAAGTAAACGCTCCAACCTACAACGGAAACTTCAACCTTTTCGCTTTAACCGGCCCGACTTCAAATTTTAACGGAAGTCTGAATCCGTCTTTTCAGGCTATTTCATTCCCTCAGCTTCCTGATAAACTCACAACCGATCCTCCTTTTAAATTGAATGCAACTGCTACCTCAGGCTTGCCGGTTTATTACCACCTGATTTCAGGGCCGGCATCCATCAGCAACGATTCTGTTTACCTGGCAGGAACGCCAGGACCTGTTACCATCCGCGCTTATCAGCCCGGCAATGCTTCTTACGATTCTGCTGCTTCCATTTATAACACTTTTAATGTAATTGACCCTGCATTGAATGTTCCGGTTATTGAACCGCGCAATCCTGTAAACAGTGCCGATGTGTATATGCCTACGCTTTCCACCATGCAACTGGCGGCCAAGGTTAACATTCCTTACCCGGCATTATTCTCAGTGCAGAATGTTCAGTTTGTAATTAACGGACAAACCATCCCTGCCATTGATCACCAGAATCAGCATTACACCGGATGGTGGACTCCGCCTGCTTTCGGGCCTTACACTATTCAGATTGTTTCGACCAGCAATTTCGGGGCTGTGGCTACCGAAACGGTTAACATCAACGTTGTATCATCAGTTACCACACTAAACAATGTCCCGGCATTCAGTGGTATATGGCTTGATGCAAATACTCCTTCGGTTACTGTTGACGGAATTCTGCCTTCCTATGTTGGCGCTTTTGATACCATTGTGGCTACCCTGACGGTTACCTGCCCTCCGGGTGGTTGCGGGCCGTGGGACAGAGTAGCCAGCATTGACCTGCAGGGACATGACGGCAAATGGTTTGAAATTATCCGTTACATCACCCCTTATGGCGTTCCCTGTTCGCACAGCATCAACCTGGCCGACTATATGTCGCTGTTGCAAGGCAAGGTAACTTTCCGCGCCAATTGCGCAACGCTTGATAACGGCTTTCAGTATGCTCTTAGTTTTACTTTTAAAGATGGACCGCCTCCGCATAAATACAGCCGCGTTGAACAGGTTTGGAAAAACATCTATCCCTTTGGAGATTATGCCAACCTGCAACCTGTTCCTGCATTCTCCATCAACTATCCTAATCTTACTGTTGAGGCAAAACTTAAATTAGTAAGCACAGGCCACGGTTGGGGAAATCTGAACACCGGAAATGCTGCCGAATTTTATAATGCTACCCATTCACTTTTGGTAAATGGGGCGAATACCTATTCGCAGAATAACTGGACAACCTGCAATCCGAATCCTGATGCTTGCCAGCCGCAGAACGGAACATGGACATACAACCGTGCCGGATGGTGTCCCGGTTCTATTGCACGTTATTTTGATTATGACTTCACTCCGTTTATTTCCTCATCAGCGGTTAACCTTGAGTACAAATTTTTCGCAGGCTATGTTGACCTCTGCCATCCTAATCATCCTAACTGCATAACAGGTGTTACATGCGCTGACTGCAATGATGGATTTAATCCTACGCTGGATGTAAACTGCAACATTGTTTACTGGTTTGACGACCCGGCTGCATTGTCGGTTATCGAAAAGGATGAATTGAGTTTTGTCATCTTCCCCAACCCGGCCAGCGGTTTTCTGAACATGGGCGCATGGAGCACAGGTAAGAAATACACAGTTACCGTATTTAATGTTCTGGGAAATGCTGTAAATAAGTTTGACTGGAACGGACAACTCATACAACTTGATCTTACTAATTATTCAAAAGGTATTTACATGATTAAAGTAAGCGACAGCAAACATGCTTTAGTTAAAAAATTGGTTATTCAGTAGTTTAACAGGAAAAACAACCCGACTATTGTCACACCGGCAAAGCCGGTGGTGCTTACTGTTTGTGATGGCAGTAACGAATACAAAAAAAGAAAAATGCAAAGAGCGCAAATAAGACAATCGCCATAGTTATCGGGACAAACCATAGCCGGTTAGATTAAAACGATCCCGCAATAATGCTGGTTTAACTGCCTGCTCTAATTATAAAGCACATTCATAAGCTTTTTGCATTACTGCTAACAACTTGCTGGGGAAATTTCATTTTTTTGATAATGCTTTCCTGAATACTAGTTTGCAAACAAAAAGTGTAATCTATACACCAACAACCAGTAAGACTTGCTGGAGAAAGTAATACCAACCAATGGCTTATGGGTAATAGAGCCTGAAAATCAATCCCCTTTTTATTTACGCCTCTTAGAAGAAGGTTGTGCAAAAGTTACCGTTGTTAGCGGTTGGTTGTTATTGTCTGTCAGGTACTTTCTTTTCTGCTGTCCCATTCTCGTTTTAGCATTGCGAATTGAAATTCACTTCCCCATTTTCCTTTAAAGAAAATATTTTCAATAAAGTGTCCTTCTTGTCTAAAACCTGTACTTTTCAATAGGTTAATTGAAGCAATGTTTTCAGTGTCAACTATTTCAACTACTCTGTGAATTTTTACCGTGTTAAACAGAAAAGTCAAAATTCCAAGTAGAATTTCTTTTGCGAAACCCTTTTTTTGTTCGAGATGCGAAATGGTAATGCCAATTTCTGCAATTCTTGTGTCGTATTGGTCAAGTTTAATGGCACAATCGCCAACAAGTTGTCTCGTTTCATTATTTTCAATACCGTATTGCACCCATTCACCTGCTTTTCCAAAATGTTTTGTCGAGTTGTCTTTAATGAATTCTTCGGCTTGTTCGATTGTCATAACGTTAAAACCTTGATATTTTGTAACTTCCGGATTTGAACGATAGATGTGAAAGTCAGAAAGGTCTGTTAATTCGAGGGGTCGAATGTTGAGACGTGTTGTTTGTATATTTAGTTTTTTCACTGTCTGAGTTTCTTTTGTCTATTCCTTGTCAATTGTGTTGTCTTTACAATGACTGACTCGTCCTGAAAAAAGTTTACAGTTTTTATTGTTAGTCCTGCTATTCATTTACAAAGTTAGTTTTAGTGCTGATATTGGTTTACAGTTGGTTTTTCTGTCCGTTTAATTGTTTGCAGTCGCTGAAATAAGGTTTTCGTTAACGAAGAAGGGATTAAAGAAGTAAAAAAAAGAAGGGTTTAGAACCACTACTGTTCGTTTACCTACACTGTTTGTTAGAAGCTCAACTCTTTGTTTACCTCTCAAAGCCCTTCTTTTTTTTATTTCTTTTAATCTTGATGTTATCCGTAGTTTTACTCTCTCAATTTTTCACAACCTTACCTTTCTTAATCACTCCGTTTTTGTTTCTCAACTCGTAAAGATAAATACCTTTTGCAAGTTGTTCTGTGTTTATTGTAATTGAATTTGTAAATGATTGATTGAATAATTTTCTTGCAGTGATATCAAACAAGTTCACTTCAATAAGGTCGTTTCTTCTTGCTGCGATATTAATTTTATCAGTAAAAGGATTAGGGAATAAATTTACTCCATCATCTTTCATTACTGAATCAATTCCTGAAGTTGAATTACAATTTGTAGAATGAACCGATACACAAACATCATCAATAAGCACATAAGCAGCTGGGCCGAATCCACCGTTGTTTAGAATTGTTGTAGAAGAATCAGGCTTAAAATTCCCAATTATCAAGTAATTTTCACCCCCATGAGCAATGTAAGTGCCGGAAACTTTTTTCCAATTTTGCTTATCAAAGTAATTGCCAGCAGCATTACTTATCTGTGGAGAAAAGGGAATCATTGTTGCGGGAGAAAAGCCGATTACTAAAGTATCAGAAAAATAAGCTTGGATTGCATCCGTTGTGTATTGGCAATTATCGCTTGTATTAACGTACATTTCGAAATAGTAATGAACATTAGCAATTAATGGTGTTATAAATGGTGTTTCAATGTACTCTCTTGTACTGGCACTGGTTGCATGTCTAAGTATTATTCCTGCATACGCCCCTCCACTATGCGCAACTTGATAACCTACTGCATTAGTAGGAACGCTTACTGGATTTCCAGCACACGCATTATAATAATCAGGAGAACCAACAGTCGGGCTTATCCAAAACAATGCAGAATCTATTTGGCCATAAGAATTAGGACATCCTGAATATTGCTCAAAATCTCCATTGGGCACAAGATTCTGTCCCTCGCTAACTCCGCAAGTGAAAAACATTATGATTAAGCGACACAGTTTATTCAAAGCAACAAAAAATTTAGGTAACGTCATAGCCGAGGCAAGCTGTGAAAAAACTCCACCTTCAATTTGTGAGTAACTTCTCATGGTTGCACAAAAATAATTGTTTGCCGGAAATGATATTTACTGCCGTAAAAATAAACCATGCAGCATATTACCGGTACCGACCGTC
>CAADHD010000021.1 GCA_900696575.1 uncultured Bacteroidota bacterium
ACAGCGGGCAGTTTTATGTGGTAAGTAATGTACATGAACTAACATCAGTTGCCATCAGCGATATGATGGGCAGAATAGTTTTAAACCAAACCGTAAAAGCCGGTTTGCATTTTATGGATTTAACCATTCAGCCCAAAGGAATTTACATAGTTACCCTGCGCACTGCAAAAAGCAGCAGCGCTAAAAAAGTGGTTTTGTATTAAAGCAGTGCAACATGGATAATAAGCTCTCATTCTTTACCCGCTCAATATCCGTAATCGGGAGCTGTGCAGGGGCGCCCTTTAGGGCTACGGGTGCGCACTGGCCATTCAAACTAAAATAAACTATTAAAAAACAATGATATGAAAACCCGTCTTCTTTTTTTCTTAATCCTGTGCTGCAATGTTCTTACACAGGCGCAGATCATTGCTCCGCAGTGGGATCATGTAGGTCCGCTGTCAACAAATGAGCCTAATGTTTCACCTTCTCATCCTGATTACAATGCCTTCCGCTCCGGCCGTATTGACGATCTTGCTGTTAATCCGGGAAATTCTAACCACATTGTTGCCGGCAGTTTTTTTTGCAGGGATATGGCAAACGTATAATGTTTATAATCCTCCTCCCGGCTGGGAAATCCTCCCCAATTTCGAGGAAGATTATCCTAACGGCATGGGCTATGGCGGAGTAGCGTCTATTGCCTTCCGTAATTCCAACGAACTGTATGCCGCCAATTTGATTTATGTAAACAGCAAAAATTATTATTCAACCAAGGTGTTTAAATATGATTACAATGCAAATCCTGCAATCTGGACCCAGCTTGGCGCATTGCCGTTTGCCAATCAAATGGATGTTAAAATCAACAAAATTGTTTTTTATCCTAACGATCCCGATCGTGTTTTCCTTTGTACCAGCGCAGGCCTGGTAGAAAGCGCTGATGCGGGAGCAACATGGTTTAACTCGCCTTCGGGCAATCCTGTATCAGGCAATATATTCAACATAGTGTTTATAGAAAAATCAACCCCTGGCGATTACTTCTGGTATATTTCCGGCAGCGACACACCGGGCAATGATTACCAGGGACATGCTATGTTGATGGAATCGGATAACGGTGCGGCATTTGCAGATGTAACAGCCTTTTCAGGCAATTTTTCAAACATACATTCTTATGCCGGCCTCTGCCTTGGCGATCAGACAGCCACCAATGGCGACAGGGATATTTTGATTTATACGGCTATAGATCAGGGTTCAGATTGGGCATCAAATAACAGAAATGTACATAAAGCAACTAAGAATATTATTAATACAACAAATCCAATAGTCGTAAATTTTATAAAAGCAACAGGTCAGGAATATCACAATGTGCCATCAAGAATGATAATCGGATATGACGCAACCAATAACCGCGTAATTGTTGGTGGAGTAAAAATAAAAGCCATAAATTTAAATCTGACGAACTTTCCTTATACATCAATCGGCTCGCCTCCTCATGATGATTTTCATGCAATTTATATCAACACATCAGTAAGTCCGAACGATATTTTTATAGGGTGTGACGGAGGATTTTATACGCTTACCTTTGGTACAACATCATATTCAGCATCCCGTTTAAACTTTGGATTAAACATTGCCCTCATAAACGGTTTTTCAGGGGCAACGGAGAGAAATGAATACGTTTATGGCTATCAGGATCATATATATGCTGACTATTATGATGAAAGTTCAAAGAACGTAATTGCCACTAAATTGTCTCATGAAAATGATGGCGGATTGATAGATAAATTTAATGATAATCAAATAATCATTACCGATTATTCAAGTTATGGCTATACCTATTGTCCTTCATCCGGAGGATACAGCAATATGCCTGGCTCACAATGTATCGGGATGTATTATCCGCATCAAAATCCAAATTATTATTTTCAACCCGGAAATGCTATTCCCTCAATTTATTTGAGTCAGGGATTTGGTCGCCATCCTTTTTTTCAACAGCCATTCAGAGAAGGCAGAATTTTTACTACAAGCAGTGGGGGGAGTATTTTTCAATTTGATCCTGTTTCATTGCGATTTGTGTGGAAGGTTAGATTGCAGGAAACAACACAGCAATTTACCTGTAATCCTGATTTAAAATCAACGGCATCACCCGGCTGTTCCTCTGTTTTTAATAGCCCTTTTCTTGAGTTGCATACCTTGGGTTGGCAAGGCCAGCCTTCAGCCATGTCATTTTCGCAGCTTGATAAAAATGTAATGTATGTTACCACGGCTAATAATCCCGATCAATGCTGCTTTACCGCTTCGCAGGTTGTAAGATTCATCGGTAATGATTTAGATGATTTATGGCTTGATTATAATGAAATTGTTGATAATAACAATAATCCGCAATGGCAGCTTATTACACCTGACTGGTTAAGCGCGCCTTTCAATATTCCGGCTAATGATTATGAACTTATTTACCGTATCATCTTTTCAGGAGTAGAAACCAGTAATTGGAATAAAGATGTAATTTATGTTTCGTGTAATTATGAAATGAGTCCTCCGCTTCCGTTTAAGGTTATAAAGTTTGATGGCGCTACACATACCTGGAGCGATTACAGCGATAGCTTGCCGGCCAATGCTTATGTTACCTCCATGGTGATGGATCATGCCAGTAATGACGGTCTTTATATTTCAACCGAAATGGGTGTTTATTACCGTGAAGAAGGCATGTCATCGTGGGTGTATTATAATTTGGGGGAACTCGGGCCTGATAATAAAATGCCTGCCCTCAGCAGCCGCCAGATGGAAATTAATTACCGCGAAAACACCATTCGTGCCGGAACTTATGGCCGTGGCATCTGGAAATCGGGTTTAGTTTGTCCATCAAACGTAAGCCTTACAATTACAGATAACCCCGTAAGCGGCTACAAAGAAGCGGATGATATTGAAACAAACGGTACTGTCATTACTGCATCAACTGGCGTAACAGTTTTCAGAGCCACTAATTCTATTACACTGGAGCCGGGCTTCATGGCTGATGCATCTCCATCAACCAATTTCTTTTTTGCTTACATTCATGGTTGTCAAGCTAATTCTTCAACAAGCTCCTATAATTATTTCAGAACTAATTTCGACATTTCACAAAGTAACTTTGAGAACTTTCAAAAACCTCAGTCAGAAAAACTTTCAATCTCCCCCAACCCCTCCGCTTCCGGTATTTTCAACATCAGTTTTAAAAACCTGCCTGCTGATGGCGAACTCTCTGTTTTCAACATAATGGGTTTAGAAGTAAAAAGAATCCATAGCATCAGTGATTTGAATTTATCTGTTTCGCTTGAAGGGCAAGCTAAAGGCATATATTTATTCAAGTATAAAGACAATGCCTCCGGTTATCAAACGAAGAAAGTAGTTTATCATTAAACGAAATCAACCTGTCATAGACTCATGTTTATTCTCAGACGCAAATTGTAAATGACAATTTAGCATCAGCCGTTAAAGGCAGAATTAAAGACTGTGAATAACAAACGAATTTAATCAGGCGCTTACCGGCCTGGCGGTAACGGTTGGTGCCTGGCGCGACTGCGCATCCACAACGGCAATCGTTATCATGTTTACTATATCGCGAACCGGACTGCCCAACTGCAGAATGTGAACCGGTTTAGCCATCCCTAACAACACTGGTCCGATGGCCTCTGCTCCTCCTAACTCCATCAGTAGCTTGTAGGAAATGTTTCCTGCATCCAGATTCGGGAAGATGAGCGTATTGGCTCCGCCATTTATCAATTCGCTGAAAGGATAATTATCCCTGAGCAACTGCGTGTTGAAGGCCATGTTGGCCTGCATCTCTCCGTCAACGAGCAGGGCAGGATGATGTTCATGCAGATAGGCCACGGCATCGCGCACTTTTACAGCCGAAGGGTCTTCAGACGAACCGAAATTGGAAAATGAAAGCATGGCAATTTTCGGTTTCATGTTAAACTGCTGAACCGTACGCGCAACCATCAGCGTTATGTCAACCAATTCTTGTGTGGTTGGATTAACATTAATAGTGGTATCAGCAAAAAACACCGGGCCTTTTTTAGTAAGCATTATATACATACCGGCTACCTTGCTTACGTTTTTCTGCTTACCGATAATTCGTAATGCCGGACGTAAAGTGTCAGCATAATTTCTTGTCAATCCTGAAATCAAAGCATCGGCTTCACCGGTTTCAACCATCATTGCGCCAAAGTAATTCCGTTCGCGCATCACTTTCTTGGCTTCGTGCAGGTTGAACCCTCTGCGGTGCCGCTTTTGAAAAAACAATTCACCGTAAAGCTGAACGGTTTCATGTTCTTGCCGCGGGTCAATAATGGTTACATGTTTCAGGTCAATGTTGTTTTCGGCAATGAGGGCATTGATTTTTTCTTTATTGCCAAGCAGGATAGGAATGGCAATACCATCATCCTTTACAATCTGAGCGGCTTTCAGGATTTTAAAATTATCGGCTTCGGCAAATACCACACGCTGCGGATTCTGTTTCGCTTTGCTGGTAATTACACGCAGCAGTTTCTCATCATGCCCTAATCGCTTTTTCAACTCATCTTCGTAGCCTTCCCAGTTAGAGATTACCCGTTGGGCTACTCCTGATTCGATAGCTGCTTTAGCCACTGCCGGAGCTACGGTATGAATCAATCGTGTATCAAGAGGTTTTGGAATAAAATAATCCCTGCCGAAAACAATATTCTTCTGATTGTAAGCGAGGTTTACTATTTCGGGTACAGGCTCTTTAGCCAATCGGGCAATGGCATATACAGCAGCAAGTTTCATGGCTTCGTTAATCTGTATAGCCCTTACATCCAGCGCCCCGCGGAAGATGTATGGAAACCCGATAGCATTATTCACCTGATTGGGATAATCGCTGCGGCCGGTAGCAATAATCAAATCATCGCGTGTGGAAATGGCAAGTTCATAAGCAATCTCAGGGTCGGGATTGGCAAGGGCGAAAACAACCGGATTAGCAGCCATGCTTTTCAGCATTTCAGGAGTAAAGACATCTTTCTTTGATAAACCGATGAGTACATCACATCCCTCCACCGCTTCGCTTAACGTATGCAGGTTACGCGAAGTGGCAAACTGTGCTTTGTTTTTATCTAATCCCTCACGGTCTTTACGGATTACTCCGGTAGAATCTGCCATGACGATATTCTCCGGCTTTGCCCCAAGCGATAAATACAATCTTGTACATGAAATGGCTGACGCCCCTGCACCATTCACCACAATTTTTACCTTGTCAATTTCTTTTCCGGCTAACTCCAGTGCATTCAATAATGCTGCTCCTGAAATGATGGCAGTGCCATGCTGGTCATCATGCATTACGGGGATGTTAAGCTCTTCCTTCAATCTTCTTTCAATTTCAAAACACTCAGGGGCTTTGATGTCTTCAAGGTTTATTCCTCCGAAGGTAGGCGAAATGGCTTTTACGGTTTTTACAAATTCCTCTACATCGGTCTGGTTGATTTCAATATCAAACACATCAATGTCTGAAAGAATTTTAAAGAGCAATCCTTTGCCTTCCATCACCGGCTTGGAGGCTTCGGGGCCAATGTTTCCCAGGCCAAGCACAGCCGTACCGTTTGAAATTACGGCTACCAGATTTCCTTTGGCCGTGTATTTATAAACTTTGTCTTTGTCCTTTTCAATTTCGAGGCAGGGGGCCGCTACTCCGGGCGAGTAAGCCAATGATAAATCGCGCTGCGAACTGGTGGGCTTTGAAGGCACTACTTCAATCTTACCCGGCCTTCCCGAAGCGTGATAATCGAGTGCGTCTTTTGCTTTATCCATTATTATCGGTTTTCAACCGCTAAGGTACAGCATTAATGCATTGGATTAACATGGTGTTGAGAATGAGGGGATTGATTTTTGTCAGCGGGTAATCTTTTCTGTATTTATTAATGCTACCGCTTGCTCCAGTTCAGCATACCAATGCTCCCCGTACTTACGGATAAGTGCATCTTTTACAAACCGGTAAACAGGAACAGAAAGTTTGTTGCCGAGTTTGCAGGCAGGGGAACACACATCCCATTCGTGATAGTTTACAGCTTCGTAGTTTTTATATTGAGAAATTCGGATGGGATAAAGATGACAGGAAACCGGTTTCCGGAAATCAATTTTTCCATCGTTATATGCTTTTTCAATTCCGCAGGCAGCAATACCGTTTTCGAAAATGGTGAAGGCACAGGCTCCGCCTTCACCAATCAGCGGAGTAACATAATCACCATCCTCATCAATCAGAAAGAGGCCTTTTTCTTCAATAGTTTGAATACCAGCAACAGTGAGGTATGGCTTCACGGCAGGATAAACATCTTCCAATATTTTCAGTTCTTCTTTTTCAAGCGGAGCCCCCGATTCGCCTTCAATGCAGCAGGCGCCTTTGCATTTTTTTAAATCGCAAACAAACCGCTTGCTGACAACTTCATCGGAAACCAATGTTTTTCCTACCGGAATCATGAGTAAAATTTGAGGCGGAAAGATAGGGGAATTACTGCTGTATGCCCCGAAGGGTTAAGAACCCATCCGGGGATAACCGGGGCTAAACATTTCAACTCACTCCGCTCCCATTCTCCGTTTTCCCGCTCGTAGTTGCAAAAACAAGTTTCCCGTTCTTATCGCTGGCCATCAGTATCATTCCGTGTGATTCAATGCCTTTGATTTTTCGCGGAGCAAGATTGGCGAGAAGCAGCACCTGTTGCCCTATAATTTTTTCAGGTTCATAACAATGGGCAATACCCGAAATAACGGTTCTCTTCTCGGTGCCGGTATCAAGCAGAAGTTTCAGCAGCTTATCTGTTTTAGGAACACGTTCTGCTTCAAGAATGGTAGCAGTGATGATGTTGAGTTTCTGAAAGTCTTCGAAGGAAATATCAGTTTTGGAGTTCTGATTGGGGAGTTTGAAGTTTGGAGAAGAGTTAGCGCTGGAAGGGGGTGTGGGTTTTGAAGAATGAAGTTTGGCTATCTGGTTTTCGATAATGGAATCTTCCAGTTTTTCGTAAAGCAAGGCAGTTTTGCCAAGAGATGGGGTTGATTCAAGTGAAATTTTTTCTGCATGATTCCATTTTACAGGATCAATGTTCAGCATGCTAAATATTTTTTTGGAAGTATTTGGCAAAAACGGAGCGCATAATGTTCCGAGCGCAGCCGTCAGAACTAATGAATTGTGCAGTATGGTTTCCACTCGTTTTGCATCGGTCTTAATCAGTTTCCATGGTTCGGTATCGGCTAAGTATTTATTTCCTGCACGGGCAAGGTCCATCAATGCTGCCAAAGCATCGCGCTGACGGAATTTTTCCAAGGCTTCTTCTATTTCTTTTTTTGCCTTTCCTGTGGCAGCGAGCAATTCTTTGTCGGTGGCATTCAAAGTATGCTGTTGTGGAATTTTTCCTTCAAAAAACTTTTCAGTGAGTACCAGAGTACGATTTACAAAATTTCCGAGAATGGCCACCAGTTCATTATTGACCCTTGCCTGAAAATCTTTCCATGTAAACTCGCTGTCTTTGGTTTCGGGGGCAACAGATGTTAAAACATAACGAAGTTCATCTTCCCGGCCCGGAAAATCATTCAGGTATTCATGCAGCCACACGGCCCAGTTGCGCGAAGTGGAAATTTTATCACCTTCCAGATTCAGAAATTCATTGGCCGGAACATTTTCAGGCAATACAAATCCGCCATGTGTCATCAGCATCATCGGAAAAATAATGGCATGAAAAACAATATTGTCTTTGCCGATAAAGTGAATAAGTTTTGATTCAGGGTTCATCCAATAGTCTTCCCACTTTTTTTCTCCCCCCTCTTGTGGAGAGGGGCCGGGGGTTAGGTGTGAGAAGTATTCTTTGGTAGCCGATATATAACCAATTGGCGCATCAAACCAAACGTAAAGCACTTTACCATCGGCATCAGGCAATGGCACAGTAACGCCCCAGTCCAGATCGCGTGTCATGGCTCGTGATTGTAGCCCTTCGTTAAGCCAGCTTGCACACTGGCCTTTTACATTCGGTTTCCAGTTTTCGAATCGCTTTATGAATTCCTGAAACTCTTTCGATTTCTGAATCTCGCCCATGGGCAGGAACCAGTTCTTCGTTGGTTTCAGCACAGGGGTGCTGCCACTCAGTTTCGATTTCGGGTTGATAAGGTCGGTAGGGCTGAGGGAGGAGCCGCAGTTTTCGCATTGATCGCCATAAGCATTTTCAAAACTGCATTTAGGGCAGGTGCCGGTAATGTAACGGTCGGCTAAAAACTGTTTGGCTTCTTCATCATAAAACTGGTTGGTGATTTCTTCAACAAATACTTTTTTATCGTACAGTGTTTTAAAGAACTGCTGCGCTGTTTCGTGATGAATTTTAGCCGAAGTGCGCGAATAATGGTCGAATGAAATCCCGAAATCTTCAAACGACTTTTTCATCATGGCATGGTAACGGTCAACCACTTGCTGCGGAGAAATACCTTCCTGTTTAGCTTTAATCGTAATGGGAACTCCGTGTTCATCGCTTCCGCAGATAAACAGTACATCTTTGCCTTTCAAACGCAGGTAGCGCACATAAATATCAGCAGGAATATAACAGCCGGCTAAATGACCAATGTGCACAGGGCCGTTGGCGTAGGGAAGAGCAGCAGTAACAAGGTGTAGCGCCATAGAATGGAAAGGCACAAATGTAAACAACCATGCAGGGCAGGTTGAGTATTTTAGCCGCCCAATAATTTTTTAAGAAATGAAAAGAGGACCCGTATCACAATTTATGGAAAGGCATTATCGCCATTTCAATGCCGCTGCCATGATGGATGCTGCCAAGGCTTACGAAAAACATATAGACGAAGGCGGAAAAATGATGATTACCCTGGCCGGAGCTATGAGTACGGCTGAGTTGGGTATTTCATTGGCTGAAATGATCAGGCAGGATAAAGTTCAGATTATCAGTTGCACTGGAGCTAACCTGGAAGAAGATGTAATGAACCTGGTGGCGCACAATCATTATAAACGCGTGCCTAATTACCGTGATCTAACTCCTCAGGAAGAATGGAATTTGCTCGAAAATCATTTTAACCGCGTAACCGATACCTGCATTCCCGAAGAGGAAGCCTTCCGCAGGTTGCAGAAACATATTTTTGAAATATGGAAAGACGCAGAGTCAAAAGGCGAGCGATACTTTCCGCATGAGTATTTTTTCAAAGCCATTAAATCAGGAGTGCTGAAACAATACTATGAGATTGACCCGAAAGACTCGTGGATGGTGGCTGCTGCCGAAAAAAACATTCCCATTGTAGTACCCGGATGGGAAGACAGCACACTCGGTAACATCTTTGCTTCCTATGTAATCAAGAATGAACTGAAAGCCTCAACTGTTAAAAGCGGAATAGAATACATGGTTTGGCTTAGCGACTGGTACCGTAAAAATTCTTCGGGTAAGGGAGTAGGTTTCTTTCAGATTGGCGGAGGTATAGCCGGTGATTTCCCTATTTGCGTTGTGCCGATGATGTATCAGGATCTGGAGTGGCATGATGTACCCTTCTGGAGTTACTTCTGTCAGATAAGCGACAGTACAACGAGTTTTGGTTCTTACAGTGGCGCTGTGCCTAACGAAAAAATAACATGGGGCAAACTCGGAATTGATACGCCCAAGTTTATCATTGAATCGGATGCCAGTATTGTAGCTCCGCTTGTTTTCGGGTGGATACTTGGCTGGTGAAAAAAATAGACAAGAATCCATCTCCGTTATCAGCCAAACCCGCGCAGCATGTCAGGCAGTTTAGTCATCATACCGACCTACAACGAAAAAGAAAACATTTCTGCCGTTATAGAGGCCGTAATGAATCTTAAGGAGGGTTTTCATGTTCTGGTGGTTGATGACAATTCTTCTGACGGCACGCCACAGGAAGTTGAAAACCTAATGGCGGGTAAATATTCAGGCAGATTATTTCTTGAAAAGCGTGCCGGTAAACTTGGATTGGGCACTGCTTACCTTCATGGTTTCAAATGGGCATTGCAAAGACAGTATGATTTTATTTTTGAAATGGATGCCGATTTTTCGCATAATCCTGAAGATTTGCCTGTCTTGCTAAAGGCCTGCATGGCCGATGCCGATATGGCCATAGGGTCGAGATACATAAAAGGAATTACCGTGGTAAACTGGCCGCTGGGAAGGTTGCTCATATCCTTTTTCGCTTCGCTGTATGTGCGCATGGTTACAGGCATGCCTGTACGCGATTCCACGGCCGGCTTTGTCTGCTACCGCAGAAAAGTGCTGGAAACCATTCCGCTGGATAAAATCAAGTTTACAGGGTATGCATTTCAAATCGAAATGAAATTCATGGCATGGACAAGAAAATTCAGGCTGAAAGAAATCCCCATCATTTTTAAAGACCGCGAAATGGGAAAGTCAAAAATGAGTGCCGGTATTTTTAATGAAGCGCTTTTCGGAGTCATACAGATGAAGATGAAAAGTTTTTTCGGAAAGGAATAGTTTCAGCGGCTCCAGATTTCCCATGAAAGTTCGGCTTGTTTAATCAGCATCTTCAATCCGTTTTGGGTACGGCAGCCGGCAGCCGCTTTCCCTTTTCTTAAAAATAAGGTTTGCTGAGGATTGTAAATTAAATCGTAAAGAAGGGTGGTTCGTTTCAGAAACCGGTATGGAATATCAGGACAGGAGTTTTTGTCGGGGAACATACCCAGCGGAGTAGTGTTGATGATAATTTGAAAACTGTTGAATAATGCTTCATCTTTCAAATCATGGTAGGAAAGTATTTCACCGGAAGGATTCCGTGAAGTAAAAGCAATTTTCCGAATCTGCGGAATCTGTTTCAATGCATAATGAACAGCCCTTGAGGCTCCGCCCGTTCCGAGAATCAAAACATGCCGGTGATGAGGTTTGAGCAATGGAAGCAATGTTTCTTTAAATGCCGGAGCATCGGTATTGAAAGCTTTGACGGAAAAATTAGTTCCATTACGGATAATGTTCAGGCAATTAGCTGCGCCAATGGCAAGTGCAGTTTCATCGGTTTCATCCACGGTTTTCAATACAACTTCTTTGTAAGGAATGGTAACATTCAATCCGTAAAGGGTGGTTTCTGTTTCGATTAATGGTTTTAGTCCGGCAATATCGGTTAGCTCAAAATTTTTATACTGAGCAGGAATGTTATCCTTACTAAACTTACTTGAAAAAAAACTTACGGAGAAGGAGTGAGCCAGCGATTTTCCAATCAAACCATAAAGGCGCATGGCTTTATTTCTTTTTCAGTTAATGTATTTCAGGATAAAAAATCCGCCAACGAGCAATACCACAAACAGAATGGAAAGCAGTTCGAAGTATTTATCAATAAACGGTTTTATTTTTTTACCGAAGAAGTAAAACAAGGCTGACACAGCAAAAAACCGGATGGGCCTGCCAATGCTGATGGCTAGCATAAATGTAAAAAAATCATAACGGAAAAGCCCGGAAGCCACGGTGAAAACTTTAAAAGGAATGGGAGTAATGGCTGCTACAATAATACCCCAGAAGCCATAGGTTTCGAAGAGTTCATTTATTTTTTCTACTGATTTCTCGCTTGGGTCGAAAAAGTTTATCAAAGCAGTGCCGGCATCGCTGAATAAATAACCAAGCCCGTAACCGAGCACAGCGCCAACTACCGAGCCTGCTGTACATACCAAGGCAAACCGGAACGATTTTGAAGGAACGGAAAATGCCATGGCGATAAGCAGCACATCAGGAGGAATGGGGAAGAAAACAGCTTCGGCCAATGCAAAAACAAACAAGGCCTGCTGTGCATTGGGTTTTGCCGAAAAAGATTCAGTCCAGTCTTTGCAACGGTTAATCCATTGAAAAAACTTCAGCGATTTCAGTTTGCTCATTTCAGTATTTTGTGAGGGTAGGGTCCACCTCACCGGCATAAGCAAGAATGCCGCCTTTTAGGTTATACAGATTAGTAAAACCGCATGAGGACTCAAGATGTTTGATAACTGTAGCGCTGCGTGCACCGCTGCGGCAATAAAAAACTACCGGAATATCGCGATTGATTTTTTCATGTTCTGTTGCAACCTGTGCCATGGGAATGTTTTCTCCTCCAATGCTGGCAATGCTTGTTTCGTAGGGCTCGCGCACATCAATCAGTTGAAAATTTTTTCCGGATTCAGTCCAGTGTTTAAGTTCGGTGGGGCTTATTTCTTTCATAAGAGAAAAAATTCATGGATGGTTTTGATCTTCTTTTTTCAGAAATTGAAAAAAAGTATCGCTTCTTAAACCCAGCCTGAGTGTTTCGAGCGCGATGATTTCATTAGGTGCAATGTTGCCGAGATTCACATTGCATCCGAACAATTTGATAAAGTAAACCTGTTGTGATTTCTGAGGCGATTCCCAAATGATATTTTCAGGATTTACTTTGGCTATAATTTTATTGATGAGAACCACATGCGCCTTTCCGCTGGGGCGATAAATGCCAACCGTTCCGCTTTCGCGTGCTTCGGCAATTACTTTCCAGGCTCCGGCTTCGAGTTCACGCTGCATCATTTCAATCCACTTTACCGGATGAATAAGAATGCCTTCTTCCTTGCTGCCTACTTCAGACAAAACGGTAACATGTTTTTTCAGCTCGCGGATGTACTCACATTTTTTATTATGCGAAAGGGTAATACTGCCGTCAGAAATTTCAGCATGAGTAAGTTTGTATTTATCTATCAGTTTCAGATAATCTTTAAAACTTCCGCGTTCAATAAATGCTTCGAGCAATGTTCCTCCGAAATACACGTTCATTCCGGCATTGCGATACACGGCTAATTTATCTTCAAGACGTGGAGTAATGCAGGCGCTGCCAAAACCTAGTTTAAGCAGGTCAATAAATTCAAATCCTGTTTCGGCTAGATTTTCCGCTTCATGAACACTCAGGCCTTTATCCATAACCATGGTAAGCCCGGTATCGCGGGGTTTTTCAGTTCGGTCAGGTAATCCGGTAACGAAAAAGTTTTTCATTCAGTGCCGTAATTGGCGATAAGCTCATTCAAATGCTTGTCATTATGCAGTTGAGGACAAATGGAAAATACAATTTGATAACCGTTGCGGTCTAAGTGCAGCGCCTTTTCAAAAATGGCATACGCTTCTTTATTTCTTTTATTCAGAAAAAGATAACAGGCGAGCCGGAAATGCAATTCTGAATCGCTGCTGTTGGCAGCCAATGCGTCTATGCAGTTGCCTAATGCATCTTCATAATCTCCTCTTTCAATCTGGCAGTTCAGAATAGCATACCATGCTTTGAGGTTTTTCCTGTCGAGATTTATGGCCTGTAAGTAATTTTCATAAGCAGATTCAGGGCAGTGGGTGTTCAATTCACAATTGCCGGCAACCAGAAAATAATCACTTATATTTCTGTTTAAATCAATGGCTTTGCGAATGTAATGGTTGGCTTCCTGCCAGCGATTTTGTTCGGTATAAGTAATAGCAATGCCGTAAAAAGCATCGGAATAGTTGGGATTAATCTTAACCGACTTACGGAAATAAAATCGTGATTCGCTCATTTGTCCTAAACGAAAATAACAGTCGCCAATGCAGTAGAGCGTATAGCTTTCAAGCATTGAAAAACGAAGTGTGCGCTTATAAAGCTCAATGGCTTCTTCATACCTGCCGGCACCAACATAAGCAGAAGCCAATTGAACAATGGCATTCAGAAAATCATCGTCAATGGCAAGACAATACTCCAGCGCTTCAATGGCTTTCTCGTGGTTTTCAACGCGCAGGTATAAGTTACCAAGGGCATACCAGGCCATTAAATCATACGGGTCCGAATCAATCAGTTCCTCTGCTTTCATGATACCACGTTCCACCTGATGGGTGATAAAATAGAAATCAACAAACTCTTCGGAAGCCATGATTCCATCGGTTCCGAATTCTAATGCCTTCAGAATGCAATCTTCTGCTTTCGGCAAATTATTCACTTGCCTGTAAGCAAATGCAAGATTCACATAAATGTCTTCTGGCATGTCGGCATAATCAACGGCAATTTCAAAATTGTCAATTGCCTGCTGATATTGTTCTATGTCAAGATAAATGTTTCCTTTCAGAATATAAATTTCTTTTTCACCGGGATGTTTTTTTTCCAGTTCATTAAGCAGGCTTAGTGCTTCGGCATCTTTGCCTGCAAGGGAAACAAGGTCAGCCTGCTTTAGTTGCAGGTCAAAGTCATGGGGATGAAGTTTTAAACCAAACTGAAGCACTTCTTCGGCCTTATCAAGCATGTTATTTGCCTGATGATGTTCAATCATATTGAGAAGGGTTCCGGCATCGAAGTAATAATGTTCGCGGGCGCGAATCATATTTTCGAATCGGCCTAAAGCAGAACTAAGTTCTTTCTGATATTCTTCGTAACCTTCGTTTTCCTCGTTATCGAACATGATTGCTTGTTCCGGCCAGCCGGCTGCAGCCGGTGCTTTCTTTTTCAAAGACAAAATTAAGGAAAATGAGCGAAGCCATTAGCCGCTTCAACCCGTTTTTTAACACCTTTTTGTTTAGGAGTAAATAAAGTTAAGGCAGGATCAGGCTTTCTTATTCTCATTGGAAAGATCAACTACCACGGGGGTAGCAATACATACCGATGAATAGGTACCTACTATAATGCCCATAAGCAAGGCAAAAGAAAATCCACGGATTACTTCACCCCCAAAAACAAAGATGGCAAACAATACAAAGAAAATAGTCAGTGAGGTGTTTATAGTTCTGCTTAAAGTTGCATTCAATGCAGTGTTGATGAGTGATTTTCTTTCCATCTTGGGATGGTCGGTTATAAATTCACGTATTCGGTCAAATACAACAACAGTGTCATTCATGGAATAACCCATAACGGTAAGAATGGCGGCAATGAATGCCTGATCAATATCCAGAGAAAAAGGAAGTATTCCCCAGAAGAGGGAGAATAGCGAAAGAATTATCAAAGTATCATGAGCAAGGGCAATGATGGCCCCGGCACCATAAGACCATTTACGGAAGCGAAGCAATATGTAAAGAAAGATTACAATTAACGAAAAAGTAACTGCCAGTATCGCTTCTTTTTTAATGTCATCCGCAATGGTGGGTCCCACCTTCTGCGAACTCATTATTTGAGCTTTACTGATGCCGAGCGCATTCACAATGGCGTTCTCTGCATTATCATCAGCTTCTGCAGAGTTGTCATTGATCAGGAAGGCAGTAGTAATACGAACCTGGTTGCTCGGGCCGAACGTTTTTACCTCAGGCGCTCCATTGAGAGGGGCGGTAAGCTGCGATCGGATATCGGAGGTTGAAACAGGTTGATCAAACCTTACCACATAACTTCTTCCGCCTTTAAAATCCACTCCAAAGCTGAATCCGCGGATAGCCATGCTGGCAATACCTGCAACGACTATGATACCGGAAATAGCATAAAAGATTTTACGGTTGCCTACAAAATCAATCTTCGTGTTTTTAAACAGGTTTTCATTCCAGGGGAAAGAAAAGCGGATAGGTTTGTTTCTGTCAAGATTCCATTCGAAGCGAAGGCGGGTAATAAAGATAGCCGAAAAGAGTGAAGTGAGAATTCCGATAATCAGTGTTGTGGCAAACCCCTGTATCGGGCCGGAGCCGAATACAAAAAGAATAATACCGGTAAGCAATGTTGTTACGTTGGCATCAATAATGGCGCTGTATGCACGCTTAAACCCATCGCTTACGGCAAGACGGATTCCTTTGCCTTGTTTTAACTCTTCGCGGATACGTTCATAAATAAGAATGTTGGCATCAACGGCCATACCAAGAGTAAGCACGATACCGGCAATACCGGGCAGAGTAAGCACAGCCCCCAAAGAAGCTAATACCCCCATAATAAAAAATACGTTGGCAAACAATGCAAGATCTGCTGCCCATCCTGCATTGTTGTAATAAACAATCATGAAAACCAGTACGAGGAATAAGGCTATCAGAAATGATAACAACCCCGAATTAATGGCTTCCTTACCTAAAGACGGACCAACCACGGCTTCTTCAACTATACGTGCAGGTGCTGGCAGTTTACCGGCTTTAAGAATGTTGGCCATATCTTTAGCTTCGCTGATGCTAAACTGTCCGGTAATAGATGAACGGCCTCCGGCAATCTCACCCTGAACGGTCGGAAAGGAATACACATATCCGTCAAGAACAATAGCCACACTTCGACCTACATTTTCACCGGTTAATCGCTTCCATATTTTGGCTCCTTCGGCATTCATGTTCATTACAATTTCGGGCATGCTGTTAAACTGCCCGAAATCCTGACGGGCATCTACTATTACACTGCCGTCCAGAGGAGGATTGCCATCGCGTGATGTAACTTTCAAAGCAATTAACTCTAGTGCACTTGAGCCTTCCGTGGGTGGTTTTACGCCCCAGGCAGCCTTGAAATCTTTTGGAAGCATTGCTTTTACTTCAGGCAAGGCAAGAATGCGGTTTACCTTTGATGTGTCTTTAATTAAAGCATATCCTACCACAGGACCTTTGCGGTATTCGCTTTGGTTATTCTGATTCTGAAATATGGCCGGGCTTAAAACAGCAAACAGAGGATTCTCTTTTGCAAATTCTTCAAAAGTCTTGGCTCCCGTGGTGTCTTTCTTACTTGTATCGCCTTCAATTTCGGTGAGCAGGGATTTGTCTTTTGTTGTGTCCGGTTCAGAAGACTTTTCTGCTGATTTACTGTCAAGTGCAGCTAATGGATTTTCTGTTTCAGAGGAAGCAGAGGTATCGGTTGATGGTTCCGGTTCTTTCCCTGTAAGTAAATACGGCTTCTCTCTTAGCAGGTCGTTTACTTTCTGTAAGTCATCAAACACCTCACTGTTTTCATAGGTTTCCCAGAATTCAAGACGGGCAGTACCCTGCAACAATTTGCGAACACGTTCAGGCTCTTTAACTCCGGGTAACTCTACCAAAATTCTGCCTGAGCCTAATTGCTGTATGTTGGGTTGGGTTACTCCGAATTTATCAATACGGGTTCTAAGGATGTTGTAAGTACGGTCAACAGCATCATTGCTTTCTGTACGGATAACTTTCAGCACTTCATCGTTGGTACTGTTAAACCCGATTTTTCCCTGAAATTCCATACTGTTGAAAATGGCGGCCAGCTTTGCATTCGGGTCTGCTTTTGAAAATGCCCGGCCGAAAAGCGTAACAAAATCTTCCTGACTATTACGTTGCATGATGCGGGCATCATTTAATGCCTGCTGAAAAACCGGATCAGAGCTGTTGGCTCCGGCCATTACCTGTACAAGGTCAGCAACCGAAACTTCGAGCGTTACATTCATCCCGCCCTTAAGGTCAAGGCCAAGGTTTATTTCCCGCTCTTTACACTCTTTGTAAGTGTAATTTTTAAGCAGCAGATTATAAACCCCGGTGTTCTGAATCGAGTCAATGTAATTGCTGTAAAGTTTTTCATCACCGCCCGAAGCTTTTTTGGCTTTATTTTCAACGGTACGGGTTACAATGGTGAAGGAAAGTTGATAAAGACATACCACTGCCAGCAGTATAGCCAACAGCCTGATTGCACCTTTGCTTTGCATGTAATTGAGATTTAATCGGTTAAGTAAAAACTACGTTTTTTAAAAAGCCCGCAAACGTAAGTGATTTTTTGGAATAAGGCAGTCATATCGCTAGGTATTTAAAATAAGTGACCGGGGTAGTAAATCGTCATTATAACCTTCGTTGCTCAATAACTACTTTTATCCCCGCTTTTAAGAATTATGAGTACAAACGTTATCAATACCAAACTGGCAAAACTTGAAGAGAAATATGTTGCTATGGGGCAGGATATGGAAAGTTACCTTGACGGACTATTAATTTCCAATTACCTCACGTACTGGGATTATGTGCATGTTGACAAACTACTTTCGCTTCAAAACCCTAAAACCGATTTTCCTGATGAGATGATTTTTATAATGTATCATCAGGTAACAGAGCTTTACTTTAAATTAGTACTGCATGAAATGGAGCAGATTGCCAACAATGGCAGAATCGTTATGCCCAGTGGCCAAGACATGGGATGGAATACAACACTTGACCCTGTTTTTTTTCTCAAGAGAATTACCCGTTGCGTAAGGTATTTTGAAGCGCTTACCAAGTCGTTTGATATTATGATTGACGGCATGGAGCCCGAGCAGTTTCTGCGTTTCAGAATGGCTTTGCTTCCGGCCAGTGGTTTTCAAAGTGCTCAGTACCGCATGATTGAGATTTGCAGTACCGATTTAATCAGATTGGTTGATAAGGAAGTTCGTCCGCAATTTGAAGGAAAAGATTGCCCGGTTGAAGAGCTGTTCGAAAATATTTACTGGAAAAAAGGAGCCACTGAGCTTGGAACAGGAAAAAAGACACTTACACTTAAACAGTTTGAAAAGAAATATGCCGGGCAATTCATTGCAATGGCTAAAGAATATCACTCAAAAAATATTTGGCAGAAATACCTTTCGCTCAGCCAAAAGGACAGAAACAATCCTGCATTGATTGAAGCATTAAGAAAATTTGATGCGCAGGTAAATGTTCACTGGCCAATGGTACATCTTAAATCGGCTGCACGTTACCTGCAAAAAGACCCGGAAGACATTGCAGCCACAGGAGGCACCAACTGGCAGAAGTATCTCCCGCCTAAGCATCAGCGAAGGGTCTTTTACCCAACATTGTGGAGTGAAGAAGAATTGAAAAACTGGGGCCGCTAAGCTGCCACATCTAAAAAACATATTAATCCTAATGACTGCTATCCGTATTACTTTATTGGTATTGCTTTCCGTTTCTGCTATTCGCACACAAGCAAACCCGCCTCTTAAATTGAAGATGGTAAAAATTGCTTCGGGATTTACATCTCCGGTTGGTATGGCATCACCGCAGGATGGCACCAATCGCATTTTTATTATTGAGCAGGGAGGTAAAATCAAAATCATTAAAAAAGGGAAAGTGCTGCCCGATCCATTTTTGAATGTTTCTTTAAAACTGGACGGACTAAACATTGCTTACAGCGAAAAAGGATTGCTGGGCATGGCTTTTCATCCGCAGTATAAAACCAATGGCCGCTTTTTTATTTACTACAGTGCACCTGTAAAAACTTCGGGTTATGACCATAAAAGCATCATTGCCGAATACAAAGTCTCTGCAAATGCTGATGTGGCCGATGCTGCATCCGAATCTATCATTTTGGAAATTGCCCAGCCCGAAAGCAATCATAACGGTGGCTGTATGGCCTTCGGGAAGGACGGCTATCTCTACATCGGCTTAGGCGATGGCGGAGGTGCCGGTGATAAGCATGGTACTATTGGCCACGGGCAGGATCTGAACACTTTACTTGGTTCCATTATCCGCATTGATGTGGATGGAAAAAAGCCCTACTCCATTCCTCCTGATAATCCTTTCCTGAAACAAACCAATGCAAGGCCCGAGATTTATGCTTACGGATTGCGCAACCCCTGGCGTTTTTCTTTTGATCGTGTAACCGGCCGCTTGTTCTGCTCTGATGTTGGCCAGAATAAATACGAAGAAACCAACCTTATTGAAAAAGGAAAAAATTACGGCTGGCGCATTATGGAAGGCAACCATTGTTACGAGCCGCCTCAAGGGTGCAATACTTCAGGGCTTGCCTTGCCGGTTGATGAGTATGACCATAATGTCGGTATAAGCGTTTGCGGGGGATATGTTTACCGCGGGCTTATGTTCCCGTCACTTCAGGGATATTATCTCTTTGGCGATTGGAATGGGAAACTCTTTTACCTGAAAGAAGAAAACAACCATTGGAAAAGAGGCGATATTCTGATTAATGGAAACACCAGGAATGATATTAATGCTAAGCTGAACAGTATGGGAGAAGATGAAAAAGGAGAGGTTTATGTTATCACTCAGAAGTTTTTTGGACCGAAAAGCCCTACAGGTGCTGTTTACCGGTTAGGATTTTAGGTCAATCATCAAGAAACGGCACTCATTTTAAAATTTATGACTGGAATGTCCTTGCCATTTCAGTTCAATACACTATACTTGCAGCCCTTTTCAAAAATAAACAGTCATGTACGCCATTGTTGATATTGCAGGCCAGCAGTTTAAAGTAAGCGAAAAACAGTTAATTTATGTACATCGTCTTCAGGGAAATGAAGGGGATAACGTAAAGTTCGATAAAGTAATGCTGGTGGATAATAACGGTAAAGTAAAAGTTGGCAACCCGGTAATTTCGGGAGCCAATGTTTCCGCTAAAATTATCAGCCACCTTAAAGGAGACAAAGTGCTTGTGTTTAAGAAAAAACGCAGAAAAGGGTATCAGAAAATGAATGGCCACAGGCAGCAATTTACCCGCATTCAGATTGAATCAATCAAAGCATAAATAAAATAATCAGTAAAAACACAAAGTCATGGCACATAAAAAAGGAGTCGGCAGTTCAAAGAACGGACGCGAATCGCACAGCAAACGCCTTGGTATAAAAATTTTCGGGGGACAGAAAGCTATTGCCGGAAATATCATTGTAAGGCAACGGGGAACAGCCCATCATCCGGGCGATGGTGTTGGTCTGGGAAAAGACCATACACTTTTTGCTTTGCGCGATGGTAAAGTTGTTTTTAAAAAGAAGGCCAACAATAAATCATACGTTTATGTTATGCCTCAGGCGTAACAGCCTTTTGAAACCATAAAGACCGGCCTAGTGCCGGTTTTTTTTTAAATGATTTCCATCAATTTGATATGGTGTTTGTTTTTGGCAAAATTCTTTTTTCCTTTGTCCACCTTATTGAGGAGCCATTAACCAACTTTATTAAATACCCACGTACTTATGAATAAAATTTTAAGCATTGTATTGGTAGCCGTTGTCCTGCTTGCATCGGGCTGCGCCAAACAGATGACTCAGAAAGCGGATGGCCTCTACAACCGCGGTCTTTACAACGATGCCATGGTGCTTTACAAAAAAGCGTATGCCAAGCAAAGCAAAAAAGAAGACAAGGCAGCTACTGCCTGGAAAATCGGGGAGAGCTACCGAATGCAAAGTGATGCCAAGGAAGCCGCCAACTGGTACGAGAAATCATACAGCAATGGCAATAAGACCCCTGAAGTAATTTGGGCATTAGCAAATGCCCTGAAGATGAGTGGCAGATATGATGAATCCATTGCCAAATACAATGAATACAAAACCGCCAATCCGGGTGATGCCAAAGCCGATGCTGCTATTGCTTCTTCACAGCAAGCGCAGGCCTGGAAAGACAAACCAACCCGTTTTAAGGTTGAAAATGCTGCCGCTTTAAACACCAAGTATTTTGACTTTGCGGTGGCAAAAAACCCTAACGCAAAGAATGGTATTTACATTACTTCAGCACGTGAAGCTTCTGCCGGAACCAAAAACGATGGATGGTATGGCCAGAAATTTTTTGATTTATTCAGCGCTGAAATGGATAACAATGGGAAATGGAGTACTCCTGTTCCTTTAGCAGCACCCATAAATACAGCAGCCAGCGAAGGTGCTGCCGCTTATGACGCATCAGGCAAAACCATGTATTTCACCCGATGTGATGAAATGAAAGGCGCTACAGGCTACTGTAAAATTTACAAAACCACCTTAGGATCTTCCGGATGGAGCAAGCCCGAAGGTCTTGCCATTAATTCTGATGAGTACTCAGTAGGACATCCTTCGCTAAGTGAAGACGGAAAAACAATGTATTTCAGCAGTGATATGCCCGGAGGTAAAGGGGGCAAGGATATTTACATGATGAAATGGGACGATGCCAACAGTACCTGGGGAGCCCCATCCAATATGGGTCCTTCCATCAATACCGAAGGAGATGAAATGTATCCTTACATACACACAAATGGAAAACTTTACTTTTCTTCTAACGGCCATCCCGGCATGGGAGGGTTGGATAATTTTTCAGCCATGTATGATGGCGGGGCGTGGATAGTAAGCAACCTGCGTTCTCCCATTAACTCCTCTGCCGATGACTTTGGAATTATTTTCACCGATGCTACTACAGGATTCCTTTCTTCAAACCGCGAAGGAGGAATGGGTAGTGACGATATTTATTCTTTCGTGATGCCTCCTCCGAACTTTGCTGTTTATGGACGCGTTTATGACACCGATACAAAAGAAAGTATTGCCGGTGCTGTAGTTGAGCTTTTCGGCTCTGACGGAACAGCACTCAGCGTTAAAACCGAAGCTCCCGGAACCTACCGATACCAACTTAAGAGTAATGTGAAATACAAAATCTCAGCTTCCTACACAGGCTACCTTACAAAGTTTGTAGAAGTATCAACCGTTGGTTTGGATGACTCAGAAGATTTTGAAGAAAACTTCGACTTCCCGTTAAAGAGCACAGCCAAGCCGATTACGCTTCCTGAAATTTTTTATGACCTTGACAAAGCAACACTTCGTCCTGAGTCTAAAAAAGCATTGGATGGCCTGATTACCGTACTTAACGAAAATCCGACCATCACCATTAAACTCACAGCGCACACCGATTACCGAGCCAGCGATGCTTACAACATGAACCTGTCGCACAGACGAGCCAAATCAGTAGTTGATTACCTGATTAAAGCCGGTATTGACAAAGACCGCCTGAGCAGTGAAGGTAAAGGTGAAACCACTCCGAAAGAAGTTGAAAACGATGAGGAGTATCCGCCATTTAAACGCGGAGATAAACTCACTAACGAGTTTATTGACGGGTTGGCAAATAATGACCTGAAAGAAAAAGCGCATCAGTATAACCGCAGGACAGAGTTTGAAGTATTGCGCACCGACTACGTTCCAAAAAAGAAATAAGCAATTAAAAATCGAAGCCCCGCACTTTTGAAGCGGGGCTTCTTTTTTATTGTTTCAGCAATACCGCAAGTGCAGATTATCATATTTTAATCATGTTTGCAGCATGAGCAGCCGTTATTCCAGCCGGGGTGTGTCTTCGCAAAAAGAAGATGTACATAAAGCCATTTCAAAAGTTGATAAAGGTCTTTTTCCGAAAGCTTTCTGCAAAATAGTTCCTGACTATCTCAGTGGCAGCAATCATCACTGCCTTGCCATGCATGCTGATGGGGCCGGTACAAAATCATCATTGGCTTATATCTATTGGAAAGAAACCGGTGATATTACAGTATGGAAAGGTATTGCACAGGACGCCCTGGTGATGAATACGGATGATTTGTTGTGCATTGGCGCTCATGAGAAATTGCTGATGTCTTCCTCCATAGGCAGAAATAAAAACCTGATACCCGGAGAGGTGATTGCTGCACTGATTAACGGAACGGAAGATTTAATAAAGCAATTCGGTAAGTTCGGATTAAAGATAATTTCTACGGGTGGCGAAACAGCCGATGTAGGCGATTTAGTGCGCACACTCATTGTTGATTCAACGGTAATAAGCCGTTTAAAAAGAAGCGATGTGATAAACAATTCAGACATACGTGCAGGGGATGTTATAATCGGGTTAGCCTCATTCGGAAAAACAACTTACGAAACTGAATACAACAGTGGCATAGGCTCCAACGGATTAACCTCAGCAAGGCACGATGTGCTGAACCGTTATCTGAAAAAAAAATTCCCCGAATCTTTTGACCCGTCTGTCCCGGAAGAATTAACCTATTCAGGCAGCCGGAAATTGACGGACATGATTACAGTTTCTCATAGCGGAAAGAATTATTCCATGCCTATCGGTAAAATGCTGCTTTCTCCAACGCGAACCTATCTGCCGGTGATGAAAGAAGTGTTTAAAAAACACCGTAAGCACATTCGCGGCATGGTTCATTGCACCGGTGGCGGACAAACCAAAGTTCTGCATTTTATTGACAAGCTGCATGTAATCAAGGACAATCCCTTTTCTGTTCCTCCATTGTTTGAGATGATACAGAAGGAATCGAAAGCCGGATGGAAAGAGATGTATGCAGTATTCAACATGGGTCACCGTATGGAAATCTATACTTCCCCACGATATGCCGATTCCATCCTCCGTATTTGCCAGAGTTTTAAACTGGATGCGCAGGTCATCGGCAGGGTTGAAAAAAGTCATGTAAAGAAACTAACCATCCACACTGAAAATGGTACTTTTGAGTACTGAAAATGATGTACGCTTGTGAAACCAATGAGTACAAACTTTCGTCTTATTGTTAAGCAAAAACCGTTTGCCATGAAAAACCTCATACTCATTTCTTTTATGATGGTGTTTACCATGTCTGTCATAGCGCAGCCATATAAGCCATACATCAACATACCCGTAACTCAGAATAATAAAGTGCTTGTAAATCCCTGGACTGGCGGAGTGGATTCCCCCATCCTCCAGCAGATTGATTTGAATGGAGACGGCATTAAAGATCTGTTCATCTTTGAAAAGACTCAGTCGGCAGGCTTTCACCGCTGGACTACCTATCTGAATTACGGAACACCTAATCAGGTTGACTATCATTATGCCCCCGAATATCAGGAAAAGTTTCCCAAAGATTTACATGATTGGGTGCTGTTAGTAGATTTCGACTGTGACGGGAAAGAAGATATAATGACTTACAATTACAATGGCGGCTTTACGGTTTACCGGAATGACTATACACAAATAGGTGGTCTTAAGTTTACCCTTTACATACCTTTGGTTTATTCGAGTTACTGGGGGTTCCCTGCTAATCTTTTTGTGGCCAGCGTTAATCAGCCCGCATTTACAGATGTGGATAATGATGGAGACCTTGACATACTGACTTTTGCCTTATCTGCCAACAATATCGAGTTCCATCGAAATTATGCTATGGAAAATTACCAGCGCTGCGACACACTGGTATTTGAACTTGAGAAATCATGTTGGGGCTTTGTTTGCTTGAGCGCAAATACTAATACCGCCATTTTAAATTGTGATCAAATTGGGGGTAGCTGTGCAAACGGACCAAACCGCACTGCTCAGGATGGAGAATCATATTACAATGCCATGAGGAAAAAATTTGACAACAGTTCGCAACATAGCCTTCACAGCGGCTCTTGCCTGATAGCTGCTGATTTGGATGGAGATGGAGACAAAGAGGTTATAAATGGAGACATCTTAGGTAATAATATCCTGGCGCTTTATAATGGCGGTACTCTTGATTCTGCCCGTATTATTACTCAGGATACCGCCTATCCTTCATACACAAAACCGGTGGACATGAAAATTTTCCCCGGTCCTTATATTCTTGATGTGAATAATGATGGCTTTAAAGATTTTGTAGCTACTCCTTGCATTTACAACGGAGCAGTCAATATTAAAAATGTACATTACTATAAAAATGCAGGCCTTTCAGGAAGCTTGATTTTCTCTTATCAGGGCGACAGCCTTTTTGTTAATGAAATGATTGATGTTGGTTCCGGAGCTAATGTAACTCTTGCCGACCTGGATGGCGATGGCCTGACCGATATGGTTATCGGTAATTTCAAATATGTGTATCAAAATTCACCCGATAATTCTAAAATTGCTTTTTACCGGAATACAGGAACCGCCTCTCAACCGGCCTTTACATTGATTACCGATGATCTGGCAAATTTTTCTACCTCGGGAGTTTTTGGAGCATTTCCTGCTTTCGGAGATTTAGACAACGATGGCGACCTCGATATGATTATTGGCGCTTCTGACGGATTTCTGCATTATTACCTGAATACTGCCGGAGCGGGTAACATGCCGAATTATACTTTAACAATAGTTCAGGTTCAGAATAACCTTGGCGCGCCTATCAATATGGGGGCTTATGCCTCTCCCACCTTAATTGATCTTAACCGCGATGGGCTGCTTGACCTTGTAATTGGCGAACGCAACGGAAATCTTAATTATTTTCAGAATACCGGAACGCTCTCTTCTTTTCAGTTTACTTTGATTTCGTCAAACTTAGGCGGTGTCAGCACCGTTAAACCTCAGTTTGATTTGTATGGTTTTTCAGCACCCTATTTCCGTGATAACAATGGAAACTATGAATTATACTGCGGTTCGCTGAGCGGATACATTTACAAGTACGACAATATTGACGGCAACCTCAGCGGAACATTCAACCTGCTTGATTCCATGTTCATCCGCGAATCTATCCGTTCAACCATTTCAGGAGGGGATATTAATAATGACGGCTATCTTGATTTTGTGGTTGGCAATTATTCCGGAGGAGTTATCTGGTATTCCAATGCTCCTGTTTCAGTGAATGAAATCATTGCCGATCAAAATGTTTTTGTACTGTTTCCCAACCCTGCCAGCACTCAACTTACCCTGATGATGAGTTCATCCGTAGAGAACTATTGGAAAGAAATCACCATCACCGACATTGCCGGAAGAGTGATGTATCAGACTTCAAACAATTTTCCGGTTACTATTGTTAATATCAGTAACTGGAGTAAAGGAATGTATGTTTGCCGCATTAACGGTACAGAGTTAAGCCTTACCCGAAAGTTTACAGTAAACAGGTAAGTGAAAAAAACACTAATCATAATTTCCGGAGCGCTGGCTCTTATCCTGCATTCCTGCACATGGCGCAAAGCAGATTTGCAGAAAGATATTTGTGCAGAAACCGGTTTTCCTGAAGATATAGGCAATATTTTAATTACCCGTTGTGCCACGGCAGGTTGCCATAATCCTCAAAGTAAATATGCAGCCGCTAATCTTGACTGCAGTTCGTGGAATGAGTTGATGAACGGAGCCATTGGCGGTACTGCCATTATCCCGTTTAGTTCTGCCCAAAGTTTTTTAGTGAATTTTATCATTACCGATACATCTTTGGGTACTCCGCAGCTGCCCACCATGCCTTTCAATCCCGCAAACCCTGATGCACCTGATTTGCTTTCGCTCGATGAAGTACTTAAAATTATCAACTGGATTAACGATGGCGCACCTGATTGCAATGGCAATCGCCTAACCGATAATCCTGACCGTGACAAATTTTATGTCATCAATCAGGGCTGCGATTTGCTTTATGTTTTTGATGCCGACCGCAGGGTAGTGATGCGCAGCTTGCCTCTTGGTGCAAACAATCAATTCATTGAAAGCCCGCACATGATACGTTTTGCCCCTGATAAAAAGCATTATTATGTTTCTTTCATTGCCGGAAGGTATTTTCAGAAATTCCGCACCAGCGATGACACGTTTATCGGGCAGGTGGATATAACCCCCGGCTCATGGAATACTTTTTCATTCAGTCCTGATTCGAAATATGCCTACATCATTGACTTCAACACACCGGGACGCATTGCTGTAGTTGATTGTGAAAACATGACACCGGCCAGTCAGTTTTCTGTAAATCCATTCAACCCTGATCCGGGTACATTCAATTCTCCTCATGGCTCTGCCGTAAGCCCCAATGGCCAGTTTCTGTACATCACCATGCAATTGGGAAATGCCTTATTCAAGCTCGATATTTCGGACTTTCCTCCTGACGGGCAATATATCAACTTCACTACACCCGGAACAGCTTTGCCACATGAAATTGCTTTTTCTCCTGTAGGCGATGTGTATTTTGTTACTTGCCAGGGAACAAATGATGTTAAAATTTTCAATGCTGTTACTGATCAATACATCACTTCTATTCCGACCGCAGTCGATCCTGTTGAAATGGTATTCAGCACACAGAAGAAACATTTATATGTAACCTGTATGCAGGGGAACTCTGTAACCATTATCAATTACGAAACAAAAACGAAAATTAAAGATATGTTTATCGGGTACGAACCACATGGTATTGATGTGGATGAAAAGCGCGGCCTTATTTATGTTGCCTGCCGTAACACAGGTTCTAACGGTGGCCCTCCGCCTCATCATACTTCTTCCTGCGGTGGCCGTAATGGTTACTTGGTAGCTATTGATCAAAATACTTTGGAGCGTAAACCGAATTTTAAACACGAATTATCCGTTGACCCTTACGGAGTGCTGGTAAGAAAACCATAGCCTGAATTTATAGATTTTCGGCAAACAAAAAAGGCTGCCATTTAATGACAACCTCTTCTAAAAAACACACACATGAAATATCTTATTCAACCAACTCGCTGATATCTATTTTTTGCAGATAAGGAACAAGCAAAGTATCGGTGAAGAATGCTCTTATTTTTTCAATGTCGTTGGTTTGAAGGTTGTAAACCAATTCAACGTAATAGTTATTTATCCTGAAAAGATTGAAGCGGAGGCTTTCACTTTCATAGGCCATCAGGAACGAACCACCATTCCATAAATACCAGGCTTTTTCTTCCATACTCAGTTTGCTGAATTTTTCAAATGCTACCATATTTTTCTTTTTATTACTTGTCGCTTTTATGAGTTTCGGGCTTTAACAAGGTTTCTGAAATAACCAGAGCCAATCCGGCCATCATACCGATTATTGCTATTACCGTTGCTGCCATAACGATAGCAAATGTGCAATGGCCATGGGCCACCCGGTGTGCTTTTAGGGTAAAAGTTCAGAAAATCGTGGCTGAACACCCGGCATACCTAGCTGCTTACTACATTTGTATGACCTGAAAAGGCTTTAAACCATCACTTTTTATCAACAACCAATCAAAAAGCAGAACGAAAACTTTAGGTTTGAAACGGCAAATACCTTATGAGCGAATTTATAGTATCAGCACGCAAATACCGACCCTCCAATTTCGGATTAGTAGTTGGCCAGGAACATATCACCTCCACACTTAAAAATGCCATCCAGACAAAACATTTGGCCCAGGCATTTCTTTTTTGCGGCCCGCGCGGGGTTGGCAAAACAACTTGTGCGCGCATACTGGCTAAAACAATTAATTGTACCAACCTCACTGCTGACATTGAAGCTTGCAACCAATGCGAATCATGCCAATCATTTAATAACGGGCAATCACTCAACATTTTTGAAATGGATGCCGCTTCCAATAATTCTGTTGAAGCCATCCGAGACCTCAATGAGCAGGTACGATACGCTCCCCAAACAGGCAAGTACAAAATTTACATTATTGATGAAGTGCACATGCTTACACAGGCGGCCTTCAATGCATTTCTGAAAACGCTGGAAGAGCCACCGGCTTATGCCATTTTTATTTTGGCCACTACAGAGAAGCATAAAATCATTCCCACCATTCTTTCGCGCTGTCAGATTTTTGACTTTAACCGTATTGGCGTAAAAGACATTGCTGCTCAATTGGCATTCATTGCCGGGAAAGAAAAAATTCAGACTGATTCCAATGCCCTGCATTTAATTGCCCAGAAAGCCGATGGTGCCATGCGCGATGCCCTTTCTGTTTTTGACCAGATTGTTTCTTATGCCGGTAACAAGGTATCCTATGAAGATGTCATTCAGAATCTGAATGTTATTGATTATGACTATTACTTCAGTACGGTTAACCATATTTTGAATGCTGATGTTTCGGCAGTGCTCACTGTTTTTAATGACATTCTCCGAAAAGGATTTGATGGGCATCAGTTTATCAATGGGCTGAGCAATCATTTACGTGATTTAATGGTGTGCAAAGATCCGGCAACGGTTCAGCTGATTGAAACCAGCGACAACATCCGTAAAAAATACCTGGAGCAGGCTATAAAACTTGATACCGCCTATCTTTTCCGTTTACTGCAGATAGCTAATCAATGCGACATCAGTTACCGGATGGCAAAAAATCAGAAGCTGCATGCGGAAATAGCTCTTATGAAAATGTGCAGAGAGGTTCCCGCAGAATCTGAAAAAAAAAATGACAGCCCGCAGCAGCGCAGCCTTCATATAAACAAAGAAATATCACCCGGTCCGGAATCAAAACCGGCTTCAGCCGCAAATACCTCTGCAGCTAACAAGCCTCTGCACACACAACCAGAGCCTGCCATAGCTTCATCCGTTTCTGAAGAAAGTCAGTCAGAGAAAAAATCGTTGCTTGTTTCGGAGCCGCTGCCACTGCTTACTCCTTCCATCAAAATCAGGAAAAAAGATAAACCTGCTGAGGCAGAAAACGCTGCTTCAACACAAGTAATGCAGGAACCTTTTGAAGAGAATGATTTGCTCCAGACCTGGCACACATTAGCTGAGAATTACCGCCATGCCGGAAGAAAAAACATTTACACCACATTACAGAAGCGAGCCCCTTTATTAGCACAGCCCTCTGTGGTTGAGTTTGAACTTGACAATCATGCACAGCAAAAAGAGTTTGAAGAAGAAATGCATGAACTGCTGGGCTTTATGCGTAAGTCACTCAGGAATGATTCCATCGCTCTTAAATTGAAAGTGCGAGATAGTTCCAAACCTAAGGAGGAAGCTTATACCTCTGCCGAAAAGTTCAGGAAGATGGCGGAGAAATACCCTGCATTGGAAAAACTTCGGCAGAAGTTTGATATTGAGTTTTGATTATTCGGTAATCGTCAGCTCATCAATCAGCCTGCGGCAGCCGGCAAATTTTTCAATGATAAAAAGTGTGTAACGGATATCCACAGATATATTTCTGCACCGTTCCGGATCAAAATGCAAATCGCTCATGGTGCCTTCCCATACCCTGTCGAAGTTTGTGCCAATTAATTGCCCGTAAGCATTCAGCACAGGGCTTCCCGAATTTCCGCCTGTAGTATGATTGCTGGCTGTAAAAGCTACCGGCAGGGTGCTGCTGATGGCATACCTGCCAAAGTCTTTTTGCTGATATAACTGTTTCAGTTTTGCAGGAACAATAAACTCATCGTTTTTCGGATCTTCTTTCTCTATGATTCCGTCAAGAGTAGTCATGTAATGATATTGTACTCCGTCTCGCGGATTATAACCCTGTACTTTCCCGTAAGCAACCCTTAAAGTAAAATTGGCATCGGGATAGAAATTTTTATCAGGCTGCATTTCAATCTGTGCCGCCATGTATTTCCGGTTGAGCATGTTCAGCTTCTCCTGCAATGACATGGAGGGCAATTGAACTTTTTCTTTAAAGTGTGAAGCCAGTTCGGAAGCTAATTTAAAAGCAGGATCGGATGCCAGTGTGCTGTGAATTTTTTTATAGGGCTTTGACCACAGTGTGTGCAGATTGGCTTCGGAACACAATACCGATTTACGGAATACATCGGTTGCCATTTTTGAAAAATTGCCGTCATATTTTTTATGTAAGCTGTGCAGATAGGGAGCTATTAAATCAAAACGGGTGTTTCTGTAATACACAGAGAGCAGATCGGTAAACATGCGCTGGTCAATACGCGCATCGTAATTTTTAAAAAAATCAGCGGAAGTATTTTTACGATTGTCCAGTTCTTTACGCAATGCTGCGGTATCCCCGGCCGGTATTTCCATCCACTTCATCCATCCTGCAGCAAACGAAAGCAATTCAATGCCCATAGCCGCTTCGTTGTAATAATCGGCAGCAATCAGTAAAGGCTGTATGTTTTCGTAAGCAGATTTCAAACCGGAAGTAAGGGCAGCATATTCTTTTTTACCTGCAGCATTTGCCCATTCTGTAAAATTATTTTCAAACTTCCTTTTTTGTTCTGCGGTTTGCAGCCTGCGGATGCCGAGAAGTTCGCCTTTCCATTTTTTATAGGCATTGCTCAATCCTTTTTGTTTGGAAGCGTATTTGATTCTTACGGTATCGGAAATTTTCATTCCCTGTTCCATGATTTCAAGCCTTACATCGCGTATGCTGATGCGGGCGGGATTTTGGTGCTGTTCGATCAAATCAATGGCAAAGGATGGAATGTACTGTTGTGTTCTGCCCGGAAAACCATAAACCATGGTAAAGTCGCCTTCTTTTACTCCTTTCAGCGAAATGGTAAAATGCTTTCTGGTTTTATAAGGAACATTGTCGGGCGAATAAGTTGCCGGCCTGTTATCTTTATTTGCATAGATTCGGAAAAGCGAAAAATCACCTGTGTGGCGAGGCCACATCCAGTTATCGGTATCGCCTCCGAAATTACCAATGGAAGAAGGCGGAGCACCTGCCAGGCGTATGTCTTTAAATACTTCTGTAACAAAAAGAAAGTAACGGTTGCCATTAAAAAACGGACGGACAAAAGCCGAGTAATGGGAGTTTTTAATTTTTTCGGCAATAAGCAAGTCGGATTTACTGCGGATCGTTTTATCGCGTTCCTGCTCGTTCATAGCCTCATTAACCCCTTCTAATACTGAAAGGGTAACTTCTTCAATACTTACAATAAAGGTAACCGTGAGTCCGCTGCATGGAAGCTCATCACTTTGATTCATGGCCCAGTAACCATGAGTAAGGTAATCTTTGCCCACACTGCTTAATGCTTGTATGGCACCATAACCGCAGTGATGATTGGTGAGTACCAGTCCGTTTGAAGATATCACCTCACCTGTACATCCTCCTCCAAAAATCACAACGGCATCTTTCAGGCTGATTTGAGAATCGCTGTAAATATCAGCGACCGGAATTTTCAGCCCGTTTTTAATCATCGCTTGTTCGTTTAATTGTTTCAGAAGAAACGGGAGCCACATGCCTTCATCGGCACGCAGTGGCAATACATAGATAAGCATGGCCAGAAGCCATGCAGGCTTTACGTTACGCATTTGTTTTAATTAAAAAATGATCAGAAAGGAAGGTCATCGCTACCGGCAGGCAGTTCATCAACTGCCGGTGCCGGAACTGATGAAGGAGTTTGACCTGAAGCAGCAACTGGCTGATGGGTGCTCGGGCTTGCGGGACCAATCTGCCAGGCCCTTGCTTCTGTGTACCAGCGACCTTGATACTCTCGCGATTCAAGATTGAAAAACACCTTAATCGGTGTTCCGGGTTTTAAATCTCTCAATGCAGCTGTCTTCTCTCCCCAAATAGAGAAACAGATTTTTTTTGGAAATTTTTCAGTGGTTGTTTCTACTACAAATTCCTGTTTTACCCAAGGGCCTTTTTGTCCTTGACCGGTAACTTCCGGCATAACCTGAATAAGGGTAGCTGTGATTTCTAAGCTCATAGTTTTCGTTTTTTCAAAGGTCAAACCTAAGAAATTTCTGAATTGTTAGGAGAAATAAATTTCATAGTCGGTCTTCATGAAGCAGATTTTTAAGCGCTGAATAAACAGAAGGAAACCGGAATTGAAAACCGGTGGATTCAAAACGGGCGGAAGAAGCCCGGATACTGTCAAGCACAAGGCCTGCCCTTTCGCCCATCATAACTTTTAGTACAAATGCCGGTACGGATGTTTTCAGAAAAGTTCTGTTTTTTGTTTTGGCTATTTCATCAATCAGTTCTTTAAAAGGTACAGGCTCGGGAGCAGCTACATTATAGATTCCTGATACTTCCGCTTTCTCAAGTGCATGAATCAACGCACGGCATGCATCATCAATGTGTACCCAGCTTACCAATTGTCTGCCATTGCCCAATGTAATTGCCATACCGAAACGGAAAGGTTTTAAAATTTCATGCATAGCCCCTCCCTTTAAGGAAAGCACAATGCCAAATCGCATAATTACTTTACGGATACTTTCCGGCAACGATGCTTTCAGTAATGCATTTTCCCATTCCAAAACAGAATGCGAAAGGAAATCGCTGCCCGGCAGACTGGTTTCATTCATGACCTGACCGGCATTCTTAGGATAAATGCCAATGGCCGAAGCGCTGATGAGTGTTTTTATTTGATAGTCCCCGTTACTGAGATGATAAATCAGGGTGTTGATGGGTTTTACCCTGCTTTCGATAATTTCTTTTTTTCTTTTTTCAGACCAGGGTTTATCGGCAATGCCTGTCCCGCTAAGGTTGATGATGTAATCAATATCATTTAATGCACCATTTTCAAGAAAATTTTTTTCAGGATCCCATTCGGCCTGTTCAAACGGAATGCTTGTTTTTTTATTCCGGGTAAGAATGCGTAATTGATAACCTGCCTCCACTAGTCTTTCGCTCAGCCGTGTTCCTATCATTCCTGAACCACCGGCAATTAATACTGCTTCTGAAGTTTTCATCTGACAGGAAACAGATTTTGCTGCTAAGAGTTTTTCAACTTCGATAATAGACGGCTAATTTTCCGGATCATTTCTTCGCTCATGATTTTTCCGTTTGCAGAGTCAACTCTTGCCGATGCATGAATCCATTTTACACCGGTGATGCATATAATTTCTTCTGCATTGCTGTCTGTAATTCCGCTGCCGGGCATGATTTCTATTTTGGTACCGTATTGTTGCTGAAGATTTTTAATCAAGGATAAACCTTGCCAAGCATACGGCTGTAATCCCGAAGTAAGCAAGGTGCTGCATCCGCATGCTATGATGGAATGGAGGGAAGCGTAAGGGTTATCACATTCATCAAAAGCGCGGTGAAATGTTACGGGAAGCGGAGCAGCGGCTCTTACAATAGAGGTGAGCGTTTCCGTGTCAACAGATCCATCTTTGCAAAGAGCACCGAAAACAATTCCGTCAGCACCGGCATTTTTTGCAAACAAAACCTGTTCTTTCATCACAGAAATTTCTGCAGAAGAGTACACAAAATTATCAGGCCTGCAGCGAATCATGACACGAAAGGGAATTTTTAGCAGTTGCCGTGCTGCTCTGATCTCCTGCGGCTCAGGGGTAGTTCCTCCCCGGCTAAGGTTGGCACACAATTCAATCCTGCCGGCTCCGGCTGCCTGAGCTTTTGCGGCATCCTGTACACTGTTTACACAAACCTCAAGAGGCATTATAACACAAAGATGAGGGGTTTCTGATTATAAAGGTTGCGTTCAATACAAACTTTTTAAGGTAAACCTGCACAGTTTAAAATCGTAAAAATTCACATTCATGTCTTAAAAACAAAATGACCATGCCGGTATGATACTGTTTCAAATTTTATTTTTATCGCTTGGATTATTTCTGTGCCGCCTGTGAAACATAAACTGCCGATTGCAAACCTGCTTGTGCTGCTGCTGGCAGTGACAGCGTTTATAGTTTCAGAAGTGCTGCGCCATGAGAATTTCAGGAAGGAAACCAATTATTTAGCCATCAGCAAGAAAGCAGAGAAACGCATTCATGAGGAGGAGAAGCGTATTAATGAATTTCTGGATGGAGTGGAAAGACTGTTGGGAAATGATGAAAAATTTACCCCTTCCGAAAGACTGCATCTTGATGAGTTGTTGCCCGAAGTAAAAGGATTTACCCTTCTTGTTTTTCAGGATGATTCATTGCAATACTGGTCAGGCAATGAAACAAGTGTTACCTATGCTGAAGTAATGCAAGCAGGGCATCTGGCATCATTGAATACCGGTAACGGATTGTATGAAGTGGTTATCCGCAAAGTAAAAAGCAAAACGATAGCCGCATTGTTCAACCTGAAGAGTCAATATGTAATAGAAAACCAGTTTTTAGTTAATGAGTTTAGCCCGCAGTTAGGATTGCCACCGCGAACCAGCATTTCGCTTGTTAAAAGTGAAAAAATTTTTCCGGTTTACAGTTCATCGGGCAAGCTGTTGTTTTCATTATCCTTTATTCCTTACTCCGAAAGACAGATTATTGATGAGCGTATCACGCTTGCTTCGGTGTTGAGCTTTGCTTCGGTACTGTTGACAATTGTTTTCTTTTTTCTCGTAACCATGCAGTTGCTCAGAAACCGTCCGGTATTCGGCTTATTGCTGATTGGCGGTGTAATACTGCTCCGGTTTGTAGCAAGCTATAATAAGTGGCCGCAGGCAATGTATGATTTGCCGCTTTTCAATCCGCGATATTATGCCAGCAGCTACATGCTGTTTTCTCTGGGAGAGTTGTTGATAAGCAGCCTGGTGATGTGTTACCTTATTATGTCTCTTTACTTTTTTTATGATTCACGGGTTTTGCTGGGCCGATCCGGCCGTAATAAAGTTTATTCTTCGCTGCGGATCATTCTTACATGGCTATTCACTTTTGTATTTTCAGTACTCATCAACTATCTGCTCAGCAGTTTAATTATCCATTCAAGAATTTCATTTAATATCAACAATGTATTTGAGCTTACGGGATTTTCGCTGGCCGGATTTTTTATAATCGGGATTCTGTTGTTTACTTTCTACATGGTTTGTGACGGAGGCATACGGTATGCATTCGCTGCCGGCATCAAAAAAAGAACGCTGATTATTTATTACCTGCTTTCGCAGGGTATGTTCCTGGTGTTGTTGATTTATTCAAAGAATTTGGAGCTTTTTCAGCATTACGGAGTGGATGCCTTTATTACGGCCAATCTCATCATCATCGCCACCGCTTTGATCCGCATGCGAAGCCGCAGAAGTTTTTCCTACACATTCTCTATTGCCTTTATTTTTCTTTTTTCTCTGTTTGCTGCCAAAACAATTTTTGATTTCAACATACAGCGCGAAATTCAGGACAGGAAGGCGTTAGCCTCGCGTCTTGAAAACATTCAGGATGCCATTGCCGAATACCTTTATGATGAACTGGTAAGTAATATTCGCGAAGACCGTTTTATATCCAATTATTTTTCTTCCTCATATTCCGAATTGCTGGCTATGGCGCAGCAGGGGGATGTATTGCAGAAACGCATGATGCAGAAATATTTTACCGGATACTGGAGGAAGTACGATATCCGTATCCGGTCATTTAAAGGCGAAAGTTTACCCATCAATACCGGTGGCGACCCAACATGGAATGCAGAGTATTATGATAATCTCATCTCCAATAAAGGGCAGGCAACCAAAGTTTCGGGGCTTTACTTTTTAAATGATCAGCCCGGAAAGGTTTCTTACATAGGCCGCATACGCGTGTATTCAACAGCGCAACCGGATAGCATTATCGGAATAATAATGGCTGAGTTTTCATCACGCTATATCCGTGACGATTCCGGGTATCCTGATTTGTTAATCAGCAATAAGGTTCCGCTAAACCGCGATATATCCGGTTACTCGTATGCCCGTTACCTTGAATCCGAACTGGTCAATCAGTACGGGAGTTATTCTTACCCGTTATTATCAGAATCCTTCAGCGAATATATCCCTGAACCGGGGAATGACAAGGTGGTTGAAATTGGCGGAATTTCTCATTTGTTTTATCGTCCTTATGCACGAAGCCTGATAGTGGTGAGCAAGGAGCCGCCCGGTCTGCTCGAAATGATTACACTGTTCTCATACATCCTGACTTTTTTTGTTTTGGTATTCTCCGTATTGTTTGTGTTTTTTAAGCTCTGGCAGCAGCATTTCAGACCGGCACTATCGTTTAACCTGCGCATTCAGGTTTCGGTAATGACGGTTGTAATCCTTACCATGCTTACGTTGGGTGTCAGCACGGTTATTTATATCATCAACAACTACTCCTCAACGCAAAGTATTAAACTGAAAGAGCGGGTTGCTTCGCTGAATCAGTTGATATCGCGCGAAATTGCTTCCCTCCCTTCAGGACAACTGCTGAGCGAAGAATTAAATGCGCGGTTTTATCAGTTGCATAATTACACCGGAATTGATTTTAATATTTTCAATAAAAACGGGATAAAGATTTTCAGTACGCAACCCAAGCTGTATGAGCAACAAATTATTGCCCCGGTCATGAACATGAATGTGCTTCGCGATTTCAATCGTTCTAAAAGTTCTACATACATCAGTTATGAAAACATTGCGCGCCTTTGGTTTATGACCGGGTATGCCGCCATCCGGAATAACGAAAATGAAGTGATAGGGTACCTCAGCCTTCCGCATTTTGCCAGAGGCAGTGAACTGAAAAAGGAAATATCCACCTTCCTCGTAGCGCTGATTAACATTTATGTGCTGCTGTTTGCCCTTGCCGTATTGATTACATTTATTGTGTCGGGCAGGATAACACGACCGTTGCGAATCATTCAGGAAAAAATGAGCCGTGTGAAATTGGAAAAATCAAATGAGCGGATTGTCTGGAAACGCAAAGATGAAATCGGATCGCTGATTGATGAGTACAATAAAATGATTGACCAGTTAGCGGAAAGTGCAATGCAATTAGCGCGTTCGGAGCGCGAAAGCGCGTGGCGTGAAATGGCAAGACAGGTAGCGCATGAAATAAAAAATCCGCTTACGCCAATGAAGTTAAATGTGCAGCATTTGCAACGCACATGGAAAGACCATCCTGAAAACCTTGAAGAAACCATCCGGAAATTTTCGCACTCTTTGATTGATCAGATTGATGCCTTGTCAGGAATTGCCACGGCTTTCTCCAACTTTGCAAGCATGCCCGGTGCCCAGTTTGGCGCTGTCAATATTCCGGAAATCGTAAAAAACTCTGTTAACCTTTACCGGGAAGGTTCTGCTGCCGAAATAGCAGTTCGCGATTATACCGAGGGCATGGCCGAAGTGAATGCAGATAAAGACCAGATGCTACGCGTTATTTCCAATCTGGTGAAGAATGCTATACAGGCAATTCCGGCAGAAAGAGCAGGAAAAATAACGGTTCGTATTACACAAGACGAGTCGGAAGTGCTGATTGCCGTTTCTGACAATGGCAGCGGCATACCGGAGGATAAAACGGATAAAATATTCGTTCCGAACTTTACAACCAAATCAGGCGGTACGGGCCTGGGGCTCGCCATGGTAAAAAACATTATTGAAAACAGCAAGGGCAAAATCTGGTTTGAAACCGAAATGGGAACCGGAACTACCTTCTACATCAAACTCCCCCGGTACCAGGCCGGGTAGGAGTTTCTCAACAAGCTGTTAATAAGCCGGTCATGCTTTGGCGGCTCATTGTATTTTTACCCCGATGAATGAAACTGTTGTTACAGCCAGCGAAAAACTGAAGAGGACATTGCCGGGCGAAACTCCATTGATGAAACAATACAACAGCATCAAGGCTAAATACCCTGATGCATTGTTGCTGTTCAGAGTGGGCGATTTTTATGAGTTGTTCAACGAGGATGCTGTAAAAGCTTCTTCCATTCTTGGTATTGTACTGACCAAGCGCAGCAACGGGGCAGCATCTGAAATGGATCTGGCCGGATTTCCCTATCATGCATTGGATACCTACCTGCCGAAATTAGTCCGTGCCGGACAACGGGTTGCTATCTGCGACCAATTAGAAGATCCGAAAACGGCTAAAACCATTGTCAGGCGAGGAGTAACCGAACTGGTGTCTCCCGGTGTTACGGTATCGGATAAAATTCTGGATCACAAAGCCAATAATTTTCTGGCTGTTATTTCCGAAAAAAATGATCTGTACGGATTGGCGCTGGCAGACATTTCAACCGGTGAGTTTTTAGTGGCCGAAGGGAACCGCGAACAAACCGACCGGTGGTTGCAGCAGTATCAACCCTCGGAAGTGGTAATGATGAAAGCCATGACGCGGCATTTTAACTCACGGTTCGGAACTCAGTATTACACCTATGGAATTGATGAGTGGATTTTCGGGCAGGAGTATGCCATGCGGAAATTATTGGATCATTTCAAAACAACTTCACTTAAAGGATTCGGCCTTCATGATCTTACCATCGGAATAGAATCAGCCGGTGCGGCATTGCATTATCTTGGAGAGATGCAGCAGTCAGACCTGAAACAGGTAACACGTATTGCACGGTTAGATGAAGGTAAGTACATGTGGATGGACCGCTTCACCATCCGTAACCTTGAATTGGTTTCCAGCATTCAACCTGATGCGCGTACACTGTTGGATATACTGGACCACACGCTCAGCCCGATGGGGGCCAGATTGCTCAGGCGATGGATCCTTATGCCGCTGCGGGATGTGCATCAGATAAAACAACGGCATAGCATGGTGGAGAGCCTTTTGAATCAGGAAGAAAAAGCAGAACTAATGAGAAAACAGATTCGGCTGATAGGCGATATGGAAAGGCTGATTTCAAAAGCTGCGATGAAAAAAATTTCTCCGCGCGAAACCGTGCAACTGAAAAGAAGTCTGAAAGCACTGCCTTTGCTGATAAAAGAAGCTTGCTCAACAGGGAATGAAACCTTGAAGGAACTTGCCGTGCAACTGCAGCCATGCATTGCCCTCGCAGATCGTATTGAATTTACATTGCCGGAAGAAGCACCTGCAACGTTTGCCAAAGGCGGATATATCCGTAAAGGGGTTTCTGACGAACTGGATGAGCTTCGGGATATTGCCCACTCGGGAAAGGAACATTTACTTTCCATGCAGACGAAAGAAGCAGAAAAAACAGGCATTTCTTCTTTGAAAGTAGGCTTTAACAATGTGTTTGGTTATTACATGGAAGTAACCCATGCTCATAAACATAAAGTGCCGGATGACTGGATACGGAAGCAAACACTTACCAATGCCGAGCGTTACATCACTCCCGAACTGAAAGAGTACGAAGAGAAAATCTTAGGAGCGGAAGAAAAAATTCAGGCACTTGAAGAAAGATTATATACCGAACTTATTTTAGGCATTGAACCTTACTTTGATACACTGCAGCAGAATGCTTCCATAATTGCCCGTCTTGATTGCCTGCTTTCTTTTGCACAATCGGCCAAAAGCAATCATTACAGGAAGCCGGAGGTGAATGAAAGCAACAGCCTAATCATAAAAAACGGAAGGCATCCGGTACTTGAAAAACTGATGCCCGATGGTGAAAGCTATATTGCCAATGATGTATCGCTTCATCCTGATGAGCAGCAGTTATTAGTCATCACCGGGCCCAACATGAGCGGTAAATCAGCTTTGCTTAGGCAAACAGCGCTGATCTGCATCATGGCACAGGCCGGAAGTTTTGTTCCGGCCGATGAAGCCGTTATCGGAATTTGCGATAAGGTTTTTACGCGCGTTGGCGCAAGCGATAACATTTCCTCTGGCGAATCCACGTTTATGGTTGAAATGAATGAGACGGCCAGCATCCTGAATAATATCACAGATAAAAGCCTTGTCATTCTGGATGAGATAGGCCGCGGCACCAGCACGTATGACGGTATTTCCATTGCCTGGGCCATTGCCGACTACCTGCATAACCATCAGGCTTGCCGCGCGCGCACCTTGTTTGCCACTCATTACCATGAACTGAATGAAATGGCGGCTGCTTATCCGCGTATTAAAAATTTTCATGTAGCGGTTAAAGATTCAGGAAACAAAGTCATTTTTCTGAGAAAGCTTGTGCCCGGAGGAAGCGAACACAGCTTCGGTATTCATGTTGCACGCATGGCCGGTATGCCATCAGCCGTTATCGAGAAAGCCAATCAAATGCTTGAATTGCTTGAAAAAGCACACAGCAGTACGGAGCTGATCCGTCAGGAGCAGCATATTGAAAGAAAAGAAAACATGCAGTTAAGCTTCTTTCAGTTGGATGACCCCATTCTTCAGAAAATCAGGGAGCAGTTATTGCAAACCGATGTGAATACACTTACCCCGGTCGAGGCATTAATTAAGCTGAATGAGATTAAAAAACTGCTGGGCTGAATCCGCAAAGCAATAATTAACAGATCATGGTACTGGTAACCGGAGGAACGGGTCTTGTTGGCTCTCATTTATTGCTGCAACTGGCAAAACAGGAAGAGAATATCAGGGCACTGATCCGCAAGTCTTCTTCCATGCGGAATGTAAAACTGCTTTTTGAAAAAGAAGCTGATCTCTTTGAGCGAATTGAATGGATGGAAGGAGATATACTAGATGTGTCCTCGCTTACGGATGCCATGCAGGGAATTGAAAAAGTATATCACTGTGCGGCCATGATTTCATTCGTGCCGAAAGACCGTGTGAAGATGCTGGAAATAAACCGCAACGGAACGGCCAATGTGATTAACCTCTGCCTTGAAATGGGAGTGAAGAAACTTTGCTATGCCAGTTCGGTAGCTGCCATAAACCGGATAAATGAAAGTGAATTGATAACCGAATCAACGGCATGGGAAGAGAATGCCGGCAATTCAAATTATGCCGTAAGCAAGCAGGCAGCAGAGCGTGAAGTATGGAGGGGCATTGCGGAAGGACTAAAAGCAGTAATGGTGAACCCCGGAATTATCATTGGTCCGGGTAGTTGGAACAGCGGAAGCGGAAAACTGTTCAGCAGTGTGTGGGAGGGCTTGAAATTCTATAGCGAAGGAATGAGCGGATTTGTTTCGGCTGACGATGTAGCCCGCGCCATGATTGCCTTGATGGAAAGTGAAATTGATGCAGAACGCTTCATTGTAGTTTCTGAAAATCTTACTTACCGGGAAGTGCTTTTTCAGATTGCAGACAGTCTTGGTAAAAAAAGGCCATCACTTAAGGCCAATAAATTTTTAAGTGAGGCGGCCTGGCGTTTGGCGGCTTTGGCTTCCGTTTTCTCCGGAAAGACCCCGTTGATTACGCGCGAAACGGCAGCTTCAGGATTATGTAAAGTGAAATACAGTAATGAGAAAATCAGGAAAGCAACCGGAATGGAATTTGAAAAAATTCAGCCGGTAATCGAGCATACGGCTTCCGTGTTTTTAAAACAGCATCAGCCGGTACGCAGATAAACTTTGCGGGTCAGAAAATCGCCAACACTATTGGGTGCTGACAGCGGAGAACCTGATTGATAAAAATAATTCCATCTGCCGAAAAACAAAGTTTTAATCCATCCGCTTAGCGGATAACTCCATCTTTTGATCAAATGAATCCCTTTATTCGGTTTCATTTTTTCTAATGACTTTTTAACCAGTATGAAGCTTTTTGATTTGTAATGAATCAGGTCGTCCAGCAGGTTGATGACAAATTTATATTTGGGAACAATGCAGGCAAAAATGGCAGAGCGTTCTTCAAAAGTACACTGCGAGAAGTATTCGCTGTAAGCTTGAGGAAAATCGTTTTTTTCAGAAAGAGATTTCAGCAGGTGGTATTCAAATGCATGAGCTAAAGACGGCACTTTAAAACCATATTCTGTTCTGCTGCTTCTGAAAATCTGAGAAACATCGGTATAAGAGAGGTTTCCGAAATGAAGTTCTGTTCTGAGAGAAATAGACAAGTGTGATAAATCGTTAAATACAATTTCAATCTCCTGAGCATGCTGGCGCATGCGTGTTCTCAGAAAATGCAACGTCTCAGCATCTGATAAAACAGATAACAGGTCATTGTAATGCGTTTTGCTTGCCAGCAGTTCAAGATGATAATGCGCATGCCTTTTTTTGATGCTGGCAGGCAGAAAATCTAAAAGTACATAGTCGTAATCTGCAATATGCTGCTGCAGATGAATTAAAAATTTTCGGCTGTGGCAATCCATATTTTCGGGGTTTAAGGGAACATTTGTTCCGTTACAAATTTGATGCTTATGGCCTGATTTTACCATCATATAAAAGGATGATTTTTCTCTTATTATTCAACACCCCGGTTAATGCATTTGTATTAGATTTTGTAAGCTATCTTAATAAAACCATAGAGCTGCGCGCTGAAACCAGTTCATGGGTTTTGGCTCATTGTTAATACGGCTGCGGATGCTGCGTATTTTGCTTTTGCTTTTCAGTTGCTGAGGCACAGCCGGGGTATTGTCGCTTTCCACATCAAATACATGCTCAATCCTGAAAATGTTTTTCCATCGCTGTGTAATTTTTTTATTTAATTGTCCGGTAGTATGAATTACAAATGCAGATTGACTGATTCTTATCAATTGCAGTGTTAAGGTTTCCGGTGCCGGAGGTGCGGCAATCAGCACCATGTCAAAAGCATTTTGTTCGGACATCATCTCCTGCATTTTGTTGATTAGAAATACAGGATGAAATTCATGACTTTTCGTGTCTATACAAATGGCTTTCACCCCTGTCGGAAGTTCAACAAGGGCATCACTGAAGGGTTTGCCGTAAACAAGTATATCGGAAAAGCTTTCGTGAACTTCAATACCGGTTATTGCTCCGATCTGCTCTTTATTCAGGTTTGCATCCATTACCAGCACTTTACTTCCTGACGATGCAGCAGATGCGGCCAATTCAAAGGCAGACAGTGAGGATGAGTTATTTTCGGCATGGGTAAGGGTAACAATGCAGGGTTTGCTTTCTGTATGATTTAAAGCCATTATCTCTTCGGCCCAGCGCTTTACCTGCCGATTTGATTTTTCTGTTTCTGAAGAAATGGATGTGAATACCTGATCAGGTTTATTTTCCTGCTCAATACGTATTGTAACCGGTTCTTTTTCGCTGAAAATTTTCCTGAAAATCATAGCGCTTATCAGTGCAGCAATTAAACAGATAAACCAAACAACCGCCTGGTCAGGATTTTCAGGAGCAAGCGGAAGCTGGGCGGGCGAAACCGCTGCCATTTCTGATACCCCCGCCTTTTTATCTAGCAGCAAGTTGAGTTTTTTCTGAGCTAATTGTTGTTCAATACCTGAAGATTCCGGGTTAATTGGCGGAGCTGAATATGATGGTGAGTTCTGTAATTGCGCAATTTGTCTTGTAGTTTCATCCATCTGCAAGGCTACGGTTTTACGGGTGTTTCGCATGCCTTCGGCTAAAGTATTTTTAAGAAATTCAATTTCGTTATTAAGTTTTATCTGTTCTTCTGTGATGTGGGTATTTCTTAGCTGATGAATTTTTGTGTTCAGGGATGTAATGTATTCTGCAAACACCGGATCGTTCAGCGTTCCGAAAGCGGGAACGGCATTTCCTTCAATGCGGTTCTGCCTCAGGTAATCATGCAGGTTATCCAGGGCTTTTAGCTGAAGACTCAGTTCGCTGCGTTTATTCAGCAACGAGGCAAGCATTGCTTCTTCTACATTTAGATTATGAGAAACATTTACCGGATGGTTTTGGGCAGGCATTACTTCCGCATGCAGTACTTTACTGATTGCTTCGTCAATCATTTTATTTTTAAGGCTGTACTCATGCTGTGCCAGTTGATAAGCCAGTTCATCAGCCATTTGTTTTGCTTTCTCCGGATCGGGATAGTTGAAGGTGATGAGTGTGGAAGCCTCCTGTTGGCATTGAACCGTCAAATGATGTTTCAGCAGTTTTTCGGCAAATGCCTGGGGTGAATAAATGCTGGCTATAACCGGTTTGTTCAGGTAATCGTTTATAATAACAGGATTGAGCTGTTCATTCAGGTTAATGGTGAGGTTTAACTCAATCTCATTCAATTGCTGTCCTGCTTTCACAGAACGCATTCTTTTGATACCACCGTACTGATAGGTAACCGTAAAACTGTTGCGGCTTTTCATTTCAATCTCGAAATCCTGCATTACAAAACGGGTTGATTTCAGATAATAGTTTATCTGCAACGGCACTTCGGAGGCAATCATTTTGTTTCCTGCAGAGTGCGGATGATAAAACTCAATGTTCCAACCGTGTTCTCGTACAGCTTCCGTCAGCAGGTTCAGCATTTCAGGATTAGCATTTTGTTCTTCTCGTTGTAAAGAAAGCGGCCAGGCAGTTGAGGGATGACTTTCATAAGATTTACCGTTCAGGGCAATTTTGGCAGTGGTTTTATACCTCAAATCAGTAAAGTAATTGACCTTAACGGCAATGAGGGAAGCAATAAGCAGAAAAAACAGAAATGTAAAAAAGGCGGAATAAGTTCTCTTGCTTTTGAAGGCTTTCATGAATTGGATTTTTGGTACAGATGTTTATTACTGTTTTCGCGGCAAATGGTTTCAGAAATGGGATAGATGTTTCTGTAATTCCCGGTTTTGGTAGATTGGCCGCATGGAAAAAACAGATTTCAAAGAAGCGGTTTCTCGTCCGCTTGCACTGATTGATTTCTGGGCGCCCTGGTGCGAACCGTGTAAAATGCTGGATGAGATTCTCGAAGAATTAAAAAGCAGAATGCCTGAATTGTTCATTCATAAAGTAAATGTGGATGATCATGTTGAATTGGCTAATGAGCATTTCATCAGAAGCGTACCGGTTTTGATAATATACAAAAATGCGGTGGAAGTATGGAGGATGAATGGCTTTAAACTGGCAACCGAACTGGAAGAAACCATCCGGAAGTTTCAATAAAAAAACCGGAGTAATAATGTGCTCCGGCTTTTCCGTCAGAAAAAATCCTGATTATTTTATTACCGTCATTTCATCAATCAAATGACGGGCATTGCCTATTTTTTCAATCACCCAAAGCACGTAGCGGATGTCTGTATTAATAGTTCGCTTATAAGCCGGATCAAATGCAATATCTCCACTCATGGCTTCCCAGTTTCCGTCAAATGCCAGGCCAATGAGGTGCCCTTCGCCATTCATCACCCCGCTGCCTGAATTTCCTCCGGTAATGTCATTGTCTGAAATAAAACAAACACGCAGGTTGCCGGCTTCACCATACTGACCAAAATCTTTATGGTTGTAAAGTTTCACATAGTTGTCCTGCACTACAAACTCAGGATTGCTGTTATCCATTTTTTCCATGACACCGTCAATGGTGGTAAACCAGTTGTACTGTACGGCATCGGCCGGGGCATAAGCTTTTACTTTTCCGTAAGTGAGGCGCATGGTGCTGTTGGCATCGGGGAAGAACTTACGATCAGGATACATTTCGCGGCTGCCTTTGATGTAAGCACGGTTAAGGGCATTCAGTTTGGTTTCAATAGCCGTTACCTTGCCGCGTATGTTGGCATTGTAATGATCAATTATTGTCTTCATGCCTTTATAGGCCGGATCGTTCGAAAGTTTTTTGTAATCGGGCTTTGCTAAAAATGCCTTCACTTTATCAGCCGAAGTGAACATGGATTTTTTGAAAACATCATCGGCATATTTTTCAAAATTGCCTTTGTATTTCTTTTCAATTTCGCGGAACAGGTCTGATTGCTGATCTTTCGGAATATCGTTGTAATACATTTTCAACATAGCGGACAGCAACTGGCGGTCAATGGGTTGGTGGTAATCTTTAAAATGTTCCTCTACACCTTCGGATAAGGATGCGGTCATTTTTGATATCTCCTCTTTCGGAGTTTCCTTTTTGGAGAGCGCGGTGGCCAAAGCATCAAAGCTGTAAGCATAAGGAAGGATTTCAGCACCCTGTAAAATGGCTTCGCGCAGGTAAATACGGGTGTTGGCGTACTGGCGCATATCCTCATAAGCTTTGCGCAGGTCAGAGGCTACGGTTCCGTATTTTGCTTTACGCGATGCATCAGCATTAGCCCACTCGGTAAATCTGCGTTCCTGATCTTTTTTCTGATCGGCTACACGCATTCTTTTCAATTGCTTTATCTGGCCAATGAAATACTTCCAGTAGTTGGAGGTGCGGTTGTGCTTTGATTGATACTGTATGCGCACCTTATCGCTCTTCTTCATCTCATTACGCATGATTTCTAATTTCAACTCGCGCACTTTCACTACGGAAGGACTGGTCATGTCAATGGCCATTTCAACACCACCGCTTGTAAGGTAACGCTCCGTTCTTCCCGGATATCCGATAATCATTGAAAAATCGCCTTCCTTGATTCCTTTTAACGAAACAGGGAGATGGTGTTTCGGGGTGTAAGGGATATTGTCTTCAGAATAGTCAGCCGGTTTACCATCCTTGCCGCAATAAACACGGAATATGGAGAAATCACCGGTATGGCGGGGCCACATCCAGTTGTCGGTATCGCCACCGTAGTTTCCGATGGAAGAAGGGGGAGCACCAACCATGCGTACATCTTTAAAGGTTTCATACACGAACATGTAAAACTCATCGCCATGAAACATGCTGCGCACTTCGGCAGTGTAATGAGTTCCTTCGGTTGCTTCTTTCGACAATTTATTGCCAATGCGGGTAATGGCGGCCTGACGTGCAGTTTCCGTAAGCGTGTCGCTTAGTTCCGCTTTTATTTTTTCGGTTACGTCTTCCATTCTTACCAGAAACCTGACAAACAGACCCGGATTTGGTAATTCGTCTTTATGCGTTTTAGCCCAGAATCCATTGGTAAGGTAATCGTGCTCAGTAGTGCTGTGGCTTTGAATAGCATCTAAACCGCAGTGATGGTTGGTAAGCAGTAATCCGTTTTTAGAAATCATTTCACCGGTACAGAATCCGCCAAACGATACTATGGCATCTTTAACAGATGAATTATTAACGCTGTAAATCTGATCGGCAGAAAGTTTCATGCCCATGCTTTGCATTTCGCCTTCATTGATTTTTTTCAGCATATTGAGCAGCCACATGCCTTCATCGGCACGTAAATGAACAGGCAAAAGGAAAGCAGTGAATAAAATGTAAGAAAACAGTTTTTTCATAAGATTATTTTTTATCGGTTTAACAAGGGTTGCGAATATCAGAAAACCCGACTAATAACATGGCTCTGCCGCATCATTATGCAGTTGCCATTCAGTCTTTTTTCTTGAAAACAGGCACGGTGCTGCAAGGCTCACCATACATGATGGATATCACAACCGGCTGAAGTTTCATAATCAGATCGGAGTAAACCGAAAGGGGAATATCGCTGCAGCCTTTAATTACAATGCGTTTATCGCGGTATTCTTCTGCAGGTAATTCTTCTACAGCCTTGCGGAATAAGACTTCGATAAGCCTGTCAGCCGTTCCGGCAAATACCGTTCGGGCATAAGGCTGTAGGGAAGAGGCGGTGAGCATATAAGCCCATGAAGGAATTATAGCATCGGCTGAACAAAAAACAGCAACATTTTTTCCGGTGTACTTTTCCCAATCGTGATGTTTCAGTTTTTCGCGAAAGTCTTTTTCTTTCAGGATTAATTCTTCAAATAAGAAAGGCCTGAGATCGAACTGAACTATATCCCCAGTGTTAATCAACTGTGCCGGATCAATAGTGAGGATGCCACTTTCGGCCACTTTGTTACGGATGATATCTTCTGCCATAAAGGCAAAGGTAGTATCAACAAAAATCTATTACGTTTGAAGCCATGAAAGCCGTCATTACTTATGATAACCGGAAGTATCAGATTGATTTCTCAAAACCATTGGATATTTCATTGCCTTTACGGGGCAATGATAAAAATGTACAAGCCTGGTATGTGGATTCTCCGAAGTTTGAACCGGTGCAGTACGGAATAAAAATTTTTGAAGCAAAGCATGGCGCTCCGGTCAACTTCCGTAATGTGTTTTTCAATCCGCACGGGCATGGTACGCATACGGAATGTGTAGGGCACATCACCAAAGAAAACATTTCGCTGAACGACTGCCAGAAAGAGTTTTTTATGCCGGCTGTTCTGATTTCCTTAAAGCCGGAAAAGCAAATGAATGGCGATTTGGTATTAACGGCAGGGCAGGTTGAAAAAGTGCTAAAGCATAAAAGGGCAACTGCCATCCTTATCCGTACTTTACCCAATCATTCTTCAAAAGTTTCAAAGCATTATTCAGGCACCAATCCGGCTTATCTTCATCACGAAGCCGCGGCCTTGATTCGTGACTATGGCTTCCGGCATTTGCTTGTTGACCTTCCCTCGGTTGACCGCGAAGAAGACGGAGGAAAACTTTTTGCTCATCATGCCTTCTGGAATCATCCGCAGAAAACGAGGAAAGACTGCACCATTACCGAATTGATTTATGTGCCCGATACAATAAAAAACGGATTTTATTTTCTGAATTTAATTCCGGCCTCGTTTGAAAACGATGCCGCACCGGTTAGGGCAGTGCTGTATAGGAGCAGAATTATTAAATCAGAATAAGAGAGTAAGAACGAATCAGAACTATTTAGATCATAATAAATTTCCACCCATGCTTTCCATTTCCCACACCGTTACCGAACGTTTTCTGCGTTATGTGAAAATTGATACGCAATCCGATCCGGAGTCATCAACCTGTCCTTCTACAGAAAAACAAAAAAACTTATCAAGGGCGTTAGTTGAAGAATTACAAGAAATGGGAATTGAGGATGCCCATCTGGATGAGTACGGATACGTGTATGCTACCATCCCTTCGAACACTGCAAAAAAAGTTCCCGTGATTTGTTTCTGCGCCCATGTGGATACTTCGCCTGATTGCTCAGGAAAAAATGTGAACCCGATCGTTCATAAAAATTATCAGGGCGGGAATATTGTGCTGCCTGCCGATAATTCGCAGGTGCTTACACCGGAAGATCATCCGGAATTATTAAATCAAATCGGGAATGACATCATTACGGCTGATGGCACAACCTTGCTGGGTGCGGATAACAAAGCCGGGGTGGCTGAGATTATGGATGCTGCTTATTTTCTGATGACGCATCCGGAAATAAAACACGGAACGATTAAAATTCTGTTTACCCCGGATGAGGAAATAGGAAGGGGAGTGGATAAAGTGGATTTGAAAAAGCTGGGCGCTGATTATGCCTACACCATGGATGGCGAAACCTTAGGGCACATTGAAAACGAAACCTTCAGCGCTGATATGGTAACGGTGGAGATAAACGGATTCAGCGTACATCCCGGTTATGCCAAAGGAAAAATGGAAAGTGCCATTAAAATAGCGGCAGCCATTATCGATTCCTTTCCCAAAGACCATTCATCTCCTGAGACAACAGCAGGTCGTGAAGGTTTTGTTCATCCGGTTTCCGTTTCGGGAACCATTGAAAAAACCAATATTAAAATTATCATTCGCAGTTTTGAAACAGAGAAACTGAAAGAGCTGGAGAATATGATTGAATCAATTATAAAAAAGGTGATGAAATCATTCCCGAAGTCGTCTTATCAATTCACGGTAACGGAACAATACCGGAATTTCAAAGAAGTGCTTGATAAACATCCGCAATTGATCAAGTATGCGGAGGAAGCCGTTAATCGTGCAGGAGTGAAGCCGCATCTCACTATCATTCGCGGAGGAACAGACGGTTCGCGGTTATCGTTTATGGGGTTGCCCTGCCCCAACATTTTTGCCGGGGAGCATGCTTTTCACGGAAAGCATGAGTGGGTAAGCATTCAGGATATGCAGAAAGCGGTAGAAACCATTATTCACCTTTGCATGATCTGGGAAGAGAGAAGTTAATGATTCAGCAATCTGATTTTCTTCCGGCCGCTTTTTTGGCTGCTGATAATTTCTGACTGTAGAGATTTGCTTTTACAGAATAGAACTCAAATAGTGAATCATTTTCCCCTGCACGGAAAGGGATGCCCGCTTTTAAACGCATCTGGTATTCTTTAAAAAGATCTTTCATGCACTCTGCTGTTTTTTTTCTTCGGTAACGGTCAGCAGTTTCGATCAGAACGGTTTTCCAGTTTCCAGTTTTCAAAATACTAATGTCGTCTTCCGACTCGCGAAGTAATTTCCACGCTTCGTTCAGCAGCCCGTTGTTATCAATCTCCGGATGAAAACGCTCGGCAGCCATAAACTGGCGGATGGTTTTCCGGTCTTCAAACGTGTAAACAAAAAATTCAAGCGAATTATAGTTAAACTCAAGATCAGGCTTGCCTGTATCGTCTGATGATTCAAAAGCATGTTCCTCTTTTTCATTATTAAGCCATTTGCTTTCTTCCTTTCCCTTTATATTTTCACTTTTCAGTAACGATTCCGCACCCAAGGCTCTGTCATAAAACCTGTACCACTCAGGAATGCGCTCTGGTTGGTTGCTTTCAAAAGCACTTCTGAATGAGTCAAAATCCTGCCACCGGTAATCATGATTGTTTGCAGATTCATCGGTTTTTAAATAATCTAGGTAAATGTTCAACTCATGCTCGGTAACCGGTTTGAGAAAGGGAACCGAAAAAATGCAGAATTCCAGAGGGGTGAAGTCGGCTGTAGTGCCGATGCCGTCAAGCGTTATTTTGCCCGCCCTCCATAAACACTGAAGGTCAAAAAGTTTTTTCTGCTGAATTTCGGCAAAGTATTTCTCGGCAATATGCCTGAACTTCAGTTCGGCTTCTGATTGTTCATCTGCTTTAATTTCTCCGTGAATGGTGTAATACGATTTTCGTTTTGCATACTCATCAATGAAAGCATGAACCGATTCATCATTGTAATGATTAAAAAAATCACGGTAACACGGGCGGGTATGCAATTCTTCCATGTACTGACGCTTTAAATCATCGGCTTTTAAAATGCGTTCAATTTCTTTTCTGGTTTCAACAGACAGGTTCTCCCAAATGGTAATCATCTTCTACAAAATCAAAAAACTGAAGCGTTTAACGTCATGCGATCGGATGCGTTTCAAAATGGAGGATAACTGTAAGAAACAGAAAAACTTTTCAGTTCCTGACATTAGACCCGACTTATGAACAGCGGTTGAATTACAGTGAGAATTGCCATTACTTTGCCATTCCTGCTCCCATGAATCTGCGCGAACAACTTAAAAATATCACACTCATCCTGGTCATTGTTTATGCCGCTACTACTGCCTTGCTCTCCATCGTAATTCTTCTCGGCATTGAATACAATATTGAATTGGATCATTTCACTCAGGATCCTGCCACCATTACCAATTCTCCTTTTTACATCGGATTTTTCAGCAACGTAGGCATTATGTTATGGTGCGCAAGTGCTGTAATTTGCATTTTTGGCTGGCGGATTATTCCTAAAGCAGAACAAACAAAAAATGTCCGCTCTTTTTTATTGGCATCATCACTGCTATCTTTTCTTCTGTTATTTGATGATTTGTTCATGATGCACGAAGAAGTTTATCCTGTTTATTTCAGCATACCGGAAAATGCTGTTTATCTCTTTTACCTGAACCTTGCCCTTATTTATGCTGTCGTGTTCAGAGATATTATTTTAAAGTCGGAGTATCTGCTTCTGGTTCTTGCGGCCTTGCTCATAGGGGTAAGCACCGTAATAGACACCATGCCCATGCCCATTCCCGAAGATTCGTTTCTTGAGGACACGTTCAAACTTTTCGGAATAGTGAGCTGGTTTTTATTTTTTACACGATACTGTTTTACGGAATTGAAAAAAGTTATCTGATAAAGCAATGATAAAAGTGAAAGTGATAAACCGCAGCGGCAACCCGTTGCCCGGTTATGAAACTGCACATGCGGCAGGAATGGATTTGCGGGCCGATTTAAAGGAGCCTGTTGTTTTAAATCCGGGTGAGCGGAAGTTAATCCCTACCGGATTGTTGATTGAAATACCTGAAGGGTATGAAGGGCAGGTTCGCCCTCGCAGCGGATTGGCTTTTAAGCATGGGATTACAGTTCTCAATTCGCCCGGCACCATTGATGCCGATTACCGCGGTGAAGTAAAAGTTATTTTAATCAATCATTCCGATCAACCGTTTACCATTCAAAACGGAGAGCGCATTGCACAATTGGTGCTGGCCCGTCATGAACAAATAGAATGGGTTCTTACTGAAGAACTAGCTGAAACTCAACGCGGCTCAGGAGGATTCGGAAGTACGGGAAAATAATTATACGAGCGTTCGTTTTACAGCAACCTGCTCGTAACCTTCAATAATGTCGCCTGTTTTAATGTCATTAAAGTTGGCAATGTTGAGTCCGCATTCAAAACCTGCAGCCACTTCTTTCACGTCATCTTTAAACCGTTTGAGTGATGCCAGTTCACCGGTGAAGGCTACAATACCATCGCGTATTACGCGTATCTTGGTGTTACGGGTAATCTTGCCATCCTGAACCATACAGCCTGCAATGGTGCCGACTTTAGGAATCTTGAACACTTCGCGTACTTCCACATTGCAGACAATTTTCTCTTCATACTCCGGTGCAAGCATTCCTTCCATAGCCGATTTGATTTCGTTGATGGCATCGTAAATAATGCTGTACAGCCGTATGTCAATCTGCTCCTGTTCGGCCAGTTTGCGTGCATTGAGCGATGGGCGTACCTGAAACCCAACAATGATGGCATTGGAAGCCGAGGCGAGCATGACATCGGATTCGGTAATGGCTCCTACGGATTTGTGAATTACATTCACCTGAATTTCGGAAGTGGAAAGTTTAAGCAGCGAATCAGCAAGTGCTTCGATGGAGCCATCCACATCGCCTTTAACAATTACATTCAATTCTTTGAAGTTGCCAATGGCCAATCTTCTTCCTATTTCATCCAGAGTAATATGTTTGTGAGTACGGATTCCCTGTTCGCGCTGCAGTTGCAGTCGCTTGTTGGCAATCTCACGGGCTTCGCGTTCATCATCCATCACATGAAACTGATCACCGGCCTGTGGCGCTCCGCTCAGGCCAAGAATCATGGCAGGCATAGCCGGGCCGGCAGCGTCTAATTTCTGGCCACGCTCATTAAACATTGCCTTTACCCTTCCGCTGTAACAACCGGCAAGCACTACATCGCCAGCGCGCAGCGTTCCGTTTAATACTAACACGGTGGCTATGTATCCTCTTCCTTTATCAAGCGAAGATTCAATGATGGTTCCTTTGGCATTTTTATCGGGATTGGCTTTCAGATCAAGCAAATCGGCTTCAATTAAAACTTTATCAAGAAGCGCATCTATTCCCATTCCTGATTTAGCAGAAATTTCCTGAGTCTGGAATTTGCCTCCCCATTCCTCAACCAGTATATTCATTTTGGAAAGCTGCTCCCTGATTTTATCAGCGCTGGCTCCCGGTTTATCCATTTTATTAAATGCAAAAACAATAGGAACATTGGCAGCCTGAGCATGATTGATAGCTTCTTTGGTTTGAGGCATAACGCTGTCATCAGCAGCAATAACAATGATGGCTACATCGGTAACTTTTGCTCCACGGGCGCGCATGGCAGTAAAGGCTTCGTGGCCCGGAGTATCGAGAAAGGTTATTTTCTTACCGTTTTCAAGCGTTACGGAATAGGCGCCTATGTGCTGGGTTATTCCACCGGCTTCTCCGGCAATAACGTTAGACTTTCGAATGTAGTCAAGCAGTGATGTTTTTCCATGATCCACATGTCCCATGACCGTGATAATGGGGGAACGCGGCTTGAGTTGTTCAGGAGAATCCGTTTTTTCTTCAATAGCTTCCTGCACATCGGCAGAAACAAATTCAACTTTGCATCCGAATTCTTCGGCCACCACTGAAAGTGTTTCAGCATCTAACCGCTGATTGATGGACACAAACATGCCGAGTGACATGCAGGCTGAAATAATTTGCGTTACCGGCACTTCAATCATCTTGGCCAGTTCATTCACCGTTACAAATTCGGTAACCTTAATTATCTTTTGTTCGGTTGCTGCTTCGGCTGAAGCCATGGCTGCTTCTTCTTTGGCTGCTTCGCGTTTCGCTTTTTTAATTTTGGCTCCTGCTTTCGATTTTCCACCGCTTAACCTGGCAAGCGTAGCTTTGATTTGTTCCTGAATATCGCGGTCTGTAATTTCAGCAGCAGGTTCCGGTTTGCGTGGCTGTGGCCTTCGCTGGTCGGGGCGGTCTCTGCGAAAATCAGATGGCTTGCTGATTTTATTGCCTTCTTCTTTGATGTTGACTTTTTTATCAGTACGCTTTCTCTTTTTTCTACCGGCTTCATCAGGGGCAGAAGTGGCAACCGGTTTTTTCTTAGGTGGATTAACCGGCAGTTGAATTTTACCTACAATGGTAGGGCCTGAAAGAATTTCTTTCGGACTAACGCGGAAGGCTTCTTCCTTTTTGGGTTCAGGCGGAACTTCCGTAACGGGAGTTTCCGGGGCAGGAGTTTCTGCAACCGGAAGCGCAGGTGGAGAAACAGGGATTTCTGCAACCGGAATTTCTTCTTCTTCTTCTTTCTTTTTCTTTCCCTTGGCGGGTTTCTTCTCTTGTTCTTCTTCTGCAACCGGTTCTGCTTTTTTAGTCTTTCCTTTTTTGGCTTTCGCTTCTTCCGGGGATGCTTTAACTTCTTCTTCTTTCTTTTTGGATTTTGATTTCGGTTTTTCTTCAAGAGTAATTTTGCCGACAACCTTCGGTTCTTCAATCTTTGCTTTGGCTTTTATTACTTCGGGTTCTGCCGCTCTCTCGTCTTTCTTTGTTTTCTTTTTCTTTAGTTCTTTCTCGGCAAATTCAAGTTTCATGTGCGAAAGAGACTCACGTACATCTTCTTCTTTAACCACTTCGGCAGGAGGGGGTGTTTCTGCAACCGATTTTGCTTCGATGACTGTATTTTCCTTGCGCAGTTTTTCGCGGGCAATATCATCAGCCACCTTTTTTATTTCCTTATCCCCGGCAAATTCCTGTTCGAGTAACGCATAAGCCTCTCCCGGAATTTTTGAATTGGGATTTTTGTCAACGGTAAATCCTTTCTTGGTAAGAAATTCAATGACATGATCAATGCCGATGCTGAATTCTTTCAGGACTTTGGAAATACGTACTTCTTTATCTGCCATTTTATGGTTTTAATGCCGGGCTTAATTGATGCCCTGTTTTTTTCAATTAATCTACGGGGGTCATTCGAATTCTGATTTTAAAATGGAAATGACATCCTGAATGGTTTCTTCCTCAAGGTCGGTGCGGTTAACCAATTCTTCAACGTTTAGTTTTAAAACACTTTTAGCCGTATCGCAACCGATTTTTTTCAATTCTTCAATTACCCATTCTTCAATTTCGTCTGTAAATTCATCCAGATCAACATCTTCATCCTCCTCTTCATCATCAGACCCATCGCGGTAAACATCAATTTCGTAACCGGTTAGTTTGCCGGCCAGGCGGATATTGTTTCCCCCTTTGCCAATAGCCAGCGAAACCTGATCGGGGCGCATGTAAACGGCTGCTTTTTTATTTTCTTCATCAAGTTTGATGCTGGTAATTTTGGCAGGACTTAATGCACGCTGAATGTAAAGCTGAATGTTGTTCGTAAAGTTGATTACATCAATGTTTTCATTTCGTAGCTCTTTTACAATTCCGTGAATGCGCGATCCTTTCATTCCTACACAGGCACCTACCGGGTCAATGCGGTCATCATAAGACTCAACAGCCACCTTTGCTCTTTCGCCAGGTTCGCGTACAACATTTTTAATGGTGATTAATCCGTCAAAAACTTCGGGAACTTCAAGTTCAAATAACCTTTCAAGGAACACCGGTGCGGTACGGGAAAGAATAATCCGCGGGCTGCTGCCCTGCATTTCCACACGCAATACAACCGCTTTAACAGCATCACCTTTCTTGTAAAAATCAGCAGGAATCATCTGGTCTTTGGGCATAATGAGTTCGTGGCCTTCGTCATCAAGCACCAGCATTTCGCGTTTCCAGACCTGATATACTTCACCGGTTACAATTTCACCCACACGGTCTTTATACTTGCGGTAGATGCCATCTTTCTCAAGGTCATTTACTCTTGATTTCAGGTTTTGCAAGGCTGCCTGAATGGCGCGTCTTCCAAAAGAAAGAATAGGCACTTCTTCCGTAACATCTTCGCCTACTTCAAAATCGGGTTCAATTTTTACGGCATCGCTGTAGGCAATCTGGGTTGATTCATCTTCTACCATGCCGTCTTCCACAATGGTACGGCTGCGCCATATTTCAAAGTCGCCTTTGTCTATATTGATAACCACATTGATATTGGCTTCCGGGCCAAATTTTCTGCGCGCCATACTGCGGAATACATCCTCAAGGATACTCATCATAGTAGCGCGGTCAATGTTTTTGAAGTCTTTAAACTCCTGAAATGATTCTATTAAAACGTCATGTTCCATTGTATTGAGGTTTTATGAAAGGGAAATGTGTTCTTGGTTAAATGTGATGATTGATTTTGCTTCTTTTATCCGGTCAAACAAAAATTCTTTTTGGTGGGCCGGGCGTAGCTTTGTTTTTTTTATGGACAGGGTAATGCCTTTGTCATTCATGCTTTCAAGAATGCCCTGCACTTGCTCGCCTTCCGTAGTGATTACAGAGACCGGGCGGCCTAAGTTTTTTTCAAACTGTTGCCTTACTTTAAACGGGTACTCTATGCCGGGAGATGAAACTTCAATAGTATGCTGTTCATTAAAACCTGATTCATCAAGGCTGTTAAAGAGAAAGCGGTTAAGTTCAGCGCATTCGTCAAGCGAAATGCCTGCTGGTTTGTCGGCATAAACTATGAGATTGCCCGGTGAGAGTTTAATATCCACCAGGAAGATGCCTTTATCCTGCATCCAGTGCTCAATGAGCGGCTTAATTTCTGTTAATGAATTCATTTTCAAAAGAAAGAGGGGACTGCCGTCCCCTCCAAAATTCCTTTACCGAGGCAAATATAGGTAAACAATCAGGAATTAGACTTCCTTACAGGTTGTTCTTGCTAAATGGAATTGGCTAAGTCAGACTTTGCAGCGCTAAATTATTGAAATAACGCTTTTTTAGTTTCATAGTCCATTCCATCCCTGTACCGGAACATATAAATGCCCTTAGCCAAACCGTCAACAGAAACAGTAAGGTTAGCTTGCTGCCCGGCTCTAAATAATAAATGGATGCAAACACGGAATGATCTACAACGGCAGGGTTATTCGGAAATCCAGCCACATCCGTTCTTAAGTCTGTACGCACAGGCACCTGCCTCAAATCGCTGATGTTCTGGCAGCCGTTTTCAGGAGTGTAATCAGCCATCACTTCGGCTTCGGTAGGATACACTCCGCGAATGGTTTTAAAAGTGTAATAAGAAGGGAAGATGAGATTATCAGCCGTTATATGTGCTTCGGAGGGGTTGTAAATTACTTTTTCATCGGGGTTGATATCAGTCATATCAATATTCTGATCAATATAATACTGGTGCTTTAATGTTAGTGATCCATTGTTAGGGCCAGCCCCACGGTAAACAAATTGATTATTTTGAAAAATGTAACCAGTCAGTACATCTGCTTTATCCGGTCCGAATAAAATAGCTGAGATAAGCGTATAAGTAGCAGGATAGGCAAATTCAAATGCGCGTTTTTTTTTGTTGATCTTCTTCGGCAAAAAGCGAAGAGGATGAATTGCAAAAGTTAGCCGGAAAATCCGATTTGACATGATTGCATGCCCCTACGGGAATTTCATCACAGGGGAAATAGGGTATTGTTCCACCAATATACCAGTCGCTGTTGCCGGTATCGTTGTAATAAGTTTCGACAAAACTAAAAGCCGAACCGGGATAATTAGGGCGAATATGCAGAACAGGCCGCAACATTAAATCATGTTGGGCTGCATTTGAATTGAAGTTATCCATGCGGAAAGGATACCAGCGGGTACGTCCGCGCGTTAGGTCATAATAAAAAGTAAAGGAAGAAATTACCTGATGGTTAATGCTGGTTCCGCAGTGCAGCCTAACGGTGTGTTTAAGAGCGGTATGAGGAAGAATCCTGCGGCTGATACCTGGTGCAAGAACAGGCCCGCCTTTGGTAAACACATTACTTACCAAAGTTTGATGTAAAAGCGTTTGGCCATCTCCACCGGCATCCATCGGAATTACTTCTGTTCTGTTCTTCAGGTAGGTTAGCCATGTGTGATTATTGGCATCATAAGCGCTCCATGGCATAACGAGTGTCCGTTGAGTTGGTACAGGGGGAGGATTATTCGGATCATCGGCACAGCCATTGGTATTGGCAGCGCAGGGCGGAAGAAAAGGAAACGAAGCCGATTCAATGATCAAAGAGACAGCATGGTTGTTACGAATATCGGCATCGCGGTGCCAGAAATGGTCTTTCATGGATATCTCATATTCACCAGAACAGCCGCCTATCAGGTCGTCTATATCATCAGGATGGAGGCTATATAAATAATTATTGGATGGAGCTCCTATAACTGGGTAGTTTTGCGGAGTCCCCAAATGTTCCATGTACGGGTTAATAAAATTTTGACTGATGGAAGACAGAGGGAAAAATGTCAGAACAAATAATAAAAGCAGAGTGAGTTTTCTCATAGTTAATTGATTTTACAAACTTTTATAACCTTTAGAAGTGATTTGTTTTTTGAATAAATGCTGATGAAATAAATACCCTGATTCAAATGAGCTAAATTCAACCAATCGCCTGAATATTTTATAGATTCTAACATTATTCCGGTCATATCATGAATAATTAGCTGATCAATAAATGTGTCATCAACATTAACAAGAGAAATATATTCAGTAAACGGGTTAGGGAAGATGTATATATCTGTTTTTTTTTCAGGTTGAACAACATTGGTTGCCGTTAGGCAAAGGAGTGAATCGAGTAGATTAAAGTTTAAAAAAAACATGCCGGATACGGAAGAATCAAAAGGAGTACAGGAGGCCTCACCTAATGCCAAGGGCAAAAAATCATCCGGAATGCTTACTTGCTGAAGAGGGTCGAAATTGTAATTATAGCAAAGCGGTGTAAATACGCTATCGGTTTTCGTTATTTGGATTAGAGAATTAGATCCGTTATTTCCAGTGAAAATCATGCTTTGATCAGGAAGAAGATTAATAGAGATGTTTCCGCCCCAGGCAAACCATAATATAGCATTCCCGTTAGCATCGGTCATTTTTGTTGTACCAATACCGGTAATAATGATTTTTCCGGTTTGTGTTTCTGCAAGGGCATAACACTTATCGGATAAGCCTCCTTGTATATATTGATTACAAAATATTTTATTTCCGGCACTGTCAAATTGAAACAGAAGTTGCTTAAAAGGCGGCCACGAGCCGGTTCCGATAAAAGAGTTGGCATAGCCGCCAAAGGCATAGTTGCCGTTGCTGAGGGAAATGAGGCTTTGGAGATAATCGCCTTTAGCTCCTCCAAACTGTTTTGACCAGATGAGATTGCCGAGCGAGTCGGTGCGGAAAACGACAATATCATAAATATCCACCATGTTACCGCCAACGATGAATCCTCCGTCATGGGTGGTTACCACAGAACGGGAGTAATAACCCGGATAACCGTTGCCGTACAGTTTACACCAAAGCACATTGCCGACAGAATCGGTGCGCATCAGGAAGATACGTCCTTCCTGCTGATTGTTTATATTATACCATCCTCCTGTTAATGTAAACCCTTTATCTGGCAATTCAACAAAATCTGATGCAGCAAAACTGATTGTGTCAAAATAAACCCTGCTCCACAGTATATTACCGGCAGTGTCTGCTTTGAATAATAATGAAGAGCTTCTATTAGTCGGAGGCGTACTCTCATATACTAAACCCAAAGTAAGAATATTATTGTCAGACAACTTTTTAATCTTCCTGCCTGATCTTGCCAAATCATTTGCCTTGCTCCAGAGTAAATTACCTGCTGAATCAAGTTTCATCAGCGTAAGCCAGTGGAAAGGATTGGTGTCCTTGTAAGTGCCAACTGTATAGATATTACCGGCATCATCCACGGTACTCGAAAAAGCTCCTTGATTGCTGCCGGGCGGCCCGTAAAAGGTACGGTTAAAAATTAACTGCCCATGTGAAATGAAAGGGCTTGTTAAAATAAGTAACAGCAAAACCCTCTTCATGCTCATTTTCTTTCTTCCAATTCTTCAATCCGTTGTTCAAGCTGCAGGATGTAGAGGTAAAGTTTTTCGAGGTGTTCCTGCTGTAGTTTCTGAATTTCGCCAAGGGGCTGCCCTTCGGTTTCTATTTCAGCAGCGGGTTTCATGCCGGGCAGGTGTTTATGCTTTTTCATGAAACGGCCGGCTTCTTTCAGCGTCATCATTTTGTAATCCGAATCAAATACATAATCAGGCCATGCTCCTGTTGCACGTACATACACCTCGCGTACGCCTACTTTGCCATCAACTGTCAATTTATATCCTGCCTGCGGTTCTATGCCAATTCCAATCTTTCCGTCATTCATTATTTTCATTACAGATTGCATAAGGGCATCAATGTCATCGTCTGGATTTCCTCCGGCAGGACAAGCCGTGAATTCAACATCTCCATTCAAATGGAAATGTAAAGCTGAAACCGCATCAGTGGATATTCTTTTTCTTACACCATCCCAATAAGAGTTGTAGGAAATCACTTTTGAACCTCCGCTGTGAAATGTAAAGCGCGTACCGATTTCGAGAAATTCATGCGGTTCGTCATTACCAATTCCCACCCTGTCAGTACAGGTATAAATAGCTGATGGATTTGATGTTTTATGCCGCCATGCGTTCAAAGCAAAAGGATCGTTACAAGTAAGTCCCGGTTTGGCAACTTCCAAAAATGAGATTGGTTGAATTTGAAAAAAGCCATTACTATCAGCAAAAAGTAATTTATTTCCATTACCGGAGAATGAATTGATTTTGAAAAATCCATCTGCCCCAATCCTCAGCCTTTCCTCCGCATTAGTTTTTACAACCAAATCCTGTTCATCTGATGTACCGATAAAATCAGTTACAGGGTTGCTGCCCGCATTGCCGGTCATCGTCCAGTCATCGCGGGGAGGTTCGCTTATATGTTTTACATTTTCCTGCATACAGCCATTGGCATCTGTAACCTGAACTAAATATTCCATGGCACACAGATTCGTTACCGTTTGCAGATTGCTTCCGTTTAGTTGTTCCCAATAATATGAATAAGGTTCAACTCCACCGGTGGGATTAACAGCTATCCATCCGTTACATGCTCCGCTGAGGCTTATATTGTATTCGCGGCCATTCACGTGATATGAACTAAAAGTAAGATTTACGCGGAGCGCTTCCGGTTCAGTCAGTGTTATTTCTGCCGAAACCGGTGTACTTTCCGGAGAAGCATCGGTAACTTCTGCTCTGTAATAACCCGAAGCAAGGCCGCTAAGGTCTTCAACAGTATCGCGTGTGCTCCATGAAATACGGTATGGCGGTATGCCGCCTGTAATAGTTAAATCAATAACTCCATCCCTGCCTCCAAAGCAACTGATGTTATAGCCGTTGTAATCGGAAGCGGTAAGTTGGAGCGAGAGGTTTTGTGCATTGGAAGGCATGATGCACAGGATAAATAGAGAATTAAGAATTAAACTTTTGAATGCATGAGCATGCGGGGGGGGGTAACCGGATTTTGCTTTTTCATGTATTGAGGATTTTTAGGATGATGTAAAGATAAAAGAATCTTGTTTTGAAAAAACAAATTACTTTTTCAGAATTTTAGTTGCAGTAACCCCATGACTTCTCCCATCTATCTTTGCCCCATGCTTCCGAAAACAGACATCCGATTGCCATCGCGAATTCAGAGACTGATAGAACAGGGCGAAGGGCAGCAGCTTGATTTCAAGAAGGAAATTTCGAGTGAAGTAAAAATTGCGAAGTCAATGGTTTCATTCGCCAATACCAAAGGCGGAACCTTGCTGGTAGGCGTAAATGATGACCGTATGGTTGCAGGCGTGCGCGCTGATGAAGAACGACATGTATTGTTAAAAGCGGCTGAGTTTTTCTGCAAGCCTGCTATTAGTCCCGAAATAAAAGAGTATTACCTCGGCAAGCGCTCATTGCTCGAAGTTGTAATTCCCGAAGGATCGGATAAGCCCTATTTTGCATTAGGGGACGACCATAAATGGTGGGCTTACATCCGGGTAGAGGATCAATCGCTTTTGGCCAGCAAGGTTGTTCTGGATGTGCTGCGTAAAGAATCGGCCAATCAGCAAACCGTCATCAAGTATTCGGATAATGAGCGTATGTTGCTTTCCTATCTCGAAAAAAACAAACGCATAACACTGAAAGAGTTCTGCAAATTAGTAAACATATCACGCTGGCGTGCGCAGAAAATTTTAGTGAACCTTATAAGCGTGGGAGTAATCCGTGTGCACACTACGGAGAAGCATGATTTTTATACGCAAAGCTGATGGAAGTTTCAGGCCAGCGCTCACCCATAGCCCTGAAGGGCTCCATTTCACTGGCTTTCTCTCCCTGCCCGAATGATACTTTCATGTTTGCTGCTCTGGCTAACGGTTGGATTGACACCGGTGAGTTTAAGTTTCAAATCATTATGGCCGATATAGAAGAACTGAACCGATTGGCCGGAGATGGAAAGACAGACCTATCGAAAATGAGCTTTCCGGCATTTGCTCATGCATCGTATGAATATGTATTGCTTCAGTCAGGAAGCGCCTTAGGCAAAGGATGCGGCCCGCTTTTGATTTCGAAAAACAAGTTTGGAGAAGAAGAAGTGAAAAATCTTTCCATCGCTATTCCCGGAAAGAGGACTACAGCCAATCTGCTGCTCAGCATTTTTTTTCCGGAGGTGAATAATAAAACGGAGATGCTATTTTCTGAAATCGAAAATGCTGTGCTGGCAGATAAATGTGATGCCGGAGTAATCATTCATGAGAATCGTTTTACCTACCGGCAGAAAGGACTGCAATTACTTTCTGACCTTGGCAGGAAATGGGAAGAATCTATTCGACAGCCGTTGCCGCTTGGCTGTATTGCCGGTAAACGAATGCTTGGTAATGAGGTGCTGCTGAAAACGGAGGCATTGATAAAACAAAGTATTGAATTTGCTTATGCCAACCCGGAAAAAGTGATGCCTTATGTGCGCGCTCATGCGCAGGAAATGGATGAGCATGTAATGCGCCAGCATATTGAACTTTACGTAAACCGCTATTCCATAGCTTTGGGCGCAGAAGGGAAGAAAGCTGTAATGGTACTTCTGAGTAAAGGCATGGAATCGGGCTTGCTTCCATCATTGAATAAGGAAATTTTTTTACACGAATGATTGTAGTAACCGGTGCCGCAGGATTCATAGGCAGTTGCCTTATTGGTAAACTGAACAGCAATCGTTTTCTTGATGTGGTGGCTGTTGATGATTTTTCAAGAGCAGATAAAAACAAAAACCTTGAGGGAAAAACACTCGCTTCAAAAATTCACCGCGATGAATTTCATGACTGGTTGAAGAAGAACCACAGATTAGTTCAATTCGTTTTTCATATCGGAGCACGTACAGACACGACCGAGTTTGATGTATCGGTTTTTGACCGTCTTAATCTGGAGTATTCAAAAAATGTATGGAACCTCTGTGTTGAATTTGGCTTGCCATTAGTGTATGCCTCTTCTGCTGCCACCTATGGAAACGGTGAACAGGGATATGATGACAGCCATGAAATGATTCATTCGCTCAAACCTTTGAATCCTTACGGAGAATCGAAACATCAATTCGATTTATGGGCATTGGAGCAGGAACGCAAACCGTATTTCTGGGCAGGATTGAAATTTTTTAATGTGTACGGTCCCAATGAATACCATAAAGGAAGAATGGCTTCGGTTATTTTTCATGCATTCAATCAGATTAACAATACAGGAAAGGTAAAGCTGTTCAGATCACATCGTCATGATTATGCCGATGGCTTCCAGTTGCGCGACTTTATTTATGTGAACGATGTAACCGATGTATGTTTTTTTATGATGAATCAGCGCAAGCATTCAGGCATTTACAATCTGGGTACAGCTAAAGCGCGCACATTTAATGATTTGGTCCATACTGTTTTTAAAAGCATGAACCGCCCGTCAAACATTGAATACATTGATATGCCTGCCGATATCCGCAACACCTATCAGTATTTTACCGAAGCGAAAATGGAAAAATTACGAAGTATCGGCTTTGCCCGGCCTTTTCATTCATTGGAAACAGGCGTTGAGGATTATGTAAATCGTTTTCTTTTGCAGCATCGTTACGCCTGACCCATCATGATTAAGAAACTTCTTGACCAATCCATTTTTCGTTACGGCATAGCTGCTGCCATTGCTACCGCTGTGGATGTGATGGTGTATTTTCTTACGTTTAACTACGTTTTGCGTAAGGCCGATTTTTACTTCTCACCTTCCGTGGTCATTTCAGCGCCTACGGTTTCATTAGCTTTTTCTTACTCCTGCGGTTTGATCACCAACTTTACTATCACCAAGTTTTTTGTGTTTCCGGGCAGCGATTTGCGTACACGTCATCAATTATTCAGGTATGTTATGGTTGCCATAATTGTACTCGGACTGAACTATATCATTATGTCAGGTCTGATAAAAGGGTTGGAATGGTATCCTACTATTGCACGCGCAACGGCAGCCGTGCTGGCAGGCTTTGTCAGTTTTGCTGCTCACCGCGTGTTTTCTTTCCGCGGAAATGATGTCGTCAACAAACTGAAGTAGTTCCCGCCTTACTGTCCGTTTCTCGGCAAAGAAGCCTTGTTTTGCTTGCGGGCAGGACGCTTCTTGCCATACGAACCAATGATCATTTTTCCTTTACGCGATTTTTTATCTCCTTTTCCCATAAATGTTTTGTTGTTCGGCAAAAATAAAATCTTTTAAATCTCTCCCACCATCTCTTCCGGTTTAACCCATTCATCAAACTGCTCAGCAGTAACATAACCAAGGTCAATGGCCGTTTGCTTCAGTGTTTTGCCTTGCTTATGTGCAGTCTGTGCAATTTCAGCCGCTTTGTAATAACCGATTTTTGTGTTCAGTGCCGTTACAAGCATCAGCGAATTCTCAAGGTTCTTGCGGATGTTTTCATGAATAGGCTCAATGCCGGCAGCGCATTTATCATTAAAGGAAATACAAACATCGCCAATTAATCGTGCCGAATGCAGGAAGTTGTAAATCATCACCGGTTTAAAAACGTTGAGTTCAAAATGGCCGGTGGCTCCGCCAACATTAATGGCCACATCGTTGCCGAGTACCTGAGCCGCTACCATGGTCATGGCTTCGCATTGCGTTGGGTTTACCTTTCCGGGCATGATGGAAGATCCGGGTTCATTATCGGGAATAAAAATTTCGCCAATGCCGCAGCGCGGACCGGAGGCCAGCAGGCGTATATCGTTTCCGATTTTCATCAGCGAACAGGCCACGGTTTTCAGCGCGCCATGCGATTCCACAATAGCATCATGAGCCGCCAATGCTTCAAATTTGTTAGGCGCTGTCTTGAACGGAAGACCTGAAAGTTTGGCAATATGCTTAGCCACATTTTCTGCATAGCCTTTCGGGGTATTGATACCGGTTCCTACAGCCGTACCGCCAAGCGCAAGTTCCGAAAGATGATCCAACGTATTTTCAATAGCGCGGATTCCATGATCAAGTTGCGAAACATATCCTGAAAATTCCTGACCTAAGGTTAACGGGGTGGCATCCATCAGATGTGTACGGCCAATCTTCACCACCTTCATAAATGATTTTGCTTTTGTATGCAGCGTATCACGCAGTTTTCGCAAGCCGGGCAGGGTATTGTCATGCAGCATTTTGTAGGCGGCAATGTGCATGGCCGTTGGAAAAGTATCGTTTGATGACTGCGACTTGTTTACATCGTCATTCGGATGGATGATTTTCTTTTCATCCGTCAGTAGTCCGCCACTCAAAACATGTGCGCGGTAAGCAATCACTTCGTTCACATTCATATTGCTTTGTGTTCCGCTGCCGGTTTGCCATACTACGAGAGGGAATTGGTCGTCTAATTTTCCTTCCAGAATTTCATCACAGACTTTAGCTATTAAATCGCATTTGTCTTTTGGCAGCACTCCGGCATCAACGTTGGCCAGTGCAGCCGCCTTTTTAAGAATGGCAAAAGCCCGGATAATTTCAATGGGCATCCGGTTATTCTCGCGGTTGATTTTAAAATTTTCTATGGAGCGTTGTGTCTGCGCTCCCCAATAAACACCGGCAGGCACTTCTACTATACCCATCGTGTCTTTCTCTTTACGGTAATTCATAATCAGTTAAAACTTGGCGCATGCAAAGATGGGCCAAATGCAGAGATAATTTGAAAATTTATGTATGACAAAAAATCAATCAGTTAAAGTTAAATGGTTTGATAGCAGTAATCAGAACTAACGGAGAATACTTTATAGTGTGAAGGATACATTTTAGAATGTTGGTCTGTCTTTTATCAAATCCTTATCTGTGAATAAGCTCTTCGCGCTTTTTGGATGCCTGATAAGTTTAAACTTCAGCCAGGTCCAAAACATGTCTCAGTTCATTCAGATACTTCTCCGGCATACACTTCCGCACAGGCAAAACAGATGAATGATTTCAAGGTGCTGCACGATACCATTTTCCCCATAGGCTTTCAGCAAATGGGTTTTGGCAGGTATGATGGCGTAACCCGGAATCTTTACAATATGTCCAACTCACCTATGCAATCCAATCAGTGAATGCTGTTGAAACAGTTGGAACGGGTATATCGGCCGAACTCATCAGCAGTGCCAGAGGATAACAGGTGAAACACAGCACCCCCTTTTGTCATGCCGAACCCGTCAGCAGCGCCAGCGGATGACGGGTGAGGCATCTCCCTGATTCTTTTATGCTTCACTTTACCATGAGCATTTGTTACGGTAAGCAATTAGCATCGGTAAAAAGTCGCGGAGTACTTGTTGGGAGAGTGCCTCGTACCTCGGCATGACAACCTTCGCAACTGCATTTGTAACGGTAGGCAATTAGCATCGGTAAAAAGTCGCGGAG